>JAEXSP010000008.1 GCA_023453795.1 Bacillota bacterium
TGCCTAAAATCTTGTTAAGAACTGCTTTTACAGTACTTTTGCTTAGTTTTGCTGTTTGAATATTAATGGCTAGAGAAAAGGGACTGTCCCTAATCAGATTTTATCTGATTTTGAGACAGCCCCATAAATGCTTATTCTGTTAGTTTTAGCACCAGCAGCTGCCTGTTTGTATTACAGTAACACACACAGCGCTACTCAATCAATCATTAAAGCTGCTTTCTTAAATGAGCTTTTTTACGGTTTCTTACCTTTTATTCCATCCTTAATCTCTTAATTCTTCCTCTTATGCAATTTCTTAGGATGAGCAAATAAATATAGCATATATTATATTTCCGTTTTCAAAATCCCTTAAGCTTGAAATACGCATATTAATCGGAAGGAAGACATCATGAAGGAATGCGTGGATCTACTATTCAAACACGTGCTTAAACAACAAATCTATACCAAATTGTCATTTGTTATAGATTGTTTTATTTTGTAGAAACTTATCATTATTTGTTATTTACACTACAGGTAATTTATGGTAGAATTTATATTAAATATCAAAGTTATATATGTTTGCAAATAAAAAGTTCATAAAATGTTTTCTGAATGGACTGGCTTTATGATTTATAAAAAACTTTACATTAATATTTATAATTTACACGGGAGGCATTTTATGGTAATATATAAATTGGCAGCATCGAAATTTGTATCAAATATACTTTGGGCCATAGGCTTCATCTTAATTACAACAATCTCTCTATTTATTACTGCAGAGTTTTTCACTGTTTTGACCGGACCACTTTTTGTAAACAAATATTTAGCTTTTTCCATTTCATTGCTTTTATTTATGTTTTCATATGTAGTCGTATGCGGAGTGTTATTCAGGCTTTTCGTACCTAAAATGAAGGAAGGCCGTTATGTATCCGGATCAAAGCAACATATTTTATGGAGGATGAATTGGCATTTTTATTCCTACATATTTTTATTCGCCAGATATTTGTTTTTATATTTACCTTTTATGAGATACCTTGTATTGAAATTATTCAGAGTGAATTTGACTCCGTCGGTATATATTGCTGAAACTGCAAATTTTCAGGATTGTAATAATCTCATTACAATCGGCGAAAACTCAGGTATTGGCTCGGAAGTAATGCTCTCAACTCATCTGGCATTGTCTCCCACAATATCAGTTCAACGAAAGCTGACTATAGGAAGCAACACCCATATACAAGCCAGGGTTTGCCTAGCTCCCGGAGTTACAATAGGCAATAATACTATCATTGGGTTCGCATCAATGCTTTCATTGGGAGCTAAAATAGGAAATGATGTCAAGATTGGCGCAAATGTTGTAGTCGGAACAAATTGCATCATAGGCAATAATTGCAGGATAGGCCACTGCGTCATAATCAGCGAAAGTATAAAAATCGCTGACAATACGACAATACCTGATTATTCAAAAGTAATTAAGCTGAAAGGTTCATCAGTTAAGGAAACAGTTATTGACAGCACCAACATCAATCGTTATATAAACCTGACTTAATATAACAAGGGTGTTAATATGCCGCTTAATATTTTATTTTATATTCCATCAATTTGCCTTGCAAGTTATGTGTTTTTATTCTTTTTGCTGTTGAAAGGCCAAAAGGACAAGCTTCTTGTTGTCTATTTCCTGCATACGGTTTCACTAATAGTATGGGCTTTAGGGGCTTCAATCGGTCGTTCCGGCATATTGCCCCCTCTCATTTTTTGGCAGCGTTTCTACTGCTATGGCCTAATTCTTACACCCTTCACATTTTACCATTTTGTAGTGATCTTATGTAAGCCGAATTATAGAAAATATGAAGTTATAATCCCTTATAGCTTTGTTCCGTTATTCTATATAGTCAATTTCAAAGGATATATTGTAAGATGGTCCTATTTGGATAACAATGGCCAAATTGTATACGGTCTCGGCCTTGGTGCCGTAATATTGGGCATAGCTTCGGTCATTTTAGTTCTTATCTGCATATTATACCTTCAGCAAAGCCTCCTGAAAAAAAAGCTGCCCCTGAAAAGCATAGTTCTGATATATGCAGGAATTGTAATTCTGCTGATTTCTTCGTTATTGAATTTTATTCCGGCAGTCGGACAATATTCGCTCGACTTTGTCGCCAATACCATAAATGCTTTTCTTATAGCTTATGCTATCTATAGATATAAGTTTTTTAACATTTCGATAAGGATGAAATCAGGAATAACGTTCATTATTATTGGCACTGCTGCAGCCTGCTTAATTTCATCGCTTGCATTTGTTTTAACTGAAAAAAGCTCAATCCCCATATATGTCTTTCTATTCAGCGTCACAATATTTCTTCTTCTCCCTGCCTTTCAAAGGAATTACCTGTCCCTTATTGAAAGAATTGCCTCCGGAAGGCTTGCCTACATTAAAGACTACTTAAACAGCTATATAAAAGAAATAAGCACAGTTCTTGATAGATCCATCCTGTCTGAAAAAATGGTCGGTTTTATATGCCGGGGCTTTGGCGTCAGCAAAGCTATTGTATATCTGTATGACTATGACAATGACAATTACACAGTGAATTACAATAAAAATATAGGCAAAAATGTGCCTATTCGGAATTTGGATTCATCTGACTCGTTTGTTCTCATTGTTCAACGGTTGGATTTTCCTGCAACAGTCCATGAACTTATTAGCTCTCCTATTGATAAGAATAAAGCCTTGTCCGAGCAGATAAGTTTTCTCAATGAAGCATCTATAGAACTTATTGCTCCAATTAAAAAAGGCAGTTTATTTTTGGGGTTCATTCTCCTTTCGGACAAGCCCTCTGCGGATCCATACAGCAGAGACGACATCAAAGCAATTAACGATATTATCATTGCATCCATATCAACGCTTGAAAACTCCTATATGTATGAAAAAATAAGGCTTAAAGCCAATAAGGACTACCTTACTGACTTATACAATGAAAGGTACTTGATTGAATATATTGAGAAACATATAGTCGAAAATTCTTTAAAAAAGCTTTCTCTTGCACTTATAGATATAGATAATTTCAAAATCATCAATGCAATTCTGGGGTATGATTCCGGAGATATTACCCTTCAATATTTATCCAAAGCGGCTAAAAGGTTTTTCCCAATAGAATGTACCGTATGCAGGTTGTACAAGGACACATTTGCAATAGCCCTGCCCGGGGTCGATTCACAAGCTTCATATGAAATTATTGAAAAATTCCGCAGTTATATATATCAGGATCAGAAAGAGGTTCAATTTACTTTATCATGCGGTTTGTCTACATTTCCCAATGACACAGACAATAAGAACGATTTGCTGATTTATTCGAGAAAAGCTCTGGAAACTGCCAAAAACATAGGAAGAAACAAAACTATAACCTTCCCCGTTCTAATGAGAAAATCCAAGCTGATTGAGAAAATTCAAACAAGAACCAAAGATATTACCATGCAGGCTATATTCTCTTTAGTTGAAACTATAAATCAGCGTGATTCTTATACAAAGAAACACAGCGAAAGTGTTGCAGGCTATGCTTTCCTGCTTGCAGAATATATAGGTCTATCCTCTTCGGAAGCCGAAAAGCACCGGATTGCAGGGTTGCTGCACGATATAGGCAAAATAGGAATCGGAGAAAAGGTTCTCAGCAAGCCCGGAAGACTTACTGACGAGGAATATGCAATAATGAAGACTCATGTGCTCAGGGGCATAGAAATTCTAAAAAACTTTCCGGCACTGAAAGACATTTTGCCGTTAATAGCGGCACATCATGAAAGACATGACGGCAAAGGATATCCTTACGGTCTCAAGGGTGCTTCTATCCCTGCCGGAGCTAAGATACTGTCAATAGCTGATTCATTTGATGCAATGACCACTGACCGCCCTTACAAAAAAGGTGTTGCTCTTGACTTAGCACTTAAGGAATTACAGAACTGCGCAGGTTCACAATTCGATCCGTATCTTGTTGAATGCTTCTGTAAAATGGTTGAAAAGAACAAGGAGCTTGGATTAAGTCTTGATGAAGCCGTTGTAATCAATGGGTAAGTGCAAGAATGTCTCTAAGTATTATTTTAAAAGAGAGCCTCTAGGCTCTCAATTTACTGATTTTGTTTATTCCTCACATGTTTAAGATATTTGTTTAGTGCATCTTCATCAATATTTACTTCATTCTCGTATTGCTTTAAATCTTCTTCATTGTAAACTATTTTTTCTTCCATCAGTTTTTTATTATAATCTTTTATCATTTTATTAGACTCAATTAATAAATAGATTATTACAACCCAATTTATAAAAGGCAGCATAATTCCTAATGTATAAAAAACGGAATAACTTTCTTTTTTATAAATCTTATATGTAAGTATTGGAACCACTACCAGATTAATAGGCCATATCAGGATACCAACACAAAGTAGTACCATGAAAGTTTTAATTGAGCTGATATACTCGGTTTCATTCATGTGATATTTCCTTTCATTGTGGTGGATGGCATATTTTACAAGGTGTATAGCCATTTGCCTTGGCATCCTTCAAACTTATAGAAATTTTGCTTTGCCTTAAATACCTGCAGTCAGCTCTATGATACTTTGAGCCGGTCCGGGTAATATAGACAGTAACTGTCTTTGTTTTAGTCAGGTATGTTATGGGCTTTGATGTAGTGGTTACAGCTGCATAACTGGATTGAACTGAAACACTGAAAAGTAAGCATAGAGTTACAATTAACAAAGAAATTTTTCTTTTCATTAAATGATCACCCCTTTTGCAATATATGTAATATCAATTAAGAACAATATGCTACCGCCTTCCTAATGTACCAATATTCGCCACAGGTTTCCAAATTCCTTCTTTAATCCATATTACTTATTGCGACTATGCGTAAATTGTATTATTTAACATTTACCACCGTCAAGCGGATATGGCTATGTACTCACTATAGGTCTTGCAACAAAAAGCCCGAGATTAACCAGGCAGAATAATTCGTTTAGTAGAAAAAAAGATGTTTTGCTTTAACTTCATAATGTTGTTATGTTAATCATTGAAAACATACAACAAAAGCCGCTAACCTTTGAGATTAGCGGCTTTTATGTGGCCTACCCGAGAGGATTCGAACCTCCGGCCAACGGATTAGAAGTCCGTTGCTCTATCCAGCTGAGCTACGGGTAGATATTGGAGCGGGTGATGGGAATCGAACCCACGCAATCAGCTTGGAAGGCTGATGTTCTACCATTGAACTACACCCGCATATCCTTTTCGTCGACACGATTCAAGCGCCGACTTAAGATATTATACAAGGTTGTTTTCTGTTTGTCAACACCATTTAGTGTCAGCTGATAAATACTTTTTCAGTTCCTCAGTCATCAGCCGCAGAGCTTTGCCTCTATGACTAATTTTATGCTTTTCATCCGGCTCCATTTCTGCTGAAGTCATATTGAATTCAGGGACAAAAAACAACGGATCGTATCCGAAGCCATTTTCGCCCTTTTCCTCATAACCGATTATTCCTTCGCAAACTCCCCTTACAACAAAGCTTCTTCCGTCAGGGAAAACTACTGCTATAGCGCATACAAACCTTGCACGGCGTTTTTCGAACGGAACTCCCTCAAGTAGTCCGAGAAGTTTCATGTTTTTATCCTTATCCGAAGCCCCGGGCCCTGCAAATCTTGCAGAATAAATACCGGGAGCTCCGTTAAGATAATCAACTTCAAGGCCAGAATCATCGGCCATAACCATCTCTCCGGTGAGTCCGGACACTTCCCTTGCTTTGATCATGGCATTTTCTTCGAAAGTTGAACCGTTTTCCTCAATATCATCATTTAAGCCGACAGCTTCCATTGAAATTACTTCAAAAGGAAAATCCCTCATTATTTCTTTTATCTCTTTAAGCTTCCCCTTGTTCCTTGTTGCCACTATTAGCTTTTTCATCTTTTGACACTCCCCCGATTTTATCAGCCAAGTCACCCAAAGCATCTCTCTGTTTGTCGAACAGCTGTGTTATTCCTTTTTCAGCAAGCTCTATCAGGTTGTTGAATTGCTTCCTGCTGAAGGGTGCCTGTTCACCGGTGCCTTGAATTTCTATGAATTCCCCCTGACCGGACATAACAATGTTCATGTCCGCAGATGCATGCGAATCCTCCTCATAGCATAAATCAAGCATTTCATTTCCGTCCACTATACCTACGCTTATTGCTGCTACAAAACCTGTCAAAGGAATTTTTTCTATAATTCCTTTCTTCACAAGAGCATTGCATGCATCAGCCAGAGCCACAAAAGCCCCGGTTATTGATGCTGTCCTTGTTCCTCCGTCAGCCTGAATGACATCACAGTCAATAATGATCTCTCTTTCTCCAAGCAGCTGGTAATTCACAACAGTTCTGAGCGTTCTTCCGATAAGCCTTTGAATTTCCTGACTTCTTCCGTTGATTTTAAGCTTGCTGATATCCCTTGAATTCCTTGTTGCGGTTGAACGGGGAAGCATTGAATACTCCGCTGTAACCCAGCCTTCCCCTGTTCCTTTCTTATGAGGCGGCACCCTTTCCTCTACACTGGCAGTACAAATAACTTTAGTATCTCCCATTTCTATTAGTACGGAGCCCTCTGCATGCTTAATATAGTTCCTGGTTATTTTAACTGGTCTTAATTCCCCAAATCCTCTGCCGGCAATTCTCAAAGCACTACCTTCTTTCATTTATTTTTGGTCCATAACATTGTTTACCACAGCCGGTATAGCCAGACTATTGGACATCGTTCCCTCCGGCATGGCATTTTCCTTGCCTTCAACGAGTATCTTGACCTTATTGATTCCTTTGACCTGCTTCATTGAAAGCAATATTTGATTTACTATTGCTGTTTCTCTGGCACTTCCGCCGCCGTAAGAAACAAGTTCCTTGTTGAAATCAAGCACAAGCAGATCATCCTTGATTATAACATTTCTAAGCTTAGTTTTCTGCGGCAATTCCGAGTACAATTTGTCGCTTCCGTAATTCCCGCCGAATAAATCAATTATTTTACCCGGGAGATTCCCTGAAGCCTTTCCCTTATACTCCATTGAGACAGGCAGCAAATACGAATATTTCTCATTAGCCGTGTCTAAAAGGAAAATATCTGCTTTACTGCTGTTTTTAGCAATATTGGCCTTACTGGAATTAACCAGTATGTTATCTCTGTTCAGTATGCCCGAAATATCCGTCCCGTATTTCAAAACAGACCTTTCTCGCCCGTTTACAAGTATCTTTACTTTTTGCACAGTTTTAAACTCTGTAAGTGTATATACTATCGAGGAAATGATGCTGCGTTCCTGTTCCCCGTTTTTGTAGCTGAGAAGACTTTCATTGAAATCAATCACAGCTGTACCTTCTTTTATATTAATTCCTTTTACCTCGGTCCCTGCAGGAAGAACAGGATACAAACCGTAATATTCTATATTCTCTCTGTTCTGTGCGTCGTCTACAAGTCCTGTTATTGTCGCTCTGGCTATTCCCTCCTGTTTATCGATCTTCCTCGATACAGGAACAAGGAATCCATTCTTGTCCTGATAATAAACCGTAACATAAATTCCGGGCTTGGATGGTGTTGTTTGCTCCGGAGCCGTGCTTTCCTGTCTTGTGCCCTGATCCTGTATCCCATTTTGAGTATTGTCTACTGTTCTTTGCTGACTTGCAGTATTTGATTCATCTATTAACGGACTTGAACAGCCTGCAGTGAAACATATTCCCATTACCAGCAATAAAATAAGTATCTTTTTCATAATTTCCTCCTTACAATAAACCAATAAGTCTGGTTAGTTTACAGTAATTATGGTCAATTATGAAAAAAAATATATATTTCCCTGTTTGCTATCGGAAAATGTTCTTACTGAATCTTGCCTAATGACTCCACAATGGAATCGCATAAAGACTGTGCTGCTTTCTGCCTGAAATCCTCGGTCAGCAATTTACTCCTGTCTCCGGCATTCGTTATAAACCCTATTTCGGCAAGTGAAGCGGGCATTTTGGTTGCATGCAGGACAATAAGGTCAGGCCTGGGCACAATACCCCTGTTTACTGTTTTAAGATCAGCAATCAGATTGTTCTGAATTGTTTGAGCAAAATTTTTGCAATTAAAGCCATCCCTTGTATTATTTCCGTAGTACAGGGTCTCAGTGCCGCTAATGCTTGCTTGGTATGAATTATTATGAATGCATATGAAAAGCTTCGCTTTCAAGCTGTTCGCTATGTATGCTCTCTCATAAGGCGACAGATAGCTGTCGTCCTGTCTGGTCATATAGGTTTTGATACCTTTGCTCTTAAGAAGAGCATTTAATCTTAATGCAATGTCAAAATTAAGCGTCTTTTCTTTTACGCCGTTGGAAGTTGCTCCCGAATCAGAACCGCCGTGGCCGGCATCTATTACAACAAGCTTATCCTGAGGTGTGCTTGGCTTTATTATGTTAATTGCCGTATCCTTTGTCAATTCCCTATAGATGACAACATATTCAAACCTTTCTTTTGCATTTAGTATAATGCTTGTGTTACCGCTTGCACCGTCGTTTACAACTTGAACGTATTCCAGATATCGGTCATTAATATTCATGAAGCCTGAACTTAAGTCGGCTGTCTTGTTTGAGAAGGTTATTATGAATTTGTTTCCGTCATATTTTGAATTATAGTGCTTAATACTGCCATCTGCCCCCTCAGTCAGCTTTACTTTGCTAAGCAAGAGATGCACCCTGTCGCCGCTATTGTAGTATTTTATATTCTTTACCTCTTGAGGGATTGCCAGTGAAATCACCGTTCCGCCAGAAACAGGGCTTATATTGTAATTATAGATGGCTTTTGCAATAAGTGTGATGCTTGTCTTGTTTGACACCTGATCTCTTTGGATCACAATGGTGCTTAAGCAATCGTCATTTACTTGCAATATGCCGCTTCCCAAATCACCAAGATCATTTTCAAAGGTAACGGTAAAAGTTTTCCCTGTGGAATCAAGGCTTTGAGTGTACAGCTTAGCTGAGCCGTTCTGGGCAAAGAGGTTGATACCACTCAAGTTGATATTGACAACTCCCCCATTATTGCTATAGCTGATGTTTTTATACATCGGATCCTCAATATACAGGGCCAGTTCGCCGCTGTTTTCCAATGTGTGATATTGGTACTGTCCGTTCAAATTAACTATTGCTCTTATTGTATCCTCATCATACTGTGAATATTGCACCGACTTAATACGTGAGCTGTTTATACTGATTTGATTATCAGCTATAGGTCTCAGGGAATTAGGTATATCTATAACAATCCTGTCAGGGTCAGTCAGCCGTTCAATCTTGTAACCGGCATAATCTATGAATCCAAACGATACCTTATCGCAGTTCCCTTCAACTGAATACGCCACATTGAATGGAGCATTATCATCCCGCACATCATCTCCGCGGCCTGTTTCTGAAGCTTTGTTCAATTTAATTGCGAAGCCGCCTGCCTCTTTTTTGGCAATCCAATTATATGTAAATTTCTCCTTGGCGTATAAAATCAAGCTTGTTTTTTTAGTCCCGGCATCTTTTATTACACTTATATAATTTACATACGCATCATTTATGCTTATTTTTGAACCGGCAATATCTGCCAGATTGCTGGCAAAAGTCAAAGTGTACTTTTTGCCTGTTGGATCAAGTGTTCCTTTATAAGAAGAGCTGGAATAGGATTTTGCACCTTTTACCACCAACGTTGCACCCGTGCTGTCCATGTAATAATACAAATTTTTTGCTATTTGATTTACAACGTAAATGACCAATTCCCTCTTGCCCTCTTCAACAAAATACTGCGGACCGCCTGTGACGTCCAGCACGATCCTTGCGGTGCTTTTGCCATTTGCCGCATATCTTATTGTCTTGACATACTTTCCGTTTGCATTGATTTTAACTTGTTCCAATGGCGCAGCCGTATTCGGAATGTCAACAACGATTCTGTCAGGGTTATTCAACCTCATGAATTTATAGCCATTATAAGCGTCCAAAGGAATAACGACCTTATCCTGATTTTTTCCCGGAAGACATTTTACTTCCTTAAGAGTATTGACCGGACTTGAGCTTTTTGCAATCAAAGTATCCGCATATGTCAGATTCACGGAAAAAGCAGACATGATTACAACAACAAGAAGAAACGCAATAAATTTTTTCATTTGGACACCTCACTCCATCACTAATCCTTTGTAACTGGAATATTCCGCAAAATTTTCCTCAATAGCATATGTTTCGACATATAAAAACCTTTTCCCTGCCGGGATAAGGAACTGTAATACAACTGTAACACGGACTATGAAAATAAAGTTCACCAAACATTGTGAATTTTTGAAAGAAGAGGGAATGACGCAAAATCATTACAGAGAGTTCAATTGGACGGAATTGTCACCTTACCCTGTACAGATTGGATTTATTCTTTACTTTAATATATTTAAAATGGTTTTTTTTCAAATTGTCAGTCAACGAACTATACTTAGACAGTAATAAAATGTAAGAGCCGTTTTTGTTTAAAAACCTATCCCAAGTTTTTTTATTGTATGGAATACTATTTATTATTTTTATATTATTACTTCCAATAAGATATCTTATCATATAGTAATAGTAGCCTTTGTCGTTTAATGGAATATATACCAGCAGTCCTTTGTTCTTTGAAAGCCTGACACCCTTTATTGATTTATTTATGATGAGCCTTGCCGACTGATCCGGGGGATTCACCACAGAACCGATATCCTTTTTAACCTGGGGAGCATACAATAAAAACAGGCATGCCGTCAGAGCAGCCAGCTGCTTGTGTCGAAACGATTTACCCTCTGCCGTAGCCAAAAGCAAAGACATGCTTTGAATGCCTATTACTACAATTGAAACCGCAGCTTCATATCTGCCAAATGCAGCTAGATTTCGTGCTTCGTTCTCGGGCATAATGAACAGATAAAAAGAGAGCAAGAAGCTCATGTACATTATGTATACTATGCAGGAAGATATTAACCCATAAAGAATGTAATAAGGCTTGATACAAATATTTTGTTCTTTAATTGCCGCCAACGCCTCCAATTTTATTATGGAGGCAGAAATTGCAAGCACCATCAGGCTTATCAAAGTAATTATAACGACAGGTTTAAAATCATAACGGTTTATGTCTTCCAATTTTTTAAGAAATCTAGTAAGTAATATTCTGTAAAAGCCCTCACTCCTGGATGGGTGCAACAGCATTCCAACTGAAAACTTTTCTCCCTGTGTATTTGTAAATGCCCTATGGTAAAAATTCATCCATGTTAAGGTAATAATTGCCGGTAACACTATAAAGCATAGAGTAAAGGCCGAAATTATTGTCTTGTTCAGACCTTTTTTATTTAAAACTACAGATCTTACAATATGTAAAAGGGCATATAAAACGCCAATTACTGCAAAAATATTTCCAATATCTTTCACAAGAATCAGGGAAGACAAAATCGGTGCACTTAAGATTATCATACGTTTTAAATCATTGCTGTACAAGGTAATGACAGCCAACAGGCCTACAAACATAACTGCAATCAAGGTATCGACCAGAAGATTAAACATGCATGATATAATGATAGTAGATATTACAAAAAAGGTTGCTATACTTATGACATAATGGCTTATCTTTTTTAACGATGCAAATGCCATTGGAGCGGCAAATGCAGATCCAACCAGTAAAGCCTGGGCAAAAAGGGCTCTTCCCTCTGACCGCCCTATGAAGCTGCATATGTAATATATAAACAAAGCAGCGCCTGGGGGGTAGTTCTTGAACTGAGGCTCAATCATACTGTTTCCGCGGGGAAAGGAATCAAACCTGAAAATTTCCTTAACATACATTCCCCAATGTGAAAAATTGTCATACTGAACCAAATATACATGTCTCATTCTAACAGCATAAAAACATGCGAATACCAAAAGAAAACAAAAGCCGAGCGTTAGAAAAGGCATTATAGGTATTTTAGCTTTATCTTTAATAAATTTGAGAACAAAAAAGGCAAATAACACCAAACCCGCTACCAAGAGCAAAAGAGCCGTTTGCTTTAGAAAACCGGCCAATCCTCCGAAGTACATTATACAAACTATACTGCAAAAAATCACAAACGGAATAACAGAAGAATTGACTTTTCTTTCCTGTAAAAACAGACCATACCCCAAAAATGACAATAATAGTAAAATAGATGTAGCGCTACATTTTATTATATCTAAATACATCATTAACCTCGCTGTAATAATAACCAATCTTTCTAATATTATACATAATTATCGGATGGTTGCAAACATTTTATTAGATATATTACAGTTACGGTCTTCTTTTGCAGCTTACTATTTCTTTTTTTGCTGAGATTCGTTGAATGAAACTATACAGCCGCAAAACTTCTGTCTGTACAGCTCCATTTCCTTTGCCATCTGCTGCCCTTGCCTGAAACCAGGCCTGAAGTCTTTATAATAGAACTCTACTCCATACTTTTCGGCAAGCTTTTCTCCTAATTCCCTGATCAATTCGTGCTTTTGATACGGGCTGACCAGCAATGTAGTAGTAAATGCATCAAAACCTTCCTCTTTAGCCTTTGCGGCGGCTCTCTCAAGCCTTATACCGTAGCACATGCTGCAGCGTTCTTCTCCCGTTCCTTTAAACTGCTCCCATTCATTCTGACGGAAATCGTCCTCATATATTACCGGAATTCCTTTTATGGCAGAAAATTTCGCGACATTCTCCTTCCTTCTGAGAAATTCCTCTTTTGGATGTATATTCGGATTAAAGAAAAAGCCTTCAATTTCAATATTTTCATCCTGCAGTACACTTACAGGGTAGGTGGAGCAAGGCCCACAGCACATGTGCAAAAGTAATTTCATCTTATCCTCCGACTGCTAATTATTCTTCCAGACACTTCATGTCAGCTCCCTAATAAGGAGGCCAAGTTTGATCCTTATATCTGAATCTTATTATACCTGTTTACTCATACTTCACCCCAAAGTGTTCATATGCAAGTTTCGTAGCCATTCTGCCTCTTGGCGTTTTGTTTAGGAAGCCCAGTTGAAGCAGGAAGGGTTCATATACATCTTCAATTGTCTCGGTTTCCTCACCGATTGAAGCAGCTAAGGTATCAAGCCCAACGGGCCCACCTCCGAATTTCTCAATGATGGTCATAAGCATGCTTCTGTCCACACCGTCAAGTCCGATTCCATCCACTTCCAGCGCATCAAGAGCTATCCCGGCCAGTTTATTGTCAATAAATCCGTCGCCCTTTACCTGAGCAAAATCCCTGACCCTTTTTAACAGCCTGTTTGCTATCCTTGGAGTGCCCCTTGAGCGTCTGGCAATTTCCTCCGCACCGGCTTCATCAATCCCTATATTCAGTATTCCCGCAGATCTTTTTACTATCAGCTTCAATTCCTCCGGTGAATACATTTCTAGTCTGTTGATCACGCCAAACCTGTCTCTTAACGGTGAAGTCAGCAAGCCCGCCCTAGTTGTCGCACCAATAAGAGTGAATTTGGGCAGGTCCAGTCTGATCGAACGCGCACTGGGGCCTTTGCCTATTATAATATCCAGGGCGTAGTCTTCCATTGCGGGATAAAGTATTTCTTCGACACTTCTGTTCAGCCTGTGTATCTCATCTATGAATAGAACATCAAAATTGCCGAGATTCGTAAGTATGGCTGCCAAATCACCCGGTTTTTCTATGGCCGGCCCCGAGGTGATCCTGAAGTTTACACCCAGTTCAGATGCAATAATGCCTGAGAGCGTCGTTTTACCAAGCCCCGGCGGGCCGTAAAGGAGCACATGGTCCAAAGCCTCGCCCCTCTTTTTGGCTGCCTCAATGAATACCGTCAGGTTTTCCTTTACCTTGGTCTGACCTATGTAATCACTTAGCTTCCTTGGTCTCAGGGAAGCTTCATCATAATCCTCGACCTTCATTTCACAGCCGATAAGCCTTTCCTCTTCCATTAGCACACCTCTCTAATTCTATTCATATCCCCCTGTCATTTTATGACATACCCCTTTGGCAATGGGGACTTTCCTGTCCAGCCTCCCTTGCGAAAGGGAGGTGTCACTAAGTGACGGAAGGATTTCTATTGTTTCTAGCGGACAAGTCCTTTTAAAGCACTTTTTATTATCGCCTCAAGATCCATTTCTTCAGAGTAAACTGCGGATACCGCCCTGCTGGCCTCCAGCGGCGTATATCCCAGCACCATTAACGCGCTTATGGCTTCTGATGCATGGGAATTCTCATTTCTTAAAGCAGCCTTCTCATTAACAGAAGCATCTACAGCACTGAGCTGTTCTTTCTTTATTTTATCCTTCAGCTCAAGTATAATCCTTTGAGCCACCTTATTTCCTACGCCCTGAGCCTTTGTAAGTGTTTTGGTATCGTCTGTAATGACTGCAAGACCGAACTTCGAAGGGGAGACCGAGGAAATTACCGATATTGCAGCTTTTGGTCCAACTCCCGAAACTGAAATCAGGAGCTCAAACATACCCATCTCCTCCTGTGTTATGAAGCCATACAAGTTCATAATATCTTCCCTGACATATAGGTGGGTGAACACCTTAACCTCGTCTCCGGCAGTACCTATCGTCTCTATTGTAGATAATGCGGTATATATCTTGTATCCGACCCCGTTAGCTTCTACCACCACGTAATCCCCATGTTTGTAAGCAAGTTTTCCTTTAATGTACGCAAACAAATTTCTTACCCCCAACTTCTATTTTTTTGGTACAAATGCATCAATCAGCTTCCAATTTACCTTGATTCCATTGTTTTTGCATACTCTCTCACATTCATAGCATTTGATGCAATCGGAATGAATCCTTATAGTTTCGCCACTTCGAATGTTATTTACAGGGCAGCTTTTTACACATAATCCGCATTTAGTACAATTACTATTATCCACATGCGGCTTTGGGCAAAACCTGATGAACAATTTCCAGAACCAATTACCCAGCTTGTGTTTCTTGGTCTTGAGTGAAAAGTCGTATATTGCCCTGTCTATTTTACCGCTTTTAAAATCCTTTATAATTCTTTCTATATATTCATCAAAACCTCTCAGATCATCCTGATCTGGTCTGCCAAAGCCCTTCCCGGCTTTTTTCAACGGCGTCCATGTATCTTCGCAGACTGTCCCGTCTGCCGAAAGAATCTTAAGCCCTTTTCGAGCAAAGTATAAACTGAGATTGTCATTCATTATTTTATCAACATGCTTCTTTTTTTCTGCTCCATAGGTTGAAAATATGAAACCCGCTTTCCCGGTCATGTCCGGAAGGCCCTTAATATATTCCTCCCAAATAAGAGGCTCTCTGTAGTAATATACCGGAGATCCTATAAATACAATTTTGTATTCGTCCATATCGGAAGGCTTGCCTTCGGTAATTTCTATCAAATCTGAATTCATGCCTATTGCCTGCAGCCTGGCAGAAATTCTTTCAGCCAGTATTCTCGTATGCCCGCCTTGAGAAAAGAACAGTATTAGTGCTTTTGCCATTCTGACACCTCACAAACCAAATCTATTTGCCCAGTTTTACCATTCTGAAGGAATGCCCGTGACACACGGCTACAGCTAAAGCGTCCGCAACATCGTCAGGCTTTGGAATTGCGGGAAGGCTCAAAATAATCTTAATCATCTGTTGAATCTGCGCCTTTTCAGCTCTTCCATAGCCGACAACAGATTGTTTTACCTGCAGCGGCGTATATTCAAAAACATCTATTCCTGACCTGGCTGCCGCAAGAACTGCGACACCCCTGCCATGTCCTACAGTCAGGGCCGTTTTAATATTTTTATTGAAGAAAAGCTCTTCAATTGATATCGCATCGGGCTTGTACCTGCCAATCAGTTCTTCCAGCCTTTCGCTGAGGTGAAGAAGCCTTTTGGGCAGGAGCATTCCGGCTTCCGTTGTAATCGCTCCATAGTCTATTACCGAAAATTTGTTCCCCTCATATTTTACTATACCATAACCGGTTATTGCAAATCCCGGGTCTATCCCCATAATGATCATAATACATCCTCCGATTCAGACTATAGCCGATGAAAAAACAAAATAATTATTTGTAATGTCATTTATAAAGAATATTCTTTCTATTGCATTGGAAGGATATATCTAATAAAATCAATTACAGGGCTGTAATAATATTGCATAATTATACATTTCATTGTATAATAATTAGTATTCGTACTTTGGTTTTGGGTAATGCCCATCACCAACAGCCAATAGTCAATAGTATTTTATCATATTTAGGGAGGTAATGGACAATGTCTCAAAAAGAAAAAGTCATACTAGCTTATTCAGGCGGATTGGATACATCTATCATCATTCCATGGTTGAAGGAAAACTACGATTATGAAGTTATCGCAATGGCTGCGGACGTAGGCCAGGGTGAAGAGCTCGATCCGTTGAATGAAAAAGCAATTAAAACAGGCGCAAGTAAGATATACATAGAGGATCTGAAGGAAGAATTCATAACCGACTTTATTTATCCTACTATAAAGGCTGGCGCTATATACGAAGGCAAATATCTCTTAGGTACTTCCTTCGCAAGACCTATCATTGCAAAGAGGATGGTAGAAATAGCTCTTAAGGAAGGAGCTACAGCTATATGCCATGGTGCAACCGGCAAGGGAAATGACCAGGTAAGATTTGAACTCACTGTGAAGGCATTAGCACCCCACCTTAAAATCATTGCTCCTTGGAGGATTTGGGATATTAAATCCAGGGAAGATGCTATAGATTACGCACAAGCAAGAAACATCCCGATTCCTGTAACAAAGAAAGACAATTACAGTATGGACAGGAATTTGTGGCACTTGAGCCATGAAGGACAGGATCTTGAAGATCCCTGGAACGAACCTCAGTATGATAAGCTCCTTAAACTGATGGTTTCACCTGAAAAGGCACCTGATAAACCAACATATGTTGAAATCGAATTTGATAAAGGTATTCCGAAGAAGGTTAACGGCGTAGAATATAAGCCGCTTGAAATGATGAACCTTCTTAACAAGCTTGGCGGAGAAAACGGAATCGGAATCGTGGATATGGTTGAAAACAGGCTTGTAGGAATGAAATCAAGGGGTGTATACGAGACTCCCGGCGGAACAATTCTTTATGCCGCTCACAGAGAACTTGAACTCCTCTGCATCGACAGAGACACTCTTCATTACAAGGATATCGTTTCACAAAGGTTTGCCGAGCTTGTATACTTCGGGCAATGGTATACTCCATTAAGAGAAGCAATCTCCGCATTTGTTGATGTTACACAGCAAAATGTAACCGGAACTGTAAGAATGAAGCTTTATAAAGGAAATTGCATGCCTGCAGGCGCCAAATCACAGTATTCCTTGTACAGCGAAGAGCTTTCAACCTTCGGTAGAGACGCAGTCTACAACCAGAAGGATGCAGAAGGCTTTATAAACCTTTTCGGTCTTCCGATGAAGGTTCAGGCTTTGATGAACGAAAAGAACAAAAAATAATCTTATCGTAAACAAAGGGGCATAGAGGTGATATAGTATGAAACTCTGGGGAGGAAGGTTTGAAAAGAGCACCGACAAATCAGTTGATGACTTTCATTCATCAATTCGTTTTGACTGCCGAATGTATAAGCAGGACATCAACGGAAGCATTGCACATTCCAGAATGCTGTGCAAGTGCGGCATCATTTCGGTAGAAGAATTTGATGCCATTCGGAAAACGCTGCTCGAGATTCTTTCAGATATTGAAAACGGCAGTATCGAGTTTGAGGTTGATGCCGAAGATATACACATGAACATCGAAAAGATTCTGATACAACGCATAGGTGATACCGGCAAAAAGCTGCATACAGGCAGAAGCCGCAATGATCAGGTTGCACTTGACATCAGGATGTACCTCAAGGATGAAATAGCACTGATCAAAGACATGCTGGTCAACCTTGAAAAAACCATATTGAAAATCGCAGAAAACAATCTGGACGTAATAATGCCCGGATACACCCATTTACAAAGGGCACAGCCCATCACCTTCTCCCATCATGTGATGGCTTATTTCCAGATGTTCAGAAGGGATCTTGAGAGATTGGATGACTGCTTTAAAAGAGTCAATGTAATGCCTTTGGGCTCCGGTGCGCTCGCCGGAACGACATATCCCCTCGACAGGAATATGGTTGCAATGGAGCTTGGTTTCAGTGCTATAACAGAAAACAGTCTTGACGGTGTAAGCGACAGAGACTTCGCAATAGAGCTTGCATCCTGCATTTCAATAGTTATGATGCATTTGAGCAGGTTCAGCGAGGAGCTTATCCTATGGTCTTCCCATGAATTCAGCTTCATTGAACTGGATGATGCCTATAGTACTGGAAGCAGCATAATGCCGCAAAAAAAGAATCCTGACGTAGCTGAGCTTGTAAGGGGCAAGGCCGGAAGAGCCTACGGAAATCTTATGGCACTCCTTTCGATGATGAAATCACTTCCCCTTGCCTACAACAAGGATATGCAGGAGGATAAAGAAGCAATCTTCGATTCCATTGACACTGTAAAAATGTGCTTGCCGGTATTTACAAATATGATTGACACCATGAAGGTACGAAGCAGCAATATGTATAAAGCGGCTCAAGGGGGCTTCACCAATGCAACGGACGTTGCCGATTATCTTGTTAAGAAAGGGGTACCCTTCAGGACTGCTCATGAAATAATCGGAAGAATGGTATTGTATTGCATCAGCGGAAACAAGGGAATCGACCAGATGACAATGGATGAATTCAAATCGTTTTCAGATTTGATCGATACAGATGTCTATGAAGAGATAAGCCTTGAAAAATGCGTCTCCGGCAGAAGCTTGCCCGGAGGGCCTGCAAAGGAAAGCGTTGCTAAAGCTATTGAAAACGGAAAACATTTTTTGTCCGCTATGTAGAAAATCATAAGAAATCGAAGGGGCATCAAGTCCTTTCGATTTTTTTAATTGCCGTTAATAGACACCATTATGTTCATATTATCAGCTTGCAGATCAATGTTTATGTCCTTGATCTTTATTCCTTTTTTGCCAAAGGTCGCTGCAAGCTCCTTCTTTATTTTATCTGCTAACTTCTTATCATTATTGTTTTCTGCTTTCTCCCGGATAAAAAACATACCTTTCACCCCATTAGTTTAAAGTTGACATCTTCATCAATAAACCAGTTTTAGCTTAATTTTAATGATAAGGCATTTCCATTGATTTACAAAATTTCCCACCCATTAAAAACCCGGCATAGGGCATGAGTAATATCCATTGGCGTGTTTCACCGCTGGAGGAGGACGATAAGGCACGTATCACCTCTGTCGCCGACACAAAAAATTACGACCTCGCACTCTATCCCTCGCGCCGAATCAGTACCAAGGGAATTACGAGAAATTGTAGAGAATCCCACGAATGCGCTTCAGCATGTGGTAAATAAATTGCTCCGCCTTTACTAATCATTACTCATTTGTATATTGACATATCAGTCTAATGGTATTAAACTAAAGACAAGGTTTAATGCTATTAGACTTGGGGGTGGCAATACGGAAGATTATAAATTAGGCGTCATGGAAACAAGGTTCGCCGAGTTGATGTGGGATAAAGAACCCATATCCTCCGGCGATTTGGTGAAGCTCTGTGAAAAGGAGCTTACATGGAAGAAGTCAACGACATACACGATGCTGCGTCGGCTTATCGATCGCGGCATCTTTCAGAATAAGGGCGGCACGGTTTCCTCCCTTATTAGCAGGCAGGAGTTTTCCGCTCTGCAAAGCGAAAAGTTTTTAGAGGAAGCCTTCGGCGGGTCTCTGCCGCAGTTTCTGGCGGCATTTACTATGCGCAAGAAGCTGTCCGATAATGAAATAATGGAGCTACAAAAGCTCATCGATGAGAAGCGGGGTGAATTCTGATGTGGACTTATACGCTGTTGCCTAAAATCCTGAATATGAGCCTGACTGCAAGCATTGTCATCGTTATCGTGCTGCTCGCGCGTCTGTTGCTGCGGAAGTCGCCGAAGGTATTTTCTTATGCGCTCTGGGCTGTTGTCTTATTCCGGCTCCTTTGCCCCGTGTCCTTTTCAACGGAATTCTCGTTGTTCGGTCTTCTCAATACAGCCGCCGTGACAGTAAGCGACGGCGGCACCTACAGCAGCATGACCTATATCCCCAGCGATATTGTCCATACGGAATACCCTCGGGTGGATTTGCCGCTTCCGGGTGTCAGCGAGGCCATAAACGAAACCCTGCCCCAGAGCAGGGAGCAGACCGGCGCTGACCCACTTGAATTCCCCATGTCAGCCGCTACCATGCTCTGGCTACTCGGCATCATGGTGATGTTAATATACAGTGCAGTATCTTTGATGGAGTTACGTAGAAAACTCGTCGGCGCGGTACGGCTGCGGGATAACATCTATCTTGCCGACCACATCGCAACGCCCTTTGTGATAGGTTTATTCCGGCCTAAAATCTATCTGCCGTCGACCATAACGTCCGAGGAGCAGGATTATATCATCCTGCACGAGCAGACGCATATCAAACGGCTTGACCATATCGTTAAGATGACTGCCTTTCTCGCTCTTGCCATGCACTGGTTCAATCCGCTGGTGTGGGTAGCATTTGTCTGCGCTGTCAAGGACATGGAGATGTCCTGTGACGAGCGTGTCCTGAAACAAATGGGCGGCGAGATTAAGACGGCGTATTCCACATCCTTGCTTTCCCTTGCACCGGGACGGAGACTTATTAACGGCAGCCCGCTGGCGTTTTGCGAGGGGAACATCAAGGAACGTATCAAGAATATTATGAACTTCAAGAAGCCTGCGGTTTGGATGGTCATAACTGCGGTTATTGCGTGTATCGCGGTTACGTTGCTCCTGTTGGCGAACCCGGCAAAATCGCTGGAACTTCCGGAACAAATCGTGGAAGTCGAAGGCACGCCAGAAGCAGCAAATAATTCGGTCTTTGACAGGGTAAAAATATCATTTCCTTCGGGGATTAATGGGAGTAAATCGGTAGACGAATTTGAGACGACTGCTTCAAAGATTGTGGCATATATCGATTCAACAATCCGGAATAGGCAACCGACTGAAAAAGTAGTAGACTTAAATAAAAACTATATCAATAAATACATTATACAGCTAACCAATGATATCGGCGGATCTAGCTTCAGTCTTTATTATGATACGCTGTATAACAAAGCCTATATTGTGGGAGACGGGGGCCTTTCCGAAACGAATACCAATTTTGCCCGTTATGTCGATTCACTTCTGGAGAATACAGAAATCAAGATTGCAATAGATAACTCTGATGCCGCAGCTCTGTTTAAGAAATATGGATGGACGCTTGATTATCAGATAAGTGCAATGAATAACAAGCTCAATAATATAACTGTCCTGACTGGTTTCAATCCGAATGCATATTACTTCGCATATAATAATGTTCTATCAACGGATATTGGCTTGGACATGAGCGGATATTCCAACTCTGCAAATATTGATGTTGAAATTTATAGAATTAACGAGAGTATGCCGCAGGAGTTTTATCCGATACAGAATTGCAGGGGTATTGTAGTAAAAGATAATGGTAAAATCATCGGCGCGTTCATCAGCGCCGGACGGCACAGCACTTTTAATGCCTGCAGTCTGAAGGGCAACAGCTTTGAAAAAGCGGCAGGTCAAACGCTTGACGAATGGCTTGCAGAAAGAGTTCAAGGAGATACCTCCGATGGAAAGCTTTCAAAACTGGAACCTGAGCAGATAATCAAAAAATATTTCACCGCGCTGACTGCAAAAGACGCACAGACAGCAAAAGGCTGTATCTCGAAAAAGACGTTGTTGGGTAACCTTACCTCAAACATGCCAAACGATGAATTATTCAATGAGGGGTATGGCCTGCTATTAACAGATTCTGACTTTAACAACCTGAAGTCTGCGAAGCTTATAGAAGCCAAGTTGATAAATGAACCCGATAAAAACACCAAGACCTTCAGAATAACAGTAAACCTTCAGTATGACAAGGTGATATCCATCGGCAGCGGGGAGCAGCCATGGGATTGCATCATGGTCTATGAATCTCCTCAGACGGGATGGAAAATTGAAAGCTTTGGACATTAGTGATTATAGCAATGTAGAAAAAGAAATCAGACATCTACCCACATAATTGTGAATGGATGTCTGATTTTCTAGTGCCCCACCAGTTACCCCTCGGTTCAATTACTGTCCCTATAAGTGATAACCTTTTAAATACCGGGTAATAAATATGCTCATTTAATTTTCACCTTTTTGTCGATTGCTTTGCCCAAGCTATACCAGGAATCCCTGAGCTTGAAGCGCATTTCTTCCTCAAGTATTTCTTCTATGACGCTATTCAGCCTTTTACGCATCTCAATGTATTCTAATAAATTAAACTCTGTCTTTTCCAATAGCTTCTCCATATCAGAAATCCATTCGGCAACATGTTCAGAGCCAATGAAATCTGTAGCCGCCTTTTTCTTTAAGTGTGCCGTAACCAACTTAATAGCTTTGCGCTTCACTTCAATGTCTGTAGGTATCTTTTTTTCCTTATCCTTCAACATTTTCACACTCCCCATGGCATTTAATAATATATTTATAAAACATCAGTAAGCGGTAAATATTATTATATCACAAAAAGGGATTAATATCCATATTCTTCTATAATAGGTATTCAAAACTCCCGACCTTGGACCGGGAGTTTTGAATATATATTTTGAATATATAATTTGATTTAATAAGTTATCAGCTTTTTGCCGTTCAGCTTTTTGGTATCTACATTGCCTTCCTTGTCTTTCGGTACAACAACTGTACCGGGATCGCCGTCGCTTACATATTGGGTATCTCTTGAAAGATTGTCGAGCCACCATGCAAGATCAGCCTGAACAGGTTTTATGCCGCTTGCCCTTACTCTATGCGTCGAAAGCGGATTGAATTTCGTACTGACAGGCGATTGAGCAGGATCCCAACCGACTTCCACTACAGCCTGATGCTGATAACCGACACCTTCAAATGAACCTTTAACTACATATCTCTGTAAGTTTTCCGAGGGTGCTCCGAAAGGAAGCGAGAAAGTATTCATTTTGTATCCGGGAACAAGCTCATTCATTTTCTTTTGATTTTCTCCTATCTGCTTCTCTATCTGTTCAACCGTCTTAACATCTGTTTTAAGGTTTACGTGGTTATAAGTATGATTGCCGATTTCGAACCCTTTGTTTATCAAGTATTTCAATCTTTCAGCCACCGTTCCCTCACCTGTGAAGGTGTTGTCTCCCAGATTTATATAAAATGTTCCGTTAAGTCCGAAGTCAGGATGCCTCTTGTTGAACTCCTCCATTATTCCCACTGCAGAATCTTTATTTGCGACAAGTTTGCCATTCTCACCGGTAAGATTGAATTGGCCGGGAGTACCGTCATCAAAAGTGAAAACTATGGGAATGCAGCCTGCGGGTACAGATATATTGTTGTCTAAATAGTCCTTGAAGCTAACCGAACGATATCCTTTATCATACAGAGTCTGAAGAAGTTTTCTAAATTCATCAAAGGTAGTTGTGTATTCACCCTTGTCATATTTTTTAGGGGCAAAGGATTGAACGAAGTTGTGAAACATTACAACCATTACTTTTCCGGATTCATTAGGTTTTACTTTGGCATAATCGATTTGAACAGGAGGTTTAGGCACAGTCTCCTTCAATCCTGATTTTGGAGGACGAGTATCTTCCGTACTGGGATTGTTCATTTCTGAGTTAGATTTACCATGGCTTCCGAATATTTTATATCCTCCTATGTAAACCAAGGTCAGCCCTGTGACTACAATCAAGCTAAAGATTACTGTTTTAAGGTGTCTGGACATATTTGTATCATCCTATTCATAATTTTTGTTATCATATTTAATTTTAAAGCACCGGAAACAGCCCATCAAATGCAATATTTACTTCATTTGCTATGGATATATTATTATGGATTATACTAGTATTCACTCACAGCAAATGCACTGCTAGCTTGCCATCATTTACTTTAACCGTTCTCTGTGCTATATTTATATTATGGGTTATTTCCCTTAGTAAGGAAATCTAAAAGGTGCTTATGTTTCAGCAGCCATCAGGAGGTGAAGCAATGGGCATTTCAATAAATACGCAATACAATCCATATGCATATATATACTCACAGGGTAGTAGCAATCCTGCTTCTGTTAGCGCTAACGCAACTAACAATCCACTCAGCATGTCCAAGACTTCACAAAAAAATGACAGCAGTCCCGAAACACAAGCCTTGAAGCGTGCCGGAATGGTAGAATGCAAGACCTGTAAAAACAGGCAGTATCAAGACGGTTCCAACGACCCCGGCGTATCCTTCAAAACCCCGGGACATATAGATCCCGGAAGTTCCGCCAGCGTTGTAATGAGCCATGAGCAGGAACATGTCCGCAATGAAACAGCAAAAGCTTCCTCTGAAGGACGCAAGGTCGTCTCACAGTCAGTTTCCCTTGAGACAAGCGTTTGTCCTGAATGCGGACGGGTATATGTTTCCGGCGGTAAAACCAGAACCGTTACAAAAACAGACAGCAAGAATTCCGATAAAGAATTGGATAAATACTTTGGCAAGTTTCTTGATGTAAAAATATAATAACCACGTTAAAATATATTCAGTAAAACTTTGGAGATCGGGAAAACATATTCAATGATCTCCGCGTATAAACAAACAGGGGGATTTGAATGAAACGCATCGTAGTATCAGATACTGAACTCTATAAAAGCTATAACGCCTATACAGCTCCTTCCGATATGATTAAAACCGGAGTAATTATCGAACTGGGCAATGTAGTCAAAGACGATTATGAAAAGGAATGGATCGAAGTACTTTCAAACAGCAAGAATATTGGATATATTAAGGGCGAAACAATGCTTTTGGATCCGGAAAAATATTGTTATATAGCTGAGGATTATGCAAACGCTTATCAAGAACCGGATACTAAGTCCCCTCTTGTCAGAACTTATAAGAAAAACGAAGAAATCTTCCTTATAGATAAAACAAGCAACGGAAAACTGTGGTATAAAGTTTTTGATATTCAGGGAAACACCGGATATATCCAAGGAACTACATATCTGAAGTCTACTAACGTAAATGGTCAAATAATGATCCTTTCTGAGGATCATGTGAAACTGTATCAGACAAACGATACAGAAGCCCCTATTCTATGCTCAATGGAAGTAGGTTCGAGAATTACGCTGTTGAGTATAGTAAAGGATCCATGGGGAAACAGGTGGTTTTATATTGAGACTTCTCACGGTAACGGATACATAAAAGGGAATACAGAAATGTTCAGCATGGATGAATACGCTGAAATGGGCAAAGATCTTCGGAAAACTCCTCATCATTCCTATTTCCAATGTAATAAATGGCTGTTTGCTGGTTTTGCATTGATCCTTATTTCTTTGATCTGGCTGGCTTGCGGATATTTATTGTCATCCGAAATATATTACTATCCTTTTATTCTGATCGGAATTAGCATTCCAGTCATCATAAAACATAGTATATCAGCCTCCCGAAGAAAGAAATGCTCTTAGGTGCTGATGAATATTAATTAATGAAACGTTTCTGTCAAAGAAAAGGCCAAGAGAATATATACTCCTGGCCTTACACTTATCTATCTGCCGAACTTGGTATTTATTGCGCCCCAAAAGGCTTGATTTTCAAGTCCTAACCGCCAAACACCCGCCCCCAGAAGGTTGTTCTGATTTACAAGGTCACATTTATAGCCTATGCTGGCGGAATTCTCAAACCAAATGGTGTGTGCAGCGCCATTTGTATCTGTGTATGTGTAGTATGGAGATTGTGATGCTGAATCCCACTGGACTGCTCCTCCATAAGTTGTCACCAGGCTGTCAATCGTTTTTAAGGATAAGGCTTTATTGCCTGCACTTGACCAATCATACCCGTATGCTGCCAGACCCAGAAGGATTTTATTTGGCGGAATAACTGCCTTTGCGTAATTAACAACATTCGTTACCCAACCGATAGAAGCCACAGGACCTGCAGTTGACCAAGAACCATGCTCATCATAGGTCATCAGCAATATTTCATCGGCAATAGCACCTAAGGCTGAATAATCAAACGCACCGTTCCAGGAATTCGTCGGAGAGTCTGCCGTTTTAGCGGGAACCGAAATAGTCGTCAAATATCCTAAAGGAGCTAAAGCGTTTTTGAGGTTACTGATGAATTGAGTGTAGTATTGCCTATCAGTATATGGGATGTTTTCAAAATCAACATTTACTCCTTTATAACCGTTTGCTTTGACTACGTTTACCAGGTTATTAATAAGTGTTTGAGAATTTGCCGGGTTCTCCAGGATAGACCTGGCAATAGAACTGTTGAATCCGTTGCTGTCAGAATTAGTCACCAGTGCCAAAGTCTTAATTCCATTATTATTTGCGTAGTTGATTTGGTCTGAAGGAGCTGTGCCCGTAAGATTTCCATAACTGTCTGCAGTATAAGAAACCGTAGCAATCTGATCCATCGATTTTGTGTTGTTTACCATGGAATTATAAGAAGAAACATCTGTTGAATAGTATTTCACCGCAAAGCCCAGTACAACCTTTGTCGAAGCTGGCAATACAACCGGACCAACAGCTGCGCTTTGCACTGGTGTACCCTTTGCCGAAGCCCCCCTAGCTGCAATAGGTGTTACCTCAAACTTAATGTAACGACCTGCATCATTGCTCGTAAGTTTATATGTTTTCGAAGCTGCTCCGCTGATTGCATAATATGTACCCGATAATGACGTTGAGTAAAGCCACCTATAAGTAGATATACCTTCCGGAATTCCACTTGAATTGTTATATTTATAGCTCCCGGTTAAAATCTGTCCCACAGACGGAGACCCACTGATAGAAACGTTTGTTGCTGTTGGCGGACTGTTTGTCTTTTTTGCTCCATAAACCGGAACTGCAGTTGTAACAAAAATAAATGCCACCATCAATGCATAAACAATATAAATCCTCGATTTGACCATATTCCGACCCCCTATTATTTATAAATCAATTGTAGCACTTTATGTAAACCTGTGAAATAGTAGATTACTGCCAGTTTCCATAGGCAATTAGCCTTACGTTATGTATACCTCCAATAGGTCTTGTCTACGGGCATAAATGATTCTTGACGAAACCATTATTTTCACTTATTATATATTTAGTATTACTAAGTATATAGCATCAGGAGGCATTTAGGTGAGTGAAATAGATAAACAGCTAAAAAAGGGTGTTATAGAGATCCTGATTTTAAAGCTGCTGAGCCTTGATAATATGTATGGCTACCAACTGATACAAGAACTCGACACCAGAAGCCAAGGCATTTTCAAGATGAAGGAGGGCACGCTCTACCCTATTCTATACAGACTTGAAGACAATAGCCTGATAGAAAGCTATTGGGAGCAGGATAGCCAAAAACGTGGCGTCCCGCGGAAGTACTATAAAATAACCGAAGCCGGCTTAATAGAGTTTCAGAATATGAAGAATGACCTTATGAAAATGTTTACAAGCATTAATTCCATCATGCAGGAGGGTAATTACAATGAGTGACAAGATTAAAGCCTACATTGAATCAGTACTTGATAAAATGGTAATAGACGAAAGAATGAAGACAAGAATAGAAAAGGATCTCTATTCACATATCTATTCGGCATCAGAATCTGAAGAAATTGATGAAGTATTAAAGAAAATGGGCGATCCGAAAGACGTAGCCCGAGAGTTTATGAATACAATTTATGAAGATAAAGAGGAAGTTATTGAAAAACTGATAAAAGAAAAAACAAGAGCCGATAAACTTGAAAATAGTTTCTATGAATACAAGTCGAAGCTTCACTTATTCTCTCTTCCGCTTGTCCATATCAAATTCAGCCGCTCCTATGGAATAAGATGCAGGAGTACGAACAGGTTGGGTGTAGCAAAAGGAATCATTGCCATTGGAAACATGTCAAAAGGAGTTATATCAATTGGAGGAATTGCCCTTGGAGGAATAAGTATCGGTGGAATCAATATCGGAATCATATCATTTGGCGGCTTATCAATCGGCCTTCTTGCATTAGGCGGGGTTGCAATCGGCGGTATGGCTGTAGGTGGTGCTGCAATAGGAATCGGAGCGATTGGCGGGTTGGCAGTAGGTGATATAGCTGTAGGCGGCTATGCCAAAGGAAATGTTGCGATTGGGAACTATGCTTCCGGCAATCATGTTCTCGACAGATCTACACTTTTATCCGGGGATCAGGCTTTTGATTTAATCAAGTCGGTGCACCCCAAATTAAGCAATTGGATTATCAGATTGTTTACGTTCTTCCTGCCTTGAAAATTATTTGATTTTAAGCAGAAAATATTAATAACGTATAAAGTATATGTAAATTTTAACCGATAAATAGTATAGGTAATTATCCTTTCTACAAAAGACAAATCCATTAAGTTAATTTAATACAAGGAAGATTGGTTAACAGCAAAGGGTGAACAGACCCGTTGCCAATAGCCTGTTACCCTATGCAATATTATTGCATAGGCAAAAGCAAGGAGGCGTATTATGAAGATTGCCAGTTCAACTATTTCCATGTCCTCACAGAGCAGTTACGTAGAACAATACACAAAGGATGAATCTTTAAAATTATGGGTGGGTAATGAAAGACCGAATTTTGAGGGTGAAAATTCACTAACAGGCTTAAATTCCACAAATGTAAAGCTGGACTTGTCCGAAGAGGCAAAAGCTTTGATGGCAAAGGGAAATGCAGATGCTTCAGCAGTTGGCGACAGCGATGGGTATTTTGATTTAAGCGACAAGGACAAATTGAAAATCCAGGCATTGGAAACTTTTTTGTCAGCCCTTATGCGCAAAAAAATCAAGCTGCAGGTTCCTGAAAAGGTCAAGCTGGGTGATGACAAGCTGCTTGTTGATCTAAAAGGACAGCATCTTGAAATCCAGCGGCAGCGCAGGCAGGGATGGGGACTCGAATTCGAATCCCACGAATCCTATTATGAAAAAGAACAGATGTCCTTTTCTTCCGACGGTATTGTAAAAACCTCCGACGGAAAGGAAATCAAGTTTTCTTTGGATCTCTCCATGAAAAGGGAATTTATGTTCAGGCAGGACATCAGTTTGAGGGCCGGGGATGCCGTAAAGGTTGATCCTCTTGTAATTAATTTTAACGGAATACCGTCAGGACTTTCATCAAAAAAATACAGCTTTGATATCGACAGCGACGGCATAGAAAACCAGATTTCATTCGTTAATCCCGGAAGCGGATTCCTGGCACTCGACAAAAACAATGACGGCAATATTAACAATGGTTCCGAGCTTTTTGGACCTACCAGCGGCAATGGCTTTTCAGAGCTGGCCCAATACGACTCGGACAATAATAACTGGATCGATGAAAATGACCCTATCTTCCAAAGCCTTCGCATCTGGACAAAGGACGAAAACGGCAAGGACAAGCTGTTTGCATTAGGAGAAAAAGGGGTAGGCGCTATATATCTTGGTAATGTCGACACCGATTTCAGTCTCAAAAATGGTTCTAACGAGCTGCAGGGTGAGATAAAAAAGACAGGCATTTTTCTTAGAGAAAACGGAACAGCGGGAACCGTACAGCACATTGATTTAGCCATATAACAGCCGGATTCATATGCAATTAATAATTATTAATTCCGCAGCATAATTACCAAAAAATAGCAGCCCATCCAGACTGCTATTTTTTAATTCCGGTATTAATTATAAATTTCTACAGTACTTTTTGCAGGAATGAGTTCGCTCTTTCATGTTTTGGATTGATGGAATTACTTAACCAAATTTCTTTCCAGATTGACAAGGAAATCCTGAATATTTGTTACTATCGAGGTAACTGCAAGACTTCCCCTGTCCCTGAGCTTGTTTACCGCAAACTCGGATATGTCCACACTGTATATGAATACAGGCCTGACAACGCCATTTATGCACTGATATGACGGAGTCATGTTGCCGGTGGCTATGGAATGAAGCTGAGTAGCCAGACCCAATACTGTAGTTGCTTTTTTGGTATGCGCCCTCATTGCATCCTGAGCCTCATATACATTGGAAATAACACCGGGCATCGGTCCGTCATCCCTGATTGAGCCGGCAAGTACCAATGGAATCCCGTTTTCAGAACACGCATTAACTATTCCGTCATTGATATTTGCTTCCTTAACGAAATCATTCAAAGACATATAGCTTCTGGCCCTGTTTATAACGTCAAGATGGTTGTAATGCCCGTTAGGTATGCATCCCTGTGTGTAAATGTCCTGACCTAAAGCAGTTTTGAAAAACGAACCCTCTATATCATGAGTCGCAAGTGCATTTCCTGCAAAAATCGCATGTACAAAGCCATGCTTGATCAAAGAAACCAAAGCCTTTCGTGAGTCGGAATCGAAAACCACTGCAGGTCCAAGCACCCACACTGTATAGCCGTTTTCTCTTTCATGCCTCAAAACATCATACAGCCTGTCGTAATCCCTGGAATAAGAAGTTTCCCTGGACCTTCCCGTTCTAAAAGCAAATGAGTCATCCGAGCATTCTGATTCTGTGAAGCCTTTTGTGTGAACATAAATACCTTCACTCGCATCCTCAGTTCGTCCGACGATAACTCTGTCACCAGGCTCCAGTCTTCTGAATTCCTTAATGTCAAGGCCTTTGTCATCCCGGACTGCAACCACGCAATCCATTCTGCTTTCTGTGGCCAGCATCCACTTTCCGTTTATTTTAAAATACTCGGGAAATATTGTCGTAGCATGATAATTATCGGGTGCCACGCCTTTCTTAACTACATCTTTTATAACGACTGAAGGAGCAGACAAAAAAGGTTCCGAATCAAAATCAGGTTCTATGTACTTAGGCAAATGGCAAGTCATTTCTTTACCCTCCGGTATACCAGATAAATAATTAGCTGTTTTTTATTGTTTCACAAATTCCTTTTTCCGATTCACCGTAGAGTATAATAAATTATTGACTTTGTTTATCTGATTTCACTTCCAAAGGGCATGATCGCAAGTCTAGCGAGTTTTACATGCTGTTTTGCAAAGGGAATTCCTATTATTGTTATCGCACATAAAAATGCAAAAATCAAATGTGTTACTGCAATACCAAGCCCGCACACAAATATCCATATTATGTTCATTATTACCGACAGGCAGCCTGAGGAAGAGGGTTTTGCCACCACTTCCCTGCCGAACGGCATTAATGCAAGCATTGATATTTTAATACACTGAACCCCAAAAGGAATTCCTACTATTGTAAAGCAAAGTAAAATTCCGCCTAGCAAGTACTCAAAGAATATAATTAAGCCGCCGCCAAGAAAAATCCACAAAATATTTCCTAAAACACTCATTAGCTCTCCTTAAACTCTCATATTTTTATCGATTATTATAGGGAGGTTGGTATCCCCTTTAAGATATTTGCCCCCGCTTAGGACAGCGTTTTTATCCAGGATCACATATTGAATTGATGCATTTTCTTCTATGCATGACCCCTGCATTACTATGCTGTCTCTGATTACTGCTCCCCTTTTTACAGTTACTCCTCTGAAGAGTACACTGTTTTCAACTGTTCCCTCAATAATACATCCGTCGCCCACTATAGAATTTCTTACTTCCGCTTCCTCATTATACTTTGCCGGCGTTTCGTCCTTTACCTTGGTATAGACTTTTCCGTTCTCAATGAGCAGCTGATATCTTAAATCGGGATTCAGCAATTCCATGTTGCACTTATAATACTGACGGATGGAGCTTAAATTTCTCCAGTAGCCGTTATACTTATATCCGATGATCCTAAGGGCATCCAGCTTTTTGATCAGTATATCCTTTACGAAATCATAATTGCCATGTGCAGCACTCTCTTCCAGAAGTGAGATGAGCAGTTCCCTTTTCATAAGGTAAATTCCCATTGATCCGTTTTTTGTCTTGGGTGTGATAGGTTTTTCTTCAAAATCTATGATCCTTTGATCCGAATCTGTTTCAATAATCCCCATGGTAGATAGCTCCTGAGGCTCAAATTCGCTCATATCACTATAAGCAATTGTAATGTCGGCATTTTTATCAATGTGATACTGCAGCATGTCGTAGAACTGCGTCTTGTAAATACAGCTGCCTTGCGCTATCAATACATACTTCTCATAGCTTCTCTTAAGGAACGTAAGGTTATTGTAAAGCGCATCAGCGCTGCCCCTGTACCAGCCTGAGTCCCCGCCCGAAAGGTATGGTGGGAACATGAACAACCCGCCCGTTTTTCTATCCAAATCCCATTCCTTGCCTGAACCAAGATGATCCATCAAGGACCTGAAATTATATTGAGTGATCACAGCTATATTGGAAATTCCGGAGTTCACCATATTAGAAAGAACAAAATCTATAGCCCTGTACTTTCCGCCTACAGGAACAGCTGAAGTAGAACGGTTTGCAGACAAATCCTTGAGCTTGCTGTTGTTTCCCCCGGTCTGAATGATTCCCAAAGTATTCTTCATTCACAATCACCACCCTTCAGAACGCTTTTTCCTGATGGAAGGTCAAGCGAGCAATAATCTTCCATCCCTGCCTCCATTGCTACCACGACATTTTTACCGATATTTGCCCCGCTTGGAACAATAGCTTTTTCTCCTATTACAGTTATACCTGAATAATAGATGTTCGGCTTCAGTTCATTCGGTACATTTTCCCCGAAACCCATTTTAACGTTATCACCGACTGCGGCATTTGCACCGATTATGGATTGCTTGATGTATGAACCTTTTCCTATAACAGTATCGGACATTATGATGGAATCCTCAATGGTGCTGCCTTCCCCAATAAAAACTCCGGGGAAAATAACCGAGTTTTTTACACTGCCATAAATCATGCAGCCCTCCGCAGCAATAGATTTTTTTACACTTCCTGCCGGACCGATGTAATGTGCAGGCTTTACGGGATTGGGAGTGTATATTTTCCATGCATGATCGAAAAGATTGAACTCAGGAACCCTTTTAATAAGATCCATGTTTGATTCCCAGAAGGCTTCTATCGTACCGACATCCTTCCAATAGCCTTCAAAGCGGTATGCCCACATGCTGCGTTCGTCCTTCAGCATCATGGGTATTATGTTTTTACCGAAATCATTGCTGGAATCCGGGTTTTCATTATCCTTTATAAGATATTCCCTCAGAATGTTCCAATTGAATATGTATACGCCCATTGAGGCAAGTGTGCTTTTGGGTTGTTGGGGCTTTTCCTCAAACTCGAATATCCTGCCGCTTTCATGAGTATTCATAATGCCATACCTGCCGGCCTCGTTGTAAGGTACGTCGATTACCGAAATCGTCGCCTCTGCATTGTTCCTTTTATGGAAATCAAGCATGTTGGAATAATCCATTTTATATATGTGGTCACCTGAAAGAATTATGACATACTTGGGTGAAAGCTTATCTACATAGTCAATATTCTGGTACACTGCATTGGCAGTACCCTTATACCATTCACCCGTCTCATTTTTTAAAAAAGGCGACAGAATCGTAACTCCTCCGTTAACTCTGTCCATATCCCACGGTTTCCCGATTCCTATATGCGAGTTCAATCTCAATGGCTGATACTGAGTTAATACTCCTACCGTATCTATTCCCGAATTAATACAGTTGCTTAATGAGAAATCAATAATCCTGTATTTCCCGCCATAAAGAACCGCAGGCTTTGCCATGGCCTTTGTAAGAACACCGAGCCTGCTTCCTTGTCCTCCGGCAAGAAGCAATGCAACTATTTCCTTTTTAATCATCTTTGCCTCCCATAAATTTTTATTGAAAAACAAAAAATATAAAAGATTGCATTTCAAAGAACTGTTAAAATGCAGAAAAACCGGAAGTGAAACAGCCGCTTTTAGAGTCTGCTTTCACAATTCGTATAGAAAATGAAGTCCTGATCTGATTTACCGTTCAGTATATGCTTGCAGCCTGATAAAAATGTTATTTCTCGGGTAATGTATCCTGCGTTTAAAATAAGGCAAAGCATACTTACAACAATTTACTTCATATATAAAAGTATACAACAGTTGAAGTTCCAAGACAACCAAAAAAAATCAACCAAAAAACCGAAAAAAAACTCCTTGCGAGTGATAATTTTTATGGTAACCTATTATGGTAATCTATTTTTGAAGTTATTAAGTTTATTCCTTAACATTGCCCCCTCACCCTGATAAATACTTTTCCTCCTTATAAAGGTTGTCAAACCCATACTTTGGTTACGCCACTTCGTCCCGTACGGAGTGGCGGGGTGAGTTTTTACCTTTTACTTCCCTGAGGGCAAACCTTTATACAAATCCCGCAGACTGAGCCTCTTCCTATATGCTTGTACTTTGCGTTCATGTGCTCGCTGCATGCTTTTGCATCAACAATTCTGCTTCTATGACAGCCTTCAAACCAAGCTTCTCCTGTCAGAGCACTTGCCGGACAGTTATCTACACATTCAGTGCAGCTTCCGCATTTATCTGCTGCTATAGCTTCTCCTTCCGGTAAAGGCATGTTTGTAAGTATTGTGCCCAATCTAACACGGGGCCCGTAATCATTGCTTATGAAGAGTCCGTTCTTCCCTATCCAGCCAAGACCTGCCCTTATTGCAGCCGTCTTGTGCGGGAATATTCCGGAGTACTTTTCCGCAGCATCATTAACCGTCTGTGAAGCCGGTACAGCAGCAACCTTAAAACCATTTTCCTGAATTAGCAGCAGTCCTCTGAGCGTTATATGGTCAATAAGTGCATTTACACTCCTGTAATGATGAAAATAAGTATAAGTGGGAGCATCTTCAATCTCGTCAATAATAAAATCCGAAAGTCTTACACCAATGGTAATGGCGTGTTTTAATTCAGACAAGCCTGATGGCAAGGCATTCCCGACATTTGAAAAGCCGACAAACGATGCGCCCCAGTCTTTAAGCTTAAGCTCCAGTTTCCTGTGATCCAAGCCCAACACCCTCTCTTGCATAGAATAAATTTTGTACATATAAATAATTACTTGATTTAGTATAGCATAAATTTTATATTAGCATTAACCAAAAATAAACTACTATAGTGCCGAAGAAAACCTCCTTGCAGAAATAAATACATGTGATAAACTGTAAGTATTGCTTTCTGGGGGAGGAAATGAAGAATGAAAAGAGCTTCATATTTGAAGTTTATTACATTGGGACTGCTTATTTTAATTCTTGCCGGCGGCATCATTTCATATAAAATTATATTTTCAAAACCGCGCAAGGCCAAACCTGTCAGCAGTAAAGTTACTACAGAATATGATGCGCCCAAAGCAGATAAGGCCCCCAGTATTGACGGAAAAGGAAAGGATAAATGTTGGAAGGCTGCTCCCTGGGCAGATATAAATTTCTCATGGGGCGGAACACAGCCTGAAACATACAATTTCAGCGGCAGGTATAAAATTGCGTGGACACCTGAAAAGCTCTATTACCTCATAGAAATAAATGATAACGAGCTTTATGACTCTCACCCGTATCCTTTTGACAGCATAGAAAAGGACGACTGCCTTCAGCTCTTCCTCGATGAGGACCATTCAGGCGGGTATACCAAAAACAACTACAACGCTTTTAAGTACTATATAGATATAAATAATTTTGTATCGACTGTAGGCGTCGGATATAGACCATTCCTTCTTAACGAGCATATGGAATTGAAACGGAGTGATGTCGGAAGCCTTCATACCTGGGAAATAGGTTTGAAGGTTTACGGGGATGACTACTCCGAAACGTCTGAAAACAATATTCCGGTAAAGCTGAAAGCCAACAAGGTGCTGGGATATGCAATTGCATATATTGATAACGACGACAGCACAGAAGGAAGCTATATGGGAAGCTATAACAAAAAAGGCTCCCGTTTCAATGACAAAGACCCCAATGCTACATCGGACAGTTTCAATGTTTTAAAGCTTATGCCATGATTCTCCCCCAAATAACCATTCCTTATGGAATTGAAAGTCCGATTATGCTATAATACAATTTATTAAGGATAAGGGGGATATACAATGAACCTGGGGAGCACAAAAGAGCTTGCCGAGAACAAGCTTATACTGTTATATGTCATTGATAAGCTAAGCTTGCCTGTAAGCAATCTTCAGATAACCAAGCTCATACTCGAAAACAAGTTTATGAATTACTTCCTCCTTCAGCAGTTTCTTAACGAGCTCTGCGAAAGCAATCTATTATCTTATAGTGAAGCTGAAGATAAGAAATTCTATAGAATAAACGATAACGGCAAACAGACATTAAGCTATTTTATTAATCTGATACCATTTGGGATAAAAAACAGGATAGATAATACTATCAACCAGATCAGAAAAAGCATCCGCAATGAAACCCTGATAACTGCCGACTATACTCCCGAAAGCGAGACGGAGTTCGTTGTCTCATGCAAAATAAATGAAGACAACTTTTCATTGGTAGACCTCAATGTCACTGTAGGCACCAAAAGTGATGCTCGCGCTATTTGCGAAAACTGGAAGAAGCACTCTCAGGCGATCTATTCCGAAATAATAGACATATTGATCAAGAAGAGAGATTAGACATTTTACACATCTTAGAGAAATTCCACACATGAAAAACTACATTAATAAAGCGGCTCTAAAAGCCGCTTTTATGGTAATTCAATAACCTTATTCTCTTTTGATTCCTTATAGAGCACAAATTTGCTCCCAATAACCTGCACTATCTCGGAATCTGTCCTTGAAGCAATTTCCTCGCAGATCTCTCTGGTATCCGATATGGAATTTTTAAGGACATTTGCTTTAATCAGCTCCCTCGACTCCAATGCGTCATTAAACTGTTTAATCATGTTATCGCTCACTCCGCCCTTTCCAACCTGGAAAATAGGCGTAATCGTATTAGCCAGCCCTCTAAGATAACTGCGCTGTTTACTGGTAATCATTTTTTTCTCCTTATATTATCAAACTTCTGCCGGGCCCATTATTCCACATAATCGAATTCAAAATCACATATTCTTACCGTATCGCCTTCGTTTATGCCCATTTTGACAAGCTCGCCGATTACACCCTTTCTTTTTAAAGACCTTTGGAAATACTGCAGCGATTCATAATCTTCGAAATTGGTCGAGCCCAATACCTTCTTTACCCAGTTTCCTTCGACTACATATACGCCATTTTCTTTATGTATCTCAAAAGGCTTCTCGTCCCTGGCAGTATAAACAACTTCCTTAACTTCTTCATTTATCAGGACTGTATCCGGAATTTCCTTAAGCTTGTCTCCAACATACAGCATCAATTCCCGCAGTCCTTGACTCGTTGCTGCCGAAACAGCAAAGACCTTGTAACCTCTGGATTCCATTTCACCTTTAAACACTTCATATTTCTCAGTTGATTCGAGTACATCAAACTTATTTGCAACAACAATCTGAGGTTTTTCTGCTAACCCGGGATTATACTGCTTCAGCTCTGAGTTTATGACTTCAAAATCCTGAAGCGGATCTCTTCCCTCGATTCCGGCTATATCAACTACATGAAGGAGAAGCTTTGTTCTTTCTACATGCTTTAAAAACTCATGCCCGAGTCCTGTCCCTTCATGAGCTCCTTCAATAAGTCCGGGTATATCTGCAATTACAAAGCTATTTTCCTTGTCAAGGCTGACTACTCCAAGATTCGGATCAATAGTAGTAAAATGATAGTTGGCAATTTTCGGTTTCGCTGCCGAAACCATTGAAAGAATAGTAGATTTCCCCACATTAGGATATCCAAGCAAGCCTACATCAGCAAGCAGCTTCAGTTCGAGAAGCACCCATCTCTCCTCAGCCGGATCACCGCTTTTTGCAAAGTTCGGCACCTGCCTGGTCGGCGTGGCAAAATGAGTATTTCCTTTGCCGCCTTTACCGCCCTTGGCAATTACTGCCTTTTGCTTTGGTCTGGTCAGATCGGCGAGTATTTGCCCTGATTCCTCATCCCTGATTATGGTTCCGGGGGGAACCTTAATTATCATGTCTGCGCCGTTATGGCCCGTACAATTGGCCGACCCGCCGTTTTCACCGGGTTCAGCCTTATAATGCCTTTTGTATCTGAAATCAGCCAGAGTCCTTATGTCCTCGTCGGCTATAAAAATGACGTCTCCGCCCTTGCCGCCGTCACCGCCATCCGGCCCGCCGGCTGCTACATATTTTTCCCTGTGAAAGGATACTTTACCGTTACCGCCGTTTCCGGCTTTTACAAAAATTCTCGCACTATCGATAAACATGCAACTTCGTTGCAGGTAAAGGTCGTGGGCTATCGGTCATGGGAGCAAACCACCCTAGCAGACCTAAAACCGGCATTTCCACCTCTCTTGATTTTTCGTCTATAGTCTGAACAATTTTATCCGTCAGATATACCATTTGTAATAAATCTTAATATTATTCTAACCTAAATAAGTTGAAAATAATTTATGTACTCGCTTTTGTACCAATTATTTAATTCAAATTAATATACTTACAAGGTTTAATCCCATTGTCTATTGCCTCTTCTTTGGAAGGCTTACTTAATAAAAAAACCCGGAAACCCGGGTCTTTTTTATGCTGTAACTATTTTTACCTGCTTTTTGTCTTTGCCCAATCTTTCGAACTTAACCTTCCCGTCTGCCTTTGCGAAAAGTGTATCGTCGGTACCTATTCCAACGTTTTCACCCGGGTAGATCTTCGTTCCTCTTTGTCTAACAAGGATGTTCCCGGCTAATACGAACTGTCCGTCCGCTCTCTTGACTCCAAGTCTTTTGGACTCGCTGTCACGACCGTTTCTGGAACTTCCCATTCCCTTTTTATGAGCAAATAATTGTAGATTAATCCTAATCACTGAACTACACCTCCTCATCCAAGATGGATATATACTCGCTGTATCCTGGAGTATACTCTATCTGCTTAAAACCTACCGCTATCGTTTCGAGTATTGTACGGACCTTGGATTTTATATTATCGGGAATATCCGCCGGTATAATGCATTTCAGGTAACCATCCCGTACTGTTAAGACCTTTTTGCTCATCTTAACCCCGGCAAGCTCTTCCAAAGCGTTCACACCGGTATATGCAACAGCCGAGACAGCTGCACATATTATATCTTCCCCGGCTTTTCCCGCTCCTGCATGTCCTTTTACAGTGTATTCCCAAATAAAGCCCTCTTTGTCCCTGACAATATGAATATTAACCATTTCATAATATGGGTTTTATCCCATTACCTATAACCACAACCATTAAGCATTGATCTTTTCAATCTGCACTTTTGTGTATGGCTGTCTGTGGCCCTGTTTCTTTCTGTAACCTTTTTTAGGCTTGTATTTGAATATGATGATCTTCTTGTCTTTTCCATGGCCTAAAACTTTGCCGTTAACACTTGCACTGCTAACAAAAGGAGCACCAAAATCAACTGAACCTTCATTAGAAACTGCAAGAACCTTGTCAAAATTGACAGAAGCACCTTCTTCAGCAGTAAGCTTCTCAACGAATATTACATCGCCTTCCTGAACCCTGTACTGCTTTCCACCTGTTTCAATAATTGCGTACATCAGAACACCTCCTCATCACAGTCTCGCCGGAAAAACGAGCTTTAAGCTGACGCTCAACGATCGTCATCATAAGGCAGCAACTCTATAATGGAAAATCGAGATTTGAAAGTGTTCAATTCTTAATTTTTCATTCTCAATTGCGTTTAAATGGCCTTAGCCGTGCGGCTACCGAATTATTTTAACACACGAGTGTATTAATGTCAATCTCTTTGATCTTTATTTCATTATGTTTTATCTCATTCGATGATCGTATTACTATCTTCTTGTTATAGGCATTTTCAATCCTTGTAAGGTTTTGTCCTTCGTGTCCCATAAGGACAGCCGCAACAGAAGGATGAACTTCGACTTGCAGTCCGTTGCCGATACTGTCACCGGCATACCTGCTTATTTCTTTCTCAACATTCCTTGCCACAGTTTCTGCCGATAGTATCTTGCCGGTACCCTCGCAGTAAGGACAATCAATATTCAGCACCGAAGAAAGCCCCTGCCTTACTTTTTTCCTTGTCATTTCAATAAGGCCCAGTCCAGTCATGCCTACGACAGTTGTTTTCGTCCTGTCTTTTTTAAGCGCCTGCTTGAGCGCATCCAGTACCATTTGCTGATGATCCTGCTCATGCATATCGATAAAATCTATTATTACGATTCCGCCGATATCCCTAAGTCTTAACTGCTTGGCAATCTCTCTTGCCGCTTCAATATTGGTTTTAAGCACCGTGTCTTCCAGGTTTGTGCCGCCAATGTATTTTCCAGTATTTACATCAATAACCGTTAGGGCCTCAGTCTGATCAATAATCAGATATCCCCCGCATTTCAGCCAGACCTTTCTTGCCAAGGCCCGGGTTATCTTTGTCTCAATCTGATAATATTCAAAAAGGTCGTAGTTTTTGCTGAAATATTCAATTCTCAGCTTTAATGCCGGTGAAATCATTTCTACAAGCTCAAGCACTTTTTGATACTGCTGCCTGTCGTTTATAATAAATTTGTCTACATTCCAGGTGAACAGGTCTCTTACAGTTCTGTATATCAGATTCAGATCCCTGTGCAGGCATCGCGGCACAGCACCGCTGTTTTCCTTCACCTTTATAGTATCCCAGAGCTTTATAAGAAAATTTACATCATGTGTGAAGTCTTCCTGACCCTTCCCCTCAGATGCTGTCCTGACAATCAGACCCATCCCTTTCGGTTTCAGTTCTTCAGCGATCTTTTTAAGCTTAATTCTCTCAGACTCATTCTCAATCCTTCTTGAAATGCCTACATAATCCGCGTTTGGCAAAAGGACAAGATGTCTTCCGGGAAGAGTTATATGCGTTGTCACTCTTGGGCCCTTCGTTCCGATAGGCTCCTTGATTACCTGGACTGTTATTTCCTGTCCGGGTCTCAATATTTCTTCTATATTGCAATCCTTCAGTTCGTGGTATACTTCTTCGTCCTCCTCAGTATACTCCTTGTGAGCTACGGCGTCTCCAACATATAAAAAAGCATTTTTCTCATATCCTATATCTATAAAAGCCGCCTGCATTCCGGGCAGAACACTGCTTACCTTGCCCCTGTATATATTGCCGACGAGTCTTTCCGGAAATGGTCTTTCTATATAAATCTCGGCTAATTCCTTATCTTCGAGTAAGGCAACGCGAGTTTCTTCAAGTCCTACATCAACAATTATTTCATTAACCATTTTCGCCTCCTCATCCCGAAAGAGCATTATCATCAAGGGGATCAATAATCTCCCCGTTGCTTTCGACGAAAAGCCCTGTTCGATTTATTCCAATACTACTTATTTCAAAACCTGCTCCATTCAATGCGGCTACCAACAGCTCCGGTTTCAGATTTGCTGCACTGCCAGCACTTAATAGAGCAGAGATGCAAAAAATCCTCTCAGGCTCGCTTAAACCCTTGCGTACAGCAACATCTTCGCTGTTAATCCTCTTCAAACCGATTTTTCTTATCATGGGCTTGATATCTACATCTTTTGAACCATTTTTTCCTTCCTTCTTAACGACGATTTCCTGCCTGTCACAGAATTCAGCAAGCCGTCTTTCCATTTCAGCCTGTTCTTCTACTTCCTTAGAATAAATGAGAATATCATACGCAGCCATTATAATTGAAGCCATTATGTTACGCTTGTTATTCTTAAGCTTCGCTTCAACTATTTTCAGACCTGCCGGCAGCTGGCTGTTCAAAACCGCTGCGAACTCATCTGTTTCATAGTCCCGGGACATTTCAAAATCTGCATATTCAGCTTCACTTGTCACTCCTACCGACAGCGGAAGGCCGAAAACCATCTGGGGATGAGGATTGAAACCTTGAGAATAGGCAATGGGAATCCTTGATCTTCTTAAAGCTCTTTCAAACACCTTCATCAGGTCAAGATGAGAAATAAATTTGACTTCTTCTCCCCTAAGGAATTTAAATCTGATATTACTCAATGCAAACCCCTCCTCCTAAAGCTGCTGCTCCACAGCCCGAACAGTCTGCTCTGCAATTCGGGGTCAGCTCTCCCTCATAAGCCTTTTCCTTTTCCTTGATAAGGAACTTTTTCGAGACTCCTATATCAATATGATCCCATGGCAAAATCTCTTCTGTGCCCCTTTTTCTGTTTGCGTAGAAGGACGGCTCAAGACCCTCTTCTTCAAAAGCCTTCATCCACTCTTCGAATTTAAAATGCTCGCCCCAGCTGTCAAATTTACAGCCCTTTTTCCAGGCATTGACCAACACTTTACCTAATCTCCTATCACCCCTCGCGAAAATTCCTTCAAGTAAACTTAATTGTGAGTCATGCCAGTTGTAAGTTATATGTTTGCTTTTAATTTTACTCTTTAAAAACTTTTGCTTTTCCCTCAGTTCTTCAATCGTATCCTGACCTTCCCATTGGAAAGGTGTAAAGGGCTTGGGTACAAAGGAGGAAGTACTTATGGTTACATTCAAGCCCTTACCCCTCTTTTCTTTAGACACCTTCATGTATACGTCCACAACCTTGCTGCCAAGGATGGATATTCCTTCAATATCATCATTGGTTTCTGTCGGAAGCCCTATCATAAAATAGAGTTTGACTCCGCTCCATCCGCCGTTAAAAGCCATACTGGCCGAATTGATAAGATCATCTTCCGTAACACCCTTGTTGATTACATCACGAAGCCTTTGAGTCCCTGCCTCGGGAGCAAAGGTAAGACCACTTTTTCTAACCTTCTGTGCCTTCTCCATCAAGTCAAGAGAAAACGAATCGATTCTAAGTGAAGGGAGCGACAAATTGACCCTTTTGTCTTCCATCTCCTTAATAAGTTCTTCCGTAAGATCCCCAAGCTTAGTGTAATCACTGGTGCTTAGGGAGGTCAGAGAAATTTCCTCGTAACCTGTTCTTTCCTGCAGCTTCCTTGCACTTTCCATCAGCCTTGACGGTGATTTTTCCCTTACAGGCCTGTATACAAAGCCTGCTTGACAGAACCTGCAGCCCCTGATGCACCCTCTGAACAGTTCAAGCATGATCCTGTCGTGAACGATGTCCGTAAAAGGAACAATCATTTCTTCGGGATAGAATACTTGATCAAGGTCTTTGATAATCCTTTTTCTAATGACCTTCGGGTAGTCCCCTTTTTTGGGTATCATGCCCCTTATTGTTCCGTCGGTATTATATTCGATATCATAAAATGCCGGTATATAAACTCCCTCTATAGTTACTATTCTATTCAAAAATTCATCTCTGGATGCATTGTCCTTTTTCCATAGTTTATACACATCCATCACTTCGTTGATAATCTCTTCACCTTCACCGATAATAAAAATGTCGATTATGTCGGCAAGAGGCTCAGGATTATATGCACACGGCCCTCCTGCGATAACAAACGGGTCCGAAGCTGTCCTGTCTCTGCTAAAAATCGGAATACCCGACAGGTCAAGCATATTAATTATGTTTGTATAACTCATTTCATACTGAAGAGTAAAGCCTACAAAATCAAAAGCGTTGACAGAATCACGTGATTCGAGCGCATAAAGCGGAATGCCATTGTCCCTCATTCTTGCTTCCATATCCACCCAGGGTGCAAAAACTCTCTCGCAGTATGTATCCTTCCTGTCATTCAAAAGGTGGTACAATATTTTCATTCCCAGGTGGGACATCCCTATTTCATACACATCAGGAAAACAAAAGGCAAAACGGATATCCACATCCTCCGGGTCTTTCTTAATGCTGTTCCACTCATTGCCTGTGTACCTTGACGGTTTTTCAACACTTATAAGTATCTCGTCGCTTATCTTTAACGTCATAAAATATCTCCATGGGCATTGGCCCGTTTTATTGTATCAAGCTTTACCTTTTATATTACCCAATCATGAACTAATTAGCAATATATATAAGTTGAAAATAATTTTTACACTCAACCATCTCGTACTAATTATTTAGTTCAAACTTATATAGATCATTTTTTATGTTTCCGGCATTTGATATTTGAAACCATATATTGCTGCCAAACGTACCGCTTCCTCCATGCTGACCGATCCGGCTACACCTTTTCCAGCTATGTCAAACGCAGTTCCATGGTCTACCGAAGTCCTCAAAAACGGCAAGCCGATAGTGAGCGAAATAGTTCTCTCGAAATCGACGGTCTTTGTTGCAATATGCCCCTGGTCATGATATAGGGATAGAACCGCATCATATTTTCCTGACAGAGCCAGATGAAAAACAGAGTCTGCCGATACAGGCCCCGTAACATCAAGCCCAGCTTCTCTTGAAGCAATTATTGCCGGCTCGATCTCTGTTGTTTCCTCATCCCCGAAAAGCCCGTGCTCTCCGCTGTGGGGGTTAAGACCTGCTATAGCCATATGTCTCTTTTCAAGTCCAAGGCTCTTTAAAGCAGCATCACACCGTTTGATATATTCAACCAGTCTTTCTTTTGTAACAAGGCCGCAGGCTTTTCTCAGCGAAACATGCCTTGAAAGGAAAAATACCCTTAGATTTCGCACTTGAAACATTGTAAGAGGATCGCTAACACCCGCTAAATGTTCAAGCATTTCGGTATGTCCGATAAAATCTATATTTGCGGCCTTAATTGCTTCCTTGTTTATGGGAGTTGTCGCAATGGCGATAATTTTACCTGTATTGGCAAGTTCAACAGCCTTGACAATATACTCATAAGCCGCCTTCCCTGCACAAGCTTGAATTTTGCCGTATTCAACAGTTTCACTGCAAATATTGTCCAATGTAATTAAATCGATGGTTCCATATGTATATTTCCCCTCTTTTGGTTCGCTTATAACATTGATTTCCAATCCCGACCCGACAACGCGGTCGATTTTTCTAATCACATCATGGCTGCCTATTACAACCGGCTTCGAAATATCATATAATTCAGCATTTTTTAAAGCCTTTACTACGATCTCCGGACCTATACCGGCCGGGTCTCCTATAGGTATTCCAATTATCGGTCTGCTCATTTATCAATACTCCTTATAAAGATACCCAAAAGTCTATCTACACTTATTTTATAACATCAAAAGCCAAATAAAAAGGCATGTATAAATTTTCATTATGCATTTATAAGAAATCATAATTTGTTTTTATACTTTGTTCATACTACAATTATAGTATATTAAGGAGGAGCATATGAACTGGATTAAAAAGAATTCACCCGGAATACTGCTTTCATTCATATTGGCACTTATAGCCCTTTGGCTTGGCAACAAGTTCCCGATAATAGGCGGCCCTGTATTTGGAATAGTCTTCGGGATCATAATCAATAATACATCAGGTAAACCGGCCTGGACGGAAAATGGAGTAAAGTTCACATCCAAAAAGATTCTCCAATGGGCTATCATTGTCCTTGGAGCCACGCTCAGTCTTACCAAGGTATGGCAAACAGGACTTGAGTCCCTCACCGTCATGCTGTTTACATTGTCATTTGCCTTTATTTCGGCTTATGCCTTCGGAAGGCTTATGAAAATACCATTCAATATGACAAGCTTGATAGGCGTAGGAACTGCAATATGTGGAGGATCGGCCATTGCAGCGGTATCGCCGATTATTGAAGCAGAAGAAATGGAGGTTGCCTATTCAATATCAACAATTTTCTTCTTTAACATCCTTGCCGTATTGATTTTTCCGCCTTTAGGCCATATGCTTGGGTTTTCCGATAAAGCTTTCGGGTTGTGGGCCGGAACTGCAATCAACGATACATCATCAGTTGTTGCTGCCAGTTATGCCTTCAGCGGTCCTGCAGGTAATTTCGCAACAATCGTCAAGCTTACAAGAACAACAATGATAATTCCGATATCACTGATCTTTGCAGCCGTTATGGCAATTAGAAAGAAAAAAGCTGCAAGCAATGCAGGTACAGTTAATTATAGTTTTAAGAGCATTTTCCCGTGGTTCATTCTTGGATTTCTGGGTACATCACTGCTGAATACATTAGGTGTATTCAATAATACTACAGTTACTATCTTATCAGACTTGGGAAAATTCATGATTATCCTGGCCTTAACAGCAGTAGGCTTAAGTGCGGATTTCAAAAAAATGCTTAAAACCGGGTTGAAACCTTTATTTTTGGGCCTTATAGTTTGGTTTGTTGTTACTATGGTCAGCATAGGTGTACAATTTATTACAGGGCAGGTATAGGGTCCTAAAACAGCATATTACCCCTTTTGAGTAGGATAAAGGTATGGTATAAACTCAAATGGCTAATTTTGAATGTAAAAAAAACTTGAGATTTTTCACGCTATGCCTTATAATATATATCGTCGCTTTAAACGACACATAAAATTAATAAATCGGGGTGTGGCTCAGCTTGGTAGAGCGCTTGGTTCGGGACCAAGAGGCCGGAGGTTCAAATCCTCTCACTCCGACCAAAAAACAAGGGTTTGCAATTGCAAACCCTTGTTTTTTATATTAAATCTTTCACAAATGCGACAGAGAACCGTCCCCCGACATGTATACGTCCGTGAGATCTCCCCAGGTAAGAACGCAGTCTTTCCCTCCATATATCTGTCACATTTACACCATAGACTTCTGAGTAGTTTAGGGCTTTGGCTTGTTGCGCAGCCTTACCCAGCCTATATATGCCTGATGTGATTTCTATTCGTCAGACCGGAAGTTTGCCGCCAGCTTCCTTCAGATTCCACCTCGCAGTGGACACCTTTGCTCTTGGCTATGTGCTTGGCACTACTAACCCGCACTCGGGACTTTCACCCGTTAGACTGCGCCCATGCTGGGCGCACACAAAACAGCGGCTTTCAGAAAATGAAGGCCGCTAATTTCATGTTTGGATTATAACAGTTAATTGGAAAGCATCGCCTACATTATGTCCCTTATTTATTATAATAGGTACCGCTGCCTGTCTTTTCAACCTCATATTCCACTCCTGTCAGGAAGTGTGATACTCCTTGCACCTTCCGCAAAGTTGCCCCTTCATAACTGATAGTTGCATCAGCAATAAGGTCATATGTTGTCAGATAGTAATCGCCCGGGGCTACGTAATATACAGGTTTTTCCCCTGCATCATTGTAATCGGCTTTAATGTTTTTCTTCCATTGATCCTTGTTTTTACTGAATGATGGAATTGATCCATTTTCTCTTATTCCTTTTAGAAGGATGTCCTCAAAGCTCAACCTACCGCTTTTTGAACTAATTGTATTCTTATTCAGTACTGAGTTCTGCGTAACAGTGCCTGTTGAACCCGAAGTAGATTTTGATTTTGTAAACCTGTAAGTATACATTGCATAATCACAGGTTTGTCCCTCTCCAACCTTGAATAGCTTAAGATTCTTAATCTTCATGGTTTTCTTATTAGGTATTTCATAAAACTCCAACATACCATTATTTCCCAGCCTGCTTGCACCGAAATACATTGACAGTTTTACAGGAAGAGCAGCCACTTTGTTCCCTCGGGTATTGTTCGTAAGCACCTTGAGGAAAACGTATTCGTCTATACTATCGGCAAAAATGAACTGATGCTGTGGATTATTTGATACATTAGGCCATTTGAAATCACGTTTTACAACTGGTTGAACATTCAATTCAAGCCCGCATGAAGCCTCAGGCATAATTGTATCCTTGATGCTGAACCCATCAGACACAATTACAACTTCAAATTTATCTTTTGGTTTAATTCCAGCAAAAGCTCCCTTGTATTTTCCCATGCTGTTGCACTTGAAATAAAGTGTTTTGTCACCGCTTCCATGTTTGGTTACTGCAACATCGCCTTCATAGTTCAAGAATATTGGCGTTCCTGTTACAGAATCCTTTCCGGTCTGAACAGCGCCTATGGAACCCGAAACTGAGTCTTCGAAGAAATCCGCATATTCAAAATTTGATATGGATACGTGGAATGGAAATGTAGTCGGCAGTTCCTCACTGTAGAATTTTTTATCTTCACCATCGTCTATCATTATAGAAACAGTATCATCTTTTCTCATATCACAGACTGATTTATCAAAATCAACGACGAAGTTTCCTTCATTGTCTGTTGGTTTTGTATATGATTTTTTCACTACTTCCCCGGTTTTGACGAGAACAGTTATTTCCTTATTACGACATGGTATTACAGGATTATCCATATCCTTTGTCAGTAGTTCAATTTTGCCTGTAACAAGATCCCTGTAAGCACACCGCTCATTAATAGTCATCCTGTAAGATCCGGTATCTTTCTTCCGCTTTGTATATAGGTCCCACTTGCTGTCCAGCAGTGTCAGTTCTTTTGATAACAGCGATACGTAGGCTAGAACAGCTGCATCAACGTCGACTTCTATATATCCGTCTCCGGGCTTTTTACAACCGATTGCCCCACCGAGCCTAAGTTCTGCTTTTACCAGATCGATTCCCATTATATTAACCTGCATAACCGGGCCGATGCCGAGTGAACCGTTGAATGATCCCTGAAAATTGTCTTCAATATTTACGTACGGATCTGCATCTATATATGGGCGTATGTATGTTGGAACACCAAAAAATGTACCTCCCGAGATTCCCGCCTCAACCCCCAATCCTTCCTCAATGGCCAATTCCAGAATAAATTCCCCACTTATTTGAGCCACAAGGAACAAACCCGCTTTTACACTGCCAACCCCGAAGGGTATATCCAATGCAACTATCGGAATATAAACTTCTTCATTAAGACTGGATACCGCCTTGAGATGTACATCTATCTCTTCTGCGCAGGTTATTCCGAATTTATACCCGTCAAATGCCGAATAATCTCCCACTATATCAATCCCGCCTATTTTCAGGCTTCCACCAAGTCTAACATCAATCCTTCTCCCATCCGAACTGCTATAACCGGGTAATGCCGTATCGGGAAACTTAAACTCCAGACAGTAGCCATCGTCAATACCTGCAACCATATTGTTTGAGGTTAACGCCATATGGTTGTCTATATTTGATACATTTTCTTTTCTTAATTCTTTTTTGGAAAGAAAGGTTTTATCTGATAATATAGACTTGCCTGAAGCAACCTGCGAAAGACTTTTTGCTAAAACATTGTTTTGATCTTTTATTCCAGGTATTAGAGATGTGATTCCGGAAGCCTTAACTTGTATAAGCGGTTTAAGACCCTTTGCATTTATACTTTTCTTAAGGAACGGGCTTACGGAAGCTTTTTTATATGGAACAGCATAACGTTCAATATTTCCCTCCTGCAAATGAAGTCTCTCTTCGGGTATTTCAAATTCCTCAAACAGTTCGTCCATGCTGGGGTTGTCAACATCTACAACTCCGTTTTGACCAGTTCTGGAACTGATTTTTACAGCCTTTCTTGAAGCTGTATCAACATATATGGTCCCACCCGGTACAATTTTATTTTTTATGCCCAGTTTCGAAGAAATATCGGCTGCAGTTGAGTTTTTATTCAGGAAGGAGAGCGTATTGGAAGCAAGTTTTTTTACATTCGGAGTAAACTTATACTTTACTTTTGAAAACGATGTTTTGGGTAGGTTTCTGTCACCTGAATATTTCAAATTTTTTGAAGAAAAAAGAGATTCCAGACCCAATTTCTTCGTAATAAACCGGTTAGTCATTTTGAGCTGTTCCTTTTTTTCATCCAAATCCTTATACGGGCTCAGCTTTATAACATTTGTAGATGATATTTTAATCTCTGCAGCACTTGCCGCATTTGTAACCGGTACTGGAATCAAACCCATCGAGACAATAGCTAATATTAATACTATTGATAGAAATGTACGGTTCATTGGAATTCTCCTTTCAATTCTTATGAAACAGACTTATTAGCATAATTATATCACATGGTAACTTATGGTATGCAATGATTTTTATGGAATGAAGTGTGTATAGGTTCAAATTTAATATGTTTTGTAAAAGTTGCTATCTATATAGGTTGCATAGAAGGGAAGAAATGTGCAGAAGATTTTGTTTTGAGTTATCTACTGAAAACAGTCCTACTATTAGCTCTTTATCCAATAATCTTTTTGAATATAAATTTTTTCGTAGTAATCAGCACTGCTGCGGCCTACGAATTTTTCTTAATATGACAAGGCCACTTTTTCAGTGGCCTCACAAATTGCAAATCCTTTTTTTATCCATTTTTCGGGAGTTGAAGCAACTACCCTTGTCATTACGTTTATAAATTAACATTTATTACTTGATACGCTTCCCTACAGATCGTCTATCGGGGGTTCATGGTATAGCCAATTCATCTCACTGTCGATCATAAACTGATTGGGCCAGTCTATTTTATTCTCCTCTATTCCAATATAACCCAAAAGGGTATCAACTAGTAGTTGTGCTGAAGCTAACGATGGATTTTCGGAAAAGCTATATAACAAGTCCTCAAATTTATCAGGTTTCTTTTCTGCCTTTTTCAATTCTTCGAGAAGCCACTTATGGTATGGAAAAAGCATCTCATTTTCATTCAAAACCGTTCGAGAAGCAAAAAGGATAATTTTCTGCGAAGACAGATATACCAGATACTTGTTCTTCTTGAGTTCCGCCTGGCTCATATACCATTTCCATGCTAATAATTGACAGGCAAATCTGAATTGCCGCTCAGCTTTTTTTTCCTGAGGGAATCTGCAAATTTCATTCAAAACACTGTAAATTTCATTATTATTTGAAGTAAGCACATGTGCATCCTTGAAAGCATACCTCGATGCATCGCTTCCTTTTTCTGCAATCTCATGTAATAATTCGATATTTGTTATTTTGCAGTCAATATACCCACCCTCATAATTACATATATCCCATAAGCTAAAAGCTAATTGATTCTCACGTTTTCTTCTTTCATATTCAGTATTATCAACTACAAGAATGATGTCAATGTCGGAGTCCGGTTTTGCATATCCATGGGCTAATGAACCTGTCAGTAATATGGCAATAACATATGAATTCTGCTTATACAGCTTCATAAATTGTTCAATGGCTTCTTTATGGTGTTGTTCCATTACTTGACCTCGACCTCCTAAAAAATTGTTACTCTCGGAGTTGTTTTTCTATGTTAAAGTTCTTTCTGTCATTTGGAAGGTGCTGTCGCTTCTAATTGCTGTTGTCTATTTCCCAGATTGAGTAGAGCTTATGCTTAGAATCTGCGACATAAGCACCTACAATTGTTTCCCCGTCTGCATGACCTTCGCATACGACAAACCGATTGTCCGAGAGCTTATAATACTGGTAAAACACATTTTTATTATCTCCGTTTGGCAGTCCGATTTCCTTGATAAGCTCCTTTAACTTGTTGCTCCGTAAAAAGAAGGTCTTAAAGAAATCCTCACTCACAGGTTTTTTCCGGTCTATCGGCGTATATTGTCTATATTCGCCTTCTACCATGAGTCTGTCGGGGGCAATCCAAAGTGTAGAAAAAATCTCATCCTCATTAGCCAGCTTTACAAATTCTATTTTTCCAAGCTCGACAATACAAACTAAAAACAAATTGTTTCCAAGCTCATAATAATTCCTGTCATAATTGCTGTTTGAGCAGTTTGCTACACCTACTGATGCTGTAAAATGTTCAAAGTCGTTATCTTTCTTTACCAGTGCAACATAATCGTCCGCAGTCAAATGCCTGTCAACATACGTATAGTCCAGCATCCAGGATTCAACCTTCGTGACGTCGCTGCGTTTCTTGGATGAGGTTTGAATATGAACTCCTTCCTGTGTATGCCACATGAAATATTTGCTGTTTTTTGCTTCGTCTGTCGCAAACTCCAGTGTATGTATACCTTCTTCTTTTTTGTCAAAGTCGTTGACCGATTGCATGGATAAATAAACATTGTGCTTAACACCCGATGCCTGTACAGTGAAACTGCCATTGAGCTCAATTTTCTTTTTACCGTACTCAATATCTTCGTTTGACTGAGTAGAACCTACCCCTTCATCACTTTCCTTCGGTCCTTTATAATATTCGAATAAAGCATTTATCTGACTGTCAATTTCCGGGTCTGATTTGATGACGCTCTTTGCAAAAAGCTTTTTTAGCTCTTTCTTGTTTTCGTTATCCAATGCTTTGAAAACTTTATCCACCATTTCACGATACTGCTTGTCGTCACGATTTGTCGTATAATCAAGCAAGGCTGTCCTTGAACAAGAGGTCAAATGCACTGTTAATAAAAGTAAACTTATAATAGTAAAGAAGCGTTTTTTCATATCTTATTACCTCACTTATAGAATATACAAATTATCATTTCTTCATCACATAGTATCAATAACTTTCCATATAGTCAAACAGCATTTGACATAACTTCCCTTTTGGAACGCAACGTTTATTACAGGATCAAGAGGCCTTTTTACAATACATATAAGCATTCCCCTCCCTTTGATTTTTTAGGAGGGGAAAATTAAAAAGTGCGTACAGGTAATTAGCCTACACGCACCTAAAATTTGCAAAAATAAACAAAAGCAAGTATAATAGTGTTGGTTGCTGTGGCGGACGATGTCCGTACGTGTGGGTAGTTCCCTTACCTGCATGAGCCTTCAAGTGTTGGCGCACTTGAGGGTCACGGCAACTATTAATTTTCCCCCAACAAAATTATATATTATTGGGATAAAAATGGCAATAAATATATTTATTCTCATGCTAATTTGTTGTAAACCGTGATTTTGAATCAAGTCCTATAGCTCCCAATCCAGAGAATTATAATGAGAACTGCTGTTAATTTTACTTTCCTTTTGATTTTCCTGATAACAGAATTGGGCTTTAAAAGGAATAAAAAAATCATGCTTTTCGGAGACAAAATTTAAACAGAAACTTTAGGAAAACTTCATGTCATTTTCAGCCTGTTATATCCCCTGTCTCCATAGGGCTGTAATTTTTCCAGCCAGGACTTTTCCAATTGTTTAAGCTCCCATTTTACGTCAGTAATCTTTTCGGTGTCCTTTTCCTCCAATACCTCATAGGTAAAAGCTTCCGGCCCAAACTCGTTCCAATCCTTCTGAAGCTGTGAATTGGGATGTCTGCCCGTATCCAGCTGTCCCTGTATGTGAAGCCATCTGTTTTTAAGATTCGAATATGAGTCCAGGTATATTTTCCCGTTGATCGTATTTTTTACCTGCACTACACCCATATAAGTCTTAATTTGTTTATACTGCTCAAGCAATTCTTTACGATGATTCTTATCCATTTTCTAATACCCCATCTCTTTCAGTATTCTTGATAAAGTAGCCAGGCGTTCCCCGATAAGCTCACTGTCATCACTAAGCGCTTGACTGAAAAGCTTAATATCTTCATCTATCTTTTCATTGTCAGTACATACAGCCACCGTCATTGCGTCACCCTGTAATCCGATCCTGTCTACCTTGCTTTTTTCGGCATTGTACAGCTTATCAAACCGATATGCTTCTTCCTGAAAATACTGCTTTGTTCTGCATACAAGGATCGCAAGGTCAAGCACACGATGAAGCGGCAGCTCTTCGGATTGCCTTGACCATTTTTCCCCTGTGTATCTCCATACTTTTGCGGAAATATCAACCTTGCCGCGGTCATTCCATTGCGCCAATCCCAGCGAAAGTCCTTTTGCATCTGTATTATAGGCATATCTGCCGTCTACATTTTCATAGTTTTCGGAAACAATAACCGGTTTATGCTTTAGAGAAGTCGGTATTTTCATTGCTTCTGCCTCCTGATAGTAATTAATTTCCAATGCAGTTTAGTAATTTACTAACTTAGTAATTTACTAAATATAATAATGCTTTCGATAGGCTGTGTCAACAAGTATTATCTACAATTTGCAGTAAATAGCTAATGAAAGGCAGGCATACAACAAGCGCCATAGAAATGTCAGATGAATTGTGAAGGCATGATATTGATTTTAATTTTCAAGGAAAAGCTAATATTATGTTCGGAAATAAAACACTGTCGTTTATTTATAGAAAAGCAATATTTCAATCCTGCGGTTGTTGTTTTTCTTTATGTAGGTGTCATTTGCCTGCTGCAGCCTTTGTGCATCGAAGCTGCCGTTGGCATCCCTGTTGACAGGCTTGTATTCACCGAAGGAAGTCACGGACATTAGATATTTTGCCGGGTCAATCCCAACATCGTTTTTCAGGAGCTGAAATACTTCGATGGAGCGAAGAGCCGCCAGTTCCATGTTTGAACGATACAGCGCCGTGTGGTCCGTGTCGGCATGTCCCTGTATTTGTATGTCCTTAATTAAGGGCAAATTCTTTTTTAAGGTGCTGCCGAATATTTTGATTGCTTCCTTTCCCTTCCGATTCAGCCGGTAATCGTTTTGATTGAATAGAATCAAGGTGCTGAAGGTGATCTGCTGCACCTTTGCATCATTCATGACCTTTATATCATAATTTTTACTGCCGGATAGTGAAATTCCATACGAAGTCTTATTAAGTGCAATATACTTTGATTTGAACGCAGAGGCAATTTCCCGGACAACTTCTACCTGGTGGTTTCTTACCTGCTTTAGGTTTAAATCGTCATTTATGCTGTTCAAAGAAAGATAGAAAATGAATGCAAACATCGAGACAACCATTACAAGAACCAATGAGAGCATCAAATCGGCAAAGGAAGGCCAAAAGTTATATTCCAAAATATCATCGTCCATAGTTTGCACCTCACTCTCTATTTCTTAAATCTACTCAAAAAACTTTTAACTAACCCCTTGTTTTTGGGCTTGGTACTGATCCTGTTTTCAACAAGCTTGTCTATTAAATCCCGCTGCTGCAGGAGATTTGATACAACTGCGGAGTTTTCCGACAAATCGCTTACATGCTTCACAAGCTGCCTGTTTTCCTTCAGAAATTCGTTCAGCAGCCTATTGTTCTTTTCTACGATATTTTCACCGATCAAATTTGAAAGATTGTCATAGGATTTGGACAAATTCCCAAACACCTCATTAATCCCTCCTGCGGCTTCTCTCAATGGCACATCCATTCTATCGAACATATCGGCAATATGCTCCAGCTCCTTTGAGAAGGTACGAGTCATTACCGAAAAATGCTCGTCCATGCTGCGGATAATGGGATCTTTCAGCGCTTCTACGACCACGGCATTCGTTTTCCCTATTTCAATGAAAGAGTTTTCGGCTGCACTCACCAAATGGAGATTAACTTCACTCAGCTGTTTCAGATGGTCAAACGACTCTACAACCCTGGACATTTTCTCATTATAATCGTCATAAGACCTATCTATCTTATTTTGCAGCGTATTGATATTATTAACGCTTTCGCCTACATAGCTTCCGAACTTTTCAAGGCTTTCTTCCACTCTGTTGAAGCATTGCATCATTTCTTCGTGCTGTGAAGCCATGCTTATGACATTCTCGGAAAATTTATCAGATGCACTGCTTAAGTTTTCCATAACTCCGGACATACCGCCAAGAAGCTGATTAACGCTTGATATTCTTTGACTGAAATCATTGAATTGTGTTTGGACATTTTCCGCAAATTCCGCTACTTTTTGTGCAGCCCGGAAGTTATTCTGCATCTGCTGCTCACTGATCTCAAGCGTCTTTACCAGTGTTTGGGCTGCTGTAGGACTTAGCTTGGGAATCCAGGAATTAATAGAACTGTAGGCTATCTCATTTTTTACAGGCGCACAAATATACCTAAGGTACAAGGTGAAAAGAATGACACTTACAATAGTAAGAAATACGCCTGCAATACTTGGTGCAAATGCGCTTCCCAGCTTGGAAAACAATGCGTCAATGGCATTTGCTATGTCACTTGTTGTTTGATTCTGTTTCAGACCGGACAATGCCGGCTGTATTTTGGAGAAAGACTCCGAAAGGCCGAAAAGGGTTCCGAACAGACCCATAATTATAAATATTGAGGATAAGCCTTTTAATAGCAGATTCACATTGAACAAAGAGTTTTCCGTGTATTTGTTCAACTGCGAAATGTCCGTTTTTCCGTTTTCAAGCCCTGTCTTGTATATTGCATGTATATGCTTTGCAACAGGGTTTTGGGGTTCGATTTTATTATTCCTGCAGAAGAGCATAAACTGCTGTTCTGCCTCTTCCTTCAAATTTGATGCCGGCGCCTGGTGGACTTTTATTACCATTTCCTCCAGCATACTTACATCAATGCACCTTTTTATTGCACCCCGTATTTTAATAAGGCTATATGTTTTATGGAGCAACAAAAACAGCCAAACAACAAAAAGGAGGAGTATGGCCGGGGTTATAAGCCTTTGAATTTCAAACAACGGATTCGTGCCGGTTAATATCTTCATTTTATTACCTCTAATTATATTTCGATTATTCCTTTTTCCGCCAGCTCGTACTTGTTACCGGCTGCTCTGAGTCTTGCAGCCCGCACAACTTTGAAGTCATTACCCGGATGACCTGCTTCCCTGACCTCGAATATACACGAAAACATGTCAAAGTATTTGCTTCGGATCGATGCAGAAAATATGGGAAAGACTTTACCTTTTGAGGTTTTCTCGCCGGACATGTAAAACCAGCCTTTCGAATCCTCTATAAAAGTCATTTTAAAACCGGGATCAAAATTCGTCCTTTGATATTCCTCTATCCCAAGCCTGATGCATCTGTACTGCCGAATGAAGGCTTCTTCGTTCTGACTCTTCAGCCGGTTGTACTGCTCCTCTATGGAAGATGAATCTGCCCGGTTGATTGAATTCTGTGAGCTATCCCTGCCTGCCATATAGGTATTTGCCTTTGAGGAAACACTTTGCCTTTCATCTTTGCGATTTGCATCCATGCTCTTAACTTTGCTTTTCAGCTCCTGAATTTCATACAGCAGTTGGGAATAATTCCCATTCTCTGCGGATTGTCCTTCTCTTTTTCCTGCGGAATACAGATCAGCCTCTGTAAATCCGGATTGCCTTGAGTAATAGAGCATTTTATCTTCAAGTATGTCAAGCCTTTGATTCAGTTTTTGCAGCTTATTATCCGAGGATCTTTTGATTCCATGCAAAAGCAGCATAACAAAGACAAGGTTAACACATACAGCGGCTAAAATGATTATCCCTGCCGAAAGGAAATCAAATTTAAATAGATTTCCGCTCCCACTTTCCGAATTGTCTGACCCGGTAATATCGTCTACTGTCTCCTGATTTTGCCTTACGCCGAGAGTTGATTCATCGTCAGTACCTGCAGCCTGAACATTTACGCAGTATGCAGTAATCGGCAAGCACATGGAAAGCAGTATGGCAAACAAAATAAATTTAGGGATTATTTTTCTTTTCATTTTCACTGTACATCAACTCCAACAACGAATGTATTCCCAGTATAAACAGGGGATCGAGCCTTTCATCGCTTTTCAGATCAAGAATCTTTCTCTCGACCAGGCCTGCCAAAGTGTTCTGCATGGATGCATTAAAATCAATTTGAGCTTTTCTTCCCTTTTCTTCGAAGATTTCATTGACCATGCCGATAAATCTTCTTAAATTCTCCAGATCCACATCCGGTTTTATATCTATCTCCTTTGCTATGAAACGATCAAAAAGCCCCTCATTTTTATCAAGGAGATCGGTATCCCACTCATATTCCGAATTTGTTCCGTCTTTCGCTTTAATCGAAAACCTTTCTCCCGATATCATTCTTTCCCTGCTCAAATCATTATTGCTGTTGTCTACATATAACAGCCCCATCGCAGCTTCTGTCTTAAGTGCGGTTTCGTTGAAGTATATCTTAACCTCCTCGACACCGTAGGGCTCCAGTAATTGAGCAATTTTCTCCTCTATCACCTTATCGGAGGTGCAGGTCAGCACCCATCTGTATAATTTGGCACCGTTGCCGGAAAGAAACAATTTTATCCTTTTTATATTCTGCAGTTCGCCCTTTTTGAAGAGGTTTGAAAGCAGCATGGAAATATAGTAGAGCATACCTAAAAACCCCAGAGACACCAGCTTGATAAAATCAACATAACAGTCCGTTCCCATGATATTGGTCCTGTCGTTTTCTATGCGTGTCTCATTTTCAAACAGTTCGTACTCGATCTGTGACATAAAGTCTTCGGGGATACCCTTATTCTTGTAGAGCAGGCCATAGGCATTGGAATCGTTCCTGATGGGATCAAGGATAAGCTTGTTGAAAACCTCAGGCGACTTGCACAGAGTCATCAAAAAGATGCTTCTGGAAGCGAACCTGAAAGAGGATTGAAGCTTGCTGCTGTTCTCCTCGTCCCTTTTCCAAACTGAAATATCCGTAGAAGCACCACCTATATCAATACATGCAAATGCCTCATTCGGCAGAGGTTTGGCCATACCGTCAATATTCTGGAAAAACAGCGAGGAAGCCAGGCTTTCTGTTGAAAAACAGCTTATTTTGATATCCAGCCCTGTATCCTCCTGCAGGCTTTTAATCGCAGCATGCACTGACTGCACATAAATATTCTTTCTGTTTTCCCCCAAGGCAGAAGGGTATGAAAAGCGGAAATCTATGCTGCCCACTCCATTTGATGCAGCCTTTTGCACACACTGCAGCAGGATTTGCTTCAGGTACTGCCTGGCGACCTTGGTTTGATTCTCATCTCCCCATTTTAGGTTCTTGTATATATTTTCAGCAGACGCATCAAACCGTACCTTATTATTGTGAAAGAATATGTGCCCGTCGAAGAACGCTTTCAGAAAGTCGTTGAATTCGCCCGGATCAACATTCCTGAGCTTTTCATACATGCTTAAATATATTCTCTTGTTCAAATAGGCATAAGGAATGAAATACTTATAGACCGGATCGTTAAAGGTTGTATCCTTCGGGTTGGTAACCAAATAGGCATTGTCGGAAATGCTGTCGTCTATACAAACAGCGCCATCCGCAGACCTGTCAAATGCCCTTCCGAGCCGTATGAAATCCTTCTTTCGTCCATCGTCATAAAATGCGGCAGTTGATGTCGTCCCAAAGTCCATTCCAATTTTCCACTGTTTGCTGCTGTCTATAAATACTTTTTCCGGCTGTTTCAGAAAAATAATTCCGATGTCCGAATCTCCGAGGCTGTTAGTGTATTTGCACTCAATGTACTTCGGAAGACATTTGGAATGAATCATCCTGCAGTCGATATACTTGTCCGGAATCTTGCCGAGTTTATATTCATTGATATCCTGTGAACCGTAAATCGGTTTAACCGTCAATTTTGAATCATAGTCTGTGCTGATGAAAGTGTAATACTTTGACCAAAGGGCGGCATTATCGTCAGTATCAACTGTTTTGGAATACAACTGATACGGCCATACTGCAATATTAGGCAAATTATGAGAAGCCAGTTCATTGAGACGGATTCTTCCCGTGTCGCTGCAGACAGAGTCTTTTTTATCCTGCTCCTTTATATCATACGTTTTGAAAACCTCGAAATCCAAATAATCCTGTCCCGGGCGTTTAAGGAATGCCGGGCCCGCAAGCTTGAGCTGCAGGGAAACTTCAATCTGCGAATCATTTATTGCCTTAACCTTTATATTGTCCTTAATCTCCCAAGGACTGATATGCTCAAGCACAACTTTGCTAACAGGCCAGATGATACTGTATCTGCTTCCTCTGAAATGCACGGTTCCTGTATATCCACCGAAAGCACTTCTATTGCCCGGAGTGTCTGCATCATCAACCGCTGCCTCTTCAGCTTCCAGCTTAACCATATATATTTCTTTCAGAAACAGGTCTTCTGCTTTATATATCACCGTAGCATCCGGTATCCTCCATAGCCCGAACATTTTACTGCCGCTGACAAAATCCTCGGGATACTCACGCAGTGACACGTTCCCAAAAATGCGGATCTTTTCTGCCGCATTGTGATTGGCTTCAATATCCCACATTTTTTTGCTGACGATTACAAAATTACGGTTTGCATACAAAGCCACATCGGAAGCTCCGTCATCATCCTTTCTGCGGACAGAAATCTTCATTAGCTGGCATATGTTCAGAGCCGGAGTTGAAGCATTCGTACATTGCAGAGCATCAACCTGCCGAAATAATCCGAAGTCAAATCTGGCTTTTATATCAGATATAAAGTCGTTGAACAATCCAATGATTTTATTCAGGTTGCCGCCTTTTGCATAATTCCTTACCTGGTCGGAAATCTCCTGCAGCCAGATAACAAGCGCTTCGGCATATTCTGAATCAATATACGGAACCGGATCGGCAAATTTGCCGTTCCTAAACCAACTTACCCTTTTCTCAAGATTGATTCTTGCTTTCAAACCATACTCATAGGGTGCGCAAACAAAGGTAGAATTCGAAAGCATTCCTATGACATGCACCTGATCCATGCGTATCAAGTACAGCTTGTCCCAAAGGGCGTCTGCTTCAAAAATGTAATTGGAAGGTTTGGTTTTCATTAATATGTTATAAAAGGTTCCTCTTTTATCGGCAAGAGATATCTCATCAAAGCTGATATTGAAGCCTCTTAATTCATGCAAAGCGAGGAAAGCCATCAGCCCTCTCCATTCGGATATTATATTATCATGAAGATTGTCAAGACCTTCATTATATAAAGCGGTTTCAAAAAGAATAAATTTAGCCCAAGGTGACGGTATGGAAAATTCATCCATGCCTGCGTTTTTACTGTACGCTTCTTTTGATTTTAGGTTAAAATCATTCCGTATAACAGGAAGGTGGTCTGCGATATTTCTCAGCTGGTCGCTGCCATAGCCCGTCCACTCTCCGTTTTTCTTCAAATTGAGATTCAGTCCGTTTCCGTCGGAAGGCAGGAAAAGAACATCAGTCAATTCAAGCTCCTTTTCCTTTTTCTTTGCTCCAAACATTTTCAAGTCCTCCTATATGCTACTTTAACTCGGAATAGTCATACAAATCCAAAATAAAACTGTCAACAAAAGAGCGCTTTACATCTTTAAAATCTCTTTTTTTACATATCGAGCTGTATATCTCGCCTGCTTTGTTCGCATTTCTTACATGCCCAAAAACAAGCTTTTCATAGTTGTCAAGGTCATACTTCGTATCGTACTGTTTATCGAAGAGATTTCTGTACGATACATTAAACAGGCACACTCTCGGATCAATCGGCGCATTTTTTGATGCCTCCTGCAGATGCATTTCATATATCCAGTCAATAAATCTAGAACAATAGGCATTCAAAGGCTTAAGCTTGTTTGAATATTCTTCGTCCCTGGTGCCTGCTATTGTAATATTGTTTTTTGTAAAATAATTGGAGTACCAGGTTGCAGACTTATGAGTATTGCTCCCGGAACTGCTGTTGGCTATATTATTAATGACGGGAAAATAGGTCTTCGTATAGACAATGGAAAACCTTAGCAGCCGGGCAAGCTTGTTTTTCACTTCATCCTTATCCGGAAGGATACCGCTGAGCCTGTTCCAGTCATAAATATATTTTCCACCCCCGCTGCTGCCTTCATCATTCCTGCCTCTTGTGACAAGGCAAACCTTTTCATTATTACTCATGCTATTATGACTGAAAAAGTCTGCCGCAGCCAAGGCCGAATAGAGCTCCACTATATGAGGCTTATTCTTTTGTTCACTTTTGCCCCTGCTGAACGATACCTCTGTAAATTCGTCGTAGGAATCGCCAAGCATATAGATCTTATCGAATATTTCATAATACTTTTGGTTGTCGTAATAAAACAGCGCTGCTTTAGACTTTGCAAGGAAATTACCGCAATCCGGGCATAAGGAATCATCGAATTCTGCCGTCTTTGAAACATCAAAACGGAAATATGGCAAAAGCAAAATCCCCCCCAGCTTCAAGCCCGGACTGTCAATGGTTTTCCTCAAATGTCTTGAAATCGTAGGGAAACCCGATGCCCCTGTCCCGCCAAAGATAGACGCAACAAAGAACACCTTCGCCTCTTCATTCTTGACATCATTTTTTATATTATTGATAAGTGTGCGCCAGGGTTCACTTTCAAAATCCAAATTCTTGGCTACAAGTGCCGAACCTATGGAAGGGTGTCCGTAAAAGCCCTCTATTAAGGCTTCATTTCTTTCTTTTTCAGTGTATAAGAAATCGAATAGAATCTTTTCTTCCTCCGATAAAAGATTGTATTCTACTATGTTATTCAAATTTTTCTGATCGTCGGTCAGGATCATTTCTTTGTCCGGGCTGGTCGTTCCGTTGCCACTGCACTGCTCGCCCATGCAACCCGGGCTCTCAAGGGGAGACCAAAGACATTTCCCGATATCCCCAACCAGCTTGATTCGGGACTTGAAAAAGCCGTCCGAAGCGCCGATAAAGCTTTTAACCTGCATGTATTCTTCCAAGGTTGACTTGGTCCTGTCAAAATTACCGTTTCCCGAATCCGAGTCTACAAACATCACGGACACCTCGTCGCATTGTCCCAATCCTGCTGCCGCAAGGTGGATAAAGGCCTCAATGCACCTATGTCCGGAACCGCCGATTCCAATTATATATCCCTTCACAATGTTATCTCCTTCCACATCAAGCTTCTGTTAAAATTTGATTCTACTTCCCAAACAATTTCCAAACACCCGAGCTGTACTTTATTTCCGGATAAGATATGATTGTAGCCAATTGATACACAGCAACCGGCATCAGGAAAAAGTATATAAATATGTATACATTGAAAGCCGCAGAGGCAGTCAAATGAAATATCAGGAACAACACCGGCAGTCCTGCACCCAAAACGACGGACAATATGAAAAACACGAACCATTTTCTTCTTATACTGATTGGTTCGGGGTTCGAAAGGATGCTGACAATAAACCAGAGTATGCATAAAAGGCTTGTCAGCGCTACACTGATATAGAAAAACAACCCGAAAGCATCGATCCATGCACTATCCGAATCATGAACAGGGTATACCCTTTCCACGATGTATTCTCTGAAAAACAATAAATAGAAAATTGCAAATCCCGCAATGCAAATAAAAAAACGCAGTATTGGCCATATACTTCCGACAACTCTTCTGTTCATATAATGCACTCCTCCTGTTATGTTGACTAACCTCGACCCTATTTAAGGACTTTCAGGTAGTAATAAACCTCTGCAAGGCTCTCATGATCATTCTTAAAAAGATTATAAAAACCTTCCAAAAGATTATATAGATAAATGGTCTTTCGCCCGAACAAAGGGTCATCCTCGTCCTTCATGTTCCAATCTTCAGGAACCACCGGCCTCAGTAATTCGCCGTTGTAGCTCACAACCAAATCAATCCTGTAATATCCCTGCCTCAGATCATACGGATTAACGGACAAACAGGTTTTAACTTTTCCGTTTTCAACAGTTGCTTTGGTGACCTTCAAATCCACTTGGTCTGCGGCGACCGCTTTATATTTCTTGTTTTCATACCTTTCTACCTTGGCTGAAACCTTTATGAGGCTGTCTTTATCGCCGTAAATATTTTTCCCGGTATCAATTGCATATTTCAATCTGGAATAAGCAATTGGGTTTACTTCAAACGTGGACGAAATCGTTTCGCTCAATCTGTCCTTATCCGGAACACCGCTGATATAAGCCCGAAAGCACTCAACCCTATTGTCATCCGAATCCGGCTTCACTTGGCCATCTGCCTTTATTCTTTGCCTTTTGCCTTTTTGCGTTATAATCTCACTTTCTTTCCCCAGTTGTCCGGATCTTTCTACGCTGTTCTTATTAATCAGTTCAAAATATTTGCTGTCTTGGGGCATAGAGCTGAAGCAAAGCTTGTCCAACTGTTCGTAAAAACTGCAAACATCCCCAGCCTTCCCTATCATCAAAACATAAAACGGCCTGTAGGTCCTGCTGTCCTTTAAATCACTTTCATACGGCTTTCCGTTGATGTTGCGCCCGATATCGTACACCCGGCCTTTAAAGCAGCTTTTTAATGCCAATACGCCGATGCTTATGTCAGACTGCCCGCAATCCTTCTTGATGTAATTGATCAGCGGGTCAACATTTGAATTGTCTTCAAACAAATCCGTGATTATAATTGACATATTGCTTCTGCCCTCAGCCTTTTGAGACGATTTTGCAAATCCGGCAACCGATTTTTTGATTACCTCGGAAATAAAGGTTCTCTTGCTGTTTGCCGGGTTATTTATATAAAAGCTTTGATTCCTGGCATTCATAAATTGTTCCTGACTAATTTTGACAATATTTACCCCAAAGCTATGATATTGCACGCTTCCCAGTGTTCCGGACAGCGATGCTGCCATGGAGGATATCCCCGTAAGCGCACTCACATAGCCGGTTGATATTCCGCTTACAGCATAGCCGCCCATTGAAGCAGTTGAATCAATGTAAACATCAAAATCTATGTTTTTATCACTCTCTAAGGAAACCGTCCGGCTTGAAACAGGAGGATCAAAGGGGGGTTTTTCCATATTGGAACTGCAGCTTGATAAAAGAAATAAGGCAATAACAATTGGAATCCATTTCAGCTTCATGTTAACATAACAACTCCTTAAGGATTAAAAAAAGTATATTATACGACGCTTTTTTAATCTTGTATAAAAATATTACAATCTATTTACTTATACGGAATGTTGAAGCTAATGTCTGATAAAAAAGGATAGGTAAGTTCCCGTAAAGAAGAAAACGGGTTTCGTTAGAAACCCGTTGCGGCAAATAAATTCATACGTGCCGCCATTATATTTAGGTTGAGAACATGAAGCATGCTATTTTAAATCCAATTGCCATTGATAGATATTATCTATCAAATAGCCTTTATTGATGCTAATATAAGTAGTCCGAGAAATACTGCGTTTATCAAATACAAAAGTGGGTGAATGCCATTAATTGTTCTATTCGAAAGCAAAAATCTTAAAATTGCCACTATATTCAAAATAACGAATATTATTATTAATATAATAATTTTGGTTTGCATTTTAAACCCTTTTTCTTACGATACTAATCGCTAATATTAATAATATATTTTTATCTCTAATAGAAGGATACCGGCACTTTTAAAAACTCTTATTAATTAAAAAGAGATATCATTTGATATCCCCTGAGAATATTATATTCCTGTATAATAACTTGTCAAGAAAAAAAGTCGATTTATGTCGGGTTTTACCGACATACTTGTTTTTCCTATTTACGTATTACTCTTCCAGTTAAGAAATCAAGGCTGACCTTGAATAAGTTCGCCAGTTTTACAAGGTTAACATAGGAAGGATTTGAGTTGCCATTCTCATAGTCTATGATTGTCCCCCTATGGACATCTATCAATTTCGCAACCTCTTCCTGAGAAAAACCCGCATACTCCCTTAACATAACAAGCATATCCTTAAACTCATAATTAAATATAATATTTTTTGCATAGAGTATGGATTTCAAACCGACTTCAACCTGTATCAGCACATTTTCAAGCATATCAGATTTTTCAATGTAGCCTTGGATGTCAAGTTTTCGTATTGTTTCAATCGGGGGTGCCAAGTCTTTATGCCCGGTCAAAAGAATTGCATATATTTTGCTGAAAGCCCTGACCATAGCCAGGACTTCATCGCCATGGAAATCGCCGTCAAGCAGGTAATCAATGATTAAGATATCATAGTGGTTATGCTTTAGTTTTTCAAGCAGCTCTTTGTAGTGGGTTACACCTGTGACTATAAAGCCTTCCCGCTCAAGCATCACTCTCAATGAGTCTATGACCCCCGCCTCGTCATCCAAAATTATTATCTTTCCCCTAATGTCTCTATCGAGAGTACGCCTCATATCACTCAACCCCCCTTCTTTCTATAATACAATAATTCTCAGCAAAAAACCATAACTGAAATATATTATGTCTATTCTTTTCAAATTCCTCAAACTCATATCGCTTCTAAAAAACTATACTGTGCCATGTATAAATTATAATAAGCTCCCTTTTGACGCATCAATTCTTCATGACTTCCCTGCTCTATAATTTTACCTTCTTCAATAAACATGATTGCGGTTGCATTTTTAATGGTAGAAAGCCTATGAGCTATAATAAAGGAGGTTCTTCCCTTCAAAAGCTTGTTCAACCCTTCCTGCAGCGCTATCTCCGTCTTTGTATCGATGCTTGATGTAGCCTCATCCAGAATGAGAATCCTTGGGTCTGCCAGCAAAGCTCTTGCAAAAGATATCAGCTGCCTTTGGCCCACCGAGAGTCTTGAACCTCGTTCATTCACCTCAGTGTAATACCCATCCTTCAAACCTGAAATGAAGTTATCCGCCTTTACTGCTTTGGCAGCCTCAATGACTTGTTCATCCGTGGCATCCAGCTTTCCATACCGGATATTATCCATTATGGTGCCCGAGAAAATAAATGTATCCTGAAGCATGACACCCATCTGTTTTCTTAAGGAATTCAAAGTAACCTTTCTTACATCCATTCCATCAATCAATACTTCGCCTGCTTCAATGTCATAAAATCTGCTGATTAGATTGACAACGGTCGTTTTTCCTGCACCTGTCGGACCAACCAGTGCAATCGTATCACCCGGCTTGACCTTGAAGCTTACATCATCCAGTATTCTGTTTCCCTCGTCATAGCTGAAATCAACATGCCTGAACTCTACCTTTCCCTGAATAACAGACATTTCAACAGCTCCCGGAAGATTTTCAACGATCAGCCTCTCATCCATCGACTCAAAAATTCTTTCAAGATAGGCTGCTGCATTTATAATGGAGTTATAGAAGCTTCCTATGGTATTTATCGGGCCCCAGAATCTCCAGATATAGCTTATAAAGGCAACAAGAACACCAACCGTGACCCCTCCATTCACTCCGCTATTGATCATAGAAATACCTACTGCATAAACGGCGCATATACCTGCAACAGAAATATTCTCAACCAGCGGCCACAGCATAAACTGGATACGAACCGCCCTCATCCATGCTCTTCGGTATTCCTTATTTAAATTCTTGAATATATTAAGGTTCTCATTCTCTCTTGCAAACGATTGTGTCACCTTCATCCCCAAAATACTTTCGTGGATGTATGCATTCAGGTTGGACTGCTTTCTGCTCTGCTCCTGCCATGCTTTTCTCTGCGCATTTTTCAGAAACATTATAATTCCGAACAGTACCGGAAGCCCTGCAAGGCATATCAATGTCAGCCGCACATCTATATAGAACATGAAGAAAATGATGACAATCAAACTGAAAAGGTCTGTAATCACGTTGATAATACCGTTTGAAAGCAGATCGCTAAGGGAATTAACATAATTGACGACCCTCACCAATATCTTACCATGCGGGCGGCTGTCATAAAAGGTAAAAGGCAGCTTCTGCAAATGTGTAAAAAGGTCGTATCTGAGATTTTTAATGATGCTTTGCCCTATATTGGTCATCGTTCTGATTCTGTATTTCATGCAAACCCAGTTGACTGCCATTGTAAGCAGTGCGACTGCCGAGAGTAATATAAGCCCTTCGATGTTCTTATCAGGTATCTCCTTGTCAATTGCTATTTTGACTAGGTATGGACCCAGTAAGTTAGCAACGCTTGCAACAAGCATTAGAAATACGGTAAATACTATAAGTCCTTTATATGGTTTGATGTAGCCCAGCAGTCGTATCAGATGGCTTAGGCTGAATTGGGTTTCCAATTCCTCGTCCACGTCATATTTGTTCCTGGCCATCTATACCACCCCCGCTCCGTAAATGTTGTCAAAATCTCCAAGTTGGTTTACATACACGCTGAAATAATAGCCTTTCTTCTTAAGCAGTTCCTCATGCCTTCCTCTTTCAATGATTTTTCCGTTATCCAATACGAGAATCATGTCCGCACTTTTAACCGATGAAATCCTATGGGCTATAATAAACGTTGTTTTATCCTTATAAATGGAATTTAGTGTTTTGTGTATTTTATGCTCCGTCTCCATGTCCACGCTGGAGGTCGTATCATCAAGTATCAGAATGGACGGATTCTTAAGCAGGGCCCTTGCCAAGGCGATTCTTTGTTTTTGCCCGCCGGACAAACCCACTCCTCTTTCCCCTATTATCGTTTCATAGCCTTCAGGAAGATCACAAATAAAATCATGCGCACCGGCAGCCGAAGCAGCCCATTGAATCCGTTCCGAAGAGGCATCGGGCACACCGTAAGCTATATTGCCCTCTATTGTATCGGAGAAAAGGAATATATCCTGCATCGCTGCTGCAATATTATCTCTAAGCTTCCCGATTTCAATATCCTTGATGTCCATCCCATCAATCATTATCTCTCCGCTGCTGCAGTCGTAAAATCTGCATATGAGATTGATAAGCGTTGATTTTCCCGAACCGGTCGGGCCGATTATTGCAATGGTCTGTCCCGGATACACCTTAAGGTTGATGTTTTCAAGCACTTCTTCGTCCCCGTAACTGAAGCTTACATTTTTAAATTCAATAAATCCCTTCAGGCGCTCTCTTGTAACAGGCTCTACACTATTTTTAATCTTTGGCTCTGTTTCAAGAAGCCCGATAACCTTTTCAGCACTTGCAGCAAATCTTTGTATGTCGTTTATCAGCCAGCCGGCCATGCGAAGCGGATCATTCAGAGCCCATATATATGCATTGAAGGTTACAAGGTGCCCCAAAGATAAAGAACCTTTGATTACCATTATGCCCCCGGCCAGAATCATGATTACGGTTAATACTACAGCGAGGGAATCCAGAATAGGCAGATACTTCTCCCACACTTTTGCAGCTTCTATATTTCTCTGTCTGAAAGCTTCGTTTTCTTTCACAAACTTTTCAGTTTCATAATCTTCCTTGGCAAATGCCTTAACTACTCTGTTTCCGCTTATATTCTCCTGAACCGTCGAATTAAGCCTGGAGAATTGTGCTCGGATGGCGAAGAAGGCTGGCTTAACCTTCCGTGAAAGCCTGAGCGTGAAAAATGCAGTAATTGGCGTCACAGCCACAACGATCATTGCGAATTTTACATTGATTGAAAACAGTACGATCATTGTAAATAATAAAATAGTACTTTTTTCAAATACATTATATATAACAAAGGCTAGGAAATGGCGCACAGCATCCATATCTCCAGTCATTTTTGTCATAATATCGCCGGTACGGTTATTGTCAAAAAACTCAAAATCAAGTAATTGAAGTTTTTTATAAATCGCACACCTGACATCATAAAGGACACTTTGGGAAACTGTCTCAAAAATCATCTGAAAGGAATATCTGATGATTGATTTCACAAAAGTTGCACCTATAATGACAAAGAGCAGTTTCGTCAGCAGATTTGTCTTTTTTTTCTGGATTACCTGGTCGACAATGATCCCCGAAACATAAGGGGTAACCATCGCCAGCATTGATGCAACAAGGACCAGAATAAGTCCTGCCAGCATAGCCAGCCTGTAACCCTTAAGCTGTCTCCAGATCCATTTGAAAGCCATATTATTCCCCCCATCAGCAGTTGTTCCTGTTAATTATGAACTAAAACCGGAGTCATATAAATGTAGTATTTTATTCAATTGATGGAGAATTCTATACTCTTCAGACATGTTAAAAAGGATTGCAGAAATACTGCCTCTATAATAAAATTAAACTATTCAGCATGCTTACGAGGTGAAACCATGTGTGAGTTTGGAATCAATCCTGAAAATTTCAACCCGAAACTACTATTTGTTTTTAAGCATAAAGCAACTCATAACAGCCATGTGAACAACCATACACATGACTTTTTGGAATTAGCTTATATAATGTCGGGAACCTGTACTTATATTATAAATAATGAACCCGTACCTGTAAAAAAAGGCGATCTCATCGTTTGCAATCCCGGCGTCTATCATGAGGTGAAGCTGGGTCCGGAGGAGGAAATGACAGAAGCCGTCATTGCTTTCAATGAATTTAATATTGACAGTCTTCCAAAAAATCATCTTATCCCGCATGACTCTTTTCCACTAATAACGCATCTCAAACATTATAAGGATTTCAACCTCTGTATTGAGGATATGCTGGCTGAACAGGATAAAAATGAACCCGGCTGTGCATTGATGCTCAAATCCATCTTGATCAAGCTGGTCGTATTATTCCTAAAATCAACCCGGACCTGCTGTCAGCCTGAAAATGATTTGCCTTTAAGCTTTGAATCACATGAAAAAGCATATGTTGTTGAAACTATAATAGCTTTTTTTAACAAGAACTATATGAAAACCATCTCGTTGGACAGGATTTCCAGAAATATGTTTCTGAGCCCCGTATACATTTCAAAGATATTCAAGGAGGAAACAGGAGAATCCCCTATCAGCTACCTGATCAAACTAAGGCTGTCAAAAGCAAGGAATCTGCTGCAGCAGGGCAAATGTTCCATAAAAACGGCTGCAAACAGTGTAGGCTACGATGATGCTTACTACTTCAGCAAGCTGTATAAAAAGTATTTTGGAATATCCCCCTCCAAGCATAATACAGGCTGAGGGTCTTCCCAACTGCATATCAATTTATTAACATAAAGTGTATAATGGTAACCCATCTATCTCACCCTTCATACTATATATTAACAGTATCAGTAATAATCCTGCTGCTGTGAAGGAGTGAGCGTATGCCACAGGATTTAAATATTATAGATAGTGAAATACCTGAATGGATTTATAAGTCCATAGCTTCAAAGCTAGACAACCCGGGTTCGCTAGATAAAAGAAGCATTAACATACAAAAAAGTACAAATCCGATAAGCTCGAAATCCCAGATTGCTGCTTATGCAAACGCAGGGAAATCCGACAGTGTCTTGATAATATTTGAGGATTTTGACGGCAGCTATCATGAAATTTTTTCTGTGAAGCTTAAGCTCATTTTATCTGTTCAAATCCGACACCCCAATATAATTGTAGTTTGCATGGATGAATCAGGAACCGGTACTGCAACATGTAATTTTTATATATTCAGATATACAGGCAGCGGCTACAGAGCTGTATGGCAAGGCTTGTCCAACTATAATAAATACAACTGCTACCCGCAAATCAACTTCGAAGTTACAGCCGGTATCAATTTTTCCATTGACAGCGAACTAACCCACTCCATTTTTAGAAAGTTATACCGTCAAGGCAATTCAACCAATCCTGAAAAGGTTGAAAAATTCTGTGACATCTACTCATATGATGAAGATTTAATGTCATATAAATTCATAAAAAGATTTTAAGCTGCTGCTATCGGCTGTGTTACCTGCAAATAATTTCATAAATGCATTGCTGACGCATATTGTAATAATAGAATAAATTTGCAGGTTATCCAAAGATGGATAAACGATCCGATGGAGGGTTTTTCATGTCTCTAGGCAAAGTTAAGCACCTATTTCCGGGAGGAAACACCTCACTGGGCTTTTTCAGCTATTACGGCAGCATCATTTCTCAGGAAGAGGCAAAAAGGCTTATTGTTATTAAAGGCGGTCCCGGTGTCGGCAAGTCAAGTTTTATGAAAAAAATAGGAGAGGATATGCTCCAAAAAGGTTATGATGCAGAGTTTCTTCACTGCTCTTCCGATAATAATTCTTTAGACGGAATTAAAATCCCGGAACTGAAAATCGCATTAATTGACGGAACGTCACCCCATGTTGTAGATCCCAGGTCTCCGGGCGCTGTGGATGAAATACTGAATTTCGGCGAGTTCTGGGATGAAAAAGGAATAAGGGTACATAAGTATGAAATCATAGAAACCAACAAAGAAATAGGCCGCATATTTGCCCGGGCATATAAGTACTTAAAGGGTGCTTTATGCATTTATGAAGACAATGCGGCAATAAATGCTCTTGCACTGAGGAAAGGAGAAGTCAATCTGTTGGTTGACAAATTGACTGAGGAAATATTCAGCGGGATAAAAACATCTGCGGAGGAAGGCATCGAGCGAAGCCTTTTTGCCAGTGCAATCACACCTGATGGATATTGCAATTATCTGGACAGCATTCTTACTTGCGGCAGGGTGTATGAATTTATTGGGGGATTGGCAACAGTTGAAGGCTCCATTCTGGAAAGGATTAAGTCGTCTGCAATCAAAAGGGGATTCTTTGTAGAGTCATACTATTGTGCATTTACTCCCTCCAAGCTTGAACATTTAGTTATACCCAAACTTGACGTTGCCCTGACCACCTCAAATAAATATCACTCCTCCGGTATAATTAAGTTCAAAAGCATTGACATCAGCCGGTATTACGACCAAAACATACTGCAGCAGCATACAAAAGAGCTTGAGCAGAATCAGGCTGAATTTGACAATATGATGTCCATAGCCTTTTCAACAATCAATAGTGCCAAAGCACTTCACGATAAGCTGGAGACATATTACATACCGAACATAGATTTCAAGGCAATTGATGAGTGCTTTAAGAAAACCATCTGCAAGATTTTAGCAGTATAGTTAATTCTGCTTAAAACCAGAAAGCGTTAATCACCGTAATACGGCGTTTAACGCTTTACTGATTTTTCTAGCATCCGAGAGTGTTACGATGCAATCGATTTTTCTAAAGACAGATATTTTATATTTCGGTTTCGGTCAGTTTAATGCAATCTTCGTAACTGAATTAAGGCTTTTAAAAGCTATTTGCAATCGTAGCCGAATCCTCCTCCGCAACAGCAGAAAATCAAAATAAAGATGATGGCTATAAAGAGTATCCAAACCCAAGGCTGATTCCACCATACAATTGCTCCGCCCCTATCTTCATCCATCTTATAAGTCACTCCTTTACACTAAATCCCTTTTATAGTATTAATGTATGAAGCTGCTTATAATATTGTTACATTCAAATAATTGTGATATTTAATGGTGGAACAATCTCAATCCCGTTACAGCCATTACAATTCCGTATTCGTTGCAGGAGCTGATGACAATATCGTCCCTCACTGAACCGCCAGGCTGCACTACATATTGCACTCCGCTTTTGAAGGCTCTGTCAATGTTATCTCTGAACGGGAAAAATGCATCAGATCCGAGGGTTACACCCTTCAAGCCCTTCAGCCATTCCCTTCTCTCTGTATCAGTAAGCCTTTCGGGAACTTCTTCCATAATATCCTTCAACATATTGAGTTCATATTCGGTTGCATCAGTACGAACAAAAAGATCTATAGCATTGTCCCTGTCAGGTCTGCCTATACCCTGCCTGAATTTTAGATTTAAAACCTTTGGGTGCTGTTTCAGGTACCAAAGGTCGGCCTTGTCGCCTGCAAGCCTTGTACAATGTATTCTTGACTGCTGTCCGGCACCGCAGCCTATAACCTGTCCGTTTTTTACGTAGCAGACTGAATTGGATTGAGTGTACTTAAGAGTTATCATCGATATGATCATATCCCTTTTTGCTTCTTCCGAAAGCTCCTTGTTTTCTGTGACAATATTCTGAAGCATGTCATAACCCGGGATCACAGTGTTTTTGCCCTGAACAAATTCTATTCCGAAAATCGTCCTGGTTTCTGTTTCCGACGGCTTATAGTCTTCATCTATCTGAACAATATTATATTTTCCGCCCTTTTTTGCCTTAAGTATATTCAGAGCTTCCTGTGTATAGCCTGGAGCTATTACCCCGTCTGATACTTCCTTTTTGAGTATCAATGCTGTAGGCTCGTCAACAATGTCACTAAGAGCGGCCCAGTCCCCAAAGGATGACATTCTGTCGGCGCCCCTTGCGCATGCATAGGCTGATGCCAGCGGCGAAAGTTCAATGTCTTCAACAAAGTAAGCCTTTTTTAATTCATCCGTCAAAGGCAGTCCAATTGCAGCACCGGCAGGACTTACATGCTTGAATGATGCAGCAGCCGGCAACCCCATTGATTCCTTTAGCTCCTTAACCAACTGCCAGGAGTTTAAGGCATCCATAAAATTAATGTAGCCTGGGGTTCCGTTAAGAACCGTAAAAGGCATCTTCTCAGAATTAACTCTCAGCTCTGAAGGTTTTTGATGCGGGTTACATCCGTACTTCAATTGTAATGATTTCATATTTTCCCTCCTATAAATTTATTCAAAAAATATAAAAACCACCTGGAATTTTCTACCCAGGCGGTCGATAATCTACATCAATCATGCTCCCTATGGTTTTATCCATTATCCGCCAGTCACATGATTTGCAAGTGAAATCAATTCATTTAATTTAAGTATACCCATCGTTGGGTAATTGTCAATAAGGATTCATTCAAATAGCGGTCATTTTAGCAAAAATGCATGAACTGCAGCTTTTATGGAGCAAGATATATTTAAGCTACATCCCCTTCTAACTGGACGATTCTGCAGCTGTTGACCATTTTATTGAAATCCTTCTTAAGCTGATCTTTTTCTGCCGAGCTTAAGGATCCATTTTCAGAAAGACCTATCTCCCAGGTAGCTCCCTGGTCTTCAAAGATATATCCGATATGTTCTTTTCCATCGGTCTCCGTAACAAAAGAATAAGTATACTCAAAAATACCCTTACCCGCCTTCGAAACTGTCAGGTTTTTCAGTCCGTCCCCCTGATGCCGTCCTTGAAGCCTTTCCATTATGCCATCCGCAGTATTGTATCTTTTTTCTCCATCGAAGGCTTCTATGAAAATAGCTGCTTTTGGAGCTTTTGAAGAATTATTGCTGTCGGCATAGCCATAATATACTGCTACTCCAGCAACCCCGGAATCCCTTTCTCCCCACCTGTCAGGAAGCTTATCATATTCAAGATCAGAGGTTATAATACTTGTTTTAACTTTGCCGACTTGACTATCCGGACTAGTTAAAGCACCATCGTCAAGGTTGTCCTGAGTATTTGAAACTGCATCTTTTTGAGCTGAATCCGGCTTAGGAGCCTGAATCTCAGGTTTATTCACCCGGCTTTTATTATCACTGCTTTGACCATTCTGCTCCTTATCGGCTTTAACCCCGTTGGCAACAGAATCCGGTTGAACAACAGTCGTCATGCCGTCTGAGCCATCCTTTTTCGATCCGCATGCAGCAAGCATAACAATAGTAGAAATTACAACTAACCCAATATATAAATATTTCCTGTTTTTCATTATTCACCTCATAGGCATTATTCGGGGAATCAAAGCACATAAGTAAAATTGCACTGACTTGCACAACTTTTAATATAATAGCACAATAGCAAAACCCGTTCAACAAATCACATGTTTGAATATTCCTCAATAAAATGAAAAAACTAAATAAAATAGACAAGGAAGGAGTGATTTTTATGGCTATTCTAGGAAATCCCTTTGTGGCAAATGTCCCAAGGCAGATGACCGCCGAAGAGATCGTCCAGGCAATCCGGGTGGACATTACAGGCGAAATCGAGGCCATAGTTGGCTATGAGGCTCATGCTATGGCCTCAGGAGATGAAAGAGTGAAAAAGGTCTTACATCATATAGCCGAAGAAGAAAAACAGCATGTTGGGGAATTGCAGCAATTGCTTTATATTCTGAGTCCAAACGAAGCAGAAAACATTGAAAAAGGCATGCAATCCGTACAACAGCAGCAAGCATCCAATTTTCAACAGCCGATGCAGTAATAATATATTATGTTTTTGAGGAGATAAAATGAGACATTTTAAAGGTACGGCTAGCGTAGGCCTGAGAGATAGGGAAACCAACAGGTTAATAGCTGTATATCCCGAAAAAGTAGACTTTTCCGACAATGTAGAGAAAAAGGTCTTTGATTGGTACTATACCCAAAGCTGTTCAGCAGAAAATGAAATGGAAAATTATTTCGTTGATGTATTGAACGAAAATGAAATCAAGTCACTTGGATAATGACATAAATTATGCTGTTTCACTAATAATGTACCGGGCTTTCCACAGCCGGTACATTATTGTATTCTATAAAAATCATTCCTTGGAGAAAAAGCCGGACAGCACAACCATAAAACCAAATAAGCCCAATGCGATGTTGGCAATATATCCGTACCCTGCCCCCTCAATGTGAAAATCTTCTCCTATAAGGATAAGACTTATTCCAAGCAGCATCGTTTTAATAGAATTCTTGCTCATATACCCATACTCCTTATATAAGACTTTCCGCCTGATTATTATTAGTAAATTCATCAAGTTTTAATCAAAAATAAGGAGTCTGGTATGAATTTTTCCTTACAGCTGTTAATTAATGGTTACCTTTGCATTGGAGGGCGTAACCTGTATCCATGTTTGCCCCGGGTTAAGCACTATTCTTTTGCCTTGGAGGTCAGTATAGTATGTAGGGGATGTTCTTGATATTTTAGACCATTTGATTTTCTCCGCCTTACCGCAAGTAATGTACCATCCATTACCATTGCCAACATCTCCAAGCTGCTGCCTGTCATAATTGTCGCCATCTATTCTATGATTGGGAACAAATTGTATTATTATGTTTTCAGCAGTCAACTGCTTCCCTGTATTCCTTTCCATATGCGGCTTACCCCGCCTGGTTCTAAGATATATCTGCCTTGTTGAATCGTAGGAATATCCGGACATGTAGTCGTAAGAATAATGTATTTCAAGCTTTTCCGCCTTTTGTCCCCCGGTTAGCTCTGTATTATTCTTGTTATAAGTAAAATTAGGTGTTTTATCAGTTGTTGTCCTATATTTGGCTTTCTTTGCATAGGTCATGACTTTTTCCATGGAGGTATAGGAATCCTGCCAGTTTCCACGGTCTTTTGTAATATCCCAGAATACTTGTCCGGCAAAAATCCCATTAATATTATTAATCTTGAACCTTGCTATATCAGCTCTGGCCTGCGGGCTATAACCAAAGTGGACATAGATTGCATCGTTCTCCATAGCATAATCCAGAAAGTAATGCCTTGAACTTCTTACAGGCCCAATCATTTTAGGCGCGGTTCCCCAAAAGACCGGCATAAGTCGGGTTATACCGCCTTCCACAATAATCTCATAGACCACCTGTGCTTTATAAAGCCCACCCTGAGGCAGAACTCTTGAACCCTGATTATCTATCATGACAGCTACAGGTCTTACACCTTTGGCTGGCAGGACAAAGTCCTCTCCGCCCTTTTGCTTATCTTCTTTTGTTGTGTCTTGAATTGATGAGCCGGTCGCTTCTCCAGCCTGATTTGCAGTTAAAGGCTCATCCGCTTTTGACCCCTTGCCGCAGGAAGAACTAGAAATCAAGAGAACTGCCAATAGGAATACAATTACCGTTCTTTTTCTCATAACACTCTCCTAAAATTTATTATGTTAACGATATTTGTAAAGAAAAATTTCTATTATTACGATATTTATTCTATGAGGTTGCTTTTCAGCCAACAGCACACTATAATTATATTGATTCTACAGATAATTCCAAAACCCTTTTTTTAATCATTATAAGGCAAACTGGAGAGTACAAATGGATGCAGCAAAAATACCTTTAGGTACAAAATTTGATCTGGAATTGATAAACAGTCTCGGGGAAAGAATTGGGAAAGTCTATGTAAGCCAGCTTCTAGACATTACTGATTCAAAAAACATTATAATATCATGTCCCATTCATGAATCAAGACTGACCTTTATTGCAAACGGTACAAGAATAAGAGTGATTTTTCTCAGCGATAAACTCGGGCTTCTTTGTTTTACAGGCACAATAACCGGCAAGGAAAAAGCCGAAAACATCATTACTCTTAATGTTAGGATAGATAGTGAAATTGATAAGATTCAAAGGAGAAATCATTACAGGCTGGACTGCTTTTTAGAAGGGAAATATTCTGAACATATCGATCCTACACAGAAAAGCAGTAATGCCGGCAGTGAAAATAAACCCCAAAAAACTCTGGTTAAAAATATAAGCGGATCAGGTGCATGTATAGTATCAGAAAACCAAATATCCGGCGGCAGCTGTATCGATCTTACATTCAGTCTCAGTGCGGATGTTTCGATAAAGGCTGTCTGTAAGGTGATAAGGAGCTCTTTGATGGAGAACAGCCGGGACAGAAGATATGAGACCGGCCTTTATTTCAAGGAAATTTCCCAAAAGGATCAGGATCAGCTTATAAAGTACATTTTCAAGCAGCAATCCTTAAACTTGAAGAATAACGTTAATGCAAGATAAAAAGCCTTTGTTTCCTAAAGGCTTTTATCTTGCATTACATACTGCAGCATGTTATAAAAAATCGGTAGAGGCTATATGCCTCGAAATTTTATTCTTCTTCGTCGTATTCCTCTTCAAGTCTTTGCTTGAATTCTTCAAAAACAGCATTAAGTTCATCTTCATCATCAATCGTTATAAATGAATCTTCTTCTTCGGAACCATGATCAAGCTTTAAAATGACGACCTCATCAGCCTCAGGATCTTCATTATCCCCGTCTACAGGCAAAAGCACAACATATTCGCTGTCATTCATTTCAATAGTATCAAGATGCTCAAACTCTACTTCCTCACCGTTCTCGTCGATTAATACAACGATATCATCTCTTTCCTCAGTCATTAATATCTCCTCCTTTTAAAGCTCTTTAGGAATTTATTTTCAAATTGTCGTAATCCCAAACAGCCTGTTGATGCCAGATGATAATTATATCACAATATATGCATTATTCCTATAATTTTCTAATGCCAAAATACTATATTTTACTTGACTATCATTTGTTTGATATACACTTTTTATGCAAGCCTGCCACAGCAATATCAAATCCTTCACCTTAAACTGTCCAAGTAGCCTTGCAATATATAAACTGCCGCTATCCTGTCAACCATGTTTTTTTTCTTTGAAGTCTTGATGCCCATCTCATGCATTGTTCTATTGGCAGCTACTGTAGTCAATCTTTCGTCCCATTTTATGATTTCAGCTTTGCTTACATTTTCCTTAAGCTTCTCAATAAATTCAAGCGTTTTTTCTCCCCTCGGGCCTATAGTGCCATTCATGTTTTTGGGGAAGCCTACAACGATCTTATCAACATTATATTCCCTTATGACTTCAAGTATTCTTTGCAAATGAGACCAATTTGTTCCGGTATTTTTTATAGTCTCAAGCCCTTGAGCCGTCCAACCCATAGGATCACTAACCGCCATGCCTATCCTGCTGTCCCCGTAATCAATTCCAAGTATTCGCATATACCTCTCCTTAACAAATTTTAATTGCAAATTGCGGGCAAGCGCTTCCGCAGTAACTGCAGAGCACACATTTTTCATAATTCACCACAGCTTTTCCTCCTATTATAGAGAGTGCACCCTGTCTGCATCTTTGAACACATTTCCCGCATCCCTCGCACCAATAGTCGATGTGAAGCTTTCTGACCTGCTTTTCCAGAAAGCCGTTCAATTCAGTTTCGGACATTTCTCCGTTAAAAAGCCTTACATTAGCAGTAACTTCTTCAGTTGACTGCATTCCGACAGCTATGGAATCCACAAAAGGCAATTCCATAACAAAATCCATGCTCTCTTTGAAAGCTTTCAAGAGGTTGCCGCCTCCAAGCGCTTTCATGCTGTATATGCCTTTCCCATTGCTGTGTGCTCTTTCGACTGCTCTCAGCATATCCTCGATTTTACCGTCTCCGATACCAATACCCTTGATGTTGATAAGCGGGTGTATGACATCTATTTCAGGCATATCCGCACAGGCTTCCACCACTTCAATATTGTGGGTAGATACACCCACTGCCCTTACAATGCCTTTTTGCTTGGCAGAGATATAGTAGTCAAGAGCTTCCCGATGACCTCTTAAGGTCAGCCTGCTTTCCTGCTCGTGCAGCATGAAAATGTCTATAACATCCATGTCAAGCTCTTCCCTTGCCTTTTCAAGACTGGCTTTTGCGCCTTCAATCGTATATGCGTATGACTTAGTTGATATGACAGGCAGCTTGCCAAACCGCCTGACAGCTTCCCGTATATGAGGGTATGTTCCATACAGCTCTGCAGTATCAATAAAATTAACTCCAAGTTCAAAGGCTCTGTTTATTACTTCCGCAGCCTGTCCGACAGGCATATTCTTTTGAAGGGGTCCAATAACAAGCCCGCCGAAGCAAAGTCTCGAAACCTCAATCCCTGTATTCCCCAGCTTCACATATTTCATTTCATACCTCGAACAGTGTAATATCAATAAACTAATTTTTCCGGTAAGTCATCTTTTAACTCTTAATTGCCATAGTTAACTATAAACTAAAAAACCCTATCAATTTCTGACAGGGTTTTTTGATCATTTCTTTTCAAGATAGGATCTTACTATTTCCTCTAAGAGCTCATCTCTTTCAAGCCTTCGTATTATGCTCCTGGCATTTTTATAGTTTGTAATGTATGTAGGATCACCTGACAAAATATATCCCACTATTTGGTTGATCGGGTTATAGCCCTTTTCCTTCAAAGCCTCGTAAACTGTATGAAGAATCTCTTTGGCTTCGTTCATTTTCTCCATTTCTACTTTGAACATCATTGTCTCGTTGTTTTTCATGGCTAAGAACCCTCCAATCATCGGCTATGCCGCGTACCGATCGCTTATTTTTATAAAACGGGACACGTTTATTGCTAAAATGTAAAATATCGTTTTAATTTTTCACTTAATCTATGGTGTACAAATTTGTTACTCCATATTATTATAGTACCTCAACAGGTTAATTTATGCAATACATCCCCCAAGCACTTTTCTCAAAAGAAATCCTCATGGTTCCTCAATGCTGCCTAAAACATAGTCTTTAACCGCTTTCTCCAGCCTAACATTTAAAATTTCGCCCTTATGTATGTCCGAAGCCTTTGCAATAACCCTGATATAGTTTGAAGTAAGGCCCTCCAAATGATTTTCGAATTCCGATGATTCCTGTTCAAACAAGACAGGAGCTATGCTTCCCTCAAATCTCCGGTTGAAGGCCAGTACATTTCTCTTTGACATTTCTATTACTTTATTGCTTCTTTCCTCTTTCATTTCAGGAGAAACCTGATTATCATAAGACGCTGCAGGGGTGCCCTTTCTTCTGGAATACTTGAACACATGCATTTGAGTAAATGATATCTCCTCCAGGAAATCAAAAGTTTCCTGAAATTCCTGTTCTGTTTCCCCCGGGAAACCTACCATTACGTCAGTTGTGATTGCCACATCAGCGAAATTGCTTCTTAAGGCTTCTACTCCCTTTTTATATTCACCAGTAGTATATTTTCTATTCATCCTTCTCAAAGTACTGTCGGAACCGCTCTGCAAGGATATATGGTAATGAGGGCATAATTTACCTAAAGTTTTGGCCGTTTCGATGAATTCTTTATTAATCGTAGTAGGTTCTATTGATCCAAGCCGGATTCTCTCAATACCTTCGACTCTATGAACTCTTTTAATTATATCAAGCAGAGAGGACTCTTTGATATCCTTTCCATAGGATGCAATATGAATGCCGGTTAGGACGATCTCCTTAAAACCCTTTTTCGCAAGCCTGTCAACCTCCTTAATGATGCTTTCGGGCTGACGGCTTCTTACCGGCCCCCTGGCATAAGGAACGATGCAATAAGAACAGAATTGACTGCATCCTTCTTGAATCTTCAGGAATGCCCTTGTTCTACCTTTATACTCATCAACACCTAAATCTTCAAACTCCCTTGTCTGCATTATGTCCTTAACTGCATTGACCTGTCTTCTGTCATCACTGAAGCGTTCGATATAATTAATTATTTCGCTTCTATCCTTTGTCCCAATGATTAAATCCACTCCGGGAATCTCTGCAACCTCTTCGGGTGCTGTCTGAGCATAGCAGCCGGTTACAACAATTACCGAAGCCTCATTGGCTTTTTTTGCTCTTCTAATTATTTGTCTGGACTTTCTGTCGCTCAGGCTTGTAACCGTGCATGTGTTAATGACATATACATCAGCCTTCTCGGCAAAATCCACTATTTGATATCCGCCCTTCTCAAAAACCCCTGAAATAGCCTCGGTTTCATATTGATTTACCTTACAGCCAAGGGTGTAAAACGCAGCCTTTTTCATTATTCCTCCACAGCCTGTCTTTTTAGCTAATATTCAACGTCACTTGCCAGTACAACTGTTTATGTGCATTATAATTATATTTTCTGCAAAAAGTTTGTTCAAAATGCACAAAACCCTTGAAAATGCTTTGTCAAGGCCATTTCAACTACTTTATTATAATCTATTTACTAAGTTTTAACAATATGATGATTGACTTGTTTTACTAAACAGGATAATATTAGATTAAGGTAAAACCTTAATAATGAAAGCATGTTATTTAATTAATATAAAGGAGGCAATTTTTATGAAATCATTCAATATTATTTTAAAATCAATCAACGATGTAAAAGATTTTGTTAATATCGTAAACAAATATGATTTTGACGTTGACTTGACTTCCGGAAGGTATATAGTAGACGCAAAATCAATCATGGGTATATTCAGCCTTGATCTGAGCAAACCGATAAAAGTAGAAGTTCAATCTGACGATTGCGGAAAATTCTACGATGAAATCAAGAATTTCATAATTTAATATTAATAAAGCTAATTAAAAGTCGGGTGATTAATCATCCGACTTTTTGCTTTATAAACCCCATCATGCCTATTCCCATACCCATTTGCCGCTCACCAGGATTATCTTCATAATAAGTGACAAGTGTAATGATTTAATACAGTTTAATAAGGGAAAATACATTTTGAATTTATTTAGTAAATACCCTTCAAATTAATACCTTGTTTACTCCAGCACAGCAAGCGGTACAATTTTTTTATTTTTAACGTCTACAACTAATCTCCCGCTTGTATCCAAAGTCGCCAGCAACACATCCTTAACGTGTTGAACATTTTGCTTTTCCAGTTCATCAAGCAGCCATTTCTCTTCAAGATTAACAAGCTTCAAATGTTCGTGCAGGATTTTACCATCTATAATTAAGTTAGCAGACAGTCCTTTATATTGAGTAGGTATGTTCAAATCTTCTGCTGTCAGCGGCTGCTTTTGAGATTTAGGTTGAACGCTGACTTGACCGTTGGTTTCCAGAATAGCAAATTCTACGTCTGCAAGATTAAATATCCCCTTAAGTCTGCATTCTTCCAAAACGTCATTTACATGAAATTTTGCTTTTCTCATGTTTTTTTCGATAAAGTTACCGTTTTGCACAAGTATAGTAGGAGTGCCTCCTAAAAGCCTTCTCCCTTTTAAGCTATTCATTGTTATATAAGATATAGCAATAGGAAAAATAGCATAAACAATTAGACTTACAAAACCATGTGAATATGATATTGTATTGTCAACTGCAAAAGCTGCTGCGATTGAACCGATTGAAATTCCAATTACATAGTCGAAAAATGTTATTTGAGCTATTGTCTTCTTGCCCGTCAATCTTGTTAATATAAATAATGTAACAAATGAAGCAAAGCTTCTAACAATTATATCAAGGATATCAATTATCATTGTTTGGTTCATACTGCACCTCTTTTGAAATTACTAACCTTGATATTTTGTCCAAACTTTATAATATCAATCCTGATGACAATGTTTTCATTAGTAAACAAAGTTGATAGTTTGACTGATCTGTTCAATATGTGCCTTATCTGCCCATAAAATAAAATAGTAATAAGTACCATTACCTATTTTTATCGGTTTTGGATATTTTATTATGAGACCAGCCTGATTTTGCATTTCCTTGGGTTGGTCGGATGAAGGTGTGATTAACCTTGCTACCTGCCCTTGGACTTTCAACTCTTTTATTTGCGGGTTGGAGCCATATGGTTTTAGCTTATGAAATGCATCAAGTTCAGTTACCTTGTCAATAGACAGGCTTTTACCATTGATAGCATCAATTTGGAAAAAGGCATCATTACCCCCATACCTTTCACTATACCCATGAACAGCTTCCCAGTCTGAAGGATATTCTAAAGAAATATGATAATCCTTATTATTATATGACAACCAATCTTTTGGGCTATGTCCATTCTCTTCAAAAGATATTAGTAACCGGTTCAGGGCTTTGACAGACTTTTTGGAAATTGTATAAGCTTTTCCTGTACCATTTTGGTAAACCCAGCCGCTGTTTTGACTGATGTAAAGAAAGTATTCTACAGTCTCATTATTAGAATAACTGAAATACATAAAATATGGGGGTACTTTTAACTCAGAAGGGATATTCTTAATAGGTATTCCAGTTTCAATAGAGGTTGCAAAAACTTTTATGTCCTCTGGATTATTAAAAACTCTTTTCTCAAGATCACTTTTCTTTACTATGACTTTTACAAGTGTTTTTTTCTGTGAGGATGTATCACCTGAAGTTGATGCAGCTGTTTGTTTTACTAATGGGTTTCCTTTTACGCTTACATCAGGACTGTCTGAACAACCGGAAACAGTAAAATTTATTATATAAAATAAAACCACAAGAATTATTAATTTCTTTTTCATCTATATTATCTCCTTTTTTACTTATTAGACTGTAAACAGCCTAATAAGGTTCCAAGTCACTTAGTAATAATTAGTATTTTACATTATATGGTGTCATATGGCAACAAAAGCAGCCATCTTCCTCTCCATCGGCTATTCGACTTGGCATTGATGGCAAAACGGTTTCTAGAACCAAGAAAACCAGATTAAAGTCAAAACCCTTGGATATGAGTACACACATCATAATATTGATTGAAATAATCATATCATTCATAAAAGTGACTTGAAAATGAAACGTCTTAGCTATAATATAAAAGTAAGGGGGGATGAACTATAAGGAAAAGCAGGAAACATTGTGCATAGCAAGGGCTATTGCATATCACTCAAACAGAATATCAATAGCCTTTGCTATCCTAAAGAATAATTTTTAGGAGGGCACAATGGGCTATGTTCGGGCTTTGAAAATTCTGCCAGAAAGATTGATTGAAGAAATTCAAGAATATGTTGACGGGCAGGTTATATACATTCCAAAAATAAAATCAAAAAGATGTAATTGGGGAGAAAAGACAGATACGAAAGCATATTTCAAAGAAAGAAATTTTGAAATATATAATAGTTACAAAAACGGCACTACTGTTTTTGAACTGTCAGAGAAATATTTTTTAACCCCCAAAAGTATTCAACGCATTATACGGAGCATGCAAATTTTATGAGTTGATGTGTCACTTTACAAAGTGGCACATCTATTTTTTACAACAATGTGTGTTCCCCTATTTGAAAGTGAAAAGGGTATAATGGATTTGTAAAGATAACAAAGAAAAGGTAAGGTAAATATCGAATGGAAATTGTAAAAATTATTGACAGCGATAAAACAAAGTACATGGAATTGCTACTTATTGCAGATGAACAGGTAAGTATGATAGAGAAATATTTGTATCGTGGTGATATGTTCGCCTTGTGTGATGATGATGTTAGAGCGATTTGCATTGTTACACAAGAGCAAGCCGGCGTTTATGAAATTAAGAATATTGTTACCGTTCCTGAATATCAACGGAAAGGATATGGACAAAAGCTAATCTCATTTATTGCTGATCACTACAAAAAATCTGGTACCGAGTTATATGTTGGAACAGGCGATAGCCCTATGATACTTCGTTTCTACGAGAAATGCGGATTTGAAAAATCACACATTGTTAAAAACTTTTTTATAGACAATTACGACCACCCTATGTATGAAAATGGCCAACAGTTAGTGGATATGATTTATTTGAAAAGGTATCTATAAAATGGAGCTTATGCCGCCCAACCCTTGTTTGGTGATACCGAATATATAAAATCTACTTCTTGTCCAGTTGAAGCAACTTTTTGCTATTATCTGAAAATGTTACGAAATATTTACCATTAATTTCAACAATTTTGGTTATATCAGTTCTGCCACAAGCTTCTTCAATTCTATTTAATACTTTTTCATCAATTTTTTTATTTTCAACAACAGGGCTGGTTTTAATGGCAGTTTTAGTATCAAAGATAACAACAATTACAATAACCACTACTACTAAACTGATATGTATAATAATTTCCCTAGCTGGTACATGTAATTTGCTAATACGATTTCTCAATCTGTCATTTTCCCTCAGCCTAATAGAGCCTAATTTCAACCCACAATATGTTGATAAATATATTGCTGATGTAACTCCAAGTACCTTTATAAAAAACAGGGTATTAATATAGCTATGCTCACTAAAATATGAATATATAAATATAGCTACATAAGCAAATAAATATGTAATTACTCTTTTGGATGTAATAAATTTTACCAAATTTCTCAACTCTCAGATAATTTACTTTTTTTCATGTAACAAAATAATTATATATCAGAGAAACTAATCTGAGTATATGCTTATTCTTCAGGTTCATAGTTTTTTGGTGAAAATAATTTCTAAAGGTTCATTTTCTAACAGTAGGCTTCCAGAGTCCTGTATTAATTGATTAGGTATGTGTTTGTCATTATCAAATATGTATTGGAAATCATGTTCACTTGCATAATCAATTTTCACTAAATTCCATCCTTTCAACATTAAGAAAAGCCCTATCATTTGTTAGGGTGAAAATTAGTTGCAAAAGCATTTGTACAGCATGGGATTGCTGATGGGCTACCCTTTTTTTACTTTAAATAGCATAAGCCTTGGATATTTGGTTTCAAGTTCTTCTTCTAATCCATTTGGGTTATCATGGTTTAATGGAAACTCATAGAACCTTTCAAATATAAATCCTGCATCTATCAAAAAGTTAACATACTCATATATGGGTCTTCTATAGGTGATAAATTCAAAGTTGTCATTGTTTTCCCATTTCCATTTTTCCTCACCACTATAGAAGTAACTGTCATCAATATTATCTTCCTTCCAGACTAATCCAGAAGCAATTGAATAGAATATAGGGTCATTTAAGCTGAATACAAAAGAGCCACCAGATTTAAGCACTCTACTGACTTCTTTGAATACCTTACCAATATCCTTGACATACATGAATGCACATATGGAAATTACTTTATCAAATTCCTCATCTTCTAGATAACTCATATCTTCTATTTGTGACTCAAAAAATCTGATATTAACATCTTCTCTTTCTGCATTCCTATTGGCAAACTTTAATTGTTCTACAGAAATATCAGTACAGGTCATAATTGCACCTTTTTTTGCCAAAGCTATCCCACAATTTGCCCCACCACAGCCAAGTTCAAGTACTTTCTTATCTTTTACATCACCTATCAGTTTCAGGTCTTCCTCATTTGGATATCTTACATCACCATAATCAACAACATTAAATGAGAAATCTGCATTTTGCTGATATCTTGCAGCCTGCTTGTCCCAAGAGTTTTTGTTTATTTCATTTATGCCCATTTTTTCTCCCATCACTTAATCTTTCAAATGACTGACTTATACATCTTTCCATCCTAATACAGGTATTCTTCAGCATTATACCATTAATTGGCTAATATGTCATGTTACAAATATGTGAGAGTTTTCCCCATAAAATGTAGTGTTGTGCAAATATAACATTTTTAAATAAAATTATATAAGGTGTAGACTTTAAAATGGTCTATGCCCTTTTTTATTTTGAATACAGAATTGCTTTCTTTCAAATAATAGTTTGGTGGTAAAAATAAATAAACTTTACTATAAAATTATGAAAGGAAGGTGATTCCATCATGTCAACTAATAAACAAGCCAATAGACTAATCCATGAGAAATCCCCATACCTGTTACAACATGCTCATAACCCAGTAAACTGGTTTCCTTGGAGTGATGAAGCTTTTCAGAAAGCCAAGTCAGAAGATAAACCTATCTTCCTGTCTATTGGCTATAGCTGACCTGTATTCAAAGAACTTGTCATTGGTGCCACGTAATGGAACGCGAATCTTTTGAAGATCAAGAAGTCGCAGAAATTCTTAATGAAAACTTTATTTCTATAAAAGTTGACAGAGAAGAAAGGCCGGACATTGACCATATCTATATGACCGTATGTCAAATGTTTACCGGGCATGGCGGTTGGCCTTTAACCGTATTTCTCACACCTGATAAAAAACCTTTTTATGTAGGTACTTATTATCCAAAAGAGGATAGAGGAAGAATTCCGGGTATAATGACCATTTTAGATAAGGTCTTGTATGCATGGGAAAACAAAAGAGAAGCGCTTTTGGAAACAGGCGATCAAATTTCGGACTCATTAGGCGTGTTTACAAGTCCGCTTGAGGAGGCTCCGCCTGATAACACTATTCATGAGGCTTATGCGGAGTTTAAGAATAGTTTTGATAAGGAACATGGAGGGTTTGGAAGAGCACCGAAATTTCCAACGCCCCATAATTTATTATTTCTCCTGCGCTACTGGTATACCACGAAAGAAAAGCATGCATTGGAAATGGTTGAGAAAACTCTGGAATCGATGCGCAGGGGAGGAATATTCGATGCAATCGGATATGGATTTTCACGTTATTCAACCGACAGGGAATGGCTTGTTCCTCATTTTGAAAAGATGCTTTATGATAATTCGCTGCTGGCGATTGCGTATACCGAAGCTTATCAGATTACAAAAAAAGCTTTATACTCGGAAACGGCAAAACAGATTTTTACTTATATGCTTAGGGATATGACATCTCCCGAAGGCGGGTTTTATTCAGCGGAGGATGCAGATTCCGAAGGTATAGAAGGAAAGTTCTATGTATGGAAGCCGGATGAGGTTCAAAAGGTTCTGGGAAAAGATGATGGTGAAAAATTCTGCAAATACTTTGATATAACCCCTGAAGGGAATTTTGAGGGATATAATATTCCGAATCTGATAAAACATAATATACCGGATAAGGATAAAGAATTCATAGAAATGGCCAGGAAAAATTTATTTCAATATAGGAACGAACGAGTACATCCATATAAAGACGATAAGATTTTAACCTCTTGGAACGGCTTAGCGATTGCATCTTTAGCAATCGGCGGAAGAATTCTTGTTGAACAAAGCTATATAACCGCTGCTGAAAAAGCTGCAAAGTTCATTTTCTCAAACCTTATTGGGAAGGATGGGCGTCTGTTGGCCAGGTATAGAGATAATGAAGCAGCTATTCCGGGATATGCGGATGATTACGCATTTCTTATATGGGGATTGATAGAACTGTACGAAACAACCTATGATCCTGAATATTTGCAAAGAGCTATAGAGTTAAACAATGATCTAATCAAGCTATTCTGGGATATTGAACATGGCGGGCTGTTCATGTACGGAAGCGATAGTGAAAAACTAATTGCAAGGCCAAAAGAAATATATGATGGCGCAATGCCTTCAGGTAACTCTGTCGCCTGTTTAAACTTTTTAAGACTGGCGAGGTTAACAGGCAATCATGAGCTGGAAGCACGTGCTCATCAACTATTTAAATTGTTTGGCAAGAGTGCGCAGCATATCCCTACGAGCCACTCATTTTTCCTCACAGCATATATGTTTGCTCATTCTGTCTCCAAAGAGATCGTACTTGTTGCCGAAAAAGAAAATGAAGGTGCAAATTCAATGATGCAGATAATAAGCGAGAAATTTTCACCTTTTACCGTTTCAATTTTTTATTCGGAAGACCATAAAGACCTAAAAGATATAGTACCATTTATCGATGGATACAAAACTGTAGCCGATAAGCCTACCGTATATGTATGTCAGGACTTTTCCTGTCAGGCACCCATTACAGAAGAAAGCCATCTTAGAGAAATATTCTCATAATTAAATAAACCAAAGAAATTTTGTTTTTCAAGCACCTTTAAATGATGGCAACTTTTTGGTAATTACTGTAAATCAAGGGCGAATCTCGTATTTGCCCTTGACTATTTCAGCTATTTAAAGATCAAGGCTTGCAAAGTTATTTGTATAATGTTACTATAAATTTTATATAACTTTATGCTAAGGAACGTTGAAATAATAACATCCGTTCCTAATATAAAAATGTAACAAGGAGAAATCAAATGGAAAAAAACGAAGTTTTGGCAGTTGTTGGCGGAAGAGAAATTACTCAACAGGATTATGAATTACTTTTAAGGAATCTGGACCAGCAGACTGCAATGCAATTTTATTCAGCGGAAGGCAAAAAAAGACTGGTTGGAGAATTGGTCAACCAGGAATTGATATATCTTGATGCTGTCAAAAACGGCGTCGATAAAGATGAAGAGTTTGTAAATGAACTTGACAAAATCAAATCCAACTTTTTAAAACAATATGCAGTCGGTAAGCTTGTGCGGAATGCAGAAGTATCTGAGAGTGAAGTTAAAAGCTATTTTGTTGCAAACAGAGAGCAGTTTAAGACTTCCGAGAGTGTAAAAGCCAGCCATATACTTGTAGGTTCCGAAGACAAGGCTTTAGAGGTACTTGACGAGATAAACGACGGAATGGTTTTTGAAGAAGCTGCAAAAGAGTATTCCACCTGCCCTTCAAGAGCTAAAGGCGGAGATCTTGGATATTTTACAAGAGGGCAAATGGTTCCTGAATTTGAAGCTGCTGCTTTTGAGCTTCCTATAGGGGAAATAAGCACCCCGGTAAAGACGCAGTTCGGATATCACATCATAAAGGTTATTGATAAAAAGGATGAGGTGTCCCAAAACTTTGATGATGTTAAAGATCAGCTCAAACAGCAGATGACAGCCAAAAAGCAGGAAGAAATCTACCTGAAAAAGGTTAATGAACTGATGAGCCAGTATGAAATAAATTATAACGTTTGATTTTAATAAATAAGGGGCGGTTGTGATGTCTGTAAAATGACAGCTTACCGTCCCTTAATTTTATGTCGATGTTTTGAGTGTTATGTGATTTTGGCATGCATTGCATATACTACTCCCAAAGGCGATGTATAAATACCCTTGACATTGTCCTTCTGCATGGTATATTCAACAGTGAAGTCAAGGGGTATGATCGGAAGTTCCTCCATCAATATCTTTTCAGCATCATGCATTATTTGCATTCTCTTTTTTTCATCCGGTTCATTCTGAGCTTTTGCAATAAGCGCATTATACTCTGCATTGTCAAACCCGGGATCATTGTTTCCGCTTCCCTTTGTAAACATGTCCAGGAAGGTCATAGGATCTATATAGTCTGCAGTCCAGCCACCCCTTGTCAAGGTAAAGTTATGGCTTGTTCTATCCGGAATGAGTACCTTCCATTCCTGGTTTTGTATTTTTACATCTATATTAAGGTTCTTCTTCCACTGTTCCTGAAGGAATTCGGCAACCTTCTGGTTTCTTGTTGCAGTATTGTAAGTATAAAGAAGAGTAGGAACACCTTTCCCATCAGGATAACCCGCATCAGCCAGCAGCTTCTTTGCTTCAGCAACATCGGCTTTAAGAGGGATGAAATTGTTTCCGCCTACATCTCTGAAATCCCTGCCGTCGGGTTCGGTTATTCCATATGGGACATATGCGCCTGCGGGCTTGTTGCCTGTCCTCAAAATGTTATCACAAAGTGCGGTCCTGTCGATAGCGAGTGCAAGCGCTCTCCTTACTCTTTTGTCTTTCACACCGTTCCATGACGGCTTGACCAGTCCGATCTGGAAATAGTCCGAACCAAGACTGGCGGAGTGCACCTTAACCCTTCCCTGCTTGATGAAGTTGGCAACCTCCGCAGCAGGAACATGTCTGTTCAATATACCGTCAAGATCACCTGATTCAAAAGCAGCAAGACCGGCATTATCATCTTCAATCAGCTTCCAGCTGATATTTTTAACAGCTATACTCTTGGCATCCCAGTAATTGTCATTCCTTGTCATGTCAAGGGCTTCCTTGTGTTTCCAGGCTGTAAGCTTGTAGGGACCGTTTCCGATATAGGTTGCAGGACTCTGTGTCCACTTGTCACCGTTTTTCTCAATAATGTCTTTTCTGACCGGCATAGTGGTCTGGAAATTGCAAATACTTAGGAAGTACGGTGTCGGTGCTTTAAGTGTCACAACGAACGTTCTGTCGTCAGTTGCTTTTACGCCTACCTGATCAACTTTTACCCTGCCCTCAAGGGATTCCTGTGCATTCTTTACAGGATACAAAATATATGCATATGGAGCAGCTGTCTTGGGGTCAAGTACTCTTTTCCATGCATATTCAAAATCCTGTGCTTTCAGAGGTACTCCATCAGACCATTTTGCGTCTTTTCTTATATGGAAGGTATAAGTAAGCTTATCTGCAGATACATCATAGGATTCAGCGGCTCCCGGCTGAAGTTTGTTGTCAGCTCCCATTCTCATAAGTCCTTCAAACACATGTAAGGCATATGTTGCGCCATCTGATGAAAGGATAAAACCCGGATCTATAGTATCAGGCTCCGGCCCCATCAACAGATTCAATTTATCTGTCGAAGCTGTTTTGCCATTGCTTGCCGAACCTTTAGCACCTTGCTGTCCTGATTTGCCGCAAGCCGTGAAACCAACGGCGATTAAGCATGTAATAAGAAACAAAGAAATGACCTTTCTCATTTTCTCTCCTCCTGAATTTGTTTCTTATTATTCTTAGTAAGTTTAACCTATTTAATTCATTAATATAAATGACAAGCACAAAAATGCCCGGGTGCTATTTCTTTCAATTCCGGCTCCTGTTCAGCACACTTTTTCATGGCATGTACGCATCTGGTCCTGAATTTGCATCCTGTAGGCGGATTAATCGGACTTGGCACATCGCCTTCAAGTATGATCCTGTTCCTCTTGCGGCTTTCTTTAGGATCAGCTATGGGTATCGCCGACAGCAGGGCCTGTGTATAAGGGTGTGCGGATTTTTCATACAACTGATTGCTGTCAGTGGTCTCAACCAGTTTTCCAAGGTACATCACACCGATCCTGTCACTAATGTGCTTTACCATTGAAAGATCATGTGCTATAAAAAGATAAGTCAGTCCCAGTGACTTTTGAAGATCCTCAAGCATATTGACGATCTGCGCCTGAATTGAAACATCAAGAGCAGATATAGGTTCATCGCATATGATGAACTCCGGGTCAACTGCCAGGGCTCTTGCAATTCCTATCCTCTGCCTTTGACCGCCGCTGAATTCATGAGGATACCTATTAGCATGCTCCTTGTTCAGTTCCACCATTTCCAGAAGTTCCAGAACCTTCTCCTTGCTTTGCTTCTTATTTCCGATCTTGTGAATGTCCATCGGCTCGCTAACTATATCAGCTACCGTCATTCTTGGATTCAACGAAGCATACGGGTCCTGAAATATCATCTGCATTTTTTTCCTCAAAGGTTTCATATCTGCCTTTGTAATATCTTTTCCATTATATAGAATTTGTCCGCTTGTCGGTTCATAAAGCCTTATGATTGTCCTGCCGACTGTAGTTTTACCACAGCCGCTCTCTCCTACAAGGCCCATTGTCTCTCCTTTGTTTATAAAAAAGCTGACACCGTCCACAGCCTTAACTTTTAGCTTGGATGCTCCTGTTAAACCTTTTTTTACATCGAAGTGCTTTGTAAGCTTTTTAATTTCCAGCAGCTTTTTTCCGGTCTCAGGCATTTCCTTCACCCCCTGTCCCGTTCATGCAGTACAACCAGCATGCAGCACTGTGCCCATCCCCAAATTCTTTTAAAACAGGCTTTTCTTCATTGCAGATGTTCATTGCTTTTGAACATCTGTCGACGAAAGGACACCCTGCCGGGGGCTTAAGCATGTTCGGCGGCTGGCCTCCTATGGGCGCAAGTCTTTCCTTGCCCATGTTAAGTCTCGGAATGGATTTTAATAGGCCCATTGTATAGGGGTGTTTTGCGGAGTAGAATATTTCTTCAACCGGCCCCTGCTCAACTATCGTTCCCCCATACATTACCACAACCCTGCTGCAGATGTCTGCGACCAGCCCAAGGTCGTGAGTTATAAGTATTATGGACATGTTGATCTTATTCTTTAATTCCTTCATTAACTCAAGTATCTGTGCCTGTATTGTCACATCAAGCGCAGTTGTAGGCTCATCGGCGATCAAAAGCTTGGGTTCGCAAGAAAGTGCCATAGCAATCATAACCCTTTGCCGCATACCGCCGCTGAACTCATGAGGATATTGCCCGATACGCTTGTCCGGGCTTGGTATTCCTACGATCCTCAGCATTTCAACAGCTTTTTGCCTGGCCTCCTGCTTTGAAATTTTATTATGCTTCAGAATTGCTTCTATAAGCTGGTTTCCCACAGTAAACAAGGGGTTCAGGGATGTCATAGGATCCTGGAATATCATCCCGATTTCATTCCCCCTTACCTTTTGCATTTCCTTACTTTTATAATCAGTAATATCCTTGCCGTCAAATTTAATCCTGCCCTCTATGATCCTGCCGTTTTCTGATAAAAGCCCCATTAATGACAGCATTGTTACACTTTTGCCGCTTCCTGACTCACCTACGATGCCAACTGCTTCACCATGTTGAATATTAAATGAAATTCCGTTCAGTGCGTTGACTTTTCCGGCATATGTTTCAAAAACCGTAATAAGATTTTCTATTTCCAACAGATAATTCATATGGCTGCTTTCACCTCTTCTATTTTCTCATTCTGGGATCCATCGCATCCCTTAATCCGTCACCCAGCATATTAAATGCAAGCATTGTCAAGCTTATGGCTATTGACGGGAAGAGCAGAAGATAAAAGTATGATCTTATCCCCTCCAGCCCATCTCTCGCAAGACTTCCCCAACTAGCCATGGGTGCATCCACACCAAGCCCGACGAAGCTTAAAAATGCTTCAGTGAATATTGCCGTAGGTATTTGAAGCGTTATGGTTACAAGTATCGGCCCTATGCAATTCGGTATAAGGTGTCTTAAAAGTATTCTGAAGTTACCGGCCCCAAGCGTTCTTGCGGCTGTTACATATTCCTGCTCTCTAAGGCTTAGAATCTGACCTCTTACTATCCTAGCCATATCAACCCAGTAGGTAAGTCCGAGAGTAATATAAATGCTTAACAAGCCTGCGCCTGCACTCTTGAAAAGCGATAAAACAGGAAGCTCAAACATTTTCTCAGCTCTATCCTTGAATACAACCATCAGAAGGATAACATAAAGCATCATCGGAACACTGTATACGATATCAACAAACCTCATCATAACCGTGTCTACCTTGCCGCCGAAATATCCTGATATGCCTCCGTACAGGACTCCTATAGTAAGATTAATCAGGCATGCGATAAGGCCTATGCTGAGAGAAATCCTTGCGCCGTAGAATACCCTTACAAACATGTCTCTGCCCATCGTGTCAGTACCGAAAGGGTGCTGCAGACTCGGCCCCATGCCCTCCTGCCCCAGCAGCTGGTCAGAATATGAGTAACAGGAAAATATCGGAACGAATATGGACAATAGTATAAGAATAACAATAAAATACATACTGACTAGTGCAACCTTATTGCTCCGCAACCTTCTCCATACATCCTGCCAATAAGTAAGGCTTTTCCCCGTTAATTCCTGTTTAATAGATTTATCCCTGACAAGGGGTTCAAACCGATTTTTTTGAATGATTTCCATCTCAGCACATCTCCTAGTTTTTAAACTTTATCCTTGGATCCACAAAAACGTACACAACATCAACTATAAAATTCATCAAAATCAAAATCATTGCATAAAAAATACTAACTCCCATGATTACTGTATAATCCCTGCTGCTGATGCTGTCAACGAAGTACCTTCCAAGTCCGGGAATATTAAATATGCTTTCTATTACAAAGCTGCCTGTCAGAACACCTGCCGCTAAAGGCCCAAGGTAGGTTATTACAGGCAGTATCGAATTCTTAAGTGCATGTTTCAGAATTACAACCCTTTCTGTCAGTCCCTTTGCTCTTGCAGTCCTGATATAATCCTGCTCGAGGGACTCCACCATACCCGAGCGTACAAGCCTTGCTATAAATGACAGCGGGAAGAGTGATAAGGCTATGGACGGCAGTATAAGATTCTCAAAGGAATTGAACCCGATTGTAGGAAGCCATCCCAGCTTTACTCCGATAAAATACTGTAAAAGCGTTCCCAATACGAAGCTCGGTACTGTTACACCTATCGTAGCCAGAACCATTGTGGCATTATCCTGCCATTTCCCCTTTTTCAGTCCTGAAAATATCCCCAACGGAAGACCTATTATCAGACAGAGGAATATTGAGAAAGTACCAACCATTGCCGACTTGGGAAAGTGTTCCTTTATGATGTTGTTGACCTCACGCCCTTCATTTTTCATTGACATTCCGAAATCCAAGGTTACAGTGTTTTCCAATGATTTGATATACTGTTGGAAAAGAGGCTTATCAAGCCCATACTTTGCTCTTATATTCTTTTCTATTTCAGGCGGAAGCGCTTTGTCGGAACTATACACATTGCCGGGAATTGCATGCATCATAATGAATATTACGGTAAATATGATAAATAATGTAAATAATGAATATAATAATCTTTTGGTAACATAGTACAGCAAAAAACCCACCCCCAGAAAATATGACAGCTGTCACCATTAAAAATATGTATACTGCTACCGGTTGAAGTGGTAAAAGACATGACAGACTTAATATTATGATATAAAATTATAATCTATAGAAGATAAGATTTCTATTGGTAATTAGATACAAGACAGTTTGATTTCAAGAAGAATTTCATATAATTTTCTACACCTTGAACACAAAAGGCTTTTTGTGTCGAAGTATTTCAGAATTTTCGGAAAGAAAAAGATACTGCACATTATACACAGTATCTTAATATCAAACTTTAAATTGAAATTACATCTTCTCGAATAATTGCAACTCTTGTATTCATCTTGATTCCAAATCTTTAAAACGTTTATTATTTAAGCCCCAGGCAGATAATTCCAATGATTTAAATCTCTCATCATTATATGCTTCAGCTAAGCTATCTAAATCTATTTTAAAGTCTACAACTTTTTCCTTTTTTATTTTTAAAATAACTTTTACAGTTCTATCAGAACAATTCTTAAGTAAAGCAACTATTTCATCAATATATTTTAACTTTACTACATATGATGCATAACAATATTTAGTTTCACCTAATATATTGCCATAAGCTTCTATACTTACCAGTCCAGCATTTAAATCTTCAGGATTATTATCATATGTAAATGGTAATATTATTTCCTTGTATTCAGGTTTTGTAAAAAATAATATATTTACCACTCCATTCAAAATTCAAATTTAACTTTCTATTCATACGTAGATATTATATCAAATTCCTTTAATTATTCAATGATTTTATCGGCTATGCTCCTGCTGATTTCAGCAGTTTTTATAAGGTGCTTTACACCTTGAACCTGTACCCTGCTCCCCATATGGTTTCTATGTACTGGGGATTTGAAGTGTCCAATTCTATTTTTTCCCGTATTTTACCTATATGGACAGTAACAGTTGCAATATCTCCAATAGAGTCCATGCCCCAGATCCTGTCAAATAATTCTTCTTTGCTGAAAACACGGTTTGGATTCGCAGCCATATAGGATAAAAGATCAAACTCCTTTGCTGTAAGGAAAACCTCAGACCCATTTACAAAAGCCCTTCTGGAGGTCTTTTCTATGCTAAGCCCGCGTATATTAATGACGTCCTTCTTCTGCTCCTTATTGCCCACAAGCCGCTCATATCTTGCAATATGGGCTTTAACCCTCGCAACAAGCTCACTTGGGCTGAAAGGCTTGGTAATATAGTCGTCCGCTCCAAGTCCAAGCCCTCTTATCTTATCTATATCCTCTTTTTTGGCGGAAACCATAAGCACAGGAACATTGCTCCCGTTCCGTATCTGTCTGCACACCTCGAAGCCGTCGATTTTGGGCAGCATGAGGTCAAGTATGATAAGGTCGTAATCATCCTTCTGTATTCTTTTCAGCCCGGATTCACCGTTATTCTCAATATCAACCTCAAAACCATTGATCTGAAGATAATCCCTTTCCAATTCCGCTATGCTTGATTCATCTTCAATTATCAATACCTTTTTCATACGCAACCCCCATCATCATTAAACAATCTTTAGAGTAAAGGCTATCGTAGTCTGCTTCCCATATTCGCTTTCAGCCCAGATTTTCCCTTCATGCCCTTCTATTATCTGCTTTGTAATAGACAGCCCGAGTCCGCTTCCTCCGGTAGATGAATTCCTTGATGCATCCGTTCTGAAGAACCTGTCAAATATAAATTGCAATTCTTCCTCTTTAATGCCTTGACCATTGTCACGGATTCTGACCAATGCTTCATTGCCGCTGCAGGAAACGTTGATGTTAATTGTCTTTTCTTCTTTATCCATATATTTCACTGCGTTTTGTATTATATTGACTATGACTCTTTTCAATTTCTCTCTGTCAGCCACTACATTAACATTTTCCGCACAATTATTTTCAAATTCCAGCTTTATTGCTTTTTTATCAAGATCTATCTTAAGCTCCTCTATACAATCGTTAAAATACTTGACCAGACCTACCTTTTCAAAGTTAAAGGGCACTTTTTTCAGATCAAGCTTTGAGAAAAGGAAAAGATCGTCTATCAGCCTATCCAGATCATTTGCTTTTGCATATATAGTCTTTATATATTTATCCATTTTTTCAGGTGAATCCGCAACCCCGTCCATTATTCCCTCAACATATCCTTTTATGGAAGTAACCGGAGTTTTAAGGTCATGTGATATGCTCGAAATGAGCTCCTTTCTATTTTCTTCTATCTGAAGCTGTTTGTCTATCGATTCTTTTAATTTGGCTCTCATCTGTTCAAATGCACGCGATACATCCCCTATTTCGTCTCTCGATCTTGTTTTCAGTTCAAAATTGAGATTGCCGTCCTTGATTTGTTCAGTTGCATGCTTTAAACGTTTCAGCTGCTTGGTAATACCCGTTGATATCAGAAATGTAAGCAGCACATTTGTAACTATAAGAATTAAAAAAACGATTATCCCTAAAGACGAGAAATACTTTCCCAGAAAGATGCCTACAGGGCGCATATCTGATATAAGGTATACCCTGCCGGTCTGTTCGTTGCTGAATTTAACTTCTCTGTTCAGAATGGTTAATAAGCCCTTGGATTGGATTCTATCTTCATGATAGCGTTTGTTTTGTCCGGAATTCTTTAAAAGACTGCTGACAACAGCTATTTTTTTTAGTTTTTTGGAAATATATAATTCGTTGCCGTTGGAATCAACAACTGCTATCCCGGTATTGACCGACTTCAGCTCAGAATCTATTTCCGTTAGGTATGCTTCGTCTTTAAGCTTGTCAGGATTGATCTCCGCCATATTCTTAAGGTCTACATATGCTTTCGGCACCCTCATAGCATAATTCTCAAAAAAATCTTCTTTCGGATTGTCAGGCCCGTATAAGGCCCCCGCAAGAACAATCGCAGCAATAACACCAAGAATTAACGGTACAAAAACAGCAGCAATATATGAAAAAAGCAGTTTTAATTTAATCGGCATTGTTAACCCCCGTTACAGGTATTCTGAAGCTTATAGCTCTTTCCTTTCAAAAGCGTAATAGCCTGATGTAAAAAACATTATACTATATCCGAGCATAAACATAAACGATATTATCAGGGTTGTCACCGGTAAATAACCGCCGGTCCACAAGCTTCCCCAGTTTGTATAGGATGTCGGGAAAAACTGAGATGAAGAGGAGAATAAACCTGAAAGTGTTTTTAGTGCAATAAACAGAAGGATACATACTGTCAAAGCCCCGCCGCTGCTTTTGAAAAACTGTGCTACGAATGCTACGATTATGGTAATCATTACAAGCGGAACCAGTGATGTTGTATATTCTACAAATGACCCGGCAATACCCGAAACAAAGCTTCCATGAGTTTTCAACGCAAGCCCGCATAGTGTGGACACCACAAAGACCAAACCCAGGATAACAGCAGTATAGCATATCGAAGACAATATTTTTGCGGTAAATATCTTGAACCTGGTTACAGGTCTTAAAAGGCTGGCTTTAAGGCTCCCCTCCCCAGCTTCGCCTGTAAACGCTTCAATGATATTCATGCTTATAAACAGCGGAAGCAGAAGTCCTGTAAAGAAGCTGAGAATCAAAGAAGGAAATCTCATGCTTTCTGTTATTCTTATGCCCTGTACATTCTGAAAATACAGAAGAAATATTAGTGTAATCAAAGGAATAACAGCCGAAATACATAAAAATACGTATGTCCTTTTCCTCGAAAACAGCTTTTGGTTTTCATTTTTTATTGCAGCAATAAAGTTTTTCATTGTGCATACCCCCTGACTTCTTTTATCTTATTGAGATAATACTCTTCAAGAGAATCGCTCTCCTTTTTCATATCACTGACCAAACCGGTTTCAAGCAGCCTGCCGTTTTGAATTATTCCGATCCTGTTGCAGGTAAGCTCAACCTCGTGTATAAGGTGGCTTGAAATAAAGAAAGTAATCTTTTTTTGTTCGGATAAGGTTTTTATAAGCTTCCTCATTTCAACCATTCCCTCAATATCCAATCCATTCAAAGGCTCATCAAGTATTACCAGCGAAGGATTTGAAAGTATGGCTGCTGCAAGCCCGAGCCTTTGCTTCATTCCCAAGGAATAGCCGGATACCTTTTCATCCTTGAATTCCTTTAATCCTACCGTCTCAAGAACTTCATTTATCCTTGAGCCGTCTATTCCTTCGTAATACCGGGAGACCATTTCCAGGTTTTTATAGCCGCTCATATATTCAAAGGCAGCCGGGTTTTCTATTATGCAGCCTACACCTTCCATTGCCTTCTCATATTCATCCATGTTGTCATACCCCTGTATCTTTATTTCACCGCTATCGGCCCTGCATAGGGAGGTAATAGCCTTCATGGCTGTGGTTTTGCCCGCACCGTTCGGGCCAAGGAATCCGAACACATCGCCTTTGTAAATATCAAAAGTTATATCCCGTATTCCTCTTTTGTTCTTGTATAGCTTGGTAAGCCCTTTAACTTCCAATATCTTCTCCATATTAACTCTCCTAACCTGATTTCTTTTAATTGCCTGAACTCAGTGAAGGGGTTTAACGACCGGCACTTTTCTTTTAACCGTCAATTGCTGTGCATTTCACATAAGCCCTTCACTGGCTCAGCTTCCTGCATTAGTCTTCGTCTTTGAGCTCAGTCAAATCAACATTCTTTACCTGTTTCCCTGTAAGGTCTATTTTTTCAGGAACAGTGCTGTTTACATTTGAAAGTGACATCGTAAAGTCGAATTCAACTTTATGGAATGTACCTTTTTCATCGTTTCCGGCAACAGCTGCGCTTCCGGAGAGGTTCTTCACTATTCCATCCTTGCCTACTGTAACCTTAAATTTTACGTTTTCTATTCTGACATCGTCAACCAATCTCGGCATTTCGGGCTTTAAATCGGTTTTGATTCCCAAGGTGTCCTCAAGCTTCATTACATCTTCAGGATTTCGTTCTGCTTTTTCCTTGACTGCAAGAGAAGCTATAAGGTTCGCAATTGTAGGTATTTCTTTTTCAGACAGGTTCATGGATATAATTTTTTCACCATCGTTTTCTTTAATTTCAACCTGATTTTTCAAGTCCCCAACCACAAAGTCCATGATCTTTTCGCCTATTGCCATTGCTTCCGGATCACATTTCTTTTTATCATTGTCAAATCTATCATTCTTCGAATTTTCATGTTCTTCCGCTACGTTGTAGGTTTCGCTGCCATTACTTTTGAAGATCATTTTTCCATCCTGCTTAAAAACTACAAAGTCTTCTTTTGTTCCGTTTGAGCTTATGGAAGCTTTGACGCTGCCGTCCCCAGTGTCTTCATCTGTCATTAATCCCGCGTTGATCTCAGCCAGAACCTTCCCATTGTCCTTAATTGAAGCATTCAGAACGCCCGTGAAGCTTTTCACCTGAGCCATATTTTTTATGGTGGTTTTAAGCTCCTCATAGCCCGTTGTAGTGTTAGCATTTGCCAAAGCCGCTGATAATACTATCATTCCGCCAAGTACGATAGACGATCCAAGTGTAAGAATTCTTTTCATTTTCTTTGCCATTTTTTATCTCCTCCGTTGAGTAATTTTTTGAAGTCATTTACTTCACATATTCATCTTACATCGCGACTATAAAGTCAAAATAAAGCAATTATAAAAAAAGTATAAAGTTTGCTAAAGAGTTTATAAATTGATGTTCAACCACTAACCCCTACATTGGGTGAACATAGAAAGGCGAATTGATTTCCATTCCCTGCATGAAATCAATTCGCCTTTAAAGATTATCTTTAATATAGATCCACCTGCCACTTCGTGTCATCCCCTTTTAGCAAGGATGACATAGCCTCCCTTGCTAAAGGGAGGTGGAATTTTGTGACGGAGGGATTTGTCAATGCTCAATATCTTCCCAATACAACAAATTCAAAAACATGTTTGCAAGCTTTGTTTGCTCTTCAAGATCTTCATTTGAAACAACACCATAGTAGCGTCCCTCTATTCCCCTAGCTTCCAAAGTCCACAGAAAAGCTCCCATTTTAGGGTATCTTTCCAAGCTGCCAGCCATAAAATAGAGTAAATCGCTTAATTGCCTGTAAAGCAAAGTACATTCGGTCTTTTCCGTCATGTACCGTTGAACATCACGGATAAGCCCAAATGGCTTGGCAATTGAAAAACGGTATTCATTATTAATCTTTGCATCCTCATAATGTCTAATATAGTTCTCATAGCTTTCACAAAAAACCCTATACATCAAATCTCTCCCTGAAAATCGGTAAATTCTTTTGAAATGCTTGTTTCTTGATTTCAAACAAATCATCCCTATTAATAACTTCGTCTATTATTTTTAAAATCAGTTCTTTACTGCTATCTTTTAAAAGCATACCAATATCCTCAATATCCTTTTCTTCCATACGTATTATCTTACTGACTATAATATCCTCTCTTGCCAAAACAAAAACCTCCAGATATTTGAACTGTTCAAGCCTCTTTGCCCTCTCCCTGTATGATGGAGATAATATGGTGCTCTCATACTCCAGCATGTCAAAGTCGCTTAAATACCTGAATACTCTTCCATAAGAAGCAGAATAATTCAAATCTATAAAGTCGAAATCCCTTGTTGCCCTATCATTATACTTACCCAGAATACAAGCGGAGCCTCCAAGAAAATAAATTGGGAAAGGTGGAATGTATAAGGCTTGTGCAAGTTTTTCCATATCTTCAATAATATTTTTGATCGATTGATAATTATTCACGTACTCACCTCTGCAAGCAATCTGATACTAATTATTATAACACTGTTTAAGTCACAATTAAAACCAGTCAAAGCTCAACTTCAATAATTACTCGGCTCGGTTTTTCAAACTGTCTGCCATGGAGATGTTAATGATCTTTCTCCTTGAAAGGAGTTTTGAAATCTCATAGGTTATGACTATGATAACAAAACAAATCATAAGATCTACCCAGTTAACTCTGGCCGGAATCGTTATGTCCATGTTGGATGTAATAACCTCAAACATTTTGCCCAATATAGCAATTGTTACAGGAACTGCAGCTATAAAGCCTATTACTACTAAAACAGCCGTACTATTAAGTATGAGTGAGTATATCCTCTTTTTACTGTATCCTAGAATTTTCAGAAGAGAAATATTGGCCCTATTCTCTTCAATCAAGAGTGATGTAACTATGAATATGATAATCAGTCCTATAGAACATGCAACAGCTGTAATGACTATAGTAAATATTCTGAATACCCCAATAGTCGATTCATAACCGCCGATTACATCCTTTTTGTTTATTGTGGTTAAAATCTTATGAGGATCAATGTTAAGCCTTTCCGTTGAAAGTAAACCCGTATAGCTTCCTTTTGGAAATCCGTTGAGTTCATTATATCTATCCAGCGGCAGGTATATAAAATTGCCGTTAAAGGTGCTGGCTATCCTATCCGGCTTTACATTAAAGGTTTTCCCGGTAAATCTGTTTTCCACCCTTATAGTATCGTTCTCACCAATTCCAAGTTTGTCTGCTAATGGTTTTGTTATAATTATCTGATTGAAATCTAACCTTTTTCCCTTTTTATCCTTCATATCAATAAGTTTTGACTGTCTTTGCATGCCTTGGATTTTAAAATTAAGTTTTTTTCCGTTTTTATCTTTTGCAGAATAAGTTGATAATGATATCGCTTCGCCTTTTTCGGGCGTCTTCGTTTCAAAGGAATTAAGCATATAGGTGTATTTATACCTGTAAACCTTGTCATAGCCTTCCTTCATAAGGTTGTCTATCGAGTACTGCATTAAAAATCCGAAAAGCAGCAGCATGGCTGCAAGAGATACTCCCAGTATCATGATAAGGCTCCTGGGAATATTTCTTACTAATTCACGGATTTTAAACTTTGTATTGAATCCAAATCTGTTTAGATTAAGCCTCTTTTCAATGAAACCCACCTTTTTACCATCCGCGCCGCCTCTGATAAGTACAAGCGGAGGCTTGCGCAAAGCCTTCAGGACAACAAACATTGATGCCGGTACCAGGAAAAGAAACGGAAGTACCAAAGCCGTTATTAAATAAAAAATATTGTAATCAACCTTTATCCGGGGAAGATTGTATTGAAAGGATTGAGTTATCATCAAGGGCCTTACAAAAAACAAACCTGCAATTATGCCTGTGACACTTCCCAAAAGGCATATGATTACAGAAAAGCTCAAATAATGCTTTAGTATCTCTTTTTTTCTGTATCCGAGTGCATAAAGCGTACCTATCTGCACAAATTCACCTTTAAGGAGCCTCCACATTACTACTGCCAGCAGAAAGCAAGTAACGGCTAAAATAAACAGTGGAAGTATATTTCCAAGTTGAACAGTTCCGGAAATATCACCGTCAAAAGCTTCAATCCTCGGATTTGTATCACTGTCGATCCATTTTATTATCAAATTGCTCTGTTTTATGTATTCCTTAAATTGCATTTCATTATTTTTATTATATTTCACGCTGTAGAAGGTCTGAGCCCCTTGAAGTTCATCGAAGCCGGATGACGGCACTACTGCGATGCCGAATTTTTCATAATTGAACAAAAGGTCTGTCTCCGAATTCAGAACATATAAATAGTCCGGTTGTGTAAAGAAGCCTGTAATTCTAAACTCTTTTTCATCAACCTTCAGGGTGCTGCCTATCTTGAGGTTATGATTTTTTGCATATTTGTCAAAGATCAGCATGTCATTCGGCTTATTCAAGGGGCTTCCCTTGATAACCGAATACCTGTCAAGCTTTTTTGTCTCCTTTAAGAGTCGCAGCGTAGAATCGCCGATAGCATAATCCAGAGATTTTCTTTCTTCGAGAACAAGGTCGTATTTTTTCTCAAGCTCCTTTATATTATTCAGCGGTGCAGAAACAATAAAATAGGAATCCTCAACCTCACAAGCTTTCCTGAACTCGTCAACGCTTTTGATAATGCTAGGGAGCGAAAGTTTAAAAGCAGTAAACAGGGCACAGCTTAACAATATCAACAGGAAGGAGCCTATATATCTCGACTTGTTCTCAAGCATTGTCCTTGCGATTTTTTTATTGAATACCATTACCACTCAATCCTTTCTGCCGGAAGGACATTTTCATTAACCCTATCCTCTGCGATTTGTCCGCTTCTTAGTCTTATCATTCTATGAGCCATTCCGGAAATGGCACTGTTATGAGTTATAATAAGAACCGTTGTATTGTATTTTCTATTCACATCCGAAATCAATTTTAAAATTGCTTTTGACGTAGCATAATCCAAGGCTCCGGTCGGCTCGTCACAGAGGAGCAGTTTCGGATTCTTCACCAACGCTCTAGCAATGGACACTCTTTGCTGCTGTCCCCCGCTAAGCTCTCTCGGAAACCTGTTTTTCAGCTCCTTCATCCCGACAGCTTCGAGTATTTCATCTATATTCATTGGATTTTTACTTATGTTTGCCGATACCTCCACATTTTCAGCTACTGTAAGATTAGGTATCAGATTATAGAACTGAAATATGAATCCTATGCTTTCTCTCCTGTACTCAGTCAACTGATTATCGTTCATACCTGTTATTTCGGTATTGTCAACCATAACCCTCCCCTTGTCCGCAAGGTCGATTCCGCCGACAATGTTCAGCATTGTGGACTTACCGGAGCCGGATGGGCCAAGTATCACTCCGATCTGCCCCTTTTCAAGAGACATGCTTACATTGTCCAAAGCCTTAAAAGTAGTGCTTCCTGATTTATATATTTTTTCTATATTACTGATTTCCAAAAACATAAAGCTACCCCCTAGTGTTTTAACTTATAATCTGTCCTTTATCACATTTACTTGATCAAATAATCTGTAATCATATCCACATATGCCTTAATAACCTTTTCGTAGACATCTTCCCCAATATCGTTCTTATGAAAGACCATAAAGAAAAGGGCCCTTAGAATACCGGATACCACTTTCGAGTCATGATCCTTCAGAAAACCGGACTCCTTAAAAGCAGTGTACATTTCGTCAACACTTGAATCATCACTGTCGAAATGCTTCTGAACTCTCTCCGGCGGAAGCTTTCGGATAAGATATTCCATATCCTCCATATTGATAAGGATGCTCAGCATCGGATTCTCATCCATTGAAAGGATGAGGTTATTCATGCATTCTCTGAAGCTTTCTTTCGGCGGTTTGGCAGGATTAAAAATGTCCGCAATCACCTTTTGCTTTATTTCCGCCTCAATCTGCTCAAATATCTCAAAGAATAATTCCTCTTTACTGTCGTAAAATATGTAGAATGCACCTTTTGATATCCCTGCCGCCCTTGCAAGATCCTCAACACCGGTTTTTCTAACCCCATATGTTGTTAGGAATTCCTTTCCTTTTTCAAGCAGTTTATTTCGTATTATCTCTTTTTCTCTTTCTGTAAATCCTTTAGGCATAATATTGCTCCTGTTTACATGTGACTATTTTTGTTTTTTGGTCATATGTTCATTGTAATAAATTTCAATGCATTTGTCAAATTATAAAAAATGCGATACACAAAAAAGTGGCTGCTAATATACAGAGTATACAGCAGCCATAGTCCTTCACTGATTCTATTCTATTAAATTTGTACAGCTTTTTACAGCCATGTGCTTCGGCAACTTAACTTGCGGGAACAGGCAAGGTATTTATCATTTTTAGCAAGTACATTTTAAGGTACGAAAAATCTATACTGTCGATTTTACCATCCAGATTTAAATCTCCCGCCTTTTGCCAATACTCGGAAGGCATAGAACCGGTCATTTTCAGAAGATAACTCTTCATAATACCGAAATCCAACGCATCTACTACCTTATCGTCGTTTACATCACCGTATATGAAATCCGGACCCGATATCGGATTCCAACCGTCGGAACCCGCAAGAAATTTTTCCATCGTATAGTCGGCAGCTTTCGAAGAAGGCAGCTGCTTTCTTGATGTATTCACACCGGCGCCGGTATTTTTATATTCCCACATTTCATAATTTGCTGGATCATTTCCCGACATAACGGTCCACCCGGCATCTGCGATATGTGCCCCCAATTCGCACTCCCTGAATAATACCTTGGGTGCAATACCTGTACCGGAACTGGGAATCCATGGCCTTCCCAGGTAAGTACTTCTGGGAGTGCAGCTGCTGGTCAGCCTGCATTTGTAGAATAAATAGCCCTTCTGATTCGATTGGGTACTAGGCGCAGTAATACATCCGCCGCTCCTTGTTAATGAAAAAACCTCGCACTGATTGAATACGGCATCTGCAGAACCGAATATAAAGTCTACATCCCCCTCTATATAACAATTGAGGTAATATTGTCTGCGCGAATTGCCATTTGCATATAGTGTGTCCTGATTACCCTTAAATGCACAGTTTTTGAATATCATTTTATCTGCTTTCGCAAGCAAGGCAACAGCTTGACTGCTTCCATATGCAGCTTCATTATATGAGTTTTCAAAAGTAATGTTTTCTGCCTGAAAACCGTCCCCAGTTATCGTAACACTGGCACTTCCGGTTGTGCCTATTGTACCGCCTGAAGAAGTTTTCTTGGCTGCATAATCATCGTAAGTCAATATGGTACCTGTTTTGCTTTGTCCGATCAGCGAAATATTTGTTTTTGATGAAGCTATATTGATTTTCTCCTTATATGTCCCATCTTTAATGTATATTGTTGTTCTGGCCGGGCTATTGGCAGGCACTTTATCTACAGCTGCCTGAACTGTTGTATAATTGCCGCTTCCATCCTTTGCAACAACCATATCGTAGGCAGCTGCATTTGTGTTGGGCAAAAACAGAACTTGAGTAACAAGAACAGCAACTAAAGTCAATCCCCAAATTTTAGGTTTACTCATTTTTATATATCCCCCTTTGAATAAAACCTCGTGGATGAGTCAAGAAACCGGCAGCTTATCTATCATTTTTAATAAATACATTTTTAGGTATAAAAAGTCCAAACTGTCGATTGCACCGTTCTGATCTAAATCCCCGGCCTTTCTCCAATTATCGGAGGGCATTGAATCGGTTATTTTCAGCAGATAACCTTTCATAATGCCAAAATCCAGTGCGTCTACAGTATTATCGCCATTTACATCACCATATAGAAAAGGCGCTGCATAATCCGTATTAATATTTGGAGCAGCCGGTGCCGACATGCCCTCGCCTAAATAATAATCCGGATAAACTGAGGACAGATATCCTTTCACATCTACAGAATTCCTGTATGCAGGGTTATGCATAAGGGTATAGATTCTGTATTCTGTCGGTATTGTAGTAGTGTATATACGAAGTTCCGTGTTGTCAGTAGTTTCAAGTATAATCTCTTCACGCCAGTCACCCAAAATATCTCCGTAGAAAGGCGGTCTTCCAGCATAAGTGCACTTTACCCCTTCGCTGTAAATCGTATACAGCCTGTTACTGGCTTTTGTAGTATAATTCCATTTATTAATAGCGGCATTAAAACCCTCTTTGCCGATACCGTCAAAAAACTCTCGGAGCAAGTCTCCGTCCCACCAGATACTTAAGCTTGGGAAGGTCTTTTCAGTGCCTATAGCCGTTCCCTTGCAATTATATAAATTTTCGAGAGTCGACCAGCATTCCATCCCCTTGTAGGTAGGATCAATATCTGCGCAGTCTCCTCTTCCGACATCGCCAACTGCACTCATATACATTTTTTTAATCATGGTTCCGTTAGCCGCATCATATATTGCAGCGCCAAGAAGACTGGGGTTATTCTGCTGTATTGAATAGCATTCCAGGCCATTCCTGTCAGGATCGATATCTCCTATTATGAAACGGTCTCCGTGCGTCAACTCCGTTGCATACAACAAGGTTCCGTTATCATCAAGCATTGAGCCTCCCCATGATATCTCATCCTTTCCGTCCTTATCGACATCTACTGCACGAATAGCATGAAAATCAGGAAAATTCTTTCCCGACGGCAGGGTTTGTTTCTTTGCGTCCCACTTCCAACGCTGTATAAGCTTTCCGTCCCTGAAATCCCATGCTTCAACCTTCATTACATCACCGGGACCTCTTGACATAACCACACTTGGATGAACGCCATCCAAATAAGCTACTGTCATGAACATAAAGCTTGCCCTGTTTCCGTAATTATCTCCCCAATCCGTAAGATTTCCTCTTGAAATAAAATTTGCTCTGCTCAATTCTTTTCCGGTCATGCCGTCAACTACGGATATAAATTCCGGTCCCGACAGTACCTGATATGTTGTCAATGATGTATTGCAGTAGTTTGTTATACCGTCATTATTTGTGTCTCCGATAACGGCACCATCCCCAAACTTCGTACCCTCTCCTGTTTTTATAAGAACTTCGGCCTTGCCGTCACTATTTAAATCCGATACAACCAAAGGAGAAGTCATAGCTGTATTATAGGTTTCGATATTCGGTCCCAGATTGATACGCCAGAGAAATGTACCATCTGACTTATAGGCTTCTACCTGAACAGGCGACCTGTCATCATTCATCCGCTTCACAATGTAGTCATATTTTCCGTCCCCGTCGAGATCTCCTACATTTACATGCATGGTATAATAACCCGAAGGAAGATTTTGCAGTTTTATAGGAATGTACTGTCTGACAGCGGTATTGGCCGGCAGAGTGTACGTTTCGCTGGCATTACCCTCAATTCCGTTTAAAACAGTTTTTACAAAGTAGTAATTATTTTTGGTTAAATCAACACCTGTATCAACATAGTTTGTACTTGAAGTAATAGGAGCACTGTTCAACTTAACGGCACTGCCGTCAGAGGTTCTACGATAAAGGTTGAAAGCAATACTGCTCGGGTCGGTTCCAAGAAGACGCCAACCGACATAAACTTTTCCACTTCCCTGGTTAACGGCAACAATTCCGCGATCAAGCCTTTCCATATATCTGCTTGGAATAGCCGATGAAGCCGCTTTCGCAGATTGAGTCCCGGTGACGGCGGCAATACTACTGCTGATTAGCAGTGCTGCCAGAATAACACTTACTTTTTTTACACACTTCAATTTACTCACCATATTCACCCCTAAATTCAGTTTTATTAAAACTAATTTTCCTAGTCGCTTATTGAATATCAGAACTCTGTAATCATCTTTAACAGATATTGCTTAATCATTGCAAAATCTAGTGCGTCAACAGAACCGCTTCCATCAACATCTGCCGCTTTTAAAGCATCGCCTGTCAAATACTGACTTCCAAGCATGTGCTGTTTTACAAGAGCAAAGTCCAGAGCATCTATAGTTCCATCATTATTAACATCACCTTTTTTAAACGTTATGTCTTTGACAAGATTTTTAGGCCAATCACCATACCATGCATAGCCGGTTCTTCTTTCCTGACTGATCTCGGACATTTGATAATGAACGGAGCTGTCACGGTCAACAAACATCGCCCTGTCGGTGCCCAGTTCATAAAAACGCGCCCAGATTGGGGGAGCCGACGGATCACTGACAACTACCTTGTCATCCCCTGTGTCAACTACCTTGATTCCCTTGATTTGTACTTTTTTAAACCATACAACAGCAGAGTTGATTGCGTTTGTTACTTCAGCACTTGGGTTACTTATTCCTTTTAAGTAATTTACTATACCGACACTTTCACTGGTACAAGTGGATGGCAATTCATAAGCCCTTGCACTTGCCGGTTTCAGGGTCACTTCGTCATGCTGCTGGCACCATGCGGTTTTGATTCCATTGGAAGTGATTTGCGTATTCAATATACATTTAATCCCTTTTTCAATAGAAGCACTTGCTTTTGAAGCCCTGGTTGAATCAATAAAGGTATAGTCCCCGCTACGTTTAGAAACATCAGTGAGTAATGTTAAGACATGTACCATGGCATTGTCATTATAGGTAATATGTGCATGGTAGGTTCCGGCATCATTAAATACCTGCGGCCATCCCCCATTCGAATATTGTCCGTTTAAAAGAAGGTCAATACCTTTTTGGCATGCAGCCAGGTATTTTGAGTTTTGGGTTTGTTTGTACGTTTTTGCCAGAACCTTAATTTGTGATGTGGTTGTATCATTATCTATGGTTGATTTGCCCCAAGACCCGCTGGAGCTTACTGTCATGTCTTTTCTCCAGCCGCCGTCGGCAAGCTGGTACTGGACAATACTGTCTGCAAGCGCAATTCCATCCGCGCTGCCGAACCAAGAGTCAGAATTTTTAAATACACTTTTCCAATCCGGGGTTGAAGCCTGTACGGCTTCCGGGAATAGCATAACCGAAAAAAGAATAGATATCAGCATTACCATCTGTAATGCAATTGAAACAAAAAATGTCTTACTCTTCTGCATATCCAAATTACCTCCTGAAAATTTATTAGCTTCTAAAGATCCTCCTATTAAGGTAAATATAGGATGCTAAACATTCCATACAGCATAAAAAATATAATGCTAAAAATATAATAATTATATTATAAATAATGTTCACATGGAAAAAAATACATTATTTTTGTGGAAAGGTTAGAAATAAGAGTAAATTAAAGTGGTAGATGATTATACATAAAAATAAAATGTTGTATAATTTTTTGAAACGACCTTGTTCCATATCCTTCGAAACAGGCAAAATAATCAAATATTGTTTGAAGAATTCATTTTATGTATAATATATTTATATACCCCTATACAGTATCGGAGGTAATCTGGATGGAAGAAAATAATGCGGTTTCCAAGGAAAATATGTTAAAAAGGCTTAGGCGTATTGAAGGACAGGTTAAGGGAATAAGTAAAATGATAGAAGAGGATAAAAGCTGTGTAGATATTCTCACACAAGTAGCGGCGGTTCGCGCTGCAATTAACAAGGTTGGTGGACTGATACTTGAAAGCCATTCAAAAAGCTGCATTGAAAAGGCTGTCTTTACTGACGACAGGGAAAAGGCAATGGAGGAGCTATCCAAAACAATGCAGAGTTTTCTGAAATTTGTATAGATGGCTAATCCCCTATGCCCTTGGTGTACGGTTGCAAAGAATTATAAACAGACAAAATTTAAAGGCCCAAACTTAGAACTTTGCTTGTCAGCCTTTAAATAAGTTAAAATACTATAACTGCCGTACTATTACATACCGAAGCTCTTCATCAGTCCGCTGTCATTTTTTCTCTTTATAAAACAGCCATCTCCTTTATTTCCGAGAAATCTTCCACCTTCTACGATAATCTTTCCCTTCGAAATAGTCATCACCGGATATCCTTTTACTTTCATTCCCTGGTAAAGGCAGTAGTCAATATTATTATGAAGCACCTCCGGACACAAGGATACTTCCTTGTCCATATTCACAATGACAAGGTCAGCATCACTTCCGGGAGCTATGGCTCCCTTTTGGGGATACATTCCAAACAGCTTTGCTATGTTTGTACTGGTAATCTCGGCAAGTCTTCCTATACTTATCCTTCCTTTGGATACTCCTTCAGACAATAATATCGAAAGCCTTGTTTCTATACCTGAAATACCGTTTACAACCTTGGTGAAATCCTGTACAAAGGAACCGTCCGTTTTTTTCTCAAGGAACATCGTCTTTTCCTCAACAGAATAAGTACAGTCATCGGAACCCGTGACGGAAATTATATTGCTGCTTATGCCGCTCCACAGAGCCTCTGCTTCCTCCGGAGCCCTAAGCGGCGGCGAACATATGGCAAGATGCCCGTCATCTTTATTATATAAGCCGTTGAACAGAGTCAGGTAATGTGGGCACGTTTCCACATATACAGGCTGATTCCGCTTTTGAGCGTATCCGGCGATATTAAGAGCTTCTCCGTTTGTTGTATGAACAAGCAGCAGAGCATTTCCGACATAAGCCGAATACAGCACAGCCCTGTTTACTGCTTCAACTTCACATAAAACAGGTTTTGCCTCAGGGAAGCGCCTCCAGCTCAAGTCACCCTCGTTTTTAAACTGTTCAATGTTCGATTCAGCTATCGCATTGCTTTCCGCATGTACCATCGCAAGCAGATTATGCTCCTTTGCAAGCCTGAAAACCTTCAGTATAGTCTCATCGTCAGCCATAACTCCTTCCTTTTTATAGGTCATAAAGAGTTTAAAGGATGGACAGCCGTAATTTTCGAGTTCCCTTATTTCAGACATTATTCTGTTATCGACCTCAACGATTTTTGCATGGATTGCATAATCTATAGCCGACTTGCTCATTTCCTGCTTTCTCTTGTCAATCGCTTCCAATATAGAGCTGCCTTTAAAGGTATTAGTAAAATCCATGAAGGTTGTGACCCCTCCGAATGCTGCGGATATACTCTGGGTATAAAAGTCATTGGCTCCGAAACAGCCCTGAAACGGAGCTTCTACATGCATATGCGCATCAATAACGCCGGGCAGTACATAATTCCCTTCCGCATCAATAATTCTTTCGGCTTCTGCATTTATACCGGGAATACCTATAGAGCTAATTCTGCCGTCTTTAACTGCAATGTCTGCTTTTACTGTATCGCAGGGCATTACAACCATTCCGTTTTTGATAATTAAGTCATACAAATACATTACCTCCCAACCGAACAATTTTCCATGACCAATCTGATCAAAACCTGCGCACCTATCTCAAGTGCATTTTCATCTATATCGAATTTCGGGTGATGATTGCCGTAGAACTCTTGCGAACCGGGGTTTCTGCTGCCAATGAACATATAGCAGCCCGGTACGTGTCTCAAGTAGTTTCCGAAATCTTCGCTTATCATGACTCTGTCCTGTACAAGAATGTCTGTTTCCGCAATAACTCCTCTTGCTGCTTCGAGAAGTAAGGCCGTTTGCTTTTGACTGTTTGAAAGAAGCGGAAAGCCCTCCGGAAACTTTAAAGTAAACTTTGAACCATAGCCTTTGCATATGCCCTCAAGAATATCGTTCATCTGTTTCTTTATCCGGACGGCCGTAGTTTCATTGAAACATCTGAATGTACCTTTAAGATCAACTTTATCCGGAATTATGTTATTGGCAGTTCCCCCATGAATCGACCCTATCGACAGAACAGCCGGTTCCAACGGGGATATCTGCCTGCTTATTATAGTCTGAAACTGGTTTAATACCTGTGCTGCAATTATCACAGGATCTATTGACTCCTCGGGAACCGCACCATGTCCGCCTTTACCGTGAATAGTCAAATCAAAGAAATCCGAAGAGGCCATCATAGGTCCCGATGTTGTGGCTGCCTGACCTACCGTCATGGAGTTGACAAGGTGAAATCCGTAAATGCTGTCCACGCCTTCAAGACATCCTTCATCTATCATTCTGACAGCACCGCCTGGCAGCAACTCCTCTGAAGGCTGGAACACAAAAGTCAGTTCTCCTTTAAGCTCACAGTGGATTTCAGACAACGCCTCGGCAACACCCAGAAGTATTGCCATATGTCCGTCATGACCGCAGGCATGGGTAACTCCTTCAACTCTGGAACGATAGGGCACTTTTTTGGGATCATTTAATGCAAGAGCATCCATATCGGCTCTGAGGGCTATTCCCGGTCCCTGCCTGCCTGTTTTTATTTTTCCCACGACCCCATAACCGCCTATTCCCTTTTTAACTTCAAGGCCGAATCCGGCCAAAAGCTCCGCAATAACCTCAGAGGTGTTTTTTTCATGATTGGAGAGCTCCGGATTCATGTGAAAATACCGCCGCCAGCCGATCATGTTTTTCAAGTATGCGTTTTGTCCGCTCTTCATAAAATATCCTGCCTTTTCTTTAAGGTTCATATTACCCTGCATTCAATAATTCTATAAGGTTGAGTCCCAAAATCCTTTTTATTGCTTCGGTATCGCACCCCGCAGCGCTTTTAGCGCGTTCGAGTTCAAATTCCTGATTGAACACGGGAGATCCGCTTCCAAACAGAACCCTTCGGCAGCCCAATGAGGCCGTCACTTCTTCTATGAAATCCTGTCTGTAAACACCGGTTGTATTCATCATGAGATTCGGATTATCTTTCAGTGCAGTAAAGGCATCATTCTGTGCAAGTCCGCTTATATTCAGCTGTCCGCCATGTGTCATGATAATGGTCGTATCGGGACACATTTTTGCCAGCTCTCCTATTTGAAGCGCATGTGAAACCCATGGAAAACCGGCAGAAATAACTACCGGAATTTTAAACAAACCCGCTCTTTTTGCTACAGCAGCGGTTAAGCTGCTGTCTGCCCTGTACCCTTCCTCCCATGGGTGAAGGAAAAGTCCTTTTAATCCAAGTTCCGATACACACCTTTCCAGTTCTTTTTCCGAATCCTTCCCGAGCCTCGGATCCACCCTTGCAAATCCTATAAGTCTATTGCAGTATTTTTTTGATATAAGCGATATGTAGTCATTCTGCGGTTCAAGGCAGTAGGTTTTCGGCTGCACCGGAACAATCACCGAGATATCTATCTGAAGCCGGTCCATTTCCTGCAAGAGGCTTTCGGGCTCCTGCCCATAACCATTAATAGAAGTCCCGACCATTACACAGCAATCTGCAATCATAATGTTCCTCCTTACGGAATACGCACTTTCTCCAAAATTCCCAGAATATTTTCGCCCATAACCTTTGAAAACTGTTTTTCACTGAGTCCGGCCAGTTTTATTTTCTTTACCTCCAGGGCAGGATTGCAGCCTGGACCGTCACTACCGAAAAGCACTCTGTCCGCTCCTATCCTGTCAACCGCTTTTCTCACCAGCTCCGGGTATGGCATGGCCGAGGTATCAAGATATATATTGTCATATTTTTCTGCAGTGCGTATAGCTTCCTCCATATGAAAAAAGCCTCCCATGTGTCCCATTATAATGATAGAATCACGGCAGGCTTCCGCACATTTTCCTATTTGAAGAGGAAGACTCAGGCATTCATCCCCCGAATGAAAAAGGGTAGGGGCGTTCAATTCCCCCGCCTTTCTGATCAAGGCCATGGCAGTCTGATTGTAAGGATGAGTAACGATACTTTCCGGATGGAGCTTTAAGCCTTTAAAGCCTAGACTGCCTATCGCTTCGCAAAGAATTGTCAGCGCTTCAGCTCCGTATCCGGGGTGTATCCTTGCATAGCCTACCAGCTTATCGGGATATTTTCTTACACAAGCTGCAATATAGTTCAATATATCGGCGTTTAAAGCAGGTGCATCAACATAGCTCATTATTACAGCTTTTGATATGCCTGCTTTCTCCATCAATTCAATGATGGATTCGGGAGGATCATACCATCCGAATACTTCCGAAATATCAACATGGGTATGCGAATCGACAATCTTCATAATCAATCCTCCTCGCAGTTGCGGAAAAAACAGCTGTTTTCAGTTAAAGGGCTAAAAGCCTATAGCCCTTAGCCCTCTGTCCTATCACTGAAAATTCTGAAAACAATCTATTCTACACTTACCAAGGACGGGTCAACTTCCTTAAGTATGCTGAAATCAGTGAACGATGAGAAGTCAGGTTTTGTCTTTATATTCTTCATTTCATACATGAAATCCGTCAATTCCTTGGTGCCGTTTTCAAGCTGGTCGTCAGCGGCTATTGAGTACACATTCTTGCTCATAATTTCGAGTAATTCCGTTTTATCGATCTTAAGTTCCTTTGAGAGAATATCTGCCGATTCATCACGGTTGTTATTTACATAATCTGTTGCTTTATTAATAGCTGTCAGGAAAGCTTTTATTGTATTTGGATTTTTCTTAAGAAAACTGTCTGTAACCTGTATTGTCGTATGGAAGTTCATCCAGTTTACATCGCCTTTTTTATCAGGCAGCTCTGATTTTTTGCCGCTGAACAGGAATTGTCCTCCCATTTTTACCGCCTTGCCTGTCCATGGTTCCCACGATGCCATTGCATCGATGTCTCCTTTTTCAAGAGCTGCTACCTGGTCTGCCGGCTGAAGATTTACAAATGTCAGCTTGTTTATGTCAACTCCAAGCTCATCGCACATTTTTCTTATAGCAATCAATACTCCAGAGCCTGATGACATACCTATTTTTTTACCTTCCAGATCCTTTGCCTTTGTCAGATTCAAACCTTTTTTCGCTACAACACACTGGGTTCCTGCAATATTTGCAACAGGAGCTATTATTTTGACCTTAACATTGTTTGATGCAAGTGATATGTCCGTATAATTGCTTTCAAAGCTTATCGGTGCACTGCCGCCTGCAATCATCGGTCCGATCTCTGTTCCTGATTGTACGAGTTTTGTTGTTACACTCAAGCCCTGCTCTTTAAAAAAGCCTTTTTTGTCTGCAATAATAAGCTGTGCGGAAATCTGCGGGTCAATAACTCCCCATACTGTCAGATCGGTTGTTTCAAGAGTACTTTCTGCTGCAGTATCGCTTGAAGCGACTGCTGCTGTAGAGCCCTCATCCTTGCTTGTACCGCTGCCGCATCCTGTAAGCAGTGCAAGTATACCGATTGTTACTGTGATTAAGATAGCTAATAATTTTGACATTTTTTTCATACTCGTTCCCCCTAAATTTTTTAAATAATTTTTTTGTTTTGTTTGTATAGTAAGAATACTTTAGTTTTCTACAGCATCCTTCATACCGCCCTTTTTCCATTTAAACAGATATTTGCAAATCAATCTTAAAGCAAAATCAAATATTGAATATTCTATACCGATAAGCGCTGCCGCAAGAAACATGTTGTCCGTTTTGAACCAATTCCGTGCATCTACTATAATATAGCCCAGGCCTTTATCAGCTCCCATCATTTCAGCAACTACCAGTGCTGAGAAGGTCAGTGCAAGACTTACTCTCATTCCGACAAATATGTTCGGCAAAGCGGATTTCAGTATAACCTTTGTAAACACCCTGAATTCTGAAGCACCAAGGCTTAAAGCTGATCTTATCAGAACCGGATTGATGCTTTTCAGTCCGTCAATCGTATAAGTAAGAATCGGAAGGAAAGTCGCGTAGGCAATTAGAGTGATTTTAGGGAACTCTCCGACTCCAAACCAGATTATGAACAAGGGAAGGAATGCGAAAGGCGGAATCGGGCCTATCAGGCTTAGAACCGGGTCGATTATATGCTCAAGCACCTCGGAACGGGTTATCAATATGCCCAGTATAACCGCCACTATTGTTCCAATCCCGAAACCGAGGACAATTCTGATAAAGCTTGCAAAAATGTGCTTTAATAAGGTTCCGTCCTGAATCATACTGTATCCCACCTTTAAAACATCAGTCGGCGAGGGCAGAAATACCGGATTGAAAAAAGCATATTTTTTATTCAGCATCCCAAATAGCTGCCATATTACAAATACACCAATCAAAGAACACCATCTCAAAAGCTTAAGTCTGGATGCGCGTCTGTTTATTCTGTCTTCACGGCTGGAAAGCTTGTCTTCGATAAAGTCATCAATTTCAATTGCTACTGCTGAAACCGAGTTATTCATAGTTCATCACTCCTTCGTTTCCGGAATGCATATTGCCCATCAAACTTTTTTCAAGCATCTCGGAATAATACATGAATTGCTGGCACTTGTAATTCCTTGGCCTTTCCATATCAATCTCCACTTCCAGATTGACTTCCCCGTTATTTAAAACAATTACTCTGTCTGCCAGATAGACAGCCTCGGGTATGCTGTGTGTTATAAAGACTATGGTCGGCTTCAGCTTCATCCATATCCGAAGCAGTTCCTGTCTCATGCTTTCCCTGGTTAGAGCATCCAACGCCCCCAGGGGTTCATCCATCAAAAGTATTTCCGGTTTATTGGCTAGCGCTCTTGCAATTCCAACTCTTTGCTTCATTCCCCCTGACAAGCTTGAAGGATAACTGTGTTCATAGCCTTCCAAACCTACCATTGAAATATATTTTTGAGCTATCTCATTTGCCTCTTTTTTCTTTTTGCCATTTACAAGAGGACCAAAGGCTATGTTCTGGGATACCGTATACCAGGGAAACAGCGCATGCTCCTGGAAAACAACACCCCGTTCATAGGAAGGGCCTTCAATTTCATTTCCGTTTACCGTTAACAAGCCCCTGTCGGGTTTTATATAACCTGCGATAAGATTTAGCAAGGTTGACTTGCCGCATCCACTGTGTCCAAGTATGCAAATAAACTCGCCGTATTTCACCTGAAGACTGACATTTTTCAGAACCGGTTTACGATTGCCTTCATGATTCCGAAAGGATTTACACACATCTTTTATAATAAGCTCCATATAATCACCTTTTTTCTTTAAAAATGCAAAAAGACGTAAAACAGCAAACAATCGCTTTTGCCATCTCACGTCTTTGTATATCCAAAAAGACTCAACAGGGAATCCTCTAGGATATGTTTGTTTATTTATTATTTATTTATAAATAATTTTACCATTCATCCTGCAAAATTGCAATAGTTTTATAAAATAAATTTTGTACGCAAAAGCCTTATTTATCCAGCTCTTACGGCAATATACATAGACCTCAATAGCATCACTTTAATAGCATTTTTGCAAGTTGGGTTGTGATTAATTTCATTTTTAAAAAAGCTTTACAAAAATCTACTCGCTAAAACTCAGCCTCATTTAAACTCCATTTTTCTTATCATCTTTTCTTATGACACATCCGGGCAAGACTCTTCTCAAATTGCCGTCTTCAAGCACTATTTCCCCATTCACCATGACAAGGCCTATACCGTCCGGATACTGTTCAGGTTCGGTGTAAGTACCCTTATCCTGTACGATATCCGGGTTGAATATTACTATGTCTGCAGCCTTACCTTCCTTCAGGCAGCCGCGGCCGGTCAAGCCGAAAACACTAGCTGCCCTATAGGTCATCTTGTACACTGCTTCCTCTATTCCCATCAAATTCTCTTCTCTGACATACTTGCCAAGTATCCTTGGAAATGCGCCATAAACCCTTGGATGCGGCTTCCCGCCTAAGAGGCCGTCAGTACATACGTTTTGTTCAGGCCTTTTCATGAACAGCTTTACGTGTTCCTCCAAGCCGTAAAAATCAATCATGCCTACAGCGTTTTCCTCCTCAGCAATTATATCCATTGCAGCATCCAAAGGGTCTTTCCCTGTCAGCTCCCCTATCTCACCAAGGCTCTTTCCTATGAGATTCCTGTTCCTTTCCGTTTTCACGCTGGTTATGAATATCTTGTCCGTTCCTGCAAAATCCACAAAATTATCCCAACCCTTCAGCCCGGCAGCGATATCCGCCTTTATTCTTTTTCTGGCATCACTTTCGCCAAGCTTTTGGAGCATCTTTCGTGTTCCTCCGTCAAGTACCCAAGGCGGTAATATCACAGCCAGCATGGTGCTTCCTGCAGCATATGGGTACTGGTCGTAAGATATTTGCACTCCGTCGGCTTTAGCTTCATCGAGTTTCTCCAGAATTTTATCTATCTTGCTCCAGTTCTTTTTGCCGCAAACCTTGAAATGGGAGAAATGAACCCTCACGCCCGAAGCCTTACCGATATTTATGACCTCATCCATGGAATTCAGGATATCATCCGCTTCACTTCTTTGATGCACCACAAATACTCCGTCATACTTCTGTACAACCTTGCATAGTTCGGTCAATTCCAAACTGCTGCCATAAGTACTTGGGGTATATATAAGTCCGGTTGAGAGACCCAACGCTCCGCTTTCCATTTCTCTCTCCAGAATACATTTCATTTGTAGTATTTCATCCGGTGACGCATTCCTGTCTTCGAGTCCGACCGCTTCCATCCTGATATTACCGTGAGGCACAAGGTAGCCGGCATTCAGGCACACACCGTTTCTTTCCAGCCTGTCAAGGTAATCCCCTACAGTTTCAAAATCCCACCCGATGTTTTCAAGCTCCCCGTCAAGCCCTGCAAGGTTTCTTTTCCAGTCGTCAATATACCTTTCCGGAAGCGGAGCCGCAGAAATGCCGTCCTGACCCAGGATTTCAGTTGTTATTCCCTGCCTTATCTTAGCTTCGATGTATGGGTTTTTCAGTATCTGAACATCCGAATGGCTGTGCGTGTCTATAAATCCCGGACAGACTATGCAGCCTGATGCATCCACCACCCTGTCGGCACAAGCTTCAATACCTGCGGAAACCTTCGAAATTATTGCGCCATCCGTAAGAACATCCCCATAATATCCCTCACTGCCTGTTCCATCTACTATAAAACCGTTTTTTATCAAAATTCTCATTTTCTTTACCCGTATACTTTGTGAAAACAATCAATTCCAATTTTCATTTTCACAAAATCCATTCTATTCTTTTTGGCATTACCAATATCAGACAAGCACTTCTTTCAAAATACCGTAATAACCTCTGCACGCCGAAAGCAGCTGTTCGATTTCTATGTATTCATCCACTGTATGTGCAAGGTTCTCTGAAGACGGACCAAATCCGATAGTTTTAATGCCCGCTTCACCTGCATAATGACTTCCGTTCGTACAGAACGAATAGTGTGATACCGAAGGTTTCAGCCCCTGGCTGTTCAAGCCCCTTAGTGCCTTCTGCAAATATTCATCCTTCTCGTCGATAATCCATGCCGGAAAGAATCTTTCGGCTTCAATAGTGCTGCCTGTATGACATTTTTCACTTCCTTCTGCAAATGAAACATTTGCGTTCAAGCTTTCATCTTCAGCTTTCAATTCGGCTATTAAATCCTTCAGCGGCTTCAGAACCTCTTCTTTTGTTTCACCCGGAAGCAGCCTTCTGTCGTATGTACATCTGCAGTGTTCCGGAACCACCGAAGCCCCGGGATATGGTGAGGAAATGATGTCGGTAAGGACCAGGATGCCTTTTCCCAGAAAGTCATCCTCTCTTGATTTGATTTCATTTATTTTTCCGATAAGGCCGCTCATTTTAAGCACTGCATTTATACCTTTTTCAGGGCTTGCCGAATGCGCCGGACGCCCGAATGTTTCCAGAACTATTTCAGCCCTGCCTCTTTGACCTCGCTTAACATCGAGTGAAGATGCCTCTCCTATTACTACATAGTCCGGCTTTATCCTTTTGCTGATTATTCTGGCTGCTATGCCCTCAAAACACTCTTCATGAATTGTTCCTGCCACATAAACCTCTCCGGCAAAATCCCTGTTCAAATCCTCTGAAAGATATTTGGCTGCACAGACCATTGCACTTACAGCCCCCTTCATATCGGATGTGCCGCGGCCGTAAATCCTGTTATTACTTATTTCCGCCCCAAAAGGATCAAAGCTCCACTTTGAAGGATCCGATACGGGAACGGTATCAATATGTCCGTCCAGGAGAATCCTTCTGCCAGCCTTGCGCCCTTTGACACATCCGACAATGCTTCCGTACCCGTCTATATATGCTTCGTCAAAGCCATAAGAAATCATAAGCTCCTTAAGCCGCAGTGCCAGTCTCTCCTCGTGTCCCGAATAGCTTTGTATTTTTATCAGCTCACGGCAAACCTCAATTATTTCTTTTACCCTTTCGTCCGTTAGCATATTCTATCACCCTGCTTTCATGATTTCCTTTCAACAACTTTTGCATAACTGTCCGGGTCGGTATCACCTTCTGTATTTATCAGAAGTATGTTTGAATGTTGATTTATTTGCAAAGCATTCCGTATAGCAGCATATGAGTCGTTTTCCAGAAGCTCTGCAGCCAGTCCCAGTGTTACGGCTCCGGATTCCCCGGAGATGATTCTTTTATCGCCGTTTAAAGGATTTGCGTAAATCCTCATGCCCTTTTCAGCAATAGAATCAGGCACCGAAAATACAGCGCTGCAGTATCTTCTAATAATTTTCCAGGCATCAGGATTGGGTTCTCCGCATGCAAGTCCCGCCATTATGGTATTCAGATCTCCTCCTACGCCTGTGAGCTTCCCGGTTTTAACCGATTTATAAATACAATCTGCTGTTTTCGGTTCTACAATTGCCATAATCGGAGGAGCCTCAGGAAAAACTGCCGTAAAAAAACGAATTATTGCGGCAGCGAGTGTTCCGACTCCAGCCTGTATAAAAATATGCGTAGGCTTTGATAATCCGTATTCCATTATTTGTCTTGATATCTCACAGCCTATGACAGAATAGCCGCGGAGGATGCTGAAAGGTATTTTCTCATATCCCTCCCATACAGTATCCTGTATAATGCACCAACCGTTTTTTACTGCGTCATTTACCGCAATGCGTACCGTATCATCATAATTTTTATCCGTAACAATTACTTTAGCCCCTTGAGCGGCAATATTTTCTACCCTTTTACGCGATGAGCCGGCCGGCAGATACACAACAGCCTTATAGCCAAGCTGGCTGGCAGTCCATGCAACTCCCAGTCCGTGGTTGCCGTCCGTGGCACACGCAAATGTGATATTTCCGATACTGTCAGCAGTTTTTTCCGATCTCAGTTCTTCAAATGCAGTACTGCTCAATTTCTTCCCCAGCTTTTCCGCAAGGCATTCCGACACCGCATAAAATCCGCCCAATACCTTAAAAGCTTTCAAACCGAACCTGACCGACTCATCTTTTATGTAAATACCCTCGACTCCAAGCTTTAACGATAAAGAATCAAGCTTGTACAAGGGTGTGGGTCTGTATAGTTCAAATTTGCAAAAATAGTTTGCTGTATCTTCCATTTCCTGATCAACGGGAAGATTTATAAAATCAGATACAGACGATTCAACCTTGTCCCTGTTTATTGCCCAGCTTATCTCATCCATTGTTTATAGCACCTTTCCTGTGATTTATACTATAAATTATAACTGCAGAATGTCTTAAGTAAAGCAAATCCGGCACTCCTTAGCCACAAACGGCATCTCACTCATTTTATATGAATATTATGATAATTAATTATCATTTTGATAAATATCATATTGCTTCTTTTCTTCTATCCCGTACTTCTCGATTTTCCTGTAAAGTGTCGCAATGCCTACACCAAGCTCCTTCGCTGCCTTTTTTTTGCTTTCGGTGCTGTTACCGTAAAGATTCAGAACCTTGATTATCGTATCCTTTTCAATCCTTTCAAGATTATGCTGGCCCTCCCCGGCTTCACTCAGCTGATTCAGAATAAACGAAGGCAAATCTTCAGTCTCAACAATTGCACCGTCATTTTGAGTACTTACAATGAAGCTTGCTGTTTTTTCCATCTCCCTGACGTTTCCTCTCCAAGGATATTTTTTCATCAGCCTCAGAACACCATCCGACAGTTCGATCTCTTTGCCTTCTATACGGCAGTACTTAGCCATAAAATAGTCAATAAGGAAAACTATATCCAAAGGCCTGCTCCTGACCGGAGGGATACTGATTTCAAAAGCCTTCAGCGAATAATAAAGGTCTTTGCGGAACTCACCGTTTTCCGCTTTCTCCTTCAAGTTCCTGCTGGTGCCCGCAATCAGGCGTATGCCGTAATCCTTGGCATTCTGGATAATTTCCATCAATCTGCCCTGCAGCCTTAACGTCAGATCCCCGATCTCATCTATATAAATAGTACCGCCATGGACCATATAGGCTTTACCAAGCTTTTTATCTTCATCCGGCTGAAAACCGTAGCCGAATATTTCCTTTTCAATCACAGTCTCTACTGTTCCGCTGCATACAATAGTTATAAACGGCTTATCCCTTCTTTTGCTTTCATTGTGTATCGCACGGGCAAAAATTTCTTTTCCCGTACCGGTCTCGCCGTGTATGAGAAGATTTGCTTCGTTGTATGCAAATTTTCTGGCACGCTCCTTAACCTTTAAAAAATCTTCATCCCTGCCGATGATATGATCAAACGTCAGGTACTGCATATTCTGGCTTTGAAGCAAATTTCTGTTTATATCCGTTACATCACGAAATACGAAAACGCTTGCGGTTTCCTGTCCTTCAATCACAATAGGGTATATTTTTCCGACAAGCCTGATCTTTTTTGACTTTACCCTTGCTATGTACTCGACTTCATCCGTAGAGCGCATCCTGTTCTGTTTAAAAATCGCGAATTCTTTTATTTTCTTTAAATAGACAAGCTGTTCCAGGCTGTGCCCCAGGACTTGTTCGCATTTTGTGTTGATATGCATGATTTCCCGCTTTACATCAAAAATTATTACACCTTCACTTATGCAGTTTTGCAGTTTTTCAAGCAGCTGCAGCGAAAGGGCCTGTTCCCTGAAGCTCCTGTATTCCGAAGCTTTTGCTGCGATAAGGCCTGATATCTGCTCCAAAAAAGATACAAAGTTTTTCTGTTTTACAAAAATATTGTTCTTTTTATTTTCTTCAAACACTGCAAGAGAAATCACGCCGATCACTTCACGGTCAAGCAGGATAGGGCAGCATATTTCAAACTGCTCCCTGCAGTTGTCTTTATTCATGCACTCCAGACACACCTCATCACTGCCCGGATTTTCCACAATAAGTGTACGGCGGTACTGAAGAACCCGTTTGAAGGCGTTTCCTTCGTTATCGATATGTTTACCGATATTTACACAGAATTGTCCTGTTCCAGCTATACGCACCATGCACTCATCCACTATGTCAACATCCATCTCAAGTACGGTAGAAATAGCCTGTGCATAATGTTGCACACTATCCTTAATGTTTGATATCAGAGATTCCGTCATATCAGCGTGCCCCCTTACACTCTGCCGGCCAGGTTTCCGGCATACCTTCCGCTGCTTTTACAGGTGATATCTCCATTCTCAAATACAAGCTTCCCTCTTATAATGGTCTTCTCTACCGCTCCTGTAAACTCCTCACCTATATAGGGAGAAATCTTGTTCTTCGTCTTTATTTCACCTTTACTGAAAGTCCATTTTTTGTGCAGGTCAATTATCATCAGATCCGCATCTGCTCCGATTCCTATTAAGCCTTTTTTGCCGTAAATGCCCGCTCTTTTTGCAGGATTGGCCGAAATGATCCTGGTCAGCCTCGTGAGAGGCATATTCCTCTTATGAACGCCCTCTGTTATAAGGACAGGCACAGTATTTTGAATGCCGGACACTCCTCCCCACGCCATCCAGATGTTGTCGTTCCCCTTGATTTTCTCGTTTTCGGTGCATGGGGAATGATCCGAAGTTACGAAATCCACTTTTCCATCCAGCACCTGCTTCCACAATTCATTTCTGTTACTGCTGCTGCGCAGCGGAGGAGCACATTTCAAAAGAGGTCCCTTCGCAGCAAAGTCTTCCTGGTCAAACCACAAATAGTGGGCACAGGTTTCAGCCGTTACTTTTATCCCTGCAGTTTTTGCCTCCTCGATCAGGTCAAAGCCCTTTGAAACAGATACATGACATATATGCCCCTTGCCTTCGGAATGTTTCAGCAGCAGCAGAAATCTGCTGATTGCTTCAAGCTCCTGTACTTCGGGCCGCGATTCCACCCACGCCATTCTGTCGGTCCTGCCTGCTGCTTTCAGCTTCTTTGCATAATATGAGGTTATCGCATCATTCTCCGCATGCACACCAATAAAACAATCCAAGTCTCTGGTAAATTTCAAGCCCTCCAGAAGTATGGCATCATCAGCTGTGGCAAACTCCACTCCGCTGTTGCTCATAAATGCTTTAAAAGCAGTAATCCCTCTTTTGAATAATTCCGGAATTTCCTTCAGGTTGTTGCTAACCAGCCCTCCCCAGAAAATATAGTCTATTACGGCTTTTTCACCGGCAGCCTTGATTTTCGCATCAAGAGCGGCAGTGTCCGTCAATGGCGGAAGGCTGTTTATAGGCATGTCCCCAACGGTAGTTACACCGCCTGCTGCGGCTGCACTTGTCCCATGCTCCCAATCCTCCCACTCAGACCTTCCGGGGTCGTTAAAATGCACATGCAGGTCAATTGCTCCCGCCATAACGCATTTACCTTCGGCCTGCAGTATGTTATCTGCAGTTCCGTCAATTTCTCCTTGGGCTATTGAGACAATTTTACCCCCGGCAATACCGATATCACCTTTAAAAACATCATTCTCTGTTACTACTATTCCATTTTTTACAATACAATCATAATTCATAAGTGCACCTCCGGGCTAAAGGATTTACTCCATGGACAATTCCATCAAGGTATCTGCAAGTACAAAAACCCCATTCGCAATATCTTCAAAATCAGTCCATTCGTCCGGACTATGGCTGATACCGTTTCTGCTCGGAACAAATATCATAGCTACAGGTGCAATAAGCCCCATCATCATTGAATCATGAAATGCTCCGCTGATTACCTTCCTGTACTCCAGCTTACGTTTTCTGCAGCTTTCCTCTATAATACCTATTAATTTTTTATCGCAGCTGACCGGGTAATCGTTGTTTCCGTCAGCTATGACTGCAGAGACGTTTCTTTTCCGTGCTACGCTTGAAATCATATTCCTCATGGCACCGATGAGCTGCTGTTTGCTGTCAAAGTCACAATCCCTGATATCAACCGAAAAATTTACTTTCCCCGGTATAACATTTGATGCATTCGGTACGACCTGTACCTTTCCGACTGTCACAGTCGTATATTCACTTGTTGATGTACCTGCAAGCTTCTCCAATTCCAAGGTGATTTCACTGGCGGCACAGAAAGCATCCCTCCTGTCCTCCATCGAAGTTGCTCCCGCATGAGACTGACATCCCGTTATCTCAATCTCAAAATTTGAATGTCCGCAGATTGTTTTTACTATTCCTATCGGAACTTTTTCCCTGTCCAGTATTTTGCTTTGTTCGATATGTAATTCGACTGAGGCGTAAATGTTTTTCCCACGGGCTTCTATTTGATCAAATGTGCTTGTGTCATACCCAAGCGACTTCAATACGGCATATAATGAATTTCCGTCTACATCTGTGTAAAGCTTCGTTTCTTCAAGGCTCAGCCTTCCTGATAGGGCTCTGCTCCCCAAACATCCGATACCGAATCTGGTCGGCTCTTCAGAAGTATACAGCACCACGACTATGGATCTTTTAGGACGGAATCCCGCTTCTTTCATTATCCTAACGGCTTCAAGCCCTCCCAGCACACCGACTGTTCCGTCGAACATTCCCGCGTTGGGCACGGTATCCTCATGTGATCCGGTCCATACCTGAGGCAGCTCAGGCTCACTGCCCTTATAAATTCCATATATATTGCCTATGCTGTCTTCCTCTATATCCAGCTCCAGCTTGCGCATCTCATTTTTTACAAATTCCCTGCCTTGCAGCTCAACTGGTGTAAAAAGCACTCTTGTAATTCCGAATTCAGGAGTTGAATTGAACCTGCTCAATTCCTCAAGCATTCTTTTAATATTGCCGATGTTATCATTTCTGTTCATAAACATTATCCTTTACTGCATTTATAGTATGACATCTCTGTTGCAATCCTTGGAATAAATGTAGGTAAATGCTTCACGTCCCACCCCATAGGAAGCCTGCGGGACATATGGGCCAAACCAAAGGAAGTCGTCCTTTTTTATACCCATCCAGTTATTATCCAGAAGATAAACTCCCTCTCCCGACAATATATAGGCTCCATGCTCCTGAACATGAGTTTCGACGAACGGGTGGCAGCCGCCGGGCTTGAAGGACAGAATGTGCATATTCATATCAAAAGACAGATCGGTTGGAAGCAAATCCTTTATCAAAACATTTTCCATGCCTTCGTATATCCTGTATTCAATTTCATTTACATTACCTGTGATCACTTTTGCTTTGATATTACCGCAGGAGATGTATTTCTGCTTGTAAAGCAGGAATTCCGAATTCGTTCCAGAAATATTTTTAAAGCCAATTCCCGTTCCGGCCGGTGAATATGCGTATCCGCCTTCAGTAAGCATATATTCGGCATTGTCGATTGTAACTCTTAATTCCCCGGAGATGCAGAAAATAAAACTTTCAATTCCTGCCTCACCAGCAAAAGCGGATGTTGTCCCCCCATCAGGTCCGGCATTTACCAGATATTCCACAAAGCTTGCTCCCATTTTGGGAGAAGTCAGAATACTGATCCTGCAGCCGTTTATACCGGGTATTACATTGCTCACAAGCCCGTCTTTCGGAATAACAGCATAAAAGCCGGGTTTTACAACAGCTCTTGTCGACAGAAAATCTTTAGGATAACTCATATAATCAACTCCTTAAACCATCACATTTTGCGGCGTTCCGTCCAGCCACTGCCTTACATTCTTCAAAACTATAATACTCCTCTTTTCAAGAGCTTCTTTTGTTGCAAAAGCAACATGCGGTGTTGCCACCACGTTTGGAACTGATAAAAGGGGATGTTCTGAATCAATAGGCGGTTCAGTCTCGAATACATCTATGCCTGCGGCAAGGATTTCTTTGTTTTTCAGTGCCTTAGCCAATGCAGAACTGTCAACTACAGGCCCCCTTGCTGTATTGATAAGTACAGCATTCTTCTTCATGAGCCTGAGCTTGTCTTCATTGATCAAACTTTTTGTTTCAGGAGTCAAAGGCACATGCAGCGATACAACGTCACATGTTGAAAGCAGTGTATCCAGATCAGTGTACCTGACGCCTTCCAAACCTTTTTGCGTCCTGCTGTAAGCATATACCTCAGCTCCAAAAGCCCTGGCAATAACGGCAACACGGCTGCCTATGGCTCCTGTGCCTACCACTCCGAATTTTTTTCCTTCAAGCTCAAAGCCGACCAATCCGTCCTTAGTTCCTTTTTCCCTTACAACCTTGTTACAGGGTATAATGTTCCTATAAATGCTTATAAGCAGGCCAAAGACCAGATCCGCTACAGCCGCTGTAGAATATCCTGCACAATTGCACACTGTAACATTTTTCTTCCTGCAGGCATCCACGGCGATATGATCAATTCCTGTGAATGCAACAGAAAGCATTTTAAGGTTTTTGCAGCCGTTGATGACCTCTTCGTTCATCGGAAGGTTTGATACCAGAATAATATCCGCATCCTTGCCTCTGGATATAAGGGTCTCCGTGTCTGATACCCTTGTATCATGGTAAGTAATCTCTACACTGTCCCCCAGAATTCCTTCAGCCATTTCTAACAGCTTTTCTTTTGCAACTCCTAAAGGCTCAATAATCACTAGCTTCATTTTTAACATCTCCAATCATGTATTCATTTTTACTACTATATCTTTTACAACTTCAACTGCTATTGTTAAATATCTGCTGTCTGTGTATTCCTCTTCGCAGTGGCTCCTGCCATTCCTGCTCGGGACAAAAATCATAGCAGCCGGAACTTTCGGAGCAGCCATGAGACTGTCATGCCCTGCGCCGCTGTTCATATGCATATATGAATACCCTTTGCTTCGGCAGCTTTCCACAGCCAGCTTTGTCAATCCTGCATTCATCACTGCCGGTTTTACATCCAGTGTACCCTCAACCGAGTATGAGACATTTCTTTCTTTTGAAACCTCATGGATAACTTTTTCAATTTCACCGTATATCTTCTGGATTGCCTCTTCCTTTTCGGCCCTTATATCCAGGCTGAAGCATACCTGACGGCATATGATATTTACTTCATTCGGAAAAGCTTTCATGCTGCCGACAGTTGCAACTGCATTGGGGTATTTCCTTGCTATATCACCAAGCCTTGAAATAACTATTGCAGCAGCCTCCATGGCATCCTGCCTCATATCCATGGGTGTTGTTCCCGCATGATCCGCCTGCCCCGTAATCGTAACCATTGCCCTTTTCAAGCCGACAATTGAGTCGACTATTCCTATGTCCTTACCGTATCTTTCAAGGACCGGCCCCTGCTCTATATGTATCTCCAGAAATCCAAGGATACCGCCCGTGTCCCTTTTAGCCTTTGAAAGTGCCTCAGGGCTCAACCCCCAATTTTTCATAGCATTATATAATGTTATCCCTTCACTGTCCTTCAATGCTTTCATTTCACTTATATCAATGCCCTCCAGCAAAGCTTTTGCAGTAAAAAATCCGGATTTGAAGCGTGCACCCTCTTCATCGTTTGTAGCTATTATTTCCAGTGAATGCTTTAAGTGCTGTTTTTCTTTCAAAAGCAGTTCGGCTGTTTGTATACCGCAGATGACTCCTGCAATTCCGTCGTAAGCCCCGCCGTTTCTGACGGTGTCATAATGTGATGCAATTATAATCGTCTTGCTGCTTTCACCTTCGATTCGTCCGACAACGGCACCGCTCTCATCCATAAATGCGTTAAGTCCGGCTTTTTGCATCTCATCCAGAATATAGCCGGCGGCCGCTTTAGCTTCCTTTGTAAACGGCAGCCTCGTTATTCCGTTTTCAGGAGTAGAATTAAACCGTTTCAATTCTTCAAGCATTTTTTCAATATTTGCTGTAATTTCTCTGCTAATATCATTCATATCATTATCCCTTACCTTATTAATCAGCATAAAAAAACAAGGGCATTGTTAATAAACAACAGCACCCTTGCTGAGCATGTACACATCATTAAATTTTGTTATTTTATAAAAATAGTATATGCTCAAAACGTAATTGTCAACAAAATTGTCTTATTTGCATAACGGTTGCATGAATTTATGTCTATTTGGAACTAAAACAGCATCATTTGATGTGCATGTTGCACAACCGATCTGCCAAAACTATCCTTTTAAAGCTTTATTCCAGCAAATCAGCAGCACACATTTCAAGGTATAATGCAAAAAGCTCTTCCGCGTCTTCGAGGCTCATATTGAGAATATCCTTTATTTTATCCATACGGTGTGACAGTGTATTCCTGTGTATAAACAGTTTCTTTGAAGTTTCACTTGAATTGAAGCAGCAAAGGAAATATGCTTTCAATGTAGACAGCAGCTGAGTATTGTTCTGCTTGTCATACCTTTCCAAGCATTCGATATTATCCATATATAGGTCCTTCAATTCATCCTGAGTACACTTGGACAGGAAATGATAATGGATGTGCTTTGAATATGAAGCTGTCAAGTCCCTCCTCCCAAGGCTCCGGCTAAGGATCATTGCGTCAACCGCCTCAGTATATGCAATTCGAATATCATCAATATGACCGTGACATCTACTCATACCGGCAGGAAGCTCAAGCCCTGTTTTTCCCTCAATTGAAGCTCTTAATTCTTCCGCAATGGCATAGGCAGATTTCTTTAAAACCGGATTTTCAATATTACTCTCGGCCAATAAAAAGATACATATTGAATTATTACTGCTGCAAACATATATTTCTTTTTTTTCTGTGCTATTTCTCCTGTCAGCCAGATAATTTACATTATTGATTATTTCCATCTTTTCTTTCTCTTTTATAACATTTTTTAATGAGAGAACTATACATATCCTTTTCTTTTTATAATCAAAGCCTGCCATATCGCATAGATGCATGATCTGCTCCTGAGACACCGTGCTTGTATTTGTAAGAAACTCCATAAAAAGCTCCGAGCTGTTTACCGGATATTTTGCATCTCCGGCTTTATGGCTTCTGTCTCTTTCCAGAGCCATTCCCAGAATTGTTCCCGCCTTTTGAAGTACAGAACAATAATAGTCGGAAAACTTGTCGGAATCATCCAAGATGCATAGAAATCCGTCCTCAGAAGGCAGTTTGCTGATAAAGAAAGTATTTTCCGATTTTCCGGCAGTTAATACCTGATAACCGGAGTCTTTTATCTGTCTTGTTTGAGGACCTGCTTTAAAAACGTCCCCCCTGGAGTACGAACCGGAATATTCACCTGTCATAACCGCATCAACAAGTAACATATCCTTGTCCATAAGCAAGACCGGTTTTTCAAAAAAATCAGAAATTCTATAGAGCATTTCATATACGTTTCCCTTATTAAAGAACAGGAAAGACAAGTCCGCTATCAATTTTTGCTCACGCTGTATATCCATTGTTTCCAGTGAATATATTCCATGATAGACTGTTTTGCTTATATCTGAAAAGGGATAAAAAAACGGAATTTCAATAAGCGGCAAGCCTGCCTTCTCCGCTTCCTCTATCATTAATTCCGGGATATTCTTAAAGAATCTCTTAATTTTTATGCATAAAGCCGAACAGCCTGCATCACTAAGGTCATGAATAATTTTGCGTTGTCTTTCAGGGTTGTCTTTAAATATATAGCCTGTCGTCAATACAAGCTCATTGTGTTTAATCCACTTTACAACATCCGGATTGTCCAGAATATTTACACTTGCAATTGGAGTATCCAGCTTGTCCGGGCATGTCACACACCTTAAATTATCAAGCTTGCTCTCATAAATCAGCCATTTCAAAGTTATAATCATTGTAATCACCCTTAAAGACAGTTCATATTTTCCCAAGCGCTTATTACTCTATTCTATATTAATTTTTTTAAAACTTAAATATCATAATGCTATAATATGCATTATAAAAAAGGGTAAAAAAAAAGCCCTTGGGGGGCTACTAAAGCGTAATATATTAAGAAGTACACTATACGCATATGCGAAAATCCTTCAGAAGATGCTTTTTAATAACTTCTTTCTCATTAACCATTAACTTATCCAAGAACTCTCTGGTAGCATAGATCGCATTTCTATCCTTATACACGATCTGAACTCCGTACTCATTTCTTCCGTAACTGACCGATTTCCTGATTATTGTTCCACCTATGCTGAATATACTGTTATGTAAAAAAATATCTACCTCAATGTTATGTCCTACTTTAAACTCCGAATCGGAATAAAAGCAAAAACCTACGTAACTCATATCTTTTACAAATGCATCTGCATGCTTTACATCAGTTTCGTGACAACTGGCGCTTGCCGCAAGTGATACAGGATACCTTTCATGCTGCCGCCTTTCAATATCACAATATATTTTATCGGGAGAAACCAATATATGGCCCTCAGAATCATTTATTGCAATGACTCTTCCACCTGTAATCTCTATATCATTATTGCTCTGTAATGCGCCAATTATTAAAGGATCACCCTTTAACATACACTTGCTCATTTTAACCGGTTCCAAAGTCTTGGCTGTAAAAAAGCTGTCTATGCCGCCGCTTACAACAATGCAAGACACTGGTCTTAATTGGAAAAAATGGCGTATTGACAAAATTTCCTGCTTTTCTATTTTCACATTAGCACCCTCTTAATAATCAAATAAAATTAATTAAATATTTCTCGGACGCCAATGCCGTTTTAAATATACCAAATATACCCTAGAGGTATCCGACTCGATTTTGAATACATGCCCCAACATGTTTCATTAATCAAAAAAACCATCCGGCAGATTACCAAATGGTTTATAGAACCTCTATAACCTTGGCAGCCCGACTGTCATAGTAAATACTTTAGACTCGTAGCTTTGCGTCCTTACCTTTAGGTAAGTTTGCCCTTTAACAAGATACTTATTATTAAATTTCATACACTTATTATACTACATTGATAATTTTTATCAATATAAACGTGGAAAATTTCGCAAAAAATTATTTTTTCCCTCTGGACATGGCACAATTAGCTCTACATTTATTACATATGTAAACCTCATATCCCCGCCCCACTTTGGCTACTGCTGTATTCCTGCACTTAAATTGGTCTACGGAAGCTTCACCAATTGCCTTTGAAGGACAGCCATCGATACATATTCTGCAGTTCTCGGGACATTTCAAATCTGTTACCAAAGGATCAGGTTCAACAGCCAAATTTATAAGAACAGCTCCTATATATATCATATTCCCAAACTTCTTGTTTATAAGAAGTGTACTTTTCCCTAAAATACCCAAACCGGCAAAATAACCCGCATGTCTCATTGAGAGAATTCCCATTCCCTTCAATTTATCTGCATCCCAATACTCATATGGCGTATCACAAGGTACCGGAACTGCCCCGATTCCTTGACCTTCCAATACTCTTGAGAGTTGAAGCCCTATTGTATCCAACTCGGTAAAAGTAATGCCTGAAAAGTGAGCATATGGAATGGTACTGCCGGATTTGGCAATTTCATGCGGCAGACTTTTAATAAATACAATAACAGATTTGCAGTCCCTATATATGTCTTCTGGATGAAATCCTTCCGGAGCACCTGCAAACCTTTCAACGTTTGCTATCCCGCATTGTTCAGCACCAAGGCTTATTGCAATATCCTTTATTTCTCTTGCGTTCATTTACTTCACTCCCCTATGTACAGTTATGTTATTCTATCATTGTTATTCTATTTCATATACTGATTTTACGGCACCCTTCCCTCCTGCATACCGAACAAATCCTTCCGGTATATATACACTCCTGCGGAATGACGCTTATAATTCTGAAGCGCCAGGTGCACACCCTTATCGATTAAATCAACGCTTTTCTGAGGGGAATTTAATGTGTTGCCCCATTTAAGATAAGGAATGACATCAAATTTAGAATGTGCCCCCTTTGCAGGTATACCAGCTGCATAATTGTATGTCCCCATATTGACAGGGTCATTATTTTCGGTAAGAAGAACCCCTTTTTTATTATAGACCGCTTCACAATAACCGTCAGAAGACAGGAACTTGACATTATACTCGCCGTCTGGCCCCTGAATATGATATAAAGAGCTCCTGATGCTTAATAGTCTCCATCGTTGGGTAACCGGAAGCTTCTTATTGATATCAAGCAGTTCTTTAAGAGTTTTAGGCGCCCTATTCAGCTTATTTCTGAAATAATGCGTCTCAACATCCATATCCCCTATTTTGTACACAAGAAAGCTTACCAGCTTGTGAAATCTTAAGAGGTTTTCAGAGCTATTATTGTCAAGATCACCTTCATAAAGGTCAACATCGTTCATTACTGACGATAGTGCCCGCTTATACCCTCTTTTTTTCGCTATTGAAATTATTTTCTTTTCATATTTAACGCTTCCCAAAACCAGATGATGATCTCTTCTTGAGCCTGATGCCAAAACACTGCTGTTGGCGCATACGCTGAAAATCAGTACAAAAATCAACACTGGCAGAAATATTCTCTTTTTCATAACCGCCACCGTTATTGATTCAATGAATTATTAGTTTCTTCAAAGTCAGGTTTGTTTCCGCAATATGGGCAAACAATCCAGTCCGTATTCAGCCGTTTTCCGCATAATCGGCATTTTATTAACCCGGGCCGCAGCATGAGATACAAACCCAGTCCAAGGATGTTTAATGCAAAAGCTGATATTGTCCAGAATGCTGCTTTAAGTTGCTTCTCCCTTGCGTCCATGAATATCCATATGGGAAGCAGTATCCAGAATATAGCCCCGAACACAATAGTTGCAGTCAAAAGCTGATGACTCATATTGCGAAGAGATTTTTCAAGCTGATAATATTTATCATACTGATGTTCCGTATCATACAGCGAAAAAAGATTAAGTCCTTTCGATGCGACATATTCATAGTTTATAATAATCCTGGTTTCAGAACTGTCGCCCTTTGCGTCTCTGCTTCCGAAATCATCATCATCGGGATTCTTGGGAAAAAGCTCTTTAGCTCTTTTGTTTTGAGAGCTTTCCTCCTTAAGCTTTTTCGGATTTACGCATATGTCAAGATGAGCGGTATATTTGACATTATTCTCGCTGTCGATCAAATAAGCAGTATCATTGCCATACCCGTCCGATCCCCATGGATCTACCAGTAACCTGAACTGATTCTTTTCCGATATGTACGCCCCGTTTGTGCTGTAGAGAATATTACTGTCATCATCCGTAATGATAATATTGCTATAACCGTCAAACATATCGGAGTAGTCCTTGGTCATTTCTTCAATAGAAGCTGTAAGACCGTTGTACTCAAGTTCAACCTTTATTTTGTTGAATTTATCAACAATGGCCTGTTGTACCGACTCCGGCTGTTTTTGGATGATATCGTTGTTAACGAAGAAAGCTGCACCCAATATAATAATAATCGCAAAAAGGACGATTAATATTTTTTTCAAGAATGATGTCTTCATCATCGGAATCTGTGACCCCCTAGTTTTTATCTTATACTGACAATTATACATTGGTAAAACAGTTGTCATAATAAATCATAGTTCTTTTCTAAATTTTTTGCAATTTTATTTGTACTAAAAAACAAAGAGCCGGAAAGCATTAAAAGCTTCGGCCCTTCTGATAACAACTATTCATCATTATATTTCAATTGCGCTTGTATTACAAGCGTGAAATGTAGTCTTCATATCCGAATTTTTTAATGATTTCTATTCCGTTCGCTTCGCTGTAAAGTACAATAGATGGAAGATTAACTCCGTTGAACATATTATTTTTTACCATCGTATAGTGGCCCATATCGCAGAATACAAGCCTATTTCCGGGTTTTAACGGCTGTTTGAAGGAATAATCCCCTATAATATCACCTGCAAGGCAGGTATTGCCGCCGAAACGATAGGTATACGGGTACTCACCAGGTTGGCCTGCACCTATAATATTAGGCCTGTACGGCATCTCAAGGACATCTGGCATGTGGCACGCTGCCGAGGCATCAAGTATGCCTATTTTCATTCCGTTTTCGACAATATCCAGAACAGTCGAAACAAGAAATCCTGTATTCAGCGCAACCGCTTCACCCGGTTCGAGATAAATATCGACCGAATATTTCTCCTTAAGGTATAATATCGTACTTACCAGCTTTTCAATATCATAATCCGACCTTGTTATATGATGGCCGCCGCCCAGGTTAAGCCATTTCATATTTTTAATATACTGCCCGAACTTTTCGTCAACTACTTTTACAGTACGTTCAAGTGTATCCGAGTTCTGCTCGCACATCGTATGGAAATGCAGTCCGTCAATGCCTTCCAAGTCTTCAGGTTTAAAATTCGACAGAGTGACGCCAAGCCTTGAATTCATATAGCAAGGGTTATATATCGGTGTCTCTATCTCAGAATATTCAGGGTTAATTCTGATCCCGCATTCTATTTTCCCAGGATGATTTTTAACCCTATCCTTGAATTTTTCCCACTGACTGAAGGAATTGAATACAATGTGATCGCAGCAGTCCATTATTTCATCAAACTCTTCAGCTTCATAGGCAGGTGCATAAATATGAACCTCCTTGCCCATCTTTTCATAACCGAGTCTGGCCTCAAACAGTGAACTTGAGGTAACCCCCTTAAGATATTTTCCAATGAGAGGGTAAACCGAATACATGGAAAAGCCTTTTTGGGCAAGAAGAATGCTGCACCCCGTTCTTTCCTGAACGGAATGCAGTATTTCAAGATTCTTTATTAAAAGGCTTTCGTCAACAAGGTAACATGGTGAAGGCAGTTGACTTATATCAATGTTCATTATTTTTACCTCTATCTATATCCCTAGTCTAAAAGCGTTGGTGAAAATTCTTCCTTCCATGGCAGACCATATTTATTTAATGCATCCATATATGGATCAGGGTCAAATTCTTCAACATTGTAAACCCCCGGCTTTTTCCACAGGCCCTTTAGTATAAGCATTGCTCCTATCATAGCCGGTACTCCTGTTGTATAGGATATTGCCTGAGAACCTACTTCAGCATAGCATTCTTCATGAACACATACATTATAAACATAGTACGTTTTCGGTTTTCCATCCTTAATCCCCTGCATAATGCAGCCTATATTTGTCTTTCCCTTTGTTCTCGGGCCAAGAGAAGCAGGATCCGGAAGAACTGCCTTCAAAAACTGCAGAGGAATGATCTGCTGTCCTTCAAACTCAACAGGCTTAATCGATGTCATGCCAACATTCTGCAAAACCCTTAGATGGTTAAGGTAATTGTCGGAGAAGGTCATAAAAAATCTTATTCTCTTTAGTCCTTTAATGTTTACAGCAAGCGATTCCAATTCCTCGTGATATAAAAGATAAATATTTTTTGGTCCAATTTCGGGAAGGTCATATTCCTTCTTGACCGCAAGAGGGTCGGTTTCTACCCATGAACCGTTCTCAAAATATCTGCCTTTAGCCGTTATTTCACGTATATTGATTTCAGGATTGAAATTGGTTGCAAACGGATAACCGTGGTCTCCGGCATTTGCATCTACTATATCAATGTAATGAATTTCGTCAAAATAATGCTTCTGAGCATAAGCACAGAAAACTCCTGTTACCCCCGGGTCAAAACCGCTGCCAAGCAAAGCCGTAATGCCTGCCTTTTCAAATTTTTCCCTGTATGCCCACTGCCACTTGTATTCAAACTTGGGTATTTCAGGCGGCTCGTAATTCGCTGTATCAACATAATGGACCCCGGTTGCAAGACAAGCGTCCATTATCGTCAAATCCTGATAAGGAAGAGCGACATTAATAACGATATCCGGGCCAAAGCTTTTAATAAGATCGACTACCGCATCGGTATTATCAGCATCAACCCTTGCTATATGAACTTTAGTGCGAGTCGCAGGCAGTGATTTCTTTATTGCTTCACACTTTTCGACTGTTCTGCTTGCTATACATATTTCCTCAAAAACATCAGGATTCTGGCAGCATTTATGGATTACCACGTTTGCTACCCCGCCAGCTCCAATAATTAAAGCTTTCCCCATCTCCAAACCCCCCGTTCCTTTTTTTCACTAATAAAATCTCGGGGACATCGAGTCCTCTCGATTTTGAACACATGCTTTGGCATGTTTCACTAATAAAAATCAATAAAACTGATTATACATAAAATGATATAAATAATCAAGAAAAATGACAAAAAAACAGGCCTTTTATATGAAGAATTTGATTCACTTTATAATATCTCTCTAATCCACCATTTTGCTTCATATTTCAATGTTTCTATTGCAACTGTTTATACTTAATCACACAAAAATGCACCTCCAAATATTAGATGAATCCAACATTTGGGGTGCACTTCAAAGCTTTTGTGTTAAACAGATTATTTACTCATTGCTTCCTCAATTGCAACCGCAACTGCAACTGTAGCTCCAACCATAGGGTTGTTGCCTATTCCGAGGAAGCCCATCATTTCAACATGGGCCGGAACTGAAGACGATCCTGCAAATTGTGCATCTGAGTGCATTCTTCCCATTGTATCTGTCATACCATAGGATGCAGGGCCTGCTGCCATGTTGTCAGGGTGAAGTGTTCTTCCTGTACCGCCGCCTGATGCAACGGAGAAATATTTCTTGCCCATTTCATAGCATTCCTTCTTATAAGTTCCTGCTACAGGGTGCTGGAATCTTGTAGGATTTGTAGAGTTACCGGTGATCGATACGTCTACGCCTTCCTTATGCATTATAGCAACGCCTTCTCTTACATCATCAGCTCCATAGCATCTTACTTTTGCTCTGTCGCCCTTTGAGTATGCAATTTCCTTAACAACATTCAGTTCGCCTGTGTAATAGTCAAACTTGGTCTGTACATATGTAAAGCCGTTGATTCTGGATATTATCTGAGCTGCATCTTTACCCAAACCGTTGAGAATAACCTTCAAAGGTTCTTTTCTAACCTTGTTTGCAGACTTAGCTATTCCTATAGCTCCCTCAGCTGCTGCAAATGATTCGTGTCCTGCCAGGAAAGCGAAACATTTAGTTTCTTCCTTCAAAAGCATTGAACCAAGGTTACCATGCCCTATACCAACTTTTCTGTCATCGGCAACGGATCCCGGAATACAGAAAGCCTGAAGGCCCTCACCGATTACTTCTGCAGCTTCAAATGCTTTTTTACAATTCTTCTTGAGTGCTATAGCAGCTCCCGCAACATAAGCCCAGCATGCATTTTCAAAGCATATCGGCTGAATGTTTTTTGTGATGGTGTACGGATCAATTCCTGCATCGTCACATATTTTCTTTGCCTCTTCCAGAGAGCTTATCCCATATTTATTCAAGGTGCTGTTGACCTGATTTATCCTTCTTTCATAACTTTCAAACAATGCCATCTATTATCCCTCCTTTATTATTCATGTCTCGGATCGACTATTTTAGCAGCTTCATCATATCTGCCGTATTTGCCGGTTGCTTTCTTAACTGCTTCATTGGCATCCATACCCTTTTTGATCATGTCCATCATTTTGCCAAGGTGTACGAATTCATAGCCTATTATTTCATTGTTTTCATCAAGAGCAGTATGGGTGACATAGCCTTCTGCCATCTCCATGTACCTTGGTCCCTTTGCCAATGTTCCATACATAGTTCCGACCTGACTTCTCAAGCCTTTGCCTAAATCTTCCAAGCCTGCGCCTATCGGAAGTCCGCCTTCGGAAAAAGCAGTCTGTGTTCTTCCGTAGATGATCTGGAGGAATAATTCTCTCATAGCAGTATTGATTGCGTCGCATACAAGGTCGGTATTCATTGCTTCAAGAATTGTTTTGCCGGGAAGCACTTCTGCAGACATAGCTGCCGAATGCGTCATACCGGAACAACCTATTGTTTCTACCAATGCCTCCTGTATAACTCCATCCTTAACATTCAATGTCAGCTTGCAAGCGCCCTGTTGAGGAGCACACCAGCCGATTCCGTGTGTCAAACCTGAAATATCTTTGATTTCTTTAGCCTGAACCCATTTACCTTCCTCAGGGATAGGTGCCGGTCCATGATTCGGACCCTTCGCAATACAAATCATTCCTTCAACTTCTGACGAATAAATCATTTTATGACCCCTTTCTTTTATAGTGTTGTATTTATAAATTAAATAAAAACATAATTGAATAATGCCTGAATTATTCTAGCATATAATTCTAAAAAAGTATATCATAACTTTAAAGTCATATAAATAGTCATTTTGACAATGATCTCATAAGATTTTCAGCAGCTTTGCAATCTCAAACCCTGCTATAAACCCCGCTATACCAAGGATGAACGTGCTAAAGATATATATGAAGGCATTAAGCTTCTTATTATCCTGAAAAAGATTGAAGCCTTCATACATAAATGTTGAAAAAGTAGTAAAGGCACCGAAAAAGCCATCACCCAAAAGAAGGTAAAAGCTTTTTCCGGAGTTAATGCTTGTGACAAGTCCCAGAAGTATAGCACCCAATACATTTATTATAAATGTTCCGTAAGGGAATGAGGATTTTGTTTTGTCTGCTACTGCTTTTGATATGGCATATCTTGCAAGGCTTCCCAAAGCTCCCCCGAAACCGACCAGTGCAATATCCATTTACTTAGCCTCGCTTTCAGCGGTATTATCATCGCAATCATCCTTATTGCTGCTGCTCTTGATTGTTTTCGGTATTATCATCCGGGCCAAAACGATTCCGGAATAAACAGCAGCTAGGCCAAGCACTGCAGATGTAAGCACATAAGTTGCTGCAGTAAAATAACAGCCGTCATTCATTAACATGACTGCCTCCTTGCAAAGCGTCGAAAATGTCGTATACGCTCCCAAAAAGCCTGTTGTAAATCCAATCCTTACATCAGGATCAAACTCCCGATATTCAAAAGCTACAGTTAACGCAAAAGCCAATATGAAACTTCCCGTAATGTTGATGATCAAGGTGTTTACCGGTATGCCCCCCTCAGAGTTATAAAGGTATATCCCTTTGACCAGATATCTTGCTATAGCGCCAAGGACGCCGCCTATGCAAACAAAAAAGCACCTTCTCATAATAGAAATTCTCCTGTAGTGTGCGTTTGCTAAACCCTCTAATTCTAACTTATACAATGACGTTTTACTAATAAAAAACCCCTACAAACAACGATCATGGTTATTTGCAGGAGTCATCAGCATTTTCTGCGGTTAAAGGTGAACTCCATCACCCTTTTAAGTCTGGCATTAAATTATGTTTATTTTTATAGGGGGATCATATAATTCTTCTTGCACACATAAATGCACTTTCGTAGAATCCATCAACCAATTCCGAGATGACTACTCTTCCCTTATCAGATGAGGCATGAATGAACATACCGCTTCCTATGTATATACCGGCATGGTTTACATGGTTATGTCCGCCGTTTGTATCGAAAAAAACCAAATCTCCGGCTCTAAGCGCTGAATAACTGACCCGTGCTCCCTGAGAAGACTGGTCGGCAGCAGTTCTTTCCAGATTTACACCGAAATGGCCGAACACGTACTTAGTGAAGCCGGAACAGTCAAACCCGTCTGGACTGCTTGAGCCATATGAATACCTGACACCAAGAAATCTCTTACCGTAAGCTATAATGGCTTGTGCTGTGCTTCCTATTGCTGTTGAATTGTCATCAGAAATATCGGAGTCGTTGCCTCCTCTGGATACAGTCTGAATTTTTGTCGATATGTACTTGCCTAAAACCCAACCGATCTTTCCTTCGGAAGTCCTGACCCGATACCAGTCATTAGAGCTTTCTAAAATGGATACTTTAGTGTTTTTACTCAGTTTGTCTACAATGTCTGATGAAGTGTTTGGTTCACTTCTCAGGTTAAGGATTTCAACCGAAACACTTGCAGTTATTTCGATATAGTCTCCGCATACCCAACCGGTATTGCTGCCAACGCTTACTTTATACCAATTATCAGATGAGCCCAGTACTGTAACACTTGTACCCTCAGATAGCTTGGTAATTATGCTTGAAGATGTTCCCGGATTTTGGCGGAGATTGACGTTGTCACATGTGATTTTCCCTTTAATCGTTCCAGCGGCTAAGACCGAAGTGGTATAAAATACCGAAAGCAACACACCGATTGCAAGGTAAAAAGCAATTTTTTTCAGAACTTTCATTTTTTCCTCCTATTTATGGCTTTCGAAGTTAGCTGTCGGGTTTGGGTAATAGGATTGCCCCTCCATTTTCATGGATTCACCCCATTTTTTGGTTCCTCCGTACTTCTTATAAATAAAGAAGATTCAGCCTTTATGGTAAAATGGTACAAGCATGTCAACATGCTTGTACCATTTTACCATTTAAATTACAATATATCAATTCTTTTTGTCCAATTTCCCAATAATTTGGATAATAGCTTAAATCCTTTTTACAAAGGCTGCTCAGCAGTGAAACTTGCCTGAATATTATATATTTAGCTCAATAGAGCCGTAGCTTTTATACTCCGTATCATCAAAATGCCACCATTCGGTATTGAGAGGTTTAAAGCCGCAGGATTTCATTGCATTTTCCAGAAGCAATGCGTTTGCCTTTTGTTTTGGTGTGCAAAGAGTGTACGCTCTCGAAGCCTTTTTGGATTGTTCGTCAAAACCGCTGGGCATATCCACATAAGAACCGTCAAGTTTAACAAGCGTTATGTCTACAGCAGCGCCTCTGGTGTGAACGGAAACGGCTTTATAGGGATTCATGAAATAAGTTTTATCCTTGGCCTTATTCCAAAGTATGTATTGATATTTAGAGGGTCTGTAGGCATCCCACACTTTGATTTTATAGCCCTTTTTGATTAAGATTGCACTGGCTTTAGCCAGCTTTTCTGCAGTACCTCTCCTCAGATAAGCCACGTTTGACTTGTAAACCTTCGCTCCGGTTATATTGTCAGTTGTTGCATACTTCAAATCAATGACAATATTCTTAATAAAGCTGTCAACCCTAACCATGTCGGTTTTGCTCACTTTTACTACATCGGATACAAGCCTTGTTTTTCTCTTAATGCTTTCCGCCTGACTCCCCACTGCAACCTTCGGCCTATAGTCATTTCTGTCTTTTACCGAGGAAAGAGAGCATGGAATAATATCAGGTACATTTGCCTGAATAAGCTTTCTATCATTTCCGAAAGTGAATGCTTGTTGAAAAATGCAAGTATCGTAGTCTCTTGCTCCTTTCGTTCCGCCAAAACAGAAATTACCCAGGCTATATGCAATATACTTTCCTTTATATTTTTCGACAGGTTGAAGGACATGAGGGTGAGTGCCTATGACAAGGTCTGCACCTGAGTCGATAGCCAGATGACCCAATTGTTTTTGTATATCATTGTAAGCATATGAATATTCCTTACCCCAGTGTAATGAAAGGATCACAAGGTCACTACCGGCTTTTGCCTTCTTGGTCATGTTGATTAAGATTTTTTTAAATTCATCCAATTTTACACCCTGCTCATAATTTCCCAACTGATTCAGCCCCAGCATAGCTACTGTAATACCCTTGACCTTTCGGTAAGAAATATCTCCATAGCCAAAATAAGCTATACCCTCAGCCTTTAAGGCCTTTTTTGTGTCATCAAAGCCCTTTTGCATGTAATCATAGGTGTGGTTGTTTGAAAGACAGGCTGCTTCAACGCTTCCGGCTTTAAGTATCTTGGCATATTCCGGGCTTCCCTTAAACCAATAGTTGTTCCCATAGTCATACTTTACTGCCTTTTTCGTTTCATTTGTAAGACTGGTCTCAAGATTTGCTATGGTTATATCGTCCTTAGATAAGATGTTGACTACATTAGAAAAGAAGTATTTGTAATTTTTCTTCTGCTTGTTTACCATGTAATCAAAGGAATTCTGATATGGGTAACGAGAATCCTGTCCAAGGGCGCAATCCCCCAGGGCGCTGATTTTTATAACAGTTGGTGCAGTTTTACCCGATACAGCATTCGATGCTGCTTGTGAACAATATACAGAAACTGCGCAAAAAATTATTGTAATAAAGATGTAAGTTGAAACTTTAAGTAATGCCGATCCGCTTTTGAATTTCATTTTCAAGCCACCTTCAAGTCGTTATATATGCTATTATTAACCATATCAATTGTAGTACAACACATTATTTTTATCAATAGATGGGCTTTCTTTTATTTATACGGAATATGGAATATAGATATAAAAAGTTGTCCCTTTGCCTTTTTCGGATTCAAATCTTATCTTGCCGCCAAATCTGGCCTTAATATTCGAATAAGACATGTAAAGGCCAAGCCCTGTCCCTTTTGAGCCTTTCGTGGTAACCATCTCCTTGAACAATTTTCTCTTTATATCCTCCGGTATGCCGCTGCCATAGTCCTTAATTATAAATTCAACTGTTCTATCGCTATTTGTGATTATAAAGTCAATATTTCCGCCTTTGCCTTCATATGACTCCACAGAATTGATAATGAGGTTGTTCAGCACCTGTATAAGTATGCTGATTTCGCCTTTTATCTGGATATTCCGATCTGCTTTCACATCCATTATCATTTTACTGCGTTTATTTCTTAGTTCGTGTTCAAGTAAAATTTCAATCCTTTTGCATAATTCATCAATGGTAAAGCTGAGCGAAGCCTTCAAATCCGGTTGTATTGTTTGACCCTTCACTGCAGTAATAATATCGGACATATATGTGCAATAGGGTCTCATTTTTTCTATCCAAACCCTCATCTCTTTAGCTATTTCGTGATGATCTTCTTTGGTTACATTTTCGTCATCAATCGATTCATCATATTCCTTTATGAGATCCTTAAGCCCTTCGATGCCGCCCGACAAGGACATAATCGGTGTTCTCAGGTTATGGGCGATGCCGCCGATAAGATGTCCGAGTGAAGCAAGGCGTTCCTGTTCCATTAAGATTGCTTGCTGCTCTTCAACCTCTTTAATGTGCTCCTTTTCTTTATCAAGGATTTTATTGAATGCAACAACAAGATCCCCGATTTCATCATTTGATGTAACAGGAATCTTTTTATCCAGGTCTACAAATTCCCCTTCAGCAATTTCATTAAGGTTTTCTGCCACAAGGAAAATATCACTTGAAAGAGATTTTGAAAAATAATATAGTACAAAAATATTCATTAAAAGTATTGCCAGAAAGCCAAAAACTATGAAATATATGGTGGTAGCGTTTGTTACACTAAAAATAATTCCTACGCGCCATTCTCCGTCTCTATTATTTATTACCTTTACAACGCCCTGAGTTTCAGCATTTATATCATAAATCCGGTCACCTTTATAAGGGTTTGAGATATAATATTTTATATACCCTCCCAAACTGTATTCCTTTGAAGTAAAAATCTCTCCCTTCGGAGTTTTAACAAAATAAACCTGTTTTATATTTGGAATGCTTATTTTTTCTAATATCTTAAATGCATCATCGGCATTTTTTATGTTTTCATTATCACTAAGCTCCTGAGTTATAATTGATTTATATGTATTATAAATCGAATTGCCTTTTTCTTCTATTAGCCTTGAATATGCAATAAATGCTGTAAATAAAATTGCAATAACGATCATAGGTATGACATGCAGAAATATTTTCTTTCTCAGTCCCAATCGGAAGCCTTCAAGCTTTTCTCCGTTATATGTTTTCAGAAGGATTTTTTTAAAAATACCCCTTGAGAATGTATGCGAGAATACCGCAGCTAAAGAAAACATTGAGAACACCATAATAATAATTTTTATAGGAGCCAAGTAGGAAATGTTGTTTATGGTAGCAACAATAAGCAAAAGAATCGAGATCGGAATAATATTAATAAAAACCTGTGCCAAGAATACCAAATACGGCATGTCTATGCATTTTTTTCTAATATCATGCAGTACCCCTGAGTTATTAGCATTCTTTATGTCTATTGTATTCCATTTGTCTATATCCCTGAATATAATTTTCAGGAATATTGTCCCTAAAATTATTGATAATATATTAATCATAATATATTGTAAAATATTACTCGTTCCCATTCTTGCACTGACAACCTCATTATTTGGAGGATAATTCAGCAAAATGGGGATTATAGGATAGAACAGATATATTATGATTGAGGTATTAAAACAATAAATAAGTATTATGCTTAAACTGCTTCTGGTGCTAAAGTAATTTCCAAGTTTGATAAAAAGCGATTTCAAAATCCCATTACCCTTAATTTCATTTTCTTCCATTTTCTTTCCCCTTTAAAAGAATAATTCAAACTCAAACATCAGTCAAAACTCAAGAAATTTACTTTTTTCATGTGATGTATTATTTTTGCAATATATTCTTTATTTATATCAGGCCAGGTAAAACCAATGTGATTCAAGTAATTTAAGGTTAATTCGGAACTAACTTTCACGGTAGACCTCAGATTTGCATTTTTTTCTTTGCCCGCACTACCGATAAACCCTTGTAGTATAAATCCGTATCTCCCTTGTTTGAGCAGACTTTTAATATATCTATTATATTTGTTAGTACTCATAACTTTTATTTTTGTTCCCATTATATCAAATATTTCTAAAATTTTGTACATCCTTAAAGCCTTGTGATTAAAGACATGATATATTTTGTTGTCTGCAGCAGAATATTTTGAAAGTCCTGCAACAGCTTTGGCACAATAATCTACAGGTGTAAACTCAAATGATATTTCCAGCATTTCTTCCGAAATCGCACCGGTAACGATGATTGTCTTTAAAATGTTATAAAACCTGTTTTCTGATATATTTAGCTGGAAACACCCATCACTATACCTTCCGGTCAAATTACCTACCCTATAAATGGAAATATCCAAGTTCTTGTTCTTCTCTTCTAAAAGCATCCTTTCAGCTTCAATTTTGCTTTTTATATATACATTATCATCATAGTTCTGTCCAATAAACAAATCATTTTCTGTAAAGGTCAAATTAGTATCCCTTTGATCAAATAAATCTCCGGATACACTGACTGTTGATATGTAGTTTATTTTCATATTCCCTTTATTGGCAAACTTAATGATATTCTCTGTGCCATGAATATTTATTTTTTCAAATTCAGAATAGTGACCGTAATGTTTTACCAAAGCTGCACAATGATAAATTGTATCAATTTTTTTTATTAAATTAAAATAATCTTCTCCTGAAATACCTAGTTCTTCTTCCGTTACATCCCCATTCAATACAAAAATCCTACGATCGATATGCTCCCTTAAACCCTCCGGAAAATAAAATTGGATCGATTTCTCCAACCTCTCGCGAGAATCCGATTTATTTTCCCCGCGTATAATGCAATATATATTTATATCGGCACTCTGAATAAGTTCATTTAGCAGGTGACACCCCAAAAAACCTGTAGCCCCTGTTAAAAGAACATTTGAAGCAGATTTTTTATCTATACTCAAATCAATTGCATTTATATTCTGGGCTGTCTCATTATGAATGCTTTCTATTGGATTTTTTTTGATATTATCATTTTTCTGTTCAAACCTATTCATGTTTTCACATAATGCTTTTATAGTCGGATATTGATAAAAATCTTGCATAGAGATGCTTAAGTTTTTTTGAGAAATAATTGCCGAAATCCTAATAAGCATAAGAGAATCTGCACCCAGTTCAAAGAAATTGTCATTAATGCCTATACGATCCACTTCAAGTGCCTCTTTCATTATTTCTGCAAGAACTTTTTCATTATCAGTTTCAGGCGGAATATAATCAACACCTAAAACAATATTGTCCTCCATTCCGGCAAGAGTTTTATTGTCAACTTTTCCATTAGCCGTAAGCGGCATCCTTTCAAGCTGAACATAGCTTGACGGGATCATATACTCAGGTAATTTTCTGCCTAAATGGTTTCTAATATCTTGTACTGTCAATTCAGCATTTGCAATAATATATGCACATAGGTATTTGTTACTTGATGAATCCTCCTTTACCAAAACCACAGCCTCCGTAATATTTTTATGGCTAAGGAGAACATTCTCTATCTCTCCCAGTTCGATTCTTAAACCTCTGATTTTTATCTGATGGTCAATTCTCCCTAAAAATTCAATATTCCCATCAGGCAGCCATTTTCCCAAGTCTCCCGTTTTGTACATTATTGTATTTGGAACGAAAGGGTTTGAAACAAACTTTTCACTTGTAATGTCGGTTTTATTAAGATAACCCCTTGCCAACCCTGCTCCTGATATACATATTTCACCCTCAGCACCTATCGGCTGAATATTATTATTTGTATCAACTATGTATATCTTGGTATTATATATCGGTCTTCCGATCGGGATATTGGCATAAGCCCTACTTGTAACAAAACTAGTTGAAACAACCGTATTTTCAGTAGGGCCATAATTATTCACCAAATCATACCTTTGAGGTCTGAAATTCTTTAACTTGTCACCGCCTGTAAGCAGTTTTCTTAATGATTTATTATCCTCAAGTAAAAATTGCTCACAGATTTGGGTGGGTAAGAAACTTATACTTATTTTATTTTCTTCATAGAAATGGTTTAACCTTTTCATATCAAGCTTAATTGCGCTATCAACAACATAAATTGATGCTCCTGCAATAAGGTATGGGAATATCTCCCACACGGATGCATCAAACCCGAAGCCTGCATATTTCGTTGCTCTGTCATTTTCAGTAATCTGATAATATTCGTTATGCCAATAGCAAAGATTAACCAGTGCTTTATGTTCTATCATTACCCCTTTTGGGTTTCCCGTTGACCCTGAAGTGTATATTATATAAGCTAAATCAGTCAAGCCGGCTTTATTTTCTATTTCTTTTTTATCTATTGCTGAGAAGTCCGTATTTTCCAGGTCGATTATTTCTTCTACCTGAATCTCATCGCGCAAATATTTTTTTTTAGTTAGAAGAATTCGAATCTTACTGTCATTAATCATATATTGAATTCTATCTATCGGGTAACCGGGATCAATTGGCAAATACGCTCCTCCGGATTTTAAAATTCCAAGAATGCCAATGAACATTTCAAACGAACCGTCAATCATTATTCCGACTACAGAATCTCTAGCTATTCCCTTTTCAATTAAAAATCTTGCAATTTGATTGGAATACTCAGTCAACTCCCTATATGTCAAGCTTTTACTGTTGCAGACTATTGCAGTACTGTTTGGAGTTTTTCCGGCCTGCTCTTCAAATAGCTCATGTATTGTTTTTATATGCGGATAAGCCTTTTCAGTATTATTAAATTTATTCAAAAGAATATCCTTTTCAAAATCAGATAACATTTCCAAATTCTTTATCGGTTTGTCCGGTTCCTTAATAGCATTATTTAGTAAATTGATTGAGTATTCATAAATTTTCCCGATTTCCTCATCTGAAAATTTATTTATCTGATAATCGAAGTCGAATGTAAAATGCCCTTCATCTCCCCTATCAGCAATATGAATAGCCAAAGAATCCGTTTGACATTTATTGAATACCCATTCTGCAGAATATTCAATTTCATTTTTCTCATGTTTGGCATTTTGGAAGGATAAAATCACATCATAAATGTTCTCATTTGTATTATGCTTTTCTCTGAAGTCATTAAGCATAAGATCATAAGGATATTTCTGATTCTTCAGCACTTGTTTCCATTTGGCATTTATAGTATTTATATGTTCTTTAAAAGACATTTCTGAATTCAAATTTATTCTTAATGGTACAATACTTATAAACATGCCAACAGTTTCTTTCTCTCTTTTGTTTGACCTGTTTAGTACCGGAGTTCCCAAAACCATATCATTTTTCAATGTAATTCTATTGAAATAAACAGATAATATTGAGAGAAATAAAGTAAAGGGTGAATTACCTGTCTCTTTGCAAAATTCAATTATGTTTGATGTCATTTCCTTTGTAATTGAAAATGTCTTTCTTTTTGCTATAATTCCCCTGCTGTTTGATACTGCTGGTTTGAGGCACATCAATTCAGGTATGGTTTCAAATTTGTTCTTCCAAAATTCCCTGTGTTGTTTTAAAAAATCTGATAAAAGGTATTCATTTTCACTTAAAATAAAGTCAATATATGAGGGATTGTTTTTTATTTTAATTAGCTTATTATTCTTCTTAAGTTCAAAATAATACTCCATAATTTTACTGATTAAAAGATTTGCAATTGTCCATGCATCAGAAATAAGATGATGAGTCTTTATATAGAACCCGCCATTATTTTCATCTATCTTAAAAATTGCAAAATAGAACAAATCCGAGTCAAACAAGTTAAATTCCGAGCAATTTTTATACTCGTCCCAATTACGAAGTCCTTCCTCGCCCCCTAATAAACTGAAATCAAAATAGTCTATTCTTGAATACCGAAATCTTGATACATATTGCTTTGGGCTCCCTTCAACTTCAGTAATCCTTAATCTCAGACCGTCATTGCTTTGTATTACATGATTGATTGCTCTCTCAAGTAAATTACGGTCTATGCCTTCTTTGATCCTTACAACCTCAGCAATATTGGCAAAATTTGTACCCGGATGGACCTTCTCGGTATACCAAATAGCAAGCTGGGGATGAGTAAGATTATAAAGTCTTGGGGAACTAACCATTTCCCCGTTAAGATATTTCTTGTACTCTATCATTCCGGCCTTGTCCGAAATCACTCTGCCAACCGGGCAGCGATATTCCAAGCCTGGCATTTTTATATCCTTTGCAACCTGCATCCATACCTTTAGCTGTATAAAAAAATTATCCTTTCCATACTTTGTGTAAAATGAAATTACAGCCGGTGTCAGTGCAAAAAGTATTTTTTCCAAATCGAAGGCTTCAGAAGCAAAATAAATCCGGCAAATATCCAAAGGATTAAGCAGATTTACGCAGCTCGTATAATTCTCCGCTACAGCATAAGCGACTGTATTACCGCAATCTGATATACGCCATACCCTTCTATATGAATCAATTCCGATAGAATTCATAATCTGCTGTATCTCCGACAAGTCAAAATCATTTTGATTATACGAATAGCTCATCCTTTCCAGGTAAGTCAGATTTATTTCACAAAATTCAATAAACTCTTTCGCGTCATCCAAAACAACACACTCACAGCCTTCTGGCTCTTCCTTAAAGGCATATTCTGAGCAAGTACATTCAAGGCACTGTATTGTATCTACATAAAACTTGCTGCTGTCATTGATAATGTTCTCTATACTTCTGTAGTAATCCAAGGTACGTGTCAAGTCAGCATACAGGTATGTAATGTGATAATGGAAATACGGATGGTTGATCATAAAGTCACAAAGTCCTGATTGAACTTCATTGACCGGTTTCGGATTTATTTTTGTCTCAGGGAGCGAAATAACCTGATGACCAAGGAAGGTACGGCTGTACATTCTAAATAGTAATCCCATCGATAAAAATCTATCGTTTTTATAATAGATAAGACCTGAAGAAATCACATTTTTACTGCTTATCTGCGCAAAGTTGCCATAATGAACATCAAAATAGTCTGAAATATTTCTTTTGTGTTTATATAAAATATTAATAAAATTCGATTTTTCATAGATATTAAGGATGTCTTGGATAGAGACGTTGTCCAGCATTTTAAGTTTTGGATGTATCTTGTCAAATGTGTTTGAAAAAATAGTATTATGAGCATTCAAATCAACATTTGAAAAACTCATCCCAAAAATATAGTTTCCATCCCGCCCGGTCCTTACATTTTTTATTACTCCATCTATATAAACATTTTTGTTATTTTTAAATTTAACAAATATATCTCTTACCACCTGGTTGACAGAATAGTTCTGATTCGGTGAAATGAAGGATAAGCCCGTCGAACTTATGTCATAAACCCTGTGCCTTTTTTGGGGATGAATTTCAAGATATACCTCCTCATCGTCCCTTATGGCGTAGCGGGACATAAGCCTCCTGAAAGAAGAAAATAGAATAGAGGGTTTTTTGATGGTACAGGTATTCTTGAATATGGAAGTTATCTCTGCCTGAAAAAAGAATAGTACTTCGCTGTTGTAAAAAGTAACCTCTATGGTTTCTCCAACCTGAAATTCCAAAGAGATGTCAGCCGTCCTTATGCTTGGTTCTGCTCCCCTCCTTCCGCTGAAATACATAACCCCGTCAATTTGGCTGCCTTTATATATTATAGAGACTGCTATTTCCTTTTTGCGGGACATATTTGTAAAAAATCCGGATATATAACCTTCATCGTTAATCCTTTTTAAATTTCCCATTATAATTGCACTCCTAAACAAAGAATAAGTAATTACTTCCAACACTTGACGTAATTTGTCGCATTTTGGCGAATTTTACCTTGACTGTATTATAATACAACCAAATAACACTGTAAACATTTTTTTACTGGTAAATACGTGCAAAAAAAGAAGATTCCGGTAAAAACTGAAATCTTCCCCATAAAAAATCAATTATTCGTATTATAAATTTATTAAATTATTCGTATGTATGGCTTATTTCCTGCTGCATCGCTTTAAAATTATCAAGAAGGCTGACAAATTTTTTGACCACTTCGGTATCAAACTGTGATCCGGCAGATTCAGTCAACTGTTTTATAGCATCCATCAAATTGAGCTTAGAGCGGTACAGCCGATCAGAGGTCATTGCATCAAATGCATCCGCAACAGATAAGATTCTTGCAAGGAATGGTATTTCCTCACCCTTAAGCCCTTCGGGATAACCCCTTCCGTCAATACGCTCGTGATGGCATTTAATTAAAGGAACAACCCCGTTAAACATCGAAACCGCCGATAGAATATGCGCTCCTTTGAGCGTATGCTTCTTGACCTCATTATACTCTTTGTCATTAAGGCATTCTGTCTTAAAAAGTATATCATCCGCAGTACCAATCTTGCCGACATCATGGAATATCCCGCCAAGCCTTAAAAGTTCAAGTTTCTCCTCATCAAAGTCAAACGATTTTCCTATCTGGACTGCATAATATGCAACCCTGTCAGAGTGTCCTCTTGTATAAACGTCCTTGGCATCAACCGCAAGTCTTAAAACTTCAATAGTATCTATATACCTGGTTTTAAGTTCCTCGTAAGTGCGGTTCAGCTCTTCATTTTTAATATTGACCAATGAATGCAAAAACGCATTACTCAAAGAGGATGCAGCTTGCTTAGAGTAAATGTCAAGCAATTGGACTCCTTCGCCCATTTCTTTTGTCTCTATGTATATGACACCCATAATTTGCTGAAGTTCATTTAAAAGAGGAAATAATATACCTTTTTCCAGATTAACAACTTTCTTTTCTTTACGGGCAAACCCTATAGCTTCAATTAGACTCAAAGGTAATAAAGAGAAAAAATCTTCGGCATCAGACTTGTATTTTCCTATTCCTTTTATAATACATTTACTTTCAGAATTAAGAATACTGTCCCCATCATAGAGGATAAATGCATTTTTGCTGTTTACCAGCGGCATGATTCCAGCAAGAACTTCTTCCAATATGGAACCTATAGGTTTTAGCTGATATATTTTGGGAATTGCATTCAATATTTTATTAAGACCGTTTTCAAATTTCTTTATCCGCCTAAGCTGTAAAATGGATTTAATGCCTGATTCTATCAGCAAGGTAAGCTGGTCAAAATTATCACTTTTTTCGCAATACCCTTGTATGTCAAGTTTTCGGATTGTTTCAAGTGGAGGGGCAAGGTCTTTATGTCCTGTCAGAAGAAGTATATACATTTCTGTATCAAATTCTCTTATTTTAGCAACAACATCATCGCCGTGCATCGATTCCATGAGGTAGTCAAGTATAAGCATATCATAGTGCTTCTCGTGCATGCTTTCCAGTGCTTCGAAGGGATCAGTGAAACCGGTATTGGCATATCCGATTCTTTTAAGTACAACCGATATAGAGTCAATTATGCCGATTTCATCGTCAAGTATGGCTATGTTAATATCAGAAGAAAAATCCTCCAGTGCCTTTCTCATTTCAACCCCCATAAGTTATTGTAAAATCGTTTGAATTGACTATTAGCAACCAACAAAACAAATTAAAATAAAACCTTAAGTATGCTTACTGGTGATATTTCAATAAGAAGCAACTTTTATATATTTTTTATTTATGTAGAGTTAAGCATATATCAGTTTTATACATAATATGCCTTATAATAATTATATTATAATTATTGCACCAATACAATAGAATTATTGGATTTATGTATAATTTATGTAAACATTGAGTTTGTATGAATAAAAATACACAATTAGTTAATTCTATGTAATAGTTCAAAATAGGAGTGTGATATATGTCAAAAGATATTTATAGGAATAAAAAGGATTTTGCAACCGAAGAATTTGCAACCGAAATGCCGGAACACAGGGGACAGCCTGTTCCAAGAGAAGCAAGATCACAAAAAGCTCAGTTTGAGAGTTTGGGTACGCCTGGCATGGGCAGAAAAGATAAAAAGCCAAAAATGGGCCGTAAATTAAAGTAAAATTAATTTTTATCCATAAAAGCATATCAGTATTACACTCATAAAGAACAGAAATGGCTGTAATATTGATATTTTTTTGCAGTAATTTAATGCTGTAGGAAAGTTGAATTAATAACTTCTACCAATCTACCGTAGATTTCAGAGCTTATTCAAAGTGCTGTGTTTCCTGCTGTACAGGAAATATATTATCAAGCCTATCACAAGCCATACTACAAATCTTATTTGTGTTACACGGGGCAGTACAATTATAAGATACAAGCAGGATAAAATTCCCATCAAGGGTATTACAGGCACCCAAGGACATTTAAAAGGTCTTTTCAAGTCAGGTCTTTTTTTTCTAAGTACTATGACAGCTGCAGAAACGATTACAAAAGCAAATAGAGTCCCTATATTTGTGAGTTCCGCAACCTCAGATATTGTAGTGAAGCCAGCCAGTACGGCAGTTACTATTCCAACCAGAATAGTGCTTTTTACCGGCGTACCGAATTTTTTATGAACAGAACCAAATGTTTTTGGAAGCAAACCATCTCTGGACATCGCAAAAAAGACCCGGGTCTGTCCGTACATCATTACAAGAGTTACAGATGTGATTCCGCACACCGCCCCTACAGAAACAAGCGCCGAACCCCAATTGATTCCTACCTGCGAAAGCGCGAAAGCGACCGGAGCTGAAGCCTCCTTAAATTTAAGATATGGAACCATTCCCGTCAGTACAGCTGAAACAATGATATAAAGAGCAGTACATATTACAAGGGAATAGATAATCCCTTTCGGCAGATCCTTCTGAGGATTTTTTACTTCCTCTGCAGCCGTTGAAACAGCATCAAAACCAATATATGCAAAAAAAACTATCGCAGCTCCCCGGAAAACACCCGACCAGCCGTACGGTAAAAATGGGTTCCAGTTAGCGGGCTTTATATGGAACACCCCTATAGCAATGAATATCAGTACAACTGATATTTTTATGACTACAATTATATTATTTAGCCTCGCACTTTCTTTAACCCCCCTTATAAGCAATCCGGTTATAAGTGCTATAATAAGCATAGCCGGCAGATTTATAACTCCCCCTGAAACTCCGGGGGCATTTGTAAGAAATAATGGCAGTGTTATTCCGGCTGATTTCAGAAGGCTTACAATGTAACCTGACCAACCTATGGCAACTGCGGCTATGGCAACAGTATATTCAAGAATAAGATCCCACCCGATTATCCAGGCCCATAACTCCCCAAGTGCTGCATACCCATATGTGTACGCACTCCCTGAAACCGGTACAATTGAGGCAAACTCAGCGTAGCACAATGCTGCAAAACTGCATGCCAAACCGGATATTATGAAGGATAGGATTAGGGCAGGTCCTGAATACTTAGCTGCAGCAACGCCCGTCAGTACAAATATGCCGGTTCCGATTATAGCACCTATACCCAGAGCTGTAAGCTCAAATGCCCCAAGTTCTCTTTTAAGAGAATGTTGTTCACCCTCTTTACCTTTCGATTCCTTTATAAGAATATCTATGGGTTTTACTCTGAAAATTTCAGACATTACTCAAGCTCCATTTCATAACACATACTTTTGCAGAATAGACAATGGCCGGTTTCCTGTAAGAGTCTATTGAATCCTTCGGATAGCTGCGTTATTTAAAGTTGTAAAGTTATATGCTTTATAAGACTTATATAATTAAGTTTACCTAATAATCTGTCTTATATACTCTTAAGGTGATAGAATATTCTCAAATAAAAAAAGCCCTTAGGCTGCTTGAGCGTAGGGCGGGTCACTTTTGTGAAAATACTTGAGCAGGTTAAATTGTAACTTACAACGGACAAAATAAGACTTTTATAAGGCAATATTCTGCATCAAGCCGTCAATTCCCTCCGGACTTATATCAGCCGGACATGCTCCGGGAATTGTAGGCAGAAGGTAATTCAACTCGGTTGCTATAATTTTTTGCTTTGCCAATATATTCTCATATTTCTGATAGTTTCCGCCCGATTTGACCTGTACGATGGCATCAACTTCAAGCTGATGTTCAAGTTCGGAAAGCTTTCCCCTTAGAAAACGGTTATTTATAGTAATATCTGAATTCTCGGCGTTAAGCTTTAAAATTTTTTTATTTAAAGATCGCTTTCCAAGAAAATACCTGATGGGAAAAGAGACTTTTCCGATTCGATTTTCATCCTTTATAAACTGATACCATTTATTAATCGCAGCAATTATCTCATTGTTGATTTGCCTGATTCTTTCAACGTTCCTGCCGTAATCATCCATCAGTAACGAAAACTCCCCGCTCTTTTCCTTAAAAGCCTCTTCATAATAACTGTTGGAGTTATTTCCGATGTCGCTCGCTGCTTCATCAAGTTCAGAATATGAATTTTTCAGTTTGTCTAGCAAGCTTAAAGCCAGTTCTTTTCTTAAGGTCAAAGTTTTCGCATCCACTTTTTTCATCCCTTCTTCAGCTCTTTGAGGTATACAGAAGACACCCATCCCGTTCTCCCATCCTTCGCCCTTATGTTGTACCAAATTCTTCCCGAACCATCTTTTTGTGATTTATGCAAATACGTGACAGTACTTCCGAAGTTCAAGGTTTCCGTACCCACTTTTTCCGAGTACGGATCAGGCAGCTTCCGTATATTTAACCCGTCTTTTGCCATAACAGTATACAATTCGCCATTTGCATTATTTGAATTTTGTCCGTTAGCTCCGTCCAAAATATCTACCTGTGTATTTTTGCCGTTACTGCCAATCCTCAAAAAGCCATAAAACTTATCCAAGGCAAATACCGAGTATTCTTTAACCTTTTCTATCGATCCATCCTGAAACTGCTTTAGGTTAACGTTCATGTATTTTTCTGTAAACGCTCTTCCATAGCCTGTATTTGCCATCAGCAAAAAAACCGCTAAAAGGAAGGCTGCAGCAGAAAGCTTATGCTTCCTGAAGAACCGCCATGGCGAGAAAATTACATACAACATTTGGAATGCAGCCTTTTTGAGCCGTTCCAATGCACCCGGTTTTCTACTGATTTCTTTGTATAATAAGTCTCTGAGATCAGTATAGTCATTACAAACATTCCCGGAGTCAGGCTTAACCGTTTTGTTTCTATATTGTGTAGAAATGTCTTTGTTTCTATGTTTTTTTATTATGTAAGCGTGAAATTCTTTAAACCTAAAACAAACCGTTCTGCCGATCGCTGTCGGCAGCTTGGCAATCAGTTTTGGGAAATTGCACAAAGCTTTTCTGAGCTCTCCGGCCATCTTTTTTCCTAAAAGACTATACCATTCCCTGAAATTGAATTTAGCGGTAAAGACTACATCCTTTTCATAATTGCATTCTCCCGAATCGAACTGCAATGCCGAATACGAAGGACTAAGAGCAAAATTGAACTGCACCGTTTTATTAGATTTTTTTTGCCGGACACAGAATAATTCTTCGTAGCTGCCCTGATAGACATTATAATAAGCAAAGTGTCCGCTCGTCAGTAAAAAATCATCTTCCCAGTTACTAGACAGACTCTTGATGACCCATGCAGCAAGATATTTATTTTCAGCACTTTCCACGGGATCATCCAATACCTCTTTAAGCAAATATACAGAATCCTTGCCTGGAAGCTTTTGCAATCGCAGGATTGCAAGCCTTCTAATGTATTCGTCAGGATTCCTTAAATAAAAGTCAATTTCTTTTATGCTGTTGAGCCTTTGTATCGTTTTCTCTGTCTCCCTTTCTTGAATATACCATTCCGGAAGATCCAAACCCATTAATTCTGAAACCGGCAAGCGCACTCACCCCTCACGGCATTTTCCGATTAAATGTCCTTGATAATATCATAACACTTACAGGTTTCAAAATATGTAGTGTATCTCTCCTTATTTTAATAGTTTCTTGTATTCATATGTAAATAGTAAATTTGAACCACTGTTTATTTCTTAAGACCTAAGCGCTTTATAGAATTCCCAGTAAATTTTCGCTACGACCTTTAATAAACCTTTGTTTAGAAATGATTTAAGATAAGAGAACAGCTGAATGCAACAACTAAAATGAGGCCTTAGTTCTTGGACTATGGCCTCTTTAAACAAACGGTCCCAGCATATTAGTAAAACTTGTTAAGACACTCCTTTATAATCTTGATTTGTACCATATTTACTTTGAAGCGACAATCTTGCAACGAAGATTTTTAAATGGCGGATAAATTCCTTATCTTTTTCCACTAATTTAAGACCTGCCCGAAATTTTCCATCATTTTGGAAATTGTAAATCACCTTGCATTTGATTTCATAAACGATTTTATCTAGTGAAAAATTAAAAATCAGAATCCTTCCTATCTGTAAATCAAACTCAGAAACAACTCCTATCCCACCCATGGATACATCAACAACCATAAATGCTATCGGTTTTGTAAGCAAGTCAGGGGTTGATTCCAAATCCTCCAGTATTGCCATGCATTCTACCCTTTGCATATATTTTACTCTGGTATACAATCTTCTTTCTGCCAGTTGTTCTTCATTAAGTATATCCAATAACGTCCTGTCATTACCCCATATATTTTCATCCAAGGATTCCTGTACAGGATTGTAGTCAAGCCCGTTGTCAATGTCTGAAATTCCGATTCGGGCATTAGGATCCCTTGAAACCAAATCATTTTCTTTTTTGTTTTTTCCTTTGCCGTTTCCGATAATTAATTTATTATCTGCCATAAATATCTCCTCAATTCCATGTATCTTATAAAAAAAAAACGGCGGAAGTTACAACCTCTGTTTTGCAATCTTTTGTATATTAATATTTTACCATTATGCAGTGCCTCACTAAATAGAGTAATCGTCCTACCGATCTGGGACTAACATCCCATATAATTGACATACAGGCGACTGTTGAATGTCAAAAATCCTATAATCTACTGATTAAGTTAATTTCTTTAACTCCTCCATTCTCTTTTCATCTTATCAATATTAATTTTACCTACTAATTGATACAATAACTCCTGTCCATTATCATATTTAATCAACATATAGTAAGTTAACTTAGTTCTATTTATTCCAGACATACCACCAATAACTGCCCCAAGTCCGCCAAATAATAAGCCGCCAATAATTGCTCTGCCAATTACACTGTTTTTAATTTCATCTTCAGTATAAAAATCAATAGAATCGATATTTGTAATTGTGTGTAATATTTCTTTCTTAAATCCTCTAGCAATACTTATTTCGATCCCATCATTAGTTTTTTTAATAACTTCTGGCAAAATCTCTTTACCTTTTTCAGTTATTCTAAATCCTTGAATAAACATAATAACCACCTCGCTGTTAATAAATACTTTCTCCAATATCTAAATATTCATGAACGAAAATTCAAGGCAAACAGCAAAAAACCCTGTAATCTACTGATTACAGGGTTTTGGTGAGCCATCCGCGACTCGAACGCGGGACACCTTGATTAAAAGTCAAGTGCTCTGCCAACTGAGCTAATGGCCCTTATGGCTGGGATGGCTGGACTCGAACCAACGAAATGCCAGAGTCAAAGTCTGGTGCCTTACCGGCTTGGCTACATCCCAATAATTAAGAAATGTGAGGTCGGACTTACGTCACAACCTCTCACCTCTTTTGTGGGGTGGGAGATGGGATTCGAACCCACGACATTCAGAACCACAATCTGACGCTCTAACCGCTGAACTACACCCACCATCTTCATTTTAAGGGAAACTCCCAATGCACTTTCTTTCAAGGACCTGGAGAATATGCCCAGTAATTTTCATATCCCCTGAAAAAAGGCACAAAAATATTTTAAGGTCTAGGCAACCTTTTGTCAAGAGAAATTTGTGGAATTTTGTTTTTTCACATCCCTTGTTCCTTCTGATTAAGGATTTATAAAGGGATTTGATAAACTCAAAGTTTTTTATCAAATCCCTTACTTGATTTATGTCATTAATCTTAGCCGTATACTGCCATGATAAATACAAAACCAATCCGGTTAAATATATATACCATTTTTAAAACAGTTTTGCAACCCAAACATAATACCAGAAGTGTAATTTACTTGAGCTTATAGATTCTCCAGTATGTTCATCCACACTGTGGCTTCAGCATCACTTGGCATCCGCCAGTCGCCGCGAGGAGAAAGGCTGATCGTTCCGACCTTCGGTCCGTCAGGCAAACACGATCGTTTGAATTGCTGACTGAAAAACCTTCTCAGGAACATCTTCAGCCAGCTTTTTATTACAGCATAATCATACTTCCCTTCAAACGCTATACCTGCCAAGAACATGATCTTATCCGGTGGAGCACCATATCGAAGCATATGGTACATGAAGAAGTCATGAAGTTCATAGGGTCCTATGATATCTTCCGTCTTTTGCTTGATTTCACCTGATTCGTCAGGCGGCAGAAGCTCAGGGCTTATCGGAGTTGCAAGAATCTTATTGAGAACCTCCTGAGATTCCTTATTGACTACATTGTCTGCAACCCATTGAACTAAAAACTTGACAAGGGTTTTGGGTATGCTGCAGTTAACCGCATACATAGACATGTGGTCGCCATTATAAGTACACCAGCCCAGTGCAAGTTCCGAGAGATCACCCGTACCAATTACAAGACCGCCCAGCTTATTGGCAATATCCATCAATATCTGTGTACGTTCTCTTGCCTGAACGTTTTCATAAGTAACATCATGCTCTGCCGCATCATGCCCAATATCTTTGAAATGCTGCAGAGAGGCCGCCTTAATATCAACTTCCCTTATTGTTACACCCATAGATTTCATAAGATCCATCGCATTGGCATAAGTTGTATTAGTCGTACCGAAGCCCGGCATTGTAACCGCTATGATATTCTCTCTCGGTATATTCAATGCATCGAATGTTTTGGCTGTAACAAGAAGAGCAAGTGTAGAGTCCAAACCGCCGGATATGCCGATCACCGCTTTTTTCATTTTGGTATGCTTAAGTCTTTTGCCTAGTCCGGCGGTTTGTATGCTGAATATCTCCTTGCACCTTTCATCTCTTTTTAAAGCATTGGAGGGGACAAAAGGCTGAGGATCAATATAACGTTTCAAGTCTTCTGCATTTGCTTTGCCCAGCTTGAATCCAATCTTTCTGAAACGTTTATCGCTGACTGCTTCCATGAAGGTGGTGCTCTTGCTTCTGTCGTTCTTTAGTTTTTCAATATCGATATCCGCCATAATGACATGCTCACAGTCCAAAAACCTCTCAGACTCTGACAGGATAGAACCGTACTCAGCAATTATTGCATGCCCTCCGAATACGACATCCGTCGTTGATTCACATATTCCGGAGGAAGCATATACATAACCTGCAATGCACCTGCCTGACTGCTGTTTTACAAGCTCTCTGCGGTATTCATATTTGCCGATGACCTCATTACTGGCTGACAAGTTAAAAAGCAATACCGCACCGGCCAAGGTCTGATATGAACTCGGCGGAATCGGCACCCAAAGGTCTTCGCATATCTCAAGTCCGAAGCACAGACCATTGTCCCTGTCTTCAAACAAAATATCTGTACCGAAGGGAACCTCCTGACCGCAGATAGATACTGTATCACTAAGGTTTTTGACACCGGAAGCAAACCATCTCTCCTCATAAAACTCGTTGTAGCCCGGAATGTAAGTTTTCGGTACGATACCAAGGATCTTACCGCCTTGAATAACTGCACAGCAATTAAAAAGCTGGTTGTCCACCCTCATAGGAAACCCCAGCAACCCAATCACGGAGGTTTTTTCGGCAGCTGCAAGAATACCCGTCAACTGCTTTGTTGACTCTTTCAATAAAGCTTCCTGATGAAACAAATCTCCACAGGTATAAGCAGTAATTGAGAGTTCAGGAAATGCAATAAATTGTGCGCCATCCTTTTCGGCCTTTTGCATAACCCTTATTATATTTTCTGAATTGAATCTGCAGTCTGCAACCCTTATTTCAGGTACTGCCGCTGCAACCCTTACGAAGCCATGGTTCATAAAATCACCTTCATATGCCCGTTGTTTACTTCGGGCTTTTTATTTTATTTATTAAACTGTCAACTTATCTGCGATCTCTGTATTCCTGTATAAGAATGCCCATGATATAGAGCGATTCGTAAATATTGCCTGTTTTAACGCATTCCCGGTGATGCCCTTCTATTGAAAAGCCTTCGCTTTTATACAGGTTTATGGCCCTCTCATTATAATCCTTGACATCAAGCCACAGCCTGTGAGCCTTGCACTCCTCGAATGCAAACCTTTTGATTTCCTTGAGCAGCTTCCTGCCATAGCCCTTTCCCTTTTCATCAACAATGAGCCTCATAAGCTCAAGGCAGTCATCAGGGTCTTCAAGTCCGGCAAGTATTACCAAACCGATATTTTTACCGTCTTCAGCTTCAGCAATGAAATGTATCATGTCACTGTTTTGCAATGCCTTTCTGTGCCAGTCGGCAGTGCCGGCAATCACATATTTTATGTTTTCCTCCGAGTGCTCAGTCGAATATATATATTCAATATCCTCTTCCGAAGCCCTGCGCAGTCTGATGCCTTCAAAATCACGATACATTTCAAGCTGCTCCTTGCAATTTACAAATTCATTAACCTTCAAGCATTTTTATTTAATATTTTAATAGCTGCTTCCTTGCTGTCTATGTCTATGAACTTTACAAGGAGGGATATCTTATTATCTTCATTAAGCAAAGTCCAATAGTAATCCGCAACTTCGTTTATATCATCAAAAAGTCTTACTACGAAAGGTTCTCCTTCGTAGGAAAGCAGTGTTCCCTCGTCTCCCATATAAGTATGAATGCAGTGCCCGTAACCGGATATTGCTTTTTCATATCTGAAGAATGACCTCTGACAATAGTTTTCAGCATTGCCCGTTGATTTAAGGATTGAAAGTGAATACGGACAGTTTTTTGAATCCATGTATGTTATGCCGGAAATCCTGGGTGTATAATTGGGAGCATCCGGTTCGAATTCTCTGGTCTGCAAAGCATCCTCGAAGGTTTTGCCTGATTTTATGAAGTTAAATATGGTATCTGTCTGGTCACCGTTTGTAGCTATATGAATATTTTCAATATGTTTTGCTGGATAGTATATGATCAAGGATGGATCAGTAACCTTGCTTTCATCAAAAGCCTTGGTTCTTATGAAACCGTTATCACTTTCAAACACACGATTCCTGCTGTTTTCGCTTCTACCCATGATCCAATAGACTTGTATCATTTTCTTTCCGTCAGGACTCTTTCCTATTATAATGCCGCGTCCAGGATATAAATTATCCTTTAATTTTTTCTCATTATCCAAAGCTGTTTTTTTTAAATCTGCCATTGGTGAACCCCTTCCTTATATTTCTTTTATGTTTATTTTACTTATGTATCAAATTCAAAATAATTATACTATATTTTCTTCAAAATTCCTCACAAAAAAAATAAAAAAGTGGCTTAACCAAACCACTCTTTTTATTATTGAAAAGATACTTTACGCTTATTTAGGAGGCCTTGTTTTTATGTTCAATTATTTTCAGTATGTCCTTTTGAGTCTCCAACAGCTGAGGAATCCTAACATCTTCAAAAAAGCCAAGGTGAAACCTCGCAGCTTTAATGAACTCAATTAAATCACAGTTCCCCGCTCTCTCCCCAATGCCTCCCACAGTGCAGTCTACGAAATCCGCTCCTCCCATCACTGCCGAAACGGAATTTGCTACAGCCATACCGAGATCATTATGGGAATGAATCTCCACGTCTACATTTAATTCAGATTTTATCTTCCTGATTTCATCATAGATCTTTTTCCGATATAAGATACCTACTGTATCCGCATATCTGATTCTGGTTACTCCTTCAAGAAAAGCGGTTGCGACCAGCCTCATAATGAATTTGGAATCCGCCCTCGATGCGTCCTCAAGTCCGATTGTAACATTTGCTCCATTATTTTTTGCAAAGGCTATGCACTTTTTCATGTAATCGATTATCCAGTTTCTATCCTTCCCCAATTTATATTTTATCTGAATGTCGGAAGAGGGTACGGATATATGAATCAGCTCAACACCACAATCAAGTGAGTGGATGATATCTCCCAAATTAATCCTGTTCCATGCAGATATTTTTGCTTTAAGCCCAAGCTTTACAATTTTCTTTATACTGGATTTTTCTTCCCCTCCCATCGCGGGAATTCCGGCTTCTATCTGGTATACTCCCATTTTATCAAGAAGTTTGGCAATTTTAACTTTTTCCTCCATTGAAAGTGCAATACCTGCTCTTTGTTCACCATCCCGCAATGTGGTATCAATTATTTTAACCTTCATACAAATCAGCAGCCTTTCAAATATATTTGCATATCTCTAAAATTTCATCATCAAGAAGGCTTCTTCCGAGAATAATACTTTTATTTTTTACACTGTTCAGTATTTCCCCTACCTTTTCGATGCTGTACTGGATACCCAACTCTTTGAGTTTGCTGACCACCGCTTTGGTACCTGAGTGTTTGCCAAGCCTGAGTTCCCTTTTCTGCCCCACAATGTCAGGTTCAAAAGGTTCATATGTCAGCGGATTCTTCTCTATGCCGTCTGCATGAATCCCGGACTCGTATTTAAAAATATCTCTGCCGATTATGGCTTTTGTGCAGGGAATGTCTATACCTGTCACTTTGGAGAAGTACCTGCTCATTTCCGGGAGTATCGCTAAATTCATTTTAGCACTGTCATTTATCAAAACCCTGATAGAAGTCAATATTTCCTCCAGTGCTGCAAACCCGCGCTCCTTTCCACATCCCGAAAAGGAAGCAGTGACTGCATCAGCTCCTTCCATCAATGCTTCGACAGCTACTGCGGTAGCACATGAATAATTGTTCTCGGCACATATGTCAATTCTTGTCCCCAGAACATTCCTAATCTCTTTAAGCTTTTTAGCCCACTCAAAGGAAGAACACTTATTTAGGCCTGTGATTCGTAAGCTTTGGACGTGCTTGATATACTGGGAATTTTTTAGTCTTTTAAGCTTATCCAGCTTTTCTATTCCGTCTATCTTAAATTCTGCCGTGATATTCAGCTTTCGGTCTGCAAGCCATTTTATCAGATCATTATCCTTTAGAAGCTCCGAACTTACAATGCAATGCTTTATTGCAGAAGGCAAATCAATATCTTTCTCCCCCGCTTTAATCCTAATGATGAAATTCAAGCCCAACGGCGTCTTGCCCATCTTTTTCAACAAGTCTGTATTTATTTCTATAAGGTCGGCACCTAACTCTTTTAGTTTCCAAGATAGCTCAATAATATCAAGCCTGCTGATTTTTCTTTTTAACAGGTATACTTCAGGTATCGTTCTATCTATAATCGTTACTTCAGTATTTTTATTAAGTATCATGAACAAATTCTCCTTTCATCATAAGATTGGGCTTTGGTCAGATTTATTTTACTTAATTAATTTCTATTTTATTTCCAGTCGTTCTACTTTCTTGCCGTTTTCAAGATGAGCTTCTACAATTTCCGGGACATCTTCCGGCGTTACTTCCTTATACCAAACTCCCTCGGGGTAAATAACTACGATCGGCCCTGAGCTGCATATGCCGAAACAGCCTGTATTAGTGACCATCACCTCACCCGAAAGGTCTTTTTCTTCAATCTGTTCTAAAAAAGCTTGAACAATGCCTACTGAGTCTTTTGAACAGCAAAAGCCTTTCATCTGTCCATTCACTCTTGAACTTGTACATACAAATACATGATATTTTGGTTTTTGCATGATTTACACACCCCTTTGATTATTTATTCAAATCCTTATTTAATAAGCGGCAACTCTTGTGTCTACCTTCAGTTTCTCAACAGAATTATTTATTGCAGCCTCTATACTTCCGCAGGTCTGAAATATTTCTATTCCCTTGTCCTTCAGCACTTTTGACGGCTCATAGCCAATTCTTAAAACAAGAACGCCATTGCAGTCACTAATTGTATTAACTATTTTGGAGATTTTTGATTCTTCATTTCCACAGTCCTCCGACCCGCTGCAATATTTCCCGACTGTTCTCTTTTCAATAAACCGTACCCCTTTATTGTCATGGCGGAAAATGTAGAACTCCTCCACCTGTCCGAAATGCCTGTCAATATATTTTCCGTTCGAGGAAGCTGCAGCAAAAAGATACACTTCACCGTTTTCTTCTTCCTCATTTTTCGATGAACATCCGGTACATCCCATAAATTCAGCCGAAATATCCTCTGAAAGCTTTCCGATCGCATCCGCTCTGCATTGCTTGCAGTGCAGCATCTGTTTTATATGCACCCCGCACTTTTTCCTTACTTCGTTCAATTCTTTGTTGTTTGTCAGCTGCATATTTTCAAAAGCACTGCCCTTGGCCGGTATCAACGGCATTATATTGGTAATGTATGCACCGCATTCCTTGACCTTCTTCACTACCGCCTCTATATGCCCGTCATTGATGCCTTTAATCATAACCGTATTAACCTTGCAGACAACACCCTTTGAAGCAAGGAATTTCAATCCGGCAAGCTGATTCATTATAAGCAGTTCGGCAGCCCCGCGCCCCGTAAGCTTCATACCTTTGAAATCAACTTCTCTGTATATCTTTTCAGCTATACCGGGATCGATTGCGTTGATTGTAATAGTAACATGGCGTATGCCCAAGCTGATCAGTTCATCCGCATAATACGGAAGCATCAAGCCGTTAGTCGAAAGGCAAAAGGTAATATCAGGATCTATCTCTTTAATCAGCTCAATGGACCTTTTGGTATTTTCAAAGTTAGCCAAAGCATCCCCGGGGCCTGCTATGCCCACAACCTTAAGATTTTTTACTTTACTGCGAACAGCGGAGAACTTGGCAGCAGCCTGTTCGGGAGTCAATACTTCACTTGTTACACCCGGTCTGCTTTCGTTGACGCAATCATACTTTCTGTTACAGTAATTACAGGATATATTACAGGCAGGTGCTACAGGAATATGCATTCTGGCATTCTCACATGCACCCGCGCTATAGCATGGATGTTCAGCGGTTTTTTCCTTCAGTTTTATGTCTTCAATTTTCAATACGTTCGTTTTATCTGCATTTTCGTCAGGTTTATAATACCTGTCGAATAAACTTTTCCTGTAAGTACTGTGTTTGTTTTCAAGCAAAATATTGGTAATATTATCAAGCAGTGTCTGTGATCCGTTGTAGGCTGTCGAAATTAATCTCTGTCCGCCCATTCTGTCATGTATCGGGAAACCGATTCTGACAAGTGGTATTCCTTCTTTCTCAGTAATATACTTACCGTCTGAGTTTCCAAGAAGTATGTTGGCTTTGAGTTGAACAGCGTGCTTACGTATCGTTTCAAAATCTATATCATCAAGGAATAAAGGCTCGCTGTCCTTGAACCAGTTTTTCAACAGAGTTTTCACTTCGCTGTTTTGGGTACCGGTGCAAATAAGAACGGGTGTAATTCCATTTTCCATGCAGAGTCTGCTAACTGCAGCAACAAGCTCTGGGTTGCCATATATTACAGCCCTGCCTTCCGCATTATATTTATGGGAATCAATCATTCCGTCAATATAGCGTCCCCTTTCTTCCTTTAATCCTGTCGGAATGGGTTTGCCCGATATTTGCGCCAAAATGTTTATTAGAACATCTGTATTCTCAATTCCAATAGGTAGTGAGCACCGATAAAGTGGAATATTGAATTTTTCAAGAAGGTATTTGCCGGGTGACAGGCTCTCGGGAATCGTTAACCCGATTTCAATCGTTGCAGCAGCCCCGGCCATTTTTTCTATATCCGGTATCTTTGTTCCGCCCTCCGGTATTCTTCTGTACTTTGTCGAATAAGGCGCATCCAGTGTGTTTGAAATGTCAGGAAGCAATATATAGTCAATTCCGAATGCATTCAGAAGGCTTTTAATGTTTCTTATATCCCCGGGATTGAGCATTCCGGCAATAACATTAACTTTTCCATTCGGGAATGTTTCTTTGACAATAGTCTTAACAATCGAGCATAAGGCAGAATAATACCCCTCAAACTCTGAACCCCCGTATCCCGGAGTTGATACAGGTATAAGCGAAACCCCTTCGAAATCGCCGGTTTCAGCCACCTCTGAGAGTATCCTTCCGATGTCCTCGCCTATTGTTTCAGCAAGACATGTAGTTGCAACGCCTATTACTTGAGGATTATAAAGCTTTACCATGTTGTCAAGGCCTTTCTTAAGATTGCTCTCTCCTCCGTAAACCGTACCTTTTTCATTCAGGGATGAGGAGGCAATATCAACAGGTTCATTGTAATGCCCGGCCATATGCCTTCTGATATAGGTACTGCAGCCCTGAGAACCATGCAGCATAAACATCCCGTTTTCTATGCCCTTGAAAGCAATTGCTGCACCCATCGGCATACACATTTTACATGGATTTATATTAACATTAACAAAATTTCTGTTTGAATTTGCCATTTATGATCGCCACCTGTCCCTACACCCCTTACCTTAGTGGAAAAGGGATAAATTAATGTATTGAAAAGTCTTTTGATTTCATCTGTATCCTTTTTTAAGGGTGTGGGGGTTTAATAAAGAAATTTAAAACCCCCGCCCCTATTCTACAAAGGGATTTTACTGTCAACTGCCTTTACGTATTTCCATACCGGGCTGTTAATTGATGCATCTACTTCTTTTGCAAAATTTACAGCTCCTTCAAAGCCGCACAGAGGGTGCTTTCTTTCATGGTTATGGTCACAGAAGGCAACTCCCAGCTTATAGGCAAGTGGTCGCTCCTTCACACCTCCGACCAGGATATCCGCTCCCTTTTCTGTCATAAACTTTTCTAGCTCTGCCGGATTTGTATCATCAAGGATCACTGTACCTTCATCTGAAATGCTTCTTATCACCTCATAATCTTCAGCTTTTCCTGTCTGAGTTCCAACCATGACCGTCTTCATGCCTAATTCATTGAACTGCTTAATTAAGGAAATCGCCTTAAAGCCGCCGCCTACATATATGGCAGCCTTCTTCCCGTATAACCTATTCTTATAGTAATCAAGCTGATGCTTATACTTGTTTTCTTCTTGAGCAGCAAATAGTTCAGCTTTCCTAACGTAATCCTTGTCACCGAGGCACTCAGCAAGCATCATTAATGACCTTTTAGTATCCTCAAGCCCGAAAAAGCTTACTTTTATAAATGGGATTCCGTATTTTGCTTCCATGTTCTTTGCAAGATATGTCATGGAGCCTGCGCATTGGACTATATTCAGGGATGCCCGAGGAGCATCGATTATTTTTTCACATCTCGAGTCACCCGTAATTTTCGCATTTATTTCTATACCTATCTGTTTGAGATAATCCTCTATGATCCAAACTTCTCCTGCCAGGTTGAAATCGCCCAGAAAATTCACCATCTTCAAACCTGAACCTGTATTCTTTTTACTCCCGGCATTTTTCTCTTCATGTCTGGACATCAATTCAAGCAATGCATTACAGGCTGCTTTATAGCCCATGGATTTATTACCTGCGAAACCGCTTGACTGTACCGGAATAACATCAATTGAATGCTTCTTCTCAGCAGCTTTGCATACTGCTTGAATATCATCTCCGATAACTCCTACGATGCAGGTTGCGTAAACAAAAACCACTTTTGGGTTATACTGCTTTACAATATCATCAATCGCACCTGCAAGCTTCTTTTCTCCGCCGAATATAACATCCTGCTCCATCAGGTCAGTTGAAAAGCTGTTTCTATATAATTCCGGCCCGCTTGTCAGACTTCCCCTGATATCCCAGGTATAGCTCGCACAGCCTATCGGGCCATGCACGATGTGTGCTGCATCGGTAATGGGATTCAAAACAACCCTTGCGCCGCAATATACACATGCCCTTTGGCTTACAGTACCCGCAACACTGTCGGAATCGCACTTTAGCTTCCCATTGTCCTTTGAATTGCAGCAAATAAAATCTTTTCTGTCCTCAAGAATTCCCAGCTTACTGCTTTTGTTGCTGTTGTTCATCCTCCTCACTCCTTTCACTTAAGACGTTCTGTTGGTGGTGTGTCCTTACCTTAAATAAACTCCTGCCCCTATCCGGGGGGTAATGATACCGGAAGAGCTTGCCTTGCTCTGCTTACAAGCAGCCGTACATATAAGCAGGGGGCAGAAGTAAAATTATCTGGGGCATTCATTTTCATGTTGACATGAACGCCCCACAAGGAGGAAAAAACTTACATAATCAATTCAAGATCTTCGTCTGCTGCATCTCTGTCCTGTCTGTCCAAAAGTGCGTTGCTGATCATCTCTATGATTCTCATAGTACCCTTATAACCTACAAGAGGCATATAAGAATGGACACTTCTATCAATTATAGGGAAGCCTATCCTTACGAAAGGAACATCCTCAGCTTTTGCAATGTATTTACCATGTGTACCGCCGATTAGAAGGTCGACCGGTTCTTCCTTCATCCACTGGTGGAGAGTAAAGAGATCGCCCAATGCTTTAACCCTGCCTTCTATACCCGCTTCTTCCAGCATACCTTTGACTTCCTTTTCAAAGGCTTCACCCGGAGTACCTGTCAGAACATATTTGGGAATCATTCCAAGGCTTATTGCCAGCTCAGTCAAAGCAATTACAAGGTCGGGATCTCCGAATATAGCTACTTTTTTGCCGTGGTAGTGATAATGGCAGTCAACCATAATATCCACCAGCTGGCCTCTTTCTTCCTCAATTTCATAAGGAACTTCTTTTCCTGTCAAGCCTGATACTGCTGTAAGAAAATCATCCGTTGCTTTTATTCCGATTGGGGTTTTCAACACTTTATATGGAACCTTGCATCTTTTCTCCAACTCCGCTGCTCCATCCAGCGATGCGAAGGAGCCAAGAGCAATAGTTGCAGAAGAGTTACCCATGTCTACAATATCCGACACTCTTGTTCCACCCTGCGGATACATTTCAAACTTGCCTGTCATCGGCGCATCTACAACCCCGCTTGTATCAGGAAGCATAATGAAAGGTATGCCCATTGCCTTCAAAAGCCTTTTGATTTCTCTCATATCTCCGGGATTTACAAAACCAGGAATTATGTTAATCTTTCCGTTTGAATCTCCGTTTTTGACACTCAGGTATTTGATGAAACCCTTGACCATGTTGGAAAATCCGGTTATATGAGACCCGACATAGCTTGGCGTATTGGTATGTACAACAATTTTACCTTCAGGAATCTGTGCCTGGTTGATATAAGTAGGTATATCGTCACCGATGGTCTCTGAAAGGCAAGTAGTATGTATAGCAATAATGTCAGGGTTATAGATTGAAAATATATTTTTTATTGCGGTTTTTAGGTTTGTTCCTCCCCCGAAAACCGCAGCTCCCTCTGTGAATGAGCTTGTAGATGCCATTATCGGATCACGGAAGTTTCTTGTAAGGAACTTTCTGTGATAAGCACAGCATCCCTGGGAACCATGACTGTGCGGCAGACATTTGTGAACCCCCAGTGCTGCATACATTGCTCCTACCGGCTGGCAGGTCTTTGCAGGATTTATTACAATTGCACTTCTATCTGAATATTCTTTAGGTGTTAGATCCAACATATCACATACCTCCTATATAGCTGCCTTCGAGCATTGGCTGAGATTTCCACGGAGGAGTAACATACTTCCATGCAGGTGTTGTGATACCCATCGCTATATCCCTTGCAAAATTGACAGCCCCCCTGAATGTTGCATAAGGACCGCTGTAATCATATGAATGCAGCTGTTTTGAAAAAATGCCCGCTTTATGTGAAACATATTTATCCTTGATACCTGAACAGAATACATCCGGTTTTAAAAGCTTAAGGAATTCTTCCGTCTCAAAATGGTTCAAATCGTCAACTACAATACTTTCTTTGTTCATCTCTTTGATAAGACCTGCGTAATAGTTCAAAGGTATCTCATTTTTCAGCTGTTCATATTTCTCTTTAGAGAGGAAGACCCTGTAATGATCGGGATCTGCTTCGACTTCAATGCTTTCAATGTTCTTACTGTCGCCGTCCTCTTTTATGTCCGGGATGACTTCTCTTCCTTCATAGTCATCTCTGTGAGCAAACTCATAGCCGGCCATAACTGTTTCCATTCCCAGATCCTTTAATACATGCTGATAATGATGTGCTCTGGAACCACCTACAAAAAGTGCGGCTGTCTTACCCTTACAGATGCTTCTGTAATATTCCATGGATTCAGCAATATCATCCAATTCCTCTGCAATAACCTGTTCAGTTCTTGCTGTAAGCTCAGGGTCATCAAAGTATTTTGCTATATCCCTCAAAGCTTTAGCTGTACTTTCTATTCCGATGAAATTAACCTTGATCCAATCCTGCCCATACTTTGTTTTCATCATTTCACCGATATAGTTTATGGAACGGTGGCACTGTATAACGTTTAGCGTAGCCTTGTGTGCATTCTTCATATCTCTGACTGTTCCATCACCGGTCATGACTGAAACAATTTCATATCCGATCTTTTTCAGAAGCTTTTCAACTTCCCAGCCATCCCCGCCTATATTATATTCACCGAGTACATTGACGGAATATTTTCCAACAACCTTATCCCCCGTTCCTATAATGTGTCTGATCAATCCGTTATTGGCAATATGGTGACCTCCGGACTGGCTGACGCCCTTATAGCCTTCGCAGCTGAATGCAACCGCTTTGATTCCGTATTCTTTTTCAGCCTGTGCAGCTACTGCATGAATATCATCACCGATCAAACCGACTGGACATGTAGAACATATGAATATTGTCTTTGGATGAAAGATTTCGACAATTTCTTTGATTGCCTGCCTCAGCTTCTTTTCACCGCCGAAAACAATGTCTCCTTCCTGAAGGTCCGTAGAAAAACAATAGTTCAAATAGTTTTGTTCATCACCATTGGTTCTGCCTTTGTTTCTTCTTGTTCCCCATGTATAATATCCGCAGCCGATAGGTCCGTGAGTCAATACTACCGCGTCTCTCAATGGTCCGAGAACAACACCTTTACAACCTGCATAACAGCAGCCCCTGTTGGTAAGGATTCCCGGAATCGTTCTTGTATTTGCAGTAACCTTTTGCGGCTCTTCACACGATTCAGCTTTCACTAAAATGTGATCTTTTCTGTTTTTAAAGACCGCTGCCGGATAACTTTCCAATATCTTATCCAATTGTTCCTTCATTTCCATCACCTCTCTATTTAACTAACGATACAATTCAAAAAAAGCACTTATTTTTACTTTCTCTATACCAAAGGCAGACAAGAGTAATTAAATGTCAATTGCAGCCCTCGATTAAATCGCTACTTCTCCGCTCTCTCCGGTTCTGACCCTTATTGCATCCGACACCGGCATTACAAATATTTTACCGTCACCCGGTTTCCCTTTACTGTTTACAGATATAATCGAATCGACCACTTTCTTGACTTCATCATCCTTAACTACCAAAGAAATGAGCCTTTTCGGTATCAAACGGTGTCCTTCGGATAATGCTTCTCCAAGTACCGGAGAAGGGATATCTACCTGACCTGAAATCATATTTTCTATCAAGGTAAAATCTACTTTTTTCTTTCCCCTGCCCAATACCTTTCTGCAGTTAATTGCCGGAAACCCTTCACTCAGTAATGCTTCCTTGGTTTTATTGATCATATCCATTCTTATTACCGCCAACACTTCCTTCATAGGAATCCCTCCTTTATAAGCCTTTGCTGGCTGAGCTTATGGTATATACCTCATCAACAGGGCTTATAAAAATTTTACCGTCTCCAAATGCACCTTTTTGTCCTGTTCTGGCATTCTTCATTATAACTTTTACAACGTCGTCCTTATCCTCGTCCTTAACTACCATCATCAGCATTTCCTTGGGTATCTCATCATAAAATACATCACCTACTTTAACGCCCCTCTGTTTTCCGCGGCCCATGACATCCATTTTAGTAACAGCCGGAAATCCTGCGTCGCTAAGTTCCGATAATACCATTCCAACCCTCTCAGGTCTGATTATTGCTCTTATCATCAACATATAATTTCTCCTTTCAAAATTATCGCTATCTTCCTGGTTTTCACTCTTGCCCTTTTAAGTGGACACCTCCCCTCTCAAGAGATGTACCTCACCCTTGAGGGGGATGTTGTGTCCATGAGGGATTTATGAGAAGTCCATGAATACTATATATCCAATATTCCATGTTCCATAAGAATTGCTTCCAGTCTCTCTTGAGGCATAGGTTTGGGTATTACAAACATTTGATTGCTGTCAACAGCATTTGCAAGTCCTCTGTACGCACCGGCTTGATCAGCATTAGGATCATAATCTATAACCGTCTTTCTGTTAATTTCTGCACGCTGCACCATATTGTCCCTCGGTACGAAGTAGATCAGCTGGCTGCCGAGTTCTTTGGCAAATGCTTCCAGAAGTTCCTTCTCGCCATCGACCTTTCTGCTGTTGCAAATTATTCCGCCGAGGCGGCATCCGCCGGTATTTGCATACTTCTGAATACCTTTACAAATGTTGTTCGCCGCATATAGAGCCATCATCTCACCACTTGCAACAATGTAGATTTCTTGTGCTTTTCCTTCACGGATCGGCATTGCGAAACCACCGCAAACAACATCACCAAGTACATCGTAGAACACATAATCCAAATCATCTGTATAAGCGCCCAGTTGTTCAAGCATATTAATGGAAGTAATGATACCTCTTCCCGCACATCCGACCCCAGGCTCCGGCCCGCCTGATTCAACACAGCGAATACCGAAAACGCCCTTCTTCAAAATATTCTCAAGTTCCACTTCTTCCCCTTCCTCACGGAGCGTATCCAAAACACTCTTCTGGGCCAAACCTCCCAGTACCAAACGAGTAGAATCCGCTTTAGGGTCACAGCCCACTATCATAATGTTTTTACCCATCTCACCCAAACCTGCCGTAAGGTTTTGCGTTGTTGTTGACTTACCGATTCCGCCTTTACCATAAATAGCTACCTGTCTCATTTAATTACCTCCATTCAGTTGAATATTTTTATAAGCTTTAAAAACTAAAAAGAGCGCCAAAATCTTTTACGATTCTGGCGCCCTGGCCTTTTGATAATAAATTCTTTCGAGGAATTCGTTATCTAATATTTAATTTATTGAAATTATTATAACATCAATCTTGCATCTAGTCAAGTATTTAATACAATTATTATCAACTTTTATATCGTTTTTGCAAGTGTGTACATGTAAAGCTGCATATGGTATCGTTTATCCCTAATTTACCGATCAAACATTAAACAGCATTTCACCATAAGTCGGCAATGGCCAGAGTTCCGCATCGACAATAGTTTCAAGCATATCTGCATCACTTCTTAGAACACCCATTTGAGCAAACACTTCATCCCTATAGAACGAAGCAATCTCAAAGACATTCCCTTCCAAAACTTTTGCTTTTTCTTCTGCTTCTTCAAGTTTCTTTATATTTTTCTTTAATGAAGCTATCCCGGTTGAGGTTTTCAAAAGGAGTTCTTGCTGAACGCTTGTGTCAGCTATTAAGCCTGTTGCTTTAATGCTGTTTATTGAATTAGCAAGCTCAGCGGCAAAACGAATTGAAGAAGGGAGTATTTGACGCTTTGCTATCTCCAGAGCTGTAAGTGCTTCAATGTTTATAGATTTTATATAATTTTCCAAGGCAATTTCGTAACGTGACTCAAGTTCAATTTTACTCAGCACTCCGTGCTTCTCAAATATTTTCACATTCTTTTCTGCAATAAGCGCAGGTATTGCTGCAACAGTTGATGGAATATTGGGAAGGCCTCTTTCAGCCGCTTCCTTAACCCATTCATCTGAATAACCGTTTCCGTTAAATATAACCCTCTTATGGTTCTTAACGATTTCGGTAAGTACCTTCTGAACTTCACTTTCAAAATCCTTTGCTTTTTCAAGCCTATCCGCAATCTGACTGAGTGTCTCCGCTACAATCGTGTTTAAAATGATATTTGGGTTTGCTATTGACTGAGATGAGCCAACCATCCTAAACTCGAACTTATTTCCTGTGAACGCAAATGGAGAAGTTCTGTTTCTGTCTGTGGAATCCTTCGAAAGCACAGGAAGAATATCAGCCCCCAAATACATTGTACCGCCTTGTTTGGATTCCTTTGCTGTTCCATTCTCCAATTGCTCCAGAATATCAGACAGTTGTTCTCCAAGGAATATTGAAATAATTGCCGGAGGTGCTTCGTTTGCTCCGAGACGATGATCATTGCCTACATTCGCACATGAGAACCTCAGCAAATCCGCATATTCATCTACGGCCTTTATGACCCCAAGCAGGAAAACAAGGAACTGAATATTCTCATGGGGAGTCTGACCCGGCTCAAGAAGATTTTGTCCGTCATTTGTTCCCATTGACCAGTTGTTGTGCTTCCCTGAACCGTTCACTCCTGCAAAAGGCTTCTCATGCAGCAGACAAACCAGTCCATGCCTTATTGCAACCTTTTTCATAGTATCCATTACAAGCTGATTATGGTCAGTTGCAATATTGGTGGAAGAAAAGATAGGAGCAAGCTCGTGCTGTGCAGGGGCAACCTCATTGTGCTTCGTCTTTGCAAGAATCCCCAGCTTCCAAAGTTCTTCATCCAGTTCCTTCATATAAGCTGATATTCTTTCTTTTAAGGTACCGAAGTAATGATCCTCAAGTTCCTGTCCTTTTGCTGGCGGTGCTCCGAACAATGTTCTCCCTGTGTAAATAAGGTCTTTGCGTTTTGAGTAAAGGGATTTATCAATAAGAAAGTATTCCTGCTCAGGTCCTACCGTAGTTGTTACATTCGTTGCAGTAGTGTTTCCAAATAGCTTCAGTATTCTTACGGCTTGTTTGGAAAGAGCCTCCATGGAACGAAGAAGCGGTGTCTTCTTATCCAGAGCTTCACCTGTATAAGAGCAAAAAGCTGTTGGAATATATAGAGTTCCATCCTTAACAAAGGCTGGAGATGTACAGTCCCATGCAGTATATCCTCTTGCTTCAAAGGTAGCTCTAATTCCGCCTGATGGGAATGAAGAAGCATCAGGTTCCCCTTTAATTAATTCCTTGCCTGAAAACTCAAGTATGACCTTGCCGTCGGAGTTCGGACTTATAAAGGAATCATGTTTTTCCGCCGTTATACCTGTAAGAGGCTGGAACCAGTGAGTGAAATGAGTAGCTCCTTTCTCAATTGCCCAGTCTTTCATTGCATTTGCAACTACATTTGCAACGGAAGCATCCAACGGAAGCCCGTTATCAATAGTTTTCTTTAGAGCCTTATAGGTCGTTTTGGGAAGACGCTCCTTCATAATTGAATCATTAAATACACTTGAACCAAAAAGTTCTGTTAATTGTGACATACTTTTTTCCCCTTTCTATTAAAAAAATTATTTATAGTAATATAAAAAAACAAAGCCCTATAGGGATGGAGTTATCCTTCCCTATAAGGCCGCTTTGCCATTTGCTTGCTACAACCATGGTAGCTTTTTATTTAATTAATCAAATAATGCACATTGTAGCCTAGAAATACCTTTATATTGCCTTTTCCCCTGTTTCGCCGGTTCTGATGCGGATTATATTTTCTATATTGTATACAAATATTTTACCATCACCGACTTCTCCGGTTTTTGAAGCATTTGAAATAACGTTTATTACATCATCGATATGGTCATCTTGTGCAACAACCTCAATTTTTATTTTCGGAAGAAGATTCAAAGTAACTTCCGTTCCCCTGTAAAATTCTTTGCGGCCCTTTTGCAGTCCGCACCCCATTACCTGGCTGACTGTGATGCCACGTATGTTAATCTTGTTCAGTGCGTCTTTTACATCTTCCAATTTGCCGGGTCTGATTACAGCCTCAACCTTTTTCATTAATAACCAGCTCCTTTTCAACTATTTTCATTTATATTAAGTATTCATTATAAAACCAGACTATCCTGCGAAGAAAAATCAGGATAAGCATCTTCACCATGCTGGGACACATCAAGGCCTTCTTCTTCTTCCTTATCGGATATACGCAGATCTGTAAACAGTGAGATCACCTTAAGAATGACTGTTGTTCCGACTACTGCCAGCACTATTGTAACACCTACTGCTGCCAGCTGAATCAATAGTTGTGTAAAACCGCCGCCAAGTAATAAGCCTTTATGCTGTGCTACGGAGTTAATTGCCGGATCTGCAAAGAGACCAGTTGCAATTGCTCCCCATATACCGCCGATACCATGGCATCCAAAAGCGTCAAGAGCATCATCATATCCTAACTTAGCCTTAATAACACTAACCGCAAAGTAGCAGATAGGACTTACAGCCAAACCAATTATAATTGCGGGCATAATTCCGACAAAACCTGCTGCGGGCGTGATTGCAACAAGACCGACAACAGCACCGGTCGCTGCTCCAAGCAAGGTTGGTTTTCCATGGTGAATCCATTCAACCATTACCCAAGAAAGCAAAGCTGCTGCAGCTGCTGTATTGGTTGTTAGAAATGCACTGATTGCAATACCGTTCATGGCAAGAGCACTGCCGCCGTTAAACCCGAACCATCCAAACCACAGAAGAGCTGCCCCTACCAGTACAAACGGGATGTTATGCGGAGTCATCGGAGTTTTTCCATGCCCTTTACGTTTTCCGATAATTACAGCAGCTACCAAACCGGATATACCTGAGCTGATATGAACAACAGTACCTCCTGCAAAGTCAAGAGCTCCCATTTTCATCAGCCAGCCGCCTGCACCCCATACCCAATGTGCAAGAGGATCATAGATAAAGGTTGCCCAAGCTACAGTAAATATTATAAATACCGGGAATTTGATTCTTTCGGCAAAAGCACCTGTAATCAGTGCCGGTGTAATGATTGCAAACATCATTTGGAACATTGCAAACAATTGGTGCGGGATTGTACCTGCGTATGCCGAAGGATCAGCGCCAACACCACTGAAACCCAGAAAATCCAATTTACCGAATAATCCGTTGAAAGCATCCGGTCCAAAGGCTATTGTGTAGCCGATGACCACCCATTGTATTGAAATTATCCCCATTATTATGAACGAATGCATCATTGTTCCGAGTACGTTCTTTTTCCTTACCATGCCTCCATAAAATAGAGCTAACCCAGGTGTCATAATAAATACAAGTACAGTTGATACAAATATAAATCCTGAATCTCCGGTATCAATTTTTGATCCGTCTGCTGCAAAAGCAAATGTTGGCAGTAATACAATCGCCAGTACGCATAAAACTGAAAATAATTTTTTTCTCATTTGACATCCCTCTTCCCTTATAATTTTAAATAAAAAACGCCAAGAACTATATAATTTATATAGCTCTTGGCGTCTCAGCCGTGAAGGTATAAAACTCGACCTGGAATTTTATAATTCCTTCATAAAAATTTAATTTATGAATTAATGATACCATGCAACTTGCAAATTTGCAATAGTTTTATTATAAATTTATTAATTTTTTTATTAATTTTAATAAAATTTGCATGTTTAAATTCAAGAATTGCAAACCGGCGAAAAAAACCGATATCATGAGTATAAAAATTATATTCTTTATACTTATGATACCGGTTTGATTTCCTGTCTGCTTTAAATATCTTCTACACTATAATGATTATTACAAAATAGGCGCTCATTGTGATGAGGCCTAAAGGTACTCCAAGCCGAGCCCATTCTTTGCTTTTTATTTTCAGCTTTCCGGCAGATATTATATTGGGTATATTACCGGGGATAAGCATTCCCCCGCTGATCAGCAGCCCTATCAGGATTGCACGGATCTGTTCCGAAACCATTTTTGTGCTTATTTCAGCTGAAGCCAATGTAGCATTGTCCACTACAGAGGATATCATATTGATCCAATACAGCAGGTAGCTTCCCATATTGATAACAAACTTATCAATTAATGGTTTAAACCCTGTCCCAAGGAGTTCAAGTGCAAGAACGAAGATAAATATCTTTACTGTTCTTATTATTCCCGTTTTAAGGTTCTCATCTTCAACGATGTCATTTACACTGCCATCTTCGTTAGCTTTCGCATCATGCTTTTCTTTTACAAACAATGCCCCAAATATTCCGAATAAAATGATACCGGGAATAATAAATATTCCGACTTCTCTCATCATATACCAAAAGTCTTCATTCAGTCTCGAAACCGCAATTGTTGCCAGGGGCTCTCCCACGGGTGTCAATACTGCACCAAGCCCGATTGAAAAACACGAAATGATGCATATATTGATTTTATTCTTACGGCTTAAGGGCAGTACATTAATTATTTCAACCAGAAGCAGGGACGCTATTATCGCGGTGATCAAGCTGGATAATAATCCAAGAATAACCACAATCAGAAACAGCAATACATTTAAAGGAATGTATTTTAAAATAACCTTAAATGCATTTTTTATATGGTGCTGCACCAGATCAAACAAAATGCCTGCAACAAATACTGCACCTGTTATCGCATATAAAAACGGATTTTTCAATATTTCCCCAGCCAGGTCTGCCGAAAAGGTTCCCGAGACCAGTACTGCTGCAATACCCATGATAAAAAGAAAGATTTCCAGGTTTTGTTCGACCTGTTTCACCACGAAGGGCAAAAACAAAACAAGTATTAATATTAGCATTAATCCTGCATATTCCATATCAGCCACCACATTCCTAAATTATATTTCAGGGCTATTTTTATACCCTGAAGCAATTGTGCCTGCAATACTCCGTGCTTTAATCCTTCAAAACACAAAGCCAAAACCTACACGATGTATAGATTTTGGCTTCTTGCCTTATGGAATAAAGTTCATCCGGGAATTTTAACCATACTAATTCAATTTGAACATATGCTACGTATATAGCAAATTAATTCTTTATGCGGAACCTGTATTTTATATTCTTAAGCTGTTTGATCCCTGCATTATCTGAATTACTGAAATCAAGTTCACTTGATTTATTGATCTGGAAGTCAGGATAACCGTAAGCACCCATCTCATCAAGGTCAAGACCTGCAAGCTCTACCTCAGGCGACACGCGCAGCCCCCATACCTTATCAAGGACTTTAAACCATATAAAAGAGAAGCCAAGACCATAAACAAGGAGCACACCAACACTGATAAGCTGAGCAATAAATTGTTTCCCATCTCCATAGAATAAACCTTTTACATTGCCTGCCACTCCATTTAGGCCATCTCCGTAAGTACCGTCCGCGAATAAACCGGTTGCGATGACACCCCACAGACCATTGCAAAAGTGAACCGATATGGCACCAACAGGGTCATCAATTTTCAATTTTTTCTCGACTGTGGGAACCGCAACACATACTATGATACCGGCTATTGCACCTATGACAAAGGACCAGCCTGCGTTTGTGAAGCCGCAAGGCGCTGTAATAGCGACAAGTCCTGCGAGAGCACCGTTTGCAGTCATTGAAGGATCAGGCTTGCCGTATTTGATCCACCAGTAGAAGATCGCTACTAAGCCGCCTATTGCACCCGCAATCATGGTGTTGGTAGCAGCTACCGCTATCCTGAAATCTGAGCCGGAATATGTGCCTCCTGAGTTGAACGAGAACCAACAGAAGAAAAGTATGATAGTACCGACGATAGCCATTGGAATATGGTGGCCCGGGAAAGCTCTAGGCGTACCGTCTTTCTTATACTTGCCTATTCTGGGCCCTATTACTATGGCTCCTGATACAGCCAGCACACCACCCATTGAATGCACGACGCCGGAACCGGCAAAGTCAACTGCACCGTGGCCAAGGCCAAAATTAGCTCCAAGGGTTGACAACCAGCCTCCGCCCCATACCCAGTTGCCATATAGAGGATAGAATACCATTGAGATAAAGAAGGATGTGATTACCATTGCTGAATATTTAACGCGCTCCGCCATAGCACCTGTCGGAATGGTTACAGTAGTATCCATGAACACCATTTGGAAGAAAAACAGCGCATAGACGCCTGCATCATAGACACCGCCCGAACTTAAAAAGAAGCCGTGATAACCGAAGATCCCACCGAAGCCTTTGATGGTAACTTCAGCATCAAGCGGGTTTGTTCCGCCTAAAAGGCCTATGTGACCCGCACCGCCCATTTGAATGGCAAAACCTGAAATAAAATACCCGATACAGCCAACCAAGAAAACCATAAAGTTCATAGTAATCGTATGAGCTGCATTCTTGCCCCGGCAGAAGCCAGTCTCAACCATCGCAAAGCCGCATTGGAAGAAAAATACCATGAAACCGGTTATAAGTACCCAAACAAAATTTACACCAAGTTGTGCCTTTGCTGCGCTCTGCGCAACATCAGAGACCGTTTCCTTGCCGGTAACCGCACTCGAGGCGTAATTCACACCTGACGGATCACCCTTACCGGCAGCAGATGCAACTGTTGCAAAAAGAGCAACAACAATAATAACTACAAACATTATGCTTAGGATTTTTTTGCATTTTTTCATTTTGAACCCTCCCATTATTCATAGTTTTCTCGAAACCTTTATTTCGAGTTAAATATTACAAGATATAAGATGTTCTCATACCTTAAATAACCTTCATTTTGTAATTAACTGTTTTTCACATCAACCTTAATGCTGCAATAAACCTTTTTTTGTTGCCCGCTTCTTACCGCTTTTCTGCCTCTTAAAATTACTCCATGAGAATTTGGCATCGTCTTTATACAATTGCAGCCTGAGTTTGCGTACTGATAAAATGCTTCTGATACCGAAATAGATAACCAGCAAGCCTAAGACTATTCCCGGAACGTTGCTGTTCATCACCTTAATGCTGATACCGTTTACCCAACTATAGATGCTAAAGAATATTCCGGAAAGCGTAATTGCTCCTGCCAAAAAAAACAGTCCGAAAATAATTAACCTTTTTGAAGCCCTTGTATTGCCTTGAACCTGCAGCTGTTTTTTCATAAAATCACCTACCCTTTCTGACTTAAATGGCAACCTCACCCTTTTCACCCGTTCTGATTCTGACTGCCTCTTCCACATTGTAAACAAATATTTTTCCGTCTCCGATTGCACCTGTTCTGACAGCTTTTGTGATTCCGTCTATCAGGTCGTTCACAATTTCGTCCTTAACAACAGCTTCAACTTTTACCTTGGGCAGCAGATTGATTGTGACCTCTACACCTCTGTACATTTCCTTGCGTCCTTTTTGGAGGCCGCAGCCCGATACCATCGTAACAGTCATTCCGAAAACACCCGTCTTGTTCATGAAGTCCTTCAGATCTTCAAGCTTTTCCGGCCTAGTGATAACTTCCAGTTTCTTCATACAATAAACCCCCTTGATTTTTTGATTTTATTAATTTCTTTCCTTTTTAAACACTTGAATCCAGCATGTTTCCCAATAAATAAAAAACGCCAAAAACCATACGATCCATATAGTTCTTGGCGTCTCAGCCCAGAAGGTACAAAATTCTTCCCGGAATTTCATAGTCTTCTTTAATATTTAGTTTTATGAATTAACTATAATATTATAGCTTATAATGTAATAATTTATTAGTATTCAAAGGTCTTCAATATAAAATAGCGCTATTTTTGCAAGTTAACATTTACAAATTGCAAGCCTGAACTTACATTGCCGCATCATTATAAAAAGAGCAACTGTTATGATTATTCCTTAAACAATCCGATAGGTAATTGACAAATGATTTTAAAGCCTTACGTCTTTCCCACCTTGATGTAAACAAGGATTGTTTAGAAGTTCCGTCCTGTATCCTCAACGCCTCTCTGATCAGCCTATGCCACTCAGTAGGAAGATTCTCCAATGCATATTTGCCGCCAGCAGCTTTAGATGTAAAGTTCATATTCTCCAGCGCATAGAACAGCCTGCATACATTCAATGTTATCATTGCAACCCATCCGTCAATCAGGAGAGTACCTTTCTTTTCCGCCATATTCAGCCAATAGCCGTGCAGCCTTTCCTTCAGTTCCTTCTCAACCTTCTCCCAGCCTATGTCAAATTTTATGCTGCTGAATTCCTCGCCGTAAAGCGTTATGCCAAATTCCTTCACCTGAAACAGCGTCATATATTTAAGGGGTACAAATTCCTGAAACCTTCCATCGGCAATATAAGGATATTTGCTGTCAAACCTGCCTTGCTCCAAATCATACCTATTTACATATTCCCCTTCCATTTTCAATGCATCAGGAGTGATACCTCTAAGATCTTTATGAACGGTTTTAATCTTTTCAATTTTTTCATCTGTTAATTCACCGTTAATAACCGTCATAAAATCAATATCGCTCTTTTCATCGTCGTAAGAACCTGTTGCTATTGAGCCATAGATATAAACACCATGGATTGAGTCTCCTAATTCCTTCTCCAGTAACTGATAGTATCTGCTAAGCAGATACGTCAAACTATCCGGAATCCTTCTGTCCATAAAATCACTCCTCTCATTCCTCAATAACTTATACCATTCTTAAATAAGTTGAAAATAATTTATGTACTCAATCATCGCAAAAATCCCCAGAATCGTTGGATATTTTGCTCGCTTTCGTATCAATTATTTAATTCAACTTATATAATTGCTTTTCCGACCCTACCCTCTGGTCAATATCAGTGCCTCTGCAATATCCCTCATCGGCACCCTGTTATCCCTGCTCCGCCTCTTTATCGCCTCATATGCATCCGCTTCACTTAAACCTTCTTTTTCAACCAGTATCCACTTGGCTTTTTCTATGATTTTCCGGCTCTCAAGCGTCTCATTCAGCTTTCTTACCCGTGTCTCATAATCAATGACTCTCCTGTAGTTCATTAAAGAGAAATCTGTTACTTGAGTGATGATTTCATCAAATATTGGTTTTCTCATATACGTAACCACTTTCGAGTTATTCAGGAAGGAATAAATCTCTTCATTTATATTTTCGATTATCAGTATGCATGCACAAAGCATATCTTCTTCTATAACGTCTAAAACCTGCTTAAATTCCTTAAATGGCCGTGACATATCGATTATAACCAGGTCAGGATCCGTACTTCTGATAACTCTCAGAACATTCATCGGCTCCTTAACATATCCCAGAAATACGTGTCCATTTGCAGCAAGGGCGCTTTTAACTGCAGATAGGGATTTTTTATCTTCTCCTGATACTATAAATTTTCCGTATTCCATATTCACACCCCCATCAGTTTATTTGATGGGAAAAGCTTTTGATTTCAACTTCATCGACCAGAAGAGACAGCTTATGTTGAAGAATACTCAACTCCTCAATCGAAGGAGCTCTTAATCCTGCCATTTTGCCATTTGGACAGCACGATATAAGCGTAATGGATTTTATTTTCCACTCACGGCATTTTGATGCTATTACAGCAATATCCTCATCATTTATGCCCGGGAAATATATTATATTCAGCCTCACATCAATCCCCAGCGCCTTGCTTAGCTTGATACCGTTTATTTGAGACTTGATCATTTCATCTGCGATCGCTGACGTACTGAAAAAGCCTTTATCATTGATAACTCTTGAATATAGTTTTCTTACCGTCTCACTATAATAAGCATTCATCGAAACCTCAACCATTTTAACATTTAAGTTGGCAAGCATATTCACCTTTTCTTCAAGCAGAAGCCCATTTGTGTTAATGCAGTATATGTGCTCGGGCATCTCAACATTCAATCTTTTTAAAACCTCGAAAGTCTGGTTGTTGAAAAGTGGTTCCCCAGGGCCGCTTATTTTTAGAATTTTTATTCTACGGTTTCTCTTAGCTGAAGCTAGAGCCCAATTTACAGCTTGCCTGGGGGTCATTGACCTGCTTAAATACTCCGGATTGTTTCCGTTACAGATACAGGAGCTGCTTTTTGTACAAAAGTTGCACATCATATTACAGGCAGGTGCTACCGACAAATCCAGTTTTTCATACCATGAATTAAGCATTTTATGGTTCAAGTATACATTGTTTGTTTTTATTAAACTTTCCAGCATGCAAGTTGCCCCCTCTCGGAATTCATTTCTTGATAATAAGTAAAATCTTGAGGACACCCAGTTCCTCATAATTTCGAATGCTTCGGGATTTTTCTAATAAAAAAAGCTTTCCGAATTACAGAACAATTCTGTATCAGAAAGCTTCTATGCTAATTTACATGTCACGTCAAGGTGAATGCTTAAGTACTACAATTAATTTACTTATATGTTAACATGTTGGCTCAATTTTTGCAAGTATTATTTTAGAGAATTTCATTTTCATTCAAAATAATTCGTTTTACAGGCATAATTCGTGTAATAAAGCAAGTTCACGTAAAACTTTATTGCATAAACGCTGCTATTCTATATTTATATTATCTCTTGACAAATGCTAATCCTCTAAAAAAATTCTTATTTTTTCAACGAACTCAATCTTTCTACTACTTTGTCATACATATCCTGATATTTAACCTGCTTTGCCTTTTCTTCCTCGATAACCTTGGCAGGGGCTTTGGCAACGAAACCCTGGTTATTCAATTTTCCGTTAACCCTTTCAAGCTCTTTACGAAGGTTTTCCTTCTCTTTTTCGAGTCTTTCGATTTCTTTTTCGATGTCGATAAGATCTTCAAGAGGAAGATATATCTCCGCTCCCCCGATAATTGTAGCAACAGCATCAGACGGTATACCCTCTTTATCCTGCTGCACAATCACTTCAGAAGCACCTGCAAGCCTTTCAAAAAAGCTTTTCCCATCAGACAGGATACTTCTTTCCTCCGGGCCTTTGGCAACAAATATAACCTTTGCTTTTCTTGAAGGCGGCACATTCATTTCTGCTCTAATGTTTCTGATGTTTCTGATTGCCTCCATAATCATCTGCAGCTTTTTCTCGTCGGCAGGATAATTATAATCCTCTCTGTATTCAGGCCATTTTGATATCATGATGCTTTCGTCATCGTTTACAAGGTGCTGGTATATTTCCTCTGTAATAAAGGGCATATAAGGATGCAGCAATTTCATCGAAACACCAAGCACGTAATTCAAAACATATTGAGCTTCCAGCCTTGATTGGCTTTCCCTGTCATAAAGCCTTGGTTTGACAAGCTCTATATACCAATCGCAGAACTCTTCCCATATGAACTCATATATCTTCTGCAAAGCTATACCAAGTTCAAACTTCTCCATATTCTCAGTAACTTCGCTGACAAGCGTATTTACCTTGCTCAATATCCATTTATCGGCTATTGTAAATTTAGAGGCATCTACACCTGAGAAATCAAGATTTTCGTCGAAATTCATAAGCACAAATCTGGATGCATTCCATATCTTATTGGTAAAGTTTCTGCTGGCCTCAACCTTTTCAGTTGAAAATCTGATGTCATTGCCGGGTGTATTTCCGACAGACAGCGCAAACCTCAATGCATCCGTACCATACTGGTCAATGATCTCCAGAGGGTCTATTCCGTTGCCGAGAGATTTGCTCATTTTTCTTCCTTGTGCATCTCTGACGATACTGTGTATGAAGACATATTTGAAAGGTTCCTCTCCCATATGTTCAATGCCTGAGAATATCATCCTTGCAACCCAGAAGAATATGATATCTGCGGCTGTTACCAGTACATTGGTGGGATAGAAGTATTTCAAGTCTTCCGTCTCATGAGGCCAGCCCAAAGTAGAGAACGGCCAAAGAGCCGAACTGAACCAGGTATCCAATGTATCCTGATCTTGTTCGATTCGGGTACTTCCGCAGTCAGGGCATTTACCCGGCGCTCCCTTCCCTACAATCATTTTCCCGCACTCCAGACAGTAATACGCCGGTATTCTATGGCCCCACCAGAGCTGTCTTGAAATACACCAATCCTGAATGTTTTCCATCCAGTTGAAGTATATCTTTGAAAACCTGTCAGGCACAAATTTGACTTTTCCGTTTCTAACTACTTCAATTGCAGGTTCAGCAAGAGGTTTCATTTTGACAAACCACTGTTTCGAAATGATAGGCTCTATAACTGTTCTGCAGCGGTAGCAAGTTCCTACATTATGTGTATGCCCCTCAATTTTTATAAGAAGGTCAAGATTTTTGAGATCTTCTAAAATCTGTTTCCTCGCCTCATACCTGTCCAAACCCTTATATTTTCCGGCATAGTCATTCATTGTAGCATCATCGTTCATGACTCTTATCTGCTGGAGGTTATGCCTCAGTCCCACTTCAAAGTCATTTGGGTCATGTGCCGGAGTAATCTTTACTGCTCCTGTACCAAAATCTTTATCAACATATTCATCTGCTATGATTGGAATCTCTCTGTTCATCAAAGGCAGAACTACCATTTTCCCGACAAGATGCTTATATCTTTCATCTTCCGGATGTACCGCTACAGCAGTATCTCCCAACATGGTTTCAGGCCTTGTTGTTGCAACAATGATGTACTCGCTGCTATCTTTGACAGGGTATTTCAAATGCCAGAAATGCCCTTCCTGCTCCTCGTATTCAACCTCTGCATCCGAAATAGAGGTTTCACACTTCGGGCACCAGTTTATTATTCTCTCACCCCTGTAAATAAGGCCTTTTTCATACAACCTGACGAAGACCTCATTAACTGCTTCAGACAAGCCTTCATCCAATGTGAAGCGTTCACGCTCCCAGTCGCAGGAGCTGCCAAGCTTCTTCAATTGCTCAACGATTCTTCCTCCGTAATGTTTTTTCCACTCCCATGCTCTTTCGAGGAACTTCTCCCTGCCTATCATTTCCTTTGTAAGTCCTTCTTTTGCCATAGCCTCAACAATCTTGGCTTCTGTTGCTATACTGGCATGATCAGTGCCGGGGAGCCATAAGGTACAATAGCCCTGCATCCTTTTCAGTCGAATAAGTATATCCTGCATGGTTTCATCAAGGGCATGTCCCATATGAAGCTGTCCTGTTATATTTGGAGGTGGAATCACTATCGTAAAGGGTTCCTTGTTCTTATCTATTACCGCATGGAAATAGCCCTTATCCATCCATTCCTTATATAGCCTGTCCTCAACCTGTTTCGGGTCATAAGTCTTTGCTATGTTTTTCTGCTCGTCCATAAAAATAACCTCCCAATAAAATCAATTAATAATTTATAAATCTCCCCATCTGACTTCCCCTCACCTTAAGGGGAAGAATAAGTATACTGCGAAGTAATTACTTTCCTCTCCCTTGACTTGAGGGAGAGATAGAGAGGGAGCCCTTATTTAAATGCTATTACTATCAGTACCAATCCCGGCAATGCCACAAGCAATCCGTACATCTTTAAATTCATTACAGCTTTGTTTGTCTTGTACTGAAGGATCTCCTCTTCGTTCATTTCGTTTTCAAAGGTAACCTTCATGCTTTTATCTAAATTGAATTTCTCCACAGCCCACCTTGCTCCAAACACCATTGCAAATCCGGGAACAAGGAAAACAAAAGCCAATATCTTTAAAATAAGCATATCTTCTCTCCTTCTGCATTATCAATAATTTCATTTTAATTAATTTATACCTTCAAATTCATACTACAAATTAGTTTTTTCTTGATAAGCTGTTCTTATTACTTTTTATGTAATTGCTGCCCGCTCCATAAAAAATTAAAACCCTTCATCCAAACACATATTGGACGAAAGGTCTATTCCGCGGTACCACCAAACTTCCCCCATAGGGAGACATCTCTTAGAAATAACGGTTCAATCCGCCATAACCTAGCACCCTGGTTCGATTGATAATATTAATAACAATCATACGTTCCCAAGGTTTGGGGAAACATCCCATTTCTCAGTCATGGAGCTCATAAGCTACCTTCAACAGCCTTTTTCTCGGAAAACCTTTCAGCAGTCTGACTTTCCTCTCTGGGAGCAAGCGCTGTTTACTCCTCTTATTCATCACTTTCGGCTATTTATTTACTTTATGATATCGGAAATGAGTTGCCATGTCAAGGATGCATATAGTATAATTTTGTTAATAAAGAGGGGTTTTTATGAAAGTAACGGTATATTGCGTGGAGGGCGGCATAGCAACGCTCGAACTCGAAAACGGAAAACTGCAAAACATCATGAAGGCGCTTCTTCCATACGGGGTTAAGCCCGGCGACGTTATTGACATCGACAGCGGGCTTGTGGAAGAAGGAATATATGAAATGACATTTGACGAATGACATTTTCTTTTGTCTACTCTATTTTTACTCTATTTTTCAAATCAAAAATTGAAGATTCCTTGAACCAGCCGCATAATTCCTGTATAATTTATGTATTCTGCAGTAAAATACAATTACTTCTAAATTATATAAATCTGAGGTGAATACATATGGTAATAATAGATGGAGGAGTAACCGCTCCTAAGGGTTTTACAGCCGCCGGAGTCGCATGCGGTCTTAAGAAAAACGGAAATAAGGATCTTGCTGTTGTATGTTCTCAAGATATAGCCGCAGTCACAGGAGTTTTTACGACAAATGTTGTTAAAGGCCACTCTCTGCAATTGACAATGGAAAATATGAAAAACGGTTACGCACGTGCGGTTGTCATAAACAGCGGAAATGCAAATGCATGTGTCGGTGAACAAGGTAATGCCGATGCAAGAGATGCAGCTGCACTTGCCGCACAATTATTGAATTGCGAGCCTGATGAAATTCTTATAGGCTCTACAGGTGTTATAGGCCAGCGTCTTAACATGCCTGCAGTACGTTCAGGAATCAGGGCTGCAATCGGTGCACTAAGTCCTGATGGCGGACATGATGCGGAAGCTGCAATAATGACTACGGATCTTGTTCCAAAGGAAATAGCGGTTTCCCTGGAAATACAGGATGTTGAAGTAAAAATTGGCGCAATGGCAAAGGGTTCGGGAATGATACATCCCAACATGGCCACCATGATCGGAATATTAACTACAGATGCAAATATATCCCGCAGCCTTCTGGACAAAGCTTTAAAGCAGGTTGTAAAAAAGACTTTCAACAGGGTTTCTGTGGATGGTGATACCAGTGTGTGCGATATGGTTCTGATGTTCTCCAATGGTGAGGCGGAAAATTCCGGCATAGTCAAGGAAGATGCAGAATATGACAAGTTTCTGGCCGCACTTGAGCTTGTGTGCACATCACTAGCAAGATCGATTGCCAAGGACGGAGAGGGTGCAACCAAACTGATTGAAATAACAGTAGAGGGGGCTCTTAACCAGGAAGACGCCTATAAGGCAGTTAGCACCATAGCAAAATCGCCACTTGTCAAGACAGCTGTTTTCGGTGAAGATGCCAACCTGGGCCGTGTCTTTACTGCTTTAGGCTATTCAGGGGCAGTTTTTGACCCCAACCTCACAGATATCTCAATAGGCAGTATGATGTTTTACAGAAACGGAATTGCTTTGGATTTTGATGAAGAAAAAGCGAAAACGCTTTTGAAGGAAAAGGAAATCAAAATATCCATCAATTTAAAGATGGGCAAATTCTCCGATAGAATGTGGACCTGCGATTTCTCCTACGATTATGTGAAAATCAACGGCAGCTACAGGTCCTAACCTATATGGGAATGGCTTTACTTAAAGAAAGAATCCTTCCTTTTGATAGTTGAACTTTTACCCAGTCCAGCCTTACAGGACACAAAACTTATAAAAAAGGAGCTGTGCACTTCATAGTGCGACAGCTCCTTTTTTCATTTTCCGCTCAATCTATGTTTTTTATCAAGAAGTTATTAACTTGTAATGAATGAATGATTGATTATCTAATTGACAAAGTCAACTTCCAACGGCATACTGCTCATACCGCTTGCTACAATATAGTATGTTACCGGAGTACCTTGAGGCACATTTGAGTCAAAGGTTCCAATATTCGCGGAGTTAGTCAATAAAACCTTATATGGCGGATACGAAGTGTTGCCTACCTTTTTTTGAACAATTACATATATACCTCCGTTATCAGATGCCAGATAATTCGGATTGATCTTTGGACTGTATTTGACCTGACCTTTGATTATCCCCGTGCTGCTGAAACTATTGAAATTTAATTTATAAACCACACTATAGTTACAGCAGTTATCCTGTGTCTTATTCCCCAAATAGTCGTAAATTGGTATCCTCTCACCAGCATTTAAAGCCGGCGGATCGAAACCGGTAATTGCAAGTTTAAAGGGATCATTCGGAAAGATTGAAGTAACACCAGGGATATCACTCTTCAGTATTGCTCCTTCACCTGATCCTCTCAGATTATCCTTGCATACCGCTTGTTTCGTAATTGCAGCAATTCTCCGGGTGTTTTCAACATAAGTCAAACCATTTGTTGATGTGCCTTGCGTAATAAAATACGTATCACAGTAAAGGCTGCTTCCGGTTGGGATAGATACATCTATTACCCCGTTAAAGAGTCCCCACGGCATATTGGATCCGTTTTCTACATCGTGCAGGCAAATCCATCTGCCTTCATTTGGGGGTATAGTTACTGATGAAGTAACACCGGATTGATCCGGCTTAATGGTTTTATTAAACCAATCTGTCCAAACATCCATCATTGCTGTAGCGCTTTGAGCCCTTGTTGCATAGCTTCGTCTATTAATTGTTACAGTTACACTTGAACTATTTGTATTATAAAGCAATACTCCGAATTTCATCGTATATCCGATCGTATTCGAGTGCTCATAATATATATTTGCATTCCCTTGAATGACGCTTCTTTGAAGATAATAGCCGTATTCTCCCTTGTAATAGTTTGAGTTCAAGTTCTCCGGAGAATTTGAAATACAGTAGGTTCTGTTTGAAGAAGCATTTTCCTTCGTATCAAGCTTTGAAAAGCTTGCAGTATTCAGTACTGCAACATTTACATTATAAGTACCTGAAACCTGCGAAGAAACCGATACATAATAACTTGCATTTAAGGAAGAGGTCTTGTAATACTTCATTTTTGTAAGCCCATACCAGCCTCCTGAGTACGAAGAAACTTCCTGCCCGGTTTCCGAGTTATACAGTTTTGCCGTAAAGACGTTCCCGTCATTAACTCCGCTTAAGGACACAACTACCATCTTGCCCCCCGGGATATTACTGCTTATATAATGGCGTGTTGTCTTTGAAACATTTATGTTAACATCTCCTGCAGCAGACCCTTCTTGTGAGCTTAATGTTATAGGATTTCCGATTCTCTCTCCGTTTATCAGCGAGGATATGTTGAAAATCACTTCCGTCCAACCGGTCGTACTGCCGCTGGCATTTGCACCGACTGCAAACTTATATTGATGCCCTGCTGTAAATAATTCAGCTTTTACGGTGTAGTTCAAGTTGACTGTATTTGTAGCAGGTACTATCAAGGTATTGGTGGTAAGGTCTCTTACCGCAAGAGTATAATTCTGCGCTCCGGGAACGCTGTTCCAGGATAGCGTCATATCTCCCTTATCATAGGTCGAATTCCCATTCGGGCATATCACTGCCGGTCCTGGCAGTGATATGATACTGGATATATTGAAAACAACTTCCGTCCAACCGGTCGTACTGCCGCTGGCATTTGCACCGACTGCAAACTTATATTGATGCCCTGCTGCAAACAATTCAGCTTTTACAGTGTAGTTTAAGTTAACTGTATTTGTAGCAGGTACTATCAAGGTATTGGTGGTTAGGTCTCTTACCGCAAGAGTATAATTCTGCGCTCCGGGAACGCTGTTCCAGGATAGCGTCATGTCTCCTTTGTTATAGAAGCTTCCATTTACCGGGTTTAATACTACAGGTCCCGGAAGTGAAGCCGCTATAGATTCAAGCGGATTTACGGCAAGACATAGAATGACAATCGTAAATACCATTATAATACTGAAGATTCTTTTTATAAAAAACGCCCCCTATTATAGCATCCAAGCTAAATCATTAGTTATAGAGTGTGATAACTTTTTGTTTTCATCTGTTCTCCTGTCGGAAAATCATATTTGTTATCATATCAAGCAATTTTTAAATATTTTTTTATTTAAGACTGTTATAAATATTTAACCAGTCATCTAATGGATGAGAATTTTGGGGTGGAAAATCTACCCACGGTGTATAGGTTAGTTTAGAGTACATTGCTGCATTTACTGATGTTATTTGTTGCCCCTTAATCATATATTCCCCATAGACCGGATGGGTTGCTTCATATTCTGCATATGCCCCGGTATCATCAATATTTTTGGTCTGAGGTCCTAGCTTTCCATTTTTTTGAATTAGCGATTTTGCAATATTATAGTACTTTAGATAAATATCCGCGCAGCCAGCAATCTGCCATTCAATATTACTATAAGATATTGGTTTACCTTCAGGTCCTATACCAAAAAGCTTATCATAACTTCCATTTAGCCCCCAACTTTGCTCTTGGCCCAAGGTAGCTAAAATTACTTTGGGGTTAATCCCTTTATCTTGGCATACTCTATATATTGCTGTATCAACACCTTTATTAATCAGAGCACTATTCTTTGACTTGCATATATTGGTAATTTGTGCCTGAGTCAACGAATTTACATTAACAAAATCATCATCACTTATAGTCCAATCCTTTGTTACCTTATTTCCGTCCTTATCAATATATGTATATTTGGTACCAGAACCGGGTAATGCTTTTGCACCATCACTTGGATTGTTAATATATGTATTGTCATCTTGTATTACACGCCTAATCCCTATTATATTAGTGTGTACAACACCATATTTTTCACCCCAGTCAGCGCTTAAGGTTGCTTGAGCTACCGAACCTGCACCTGATGATTCATGTATATATGCTCCTTCTGGATACACTTTACCATTAGGATCCTTAGATCCGCCAACATAAACAGCGACATGATCACCATCTTGAGTCGTACCATTTGTAGGCCAATCAAAAATTATAAGGTCTCCAGGTTTCAATGCACTATAATCTCCGGACTTTGCCTTCGTCATATCTACCGCAGTTCCAACATTTAACTGGTTGCCGGTGTAATCTACAAATCTTGTTCCAAGCACTGTAGCATATAGTGCTGATGTAAAATCTGAGCAATCCAAACTGCTTGGCGGTGAGTTCTTATCCAACAAACCAGTTTTATAATCATAAGGGCTTGGCATCTGATATGATATTTTATTTATCCAATAACCAGCTTCATCAACAATTTTCTGTCTCCAATATGTGGAATCTCCACCGGAATTCGGCTTTATTTTTCCATCTGCTGCTTGCTGTAAATAGAACTCCAATTCTTCAATTTTTGTATATTTTCCTGAAAGTTCAAACTTACCCGCAAAGTCTGCTAAGCAACTATTTAGATAACCATCGAACGTATCATCTATCCCAAGGGAATATTTAAACATTGAAGGGTATAATGATACTAATTTTACAAGATTAGTCCTTGCTGCTCTGTTACCAATACCCGGTAAAGGCAGTATTCCGTCAGCGGCTTGCTGTAGCTTATCTTCCAATTCTTCAATCCTACTATAGCTTCCGGTAAGATTGTACTTGGAGGCAAAATCCAGTAAGCACCCATTTAAGTAGTCGTCAAATGTATCATTTATTTCCATGTTATACTTAAATATTGACGGATAAATTGATACCAACTTCATAAGGTTAGTTCTTGCTGCCCTGTTCCCTATACCTGCAACATTAATATTTAGTGAGATTTCCCCTAATTTTATAGCATCAGAACCCGCTATCTTTGCCCAAACAGTTAAAGTATAAGAACCCATATTTACAAAAGGATTATTGCTTCCACTTGGAGTTAAAGCTTTTATTGTATCGATTTTAAATGAATTAAGATCGAATAAAGTACTATTAGGTACTATTGACTCATAGCAGTCTAAGTTTACTTCTTTTACCCCTATTGTTACTTTTTCTATATTTGCACTTGAAGTTATTAAGCCTTGCAAATTAGCGCTTTGACCCTTTAGTATTGTCAGTGACTTCGTTCCTGTCAATGTAACTGTTGGTGTTGATGCGGTATGTATTTTAGTTGAAACACAATTCCATTTTTGATCTTCATAATAGTTTAAATCAATGGTATAGTCGGTATTCGGGGTAAGACCGCCTATGACATAGCTTTTGTTCAACCCGTAGCCGTCACCTGATACAAATTGAGTCCATACGCCTGTGGTCAAATTATGAAACTGAAAATGATTGTTTCCGTTTCCGGGATACGGGTATACCGTACTTACAGTTACGGAATTTCCGGTAATATCACTCACAGTTATCTTTGGCTCTGCCCTTACCAATTTGTTGTTGGAAATGTTGTTCGGAAATTTTTCTTTCACTGCGCTTAGTATATTTGCTTCTGAAGTAGTATAAGTTGTCCCCTCAATATTGATTAAACTGCTTATATTCAGCTCTATTTTGTTCAGTGTTACCTTGTTGTTTGCGTAACCTATTACCATTCCAGAGCATATAATACCTTCAAGATATTTCCTCACATTAACATTAAACTTATTTATCAGTTCACTCTTGATTTTTTCCGATTGTGCATAGTTTGCGTTAGCTACCGTGTCAAATGCTATACCCTCAATTGTGATTGGCTGCCCCAGTACGCTGACAGCTGTTCCCTGACCGGTTATATCGTTATCCGTCAAATTAGCAATTTTTTTAATGTAGTCCCGTACATTTGTGCTGGTGTGTATTTTAGTTGAAACGCTTTTCCATTGTTGGTCTTCATAATAGTTTAAATCAAAAGCATAGTCGGTATCTGGGGTAAGACTGCCGATGACATAGCTTTTGCTCAACCCGTAGCCGTCATTTGATACAAATGTAGTCCATACGCCTGTGGTCATATTACGATACTGAAAATGATTGTTTCCGTTTCCGGGATACGGGTATACCGTACTTACTGTTACGGAATTTCCGGTAATATCACTCACAGTTATCTTTGGCTCTGCCCTTACCAATTTGTCGTTTAAAATATTGTCCTTGAATTTCTCTTTAACTGCATTTAATATATTTGCTTCTGAAGTAGTATAAGTTGTTCCCTCAATATTGATTAAACTAGCTATATTCAGCTCTATTTTGTTCAGTGTTACCTTGTTGTTTGCGTAGCCTATTGTTATTCCCGGACATACAATACCTTCAAGATATTTCCTCACCTGAACATTAAACTTATTTGCCAGCGCACTCTTGATTTTTTCCGGTTGTGCATAGTTTGCGTTAGCTCCCGTGTCAAATGCTATACCCTCAATTGAAATAGACTGCCCCAGTACGCTGACAGCTGTTCCCTGACCGGTTATATCGCTGTCCGTTAAATTGGTGATTTTTTTAATGTAGTCTCGTACATTTGTACCAGTGTGTATTTTAGTTGAAACGCTTTTCCATTGTTTATCTTCATAATAGTTTAAATCAATAGTATAGTCGGTATCCGGGGTAAGACTGCCGATGACATAGCTTTTGCTCAACCCGTAGCCTTCACTTGATACAAATTGAGTCCATGCGCCTGTGGACAAATTATGAAACTGAAAATGATTGTTTCCGTCTCCTGGATACGGGTATACCGTACTTACTGTTACGGAATTTCCGGTAATACCACTGACAGTTATCTTTGGCTCTGCCCTTACCAATTTGTTGTTGGAAATGTTGTTTGGGAATTTGTCTTTCACTGCATTTAGTATATTTGCTTCTGAAGTAGTATAAGCTGTTCCTTCCATATTGATTAAACTGCTTATATTGAGTTCTATGCCGTTCAGCGTTACCTTGTTGTTTGCGTAGCCTATTCCTATTCCAGCGCATACAATACCTTCAAGATATTTCCTCACCTGAACATTAAACTTATTTGCCAGCGCACTCTTGATTTTTTCCGGTTGCGCATAGTTTGCATTAGCCGTCGTGTCAAATGTCATGCCCTCAATTGAGATAGGCTGCCCCAGCACGCTGATAGCTGTTCCCTGACCGGTTATATCACTATCCGTCAAATTGGTGATGCTTTTAATATAATCCCGTACATTTACATTTGCCGGGTTTGTTCTGACAGATCCGGCAGCTTTGTCACTGTAATAATAGCTTCCTTCCGATATAACTCTTGCCCTTATTGAGTAAGCATTATCTGTATTAGGTGTCATACCGTCATGAGATAAAAAAGTATTACTTGTTATATGTACATCTCCATTTATGCTTACCTCATATTCTGTTGCTTCCGGTACGGCAGCCCAACTTAATGTTATTGTATTCGAGGTTTTAGTTGTACTGATTCCGGTAGGTACTGATAACCTATTCGTTGTTACTGATTTTGTTGTACTGAATGAACCCGACCCTGCGGAATTAGTGGCACAAACCGCATAGTCATAACTCTTTCCAGGAACTAAGCCGGTATAGTCCATTGAGTTTTGTGATGCGGATGCAGTTTTTCTTTGTCCGTTTACGGTGACCGTATAGCCAGTTGCTCCCGATACACTCGACCATGTTACTCTTATACTTGTCACTGTGGCAGATGCACTTACATTAGATGGTGCCGCCGGTGTTAATATTGGTGCAGAGTCTGTTCTAACAGAGCCGGTAGCTTTGTCACCGTAATAATAGCTTCCTTCCGATAATACTCTCGCCCTTATTGAGTAAGCATTATCTGTATTAGGTGTCATACCTTCATGAGATAAAAATGTATTATTTGTTATATGTACATCTCCATTTATGCTTACCTCATATTCTGTTGCTTCCGGAACAGCCGCCCAACTTAATGCTATTGTATTCCAGGTTTTAGTTGTGCTGATTCCGGTAGGTACTGATAACCTATTCGTTGTAACTGATTTTGTTGTACTGAATGAACCTGACCCTGCAGAATTATTGGCACATACCGCATAGTCATAGCTTTTTCCGGGAACTAAGCTGGTATAGTCCATTGAGTTTACCGATGAGGATGCAGTTTTTCTTTGTCCGTTTACACTGACCGTATAGCCTATCGCTCCTGATACACTGGACCATGTTACTTTTAAACTTGTCGCTGTGGCAGATGCATTTACATTAGATGGTGCTGCCGGCACTGTGGCTGCAAATACTTGAAAAGGCTGCAAATACATAAGCAGTACAGCAAATACCAATAGTAAAACTAATTTTCTGTTTTTCATTGAACTCCCCCTAAAAAGAATTGTAACTTTGTAAAACTCTAGCATTAAATAAAAACCATTTTAAACTTAAACGGGTATTATCTGGTTTAATATCAGTTGGAAACTTGTTGAAAAAATAGAATTTCTGGCGAGTTATATAATGTTCCGCAAATTCGAAATTGTAAGACCAACTTTCCTTTGATTTGAGAGTACCTTTCAGACTTCTTCTTTTGTTTTGAATAAGCAATTTGAAATATTAATTCTGTATACGCCCCCCCTTGCAGTTAATTTAGTTGTTTTTTTCTGGACAAGGATTTGGATAAGCCAATAAAAACTACATTGCGATTGAAATACATAAAAACATCGGTAATTCTAATTTAATTTTATATCGCAGGCAGACAGATTTTAATTGCAAATCTTCAAATAAATCTTGTAAATCTTCAATTTATAAGTGCAAAGCTTTTCTTTGGCTACGTTTACATGGGTAATTTGATTAGGCTTGATGCTAATTTCTTTTTCACCCCTTTACCTTTGATTTTAGTTAAAATTTCCACTTTTCTTATAATTCGTCCATTAGGTTTTTCTTTTTTCTGCACATTCATATCCTTGAAAGAATACAACAATGTCAGTATACCATGAAAATAATGTCAAAAAAGTGGATTTTTTTCGGCTTTTTAGTTTCTTTTTTTCTGTTTATCAACAGTTTTTGTAAAATTTCGTTAAGAACAGACTAGGTTTATATAAAAAAAGTAGACGTTAGTTCCGCATAATGCAGTAACTTCCGTCTACTTGAATATGGATTATTTTGTGTCATTTCCTTCTTTTCTGAAGGTATGTCATTTCTTCAAACTTGACAAGCATAACCGATACCTCCCTTTTATACCGATCGGCTTTCAGCCATAAAGTCCCTCAATACCTCTGCGAGACACTTGAGTCCCTCTACTATCCTATCCTCCGGCATATTGGAGAAATTGATTCTGAAGGTGTTCTCCTTGCCTCCATTCGGGAAAAAAGAACCTCCTGGCACAAAGGCAACATTTTTTCGAAGGCAGACTTCCAGAACATCCCTTGAATTTATATGGGCCGGGAGCTCCACCCAGGCAAACAAACCTCCCTGAGGCCTTGTAAAGGTTACTCCTTCCGGGAATTCCTCCTCCATGGTTTTAACGGTTATATTCCTTCTTCTTTTATATACTTCCCGAATTTTACCTATATGAACGTCGATATCATATCGCTCAAGGTACTTGGCGATTTCCATCTGTGCAATTGTGTTGCACTGCAAATCAGCCCCTTGCTTTACGAGCACATATTTTTCTATAACCTTTTTATTCCCTGCAATCCAGCCGATCCTATAGCCGGGGCAGAATATTTTCGAAAAGGTTCCAAGACAAAGAACGCAGTCTTCATTGTCTAAAGACTTCATCGACGGCAGTGTCTCACCTTCAAATCTTAGTTCTCCATAAGGATTATCCTCAATGACAATAATTTGGTTCTTTGCTGCTATTTCAACAATTCTCTTTCTTCTTTCAACGCTCCAGGTTCTTCCCGTCGGATTTTGAAATTCCGGAATTGCATATAATATCTTAGCTCTTTTTGCAGTTTCAAGAATCCTTTCAAGTTCAGACGGTATCATACCATAATCATCGGTGGGCACCTCAATGAACTCACAGCCGTATGCTTTGAATGCACTAATTGCAGCAAGATATGTAGGACTTTCACAAAGCACTATGTCACCCTCGTCCAGAAATACCTTTCCGGAAAGATCCAAGGCCTGTTGGGATCCATGTGTCAAAAGAATGTTATCCGAACAGAAGCTGGTTCCAAGCCTTTTATTCATCCGGTTTGCTATCCACTCACGCAAAGGAGCATATCCTTCTGTAGTCGTATACTGCAAAGCCTTCGTTCCCTGCTCCTCCAAAACTGCTCTGTTGACTTCTTTTATCTCATTAACCGGGAATAGCTCCGGTGCCGGTAAACCTCCGGCAAATGAAATAACCTCGGGTTTTTCTGTAACTTTTAATATTTCTCTTATCTCTGAGGCCTTTAAATAGGCCATACGTTTTGCAAATTTAAAATTCACTCAAACTACCCCCAATCACCTTTCTCTTATACAATCGGATTGATTTCAACCTCTGCGCCGGCCTCGCTGCTGTCTTGACGCGCCATAAGCTCCCTCATAGCTTCACACAATCTTTTTATTCCTTCTTCTATATCCCTCAGCGGTGCGAAAGTAAAATTCAAACGGATATAGTCATCGCCATGGCCGGAAACAAAGAAAGGAGTCCCCGGAACAAAAACCACTTTATGCTCTGCAGCCTTGGAAAGAAGCTTTGAAGCAGAAATACCCGCCGGAAGCCTGCACCAGATGTAATAACCGCCTCTGGGTCTGTTCCAAATCAAATCTGCCGGAGCATATTTTGTCAGGGCATCATACATAACATCTCTTCTTTGCCTGTATTCCCTGCAAATCTTAATCATGTGGGTTTCAAGAGAACCGTTTGAAATAAACCTCTCAATGATCCACTGTGATAAACTGTTTGGATGCAGATCCATTACCTGTTTTGCTGCCGCAAAACGATTTATTATTTTTTTATGTGCCACCGTCCATCCCAGTCTTAAGCCGGAATATACATTTTTTGAAAAAGTGCTTAGATAAATAACATAGCCGTCATTGTCCATGGACTTAAGCAGCGGCAGAGGACAGCCGTCATAGCAAAGGTCACCGTAAGCATCATCCTCCAGAATTATTACTCTGTACTTATAAGCCAATTCTACAAGCCGTTTTCTTCTATCGAGCTCCATTTCAGTACCCGATGGGTTCTGGAAGGTTGGAACAGTATATATTAACTTGGGTCTGTACCTATTCAAAAGCTGTTCAAGAATGTCAAGCCTCATTCCGTTTTCATCAATCGGAACTCCCATTACTCTGGCACCAATTGTTTTAAAAGTTTGAACTGCCTGAAAAAATGTAGGTTCTTCCACAACAACTATGTCTCCGGGATCCAGAATTGTCCTTGCCGTTAAATCTATTCCCTGTTGAGAACCCGAGAGCAGCATCACCTCATCGGGTTGGCAATATACCCCTCTCTTTTGCATCAAGGTACAAATTGCCTCACGGAGTGAAGTAAAGCCTTCTGTCGGGGTATGCAGCAAAGCCTTGTAATTCCTCTTCCCGGCTATTTCACGTTCCATTCCTTCCAATACATTGATTGGTCCCGTTTCAGGCGATGCAATCCCGGTTGCAAAAGAAATCAAATCACTTCTGTTAGCTAGCGTCAGCAAGTCTTTTACTAAGAATGATTCAAAATTATTGGAATACTGACTGAAAATCTGGTTCCATGTGGGTTCCTGGGAAACCTTACCGTCTGAATGCAGCTCCTCGTCAGGGTATGAGAGCACAATAGTTCCATCCCCAACATGCGACCCGATCAAGCCTTCCGCTTTAAGCTCACGATATGCGTTCAGTACCGTAGTTCTGTTTACTCCCAAGCTTTCAGCCAGCTTTCTTTCCGGTGGAAGGCGGAAACCAGGCAAAAGCTCTCCGGACAATATTTGACGTCTCACTTGTTCAAAAATCTGAATATAGACAGGTGTGCCACACTCTCTATTTATTGTTACCCTCATACCAAATCACCTCATTGGATTAATCCAATTTCATTATATTCTAATTTTTCTTTCGAAACAACAACCAATTCCGCAAAATTTAAGCCAGCCAATATTTACTACAATTCTTGATTCAAGAAACTAATGGGTTTGCTGCTTTATAAGAAATTCCGATTGCTGTTTGGACAAATTACTGTTATAATAGTTATATGTTACAAGTCTCTGTCGTTTTCGACATTTTCAATCTCAGGAGGTACTTATGTCAAACAGACAATTACTGATTTTCAAATTGAATGGTGAAGACTTTGGCGTTGAAATTACGCATGTTGATCAGATTATCCCGCCAAAAGAGATTTTTATGGTTCCGAATACACCCGAGCACATCGAAGGTCTTTTAAGTCTGAGAGGCAAGGTTTATACAATAATAAATCTCAGGAAGAGGTTCGGATTTCCCTCAAAGGATTTTGATGATGCAACAAAAATAATAATCGTTAATGTGAATTCCGTTATGGTTGGATTTATTGTAGACGAGGTCAATGAAATAGCGCGTGTTGAAGATGAGAACATAGAAAGCACGCCTCAGACAATAGCAAACCTTAACAGAAAATATCTCTCGGGAGTTGCTAAAATCGGAGACAGAATAGTAATAACGCTTGATTTGGATCAAGTTTTATCTGCATCGGAAGAAGCGGAAGTTGCACGCCTATCAAATTCAAAGTAAATATTGATGCATGAACGGTGCATATTGCGCCGTTTTTTTATGCCCCTTTTTTCCTTATTTGCCGGCATAGGCCCTAGCCCCTAAAATGTGTATAGCCCTTAAATCAATCCAATTGTATTCTGTGAGTGGATAGTTATCTGTATTATCGGTATGGGAGGCTGTAAGCAGGTTTTCTATTGCTGCCGATTTTCCGGTGTCAACAACTAAAACTGTATGGTTGAAATGGTTCCCTCCCGAAAAAGACAGTTGAATCAGGTCACCGGGCTCGACATCTTTAATCTCTGCCAATTCACCAAAAGGCCCTGGACCGCGATTATTTATAAGAAAGTCATATAAAAAGTCGACACCTGTCCAAGCCGGACTTCTATGATTGGAATCTATGTAATACCAGCCTAGAGTATTTGAATAATTCATTAAGCCGCACCCTGCATAGATTATCTGTGATATAAAATTTGAACAATCACCGCCATAATTCTCAAAATCAAAATATGCAGGGTTCCTGGCAAAAGCCCACTTATGTGCATATTCCAATGCTTTATCCCTGTCATACCCTGACACCTTAGGTCTCCAATAATACGTAGACATTCTTTGTACCCTGCTATTATTTTTCTTAATCCATAATATTAATGGTTCTTATTAAACGTTACGATTTCCGCATAATCTTCGTATTGCCTGAAATTTAAAATAATAAAATAGTGAAAAACAATGGTATAATAAATTTGTAGATATTTTTACTATCGGAGGACTAGCATGGCAAAAGACATGATTATAGCTGTAGAGGATGAAAGCCATATCCAACAGCTTATAAAATATAATCTTGAAGCAAGCGGATATAAGGTTTTGACTCTTGAGAGCGGTGAAAGCCTTCTCAACGAGGTCAAAAACACAATTCCCGATCTATTTCTTCTGGATATTATGCTTCCGGGAATGGACGGCTTCGAAGTATGCAGACATTTAAGGGAAAACCCACGTACAAAAAAAGTCCCCATTATCATATTGACAGCCAAGAATGAAGAATTTGACAAAGTGCTCGGACTTGAGATAGGTGCCGATGATTATATAACAAAACCATTCAGTGTAAGGGAACTTCTCGCTCGGGTCAAGGCTATCCTAAGAAGGGCCAATCTATCTCCATCCGAAGAGTCTGAAATATTACAGCACGGGGATATAAGCATTGACTGCACAAGAAGGGAAGTTTATAAGAGGGGTCAGCTTATAGAAATGCCCCTAAAGGAATTCGAACTCCTGAAACTCCTAATAATTAATAAAGGTAAGATTCTATCCAGAGAAATACTGCTTGAAAAGGTTTGGGGATTTGACTATTACGGTGAAACAAGAACGGTAGACGTGCACATACGTTACCTGCGGCAAAAAATCGAAGATGACGATACAAATCCGACTTATATTGAAACAATAAGAGGCGTAGGCTATAGGTTCAGCGACAAATTATCCAAAAGCAAATGATATACATGAATAAAACGAGTTTTGAAAATACTCTAATTGTATCAGGAAAAATTAAAGTCTCGGGAACATATCAGATATGCTTCCGAGACTTTTAACATATTAAAGCCTATTTAAAATTAACCACTACCTTGTGTTCCTTGTTATCTTCAAATATCGGGAGCAGGTTACCGTCCAGCTTACTGCCGTCAACAGTTATTTCCACGCTACCGTCGGCAATTCTTCTGAAGCCTTCCGGCTTTGTAATCTTAATGCTGTAAGTTGCCTTTCCGGTATTAAGCGTATACGCTAAAGAAGTATCTTTTTCTCTCATTATAGGGTCAAGCAATATGCCCTGACGAGTATAATCAATACCAAGTGCCGACATCATGGTGAGAATAAACCATGTTGATGTTCCGCTCAACATCGGACCTATGTTTTCGCCTGTTTCACTGTTATTGTACTGAGTGCAGAACCTTGGATTGCCGCAAATCACAAAAGGATTGGTCATTGTCCTGTAAGGCGCTACAAGGTCAAGCATCCAATAGGCCGTATCAGTAAGCCTTTGTGCAAGCTTTTTATCTTTAACTTCCTTAGCTGCTTTAAGCATCGCAGACGTTCCCATCATTGTAGCATGTTTGAAAACAGCACCATTTTCTCTATCCCCCGGGAAATAATGGCCTGTAGCAGTGTCATTTGCGACCTTGCCCAGATCAGTCAGCGTAACAAGCTTAATTCCGTAAGGTGTCTTAAGATATTTCTCTATGCTGTCCAGCATAATTGATATCTGCTCTTCATTCGCTGCATCAGCCAGTACTGACCAGTTAAATGAGTTAAGGAAGTATGAACCGTCTATTGCAGGATCTGCCGACAAGCCGTCTCCCTTTGCGCCAAGGAATGTAAACTTGCCATCCTTGTACCTGTTAAACAGCACTCTGGCAAAGAAGTCGCCCTTCCAGGCATGTTCCTGAACTGCGTCATATATTTTATGCGAAAGCAATTTCAATTTTTCTTCATATGAGGCATCACCTTTTTCATGCGAAATGTAAACCATTTCATCTATAGCCACTTTCAAAAGGAATGCATTCATAATGCTCTCAGAGTAATCACTCTCAAACGGGTCGCCTTCTTTTCTACCCTTTTCAGCCAACTGATTACGGTAAAGCTTTTCTTTCGTTATTCCATCAATAAAGTCATTATCAAGCTTCAAGCAGTCATTCCAGTCCGCATTATCCAAAAGAGGCATTCCATGTTTTCCTACCGATATTTCAGCCGAATACCTGATAAGAGCCTTTATTGTTTCATATACAGGTCTGGTCTTAACAGGTGCTGTTCCTGCAACAGCGACTTCTTCATCAAGGAAGCCCAGGTCTCCGGACAGGTTTATATAGCGGTATACTGCCTGGACAAACCAAAGTGAGTCATCAGACCATTTCCCCGGCTCTTTTCCTTCCCAGAAGAAGTTATGGTACGCAAAGCCGAATTCAAATATCATACTGCACCATTCCTTGAGCATCTGCTTGACTGTATCATGCATGCCCATGCTTACGAAATAGTACATCGTTGCAAATATATCCTGAATTTCTCTAAATCCGATTTCCCTGTATCCCTTCTGAGTCTGGCAGAAGGATCTAGATACAAAGGTCTGGTATAGTACCTGGAATGGAAGATTTTTATTAAAATATGTGTTGAAAGCTTCATCTGAAGACTGCATCTGAATGAAGTTCCTATATCTTTCATAGAATTTGCTATTTTCCTCAAGTGCTTTTATTGTCTCATTGGGTTTGGAATATTTGTCCACAAGACTCTTAATTTCTTCATCAAAGGTACTATCTTTGAATTTTGGATTTACAACCTTGGATACAACACCTGTAAAATTGTCTATCAGGCATTCCGTTCCGGCATCAAGCATTATTTGTCCCGCAACGGCAAAGAAGCCCGGTCCCTTGCGATAAAACCTGTTGCTTAGGCTGTTAATGCCTTCAGGGTTCTCAAGTGTGCCATTTCCGACAAAGTCATTATAATTGGCACAAAACTCTGTTGGATATTCAACATTATTGCCCTTATGTATTAGCATAGTGTGGAATCTCTGGTCATCCTTTGCTTTATCCGGATAATAATCAGGTCCGACAGCTACAAGATTCCCACTTGCATCTCTTATGATTTTTGCCTGCATTATAACATTACTGTATAAGACATCTTCAAAAAGCGCATGAGGAGCTGCTGAACCAAACATTCCCGTATAAATGACTTTTAAATTTCTTGAGCTGCTGCTGTTGTTTTTTACTTCTATTTGCTGTACTTCTGTAGCCAGCGGCATTCCCTCTTCCTGAGGAAGTATAAATATTGTTCTCTTTATTTCAAGTCCGCATTTAGTCTTATATACAATTTTTGTATAGTTCTGTGAATGAATACATATTGCAGATTCTATATTTGAGTCGTTGGGATCAGCCGAGTAAAATATCTTTTTATAATCCTCAACAATATAAAACTGCCTGTTTGCCGGAAAGCCATTCTCCTCCTGTCTCATATCCCAACGTGATGCCAGTACCTGAGTTGAAGCATGCGAGCGGAAGGATCCTCTCCCCAGCCTGTCGACAACGCTTTTTGGTGTTGTCTGCAAAGCATGATCATAACCAATTCTATTGCCGAGCAGGAGATTTGTGTAGAAATGCGGTCCGGGAGAAGGTGTACGAAGGTCAATAACATGTTCTCCTTCGGAATTTAAAGTACCGGCCCATGAATCAATATTTGAAAGAACATCAGAAATTGCATGTCTGACTTCATCAGAGATGTTGACTTCCTTAACTGAAGCATTCTTAATATACACCTTTGGATTCGGGCCGTTAACCAATAAAAAAGATCCTGTAACGCCTATCTGATTGAATATATATTTTGCTATTTCGCTCTTTTTAAGTAATTCAAGAGTAACAGGTGCATTAAAAGGTATGTTTGCAACACCTATGACCCTTTTCAAACTACTGTCGGCAAACAAGCCGTCAACAATTTGCTTATCCTCAACGATTCCTTTAAATTCAGATTTCAATAAAGCCTCCGGTGTCACATTAACTGCTCTTGCAACTATTTTCTCGTACATGTCGACCCTCCTAATATACTCAATTATTATTCAAGTGCGTTTAACCAATAATTAAGTGCGGCAGAAAACCGCCCGCCTCTGCCGCACAATTCAAATTAAATCCCTTATGAATAAATTTTTAACCCATGATTACTTCAACTTTATGTGCTTTACCGTCATTAAATATCGGTGCTGTATTTCCGGCAACCTCTTTTCCGTCAACCACCATTTTCTTAACACCCTTTGATACATGCTCCGGATTCTTGATATCTATTTCATAAGATGCTCCCCTGAACCATCTTGTAGCCTTATAGCCATCCCAAGCTTTGGGAATGCATGGATCAACTATAAGACCGTCAAACCCAGCTTTTATTCCGAGAATGAATTGCGAAATAGCTACAAAGTTCCAAGCTGATGCACCTGTGAGCCATGAATTCTTTGCTTCGCCGTGGCGTTTCGCATCTTTTCCGGCAATCATCTGTGCATATACATAGGGTTCTGTCCTGTGAAGCTCACTTATTTCTTCACGGTAAGCAGGAGCTGTCTTTTTGTAATACTCAAAAGCTCTGTCTCCATTTCCGACTACTGTTTCTGCAGCAACTATCCATGGATTGTTATGGCAGAAGATACCTGCATTTTCCTTGTAACCTGCAGGATAAGTGGAAATCTCACCAAGATTGATATAATACTTTGTAAATGCCGGATTAAGAAGTACAAGACCATGTTCGGAATCGAGGTACTTTTTAACTGAATCCATCGCTTTTTGCGCCTCACCGGTTTCTTTACCTATACCGGCCATTACACAGAAGCCCTGGGACTCAATGAATATTTTGCCTTCCTCGTTTTCTTTGCTTCCAACCTTATCTCCAAAATCATCATAAGCCCTGAGGAACCATTCACCGTCATATCCATACTTGAGAACAGTTTCCGTCATACTCTTAATTTGTTTTTCTGCTTCTTTTGCTTCATCTTCCAGTCCCATGTGCCTGCAAAGCGCTACATAGTCAGGCCCTGTATAAACAAACATTCCGGCGATCATTATAGATTCTGCAACTCTTCCATCCTTGCTTGTTGTTGTCTGGAAGGATTCACCCGGAGTATTTGAAAAACAATTCAGGTTCAAACAGTCGTTCCAGTCAGCCCTTCCGATTAACGGCAGACCATGTGGACCTAGGTTGTTTACAACATGGTAGAATGATCTCTTCAAATGCTCAAATAAACTCTTTGCTTTACTTTCATCATTGTCAAAAGGAACACTTTCATTTAAGATTCCGTAGTCTCCGGTTTCCTTTATGTATGCAGAAGTTGACATTATCAGCCACAACGGGTCATCGTTGAAGTTTCCGCCGATTTCGTTGTTTCCCTTCTTCGTCAAGGGCTGATACTGGTGATATGCTCCTCCGCTTTCAAGCTGTGTAGCTGCAAGGTCAAGTATTCTATCCCTTGCTCTTTCAGGGATCTGATGAACAAATCCAAGCAAATCCTGATTTGAATCCCTGAAGCCCATTCCCCTTCCGATACCTGATTCAAAATATGATGCACTTCTTGACATGTTGAAGGTTACCATACACTGATACTGATTCCAGATATTAACCATTCTGTTCAGCTTTTCATCTGAACTTTCAACATTGTATTTTGATAGAAGTATAGTCCAATATTCTTTCAGTTCGTTGAATGCCTTATTCACGCCTTCGGAAGTATTAAATTTATTTATTAATTCGTGAGCTCTTTTTTTATTAATAACATTTTTTGATTCCCATTTTTCCTCTTGAGGATTTTCAATGTAACCCAGAACAAATATGTACTCTTTCTCTTCTCCCGGTGCAAGGTTGATTACTATACTTTGAGACGCTATCGGAGACCATCCGTCAGCTACAGAGTTATTAGACTTCCCGTTTACTACTGCCTGAGGTGCATCAAAGCCGTTATAGAGTCCCATGAAGCTCTCTCTATCTGTATCATAACCGGAAATCTCGGTATTTACAGTATAGAAGGAATAATGATTTCTTCTTTCTTTATATTCAGTCTTATGGTAAATAGTTGAATTCTCAATTTCTACTTCTCCTGTGCTGAAATTCCTCTGGAAATTCAACATATCATCATTAGCATCCCACAAACAGAATTCTAAGAATGAAAAGAGAGTAACTGTCTTCTTCTCATTTCCTGTATTCTTAACAGTAACCTTTTGAACTTCACAATTATTGTTCATCGGTACAAAGAATAATGTCTGTACATTAATACCGTTTCTTTCACCTGTTATTTGAGTATATCCAAGACCATGCCTGCACTCATATTTGTCCAGTTCTTTTTTGACAGGCATCATTCCGGGGGACCAGAAATCCCCGCTGTCGTTAATATAGAAATATCTTCCCCCGTTATCAACAGGTACATTATTGTATCTGTACCTTGTAATACGTCTCAATCTAGCATCTTTATAGAAACAGTAGCCACCTGCAGTATTCGAAATCAAAGAGAAGAAATCTTGTGTACCAAGATAATTTATCCATGGATAAGGTGTCTTCGGTGTGGTTATAACGTATTCTTTGTTTTTGTCGTCAAAATAGCCAAATTTCATAAATTAACCTCCATTATTAGTTATACTAGTTACAAGACAAGTATAAACAAAAAGTGTATAACATTCAACAATTCATTCTTTTTTTATTAATTAAATTCTAATTTTTTTCTTTAAATGTAATAACCATGACATCCACTTTATATTATAATCAACATATTTTTGGTTTGAATTTAAAAAGATTACAAATCTTATTCAGAAATTTTTTTGAAGAACTATTACAATTTAGATTCTTTTTATATCAAGTATATTTAATAAAATCTTATAAACATCCAATCCATTGGATTTTGAATACTTGTTATTCATTTTTTTAATAAGAAAGGCTAGCGCGCCTTTTGAGCAACGTTAGCCTTCCTCTAAATATTGTAAATGATTGATTTATTTGATCAATTATTTAACAACTTTGTCAACCTGCTTCTGCATGTCAGCCAATACTTTAGTAAGTCCGTTAGATTTGAACTTAGCATTCATTATCGGAACATATTTAGCAGGATCACCCTTACCAGTTTCGAGAAGAGGTATATACTGTTTCTTAACAGCTGTCAAAGAAGCAACCTGAGTCTTAACAGCCTTAGGATTGTAAGTGAACAATGGCAATGGTGAAAGTAAAGCTTTGTCATTGAATGTCTTGAACTTAGCCCATTTGTTAGGATCTTCTTTATCTGTTACATAGTTGAGGTACTGGTTACCAGTTGCCCAACCGCTACCATTACGAGCATATCCGTCGCCGATCATCTTGATTATACCTTTTTTCTCGTCAACGAAGTTGAAGTGTTTACCTTCAATACCGTAAACCATAAGGTTGTTCAAGTATTTGTCAGAGTTCAATAATTCAAGGAATTCCATAGCTCTTGCAGGATCTGAAGAAGTTCTGGATATAGCCATCATTGAACCTGTTCCAGAATCACGAGCGTTTGCAATAACTGGAGTAATATCAATTGATTCTAAAGGCTGTTTTGTCTGAAGTGACAATTCTTCAGCTTTTCCTGGTTTACCTGACTGAACAACACTGAATGTCTTGCCAGCTGTGAGGTCGCCGAGGAAGTTAGTAACTGTATCGGAATCCTTTCTGAGGAAGCCGAGTTTGTACCATTTGTTCATGAGTTTGAAGAGAGCCATAGCTTCAGGAGTTCCGAAGTCATTTACAACCTTAGTTGCAGCTGCGCCCTTTTTACCTGCTACAGGTGAATATATAGCACCTGGGCAGTCATCACCATTGATCTTTTCGAAGTCAAGTACTCTGTATGAAGATTCACCAGTTACTGACTGATAAGGATACATAGTTTTCTTCTTTGCTTTTACAGTTTTGAATGCAGCTTCTGCATCAGCAAGAGTCTTAATCTTTGACATGTTGAGCTTTAATTCCTTAGCGATATCGCTACGGTATATCAACTGCCAGTTGTGAGCCATTTCCTTCATTGCAGGAACAGCGTACAATTTTCCGCCGATTGAGCAACCTTTGATGATTTTATCACCAAGGATAGCTTTTGTCTTAGGAGCATACTTTTCCATCAGATCATTGAGAGCAATTATGTAACCATTGGAAACCAAAGTACTGTACTGTGCAGCACCGGTCCAATATGATGTGAACATAATGTCAAATTTTTCATTAGCTGCGCATTTAACTGACATTTTGTTCGGGAAATCGCCGTAATCAAATACTGTGAATTTGACGTCTGCATTGATTTTACCTTTGAGGTACTTATCAGCAGCATCCATGATTTTGTCTGCATCTTGTGGCTGACTTCCACCGATCATATACATCTTGATGTCATATGATTTTGAGTGATCTGTTGTCGGTACAGCAGCGTTGCTTGCTATTACCATTGAAAATGCAAAGCAAACAACCAATACCA
>JAEXSP010000005.1 GCA_023453795.1 Bacillota bacterium
AGAGTGAAGGAGGAGATATAACTCCGATAATATCACTCATGAAGCGTTTATCACCGTGGACTGCTTATGATACGCCAAAAGAAGTTACAATAAGCGGTACGTGGGAAACATATACAATAACCTTTACAGCAAGCACATCAGACGATGCAGCAAGAATAACCTTCTACCTGGGCGGAATGCCAACAGGAGCAGTCTTGCACATTGATTCAGTTTCCTTTAAGGAGGCAACTGAATCATCCGGAAATGTAAGGCAGACTTATTATTATGACGCATTCGGCAACATAACAGAACAGTCAGGGGATGTTGACAACAACATTACATATGCGGGGTATCAGTACGACAAGGAAACTGGGTTGTATTATTTGAATGCCAGAATGTATGATAGCAAGATTGCAAGGTTTATACAGGAGGATGACCCAAGTTATTCAGACCCGAGTGATCCGTTGAGTTTGAATTTGTATACGTATTGTCATAATGAACCGATAATGTATTGGGATCCGACAGGGCACTGGGATTGGAATTCATTTTTCTTTAATACAGGGTTATCAAATAATCCGGGTGCTATATCACAAATTTTAGGTGATGCATATGCTGCAAATCAAAAAATTGATGGTATAATCCAATTAACGGGTGGTAGTACATCGAACTTCAATTTACCTAATGGGGTGAATGTAAATGTGGGTAGTGGCGTTAGTATTGGTAATATGACTACAAGTGACGGGAGCAGAAATACTATAAGTGTTTCTGGTGCAATTGGGAAAAAAATTTCGGCTGGTTCAATTGAGACTCTAACCACAGGGGTGGGTTCTAAAACCACAGTAAATAATAATGGTACCATTAACACTATAAATTTAGGGGCAAGGAATACTGGAACAATAATAAACGAAAAATCTGGAACAATAAAAACAATAAATTGGGAAGTAGGATTTGAACCATGGATGACAGCAGGTGTTATCAATAAGAACACTAATAAAGCTATAGAAATAAAAAAGGTAAAAGCTAAGGACACTAATTTTTTCACTCCTGTGACGGATAATCAGGGGGCGGGTAATAGTGTTAACCAAGAATTATATAAGAGCAGTGAGTTATATAAACACGAGGTTGATTTAATTGCCCAGATAGACACCATTAATACGACTAAATTTGCTTTGGACATTAATAACTTCAAGAAAATATATAAGAAAAACAAAGCAATTTATGAGGAAATATCTAAAAGGACTGGCTTACCACCAGAATTAATTGCCGCTATTCATTACCGTGAGGGTGGTTGTAATTTTAATACATATTTACACAATGGTGACCCGCTTGGAAAGCCAACAACCCATGTACCAGTAGGGAAAAACTTTGATAACTTTACAGATGCTGCTGTAGATGCACTGTTAGAAAAGAAATTGATACGTGATATGTACAAATTAAGTTCAGGTTCAACTGACATGGCTGCAATGATGGCTTTTGCCGAAACATATAATGGATTAGGGTATTATAAATATCATAAAGATACGGTAAGCCCTTATGTATATAGCGGAACAAATATGTACAAATCAGGTAAATATGTTGAGGATGGTAAATATAGTGCTAGCGTTGTTGATGATCAACCAGGCGTCTATATACTTATTAATTCTTTGAAAAAAGGATTTTAGTTGAACATCAATAATTACAAAGAAAATGCTTGAATTGACTTTAAGCTTTTGATACAGGATACCTATTATTTGGGCATCCTGTATCAAATGTAATTAGTATATAGTATATTAAAATTTTAAAAATTTTTGAGGTGACATTTTATGAAGAAGGTTTTAACTATAATCTTAGCGGTAGGTTTTCTGTTATCTTCTGGCTGTACACAAGCTAACAACATACCCAAAATTCCAAGTCAAGGTAGTAATTCAAATGATTTAAAGCAATCAACGCAAGTTGATTTAACTCCTAATAAAACTACCACAAATACTACTGATACAGGAACTAATCTGTTTTTCTTTAAAGACAAAGATTCAAAGTTGACTTATAAAGGAAATTTTTTATTTGATGATATTGTAGAAAAAGATGTAAGATTGAATATTAATGAACTGGCTAATCTTAAATATGGCAAACTATATGAGTTGAAGCTTGATTTCGTTGAAGGTGTTCCCAATGAGCGCTTGAGTTTAGGTTATTATTACGTCCAAAAAGATAAGATTTATAAGATACAACCAACAAGTGAAAACCTTAATAAGTTAAAAACAAGTGAAGTGCTGCCAGATGGTAGTGTAATTGTGTGCCAAGACAAAGAAATAAAAGACACAATAGGTAAAGACGAACCTGGATTACATCATTACCTAGAAGTTAATGGAGATAAGCGGGAATTTGACTCATATAATAACCAAGTATCTACAGGGTATTATGAGTCGCTTACATGGAAGAAAGGTAAAGGGCTAGTAAATTATCGAAGCGGATATGGAGCTGAAAAGGATTCCATGGAGCTGCAATTGATTAATTAATTGAGTAAGTGTCAATCCGTGAGAAAGTGCCATATAAGTATTAAGGAACAGGTAATCACATTTGACAGTTCTCTCATCTGAACCCTACATCCAATAAATTCAAGCTATTCCATAGCCGACAACCGGATGAAATTCGGCAGCTTCGATACCACTAGCTCCGGTTGGAGTTTTCGGTCGAGTCAAGGTGCTTTTGCAATTGGTGAAAGAGATACGTCCGATTATTCTTCCGCTCCGGCAGGATACAAAGTCACTTGCATTACAGCCGGTAGTCAGCCGGATAATATTCAGTTATTTACAATGACGGGTAACTATGTAAAAATTACAGCCGGGAAACAATATAAATTGACATTCAGAGCAAAGAGTGACGGAGGGAATATAACCCCGACAATATCACTCATGAAGCGATTATCACCCGGAACAGCTTATGATACACCAAAAGAAGTTGCAATAAGCAGTACGTGGGAAACATATACAATAACATTTACGGCAAGCACAACAGACGATGCAGCAAGAATAACCTTCTACCTGGGTGGAATGCCAGCAGGCTCAACCTTGCATATTGATTCAGTTTCATTTAAGGAGGCAACTGAATCATCCGGAAATGTAAAGCAGACTTATTATTATGATGCGTTCGGAAACATAACCGAACAGTCAGGGGATGTTGACAACAACATTACATATGCGGGGTATCAGTATGATAAGGAAACCGGGTTGTATTATCTGAATTCAAGGATGTATGACCCGAAGGTTGCAAGGTTTTTGCAGGAGGATACCTACGCTGGGGAAGCCAGTGATCCGTTGTCTCTAAACCTATATACTTATTGCTTTAATAATCCAATCACCTATGCCGACCCTACAGGGCATATGTCAGTTAGTCAAGCGCAATATATTGGGGATTGTGCTAATACATTAAATCAAATGTTAAACAATCCGAATTTACCTTCTCAGGCAAGGAATGATATCGTAAATGAGATAAATACAGCTATTGATGTTATTGTAAAAAACTCAAGTTCAACAATAGACTATAGTAAACCTTTGAAAGATACAAATAAGATTAATCAAACTCCAAAAGACGCCCATAATTTTGAAGTGCTGGTAAACATGGCAGACAAGCAATATAATAAATATGGTCTACGTGGTTATGTTCCAGAGTCAATTGTTATTTCTGGTAATCATCCTGAAGACCGTTCTCCACGAGATTTTATAGAGCCAGCTATAAAACAAATAAAGGATTGGGTTTCTGCTGGAAGGACAAATATTACTTGGGTTGTTGCAAATGACGGATATAGTAAGGATGACTTAGAACTGATGCGCTTGGCCTTGGCAAAAATTGCTGAAGAAACAGGAGTAATGGCACTTTTAAAATCAATATATGATAAAGTTGACCTGTTTGATTATTTTAATAATGGTCAAGATAGAACTAAATTTAAGATCAATGAAATTTCAGTATTTTCACATGGCTTAGGCGACAAATATGGGAAAGCGAGTGGTACATTAGCATTAGGATATAATGGAAGTTCAGAAGAGTATAAAGGAAATAAGAAATTGGATATATCCATTAAAGATTTAATGAATGCAAACATTAACAAAAATGATTTTACTAAGAATGTTTTTACTCAATTTTATTCATGTAACACTGGAACAGTAAATGAAAAGTATAATACAAGTTTTGCACAAGAGTGGGTAAACAAAACTGGCGGTTCTGCAAAAGCAGTTGTAAATGGTCTAACTACTTATAATTACATAAATGATGGTAGAGGTATAATATGGGATGCTCAGGATTGGAAGAGAAGACATGATGGGGAAAACTTTGATATCAACGGGTGTAAAAACTATCCTAGACCTGTTAAAGGTGTAAATTGGCACATGTTTTATCCTAAAAAATAGGAAAACTTTAAATTATTGAATTGGAGTGATGTGCGGTGATGAAGAAATTAACCATAACGTTTATGGTGCTTGTGCTGATAATAATTATAGCGTATGTTTCAATTTTTCTTTTTCCATTAAAATTTTCTGTGAAGAAAAGTTATAATAGTATAAACCCTGAACCAGTTAAAAGCAGCGATTCATTTTTAATATGCGACTATACGGATGGGCCAGACCCCAGATGGGAGGTTATAGGTAATGATAAAGGTTTATTTATACGTTCAGATTCAACTCCTCAGCCAGAATGTATATTTGTTAAGGGCAATTTCCCATATAAAAAGTTAAATTACGATGTGTTGAAATATAGTGAAAATAGGTTCATATTGAAGGGAAAAGTAACTGGTGAAAAGAAATTTTATGGGGGGGTATTCAAAGTATTTGAAGTAGAACATTGGGATATATTATATCCTATTAAACAACCATATCCTTTTATGCCAAAGAGATGGCTAGTCAAATTTGATTATATGGATAATCTTCCTCATTAGGAACGAATGGTGAAGGTTTGTCCAAACCCTATTCCAGAGCCGACAACCGAATGAAATTCTGTGAAGAATTTTGGGACAGGTAATTATATTTGACACAGCTATACAGTGAAAAGCCTGCAATTATTCCAGTTGACAGACGCACTGGCAATATAACGGTATATGACTATGACAGCAACGGAAGGCTGATATCCACCAAGGATCCCGAAGGGCATACGACAAAGCAGGAAACATACAGTCCAAACAGACGGAAACGGCAATACAACAACATATCGGTATAATGTCGGAAATAAGCTGTCCAGGAAAACAGATCCCAACGGAACAGGCAATTCCGGCAAAACGGAAAGCTACACCTACTATGCCGACGGTAACATGAAGACCAAGACAGATAGGAACGGTAAAACCACAAGCTATACCT
>JAEXSP010000025.1 GCA_023453795.1 Bacillota bacterium
TATGGGCGAGGCTCGCTGTAAACTGGATTCTTGAAAGAGTTTTCGACCGACTTACATCTCTATGGGGTGACATTTTCTAGCGATAATTAATATTGATTTAGGGTGACATTTTCTAAAGTTATTGACAATGGTTTTTATAGTAAAAGGCCCCGGGGAAAATACCGGAGCCTTTTAGTAAAATAAAGATTATACCAGGTAGCTTTATTATTAGTATGCTATACCTTGAGCATACATTGCATCAGCTACTTTCAAGAAACCTGCAATATTTGCGCCTGCAACGAGGTTGTCTTCACAACCGTATTCTTTTGCAGCTGTGCTTGCGTTTTTGTATATGTTAATCATGATATTTTTAAGTTTTGCATCAACTTCTTCAAATGTCCATGAATATCTAGCGCTGTTCTGGCACATTTCAAGGGCTGAAGTAGCAACTCCACCTGCATTTGCTGCTTTTGCAGGCCCAAAGATTATCTTGTTCTTAAGGAATACATTGATTGCTTCAGGGGTTGAAGGCATGTTTGCACCTTCGCCAACTGCATAACAACCGTTAGCAACAAGCATCTTTGCGGATTCTTCGTTTATTTCGTTCTGTGTTGCAGAAGGCAGTGCGATGTCACATTTGATGGACCATATTCCGGTGCAGCCCTCAGTATATTTAGCTTTCGGATGGTATTTCACATATTCGCTGATTCTCTTTCTCTCAACTTCTTTCAATTTCTTAACAGTATCGAGCTTAATTCCATCAGCATCATATATATAACCGTTGGAATCGCTTAATGCAACAACCTTGCCGCCTAACTGGTAAACCTTTTCAGTAGCGTATATAGCAACGTTTCCTGAACCGGATACTACAACAGTAGCTCCCTTGAAGGATTTTCCCTTAGCTTTTAAAGCTTCGTCCATGAAGTAGCAGAGACCGTATCCTGTAGCTTCGGTTCTTGCAAGACTTCCGCCCCAAGTGAGTCCTTTTCCGGTCAGAACACCTGTAAAGTCGTTTCTCAATCTCTTGTATTGTCCGTACATATAACCTATTTCACGTCCGCCTGTTCCGATATCTCCTGCAGGAACGTCTGTGTTTTCGCCTATATGTCTCTGGAGCTCAGTCATAAAGCTCTGGCAGAATCTCATAACTTCATTATCGGACTTGCCTTTAGGGTCAAAATCACTTCCGCCCTTACCACCGCCGATAGGAAGGCTTGTTAATGAGTTTTTGAATATCTGTTCGAAACCGAGGAATTTAAGAATACTGAAATTAACTGATGGATGGAGTCTTAAACCACCCTTGTAAGGTCCGATTGCACTGTTGAATTGAATCCTGTAACCGCGGTTAACATGTACTTTACCGTTGTCGTCAACCCAAGGTACTCTGAATACGATTTGTCTTTCTGGTTCAACTATTCTGTCAAATATTCCGGCTGCAAGCCATTCGGGATGCTTTTCTGCAACAGGCTCCAGTGATTCAAGAACTTCCTGTACAGCCTGATGAAATTCCGGTTCATTAGGATTTCTTTTGATTACTTGATCCATAACACTTTGTAATAGTTTCATTGTAGTGTCCTCCCAAATTATTTATTATTGTGAAACATGCCATAGCATGTGTTCAAAATCAAATTGAATAGAAGCCTATGAGCTTTATAAAAAAACTGCTCATAAGTTTCTCAAACAGCAAATAAATGATAGCCTTATATGGAACATTCCAGATATCATTTTATGTTGATTGTATTTAATTGATCTACCTGCCGTTTAGCAAGTAACAACGCACACCTTTGCACATTGTGTCAGATATACTACGTTGTATACCCCAAAAATAATTTGGGGATTTTTTTAGTAAAACATGCTGAAGCATGTTTTAAAATCGAGAGACTTTATGTCCTCGAATTTTAAAGATATGAATTTTGACAAGGAAATTATATCAAAAAGTAAAAAGAAATGCAAGGGGTGATGCGAAAAAATTCGAAATGAAAAAATGTAATTATTGTAAGTTCGACGATTGAAACATTGCGAAATAAGGGATTGAAAGGCATGGTAAATTGAATTGAAAAAATTAGTTCAACAAAGAATTTGCAGGATGACATAAAAAGAACTTTCATTTGCTGCAATTCCTACTATATTAATGCTTCATAAAGTTAATTCTTTCCAGTATTACTGGGTAATACTCGGCTAAACTAAAAAAAACCTATTTCAAAAGGATTGAATTATGAAAACAATGTTAATTTTGGGTGCCGGTTTTTCAAAAAACTCGGGCATACCTATTCAGCCTGAAATACCTGAACTGCTTATAAGAGAAATGCCGGACAATCAATTCGAAAACGCTGTATCTATGGCTTTGAAAAAGTTTATCTGCGACATATTCGGATATTCAGCTCAAGCTTCAATTCCTAAGCTTGACGATATTTTTACTTGTATAGACATTTCCACCAACTCAGGACATCATCTGGGGATTGGATATTCGCCTTTAAATCTGCGGGCGATAAGGAGGCTTTTGGTTTACAGGGTTTTTTCAATACTTGAAAACAGCTTCACGTATTCTCATACAATCGAAAGATTCATTGCAAATATGCTTGGCAATAAAAGTGAGGTTGGCTTTATCGTATTAAATTGGGATACGGCTTTAGAAAGATACTTGATGAAAATGTATCCGGATTTAGATATTGATTATTGCAGCGATGGCTTGGAATGGATTAAGGACGACAGAAAAAACGATTCATTGAAGATTGCAAAAATTCACGGATCCTGCAACTGGCTTTATTGCGATAATTGCAGGATGCTTATATATGATGTTTATAACAATATTCCCATAATTGAAAGATCCGGTATTCAAGAAGCCGACCTTGAAATGCTGAAGGGGTATCCGGCAAAAACAGAACCGCAAAATAGAAAATGTATGATTTGCGGCAATGAGATATCCTCGCACATAGCGACTTTCAGTTACAGAAAGTCCTTCAGGGCAAACTCGTTTCCAAATATTTGGAAGAAAGCGGAGGAGATGCTTTCTCATGCTGACAGATGGGTGTTTATAGGGTATTCGCTGCCGGATGCGGATTATGAATTCAAACACCTTTTGAAAATATCCGAACTGAAATTCTCACATATAAACAATGGAAGGCCGCTGATTGATCTGGTTTTGCTTAACTCTGATAATACTATTGAAAAGTATAAAAGCTTTTTTGGAAAAAGAATGAATACAGTATGTAATAATGGAGTGGAGGAATACTTGAAATACGTGGATTGCATGCTATAATATAACTGAAATTCCTGACAGACAGGACTCATTCTTAAGGAGGAGTATAATATGAATATAAATAATGCAAAATATGAGCTGACTGCAGTCAGGCCTGACCAGTATCCCAAAAGTGAAGTTCCCGAAATAGCTTTTGCAGGCAGGTCAAATGTAGGAAAGTCCTCATTTATAAATACCCTTTTAAACCGGAAAAACCTTGCAAGAGTTGGTGCAACCCCAGGTAAGACCAGAGAACTCAATTTTTACAATATAGATAATACGATTTATTTCGTTGACCTGCCGGGTTACGGCTATGCGGGAGTGTCCAAGGAACAGAAGTCTTCGTGGGGCAGGATGATAGAAACATATCTTACAACACGTCCGCAATTGGCTTTGATCATGCTTCTGGTTGATATAAGGCATAAGCCTTCAAACGATGATATCCAAATGTATGGGTGGATAAAAAGCTTCAATGTGCCGCATATAATTGCTGCAACAAAGGCCGATAAGATATCGCGATCAGAATTGTTTAAAAAGATAAAAGACATACGTGAGACTCTTGGTTTGGAAGAAAATGAAAAGGTGGTTCCGTTTTCTTCAGAAAAAAGGACTGGAAAAGATGAGATTTGGCAGCTTATAGAAGAAGCCTTGCAAGCGTAATCGATTTATGTTAGTACCTAGTACTTTGTAAAATCATAATTTTTAAAATAAATAAAGATTTTACAAAGGTACTTCCTATGTTTGTGGCCTGCTTATCTATAACTTTTGGCGGCTTTACAGGCCACTTTATAAAATTATTGTTAAAAACAGCAGGATAAGACTTTATTATGTAGAAAATATATTAGTATTGTATTATTTGTATGAAAGAATTTTTGATAGGCAGAATATATCGGTCTTGGTTGTGTGAGGTGTAGCAGATGGGTAATAAGCTCATTTATGTTGTTGATGATGAGGAAAGAATACGTGATCTGATAAAATCGTACCTTCTGAAAGAATCCTTTACGGTAGAGGTGTTCGAAAACGGCAGAAGTGCATATGAGGGCTTCCTTATGAAGCCGCCCGATATGTTCATAATTGACATCATGATGCCCGGCATGGATGGCTATGCTTTATGCAGGGAGATAAGAAAAACCAGTGATGTGCCGGTTATAATGGTTTCAGCAAAAGATGATGAAGTAGATAGAGTTTTGGGGCTCGAGATGGGGAGCGATGATTACATTTCCAAGCCATTCAGTCCCAGAGAGCTTGTCGCAAGGGTAAAAACTATTTTCAGAAGAGTAAAGCAGGAGCCGGAAAAATCTGAGGGTAAAAGAAACCAAATTGTGTGTTCGGATATTACAGTATATCCGGATGAAAGACGTATGCTTAAAGAAGACAGAGAGCTTGATCTTACTTCCAAAGAATATGATTTCTTATTCTTTTTAATAAAGAATAAGAACAAAGTATTTAAAAGGGAGCAGCTTATAAACAGTATATGGGGCTACGATTATATTGGCGATACACGGGCTATTGACGATCTTGTGAAAAGAGTAAGGAAAAAGATGCTCGAAATAGAATCAAAGCTTGAAATAGTTACTGTATGGGGCTATGGGTATAAAATAAGCGAGTAGATTGCTCTGTTATTTTTCCATAATATATGTTATCATATCATCAGTTTTAATCAGCAGAGGAGAAGTAGTATGTTTAATACAAGAAGCATTGTTTCGGAACTACTAAATGAAGTAATTGAGCAAATGGATGAAAAGCAGATCCATGACATATTGGAAACACCGCCAAACCCTGAAATGGGTGATCTTGCCCTTCCTTGCTTCAAACTAAGCAAAATTTTAAGAAAGCCGCCTGTACAGATTGCACAGTATCTGGCAGAGAAATTCCCCGGATCAAAATATGTAGACAGAGTAGAGGCACTTTCGGGCTATCTCAATATATTCCTTAATAAAGAAGCTTTTATTGATGAAACACTTAAGTCGATATTGAAAGAAAAGGAAAGTTTCGGGTCTCAGGATATCGGGCATGGCAGGAATATCGTCATAGATTTTTCTGCTCCGAATATTGCCAAGCCTTTTCATATAGGACACCTGAGATCAACAGTAATAGGAAATTCCTTATATAATATTTTTAAGTTTAACGGATATAACTGCATTGGCATAAACCATTTGGGGGATTGGGGAACCCAATTCGGGAAGCTCATAGTTGCGTATAAAATGTGGGGCAGCAAGGAGAAGGTTGAAAAAGAGCAGATAAAGGAATTGATGTCGCTTTATGTAAGGTTCCATGAAGAGGCTGAAAAAAATCCTGCGTTGGATGATGAAGCCAGAGCATGGTTCACTAAGATGGAACAGGGTGACACGGAAGCTCTTCAACTGTGGCAGTGGTTCAAGGATATAAGCATGCAGGAATTCGAAAGGGTTTATAAGGTATTAAGCGTAAGCTTCGATTCGTATGCAGGTGAAAGCTTCTACAATGATAAAATGGATGCAACTGTCGATGAATTAAAGAAAAAGAGCCTTCTCAAAGAAAGTGAAGGTGCGCAGATAGTGGATTTGACCGAATACAACATGCCTCCATGCATAATACTTAAGAAGGATGGAAGCACTCTGTATGCAACAAGGGATATAACTGCCGCACTTTATAGAAAGAAGAATTATGACTTCGATAAATGTATTTATGTTACGGGAGTATCCCAAAGCCTGCACTTTCAACAGTGGTTTAAGGTAATTGAAATGATGGACTACGATTGGTTTAAGGATTTGATTCATGTTCCGTTCGGCACTGTGAGCCTTCAGGGGGAAAAGCTTTCAACCAGAAAAGGGAAGGTGGTCCTGCTTGAAGAAATATTGTCAGAGGCAATAAAGAAGACAACACAGATAATCGAGCAACGCAATCCAGACCTTCCAAACAAAGAAGAAATTGCAAGGCAGATAGGCGTTGGTGCCGTAATTTTCAGTGACATGAGCAGCAACCGGATCAAAGACGTATCTTTCTCGTGGGAGGAAATATTAAACTTTGATGGTGAAACGGGCCCGTATGTACAATATACCAATGCAAGAACAAACAGTGTTTTAAGAAATGCGCAAGCAGAACCGGACATCAACTTTGACGCAGGTGTTTTAACTAAGAAGGAAGAATATGAATTGGTTAAGACTCTTTACAATTTCCCTGACAAAGTAAGACAGGCCATGACTGATTTAGAACCATCGGTGATAACAAGATATTTAATAGATTTGGCTCAGGATTTTAACCGTTTCTATCATGAATGCAAGGTATTGATAGATGATGAAAAGCTGAAAAAGGCTAGGCTTGCACTCACCAAGGCTGCAGGTATTGCGATTTCAAACGGGCTTAAGCTTATCGGTCTGAATGCTCCGGAGAGAGTCTAAAGCATATATTAAAAAATTCCTCCCTTAGAATCAAAGGAGGAATTTTTTTGTTTAGTTCATTTATTCTTAACTTACTTGCCTATTAACTGTGATTCAGCCATTTGTATAAGCTTCTTTGTTATATTGCCGCCTATTCTTCCTGCATCTTTAGCTGCGATGTTTCCGTTATAGCCATCACTCAAATTAACTCCTACCTGAGAAGCAATTTCAAATTTCATTTTGTTAAGTGCATCCTTTGCACCGGGTACTACTTTTTCATTGCTGTTATTGTTGTTTGCCATTTGTTTTTCACCTCCGTTAGGTTTATTCGATATATATTTTGAGTAGAATTTCGAATTTTATTGCAAGAATTATTTGGATTATGTAAATTCCATTCTGTGAGAGAAAAGCATTTTTAAGGAGTAAATGCATTTATTAATTAAAAGAAATATTTATGTTGAAGGATTTTTGAGAGACTGCGACGAATATACTCTATGTCAATTTAGGGATATTATAACTTGTTGCGCTGATACCCTTTAAAGCATTTTGGAGGTAGCATGCATTCACTAAACATATATAACGAAACTGTTTATTTCAGGGACATAAAGCTGCAGGATCTGCCATTGGTTCTGAAATGGTACAATAAGGTTGATGATTTTAAATTTGCAACAGGCATCGATACTCCATTAACGTTGGAAATGCTTACAAAAAAGTATGCGGAGGTTGCCATATGTTCAAATGAATTTTTCGTAGGAATACATGACGCAGCTGAACAACAGATGATTGGCATACTTAAGGGAAGGCTCGAGCCAAAGAATAAATTTTCTGTTTGGATAAGTTCCATAGCAATTGACTCAATGCACCAAAATAAGGGCTTGGGCACTGCCGCGGTAAATCTTCTTCTGGAATTTCTTAAAACCAGTCATAACATTCAATATGTTTATCTGGCGGTAATTGAGGAAAATGAGCAGGGAAGGTCTTTTTGGATAAAACTCGGATTTAACGAGCTTAGAAAGATCGAGAATCATTTGATGCTGCAGAATAAGCCTCAGAATGTAATTTTAATGCATAAGCAGCTATGATACTGTTATATTGAACAAGCATATTTTTTGTTAAGTATACGCTATCAGATAAATTTTTTAATTTATGTAAATTTTCTTTGGCCCAATCAGTATATTATAGTAGGAATAAGTTAAATCAAGGTTATTCGGTTGGGAAGAAGGACAAAAAATATTTCCTGTAAGTAGCATTTTGGGTTTGACAAATCCAATATTGGAAAGGTATAATAACAAGGAACAAAAAACCAAATGAAGCTGAATCCTCTTTCAAAAGAGGTACGGAGGAACCAATCTATGGGGTTAATCTGTATCAGCAATAAGAAACAAGGCGGATTTTCATAACAAATTTGCCTGATTATTCTGATTGCCGATATTGTAGGGCAGTCCTATTGCCCGAACCCGACAGCTAACTTCGGAAGCTCAAATAGGAGGTAAATATGTTTAAAAAATTCTTATGCAGTTCAATTGTAATTTTAACTGTCCTTTGCTTCTGTGCCGTGCTGGCTAATGGTGAAAATCTCAAAACCGGCATTGTTACCGGCAATACGGTTAATGTACGTCAGACTCCCGTTATAGCAGACGACAATGTTATCACTCAGTTGGTAAAAGGGACTAAGGTTTCTGTGATATCTGTTAAGGGTACCTGGACAAAAATCCAATACAATAATATCTCTGGGTGGATATCCAACGACTACATAAAGGTGACCGAACAAGTTCAAATCGGAACTGTAACTACTTCTGTTTTGAACGTAAGAAGTTCTGCAGATCAGAGTTCAGATTTGATTACAAAGATTGAAAAAGGCGATAGAGTTACCGTGCTTCTAAAATCAGGAAACTGGTACAAGGTTAAGCTTTCGGATGGAACAATAGGGTGGGTATCGGCTGATTATCTGACAGTTGGCAGTTCAACTTCCAGAGGCGATGATGTAAGAAGTGAGGATAATACAGCAGCAAACACTCAGGATTCTCAGGAAACATCTGATTTAAGGCAGCGGATGGTTGAGTACTCAAAGCAATTTCTCGGATGTAACTATAATTACGGCGGATCTTCACCAAGCGGTTTTGACTGTTCAGGGTTTACAAGTTTTATATACAGACATTTTGGCATTGAATTGGAACATTCATCGTCCGGCCAGTCAACTCAGGGAACAGGAATACTCAAAGCCAATTTAAAACCCGGGGACTTGGTTTTCTTTGATACAGGCAGAGGAAGCATAGGTCATGTCGGCATGTACATTGGTGATGGAAAATTCATACACGCTGCAACTGAAAGTAAAGGTGTAATCATTTCAAGCCTGTACGAATCTTATTATACAAGAACCTATGTGAAAGCAAGAAGAATAATAGATTAAATATTATATAATGAAGACTCCTTCATTTATATAAGTTGATTAAATAATTAGTACGAAAGCGAACAAAATATCCAATGTTTCTGGGATTTTTGTGATGGTTGAGTACATATATTATTTTCAACTTATTAAGAAGGAGTTTTTTGTTTTTAAGAGAATATATATGTTTATATTACAAAATGAGACATAAATGGGGGTTAAAGTGAAAAGGCCGCTGCTTATATTTGCCATATCACTCATGTCAGGAATCATAACTGCTTATTTAAGCAGATCTTTTGTGTTTGCAGGCATTATAGCCATCCTTGGAATTATATTGAGCCTTGTTCTTTATTTTAGATCAAATATTCCAAAATATATTTTAATAGGTATTCTCGTTTTTTATCTGGCAGGTTCCCTTGAAACCTTGATAAGAACAAATATAAGCCTTGATAAATTTAAAAGCTTCAATTCCAAATTTGTTACAGTTGAGGGGTATATCTATTCAGAACCTGACATAAGGGAGAAAAAAATTAACTATACGGTCAAGACATTAAGTATTGAATCCGAGGGGAAAACAAAAAAAATAAAGGGGAAAATCCTTCTGACTGTTTTGAGGGAAGAAAAGGGGATTCTATATGATTATGGCAGCAAAGTAAGCATCATGGGTACTTTAAACCTCCCAACAGGGCAGAGAAATCCCGGTGGGTTCAATTACCGCGATTATCTTATGAAGTCAGGAATATCTGCTTCAATGTTTGCGGTTCCGGCAAACATCAGTGTTGAGAAGGGGAAATACAGTAATTTATTAGTCGAGTCCGGCATTAAAATACGCAGCAGCATTGTAAACGTCATTAATAAATGCTTGCCTCCGGAACAGGCTGGTCTTCTGAACGGAATGCTTATCGGATACAGGGACGGACTGTCTGAGGAGGTACAGCAGGCATTCAGCGATGCAGGGCTCTCGCACATTATGGCAGCTTCAGGTATGAATATTGCTTTTGTTATTGCTCCTTTAATCTTTCTTTTCAAAAGAATTCATCTCAGGCCGAAAGCTGCAAATCCAATAATGATTTCAACACTGGTATTATTTGTATATATAACCGGTTTCTCGCCTTCTATTGTAAGGGCAGCTATTATGGCAATTATTATTCTGGTGGGACAGATGCTGCGAAGGGAAACTGACATTCTCACCAGCATGTCTTTTTCAGCAATTCTCTTGCTTATATACAACCCGGGATTGCTTTTTGATGTCGGATTCCAACTATCTTATGCGGCTACGCTGTCTTTGGTTTTATTATATAAGAACATTAAACAGCTTATTAATTTCAAATTCATTCCGGGTTTCATAAGGGATATGGCAGCAGTGACTATTGCAGCACAGCTTGGGGTAATGCCTATTACAGCTTTTTATTTCAATAAAATGTCACTAATATCTGTGTTTTCAAACCTTTTAGTCCTGCCGCTTGTCCAGACGGTTACTATCATAGGTGCTGCAATGGCGCTTATCGGACAGGCAAGCATCGTTGTTGCACAATTAATAGGTTATTTCAATTGCGTTTTATTGAGTTTGATGCTCCTGATCACAAAAATCACATCTCAAATACCCTTAGCAGCTGTAAGAGTGGTAACGCCGCATTTACCTGTTATATTGGCTTATTACTGCTTGGTGATATTCTTTTTCTATACCAAGCCTTTATACAAGCTAAAAATCAAGAAACGATATTATTTAGGGGCAGCTAGTGCTGTATTAATAATAATTAGTATTTATTTGATGCTGCCCAAAAATCTAGAGATAATTTGCATCGATGTGGGACAGGGGGATGCTGCTTTAGTCAGAACAAGTTCAGGGAAAAATATTCTTATTGACGGAGGAGGTTCAAGCTCAAGGCTAAACCCCGGAATGAATACGGGAGAAAGTATTATAATGCCGCTTCTATTGGATTGCGGGATCAACAAGCTTGATGCAGTAATCGCATCCCATGGACATAATGATCATATTCAGGGATTGCTTTATGTCCTTAAAGAAATGAAGACATACAACCTTATAATCCCGGATAATAAGGATAAAAAAGAGTTTGAGTCACTCACTTCAATTGCCCGGGAAAGGAAAATTCCAATAATTGAATGCTCAAGGGGAGATACTATCAAACTTGACAGTAAAACTTTTCTTGATGTTATCAGTCCTTCAACAGATATGAACAGCAATGCTGATGAATTAGGAGAAACCTCTTTAAACAATACGTCATTAGTGTTAAAATTGCATTACGGTGAAACCAGTTTTTTATTTACGGGTGATATTCAGAAGGAGACCGAGGATATTCTTATTTCAGATCGAACAGATCTGAGAGCTGATGTTCTTAAAGTTGCACATCATGGTTCAAAATATTCGACACAGGAGAGTTTCCTTGAAGTTGTAAAACCTGCAGCAGCAGTAATAAGTGTAGGCAAAAATAATTTTGGACATCCCGCCTCCCAGGTAGTTGACAGAATCGAGAAAGATCAAATTAAACTATTCAGGACGGATACGGATGGAGCAATCATCATAACCTCTGATGGGAAAAGAATAAGAATCAGAAAAATGATACCTTGACAGGAGCAGAATATGAGCATTGATATACTTAAGGAAGAACTGAAAAATAATAAACTTCGTAACCTATATTTGTTCTATGGACCTGAAGAATACCTTGAAAAATATTACATAGAGAGCATTGAAAAAATTGCCTTGAATGATGATATGAGGGAGCTTAACAGGATTGTGCTTGAAGGAAAAGTCGATGTCAGAAAGATAATTGAGCATTCGGAAACAATGCCTGTTTTCTCGCAAAAAAAAGTAGTGATTGTTAAAAACGCCGGATTGGCAAAGGGAAAGAAAAAAGCTGAGGAAGAAGGCAAGGGGAAAGCACATTCTGACGACCTGTTGTCATACCTTCAGAATGTCCCTGATTATACCTGCCTGATAGTACTGGAGCAGGAAATTGATAAAAGGGTAAAAATAGTTGATATAGCCAAAAAGAAGGGCCTGCTTGTAGAATTTCCTTATCAAAAGCCCGCTGAACTTGTCAAATGGGTTATAAAGGTTTTCAAGTCCCATAAAAAAGAGATAGACTCGCTCGTAGCGTCCAAGATAGTTGATAATAGCGAACTTGGAATGACTGAAATATTGAACGAAATAAACAAAATAGTATTATTTCTCGGAGATAAATCCAAACCTACTGCCGAGGACATAGACAAAATCTGCTCGAAGTCAGTGAAGAGCAGGATTTTTGACCTTACCGATGCAATAGCCGAAAAGAATGGAGCTAAAGCATTGAGGATACTGAACGACATGCTTGTCATAAAGGAGCCGCTGCCGAAGATATTGTTCATGATTACAAGACAGTTCAGACAGGTGCTGGAGATGAAGCTGCTCAGGCAAAATGGCATGGATATGAATCAAGCGGCAGGTAAGATTGGAATTACACCTTATGCTGCAGGTAAAATTGCGAAGCAGGCAGGTGTTTTCAGCATTGAACAGCTGAAAAATGCCATTGAAGACAGCCTTCAAACAGATCTTGCAATCAAAACCGGCAGGATGAATGACCGGATAGCGGTTGAACTTCTGATTACGAAGTACGCAGGCTAACTCAATAGTATAAAACATAGTTATAAAACATAAATGTTGCAAGGAAAATATTTCTATATGGATAGAAGAATGATATAATTAAAATAACAAGCCAAAGGGGTGTTAAAATTGGAAGAAATACTGAAACAGATGTTAAGTGAAATCAAGGATATAAAAAGGGATCAGCTTAATATATCCGATAAGCTTGAAGCCTATAACAACAGCAATAAAGCTGAATTCAAACAATTAAACACTAAAATCAATGGGATGACAGATGCCTTGGCAAAAGTAATGGAAGATATTACTGATTTAAAAAGCAAAGTAGAAAAGCAAGATGTAGAAATACGAGTCATCAAGGGCGGTAAATAATACTGCTTTTCAGGCATGAATGACCAATAAAGCCTATCATAAAGTAGCAAATCTCATATGATCTACATAATATAATATTATTATGGACTATTCATCTGAGGTGAATAAAATGTTTTGTTTTTGTTGTATGCCATATTATTATGGACCTTATGTTACCAGCCCATTGCCATATTGGAATAGTGGTGAGATAAATCGGAATTCAATGCAGATACATCCTGAATTCGATCTTTATGAGGTTAACAGAAATGTAAGGTGCACAAACTGTGGGCATAGGGGTGCAATTCAATCGTTTGGGAAATGGTATCCGAATGGGTTGGGAGATAAAGTTGGAGATTCGGAAATATTAGCCCCTCTTAGAGATAAGCCTTATATGGGCAGTACTGTAGGTTTTGGGGGCACAATACCTTACGAATGTACTAATTGCGGTAATATTGGATTAATAGACATTGGCGGCCTTGAAGGCTATAAAGAAGCATTTACGACCATATAAACTGATTAGGAGAAGTGTTAAAAAGGACACTATATCTAACAACAACATAAAAAAGAGACACAATTTAAAAATGTGCCTCTTTTATATTACCGTTATTTCAGCTTTATAAGGTTTTCATCAAAGGGAGGGTAAATAACACCCTTTTCAGTTATTATTCCCGAAATGTACCTGTTCGGAGTAACGTCAAAGGCCGGGTTGGCAACTTCTACACCGTCGGGAGCAATCTGAATTCCCTTGATATGAGTTACTTCAATTGCGCTGCGCTCTTCAATCGGAATGCTTTCGCCTGTCTCAATTTCAAAATCTATGGTTGATACAGGTGCAGCAACATAGAAGGGTATTTTATTTTCCTTTGCCAGCACTGCTACCGAATATGTTCCGATTTTATTTGCGGTATCACCGTTTAAGGCTATCCTGTCGGCACCGACTATAACACAATCGATTTTTCCGGCTTTCATAAAATGGCCTGCCATATTGTCACAGATGAGTGTTACGGGAATACCTTCCTGATTAAGCTCCCAAGCTGTTAATCTTGCGCCTTGCAAATAAGGCCTTGTCTCATCCGAATATACCTTGATGTTCTTGCCTGATTCATGTGCTGCACGGATAACGCCGAGTGCCGTTCCGTAGTCGCAGGTAGCAAGCGCCCCCGCATTGCAGTGAGTCAGAATGGAGAAGTCCTGCCCAATAAGAGTATTCCCATGAGAGCCGATTGCCTTATTGGTTTCAACGTCTTGACGGTCCATCTCCTCGGCTTCCTTAAGAATGATGTCCTTTATCTCCGGAATGCTTTTAGATTCGCTTTGTACAGCCTTGTCAAATATTCTTCTGACAGCCCAGAATAAATTAACTGCAGTCGGTCTTGTGCTGCTTATAACATCACATATTTCTTTTAATTTTATAAAAAAGGCCTGCTTTGAATCGGTATCAATTGCCCTTGCTCCAATAGCCGCTCCATATGCGGCTGTAACACCTATAGCCGGAGCACCTCTGACAATCATGTCTTTTATGGCTGCTGCTACCTCTTCATAAGTCTTGCAATCAACCGTTACATATTCAGTAGGCAGCTTTGTCTGGTCGATCAATTTTAAAACTCCGTTATCATAAACCAATGGACGCATTTTTGCTGAACTCCTTTTTTAAAATTAGTACTAAGAACTTCTTTTTGCAGTTGTTGAATGAGTTGCTACTTCCCACAGCTGCAGTTATCGCTGGTAAGGTCGATTCTCTTGATTATTTCAAAAAGCATTTTTTTAACTTTTTCATTATTTTCACTGAATACCTTCAATACTTCTTCTTCTGTAACGGGAAGGATATCTTCGCGGCCTTCCAGACCGGCATCAAAATCAGTTATGAGAGCTATATTTGTATAGCATATGCCCATTTCTCTGGCTAAATAGCATTCAGGATACTGCGTCATATTTATGACTTCCCAGCCCATCTTGTTAAACCAACGGCTTTCGGACACTGTTGAGAATCTTGGGCCTTGGATGACTACAACAGTTCCTTTGTCATGAACGTTGATATCCATTGATTTTGCTACTTCCAAAGCTATCCTCCTCAGTTCAGGACAGTATGGATGGGCAGAGCTTATATGCCTGGTTTCAGGACCGTCAAAATATGTATCCTTACGTCCCCAGGTCCTGTCGACAAACTGGTCGCATATGACAAAGTCACCGGGTTTAATGTGAGGCTGCAGGCTGCCTGAGGCTGTTGGGGCAATTATCTTTTTGACGCCAAGCTCTTTCATTGCATAAAGGTTGGCTCTGTAAGGTATCATGTGCGGTGGGAATTGATGCTGTTTTCCATGCCTTGGAAGGAACGCTATCCTTTTGCCCTCGTATTCTGCAATGGCTAATTTATCACTGGGTTTCCCGTAAGGAGTATCAATTTCGATCTCTTGGATGTCTTCAAAAAATGAGTAAAATCCAGAGCCTCCGAATACACCTATATCTGCTTTTTGTTCCATAAATACCTCCTCGAATCATTTTATATTTTATTATTGGATTTTTTAATTATTTTGTAAAATATTACATTTTTCCTTACGTTTCTATTATATATCATTAAAGCCAACTTTCAACTATATAGAGAAAAGTATTTTATTTGAATCAAAGGTAAAAATAAACCCGAAACGGATAAAATCATTTTATATCGGAAAGGATGCTATTATGCCGGAAATATTGACAACTGAACTTAAGAGTGATCTGGAATACATTTATAAAAAAGCAGGGGACCTTTTAACTGACATGCAAGCTGATAACAATACAGACGATGGTGAAATGCGGGCACTATTGGAACGTGTTGAATTTACACTTGAAGATATATGCGGAACCCTACAGAAAGACATATATAATTGCGATTATTTAATAACAAAATTCAGAACAGTAAAAATTCATGAAATGGATGAGATGACACAAAAAGAGCATTAACGGGATGTATTATTTAGCAAATTATTATTCATTTTTTTGTGGGATGATATATTTATCAAAACATAGGATGCATGTGAGGAATAAATATATGTTTTTAAAAAATGATCTTTTTAAAGAAATTAATAAGAAAATTGACAAGATCTCACTAAACATGGAAAAGTTAAAATTTGTCGACTATGTCTACTACCTTGAGCATCCTAGAAAAATGTTGTTGGCAAATTTTGTAGGAGGTCTATCTAGAGGTATTGGTATGGCTGTCGGTTTCACTATTTTGGGAGCGCTTGTATTATACTTTTTAAAAGTTGTTGTACAATGGAATCTGCCTGTCATTGGGGAATTTATAAGTGAGATTGTAACAATCGTTCAAAATAATATAAAACAAGGCTGATTGCTTCCCGGCTGTCTGGCTATAAGTGTAAGGAAGGAGTGATATGAAATGGATACTGCAGGTAAAGAGCATTTCAAGGATATTTTGATAAGACAGGGCAAGGAGATTGAGCACACGATAGAGCTGATGAAGGAGAATAAGGAAGCGGAACAAGACAAATACTCCCCAACAGAGCTTTCAAATTATGACAACCATCCTGCTGATATGGGGACGGAGATGTATTTGGTTGAATTGAATACTGCATTGAAGGTTCATGAAGAGTACCTGTTGAGTCAAATACATGATGCGCTTGAAAGAATTAATGGAGGAGTCTACGGAACATGTGCTTACTGCGGTAAAGACATAGGTAATGAAAGACTTGAAGTAGTTCCGTATGCAAGGCTTTGCATAGATTGTGAAGAAAGCACTAAAATAAATCCGGAAAGATTGGAAAGCAACGGCAGGCCTAATGAGGAGCTTATCTGGGATGCCCCATTCGGACGAAAGTACCTGAACAAGCGTGAGGATGATGAAAACGAGGGCTTGGATTATCTTAATGATCTCATGAAATACGGATCCTCGGATAGTCCTCAGGATCTTGGAGGGTACCATGATTATGAAGAGTATTATACTAACGAAATCGACCAGCAGGGAATAGTAGACGATATGGACAGGATTTCAAATGAAGAATACAAGAAGCAGCTGCCGTAATAGAGCCTAAAGGGGCTCTATTTTTTTTGGAAACTTTCTTTTCATAGGTTACAAAATCAAGAGAGGCTTGAGTCTTTTATATACATTAAAAATTTTGTCGAAAAAATAAAAATATTGAAAAAAAATAGAAATGTTATATAATTTAAATATATATTTTTATGGTTTTTATGTATACTTATATGTCACTTCACCCCATAAAAACCCCTATTCAATAGACAATAAAGATTTTTTGGTTTTTGGAGGAAATTAAATGTTTCAAAAGTTGAAACTGATGCTGATTGTTTTGTCCTTGCTTCTATTGTTGCCTCAGCAAGTAGTTTGCGCTGAAACACCTGCAATTAAAATACAGGTTGAAACTCAATTTCCTCCATTTCGTTATGTTGAAAACGGTTCATTAATTGGTTTTGACATAGATTTTCTCAGACTTATATTCAAAGGCAGCGATTATAAGATTGATTTTTCTACAGACGATTGGGTTAATGTTTATAAAAGCCTGAAAAAGGGTACTATTAACATCTGTGGCCTATTGGCTTACAGTAAAACCAGGTCTCAGCATATTTTATTCACTAAGCCGGTTTATCGTGCTTACTATGGGTTTTATGGAAGAAACAATATAAAAGGTCTCAAGCTAAACGAACTGAAAAAATATAAAATTGGTGTTACTAAAGGCCACAATGGCGAAATCCTGCTTAAGAAGAATTTTAATATTAAGAATTATAAAGCTTTTAATGACATTGAGAGTGAAATAAAAGCTCTGAATGACGGAAAGGTAGAGCTTATTTTCGATAATCAAATGGTAATTGAACACTTCCTTATAAAAAATGAGCTTAAATCCAAGATTTCTGTTAAAATATCAAATCTTTTTCCATCTGATCTTGCATTTGCTGTAAAAAAAGATGATACCGAACTGGTAGATTACATGAATAAAAGAATTTTAAAGCTGCAGAAATCTGGTGTATACGAGGATTTATACGAGCATTATTTTCATAAGCATTCGGAATATCATGAAAAAGAAAAAAAGAAGAAGGTAGCTATAATTGTAATTTTGATAATCTTTGCCGCATCGCTGCAGGTCCTTTTGTCATATATTTACATAAGGTATATAAGAAAAAAGATGTTGCAGGAAAGGTATTTCGTAAATAGTGTTTTTGAAAATGCAAATGCATTGATGATGATATGGAAACTAGACGGAACTGTTGTAAGATTCAACCAGTGCTTAGAGCAGATAACAGGCTTTTCAGAAAAAGAGATTGTTGGAAGTAAGTGGATGGATACACTTGTACCCGGTGAAATGCGTGATAAAATGCTTATTGCCTGTGAGAGGATAATAAAAGGTGGTCTTGCAAAAAATCAACTTAATCAAATAAAATGTAAAAACGGTAAAACAATCGATGTATTGTGGAACAACAGTGTACTAAAAATCAAAAAGGGTACACCAAGCCTTGTATTATCTACGGGTACGGATATTACGGAAAGGAATAAAGCAGAAAGGAAGCTTGCACAAAGTTACAGGAGTATGAAAATAGCTCATCAAGAGCTCGCAGCTGTGGAAGAAGGCCTCCAGACCCAGTACGAACAGCTTAAAAAGAGCCAGGAGGACTTAAAAATCAGTGATGCGCGTTATAAGCTTGCAATTGACGGGGTCAATGACGGCATATGGGATTGGGATGTAAAGAAGGACAATGTTTTTACAAGTGAAAGATGGAAAATGATTCTGGGGTATGAAAACATCATAATCAATGGGTTGGAGTCGGTACTAGAGCTGATTCACCCGGAAGATAGAAGCCTTGTAAAAAATGAAGTACTTAACTATATTAAGGGCAATTCACCTTCATTAGGTGTTGAATTCAGGATGAAAGCAAAAAGCGGTGAGTATAAATGGATTCTGGCTCGCGGAAAGGCGATTTGGGATGAGAATGGTAAGCCGATAAGGGTAGCCGGTTCTATTACTGATATTACAGAACGTAAAATCTCTGAAGAAAAAATCAATTATATGGCTTACTACGACTTGCTGACAGGTTTGCCAAACAGAACACTTCTTCTCGAAAGGTTCAACATAGAGCTTGCTCACGCTCGTAGAGAAGGGGAGAAGATTGCTTTATTCTTTCTTGATCTGGATAATTTTAAAAATGTCAATGATACACTTGGACATTCTTTCGGGGATGAGATGCTTAAAATCATAGGTATGAAATTAAAGCAATACATAAGAGAATGTGATACAGTTGCACGTTTTGGAGCTGATGAATATATTCTTCTTGCCCGGATTGGTGAATTAGAAGATGTTACAAGGGTAGCTGCAAGGATCCTTGAACTTTTTAAGCAGCCTATTATAATGGGTGAAAGGAAATTCTATATTACTGCGAGCATCGGAATAAGCATATATCCAAATGACGGGGATAATGTCCAAACGCTTCTAAGGAATTCAGACACGGCAATGTATAAGGCTAAAGAGCTTGGAAAAGGCAACTATCAGATGTTTACTCAGGCTATGAACCGTAAGGTAGCTGAAAAGCTTGAGATGGAAAGCTCTTTAAGGCATGCAATAGAAAATGAAGAGTTTGTTGTATATTATCAACCTGTTATAGACATTAAGACCAGAAAAATCCGTGGCATGGAGGCTTTATTAAGATGGAACCATCCTGAAAACGGTATAGTGCCTCCTATACGATTTATTCCGATTGCAGAAGAATCCGGACTTATTATACACATCGGAGAATGGGTGCTGAAAAAAGCCTGCTCTCAGAATAAGGCATGGCAGGATGCAGGACATGAACCTCATATTGTATCTGTTAATCTTTCTGCTCGACAGTTTCAGCAGCAGGATCTTGTTGAAATGATAACCGGAACCTTAGAGGAAACCGGGCTTGAAGCATGCTGGCTTGAACTGGAAGTAACAGAAAGCCTTGCTATGAATGATCTCGATTTGACTGTAAAAATACTAACAAAATTGCGTGAAATAGGTATTAAGGTTTCGTTGGATGATTTCGGCACCGGATATTCATCTCTAAACTATCTTAAATCGCTGCCAATAAACACCCTTAAGATAGACAAATCCTTTGTACATGACATAACTGAAAACTCAAGCGAGGAGGCTATAGCTAAAGCGGTAATTGCGATGGCCCATAGCATGAACCTGTCGGTAACGGCTGAAGGCGTTGAGACAGAGGAACAGCTGGTATTCCTTGAAAAGCAGTCCTGCGACAAGGTACAGGGTTATTATTTCAGCAAACCGCTTCCTGTTGAGGACTTTGAAAAGCTTTTGAAAAAGAATGTGCAAGGCTGACAAGGTGAATATCGCAAAATGTAAATTTTAGGTCCAATAATTCTGAAGTTGGTTATTATTGGACTTTTATTGTGAATGCTTATATAATATTTTTATAAATGTGCAATATAAAGCAATTTGTGGTTGAAATGTGTTGAAAGTTGGGTTATGCATTGAGGAAGATATTTGTATTACTTATTATTTCAGTTTTACTTGTGGGTTGTAATAATTCCGGCAATGATTTCGGTAATAAAATAATTAAAACAATTGACGGAAAATGTGAAAAAGGTGGCAGCTGCACCTTTAAAATGAGTGATATAACTGATTTTAGATGGGATAAGTTGGTGGTTTATGGCTTGGGAAGTTCGCAAAAAGAGATAAGCCGTGCATTAGGCGTGAGGTATAAGGACTCTGTGGATATGACTTCCGGAATGGTATTTGTTTATAAGGGTAAAATTGTTAAGAAGCTTAAAATGACATATAATCCGGATTATCCGGGACGTCCGTCCAAACTTTCCATTTCTAACAGGAATAAACCGAATGCGCCAACTTTTAGGCTTATTACCAAGGGCAGCGATACTTTTCTCGGAATAAAAGAAGAAATTGGCGGAGTGTACTACTACAATTTAGAATTATAAAGGTAAATACGCTCATAAAACGGATTTATGGAACCTCCAAGGGAAAAAAGGACTTGTTACTTAAAGAGGATAAGGACTGATAACATGTTGGGAATTTACATATTGGAGATTGACAGGAACTTGAAAACCGAAGAATTTGCCAGACTGCTTAATTTTGTATCAAAAGAAAAGCAAGAACGGATTCAAAGGTTTCGAAGGTATGAAGATGCTCAAAGGGCTGTTCTCGGAGATTTAATGGCAAGATCCGCAATCTTGGGAAGGGCATCCATAAAAAACAAAGATTTGTTTTTCGGAACAAACGACTATGGAAAACCATTTCTGCATAATCCCAGCGGATTACATTTTAATATTTCTCATTCGGGGAAATGGGTAGCGTGCGCTGTTGACAACAATCCGGTTGGAATAGATGTAGAAGAAGTAAAGCCAATAGATTTCAAAATCGCAGAAAGATTCTTTTCGGCTTCTGAATATGAATCGATTATTTCTCAACCGGAAGAAAAAAGAGTAAATTGTTTCTACAGAATATGGACATTAAAGGAGAGCTTTGTGAAAGCTGAAGGCAAAGGCTTAAGTATTCCTTTACATTCTTTCAGTATGGAAATAGATCAGGATTCGATAAAGGCAAAAATCGGTGATGAATACAGCAGGTATACCTTTAGTCAGATATGGCAGGACAAAAGTGCAGTAACGTCCGTATGTTCTCTTGATATAAACCCCTACAGTATGGAAAACTACAATGTCGATAGTTTTTTATCCTTCTTATCTAATCACGATTATTTTTAATTCATGGTGGTAATGGATTTCGTGCGGATAAATGTAATCCTGCTCATTTCCGGCAAAATAAAAAAAACGTACTTATGTACGTTTTTTTTATTTATTTGCAGCGTTTAACGCCTTTGTCAACCTGGATTTTTTTCTCGCAGCGGTGTTCTTATGGATAAGATTCTTAGCTGCTGCCCTATCTATAGCTACAATTGCACTTTTCAATGATTCTGATGCAGTTGATTCATTCTTTGCTATAGCTTCCTTGCTTTTTCTGATTGTAGATTTCAATGCTGATTTCTGTATAGTATTTTGCAAGGTTTTTGTTTTGGTAACATTTACCCTCTTTATAGCAGACTTAATATTTGGCAAACCTTTCACCTCCTGCGAATTAATAACATCAAGTATTTTACCATGAAAGAAGTCAAAATGCAAGCATTAAATATTGTTTCTTAAATTTTTAAAAACATTAACGCTAATTGCATTATAAACCTTTTGAGTGGAAAAATACAATTGATGTCCATAAAATTTTATTAATGTTATGAAAAGGATGATGAACGTTGGAAGAAAATAGGAATATAAGAACCGACCTGGCACTTGAAGCGAACGAATTGTTTAAGCAGACAAAGAAGGAGAATCTGCGGAATAACCAGCCGCCGGGGGTTGAAGTTGAAAATGCGGGAAACGATGACATAAGAATCACCAGAGTCAGGGTAACCTCGAGAACAGGTGAGGCCTCAATCGGCAAGCCTATGGGAAATTACATTACACTTGAAGTGCCGGGACTTAAGGAAAATGACCAGAAGCTTTATGAGGATACGTGCAAAGAGCTTGCAAAAGAATTGACAAGCATTATAGATCTCGGAGAAAAATCCACTATTCTGATAGTTGGACTCGGAAACTGGAATGTAACACCTGATGCATTAGGACCGAAGGTTGTTTCAAGTGTCATGGTTACAAGGCACCTTTTGGAATATGTGCCTGAACAGGTCGATAAGGGTGTAAGACCGGTTTGTGCTGTCGCACCGGGAGTCTTGGGGATAACAGGCATTGAAACGGGCGAGATAGTAAAAGGAATTGTTGAAAGAATTAAGCCTGAGGTGATTATTGCCATTGATGCTTTGGCCTCAAGAAAAATGGAACGCATAAGTACTACAATACAAATAGCTGATACTGGAATTGCCCCAGGGTCAGGAGTAGGAAATAAAAGAATGGAGCTGTCAAAAAATACACTGGGAGTTCCTGTTATTGCTATCGGAGTGCCCACTGTGGTTGATGCGGCTACAATGGCAAACGATACAATAGATCTGGTACTGGACAGTATGGCTGAACAGGCTTCTAAGGGTACAGAGTTCTATAATATGCTGAAAGGCATCGATAAGAATGAAAAATATGAACTGATACAGGAGGTATTAAGGCCATATGTCGGGAATCTTATAGTAACTCCCAAGGAAATCGATGACATAATAGACAGGGTTTCAAAGGTGATTGCAAACGGCCTTAATATAGCTCTTCATCAGGGAATAACCCTTAATGATGTAAACAGATACGTTCATTAGAATGCGGAAATATTGATTTGCGGTACTCATTGTGAAAGCTTGGATTATGTACTCATCAGAGATAACTAAAAAAGAATATAATAAAGTTCTTCAAGTTTTGGTGCTTATTATATATAATAAATTATATTGACAAGCTTATCTCCGAGGTGCAGCGATGAAAAGCAAACAGAGCTTGAATTTTATTAAGCGGAAGTTTGGAAAAATAAGGCTATACGATGTGCTTAAAAAACTGGCAGATTTTAATGACAGCCGTGCACTCTTTTATAAGATGCTTTTTATGGTTTGTCTCATACTGGCCGTATTAGTACTGGTTACGAATCTGTATAAAACACCGAAGGTTACAGATAAAGGTAATGAAGGAATTGCTGAAAGCAAGAGTGTAAGCGTTGAAGGAATGGTGCTGAAGGAGGTATCTGTAGTAGTTGATGCCGGACACGGGGGCAATGACTGGGGCACACATTTCGGCAGCATAAAGGAAAAAAGTCTTAATCTTGATATCGCTTTAAGGTTTGGAAAACTCCTTGAAGATAAAGGAATCAATGTAATCTATACAAGGAAAAAGGATAAATATATAAACGTCCGGAAAAGGCCTATGCTTGCTAATGATTCGGATGCAACTCTGTATATAAGCATCCATAACAACAATCTGCCCGGAAATTCTACGCATCAGGGGACTGAAACGCTATATGCGTCCTCTGTCAGTTCAAGGTTTAAAAGCATGAATGACAAGAAATTGGCAGAAATTGTAGAAAGTAAACTAACCGGGGCGTTAGGCACTCAGCGGGGCGGTATAATTAAGAGAACTGATCTTGCTGTCCTGCATCATACAAAGATGCCGGCAGTTATTGCAGAAATAGGCTATTTGTCAAACAAATCAGACAGAAGCAAGCTTAAATCAAAGAATTTCAGGCAGAAGGCAGCTGAAGCCCTGTGTGATTCTGTAATGGAAGCCTTGTCCGATATGGGTGCTTACAAAGATAAAAACGGAAAGTGGATGGTTTATGAAATAGATCAAGAATAGAGAAAGGAGAATTAACTATAGAAAGGAAATCCTTTCTTTTTCTTTGACTAGAAGTTATAATCAATATTGCATGCTGCGATTTCATATTTGGCATATGTCCAATCAAAATATATTTACGGAGGATCTGCACCCATGAACGATAAGCTTCAATTGATGAAAGAGAAAATAGAGATATTGAATGAAGCTGCAAAAGCGTATTATCAGGAAAACAGAGAAATTATGTCCAATCTGGAATACGACAAGTTATACGATGAATTGGTAGAGATGGAAAAGGAAACGGGTATTACTCTTTCAAACAGTCCTACAATACATGTCGGATATGAGCTGCTTACCAGTTTGCCGAAGGAACGACATGAGAAACCGATGCTTTCACTGGATAAAACAAAAGAAGTGCCGGCTCTGGTTGAATGGCTGGGGAATCAAACAGGTTTGCTTTCCTGGAAAATGGATGGACTTACGATTGTGCTGACCTACAAAGACGGAAGATTTGATAAAGCTGTTACAAGGGGAAACGGTGAAGTAGGGGAAGTAATAACAAGCAATGCGAGAGTATTTAAAAATATTCCTTTGAATATTTCATTTAAAGGCGACTTAGTCTTAAGAGGGGAAGCTGTGATCAGCTACTCTGATTTTGAAAAAATAAACGATTTGATAGATGATATGGACAGTAAGTACAAGAATCCCAGAAACCTTTGCAGCGGCTCCGTAAGGCAGTTGAACAGCAAGGTTGCTGCTGAAAGGAACATCCATTTCTTTGCATTCACTCTTGTTAAGGCTGGCGATATGGACTTCGGCAATTCAAGGGCTGCTGAGATGGAATGGCTTAGAGGCCAAGGCTTCGGCGTTGTAGAATACAAAAAAGTCAATTCCGGGAACCTTGAAAAAACGGTAATGTGGTTTGCAGAGCAAATTGAGAAAAATGATTTCCCTTCTGATGGGCTGGTTCTGACATTAGATGATATCGCATACGGACAATCACTGGGAGCAACAGCGAAATTCCCAAGAGATTCAATAGCGTTCAAATGGCGTGATGAATTGAAGGAAACAAAACTTCTGGACATTGAATGGAGTGCATCGCGTACAGGTTTGATCAACCCTGTTGCAATATTTGAGCCCGTTGAACTTGAGGGTACAACCGTAAGCAGAGCAAGTTTGCACAATATAAGCATTATGGAAGGCTTGGAGCTTGGAATCAACGATACGGTTACAGTATATAAAGCGAATATGATCATTCCACAAATAGGGGAAAACCTAACCAGAAGCGGGATAGCAGATATACCGCATGACTGCCCCGCATGTGGAGAAGCAACGGAAATAAGGCAAAACAACGATGTAAAATATTTATTTTGCACCAACGCAGACTGCCCGGCTAAAAAAATAAAACTATTCGGTCTTTTTACAAGCAGAGATGCAATGAATATAGAGGGGCTGTCGGAAGCAACCCTTGAAAAGTTCCTTTCCATAGGCTTGATTAAGGAGCTTGCCGATATCTTCAAAATTGAAAGATATAAGGAAGAAATCGTGAAAATAGAAGGATTCGGAGAAAAATCCTACAACAAGCTTACAGCTGCTGTAAATAAAGCAAGAAAAACTAATGCTGTAAGGCTGCTTTACGGCTTAGGAATCCCAAATGTCGGGCTTTCAAATGCAAAGCTTATATGCAGGAAATTCAATTACAACTGGGAAGACATTGAGAAGGCGGACTACTCTCAGCTGCTTGAAATAAACGGTGTAGGCGAGGTTATGGCAAATGCTTACGTCAGCTTTTTCAATGACGGGAGAAACCAGAGCGTCATAAAGGATATACTGGGGGAAATAGAACTTGAAGCTGCATTAGTACCCTCCGAAACCGAAATGACCTTCAGCAATATAAATTTTGTAATTACAGGTTCCGTCGAACATTTCGCCAATAGAAATGAAATAAAGAACCTGATAGAGCAAAAAGGCGGAAAGGTCACAGATTCTGTCACTTCAAAAACCAACTATTTAATTAACAATGATGTGCTTTCGAATTCCTCGAAGAATAAAAAGGCAAAGGAGCTTGGAATAAAGATTATAACCGAGAATGAGTTTATTGAAATGCTTCAAAAATGATGCAAACCAGTAATTATATATGTTGAATTAAATAATTAGTATGAAAGCGAGTAAAATATCCAACGATTCTGGGGATTTTTATGACGGTTGAGTACATAAATTATTTTTCAACTTATATAGCTTTATGAATGAAACTGCCTTCTTTATAACAGTAAGGCAGTTTTTTGCGTATAAAGTGAACGGTACATGAATATAATTTGTATAGATGCCTAGAATTTTGCCCATATAAATTATACCCAATATACAAATGACTTTGCATGATTGTTAATTTGAATAGAAGGAAAGGGGAGATTGAAAATGTCGATGTTTAAAAATGTTACAGATAAAGTATCGGGAACAGCCAAGGCGGCTGCACAAAAGTCAGGAGAAGTAGTTCAGATTACAAAATTGAACAGGAACATAAGCCTTGATGAAGAGAAGATCGAAAAAATCTTCAATGAACTAGGAAAAGGGCTATTTGAATTGTATTCTTCCGGGGAGGAAATCAATGAAACCTTTATTGAAAAATGTGAAACTATAAAAGCTTTAAAAGACAACATTGAAGAAATGAATCATAAGATATTGGAGCTTAAGGGATTAAAGGCCTGTCCGACATGCGGATATGAGATGGAAATAGAAGCGGTCTACTGTTCAAAATGCGGTACGAAACAATAAAGGTGCAACTAATTTTTGATAAATTATGAACAAAGACATCCATAATCGGTGTCTTTGTTTTTTTAGTGGCATTCTGATAAAGAACCGAGAAGTAATATTTTATCCGAGCCTTAGAAGGATTTTACGTTTTACTATAGAATTAGTTTCAAAGGGAGCCCGGCCGACGAATTATTACGAAGCAATACAACTATGCAGGGTTCAAGGTGGTTGTTATGAAGAATCATAAGAAATTGATCAGAAAGATGGTATTGGAGCTCCGTGATTCGCTCAAATCATCTGAAATAACCGAGAAAAGCGGGGTTATAGTCGAAAAGCTTCTTGAAACGAAAGAATTTAAATCAAGCAGCCTTGTAATGTGCTACATTAATTTTAAAAGTGAAGTTATTACAAAAAACCTTATAGACGAATGCCTTAAAAGGGGCAAAAGAGTTGCGGTGCCGTATACAATCATTAAGCCGAACGGACAAAAGGAAATGATAGCTTCTGAAATATTCGGCATTGAAGAAGATACCGCTCCCGGAAGGTATGGTATTTTTGAACCCAAACCGGATAAAATAAGAAAAATACAGCCGTCGAAAATTGATTTGGCTGTTGTGCCGGGGATAGCGTTTGATATAAGAAGAAACAGAATTGGCTATGGTGCGGGATACTACGACAGATTCCTGAAAAAAATGAACGTAGCCTGTTTCAAGGTAGGATTGGCTTTTGATATTCAAATAATTGAGGAGGTTCCTGTAGATAGGTATGACGTGCCTCTTCAAATGATAATAACCGAGAGTGCTGTTTTTTAAACTCATACTTACTACTATGTCAAGCTGTCGGGGTATATAATATATATATAACCTAAATGCGAGGTGGATAGGCTTGGATTTAAATTTTGACCTGAATTTAGTCCAATCTCAGAAATTGCTTCTTACCCCCAAAATAAAGCAAGTCCTGGAAGTCCTGAAAATGAATTCACAGGAATTGTTTGAATACGTAGAAGAGCAGCTCGAAATGAATCCGGTGCTTGAAATAGCGGATAATGAAGGAAACATTATCGAAGAAGACTATTCAATTCCTAATAAAAAATATTGGGAAACCAATACCGAAGCAAACCAAAATGATACAGCAAAATGTGGGGAAAACGAATGGCTTCATGATGAAGATGAGTTAGATGATATATTCGTTAAGCTGTCACTTAAGGATCATTTACTTTTTCAAATGCATATGACAAACATGAGTAAGGCTCAAATCGCAATAGGTGAATACCTGATTGACAATATTGATGAAAACGGATACCTTTTAATTGATATTTCCGAGGCTGCTGCTTATTTTAATATGCCTGCATCCAAAATAGAAAAAGTTCTCAATCAGCTTCAAACGTTTGACCCTCCGGGAATATGTGCCAGGAATCTTAAGGAATGCATCCTTATACAGCTTAGACAAATAGATGAAATTGATCAGGACATTATTGAACTGGTTGAAAACTGTCTTGATGATCTTGCGTCAAAAAAATTTGAAAAGCTCTCAGAAAAGACCGGCCTGGAAGAAAAAAAGATTGAAGAGGCTTTTAATCTGATAAAAACCCTGGAACCGAAACCGGGCAGGGAATATAGCTGCAGTAACGAATTAAAGTTTATTATACCGGATGTAATTATAAAAAAGATAAAGGGCAGCTACGAAGTTATAATAAATGAAGATGCAATTCCCCTGCTGAATATTAGCAAATACTATAGGAGAATAGAGTCTGATGAGTTGAATGCTGAGGCGAAAAAGTTTATACAGTCCAAGATTGACAGCGCTTCGTGGCTAATTAGTTGCATAGAGCAAAGAAAAAGCACAATCAGGAAAATTACCGAGTTTATCCTTAATGCTGAAGCAGACTTTTTTGAAAATGGTAAGAACTATTTGAAACCGTTATCTGCAAGGGAGGTTTCTCAATTTGTAAATATGCATGAATCAACTTTGACCAAAATAATCGGAGGCAAGTACATCCAATGTACTTGGGGTATATTTGACTTTCGGTATTTTATAAACTGATATGGATATAAAAAAGGGGCTGTTGTAAGGTTTTGCAACGGCCTCTTTAAAACTGTGAAAGCTAGTATAGCTTCAAGCCTAAAGACATTTAGAAAGGCCATTGAGGTTTTGAATCGGCTTTCCCGCCTAAGAAACCGATTATGCCTCTTGTGCCGAATATATCCCTTTCGGTTTCCTTGATTTTTTCTTCGACATAATAATCCAATTCTCCAAGTTTCCTGACTTGCTCTGCATAATCCCTGAGCACTTCAAGCTCCCGGCTGTTTAAAGCTCGCTGGCAATCATCCGAGTTCAGGATGCGGTTCAGCTCCGATGCATATTCATAGCCATCTTCTGAATCCTTCGGACCGTTTTTCAGAAAGTAAACCAACCTTTCAGGTATTGTACGTTCCATTGAATCACCTTCTTGAAAATTTAATTAGAAATATGACTACTTCTAAGTCTATTATACAACTTTACACAGATAAATAAACACTTTGAGTAGAAAATTTATCCGAAGCAGACCCACATAAAAATTAACTGTACAACGAATATCTATTTTTGTAGGCCTGTTGGGAAGTGTTGCTGAAAATGGACCTATAAATTATAATCTGGGGGTATTTTTTATGTTGAGAAGAAAGTTAAACAAATTTGTGCTGTGCCTGATTATGTCCTTAGTCCTGACATCTGCATCATTGGTTGCTACCGTTTCTGCAGCAGTGACTCAGCCGTTGTGGGGCGACCTTAATGTTGATGGAAATACCGATTCGCTTGACCTGGTGGAGTTCAGAATGGTTATGCTTGGGCTAAAAGCTCCCAATCCTTTAGCCGATTTTGATCTGAACGATGACGGAGAAATTAGTGCTTTGGACTATGCAGTCCTTAAAAGAGCACTGATTAATCTTTAGGATTGATAGTAAAAATATTTGTAAGTATTGAAAATAAGGGGGCTGTCTCAAAATCAGATAAAATCTGATTAGGGACAGTCCCTTTTCTCTAGCCATTAATATTCAAACAGCAAAACTAAGCAAAAGTACTGTAAAAGCAGTTCTTAACAAGATTTTAGGCACAGAAAAAACATTGCATTATCATTCAGTTTGACTAACTGTTATTCCACTTATGCAATAACCTTATCGTGTAGCATGCCACCACATCGATCCGCTTGAATTTTGTTATGTAGTTTGTTCATGTTATGTCCCAGACTCATCAGTAGGAATTCGATTCGCACATTCTTTTTCCCACGAAGTAAGAAGCGCCGGAAACCATGATCTTCCTTTATTGCCCCGAATACTCCTTCTGCCTGAATGGAGCGATTCATCCTCAGAAGTATCCCGGTTGGTGTTGAAATGTTTGCTTCGGAAATATCCCGAAATGCAATAAAAGCGCGGGATAACTCCATCTGCCTGTTCCACTTGCTTTTAGTGCACCTTTCTTTTACCGGGCACCCTTCGCAGCTTTCGCATTCATACCTGGTGAGCTCACTGACATACCCGGACTTGGATGTTCTCTTGGATTTGCCGATTGGACGGAGCACTTTGCCCGCTGCACAGGTGTACGTATCTTTTCCCGGATCATAAACCATGTTCTCCGGTTTCCCTATCTTTGATTTTTCTTTCTTGGTTTTTCTTAATTCATGGTTTTGTGGCTTAATGTATGATGTATACTCGTTTCGCTGAAGGTACATATAATTTTCTTCACTTTCATACCCTGCGTCGGCAATCACATTTCTGAACTTTTCAGGGTACGCATTTTCGAGCTTGTTTAGAAAGGGAATCAAGGTAAGCTGATCTGAGCGTTCACTGCTGATATCTATTCCGACGATGTATTCAGCTGCAACTCCAATCTGGACGTTGTATCCGGGCTTAAGTTGAGAGTTCCTCATGTGGTCTTCCTTCATGTGCATGAAAGTTGCATCCGTGTCTGTCTTGGAGAAACTGTTTCGTCCGTCAAACAATCCGTTGTATGTATCATACTTCTCCTGCTTGGCAATAAAGTTTTCTAAGGTTTCAATATCACGTTGTGTCTGTGTCTTCCGTTTTCCAATCCCCTTAACGAACGAAATGCCTGCTTCTGAGGCCTTCTGGTACAGCTCATGAAGGACAGACCGCATACTGTCTGCTGTTACCATTTTGCTGATATCCTGTTTATATCCCAATGAAGTCAGCAATTTATGGGCTTTCCCTTGAAGACGTGCCTCGTTCTTGGCAGTTGCCTTTTTCCATACAAAGCTGTACTTGTTAGCGCAAGCTTCAATCTTTGTGCCATCTATAAAAATATTTTCGAAGCTGATTTCTCCCAGTTGCTGAAACAACCTAATTGTTTGGTAGAACAGATCCTCGACGGCTTCATTGAGACGTCCGCTGCGGAACCGGGATATGGTGTTGTGATCGGGAGCTTTTTCTCCCTGAAGCAGCCACATGAAATTAATGTCTCTGCGACAGGCCCGCTCAAGAGCGCGGGTTGTTATGATATCGCTCATATATCCATATACCAGTACTTTGAATAGATTCTTCGGTGACACTGCCGGATTTCTCCCTTTGCGGGAGTATGCCTGGTACAGTTTCCTGTAGTCTAGTTCCTCCAAAATTTGGCTTAGCAATCGTACCGAATCATCTGCTGGTATCAGGAATTCTGTTGCGAGTGGCAGAACCAATTGAATTGTTCCGCTATTTTTGGTATAGTCTTTGTGTAGTAATATTTTGTTCACAACTATATTCTACCACATTTGGTGCATCTTAGG
>JAEXSP010000022.1 GCA_023453795.1 Bacillota bacterium
CTCCAATGGAATATAGGCAATATCTTATTAATCAGATAGCATAAAAATGACGTCAACCAATTAAATGATTGACGTCATTAAGGAATTTTTATTTTTCCACTGTCTACTTGACAGGGGGCGGTTCAAAGGCCTTAAAAATGAAGCCTTTAAGTGCTTTTTAAAATCAAGGGGACGGTTCTATTGATTACCTGACAATAATGTGCTATTATGGAAATACGGGGTGGTTGCGTATGCCAAGAACTGCAAGGGAAAAATGTGAAAGTGGTATATACCACGTTATGTTAAGAGGAATCAACAGGTATGATATATTCCATGATGAGGAAGATTACCTTAGATTTCTTGAAACACTTATGAAGACTAAAGGAAAAGATAATTACTCTATTTATGCCTACTGTCTTATGAGTAATCATGTTCATTTGGTGCTGCATGAGCAAAAAGAAGAAATATCCAAGATTATGAAGAGAATAGGGGTAAGCTATGCGTGGTGGTATAACCGGAAATACGACCGTGTTGGACATGTATTTCAAGACCGTTTCAGGAGTGAGAGTATAAAGGATGACAGCTATTTATTATGTGCCGTTAGATATGTTCATAATAATCCTGTCAAGGCCGGGCTGGTCAAAGCCGCTGAAGAATACAGATGGAGCAGTGTTAAAGCTTACTATGGTTTAAGAGAATATCCTGAAGGCTTAACTGGAAAAAGTTTTATATTAGGTATGTTATCAGAAAACGAGTTATCGGAATATACAAAAGCAGAGAACCAAGATAATTTTATTGACTATGAAATTAAAATACGTAAAAAAGACGAGGAATTAATAAATAACTTATTGGAATTGTTAAATGGCGAGCCAATATCCGTACTGCATACAATGGATGTGAAGAAAAGAAATGAAATACTGCGAGAACTAAAAGAAATTCATGGGGTAACTCAAAGGCAGATTGCCAGGGTTACAGGAATTAGTCAAAGTGCGGTCTCGCAAGCATAATCAACAGAACCGTCCCCTTGATTTAGAGAGGAGAAAGACAGTGACAAATAGCTTATTAAGACAAATAACAGCGCAATTACTTGACCCTAAGGATAATTACGGTGAATTGTTTCAGGCTGTTAACAATATGTATGAAATGTTCATAAAGGCATCGGGCATGGAAGCGGACAGCAGCAGTGGGAACAGCAGCGACATATACCTTCAGAACGGTAAAGCCATAGGTACAGCATGGGCAGCGTTGTGCGTAAAGGAAATCATGAGAACCAAAAGGTTCGTGCAGGGAATGTATGAAGGAATAAAAGCTGCAAAAGAGAAATTCAAGGGTACTCCTATTCATATTGTTTATGCGGGAACAGGACCGTTTGCAACACTGGCTGTACCAATGACCACCCTTTTCACAAGCAAGGAAATCAATTTCACTTTTCTTGAGATAAACAAGGAAAGCATACGACTTCTTGAGAATGTTATTAAGGCTTTTCAAATAGATGATTATGTCAATGAAATCGTACAGTGTGATGCAACGGCATATAAATATGATAAGGACAAACCGATACATATGGTTGTATCCGAGACCATGCAGAATGCACTCCAGAAGGAGCCGCAGGTCGCAATAACCATGAATCTGGCAAAGCAGATGGATCGGGATGGCATATTCATTCCGCAAAATATTGCAGTTGAGGCTGTACTGCTCCATCCGGGCAGAAGTATGGAGAGGATGATGAGCCAGGATGTTTATAAAGAAAAGTACTATCATTCTCTCAGCACTGTATTTGAGGTTAATAAGGATATTATAAATACTTATGACATACCGGATATGCCGTGTGAAAAGTTCATATTTCCTGAAAAGGTTGTTGATATACCTCAAGATATTGAAGCCGGATTTGATGATTTATGTCTCTTCACAAGGATATATGTATTTGGGGATATTTATCTTGACTACTGGAGCTGTTCTTTGACCATGCCAAAGAAGTTAGAGGCAATAGGCCGGGAAAAGAGCATTCCCCAAAAGGCTGTGTTCAGATATGAGGTAAGTGAAAAACCAGGATTTCAATATTCGCTGAAAGCGTAGGGAAACCTTTGCAAAAGCCTTCGTGTATACAAAGTAAGCAAAAGGTCCTGCGGCTATTCATATAGATAAATTGAAAATAATTTATGTACTCAACCATCGTAAAATCTCCAGAATGGTTGGATATTTTACTAGTTATTTAATTCAACTTATATAGCAAATTAACCGCAAATATGTGCATGTTAGGACAATTGGGCAGAGTTATGCTTTTAATAATATTCTCTGAATCTGTCGTGATTGTCTGGCAATAAATGTATCTTTCTTCCTTTAGGGATAAATTGTCCCTTCTTGAGTTGTGTACTTTCAAAACGACTTTATCGCCGCATAATGGCGTGCTGTAATAAAAGTCTGTAAGCTCAATGACTTTTTCATCAAAACTTCCGTTTGAAAAGTTAATAACAAGCTTTTCGGAAAAGCTGCCCCATTCGCAGCATCCCAGTATTTTAAATTCACTGTACTTATTTTCGGGAAAAACAATTGTCTGCCCGTTACAGGAAATATTATCGCAGCTTAATGTAAGTGGATCCGGAAAGAGAAAACATCCCTCAGTTGTTGTAAATTCACCGACCTTAGGAGCATCTTCAATTAAAAGGCATTCTCCGAAGCCCGTAAAATCGGAATTGCAGTTTTTATCCTTATAATCTCCAAAGCCATGATTATTAAAATAATCTGTTATATCCAACTTTATGACCTTCAACTCTTCCGAATTTGTTTTACCGGTCAGGCAGCTTACCGATTGCTGCCCGAGAAGCATGCTCTTAAGGCTGTTTAAGGCCTTTTCCTCTGCAGTGATCATATCCAGTATTTTTAAAGACAGCTTTTCTTTGAAACCGGCAGTGTTACCGGTATTATAGGCCTTTACGGTCATTGCGTAATTAATATTCCATTTGGAGGATAGAAGCCTGAAAGTTTGTGCCAGACTGCCAAGTTCCTTATTACACCCCTTTTGGGATAAGTATTCCAATAATTCGGCAAATTTGACACGTTTGTTTGATATCCAATTAATGTCCATAAGAATAGGGGAAGACCAGATATCATTTTGATTTGATATCTCAGATTTTAAGTCAAGGGAGGCCCTTATATCTTCTGCAAAACATCTGATACTGTCAAACGAGCTCTGAGAATTATTCAAACCCTCAATACTTACGATGGCATCCTCAATAACATCCTGCCATTGTACACTATTCTCCGCAGCAGCCGATAATTTAAAGGAAATAAAATTCTGCCTGCAGCCCTTTAAAAATTCTTCTTTGTCAATTTCTACACAATCCTTCATAAAAAAAGAGTCCGAACAGTACACTTTTGAAAAATCCTCTTCAAAGCCGATAACGCTGCAGTTATGCATTGTGCTGGCTCTTTTATAGTTTACAAGCCAGTGTAAGTAATAGGAATTCAAAAAAACAATATTCGGGTGCCCTGCTTTTAATTCACAGCATAAGGCCTTCAAGAGCTCATCATCTGCCGTAGTCATGTTTTCAATTCGCTGTATTCCATGATATTTTTCAAGCGAGTTTAAAATGCTGATACTTTCAAGACTTATTCGATGCCTTCCGGCTGTAGGATAGTTTGGATTCTCATTGGGAGAATACTGTATTTTTAATGACTGTGCATACATCAGATGAAAATCGCGCTGGAACCACGAAGCAATAGATGCGATTTGATCTTCCATGCATGATCTAAAATTATCATGCGCTGGGTTTAATTTCATAAATAACATTTTTAACCCCCTAAGGATAACAGTTAAATACTTGTTTGTAATTCATGATTGTACCACTAAAGGTTGGGAAATTCCATAATATAAGTAAATTAATTGCAAAATCACGGGGACGGTTCTGTTGATTCTTGTTAATAATAGGATATTATTGCAGTCCAACTCCGGCTTTTTTTGTTTTTGGTTAACATTTCTTAATAACACAATTCATACGAGGGTGTAAATAGAAGAATAATATTCTTGATGCGAAAAATGCCGCCCAGAAGTTCGGAGGATGCATGTTCAGGAAGCTTATAAGAAAAATAAAACTAAATAATCTGTTGAACAGTTCAAATTGCAATGCTAACGAAAAAAACGGACAAGGAACGAAAAGTACTCATACTGCAGAAATACCCAAAGAAATACAGGGTTTGAAAAATAAGTTGCAGGATAGTTTCAATAATTGCAGTGACTTTGTTATGAGAGAAATCACGATTGGCAAAGAACGGAAGCAAAAGCTTTTGATTGCCTTTATTGACGGCTTGGTGAATAAGCAGTTGATTAACTCCGATATATTGCATCCATTGATGATAGAAGCTGCTTCTGTGGAAATAAGGAACAAAAACGTAATGGAATTGATTCAATGTCAATGGCTGAACTCATGTGAAATAGATGAGGTCTCGGATTTTGAGCAGTCTCTGGATCATATGCTTTCAGGTGATGTAGTCATTTTTATTGAGGGCGAGAAAACGGGTATAAAAGTTGTCATGCGGCACTGGGATAAAAGAAGTGTTGAGCAGCCTCAAACCGAATCTGTTGTACGCGGCCCGAGAGAGGGCTTTACAGAAACCCTTCGCACAAATACCTCCCTGCTAAGGCGTAAAATAAAGAATAAGAATCTCAAATTCGAAACAATAAAGGTCGGCGAGCAAACCAACACCGATATTTGTTTATGTTATATAGAAGGAATAGCAAATAATGAAGTGATCAGCACTGTCAGGGAAAGAATCAGCAGAATAAAAACAGATGCCGTGCTAGAATCCGGTTATATAGAAGAATTTATTGAAGAATCGGCTTTTAACATATTTCCGACGGTCGGAAATACTGAAAAACCAGATATAGCAGCGGCAAAGATACTGGAAGGGCGAGTCGCAATAATATGTGACGGTACGCCTTTTGTCCTTACGGTCCCGTACTTGTTTGTTGAAGCGATACAATCAAGTGAGGATTATTATAACAGGTCGATATATGCAACACTCAGCAGATTAGTTAGAGTCCTGGCAATTTTTATTACAACTATGCTGCCTGCTTATTATGTTGCATTAGTCAATTATCACCAGGGCATCATACCCTATAAGCTTTTATTGACTATGACGGCTTCCAGAGAAGGCATTCCTTTTTCTGCATTGACGGAAGCATTAGTTATGGTCGTCACATTTGAACTGCTCCGTGAAGCGGGCATCAGGATGCCGAGAGCAATCGGACAAGCTGTAAGCATAGTGGGTGCGCTGGTTATAGGTGATGCTGCAGTAAACGCCGGCCTTATAAGCAGCCCAATGGTTATTGTTATTGCGATTACTGCGATAACAAGCTTCATTGTGTCTTCACTTGCCGGTACAGTGTTGATTATACGCATTATAACGATGATAGCAGCAAATATAATAGGAATACTTGGAATTTTACTTGTTTCCATTGCTTTTTTTATTCATATGTGCAATACAAGGTCTTTTGGAGTAAATTACCTTTTTCCCTTTACTCCGGTCAGCGTAACGGATTTAAAAGATACTTTTGTTCGTTTTCCGATGTGGGCTATGCTCACCCGGCCAAAGGAAATTACCTGGGAGCATGGGAATGAGGCAAGATACAGGAATGAGAATCCGAAGAAAGGGAAATAGTAAATGAAAGGGTATATCAAAACCTTTGTAATATCCGTAATGCTTTTAACGCTGACAGGCTGCTGGAATCTTCGTGATCTGACAGATCTGGCAATTATGACAGGAGTCGCCATCGATAAAACCAAGGATAATTACATAGAAATGACTGTACAAATCGTAAAACCTGAGGCCGTAAAAACGGCTATGGGCAGCGGAGGAAGCAGCGCCAGCAATACCGGCAAGGCGTATGTGAATGTTACCTCATATGGCAAAACAATGTTTGAGGCAGCAAGAAATTTACTGGCAAAGCTGAATAAAAAGGCATACTTTGCTCAGGTGCAGCTTATTGTCATATCTGAAGACGCTGCCAGAGACGGTATAAGCAATTATTTTGACCTGTTCGAAAGGGATGCGGAAACACGAGGACGGGCTGATATTATGATAGCAAAAGGTATGAAGGCAAAAACTGTATTGGAAGCTGAAAGCAGATTGACTAAGCTGCCTACAACGCATAATGTTGAAGCTTTAAGAGCAAGCAAAAGATTCGGAAAAATAATCAGAACTACTTCAATTGATGTATTGAAAAGTAATAGCATGAAAGGTAATGATATAGTACTGCCTGTAATATATAACAATGGTCAGCAAAATGATGTGTATCAGGAAGATCTTATCATGGAAGGAACGGCTGTAATAAGAAAGGATAAGCTGGTCGGTTTTTTCGACGCGTATCAAACCAGAGGATACTTATTTGCGAAGAGTAAGCTGAATAGCACAATCATCAATGTGCCGAGCCCGCTGAATCCGGAAAAGGCCGTTTCTATCGAGGTGATACGCTCAAGAGGCAAAATCGAAGCCAAAATGAATAACGGAAAGCCGGTATGCAGTATTGAAGTCAAAACAGAGGGCAATATAGGGGAACAGCAGGAAGCTGGCGATTTAACGAAGCCGGATACCATAAAGGCTCTGGAAAGCGAGACTGAAAATGAGATTAGAGATGAAATTATAAATACAGTTAAAATTTCTCAAAAGGAATATCAAAGTGACGTTTTCGGGTTTATTAACGATATTTATAAAAATTACTATTCTGAATGGAAAGGTATCGTAGATAATTGGCCCGACATATACAGTAAAACTGCTGTGAATGTGAAGGTAAAGTTTAAAATAAGAAGCTCCGGTTTGATCAAGGAACCCAGCAAACCCAAATAAAAGGTAGATTATGAAAATTTTTGGATTGATCATGGTTTTTATACTTATTGCGGCAATAGATATACCTTCTGTAATGAAAAAAAAGACAGGCAAGGTGAAATACTTAGTTTTAATCGGGCTCATTGTTATTATAGGTTTTACTGTCAGTCTCTTGCAAATTGGCGGAAAAGCTCCGATTAGCCCGTCAAAAATAATTGAGTACCTGGTTAAGGTTGTCTTAGGAGAATTATAATGTATAGAGATGCTAAAATATCCGGCTATCAACTGTTTACTCTCTTATCCGGGTTTATGATAGGCAGTGCACTTATCGTGAATGCTGCAGGAGCTGCAAAGGTTGACGCATGGCTGGCATTTTTAATTGGATTATTATCAGGAACAGTCCTTCTGATGATGTATGCAGCTATTTCAAGACTGAATCCCTCCTGCACGCTGATAGAAATATTGGTAAGGTGCTTTGGAAGCCTATTCGGAAAGTTTATTGCCATATTATATATATGGTATTTTATTCATCTGGCTGCGCTGGTGCTGAGAAATTTTGGGGAATTCTCCGTGACAACTGAGTTTCCGGAGACACCCATTTTATTTGTGATCCTTTGTGTTGCGTGTGTAACGGTTTATTCTGTCAGATCAGGGATAGAAGTACTGGGCAGAATGAGTGAGATTTTTTCACTTATTCTCGGGCTGGTTTTGACATTTGTATTTTTGGGGATAATTACAGAATTTGATGTCAGCAATTTAAAGCCATTTATGTCTCAAGGTATGAAACCGGTTATTATAGCTGCCTTTCAGGTAACTACCTTCCCGTTTGGTGAAACGGTAGCATTTTTGATGATCTTTACTCATTTAAATAAACAAAAAGAACTCTTTAAAGTATCTTTGTTTTCTTTAGGATTTGTCGGAATATTACTGGGAAGCGCATTAATACGAAATATTATGGTTTTAGGCGCTGACATGGTTTCCAGAGACGTATTCCCTTCACATGTTGTATTCAGACTTATACCAGGTCTGGATGTGGACCCTTTGCTTGACGTCAACCTCACCGTAGCAGGTATTATTAAGGTTGGCGTGTGTATTTACGCTGCTGCTACAGGATTAGCAGAATTGTTAAAGCTGGAGGATTATAAACCTTTTGTACTTTCTCTTTCAGCATTTACCGTCTCCTTATCTGTTTGGGTATACGGAAGCCTTTTGGAAATGGCTAAATGGGCTGCCGATGTATGGCCGTATTACTCTATTCCGTTCCAAATCGTAATACCTTTGTTTTTGCTGGCTATTTCGTTAATAAGGAAAAAGGCACGAAACTGACTTTAAAAATATCGCATATTTTATCTGGCATTTTTATATGAATAGATAGGGGGAATAGTATGTTCACTATAACTATTGAAATTGATATTGAAAATCCCAATGAGGTGGCAAAGTCCCATATGGGAGCAATATTCAGCGGACCGATAGGTTTGCTGCCGAAGAGCATAATTAAGTCAAAAGTTGAAACGAAGGCTAAAAGCGAAATTATTAAAACCTTGGAGGCCGGTTTGAAAGAAAAGTTTGAGGAGCTTGGAATCAAAGGTAAGATAGGCATAACATAACATTGCTGAAAAGGTAAAAGATAAGCAGTTTATGAAGTATAATAATATGCTGCAACGAAAAACTCCTTCTTTAGACCGAGAAGGAGTTTTCGTTGTATAGTTCGCTTATTAAATGCTTTATCTTATGACAGTCACATTTATTTTCACTTTTGTTTTGCCGTCACTTGCTGCAATTGTTATGACTGCTTTTCCGACTTTTTTAGCAGTGATCTTTCCTGTTGAACTAACTGATGCAATACTGCTATTGCTGCTTACAAAGCTTAATTTTGTATTAACCGGATAGATCTGATATTTTAAATATGCGGTTTTAGCTGCTTTCATAACAGTAGAGCTGTACACGCTTGTTAGAATAATTGGGTTTGTTCCGTTCCATTCACAGACAAAGCCTTTCACACTATCTGAATTTACAACAAAGTCATTCCACTTATTTGTACCATAGAAACCGCAATAGTCTTCTGTGCCGTTAAAGTCATTGTCAGGCTGCCTTGAAGCCCAGTTCATATAATCTGTGCGTTCCCATGTTACCCATCTGAAGTATCCCTCTTTCACGCTGTCGGATAATCCTATCCATGTGTTGCTTTTCCCTGCAAGGCCATAGACCATATCGTTTTCTGCTTTCGAAGTGACTGTAGCCAAATAACCGCCAAGCTTTTCGCAATATGTTTTCGCCTCGTTCCAGCTTGCTCCAACAGGGTAGTATTTATAGTAGTGCCCATTGGATTTTACAGCCCCATAAACAGATGCTTTGGCTGGATTATTAATGGAAGTGCTATTTTCCCATTCGCAAACATATATGTTTTTTGAAGAAGCTCTGTAATCATTCCATTGGCCTTTTCCCTCCCAAATGCCGAGACGCTGCTCGTTTTCAGGGCTCGATGGCTGACCGGGAATCCAGTTTTGGTATGCTGTGAAATTTTCGCCGGTAACCCATGTCCATTTTCCGTTTTTTAATTCTCCGCCAAGCCAGGTATCAGAAGTTCCTACCAATGAAAAAACAAAGTCTTGTTCTGCCTGGGAAGTGATTGTTACAAGATGTCCTCCTATCAGATCGCAATTTAGTGTAGCTTTTGCATAGTCTACAGGATTTTGAAAAACCTGATAGTAATGTCCGTTGAACTCCTTGATGTTCACGTTGTTTGCATCAGTGCTTGCTGTCGTTTCTGCAAATGCATAAGAAAAAGGTAAACTTACTGCTAAAATCATTGCAATAGCCAGTGATGTTAATCTTTTCAAAAAAATTACCCCCTAAAAAAGTTTAGTTCAAAATATAACATATTTTTCTGCCATTACCCCGATTATATACTTTTATATTACTTTGTCAATATTGCCAACTCAAAGGCATACAGGCAAATAAAAAGAAGCTCTTCAGCTTCAATCCAATCATGTACTTCAACCAATTTTTATTTACCTTTGCAGCCTCAAATAAAATTTGAGCTTTTACTTGCCCTTTCTGCCATGCTTCAGTTTGACAAACTCTGCATATTCTTCTACCTGCTTTACAGCGTTCTCAGGAAGACCTGTGACATCAATATAATATTTTTCTTTTGTCTCATGCGCTATTTCATAAGGATTCCGCTTTACATTTCGTCCAAGCAAATAGTCTACCGAAACATTGAAAAAATCAGCTAAAAATTCGATAGATTCCAGATTGGGCTGAATGCTCTCGGCTTCGTATTTGGATATGTTAGCCTTTGATAGGTTCAATAGCTTGCCTAACTCTTCCTGGGTAAGCTTTTTTTCTTCTCTCAGTTCTTTGAGCCGTTTCCCAAAAGTCATATCACCACCTCCAGATTCGTTCGGTTAATTAGTAACCGGAATAATTGTTTACTATAAATAACATTATACAGTATCAAAATATGAAACAAAATTAAAATTTCGAAATTTGAATTATTTTGTAGAAAATGGGGTTGACAGTATCTAAATTAGAAACTAAAATATGTATATAGGAATTTCCATAAATGAAACATGATGGAGGTAAATATGTATAAAGGATTGAGGATGTTCAGAAAAGCAAAGGATATTACATGTTTTGAAATGGCAGCTATCTTAGGAATTTCAAAATCCAGCTATTCCAAGAAAGAGAAGGGAATAGTCAAGTTTTCTCTGGCAGAGGCCAAAACGGTAGCGGATTATTTAGGCTGTTCCATAGACTATATTTTTTTCGAAATAGAGTATCGGTAATGGAAACACACTAAAGATAGAGGTGATTGGAGAGGATAATTATGTTTTATACCTTTAATTGGAAGGGCTACATTAATGTCATTATACGCATAGGCTCAATGTGTGCAATCTGTTTTATACTGCTTGCCCTTAAAAAATTGGTGAATAAAAAAGGTAAGGCAGTATAATAAAGCTTTACCACCCGGAGGCATGAAATAGTTACCCACGGAGTACACGGAAAAGGTTGCTGACATTTTATAAAGCAGTACTTTTTTGTTATCTCAATATTGAAACCCCCACATAATTTGCCTATTGAAGACATATTACCTAATGTCCTCAAATGGGCAATTTTTTTGTATAGCAGAGAGTTTGACAATGATTTGAATATCTGAAATAATTATATAAGCTAAAAATAATTTACATTATTTGCAGACAGTACTTGGAGGAAACATGAATTATGAATAAAGTATATTTCAAAGCTGTCAAAGCATATTCGAATACAGAAGAGATATGTAAAACAAGTGCCGGGTTGCTGGAAAAATTAATTAATAATGAGAAGCTGGAGCTGGAAAAGTTCATTCCCCTTAAGGTTCATTTCGGTGAAAAGGGAAATAAAACGTACATAGAGTCGAAAAACTATGAGGGGTTACTCGATTACCTTAAACAACATGGGGTCGAAAGCGCTTTTATAGAGACCAACGTGCTGTACAAGGGAGAACGGATCAGCAGCGAGAAGCATAAAAAACTGGCGTTGGAGCATGGCTTCACCCAACTGCCTGTAATCATTGCAGATGGTGAAACCGGTGAAGAATACACTGAAGTCAGAATAGGCAAAAAGCATTTTGAAACCTGCAAGATCGCCAAGGGAATCCATGATCAAAATCAAATGTTGGTGCTGAGCCATTTTAAAGGGCATATAATGGCTGGCTTCGGAGGAGCGGTCAAGCAGCTTGCAATGGGCTGTGCTTCCAAAGGGGGAAAACTGGCCCAGCATGCTAACTCGATACCCAGGATCAGCAGGCTGAAGTGTAAGGCATGCAAGGCTTGTTCTGTTAAGTGCCCTGAGAATGCTATTATTTTAGGCAAAACGGCCAAAATTGACAGGAAAAAATGTGTTGGCTGTGCTTCCTGCATAGCAGTTTGCAAGTATAATGCAATATCAAACAGCTGGTTTGCATCCTTTACAAAGGGGTTCAATGAAAGGCTTGCAGAGTATGCTTTGGGTGCATCGCTCAATAAGGAGTTCATTTACATCACATTTGCCATGAACATAACGAAAGGCTGTGACTGTGAGGGGCATGAGATGAAAAATGTCGCAGATGATGTGGGCATTTTTGCATCAACTGACCCTGTTGCAATCGATCAGGCATGTCTGGATATGCTTGAAAAAATTAACCGCAGAAAAATATTCAGAAGAGGAAGACATACGCTTGAATATGCCGAAAAAATAGGACTAGGAAGCAGGAAATATGAACTGGTGGAAAGCTAAGAGCATGTGTTCGGCTGCTTGCCGCAGTTCCATACCATTTCATGAACAAAGGCTGCCATATCCTTAGCAGGGGGATTCATACCATCTTCAAGCCATTGCTGTATGGCACCAACGCAGCCTGCTATGATGAAAGGCATGAAATAACGCCCCCTTGCAGTGTCTCCATGCTCCTGCATTTCGGGTATGTACTCGCGTATCGCCTTTTTAAGTTTTTCTACAAAAGCATAGTCCCCATCCGGCCCGAGCAATATCCTGCAGAGGTCTGAATATTCAGCAATATAATCGAACACATAATTTATGAAGGATAGTGTGTTTTCACTGTCGGTTCCTGTGCTAACATATTTCTCAAGAGCTTCTGAGAAGTATAGAATCATTTCGGTCTCGATCTTTTCGACCATGTCAAAAATGTCTTTGTAATAAAGATAGAAGGTTGCGCGATTTACGTCTACCAACTCAGTCAGTTCCTTGACTGTTATTTTGTTTATTTTCTTTTCACTCATCAATTTTGTCAAACCCTGAAGCAATAGTTTTTTGGTTCTGCGCACTCGCCTGTCCACGTTCTGAGTTTTCATACAGAGAAATCCTCCTGTTTTTTAAAATAGACAACAAATATGATTATAATGTCGTTTATATTACAAATGTATCTTATATTAACGATTGAATAATATGCCACATTCAAATTATAATATACACATGTTAATTATTCAACAGTTGTTTTTAGGGGGAGGCATGCATTATGCGGAAAATATTGAAGTACCGTTGGGTTCTAATAGCTGCTTGGCTTATTGCCACAGTTCTTTTTGTAATATTTCAGCCCGATCTGAATAAAATCCTGAGTAAAAAGGGCGAAGTATCCATAGGCGACAGTTCTCCTTCAATAGTGGCTTCAAAAATGCAGCAAAAGGTTGCCGGTTCAAAAGGGGATACTCTGCTTCTTGTATTTAGTAATGAAAAGAAAATCTCCGACAAAGAAATGCAGGATATCAAAAAAGGCATAGATCAGCTCAATGCCGATAAGGAAAAGATTCAAATAACTAATATAATCGATCCGTTTAACACTCCTGACGCCAAGGAACAGTTGATATCCAAGGATAAAACCACTCTGCTTGTGCAGGTTAATTATGAAAAGGGCGAAAGGGATAATAAAACTGTTATTAATGATTTCAACAATTCCATAAAGGATGTAAAGGTTAAGCACTATATTACCGGCGAATTGGCCATAACGAATGACTATTTGATTTCGGTTAATAAAGGTGTAGATAAAAGTGCGGTTATAACCATAGCGTTCATTTTAATCGTATTGATACTGATGTTCCGGTCGGTTGTTACGCCTTTGGTATCACTGGTTTCGGTAGCAGTTTCCTACTTGTGCACCATGGGTATAATCGGTGTGTTTATACACGCTTTCGACTTTCCGATAACCAGCCTCACACAAATGTTTGTAATCATTGTTTTATTTGGTATAGGTACAGACTATCATATACTGCTCTTTAACAGGTATAAGGAGGAGCTTGGAAACGGGCTTTCTGTTGAAGATGCAATTTTAACAAGCTATAGGACGGCAGGAAAGACCATATTTTTCAGCGGTTTAACAGTCTTTATGGGGTTTGCAAGCTTAAGCTTTGTGCAGTTTCCGATATACAGATCCGCCAATGCAGTTGCTATAGGCATTGCGGTGCTGCTTATAGAAATGATGACGCTGACTCCGCTGCTTATGAGAGTATTGGCAGGCAAGCTGTTCTGGCCTTCTAAAAAGTCAGCCGGCCATAAGGACAGCAGATTGTGGGAAAGGGTAACGTCGGCTTCCGTCAAGCACCCGGTAGTTTCACTTTTGGTCATAGCGGTTATACTTTCTCCGATAATTATTTTCAACAGCAGTAATTTATCCTTTGATAACCTTAAGGATTTAAGCCCCGACAATCCATCCGTACAGGGCTTCAATATCGTAACAGACAAGTTCGGCGCAGGGATGGCAATGCCTACTACAGTAGTGCTTCAAAGTAAAAAGCCTATGGATAATAATGAAGCCTTGGCGGTTCTGGACAGCGTTACAGAAAAGCTGAAAGAGCTTAAGGGTGTCAAACAGGTGCTTGGGCCTACTCAGCCAAAGGGCGAGATAATTAAGAATTTTTATACCAATGAACAGACGAAGACGGTTGTAGTCGGGCTGTCGGGTGCAAATGACGGAGTAGGCAAGATCAAGGACGGACTGGATAAGATAAATAACAACCTTGCAGCTCCGGACTTATCACAGGCTCAGAAGTTATCAGGCGGATCGGCAAAGATTCAGAGCGGAATGGCTTCCGTGACGGATGGGTTGAAAAAGGTAGACCAGGGGATAGAACAGGGTGCCGGCGGAGCAGATAAGCTCGGTGAGGGCATAGCAGGAATCAAGAAAGGCGTTGTAGGATTAAATGAAGGCTTGAAAGAAGTATCAGGAAATCTTAGTGAAATCGTAACCGGGTACACAACATTGGGAACCGGATACAAATCTGTTCTTGACTCTGTAGTGCAGCTTAAGCAGCTGGTGGCAATGATGCAGGGAACTGTAGGCAAGCTTGATGCAAAGTATCCTAATGATTCTGATGTTGAGGCCCTTAACGGTATGATAGGTAACCTTTCAGCAGCATTGAATAAGATAAATTCAGGACTAAGTACAGGAAGTACCATTTATAATAAGCTTACTTCAGGTTTGAATGAGCTAAACGCAGGACTAAAAAAGATGATAGACAACACGGGCCCAAAGTCAGAGCTTGTTATGGGCTTATCACAGTTGGAAAAGGGTGCTGCCGGACTCTCTAAAGGTCTGAAGCAGGGTAGTGCCGGACAAAAGACGATTATAAGCAGTATGGAAAAATTAAAAGCAGGGCAGGAACAGATCAAGACCGGTCAGGATGCTCTCCTTTCAGGCTTAAGCAAGCTTGGCGGCGGCATGACGCAGTTAAAGGCCGGAGTCGGCAGGAGCAGTGAAGGACTTAAAACAATTTCGGATGGAATCAATAAATGTAATAATTTCCTGAACCAGCTGACAAGTGCAAAGAGTTTCTATATCCCACAGGAAGCCTTTGCATCATCGGATGTTGAAAAAATGCTTAGTGCATATATGTCAAAGGACAGAAAGACTGCGAAACTCACTGTCGTTATGGATTACGAGCCTTATTCGGACAAAGCAATCAGCCTCATTGACAGGATGGATGACACAGTAGGCGCGCAGCTTGAGGGAACAGCGCTTTCAAATGCAGAGCATGGAGTAGCAGGTGTAACTGCACATTCAAATGACTTAAACAAAATGGCTACTCACGATATTGCATTCACCCAGGTAATAGTGCTTGCGGCTATCTTCATACTTTTGGTTATAATTATCAGGTCATTCTGGATACCGGTATTTGTTGTAGGGTCACTTGTTGTCGCTTATTACACGGCACTGTCGTCAGTGGCATTTATATCAAAGCAGCTGTTCAGCAGTGCACAAAACGGATTGTCTTGGAATGTACCGTTCTTCACCTTTATTACGATTGCATCTTTGGGAGTTGACTACAGCATATTCCTGCTGAGGAGGTTTAAGGAGTACCCTTATATGCAAGCGAAGGAAGCGATCGTACTTGCGGCAAAAAATATAGGAGGAGTTGTAATATCTGCGGCAATCATACTTTCAGGTACATTTGCCACTCTGTATCCATCGAATCTTATCGTCCTGATGGAATTGGCAATAGGTGTGATAATAGGTCTGCTGCTCCTAAGCTTCATTTTACTGCCGATAGTCATTCCGGCATTGATCTCAATAACTGAAAAGGTAATAGGAAGAACGCATAGGGTAAAAGTAAATTCAAATATTACGGACGGAATTTAGTATATATCGAATGCATAAATACCCCTAATAAAGTGCATTAACAGCAGAGAGCCGGTAGCCATACCCTAAGTGGGCGCAGGCTCTTTGCTTATTAGCAGCTGTACGTTCTCCCGGCTTTCGGTTCAGGAAGGAAATTTTCCTGTTATGTCGAATATCTTTTTACAATGTTAAAAATACCGAGGTTATATGAAAATAAACAGTGATTCTCTGAGAAAGGCCAGAAAATTAGTAGGTAAAGATGTCAGCGAGCATGATCTCAGACATGTAGATTGCTATGTTTCCGATGAAATCGGAATATTCATCCCGAGTGTCGGCTTTTGCGAGTATGCAATCACTCCTCAGCATGTTCATCCTGCGTATTCTTTTATTCTTCTGCTTTCTAAAGAGCAGAATATTGCAGTTCCTGATAAGGCTGTACCCGAGAATTACTACCTGGTAACGGCTATTTCTCCCGATGTGCCTCATGAAGAAAAAGTCGGGGATACTTTTACACGTTACATAGCCATACTTATTTCCAAAACGTATTTTGAAAATGAATATAAAGCTTACGGCAGGAAGCTGACAACCCCGTTTATATGGAAACAGTGCTTTATAGAGCATGACATTATGGCATATTTGAAAAAGTTTATGGCCGAGCATGAAAATAAGGCAATGGGCTGTGAAAGTGTGCTGGATGGACTGAAAACAGTAATAACACACCATATCATAAGAAGCATATTGAATATTCCCGGCAGGCCGGATATGATATCTGAAAGGTTTGAAATCGATAGAGTATTGGACTATATGAACCAGCATTTCGGAGACAAACTGACAATTGCAAAGCTTTCCCAGATAGCAAACATGTCGGAATCGAATTTTGCACGCTTTTTTAAAAAGGAAACGGGTGTGTCTCCGATGGAGCATCTGGTAAGTATAAGAATGGACAAAGCAAAAAAACTCTTGTTGGAGGGATCCAAAAGCATCACAGATATTTCTTTATTCTGCGGTTTTAACAGCGCCTCGCATTTTTCCTCCAGCTTCACCAGGCTTTTTAAAATAACCCCATCTGACTACCAGAGTATCTATAAAAGCTGAAAGTAAGCAGAATTTTGCAAATGAATGATTGTATTTTGAAAGAATATATTCTTTCTGCCTTGTATACTGTTTTATAAAAATAATTGCAGGGAGGAAATGAATATGAACAAACAGGAAGTGCTCGAATTAATCAACAAGAACCCTGTGTTCTTTTTGGCAACATTAGACGGCGACCAGCCCAGAGTCAGGGGCATGCTTCTATACAAGGCAGATGAATCAGGGATAGTATTCCATACAGGGCTTATGAGAGATATGTGCAGGCAGATATCAGCCAACCCTAAGGTTGAACTTTGCTTCAATGATTATCAGAGTCAGACTCAAATCCGCATAAGCGGTGAATTGGAGTCGGATGAAGATACCAAGCTTAAGGATGAAATTGCGGCACACCCTTCGAGGGGATTCCTGAAGCCCTGGAAAGATAGTATAAGCACGGAGGAGTTTCATAAAGAGTTTGTAGTATACAGATTGAAAAAAGGGACTGCTTCCAAGTGGACTATGAATAAGAATTTGGAGCCTAAGGAGTATGTTGAGCTGTAGCGGATTGTAGGGTACTTAATATAAGAAGAAACTAAGGGGCTGTCTCAAAATAAACTTTGAGGCAGCTCTTTTTTCGTCGAAAAAACGCAAGAAGTGCACCCTAAGATGCACCAAATGTGGTAGAATATAGTTGTGAACAAAATATTACTACACAAAGAC
>JAEXSP010000010.1 GCA_023453795.1 Bacillota bacterium
GAGGTGACTAACAAATTTCTTCAATGCAGGCAGATTGTGTTCCTTAATAGAAAGCTGATTTTTACGCGCAATGTAATCATATTGTGGTGTAATAGCCTCTAAAACAACTACGCCGGCTTTGCCTTTGAAGTAATCTTCATATCGCTTGTAGGTTAATGGGCTTGGGTCACCGTTTGGCAGTGCATCGCAACATTCCATCGCATTGATAACGATACGATTTGGAGCTATTTTCTTTCCGATTTTTAGGGGTGTAAACAATAATTCACTCATATCATTTCCTCCGTAGTTTATTTTTATTAAAATTTTATTAATGTTTTGACATATATTCGTCTACGGCTTTGTCAAATGCCTCATATTTAAGTTTGTTCTGCTCATAACTTTTTTCGTAATAAGATAGATCCCATTCGAAAGCATTATTGGAACGTTGTTTCATATAGGTGCTAAGTACCCAGGATATGCCCTTGTCTGTATTCTTTGCATCAAGAATAATAGAAGGTGTAATTTGAATTTGCTTTTCGTATGCCTCTTTTGAGAAATACTTTACAATTTGCTGTACGCATAGGTCAGCGCTTAATGAAGGAGGATTTGGAACAGAAATTGCAAGTTTTCCAGCTTTCATCGCATCCCAACCAGAGTCTTTACCATTGTTTGAAACAACAACTACACCATCTTTTCCGTCATCCGGATATTGCTTGATTGGGATGTTGCGTTCTTCAAGAACCTGAATCACACCAAATGCAGTTTCATCATTTGCAGCAAAGACGACATCAAACTTTTCTCCAGAATCGATTAATGCTTCCATAATCGGAACGGTTTTTTCTTTTTGCCACCCACCACTTGCCAAAACCTTTAGCGGTTTCATTCCAGCTTCATCAAGAGCCATTGCAAAACCCACCACTTCTCCTTCGGCCATTCTCTGACCAAGTTGACCAGGTATTGTGACACATTTGGCTTTTGGATATTTTTCACTAATCCATTGTCCTGCCATATAACCCATCATTACATAGCTATCTGTTACATGTCCTTGGATTTCAGATCCTGCTTTCAATTCAGGCTTGCCACCAACATAAAAGATTGGAACACCGGCACTATTTGCAGCTTTAATAGCAGCAGAGCTACCTGCACTATTTGCACTGATAACTGCAATCGCATCAACGCCTGCAGATATCATATCCTGAACATTAGCCAATTCTTTTTCCGCACTATATTCGGAGTTTAATTCAACGACTTTCATGCCATAAGATTTCGCTACTGCTGTAAATGCATCACCGAAAGCAGCATAATAGTCATCAGGTCCGGCATTTATAAAGGCTAATTTCTTGCTTTTCAGGTCTACGACAGTATTTGCCGTTGTCTCCACAGCCGTGATTGCTTCATCCTCCGGAGCATTGGATGAACATGCACTCATGGGCAATACCATTACAAGTGCCATAAATATTACTGCAAGTTTTTTCATGGTTTTCCTCCTTCATTGTTAAACAAATTGTTTTCAGCCTATACTTTCTGATTCAACCTTGGTTTTGACTCCTTTCTCAATCCGCTATAGTATCCAACGAAAACAGATACAACAATTAATCCTCCTTTCATGACATATTGATAATAAGGATTGACTCCCAAAATGTTCAGCGCGTTTGAAATACATCCAAGTAATATAACACCTATCAATGCTCCCCAGACATTTCCCTTTCCGCCGGACATTGCAGTTCCGCCAACAACAACTGAGGCTATTACATCAATTTCTTTTCCTTGTCCCATGTTTGGACCGCCAGTACCCAATCTGGAAATCATAATCATTGCTGCAATGGAAACAAAAAATCCATTCAATCCATAAACCCACAATTTGAAATTTTTGACACGGATGCCTGATAAGAATGCAGCACTTTCATTTCCACCTACAAAATAAAGGCGACGGCCGAATTTAGTATACTTAATCGCTAACCAAATGATTACCGTCAGTAATATGTAAAAAATAACGGATGAAAATATTTTAAAGTTACTTGTTATATTGATTGAGGTTTTGCCTATAAATTCAAATTTATCTCCGATGCTAATCTCTCTTCCGTTTGTAATCAGAAAGATTAAGCCTTGATATATGCTCATAAATCCTAATGACACAATAAATGATTCTAGTTTCGTACGTGATATAATCAAACCCATCAAGAGCTCACAACCAATAGCTAAGAACATACCGATCAGCACAATAATCCAGATCGGTAAATTGCCTGCTTTTATCAGAGAAGCCATCAGCACACCGATGAAGCACATCAGCTGGCCTACTGAAAGATCAATTCCACCCATAACCATGACAAGTGTCATACCAATGGCAAGAATACCTGTAATAGATACCTGCTGCAAAACACTTGAAATATTTCTTGCTGACAGAAAAGCAAGATCCTTGAATACCATGTCCCTAGCGAAAAAGAATTCGGCGAGGACAACTGAAACAATTACAAGCAGCAATACAAATAAAATGGATGAATTTTCATGATGCATTAGTTTCCGGGTTAGCACATTTTCTCTCTTTTCTTCATAGCCTAAGTTCTTTTTAATCATCACTGCCACCACCTATTGAGAATTTTAAAATATTTTCTTCTGTCATTTCCTCTTTTGGAATATTGGCAACCAATCTCCCCTTTCGCATAACCAATACACGATCACTCATTGCAATTAATTCAGGCATATCAGAGGAAATCATTATGATACTTTTACCGTCCTTAAGCAGTTGTGTCATGATTTTATATATTTCTTCTTTGGCACCAATATCAATTCCTCGGGTAGGCTCATCAAAAATATAGATGCTGCCATTGGTTGCAAACCATTTTGCAAGAACTACCTTTTGTTGATTTCCGCCGGATAGTTGATTTACCTTCTTATAAACTGTTGGCGAAACAACATTCATGCTCTTACAATATTTTTGTGCAACCTTTAAATCTTCCGAAGGCTTTACAAATCGTTTATTATTTTTTGAATACATAGCGATATTGGAATTGCTGAGAATAGAATGCTGTAGTGATAGACCGGTTGATTGTCTGTCTTCAGTAATAAAGCACATTCCATTTAGAATAGCATCTAAGGGAGAATCGATTTTAACATCTTTCCCGTCTATTTTGATTTTGCCGGTGTCGGCCTTTTTAACACCGAACAATAGCTCTGCCAATTCAGACCTGCCCGATCCAACCATACCCGAAAAACCAACCAATTCACCTTCACGAACAGAAAAAGAGACATCCTGGACACCGTTTCCCGAGAAATCGATGGCTTCGAATTTGATGTTTCCAATATCCACTTTTTCACGTTTAAAAAAGGAACATACATCACGCCCTACCATGTCATTGATTAAGGTGCATTCATCTAAATCTTTGATATCATAAGTATTGATTTTCATACCATCACGGATGACAGTGACGCGATCAGCAATTTCAAACACTTCTTCAAGATGGTGAGAGATATATATAATACTTATTCCTTCGCTAGAGAGCTTTTTGACAATACCTAGAAGATTTTTGATTTCTGATTGACTAAAAGAGGCTGTTGGTTCATCAAGAATAATCACTTTTGATTCTTTTATGAATGCTCTTGCAACCTCAACCGTTTTTTGCTCACCACTTCCAAGTTGACCGACAATATCAAATGGGGAAATAGTAGAATTTAAAAACGTTAATATCTCCGTAGTCTTCTGTACCATTTCAGACTTCCTGAGCAATCCACCTTTTGTATATTCATTTCCTGCAAATAGATTTTCATATACGCTTAATAGTGGAAACAGATTATGCTCCTGATAGATGGTTTGTACCCCTAGTTCCATTGCCAAATGAGGCGTATTATTTTCAACAATCTTGCCATCGATATGGATAATCCCACTATCTGGCATATGTGCTCCAGAAAGTATTTTGATCAAAGTCGATTTTCCGGCACCATTTTCACCACAAATACAATGCACTTCCCCTTTCTGCACATCAAAACAAAGGTTATCAAAAACTTTTACACCCGCGAATGACTTTGAAATACCATCCATCTGCAGTATCGTTTTGCTTTGCATTATTACTTGCGCCTCCCCCCTGCATTAATATGAAAAACTTCCAAATATACACTTTAGCATCGATACTATGTCACATCAAATATGAAGGATCATATTCAAATATTTGATAGTAAATAGATGCGTTTTAGTGTTTTTGCCTAAATTTAAATTGTTTATATACTTATTATTGTGCAATATTCATAATTTTGCGATTCCAGCAATGTAATAGAGAAATACTAAATAAACCTTAGTATCTCAAGTGTACTTTCTTGAATATATTTTTTGACTTCCCGTGCCAGACTTACACTGGCAAGTATGCTCCAGCTTCGCTGGATGCGCGCAAAAAAACGTCCGAATCAAATTCGGACGCTTTTGTATAACTGTTTTAATATTCAGATTTAGACTTTCTCATCAATGTTACTAATGTATTTTCATTTACATATTCATTTCAAGATATCGTTGCAAATTGTCTTCTGGACTTAAATTCAATTTTTTACGGATATTTGTACGGTGAAAGTCTACTGCCTTTTTCGTTATATGTAATTGATCAGCAATCTCTTTACTTAACTTGTTTTCAACGATTAATTTTGCAATCTGGATTTCCTTCGGTGATAACCTATCTAACAAATATTCTTTCTTCTCAGTAATTGTCTGTGTCGATAAATCCAATTGGCGTTTAACAATGTTCATGGCTTCTTTATCTAGTACATTTTCTAAATACCGCAAAACCGGCTGAATAATACGATCAATATTGACCGCAAAATTACGTTCCATTAGTTCTTTCTCTTTTCGTTTTTCTTCAAGAAAGCCCAACAGAAGTTTATTTTGACTTTCTATTAGCCCGGAAGAGAGCTCTAAATGTTTGAATTTGCTGATGTCTCGAATATATTCAATGGCAAGAATGACTTCGTTATCATTATCAAATATCGGGGTGCAATAGATTTGCTGCCAGCCAAAAGTAGTCTTGGCATTTTCAAACGGAACTATACCTGTAGCCGGATTTTTATCCTTAATCGCCTTCAAAACAGGACAGTTGTTGCATGGCTCTGATCGATGATGATAGACTGCAAAACACTTTCGCCCTTTCGTTGGTACGTAGTCAGGATACCAACATAAGATTGTTGGGTTGATATATATAATGTTTAAATCCTTATCCAAGAAGCAAATGCCGTCCTGTACAAGTGTTAGTAAACTTGTAAGCAAGCCGTCACTCAGATCTTCCATGAGACTATCCATTTTAAATTTTTGGGGTTTAGGAATGTGTATCCAATCTTGGTTATCTGGTACCATTGATTTGTCCTCCGGATATAGTGTCAATATAAACTCAAAGTTATCGCAATCAATTCTTTAGTATATAACGCATTCTCTGTCCAATTTGAAATGCTATATTGATTTTTTCTGGATTTCATATATCAAATCTATAACTTCTTCACAAAAGTATTAATTATGAAAGCATTGACAAGGCTACCATTAACGGTATTCACTGAAATTTTGCTATTGAACAATTAAGTATGAAACAGATTATGTCGAGAACCTAACTAGAAAATCGTCAAAAAATTTTATTATTTATGTAAACTATTATTGTTTTTAATCATACACTAAAAAAACACAAATGTAAATTGCAAACATTGTATTATAATCAGATATAGAATCGTTTGATCCTCTGAGGATTCGTTGCGTGGTTATAGTGAGGTTTGGGGCAGGTAATCATTTAAATTATAATTTAAATTTCCATAGTACTTTCGCCTCAAATGAACAGTATATAAATATTTTATCTGCTCGGTTTTCTACATACTCTAAACAAATCGATACCATATCAGACTGTATCTCACTAAAGAGTTCCTCAAATGTTTTACTCATACCTGCCTCCAATTAAAGGTTTATTATCTATTGTATATATCTGGTCATTTACATAAAATCTATTTTATTAAAATCAACTAAGGTTGAAAAGAACCGATTTTTATGTTTTTTTCTGCAATTCTTTTTGCAGGTCCATAACTGGGATTTCGCTTCAAAACCTTATTTACTACTTCTAAGCAAAATTCTATTTTACCCTCTTCTTGTAATTCTATAGCAAACTCTACAGCAACTTTGTCGTTGCTTTCATTCATTAAGTAAGCCTTTTCTATGTACCTCCTTGCAATATCATGTTTGCCCAGTTGTTTATAACAATAATACATCCTTTCAAATGTTTTAAAGTGTGGCATTATTTCAATAGACTTTTCAAAATACTCTAAAGCCTTCATAAAATCTTCCATATCAATGTTCTCCATGCCAATATTATAAAAATAGCTGCTATCATGTTCCAACTTTATCACCTCATACCCATAACAGACAGAGGGAAGTTCTTCTGTCTATCCCTTCAAAATCTTATTAACCCTGTCTTTCCGTAACTGTTTATCTATTCATGCATATATGGCATAACGGGCACCCACGTATCTTTTGTATAGCTAAATTATACCACATTTCAAGGTAAAAGCACTCCAACCTTTAATTCAAAAGGGTTTCAAGCACTTCTTTTAGTCGCTGGTTTTCACATAGTCTGCCGTCCCCTGTCACTTAGAGGGGGCATATCAGAATTTTAATTCGGTTGTCGGCTTCAAATATGTTTAAAACTGAGTTTTTCGTATACCGTGACTAGGAACCGTCCCCTGTCACTTTTATTGAGTTGTACCGCTAACCAATTCAAATGTCATTTCATTATCATTCCAAAATAGCATTTCAAACGATTTATTTGTACTCGTTCCAGGATGCGGTGTTTGTGCTACAATAGATTGATAAACATTAACTGCATTTCGTTTTACCCAACAATCAATGGTAAAGTCTCCACTACCAAAATTCCAATCTTCACTATCCTGAATAATTAATTGACTTGACCCACCAAAATATCCACTTGCTCCACCAAACTCACTTTGTGCAGTACTTATTTGTGGATTACCATATGCCGCCGTAACTGTCTTCCCACTCTCATCTGTAAATATATTTGACCCGTTTGTCCCATCAAAGTGCATTAAAAGCTTCGTATATGCGTCATCTAGCCCTTGCCCCATGATTGTTCCTGAATTAGAGGTCTGAACCTGGGACAAAAGCTTTACTATAATTACACAATTTCCTGTTTCGTTAGGATTATTGCTTTTAACCTTTATATAGTATTTTTTTGTTTGAGTGAGATTTGTTTTTATATAGAAATTTTTATTTATCAGGTTTTGGTCATTGTTACTGGCTATTAGATTTGTTGAGGAATCATACAGTTCGGCATATGTATCTGTTGATCCGCTGCTCTCCAAGGAATATGTACCGTTCCAGACTGTATTGAAGTAAAAGCAGTCAATATCCCCGGGATTATTGATTTTTACGGTTTTCTGAATTCCTATATCTATAGGATTGGCATTTTCAAAATCATTCCCGTTATCATCATTTATAAGGGTGGTTACATCTATAGGTTCGCTTGCATTCGATATATTGCCTGCAGTATCGTAGGCTTTTACCGAATAATTATATGTTGTTCCCGATGATAATGTATTGTCTGTATAAGAATTTTTATTTGAGGTTGCAATTCTTTTACTGTTCCTGTATATTTCATAGCCCGCTACAGCCGTATTATCTGTGGATTCATTCCAGGTCAGGGTTACTGATGTATCATGCTTCTCTGCTGCCGATAATGCCGCCGGTACTGAAGGAGGAGTGCTGTCTTTATCGGTAACAACTGTAATAGGTAAACTGTAATCGGACACCCGACCGTCCTGATATATGGCTTTTACCTTGAAAACATTTGCTGAATTTGGTTTTAAGTTGTTAATTACAGCCATCGTGTTGTCTACGGATGCTGTAAGGGTATCGGACAGATATACTTCATAACCGGAAACGCTTAACCCCGAAGTTGTTTCCCATGATAAAACGACTGTTGAATCAGTCTTTTCAGTGCATCTCAGATTAATTGGGGCTGATGGACTCGTATTTATTGAATAGGTTGAACTGACAACCTCAGAATCCGGCATACCTGCTTTTACAGCATATGCCTTTATTGTTGTATTTGCAGACACTGTTATTGGACCGCTGTATACCTGGGAGCTTGTTGTTGGTGTACTTTCGTCGGTTGTGTAATATATTGCAGCCCCGGATGTTATACAGCTTATTGTCACTGTTTGGGCAGCCGCGTATGTACCTGCTGCCGGGCTGAATGTCGGTGCTGCAACCCGGGGCATAGCCACATTTGTTATGATATTTAGAGGGCTGCTCTCTTCCGAGCGCCTCCCCATTATATCTATTGCAACTATTGTATAGGTATAGCTTGTACTTGCCGTGAGTCCTGTATCATTATAGCTTGTCCCGGATGCATTTAATGTTACGGTGCTGTTATCTCCTTGCCTTTTAACCTCATACCTACTTATTGCATCAATACCCGAAGACGAAGTCCATGATAAGGTTAACCCGGTATCTGTCAAAGCAGTGGAGGTTAACCCCGATGGAACAGTCGGCTGTTCTTTCGGAAACCAACTGATTGCTTTAAGAAGGTATTGCTTTATTAAAGCAAGATCCAAAGCGTCAATGTTTCCGCTTCCATCCACATCCCCGGCCCATAAGTCATCGGCAACAGGAAAGTCCGTAATGCTGCCGGATAAATATTGCTTCATCAGCGCATAATCCAAACCTGACACTACACCATCGTCGTCTAAATCTCCTACCACTCCTCCGGAATCAGCTGTTGCTGTTATGGATAAAAAATTGATCGGCAGTACAATGCTTGTTGCCAGAATTGCAATGCATAATGCTATTGATATATACCCTTTTATTATTTTTCTCACTGAATTATACCCTCCAAAATCTTAAAGTCACAATCCATAATTGTATAATCATGAAATTTATTACATTTAATAATTATATATGACAAAATTGGGTTATTCAATGTAATGCGTCTGCAATGTTTTGACATATTACGACAAAACGCATTATTTTTACAACTTTAGTCTAAAAAAAAGAGAGCCAAGGCTCCCTTATCTGAATACTTTACTCACCGATTATTTTTACCAGCACTCTTTTCTTCCTTTTGCCGTCAAACTCCCCGTAAAAGATTTGCTCCCAGGGACCGAAGTCAAGCTTTCCATCCGTTACGGCACATACAACTTCCCTGCCCATGATTGTGCGTTTGATATGTGCGTCTGCATTATCCTCAAATCCGTTATGTTTGTACTGATTATAAGGTTTTTCCGGGGCCAGCTTTTCCAAAAACACTTCAAAGTCGGAATGCAAGCCTTTTTCGTCATCATTTATAAAAACGCTTGAAGTTATGTGCATCGCATTGCAGAGGAGCAATCCCTCTTTGATTCCGCTTTCTCTAAGGCATTTCTCGACCTCAGGTGTAATATTGATAAATTCTCTCCTCTTGCCTGTTTCAAACCAGAGTTCTTTCCTGTAGCTTTTCATAATTCCGCCTGCCTGTATTCAAAATATTTCCTATACCAAATTATACCTCCCCCAATCAATATGTCAAGCCTGATCGCTGTCAGTCTTACGAACCATCGAATTCTGTATAATCTTGATTACCTCGGCAATCGGTATTATTGCTATAGATGCGGCTAACACGATGCCCCATTGCGTAAGGTTCAAGGTGGTTACCCTGAATATATCGTTTAGGAACGGTACAATGATAACTATTAATTGAAGCAGTGCTGAAACGGCAATTGCTCCTATAAGATACCTGTTACTGAAGATCCCTATCCTGAAAAGAGACTTGTCATTGGACCTGACATTGAGCGAATGTGTAAGCTGGATGAGTCCAAGCGTTGCAAATGCAATAGTTGTTGCTATTTCAGGGTTGTAAAGCTCCCTGCCGATATAATAAGCCAGCAGCGTAAGCAAGCCTTTGCAGATTCCCTGCGTAATTATATTAATTCCGACTCTGTTGGAGAAAAAGCTGCTGTTAGCTTTCCTGGGTTTTTGCTTCATGATATCCTTCTCAGACTTCTCAACTCCCAGCGCAAGAGCCGGCAATGTATCTGTTACAAGGTTCACCCAAAGTATATGAATCGGAAAAAGAATTGTCCAGTTGAGCATCGTGGCAACAAACAAAGTCACAACTTCACCAAGGTTCGAGGATAACAGGAATTGTATAGCTTTGCGTATATTACTGTATATCTTTCTGCCTTCCTCAACCGCAACAACAATTGTTGCGAAATTATCATCCGCAAGAACCATGCTCGATACACCCTTGGCAACATCAGTACCGGTAATTCCCATCCCGATGCCGATGTCGGATGCCTTCAGTGCAGGAGCATCGTTAACACCGTCACCGGTCATTGCAACAATCTTCCCTTTTTTCTTCCATGCATTCACGATTCTAACCTTATGCTCCGGAGAAACTCTGGCATAAACTGAATATTTTGTTACGAGGTTCTCGAAATCTTCATCAGAAATCTTGCTTAATTCACTGCCTGTAATAACTTCATCTTTATTCTTAATAATCCCAAGTTCCGCCGCAATTGCCGCTGCTGTATCCTTATGGTCTCCGGTTATCATTACCGCCCGGATGCCTGCTTGTTTACATACTTTGACTGCTTCCTTCACTTCCTCCCTCGGAGGGTCGATCATTCCCACGAGACCGACAAAAGTCATTCCGTTTTCAACAGCTTCACTGGTTAATTCTTCAGGTACTGCTTCCATGTCTTTCACAGCTACCGCTAGTACCCTGAGCGCTTTTCCTGCCATAGCTCTGTTGGCCTCAATGATACCCTTGACATGTTCCTGTGTCATCTCTGTTACCTTGCCGTCCAGAAGAATCCCTGTGCACCTGTCAAGCAGAACATCCGGCGCCCCTTTTGTTATGGCACGGAATTTCTCATTTTCCTTATTGATTGTTGTCATCAGCTTTCTTTCCGAATCAAAGGGAATCTCATCAACCCTCGGAGCATTCTCCTCTATTTTTCCCTTATACAGGCCTTTTGACGATGCGAAATATGTCAAAGCGGTCTCTGTCGGATCCCCCATATATTTCAATTCTCCCGTTTCACCTTTGGAAGGTTTTGAATCATTGCATAATACCATTGAATGCATAAAGGTCGTATAGCTTCCCCTGCTGTCACTTAAATCTTCAGCATCTGATATATTTCCGTCAAGATATGCTTGTTTAACTGTCATTTTATTTTGCGTGAGGGTACCTGTCTTATCAGAGCAAATGATTTCAGTACTACCCAAGGTCTCAACTGCCGAAAGCTTTCTGATAATAGACTTTCGCTTTGCCATTTTCTGTACACCCAGAGCAAGAACAATGGTGATTACCGCCGGAAGCCCCTCAGGAATAGCCGCTACAGCCAGACTTACGGATGTAAGAAACATCTCGAAGTAATCCCTGCCTTGCAGCACTCCAACAGCGAAAATGACAATAGAAATCCCAATGATCCCGATTGTAAGGAATTTACTCATTTCGGCAAGCTTTTTCTGAAGCGGTGTCCTGTCAAACTCGGTACCGGCAAGGTGTTTGGCAATTTTTCCGACTTCAGTATTCATACCTGCGGCAGTAACGACACCCATTCCTCTTCCATAAGTAACGCTGCTTCCTGCGTAGGCCATATTTTTTCTGTCGCCGATAACAATATCTTCCTTATCAATGCTTGATATGATTTTTTCTGAAGGGACAGATTCTCCTGTTAGTGCAGCCTCTTCGATTTTTAAACTTGCCGACTGCAGAAGCCTCATATCCGAGGGAATAAAATCCCCCGCTTCCAGAAGCACAATATCACCCGGAACAACCTCCTCAGTATTGATCTGCTTGGTCTCACCGTTTCTTTTCACCTTAACATGAGGAGAAGACATTTTCTTAAGAGCATCCAAAGCCTTCTCAGCTTTGCTCTCCTGCATAACGCCAAGGACTGCATTAATCAGGACAACGACCAGAATGATAACCGTGTCCGTCAACTCGTTCATGAAGCCGGATATTGCTGCCGCAACCAAAAGAATAATTACCATTATTTCTTTGAACTGCTCAATAAACATGAAGAAAAGAGTCTTCTTTTTTCCTTCTTCCAACTCATTTCTGCCGTAAACGTTCAAGCGGTTGACTGCTTCCTCATCACTGATTCCATCTTGAGATGAATGAAGGTAGTCCAGTACTTCCTTACTTTCCATGGTATGAAAAAGAATTTCTTTTGACTTGTTATTTTCCATAGATTCAGCTCCTCCTTAAATATATTATTTGTATAAAAAAACTCCGCATCCAAAAAAATCGGATGCAGAGTCTCACAAAACATTTTTATACACCGCAATAATACAATACAAGCGTTGCAGTGATTGTAATAAAGCCGGGTTCAAGAACCGTAATGACGACTTTATTTCCTGCCGACGGCAGTCGTTACTCCCTCTGAAAACATTATACAAATTATTATGAGTATAGCATGCATTATTACCATGAGTCAATAAACTTTTAAGGAGTTTTCAAGGGGAAAGGCAGCTGCCATCCCCCTTGAACCGCTTAATCAACCGTCTCAGTCTTTTCCTTTGCTGCACTGCTGTCTTCTAGAGAACCCAATATGGCTTCCTTGATCTTTTTAACCTTCTCATTTTCTTCTGTTCTGCCGTCTGCTGCACCTATATCAAGGCCTAGCTTATCGCTTATCAGGAGGTTTATAAGAACATCAAAAGCATTTGCCGTGCTGCTGCCCTTATCCGACCCCATACTGATAACAGTCTTCGGAACCAGTTCAACTCCTGATTTTTCTACCGCTGCAGTGAATTTGCCCATAATATCCTGCATCAACTGATAACGTGATCCGCCGTAAGCCCTTACCTGTTCTTCGATTGCAAGCGCCTTACCTATACCAACCTTGGCTTCCTTCTCGGCCTCAGCCTCGGCAATAGCTTTGATCTTAGCAGCTTCACCCTGCGCTATACGGCTGATTTTTTCGGATTCAGCCTCGGCAAGGGTCTTGATCTTGGCAGCTTCCTGCATTGCTCTCTGGTATTCAGCCTTACCATGGTTACCCTGCACCTGAATGTTGATGTCAGATTCGGTAAGAATCCTTTGCTGTGCTGCCTTTGACTCAGCTTCCTTAAGCTCTCTTTCCTTTTCAGCCGCCTTTTGCTGCTGCGAATAGGTTTCTACCTGTTCCTGCGCAATCTGTCTGTCACGAAGCTGTGCAAGTATTAGCTCAATCTTGTTGTCATTTGCTGATGATGAAGGAGTTCCAATCAAAACCTCTTCAAGTTCAAGGTTATAGTGAGTAAATTTAGCTTTCATCTCTTCAGAGGACTTTGCCTGTATTTCATTTCTTTCCTGTATGATCTGTATAAGTGTCTTAGTCTGACCGATGTTTTTAAAGTATGCCGAAACCATAGGGTCAAGAGTCTGGTCAACAAGCATCTTGACATCTCCAAACCTCTGTATTACCAAAGGAGCCTTTTTATAGTCTATGTGCATAACAACCGACAACGGAAGTGAAGGTTCGAAGGCATCTTTAGTAATAAGGCTGACTTCCTTAAGGTTCTCGTCATATCTGTGGGCACCGCTCTGATTGCTGATCCACTTAAGTATTATATTGGTTGTCGGCACTCTGACAATCTTTCCGGCATAGGTATTAAATGCATATTTACCCGGCATTAATGGGTCAGCCCAAACACCCCTGAAGCCTTGACCAACCAGTTCTCCGTGCTTGTAATCGGCACCAGTTGAATCCTGCCCTTTTGTCCCTATATAGGATACTACAACTCCGACAAATCCGATATCTATGACAGTTTTATCTATTAGTTCAACAGTAGCAAACAATCTGTTTATAAAGTAGGTACCTTCTACAAGAACTTGGTACTGCCTACCCCTGTAACCACAAGCCCTCAGGAACTTTTCAGGATCCTGGAAGTTATTGTGGTAGGTTTCCTTATCAGCTACATTGTCACCTACGGTAGGAGCAATAATGTCATCTTTGTTAAGGGACGGGCCGTCATGAACTGTTACTATACCAACCTTGTCATCAGCACCCTTTATAACTATCGGCTTAAAGCCGTCTCTTTCCCTTAAGAGCTCAGCCATCTTGTTAATTGTTGCATCTTCTGCAAAAGTTCCCATCGGGAGATAATAAACCTTATCTTCTGTTATGACTATAAACTGTGCAAGGTTGAATGCGTATGTTCCTTCACGGACAATCCCTCTCTGAGGACCCTTTTGTCCTCCATTGCTGATGAAACCACGCACATCCTGGAAGTTATTAGACTCAGGCACAATCTTGCCGAGTGTCTGTGTAGGTTCCAAAGGCTGACCGTCACGTGCGAATACATACGCCATCTGGCCTTGAGGTATTGTTACAAGCGAACAGGTATGAACCTTGTATTTGAATGGAGTCCTGAAGTGAATACCACCCCTTAAAACTTCCGGCTGGTAGCCTGCTTCTCCATTCAGTGCAATTATCTGTGAATCAAGTGATCCCTTCATCGACCACCATTTTTCAACTATGCCTATTTTATTGTTTGGAATTATTCTGAGTCCGATAAGCTTCCAAAGAATGATTATGCCTATCAGCGACCCCACAACTATAATCGGAATAGTCCAATCGATATTTTCTAACATTTTAATCCCCCTCAATATTATTTTTTTGAGCTTTTTATTATATTGTAGTTACATTTCTTTCATTCCAAATCTTTTATTTGAGGAGCCACTCCCGGGAAGTGCTTTGCACCGTTTAAGGTGTTGACCTGTCAAACGTACCGGATCAGGAATTTAAGCCGTAACTATTATTCAACTGTTTTGTTAAAATCAGCTGAACTATAGATAAGATTATACGCTTGTTAAATAGATAACAAAAGCTTCAGGAAACCGACACTTTTATCACGCGAATATCCCGCAATAAATTGAATCAATTTATATCCTTCGCTCGCATCCGGTCTTCATGAATCTCTTGTTTTCACTTTCTTACACTATCAACTCCTTCTTCAAAATACCGGAAGTCCCCCCAAACATATGCTGAATTTAGACTATTTTCCCATAATGACCTCTACTTCATGACGGGAGCCATCATTTATAAGCACAAACGAATTCCCCTGCATTTTAGTTCCGTCCAATGCAATACTCAGTACTCCTTTATTGATTCCTTGAGGGTTTTTAACCTTTATTTTATAGGCTGTGTCGATAAATTTGTAGTTGATTTCATACTCCTTCCACCTTTTGGGGATGCAAGGCTCCATCACAACGGAATCGCCATTCTTGCGAAAACCAAGCAGATACTCAACTCCTGCACGGTATACCCATCCCGCAGACCCCGTATACCAAGTCCAGCCGCCTCTTCCTGTATGCGGGTGCACTGCATAAACATCCGCTGCCATAACATATGGTTCTGCCTTGTACCTGGAATACTCCATGAAGGTTCGCGTATGATTGATCGGATTTATCAGTTCAAAGAACTCCCATGCCTTATCGCCCTCTCCAAGCTCAGCAAAAGCAATTATAACCCAGGCTGCCGCATGAGTATATTGTCCGCCGTTTTCCCTTACACCCGGAACATATCCTTTTATATAGCCTGGTTCCAGATCTCCCTCGTCAAACGGCGGTGTGAGAAGCTTAATGAGACAATCCTCCTTCTGCACCAGATAATCCTCTAACGAACACATTGCCTGCAAAACCTTTTTTGGTTCCCCTGCACCTGAAATCACTGACCAGGTCTGCGCAATTGAATCTATTTTGCATTCGCTGTTATTTACTGAACCCAAAGGTATCCCGCTGTCAAAATAGGCCCTTCTGTACCAGTTTCCATCCCATGCGTTTTCATCTATAGCCGATGCAAGTTTACTTCTGATTTCCGCATATCTGTCTGCCGTCGCATCGTCATTTTTCTTTCTGCATATTTTCGAAAAGCTTTCGAGAACTGAGCAAATAAACCACCCGAGCCATACACTTTCGCCGAAACCGAGGTTACCTACAGTGCTCATGCCGTCGTTCCAGTCGCCGGAGCCCATAAGAGGAAGTCCGTGCTTTCCGAATTTCAGGCCCTTCTCAATCGCTCTCAAACAATGCTCATAGACCGTACCCTTTGTATTTGATACCGTAGGTGCGGTATATCTTTCATCTTCAAATTCCCTTAGCGGCTCATCTTCAATATAGGGCGTTTCAAGGTCTAGGATCGTATAATCCCCTGTAACCCTGACGTATTCCGCAGTAACATAAGGAAGCCACAAAAGGTCATCTGAAAATCTGGTTCTTGTACCTTTTCCGAGTGGTTCATGCCACCAGTGCTGAACATCACCCTCCACAAATTGGTGACGTGCATGGTATAAAATCTGCTCCCTTGGGAATTCGGGCCATACGGACAACAAGGGCAGACAATCCTGAAGCTGATCCCTGAAGCCGAATGCACCTCCTGACTGATAGAAAGCAGATCTTGACCACAGCCTGCACGAGATCACCTGATACATGAGCCAGCCGTTCAGCATCAAGTCCATTGATGCATCCGGGGTATGAACCTTTATTGTACCGATTTTATCCTTCCAAAACTTAACTGCTTCTTCAAGAGCTTTTTTCGCATTATCCAAATCTTTATACTTAAGCATAATAGATTTGGCTTCGTCATAATTATCTGCCGCTCCAAACAGGAAAACCATTTCTTTAGCAGCACCTTGCGGAATATTTATTACGACCTGCAAGGCTGCACAGGAATCATAACCCGTACCTGCCGTTCCCGACAGCTTTTCCCTTCTTAAAGCGTCAGGAGTGCCAATACTTCCGGAACCTAGGAATTCCTTCCTGTCCCCGGTATATGACACTTCTCCTTCTGTAGTTATAAAACTGACCTTGCCTTTAAATTCCTCATTATAAGGGTTCTCAATTATAAGTGCTCCGGTCTCATCGAATGCAGTTCTTATGTGCATTGAAGTTACCTGGTCGCTAACTCCAAGAACAGGCCTTATATAATAAAAGAGACTTATATTTCTTGCCTTTTCGCTAAAGTTTCTTAATTTAACAATACTGATTTTTACACTTTCCTTGACCGGTACAAACTGAATAAGACTTTGTTCTATTCCCATTGTATTATGCTCAAAGGCTGTGTATCCGAAACCATGCCTGACAATATAAGCATTCTCATCCCTTACCGGAAGAGGCGTAGGGGACCAAAACCGGCCTGTTTCGTTGTCTCTGATGTAAAGAACTTCACCCGGCGGGTCACTTACCGGATCATTAGACCATGGGGTAAGCTTGTTTTCCCTGCTGTTCTCATACCAGGTATATCCTGAGCCTGATTCGGATACGATAAAGCCGAATTTTGAATTTGCAATGACATTTATCCATGGTGCAGGAGTATTTTGATCTTTTTCAAGCCTTATCACGTACTCATTCCCATTACTTCCGAATCCGCCCAAACCATTGAAATACTCCAGTTTTTCTTCATTTGGCTCAAGCTTTTCAAAAGAGCTTGCTTCTTTTGAAATCTCAAGCTTCTTCGGATAGTGCATTTTGTTTTTGATTTTCACCTGCTCGGCAATAGACCCTGCATCCCCCCTTAAAATAATTCTTGCGGCAGCATACAGCAAGTCAACATCTTCATCAGGCATTTTATTCGTGTCTATTAAGAATACTCCTCCGGATTTATTCAATATGTCATTGGTATAGATTGATAGAACCATATCCGATAAAAGACCGAACAACGGATTAGTATAGCTGTTCTCTTCATCGCTCAAAACCACGAGATCTACATTAAGGCCCAAGAGTCTCCAATATTCATGAGCCTTAAGCACTTCAAAAAGTATGTCTGTTTCATCCGTTTTCTTTAAAATTACAAGCACAATCGGCAGATCGCCTGATATTCCGTAAGCCCACAGAGAGGACTGTCCTTTCCGGTTTTTGGCTACCCGCTCGCTGTAGAGCCTTCGTACCGGGCTGACAAATACGATGCTTGAAAGCATTTCCTGGTAAAGCTCGATTTCCGCAGCTTTTCTATTCAAGTACTTTGCTTCCACCTGGCTTCTGATCAATGCAAGCCTGAAAGCGCCTTCTATTGAATCTACTGTAGAATATTTATCTACCAGTGCAAGAAGCGGCTCTTCATACTCGCTTACAATTGTAACAAAGGATATCTTTGTTATTTTTCCCGGCTCTGCTTTAATGCGAATTTTAATAGACATTATGGGGTCAAGCACCGCTCCAACAGTATTAGAAAGCGGTTTTGCCCTGTTTATCGCTGCCGGATTTGCAGCAGTATTACCGCGTCCTATGAATTGGGCACGGTCAGTCTCATACTGAATATCTCCGATAATCTCCCCATCTGCTACAACTCTGTTTGCTATCCATGTGCTCTTATCAGACTCAGACCTCGGCCGCCTGTTTGCAACAAGGCATTTTCTGTCATGCAGGAAGTCAGTCTTTATAAACAGATTACTGAACGCCGGGTGTGCAACATCTGCGCTCTGAGGAGCAAGCACCACCTCGAAATAGCTTGTTATATCGATAGTGCTTGCCGTTTTACCGTAGTTCTTCAGTGAAACTTTTCTTATTTCAACGTTGTCGCCCGATGCTGTTATAACCTCGGTCATTGTTTCAATATCACCGTCACGTCTTCTGAACATTGCCTTATCTTGAGTAAAAACCACTTCATATTTCTCTGGCATGACATTAAAGGGTGCGTAAGTTGACGTCCAGACAGAATTGCTTTCAATATTCCTTAAATAGAAAAACATTCCGTAGCTGTCCCGTACACTGTCTTCCCTCCATCTTGTTACAGTTGCCATCTTGTTTCTGCTGAAGCCGGTGCCTTTGTCGGTTATCATTATTGAATAATTGCCGTTTGACAGTATATGCGTTTTCGGCAGCACGGGATCAGGTGCAGTATACTTGCGGATGGGCCCTTTTTCTTTATATACCGCATCTTTAAACGGCATTACTTTTTCCTTGCTTTCCTTGGTGATTATAACACTGGAAGGCACTTTTTCCTGAAGCAGCAAACGAGCGGCCCTTACGACCGGATCTGCATGAAAACGCCTCTGCATGGCATTGGAATTGAGGAAGTTGTTAAGTGAAAGAAGGCTCATGCCTTGGTGGTGGGCCATATAGCTCTTTACTATTGCCCTTTTTTCACCGAAGGGAAGCCTTTCCGGGGTATAATCAACAGCTTCGTAATAGCCGTATGCACCTTCAAGACCTTCATTTTTCAGCATGAGGATATTTTCATAAGCACTTACGGGATCAACAAGCAGAGCAAGAAAAGTTGCGTAAGGTGCAGCAACCGCATCCTGTATAAGGCCCCTTTTTAAGCCTAGCCATGGAACACCTATTGCCTTGTACTGATAATCGAGGCTGACGTCCAGGGAATTGAAGCCTGACTCCGAAGCCCCCCACGGCATGCCTCTAAGCTTCCCGTATTTTTTCTGGCTCCTTATGACGAAGGAATAGGTCTCATCAAGCAAGGTGTTCTTAAAGCTTTTCATAAGCAGCAGCGGCATAAGGTATTCAAACATAGTCCCTGTCCAGGACACAAGGCCCTTATAGCCATCAAGCACCGTGAGTGCTCTTCCGAGCTTGCCCCAATGCCTCGGTTCAACTTCCCCGCGGGCAATAGCTATATAGCTTGTTTGACGGGCTTCCGAAGCAAACAGGTCGTAAAAGGAATTGGTAAGCCTGTTCTCTTCAATATTGTAGCCGATAGAAAACAACTGCTTTTTCTCTACATAAAGCGGAAGGAATTTGATTTCTTCGGATATAATGCTTAACCTTTCACAAAGCCCTTTTATCCTGCTTATTAGGCTTTGGGAATGCTCCACCGATGCTGCCAGAAGACCTTTCAGTGTCTCAAGCCAACCGATGCTTGAAATATCGGCATCAATAGCAACAAGGTCTCCCCGCAGCCTATCTGTCATGCTTATTGCGCGCATATAATGTTCAGGGAGTCCATTAAGGCATATGTTTTCCTTAAGCATTTCTGCAATTGCTTTTGTCTGCTCCAATACTTTTTCATACTTCTGGTTATTAACCAAGCCATCAGGAATATCTGCCAATAGGTTTACCCACGGCATAATATCTGCAAGCTCATTGTTAAACATCTTAACAGCATTGGCACCTTTGGATTCCCAGGAAATTTTTCTTGCATTGGAAAGGTTGAAATATTCAGAAAGCTCGTTTAATGCGGATTTCCAGAGAACCGGATCTATTGTTTTTTTCACTTCAATCTCCTTAAGAGTTCCGGTTGCAAACCCGGATTCATCCCCTCCCCTGCCCAATATGTTTATAATATCCATAAATCCGTGTATGAAAGCTTTATCAATTAGCGGCGCATCAAGATATTCTTTAAGCCCTTGAATCAAGGTTATTAAGTAGCAGACAAAGTTTCCGCTGTCTACAGTTGAGATATATCCGGGCCTCAAGGGTTTGAGCGTACGGGTGTCATACCAGTTGTAAAGATGGCCGTTCCATTTATCAAGCCTCTCAATGGTTAAAACAGCGTTTTCCAGCAGGCCTGCCATTTCAGAGGTGCTTATATACCCCATATCCCTTGCCGAAAGTATCGCCAGCAGGCCCAGGCCTATATTTGTAGGAGATGTTCTGTAAGCAATACCCCTCGGGGGATCCTCCTGAAAATTGTCCGGTATAAGGTAATGGTTCCTGAAATTTGCAAACTCTTCAAAATACCTATAGGTTTTTCTGGCAATCTTCCGCAATTCCATTCGCCCAGCCTCAGGAAGCACAGGAATTTTATCCTCCTGCTCCCTGCTTATATAAAATGCAACCTGCGGAGAGGCAGTCCAGAACACCAACGGAATAATGCTGTAGACAAACCATCCGGGCTTCAGCAGAATTGACAAAATGCAGACCAAAAGCCCCATAGCTGAAGAAATGTACATTTTTCTCCAGTAGCTTGATACGGAATTCTTTTGTCCTCTTTCTGCATCAGCTGCAGTCACCCATTCAAGCATATTCCTTTTAGTCACGAAAACTCTTAAAAGGGTTACTGTTACTGCATTAATCATCATATATGCCTGATAAGGCAAAAAGCAAAAAGCTAGAATGGCTTGAAAAAATACCGATTTAACGCCGGACATGACATGCAGGTGCCGTTTTACCCTTCCGGCTCCGATTCGTCCTGAAAGCACCAAATCTATAATTGATGTAAATAACGGAACAAAAATCACAGCCAGAGCAAAACAAAGCCAAAGCAGACTGCTTCCCGCAAGAATGCTGAATCCGGCTAATATCAGGAGCAGTATTGAAGGCTGTACAAGGCTTCTTCGTATATTGTCAAATATCTTCCATCTTGAAAGCAAGGGCAGAGGATTTTTAATTTTTTGATTATTCCTGTCGGTTACTCTTGCCCTGAGCCAGGGAACAAGCTGCCAGTCCCCCCTTATCCAACGGTGGAGTCTGGAAATGAATGAACTGTATTTTGAAGGGTATGAGTCAACCAGCTCCAGGTCTGTTACAAGACCTGTCCTTACATAAGAACCCTCAAGAAGGTCATGGCTGAGTATTGTGTTTTCGGGAATCGCATCTTTAAGAATGCTCTGAAATACGTTCAAGTCATAAATCCCTTTCCCAGTGAAGATTCCCTCTCCGAACAGATCCTGATAAACATCTGAAACTGCGCTGGAATAAGGATCCATTCCCTCCTGGCCTGTATAGATCTTTGACAGCAGTGATCTATTCGAGCTCTCAATATCAAATGAAATCCGTGGCTGCATAAGCCCGTAGCCTTTAGTGACTATTCCCCTTTTTTTATCTGTTACCGGCCTGTTCAGAGGATGTGCCATTGTACCGATCATTTTTCTTGCCATGCCCATGGGCAAAATTGTATCTGCATCCAGAGTTATTACATATTGTATGTCAGCAGGCATGGCTTCGCTTGAAATGTATTTGAAATCAGCATTACCTTTGCCTAAAAGCAAATCATTGAATTCTAACAAGGCTCCCCTTTTTCGTTCCCATCCCATCCATTTTTCATTAGCTTCATTAAATGTTCTTTCCCTGTGAAAGAAGTAGAAAATGTCCTTTTTACCGTTGGAGTACTTCCTGTTAAGTTCATTAATCCCCTGAAGTGCTGTTGAAACAATATTTTCATCCCCGGGTTCATTCTGATGTTTGGAATCTTTGAAGTCTCCGACTAAGGCAAAGAAAAGGTTTTCTCCTTTGTTTGCAAGATAATGGCTTTCAAGGTTTTCCAGAAGGCCTGCCACTCTATTTTCATCCGAAAGGAGCGCAGGTATTGCAATCATAGTTGAATATTCCTCCGGAATCCCTTCCTTATATTCAAACCTTGGGAAAAAGGCAGGCTTGAATATCTTGCAGGAAATCCAGTTAGTCAGGCATAAGGCAATTTCAGAAGAGGGAATAAGCACAGCCAGACAACCCAAAACAGCAAAAATCCATTTCATACTCTGAGCTGCCATAAAGGAATAATAAGCTGCTGCTGCTGTTAAAACTGCAGTAATAATAAGCATAAGACCGTAATAAAATGTTCCGGGATAGTGCTTTACTATATCTGCTGCCTTTCTTACCGGTTTTGTTTTATAATCAATCCTATCTTCGAGGTCTTTTACCCCATTATCAATAAGGTAGTATCCCACATGACAAGCTCTTTTAACTTGAATATCATTAGCACCTACATTTTTCGCTTGTTCATAAGCTGCTTTTGCAAGTTTAACTGCTTCCTTGGCTATATGAAATTCCGAGACCTGATAGCCCGAGGCAAGCTTTTCAATCCTGCTCCTGTAATAGCTTCTCGAATTGAGATCCATCATAGGATAAGTTCCGTCAGGATCCTCCCTCAAAACCTGTTCAACATGGCTTGCAGCTTCCAGTATGTTTATCCAATCCAGTGCGGATACAAGCTTAAGGCTAGTTATACAATTTCCTATTGAAACAGTATTTACCGCCTGAGCATTATGCTCTTTCTGAGTTATGCTTTCCATGGCGGTTCCTGACTTTTCAAGATAGTCATCTATATATTTAAGTACATGGATATAACCTTGGCCGGCCCTTCTCAGCCTGTAGAACAAATGATCGATGAACGCAGAATTGATGCCGTCCATTGTTTTCGTTCCGCTTTTAAACAGCTTCATGACGCTGTCTGCTCCGGCATCCTCATTGGACATCGCTTCATCCAATATTTCATCCACCTTATTCCATTGCGTCTGCGTATCTTTGATTTTTTCACAAACCTGCCTTATCTCCTCGATAAGGGCAAGCCTGATGAAGGTCGGTATTGCCCAAATCTCTCTGTCGAAAAGATATCCGTGAGATTGGTAAGCCTTGAGGTAGTTCAAAATAATGCTTTCATCTGCCTGTCCGTCTGTATGTCCGATTATATCCAGCGCAACGGCAAAAACTCTTGCATAGCCCTTCAATACGCCGCATTTCAGAACAGGCAGCCTTGAATAGTCATACTTGTTCAGACCGTTTCTAATATCTTTTACCTGCTCCTCGATTATGTAAAAATTATCAAGCAGCCATTCAGCCGCCGGAGCAAGAGAATGCTTTCTTCGTACATCTTCATTCAGATCTTTATAAACAGAACTTATGTAGCTGTAATTATCATTCATTCTCGGAAGAGGCCATCCCGAAAGATTCTGCTTCCTGGACACAGAATGCTCTATTGCCGTTTTCTTTGCATGAAGCTCAAGCTCTTCGCAGGTTAAAGAATCATTACGTATTTTCAGAATTCGCGTTCTCTTGCTTTTGAATACGATGAATGAAAATAGCAGTACAATTATTGCAATAGCAATGCCGATCTCAATATAAATGCTTGTATAAGGGAACATTCAATCAACCACTCCTGTTGTTCAAAATGCTGTTCATAGTTTTATATAGTTGATATTGTTATGTTCTGCCAAATCTCCAATTTTAATGAGTGGTATTGTTTTACAAATTTATTTTTTAAAATTCTTTATGTAACTTTTCGTCACTTTTTCCGAATAATTATTGAATCAATTTTTTGGGGGAACAGATGAAGAATGATAATGATGCTCTGATTGAAGGCTTTAAAACCGGAAATCATGAGAGCTTCGAAAAGCTTATGATAAAATACCGCCTGCCGGCAGCCAAATTTGCCTCAAGGTACCTTAAAGACGGCTATGCCGTTGAAGAAGCGGTTCAGGAAAGCTTTGCGGCTCTCTATGTATCAAGGGATAAGTTTAACAGGGAATTTTCCTTCAAGACCTATCTTTTTTCCATAGTGAAAAACAAGTGTATAGATTACATGAGGAGAAAAACGACTCTTCCGCTTGATGATTCATACATTTCTATTGCCCCGTCTCCCGAAACAGAAGTAATAATAAGGGAACACCGCAATTATGTTCGTATGAAATTAAACCAGCTTAAGGAGGATTACCGTACGGTCCTATACCTTAAAGAGTATGAAAATTTCAGTTACTCAGAAATCGCCGAGATAATGGGAAGAAACCTTGGTCAGATCAAGATACTTATTTACAGGGCAAGAAAAAGTTTAAAAGCCATGTTGGAAAGCGAGGTATGAAGATGGAAGCCAAATCGGATGAAAAAGCTTTTATTGAAGGTGTCTGGCGAAAGGTCAGGTATCTGGAATACCAGAAAAGAGAAGAAGCTCTATTAAAAAAGCTACAATGTGATTACAGAAAAAAAAGATTAAAGTCGGCAATCTGCATTTTGCCTGTTATTGCAGCGGCAACAATTTCAATGTTGAGTATTACCGGAGTCGGAATGTTTTCCTTAATTGTCCTGGGAGGCTTATATATGGCCGCAGGCGTTTGCTATGAATACATCCCGGACCTGAATTACCGAAGGAGGCAGCAGCATGAATATACAAATTGAAGGTTTAATTAAGAATTACGGGTCAAAAAAGGCATTATCAGACATTAATCTTGAGATAGGTGTAGGAATGTTCGGTTTGCTTGGACCAAACGGTGCCGGTAAAACAACATTAATGAGAATTCTCGCCACTCTGTTAAAGAAAAGCGGCGGTTCTGTTCTTCTGGACCGCATAAGAATCGAGGATAAAAGGCAGATACGCAGAATAATAGGCTACCTGCCGCAGGAATTTTCATTCTTTTCCGGATTCACAGTATACGAAGCAATGGATTATCTTGCTCTCCTTTCCGGGATTAAGAACTCTGCTGAACGGAAAAAGCTAATTTATGAACTGCTGGAAAAGGTTAACCTGACTCAGGCACTTAAAGCCAAAGTCAAGGCTCTTTCCGGCGGAATGAAGCAAAGGCTTGGAATAGCCCAGGCTCTTTTGAACAACCCTCAGCTTTTAATAGTAGATGAACCGACTTCCGGTCTTGACCCCGAAGAGCGCAATAAGTTCCGCAACATGCTGTGCGAATTCGCATACCAAAGAACAGTCATCCTTTCGACACATATTGTAAGCGATATTGAGTCAACCTGTGAGAAATTGGCTGTTTTAAAGAAAGGCCGTCTTGTCTATAACGGAAGTGTCAGTGAACTGCTTGGCACTGCAAAAGGGAAGGTTTGGGAAATGACTTTGGATAAACGCCAATGGGAAGGTATGAAACTTGACGCACAATCAAAAAAACTTGAGATAATATCCTCACTTTCCGAAGGACAGAGTATTCATCTCAGGCTTCTTTCCCCGGAAATACCTTATCCAAACGCCCAACCTGTTCAGGCCGGTCTGGAGGATGCATACATGCTTCTTATTAAGGAGGTTGAACAGACATGTTTTTGAGACTTACACTGAAGGAACTGAAATTTCTTTTCAAGAGCATCACCTTTTATTTGCTTTTGGGTATTATTTTGCTTTTTTATATCACCCAATACGGGGAATCTGGACCTTTAGCAGCAAATAAGCCCTTACAACCGCTTAGCGAAATGCAGTTCATGTATACAAAGCTTCTTGAGGACTATAACGACGGCCATTTGTTAAATAAGCCTATTCTTCAGTCCTATAAGGGAATTGATAAAAACAGCAAGGGGCTTCCTAAAGATTATGTAAACCGCTACAAAAAAGCTGACTATAAATTAAGCACAAAGGAGAAAGCCGCAATCAAGGCTGCAATAGAAAGGATGAATCCCGGCGGAAGCATGAAAAATGAGAACATATATAAAATTAAGTTTTCCGTAACCGAGGAGGATTATAAAAAAATAATGAAAAAATTGGACTCAGCTCTCGGAGGCTGCACTTATTATGCCGATCCCGAGGCAAAAGGAGCCCTGCTTTCATACCAAAATCCATACGGCTCAACAGAGATAACCGACCCTCTTGAAAAAATGAATAATACCTATAATGACATGAAAAATGCTTTAGATACAGGCAGCATAACAGTATATAAGCTGGGCTTTGCTACTAAAATGCGCTTAAGTGACGAAAAAAAAGCCATGATATCAGAAGCAATGAGCAGGCTGAGTTCCGGCAGCAGTCAAAACAAACAAACCTTCAAGATTAGCTACAATCAGTTTCGGGATATTGTCAAAAAGCTTGATAAAAAGCTTGGTTTAAACCAATTTGAGAAAACCCTTGAAGGGAAAAACAATTTTAGAATTCAAACCTATAAGGAAGCCCTTGCCAGCTTCAAGGAGCTGCTTGCAAAGGATAAGCTTACAAATGCCTACGCCAGATGTCTCGCAGATTATATGGGTATTACTGCAGGATTGTTTCCTATCTTTTTATCCGCATTTGCTCTTACAAGAGACCGGAGAAGCCGGATGCATGAACTTATATACTGCAGGCCCGCTAGCTCGCTCAGTTATGTTTTCTCGAAATTTACAGCTATAACTGCTGCTGTTACCCTTTGCTATACAGCCGTTGCCACCCATTCAACAATTGTGTTCTCTTCCTTGGGAAGGACTTACGGTTATAATATTGACTACCTTGCCTTTTATAAGTATACCCTTGCTTGGGTTCTTCCAACTGTCCTTTTTGTTGTTGCTTTTGGTTTTATTGTCTCGATTCTTTTCAGAAACGGCATTATTGCCATTGTACTTCAGCTTTTTATATGGTTTAGCTCACTGCTCCCTCTAAGCGGAGATTACAGGCTTTTCAAACCCGTCATACGCTTTAATGAAGTCGGTAATTATGAACAATTCAAAATCTGGGCAGGAGACATTGCTCTAAACAGAGTATTTTTCACCTTGTTATCAATCTTAATGGTAATTGCTGCTTCCCTAGTTTTATCCAGGAGGAGGTCATCAGGGAATGGAAGTATTATCTCACTCTTTAGGAATAATAAAGTATAACATTAAGCTCTGCTTCGGACTGAATTATATAGCTGCCTTTTTATTTGCAGCATCTGCATTTTTCTTCTTTGACCTGAAGTATATGTCCATGAATGATGTGTCTCAAATCGGAGAACTCTTTCTTTCAATTACAGGAATTATAATGCTGCCAAGCATTATACACATAGAAGAGAGCGAAAATGCAAATGAGGCAGTCTTTACAAAAAGAACCCCTTATTACCTGACAATAGCCCTAAGGATGCTTATTACCTTTGCAGCCCTGGCCCTTGTATTATTTATCATCATTTTCTACTGTAAGATAAACAGTGGGAGTTTTGATTTGCTCAAAGTCTGGTCAGGCATATATATTTCAGCCTTGTACCTTGGAATAGCCGGAATCACCGCCGTTAACATTACAAAGGAGTTAGTGCCGGGCTACCTTGTCTCTCTTGGGTATTTTGCATTTGAATTCTTTACTCACGGAAAATATACCTCTGCGTTTTATGCATTCAGTCTTGTAAATAATGATTACAGCCCCAAACTAAGAATTCTGGCGATTATAATCATACTTATTTCGATAAACCTGATCCTCGTAAAAAAGAGAAGCTGATTCAAGCTTCATGAGGCTTTCTAAGCTTCCTGAATATATATAGAGGTATCAGAAGCAGGACCATAGCCAGTCCGCATGCTCCGAACCCGATTCTTGCCCCGAAACGGTCTGTAAATATTCCCGTATAAAGGTTTCCAATCGGAGTGGAGCCTCCGAATACCAATGAGTATACACTCATGACTCTGCCCCTGTATGCATCATCGGAAGCGAGCTGCATGGTGGAATTGGCACTGGAACTGAATGAAATGAATAGGAAGCCGGAAGCGGCAAGACATAAACCGGCAAGAATAAATGAACCCGCAAAGCCTGTTGTTATCAAAAACAAGCCCAGTATAAGAGGAACAATATTCAAGAAGAATTTTCTCGGACTTGATTTACTCAAGGTTGCAAGCATCATTGCCCCAAGGAACGAGCCTATGCCTGTACAGGACATAAGAAACCCGAAGCCTGCAGCCTTCTGATGCAGAACTTCCTTGGCAAACACAGGAACCAGAACACTGAGGTTCATTGCAAAAATACCTACAATCAATACCATAAATATTGTGTCCCGTAGTATGTCCTTTTTATAGATGTATAGGAGTCCGTCCTTAATATCGGTGATAATTCTGCCATCCCCCCGGGGCTCTTTTCTTGTTTCGCGAGGCCTTATAAAAAACAGGCTTAACAACACAGCACCGAAACTGATTGAATTAGCTAAGAAGCAGGCAGCTACTCCAAGATTGGCCATTATGATACCGGCTACAGTAGGTCCGATCACCCTGGCTATGTTGAAAACAGATGAATTAAGTGCAACAGCGTTTACAAGGTCTTCTTTCCCTACCATTTCAATTACAAAGGACTGTCGGGTAGGCATATCAAAGGTATTGACAAAACCGAGTGCTATGGATAAAACAACAATATGCCAATAGGCTATTGTCCCTGTCAGAACCAATAGCGAAAGAATAAGTGTTATCAACATGGAAGAGCCTTGAGTTATCAAAAGTATTTTCTTTTTGGAAAATCGGTCAATTATGACTCCTGCAAAAAGTGACAGCAGTAATACGGGAGTAAATTGAAGAGCGCCTATAAGTGATACAAGGAAAGGTGATCGTGTCAGATCGTACGCTAGCCAGGGCTGTGCAGTATTTTGCATCCATGTTCCGATCAGCGATACGCACATTCCAAGCCAGTAATACCTGAAATTCTTATGTTTCAGAGAAGTAAACGGATTATTAAAACGTTTTTTGATGTTTGCTGCTTCAACCATTGTTATACCCTTTTCTAGTCATTTTCAATAATTTCTTCATCAAGCCTTCTTTTTTCTACGGCATCCCTTATTCTTGCGTTTTTGCCGTAAAGCCTTACTGCGGTAAGGAGGGCGCCTATAAGACAAATTACTGCTGCTGAAATATATACCCATCTCATTCCATAAATAAAAATATCATCTCTTCCGCGTACATAGTCTGCTACTCGTTTCCCAAGCTTGCTGCTCATACGGTTGTATAGCAGCGTAGTTGAAAGAGATATTCCTGTCACCATACCCAGATTTCTCACCAAAGCATTTATGCTCCCTGCAATTCCAAGCCTGTTTCGAGGCACTGTTGACATTATCAAAGAAGTATTAGGGGATTGGAACATCCCATTTCCTATTGCCATGACAGCTATAAAAATTATTAAAACAACCAGGCTTGTATGAAGGTTCAGCATAGCCATGAGAAACAGACCCAGGCTTGTTAAAAGAAGCCCTGCAAACGTAAGTGATTCCGAACCGATTTTGTCGGACATATGTCCGCTTAAAGGCGCTACGATCGCAAGCAAAAGCGGCGATGAAACCATTATCAGGCCTGTTGCAGACGAGGAATATTTCATTGCATCCTGAAGATAGAATGGCTGTATAATGTTTGAGCAACTGATTGCAAGGAAAGATATAAATCCGCAGAAAATGCTCAAGGTAAACAAAGTATTCTTAAATAAATTAAGTTCCAGAAGCGGAGCCTCAATTTTTCTTTCAACCTTTATGAATATTACGAAAGTTATCAATGCAATAACAAAGCCTGACAGAATGGCCGGTTTTCCATACCCTATTTCCTGGCCCAGCGAAATTGACACAAATAAAGATAAAATAGACATCGAAAAGAATACAGCTCCTTTAACATCAATCTTTTCGCTTGAGTTTTTGGCGCTAACAGGAAGTACTTTCATTCCGAAAATGTATGTGAAAATTCCAATCGGCAGATTAATAAGAAAAATATATTTCCAACTGAAGGAGTCCACAATAAATCCTCCCAAAGGAGGCCCAACCATGGTTCCTAAAGCTACAAAGGTACCGGATATCCCGAGTGCGCGGCCCCTTTCGTTTGCGGGGAAAACATGAGTTATAATTCCCTGGTTTGTTGCCATAAAAGCGGCTGCTCCGATGCCTTGAACAATTCTTGCCGCTACCAGAAACATGAAGGAGTCTGCCAGACCGCACATAAGCGAGCCCGCAGTGAAGCCGATGATACCCCATTTAAATATCCTTGTCTTCCCAAGCATGTCCCCAAGTCTTCCAAAAATGAGAATTGTTGCTGCAATTACGGCAAGATAAGCAGTAACAACCCAAGTAATCGCCCCTGTGGAAACACTCAATTTCTTCGACATGTCTGAGAGTGCGACATTTACAATACTGCCGTCAAGACATGCCATAAAGGTCATCAGTACAACATTGAGCAGTATAAGCATTCGATTCTTATATATTTTTTCTTGTATATTTTCCATATTTCACCTTATATATCTTCTTGAATTTTATCCTTATATTTTTTTGCATTTTGAAGAACTTTATTTAGTATGTCTATTACTTTCTCCAATTCCTGTTCATTCAAATTTTGCGTAATGACCTGATTCCAGCATTGCAGTTTCTTTTTGACAAAGGGTACGATTTCCCTGCCCCTGTCTGTCAAATATAGCTTGAACGCACGGGAATCCCCACTATCTCCTTCTTTCCGCAGATACCCAAGCTGTATAAGCTTTTGAATAGCTCTGGCAGACATTGATTTATCTATGCTTAAATATCTGCTTATCTGGTTTTGGTTAATACCCTCCTGTGTGTGAAGGACCAGCAAAAACGGGTATGTCCCGCTGCTAAGCTGATATTTCTCCAAAACCTCGTTGGCATAAGCCTGAGTGTGCCTGTATATATGGCTTGCAAGTTTTGCAATAGTAGGCTTATCGTTTATCATAGAATTCATTTCCTTTTTTTATTTTTTAATAGCATAACACAACATAGTTGATTGGTCAACCATATTGACAAAAAATTATCACAGTGCTTACAAAGTATTCCCCCTCTTCGATATGAGAGGGGGCTAGGCGGGGTGATCTACTCCATTATCCAGTAATCATAAGTGTAATCTGAATCGGCATACTCATAGGGCATATAGAAATAGCCCTTGTCTCCCCAATTTTCTCCCCATGAATTTCTGATTATCAGGTAGCCTGAATTATTATTGTTGTGCTTGTTATAGTAACCTCTTTTCTTTGGAACATCTTTATATCCGACTACAAGCACCGCATGACCCCCAAGTTTTTTTTCATCCTTACGAGGCATGAACATTATTCCTGTTTCAGCCGTTTCTTTCGACTTGAAGCTCTCATAAACATCCATACCGATCATTACCGGCTGCTGCCTGAAGGTAAGGTTCTGCTTAATTTCATCGAGTGAAGCAAGAGACTTGTAAGCCGAAATCCTATACTTTGAAGCATTGATAACAGCATGTCTGCCGGGATGATGATCAAACTTTTCAATGTTATAGGGCATCAATTTTTCTTCGCACACACCTATTTTGTTTATTGCCTTGCAAGTATCCCTTAAAGATGCGCCCGAATCTTTTTTCACATCACCGTTAAGATCTCTTTCTACATAGTATAGGAAAAGCTCTGATAGGGTTTCCTTCTCGTCAAGAAGCATTTCTCTGCAGGCGCAGCCCGTAAAAGCCGTACATGCGCCCAATTTTCCCTGATCGTAGATCGGAGGACACTTTTCTCTTAAATCCACCCTTTTGGGAAGTACCAAATCAGAATGCGGTGAAATAGTACGTGAAAATTTGTAGTCCCTTTCATCTTTCTCGTCCCGTTTTAGGTTGAACTTATAATCCACACAAATCACCTCGTTTACATTCTATGAATTTACATAATAACATGTTCATAATTTAATAACCGATTAAACATATAATTGCCGGTGTTCGAATATCCATAAATATGACTGTTGAATTCATGACCTTGGAGCAGCATTTTTATGAGCGTAGAAAAATTTTACAAGGATACTTTTATATTGACTGTATCGAATATATTCACCGGAATTCTCGGCTTTATTTTCACCATTATTCTGTCAAGGAGGCTTGGTACCGAAGGGCTTGGACTTTACGGACTGATCACACCGATTTACGGCTTATTGCTTTGTCTTGTAGCAGACGGCCTTGTTACAGCCATATCCAAAACATCTGCAGTATATTTTGGAAAAAAAGATTACAAGAATCTTAGAAGAACTGTCTCTACAACCTTCTCGTTCATTCTTTTTTACAGCTTTACAATTGCATTCATAGTACTAATAAACTCTTCATTCATAAGCAGATATATAATTAAGGATGCCAGAAGCTCTCTTGCGCTGGCCATTCTTTGTCCTGCAATAGTTTTTGTGCCATTATCGGCCATAATGAAGGGATATTACTACGGCACAGGTAAATTTAAAATTGCAGCTGCAATAGATATCTTTGAAAAATTCATCAGGGTGCTGGTTTTTATCTCCATAACCGGGGTATTAGCCTTGCAAAGCATTAAAAGCAACGTTTCTGCTGCATTTTGCGCTTTAACCATAGGTGAGGCGATAAGCTTTTCATTGCTGTATTTCTTCTTTAAAAGGCTGAACAGACAATCGGTCGTTACAGTATCAAGAATTCAAAGCAGACCGCAGCTGCTTGTCAATGTTCTTAAGATATCACTGCCTCTTTGTCTTTCAGGCATAGTAACATCAATTCTCGCAGCATGTACAGCCCTAATATTGCCCAGAAGGCTCATGCATGCAGGGTTCCAATACCACACTGCGCTTTCATTAATAGGTAAGTTCAACGGCATGTCTTTAACCATAACCTGTCTTCCGCTTATTATAATAGGCTCCCTGTCCACCGTACTAGTCCCTGACCTTTCGGTCAGTCTTAGCAGTAAGAAATATGCCGATACAGAAAAAAGGATCTCTCAGGTCTTCAAAATAGCACTTTTGACTGGCGTCTCGTCTTTCATAATCATACAGTCAATGCCGGACATACTCGGGAGACTTTTTTACAACAGGCCGGATTTAGGAGGTTATATCAGCTTTGCTTCAATATCAACCTTCCTTGTATTTATTTCATCGCCGACATACGGGATTCTTAACGGCTTGGGAAAGCAGAAGACACTTTTAAGGAATTCCATTCTCACATCGGTTATAGAACTTGTCTCGACGTATATCTTAGCAGGCATACCCTCTGTTAACATTTATGCAGTAGGTATAACAATCATCATATCGTCCATAGTTTCCATAATTCTTAACACTTATGAAATCAGAAAGTTATGTCCGATTAAGATGCCTGTCAAAGAGGTGGTTAGCTGTTTTGCATCAGGAATTCTCATTTACCTTACGCTGAAAACCATCGGCAAGTGGCTCCCCGACTCCCTGATGATCTTCAAGGGAATGATAATAGGCGGTGTAGGTTTGACTTTGATTCTTTATTTCAACGGACTGCTCAACAGAATAACTTCTCAGATATTCAAAAAGTCAGCCCATTAGGACTGACCTTTGAAATTATAGATCTTTACTCCTCCGTACGGAATTGAACATCGCACAACTGTTTATATAAACCGTTTTCCCTAATCAAGGTCTCATGGCTGCCGCTTTCTACTATTTGCCCTTCCTTGATAACAAGAATCTTGTCAGCTCTCTTGACTGTTGAAAGCCTATGCGCAATGACTATGATTGTGCGGCTTCCGGCGAGCTCCTGTATTGCCTGCTGTATCTTGGCCTCAGTCTCAACATCAACCGAAGCTGTAGCTTCGTCAAGTATCAGAATCGGAGTATTACGAAGTACCGCCCTGGCAATTGACAAACGCTGTTTCTGTCCGCCTGAGAGCTTTACTCCCCTCTCACCGATTACCGTTTCATAGCCTTCAGGAAGCTCTGATATGAAGTCATGAGCCTTTGCAATCTGGGCCGCCTTGATAATGTCCTCCATTGAAGCCGATTTGCTGCCATATGCTATGTTATCGGCAACCGATCCGTTGAAGAGAAATACATCCTGTAGAACAATGCTGATCTGATTTCTTAGAGAGGACAAAGTCAGACAGCGCAGATCCTTCCCATCCAGCAGCACACTACCCGAAACCGGATCGTAAAATCTGGCAATAAGGCTTATAAGAGTGGTCTTGCCGACACCCGTCGGACCGACAAGTGCAATCATCTGTCCGGGTTCAGCCGTAAAGCTTATGCCCTGAAGCACAGGAGAAGAATCAATATATTGGAAGCTTACATCTTTGAATGCAATCTGACCCTTTACATCGGTTATTTCCTTTGAATCGGGACTGTCCTTTATGTCCGGTTCCGTGTCCAAAACCTCAAATACCCTGTCGGCTCCCGCAATCGCTTGCTGCAGATCCTCCGTCACCCTTGCAAGTGTAGTCACCGGTTGATAGAACAGGCTCAGAAATAACAGGAACCCTACAATGTCCGATACATTCAGATGATTATGAAGCGCCATCCATCCCCCAAGTCCCACGACAATGACAGTTCCTAATGCACTTACAGCTTCAACTGACGGATGAAATACAGCACTAAGCCTAAGGGCCCTCAGTACCGCATCGGAATAACCCTGGGCCTTTTTCTGAACCTTCTTTTTTTCTCTTGTCTGCTGGTTGAAGGCCTGTATTTCCTTCATCCCCGATATATTATCCTGAAGGGTTGCGTTTAACTCAGCCAATGTACTTTGAGCCTTCCTGAAATTGGGCTGAATCTTTTTAGCAAAAAACCATCCGCCAAAGGCCAGAAAAGGAATCGGTATCAACGTAAACAATGCAAGATATGCATTAATGAAAAACAATATAACAGTAACACCAACGATAGTAAGTACGTTTGTTATCAGGTCTGGAACAGAATGAGCGATCAGCGACTCGAAGGTAGCCGTATCATTTGTCGTTCTCGACATAAGCTGGCCTGTCTGCTTGTCATGGTAATACCTGAGCGATAGCTTCTGTAGATGGTCATATACAATAACCCTCATATCAGCAACCAGTCTCCACGCTGCAACATGGCTCAGATAGTTGTTCAAGTACCTGAAAACAGCCCTTGCTATATAAGACAAAGTCAGTAAAACAGAAATGATCATAATAGAATTCATCGATTTGTCATTAAGCTTTTCAGTGACAATTGCAACCATTTCCTTTATCAGCAAAGGACTGAGCAGGTTTAATGCAGTTATTGCCAAAAGGCTGATCCCGGATATCAGGAGAAGCCCCCAATAAGGGCGGGCGTATTTAAGTAGTCGGATAAGATTTTTCATAACAACCTCAATCTTCATTTAATCATTTAATTTAGAAGTATATCAAATGTGAAATTCCTTTTCAACTCCCTATCTATCTTCCCCTCATTCTTGAAGGGAAGTATCAGTAATCCTTCGAAGCCCTGCTATTTCCTCCCCTCGAGGTGAGGGGAGGCTAGGTGGGGAGAGGTGGGGAGTTTCTCTAACACCCTCTTCAGTACCCCTTCAAGATTATAATATATCTCTTCATTTCTTATTCTTAAGACCTTGATACCTTTAGCTATTATTTCCTTCTCACGTATTTCATCATATGCCTTTTGCTCTTCAAGATCATGTATGCTCCCATCTATTTCAATCGCCAGCCGTCCTTCGCTGCAATAAAAGTCAGCCACATAACGTCCTATACAGTACTGCCTCAAAAAGCGGAAGCCTCCTAGTTGTCTGCGTCGTATTGCATTCCATAGAATTTGTTCAGCTTTCGTCTGGTTATTTCGTAATTTACGAGCTATTTCTTTGACATAATCCGGAACATCTTTCCTCATTTTTTTCAACTCTCTTTCTAATTCCTTCAAAGCCTTACTAGTCCCTCCCCTCGAGGTGAGGGGAGGCTAGGTGGGGAGAGGTGGGGAGTTACAGCTTTGTCGTCATCATATTTCCTGATTCATAGCGTTTCAATCCTTTTCTGAACAGCATATAGCCAAAAAGGACAAACAATACGTCAATAGCAACGAGTATCAGGAGCAAGACCGGATCAAACCTGAAAAATATCTTTAGCGGAATGAAAACAATGAATCCTGCTGGCAGCAGCGTATAAATGACCCATTTCGCCCACCCCTTGAAGATTGTTTCAGGGTACAGTGAAAAGGATATGATAAACTCAAATACGGTATTGCTTATAAATGTTGAATTCCCGATAAAAAAGGTAAGTGTTTCAGCTGTTGCAAACACGCTTCCCATAAGGAGTCCACCCAGCAGAGTAAGAATCAGGAATTCTAAAAAACGTAAAGGGTGTATTCCAAACGTTATGATAAAAAGAATTATGCCGTATCCGAAGTCTCCCCATGCAGATATATTCGTCCGGGAGCATAAAACATTTATGTATACATCCTTGGGCTGCAGCAGAAATGCATCCAGTTCTCCCTTCATGATGATATTTCCAAGGTTCCTTATGTTGCCGAAAACGATAAAGGCAAAGCCAAAGCATGCGGGGCATAGAGACCAAAGGAACATAACATCTTTAAACCCGTAGCCGGCTATGCTGTTTGTTTGATTAAATATGATCCACCAGAAGAATATAAACGACAGATTGTTTACCATCATTCCAATAATCTGGGTAATAAAGCTGGCCCTGTATTCCATTGATGCGGACAGATTGAATTTAAAGAATTTCCATATGAGTTTTAAGTGCTGCCTAACCTCCGTTAACATTCAGCATTTTCACTCCCTTCGAATAGATTCCGAACGCCAGAACAATAAAAACAGCAAGATATATGCCTTGTGCTGCAAGTAAATTTTCAGCCCGGCTTACCGAGAAATCAACTGTCAGCTTTGCAGGCGCATAGGACATATATGGGAATGGCGTCAAAAGAGCAATATTTTTCAGCCAGCCCGGAAGGAATTCCACCGGAAGGAAAACCCCGAATATAAAGGAAAGCTTCTGGAATACCCAGAAAAATGCCATATTGTCTTCCAGCCAGAAAGATGTCATCGCTATGGAAATATAGATGAAAAAGCTTATAAGTATACTTATGACAGCAGAAAGCACAATAAACGGTATGGCTTCAATTCTGAAGCTTTTCAGCCCTCCTACATAAAGGAATCCTATTACAATGCCCATGATGACATTTATAACCAGCTTGAAGGCAATGACCCCAGCTCCGTTTGACAGCTGGTAAAGGACGTAATGGTAAGGCCGGTTTAACAGATATGCAATACTTCCTTCTTTGATTTCCACATTTACGTCATTAAAGGCATTGCTTCCCGACAGCGTTATGATTTCTGTGACAATGCAGTACCATATAACTTGCTGGATGGTGTACCCGGACAAATCAGCTTTTCCTCCGTATATGATCTTCCACAGCTGCAGGAATATATAGATAATGAATGCAAAAAACACCGTGCCTCCAAGGAGGTTTGATACATATACAAGATTGCTTTGAAGACTTGTAACGGCTATTTTACAATACTTTTTAACTTTCATATTCTATATCTCCTTTGCCGGCTTAACGTTGCTGCCGCTCTCGCTTTCATAGCTTGCCGTTTGGCGTCCCTGCGTTCTTGCATAAATAGTTGCTATTATCTCTTCGAGCGGCTGATTTGATACAGTTATGTCTGCAATGCTTCCTGCATTCATTAACTGAGCCATTACTTCGTGAAGGGATTGGCTTTCTGTACTGACTTCAACCCTTCCTTCATATTCGCTTTGTTTTTCATATCCGGTGACTTGGGGTTCAACCCTTTCCGTATATTTGATTTCGATGATTTTTTTGCTGAGGTAGTTGCTCTTTAGATGATGTACAGAGTCATCAAGTACCACCTGTCCATCGTTGATTATTACTGCCCTGCTGCATAACTGTTCAATGTCCCCTACATCATGACTTGTCAAAAAAATCGTCGTGTTCTCCTCCTGATTCAGCCTGACAATAAGGTCACGAATCTTCTGCTTGGCTATAATATCCAGGCCTATCGTAGGTTCATCAAGGAAGAGAACCTCAGGCTTATGCAGCAGGGATGCAGCTATCTCGCACCTTATCCTTTGACCAAGTGAAAGCTTTCTTACGGGTACGTCTATTAAATCCTTTATTTCAAAGAGTTCAACAAGTTGGCTGATGCGCTTCTCCATTTCCCTTTGCGGAACTTCATAAATCGAACCCAACAGCTTCAGACTGTCCATCGGGGGAAGATGAAACCACAATTGGGACTTCTGTCCGAAGACATTGCCTATTTTATAAGCCAGTTTTTTTCTGTCTTTTTGAGGATTAAGGCAAAGAACCTTGACCGAACCCGAAGTAGGATGCAAAATGCCTGTAAGTATTTTTATCGTGGTTGATTTTCCGGCTCCGTTCGGTCCTATGAAAGCCAAAACCTCACCCTTGCATACATTAAAGTCTATACCCTTGACGGCTTCAATATCCCTGTATTGGGGTGAAACAAGAGATAAAAGGCTTGATTTGAACCCACTCTTTTTAACCTTTGTCTTAAAGGATTTTCTAAGGTTTTGAACCTCTATGATGCTCATTTTCATATACCTCCAAGTAAAAATACAAATAAAAAAGCCCATTCGAAGAAGCCGATGAGACTCCTCCACGGGCTTTTTCCCCATGGGTGTGACAAAAAAGTCCTGCAACGCTCGGACCGAGCCTCCGTCAGTAGGAGTGGAACCCTAGATGCACTCTCATTTTTTTATTGTTAGTTATTTTAGCAGGAAATGGATGCAGTGTCAACGCTTAATATATCGCCACCGGAATATCCTTTCGATATGTAATATACCTGCAATTTCTAAATTTCTCATAAAAATCTTAAAAAACTATTGCATCTAGTGTATGGTGTGATATAATACACTACATACAATAAATTATGGAGGAGAATCATGGTCAAGTACCAGGTTGGCGATTTCACATTTGAATTAGATCTTTCAGAGCCGTTATACGGGCAGATCCTTGATCAGATCCGTCACGCCATAGCAAGAGGTGATGTTCAGTTGGGTTCAAAGCTTCCCTCAGTAAGAGATCTCGCACAACAGCTAAAGCTTAATCCCAGTACAGTAATGAAGGCATATCAGGAGCTCGAAAGAACCGAGCTCTGTGAAACGAGGAAAGGCCAGGGTACTTATATTACGACATCTGAAGAAAAAGTACTTGAAATTAAAAAATCCCTCGCAAAAAACGCCGTACTTGTATTCACAAATTCTATGAAGGATCTCGGTATTAACAGGATAACAGCAGCGGAGCTGCTTAAGGAGGCGGAATGGTGATGGAAAATGCCGTTGTTTTTGAAAACGTGGTAAAAACATATGATAATAAGCCTGCTTTGAATAACCTTTCCTGCAATTTTTCAGGCAACAAGGTAACAGGTTTGCTGGGTCCGAACGGGGCCGGAAAATCAACACTTCTCAAGATGATTGTCGGCCTTGTAAAGCCCAATTCAGGCAGGGTGCAGGTTTGGGGGCAGCAGCCGGGCATCAGGGCAAATGCAGATATCGCATATTTGCCGGACCGCGGGAGTTGGTACGGATTTCAATCGGTTCAGAACGCGATTGATTATGCAGGTAAGATACTGCCTGGTTTTGATAATGCAAAAGCCTGGGAGCTATGCAAGTCGATGAAACTTGATCCGGGGGTTAAGGTCGGATCGATGTCCAAAGGACAGCAAGCATGCCTGAATCTTTTACTCTGTCTGGCACGGGATGTCAAGCTGATACTGCTGGATGAACCATTTTCGGGAATAGACCTTATATCCAGGGAAAGGATCATCAGCGGAATTATAGATTCCATCGCAGACAGCAGGAAGACAATTATTCTCAGCACTCATGAAATATATGAGTCCGAAAGCCTTTTTGAAGACGTTTTGTTTTTGGATGGGGGCAGCACTATGCTTTCCGGAGACGTTGAAGCTTTAAGGGCAAAAGAAGGTTCACTTGAAACAATTTACAGGAGGTTATACAGATGAATGTATTTATCGAGCTTGTAAAAAACGACCTGAATATATCAAAGAATAGAAGAAAATTCTCGTTATGGAGCAGGATATACATAGGAGCGGCGTTTATTATCAGCTTTATATCCTATACTATAACACTTATTTATCATAAGGTTAATCCGTCATTCATAATTATTGTTCCTGCGTTTTTGACATTCCCCATCTTCGCTGTATCCATCTCAATGGTAAAAAGGGAATGGAGAAATCATACGGTAGGATGGTGGCTCTCGCTTCCATATACAAGAACAATGCTTCTTGCCTCAAAACTTACTGCAGGTATTATACGCACCCTGAAGCTCCTCGGGATACTTGCCTTGGTATCTTTAGCTTTCTGGTTTGAAGGCATGCTGCTCAGACCTGATCTATGGAACAATTTTGATACAACCGGCTGCCTGCTTCAAAGCTGTTTCATGTATGGCATAGTACTATTGCTTTGCCCCTCTCTTCTATGCTTCGGTATGCTGCTATCCCTGCTCCGCCGTTCAAAATGGCGTCCGGCAACACCTTTAGCCTGTGTTCTGTTCCCCATTTTAACTTCATTTTCGTTTCCGAAATTATTCAGCGGCAATGAAGACTTTAATCAGGCGTGGGAAACTTTTTCATTATCCGGCAGCTACGGTATCCTGCTTCTCGGAGCTGCGGCATCTTTACTTTTGGCACTAGTTATGTTTTTTTTATCAGTTTATATATTGGAGAAGCAGGTGGAGATATAAAAATATTCAGGAGGAAAAATTATGGAAAAGGTTTTGGAAATATCCAATCTAACAAAAAAGTATGCTTCAAAAACGGCTGTTGATCATATATCCTTCTCCGTCAAGCAAGGATCCTGCTTTGGATTGCTCGGTCCGAACGGTGCCGGAAAATCAACAACTATGAAAATCATAACCGGCATTATCGGCTACGACAGTGGAGAAGTCAAGGTTCTGGGCCATGATAACCGGCAAAAAAGCGATGAAATAAAGCAGCAGACGGGCTACGTTCCGCAAGAAATTACCGTATATGACAAGCTCAGTGCATTCAACAATCTGCTTTTTTTCGGAGAGTTGTACGGCTTAAAAGGGAATGAACTGAAAAAGCGCATTGACGAAGTACTCGAACAGGTTGGCCTTAAGGAACACAGCAGCAGCCCGGTAAAGACCTTTTCAGGCGGAATGAAAAGACGTATCAATATAGCAGCTGCTTTGCTGCATAAACCCAGGCTTTTAATTCTTGACGAACCTACCGTCGGAATAGACCCTCAATCAAGAAATCACATCTTCAATATGATGAAAGAGCTGAAAAGCCAAGGTATCACAGTTATCTATTCAACACATTATATGGAGGAGGTAGAAGCCTTATGTGATGATATCACGATCATAGACCACGGAAAAATCATCGCAAAGGGGGCGCTTAACGATGTGCTCGAAAAATATGCACCCAGCGCCATTTACCTGGAATCTGAGGATATAGCCGAGGCACCTGTTTTCAAACACGACGTCAAGGTTTACGCAAAAGACAAAGGCTGGATCATAGAGTCTGCCCATGTAATGGAGACAATGCAGGATATTGCTCAGGATGCACTGAACCGGAAAATAAAAGTAAAAGAGCTCGGGATAGTACGTCCGTCACTTGAAACAGTATTTTTATCACTTACGGGAACCTCATTAAGGGACTGATATGCTAAAGGAGGCATAATGCAATGAAAACAATACTTCGAAAGGAATTGCAGATATTACTCAAAGAACGCGGAACTTTCTTCTGGCTGATACTTCTTCCGCTTTTCTTTATTATTCTTTTTGCATCGATTTTCGGCAATATGGGAAGCAGCGTACTAAATATAAACTACATCGATCTTGATCATTCATCAGGGTCAAAGGCCTTTATTGCGGACATTAACAGGAGCAAGGCATTCAAAGCTGTAACAGATACTGAGAAAACATTGGGAGAGCAGAAAAAGAAAGTCCGGGACGGCAAGCTTTCGTCGCTTTTGATAATTCCAAAGGGGTATGAAGCTAATCGGGCTTCAAACAGGCAGACTAAAATCGAACTGTACAGGACCAGTGTTTCCGACGAGACAGTAGAATCTGCAAAAGCCTTTCTCCAGAATCTTGTCAACGGTTACAGGGAAGGGCAAATCCGGTCCGATTTTTCCGCTAAAGGTCTATCCAAGATAGAGATTGATGAAATATTAACCCCGCCGATCGCAATAGTCGAAAAGTCAGCCGGTTCCACTGCAATCAACGCAGTAACTCAATATGTACCGGGCTATACCGTAATGTTTGTATTCTTTATAATAATCTCTATGATAAGAGCCTTTCTCAAGGAAAGAGATTCCGGAATGCTGGCCCGTCTAAGAAGCACTCCTATGAAGCCTTTGGAATATCTCATCGGTATGTGGCTCTCATACATTCTTGCGGTTCTTATACAATGTGCGGTTCTGCTTGGATTCGGGCGTTTTGTGTATAATATGAGCATGGGGGACTTAAGTGCTATAATACCTGTAGTTCTGTCGCTCGCAATCTGCGTTACCGGCATCGGACTTGCCCTTTCATTCTTTGTAGGCAGTGAAAACCAGGGTGTAGCATTTACCCAGTTAATTGCAATGGGCGGAGCTGTTGTAAGCGGGTTATGGTTTCCATTCGACTACCTCCCGGCATTTGCTCAGAACATTGGGCATTTCATGCCCCAGTACTGGGCTCAGAAAGCCTTGATTGACATAATGGTGCGTGGAGCACACCTTGACAATGTATTGCCGAACATTGCAGTACTGCTTGTATACGGAGCACTCGGAGTTTTTGTAGCATCGCTTCGTTTCAAACGCTATATACTCTCTGCATCAAACTAATGCACTTTTATACATATTAGCAGATGTAATAAGTTAAAGAATAAGGAGGCTGTCAAAGCCTCCTTATCAAAGGGTAATCAAAATGTACTTTCAATCTGTTTCTTGTTTATTTGCAGTCTACAAAATCATTGCGTCCGCACCAGAAAAGTAAAAGGAATAAAATGATAAACCATAAAACGATATCATTGTCAAAAAATCTGCCTATTCCTCCCATAGTGATAACTCCTTTCGTTATTGTAAACATAAATCTTACAATGTAATATATTCAAAAACGAAAAGAAGTGTTACACCATGTATTTCAAATTGCTATACCCAATTTCAGGTATAGATATAATAAACTCAGTTTTGTATTCAGTGATTCGCCGTAGAAAAAATGGAGGTTATAAACGCTCCATTGTGCTTATATTATTTATGTTAGATAATGCGCTTCAGCCCAATAAAAGGATAACCCTGGACTGCAGCGCATTATCTATCTCATGCTCCGTTTCTGATCGAGCAGATGAAAAACTTCCTGTCATTGATAACCATCCTGTGATTCCTTATATTTATATCAGAAACCGCAAGAACCTTCTGCTTTCTGTCCGAAACATCATAAACGCTTACCTTTGTATCTTCATTAACAACCTTGTTAAAAAACAAATCCGTACTTTCACTTTTGTAGCAACGCTTGCTTATCAATACATTTTTTACAGGCGTCACCTTCATAACTACCATATACTATCACCCCATCAGCTTACTTTGATTTTTTTGCTGTACCTGTTTGCGTAACTGCTTGCTACAAATGCTTCAGGCTTGATCTTGGCATCTACACCGCTGCCCTCGAAATAACCGGTCATTTCTCTTATAAGCTTTCTTGTTTCTCCTTTTTCCCCTACATCTATGTGAGCTTCAAGCTTGAAGTCAAAATTGCGGTATTCATTCGCAAAACCGCATAATCCTTCCATAAGGTTATCATTCAGCAGGTTTGCAAGCTCATATGTTATCAGAGTTTCTTTCGCAATCTTTTCCCTCAGGTTGGTGTACCTTTTGTTTTCTATCTGCTTATTTATGCAGCTCCAAGCCCCTTTACCCACTTTATGGATATGGATGCCTGTTGCGAAGCATGTAAACCTTCCTTTTACCTGAGAGTCGGTACCTATCGCAAGCAGAAACTTACTGTCAGGATCAGTCTTTATAAAGTACTTGATGCTTGCAATAACATCTGCAAAGCTCATATTTTTTTGTGTTGAATTAAAAAATCTCATTATATATCACCTTTCTTATACCTTTGCCGCATATTTCGGTTTAAACAAACAAAAAGAGCGGCTAAATCTTTTTGAGACTTAACCGCTCTGATAAAATGCTTTTTTATTTTAAACCGCAGGAAATTCCTTAAGTCCGTTGATAATTCACGCATTCATACAAAAGAGGATTAAGCCGATGTATATGTAAATCCAATTTAGTTTTTGGTTCCAGTTCTATAACGTTATTTGTTCTTTTCATATTGCATGTTCTCATTTGATACATAGTTAATCCTCCTTTCTCATCCGTTTTTTTATATTTGCCGATACCATTATCAGCAATTTGCCTATTTATCCTTCACTTAAACAAATTTCCCAATGCTCATTTTTAAAGCATAACGATTTATATTTTAGTATGCAGTAGTTACAATGTCAAGTATTTTCCTTATTTGTAACATTATTGTAACATGGTTTTTCACTTAGTACTTCTGCTTTATCCATTAAACAGACTAAAACATACACAATTGCAATCAATATCATTTTTAAAACCATAACATCACCTTCATCAAATCCGTATTAAAATCTTGTTTATAAAATTCAAAAAAGCGATCAAGCCTTTTTGACTTAATCGCTCTATTTCAAATCAATGAATATACATCAGACAATCCCAATGCATCATCTATTTTTCCACAATAGAGGATTGCGCCAAACCGAACGATTAAAGCAATATGAACTTACATTTTTCAATTCTAATGTCGTACGCATTTGACTTTCCTCCTTCCATTCCTTTATTTGCTAACTGCTTAAATCATCATATTACAGCCTTTATCCGCTGTCAATATATATGAAATATTTGTAATTTGATTGTAATTTAATAGTAACACTCCTGAGATATCAGTATATCTTCTCAATCACAATAATGCATGTACTGTCGGGCAATCTTACCGGCTTCCTGTCCTCATCGAAAAGCTCTATTTTCTGCGAAAGCGCTATTGTGTAGCCGTCCTGCAGGAAGTGCTTGAATTCAATGACCTTGGCTTCAGTTCCGAGCGCTTTCATGATGAAGTCCTTATACCCACTTGGAGTGAAGTACCCGAACTGCTCGTTTATTTCATGCACATAGGACTTCTCCCCCCATGTATAGGTATATAGAAACTCCATAGCATCGTTAACAGGCATCAGTACTTCGTTGTGGCCAACTACCGAATACCGGATTTCTCTCCCTTTGAAATCGTTGGCGTATCTACTCAGGAATTCCATGCCTTCGTCTGAAAGGAATTTAATTATACGCCTCTGCTCGGCAGGTTCAGTCATGATGCCGTCTCTGATAATAATCCGTCCGCCCTTGGGCAAGATCTCAAAAGCGCTCTTGAAAGCTGTTTCAAGGGTCTCATAATTAAACTTTCTTCCGTTGTATTCAATATAAGAAAACAATTCATGCAGGATAGAACAGAATATAATAGTGTCAACGCTTCCCTTTTCTATATATTGACTAAGGTTAAGAGCATCCCCATATATGACCTCCCACTTTCTATTCTCCAACTGCTTTTTCTTTCTCAAGCTATCAAGGACATTCTGTGCGATATCAACACCGGCAACCTTCCTTTCGGGATACCTTTCTTCGATCAGATCCATCAAGGCGCCGCCGCCCGGGCCTATATCGATAATGCTGTTTCCGGTAATATAATCAAGTATAACTTTTTTATAATCAATAGTAGTATTCATAATGTTCAGGTAGGATTCCTCTTCATAGAAGCGGTCATATTTGTCTTTTCTAAGCCCGAAGAGGTCGAAAAGAAGTACAACAGCCTTTTCATAAGCTACATCCGACCTCTCGGCTTCCATACAAAAATCGATCAGCCTGCTTCCTGCGGCCGAAAAATTAAATGTAAAAAAGACTGTATCCGATAGCTTGCCGTGAAATGATATATCATGAGCAACATGAAGGTTTTCTTTAAAACGCCCTTCAAATATGTCATCAAAGGTAATTTCCGACAGATATTTTTCTATTATGCGTTTCTTGTAAATATTGACCCTCTTCTTGCCGTCATGCTGATAATACAGTTCTCTCATCAATTTTTCAAAGCTGACATGCCTCACCTTTTCCGGTTCAGCATTCACTGCCGCAAGAAGGAATATCTTGATAAATTCTTCAAATGAGAAATCATACAATGCAGCTTCTACATACCAAAGATCGCAGTCTTCAAGCAGCCGTGCAATTCTGTCGGCTGCCCTTTTATCACACAAAAACCTTTGGTATTCATTTTCAAAGCATTCCCCGTTGTTGATAGACACCGCTCTCAGGGATCTTATCCTGTCTTTGATGCCACACTGTCTGTCAAACCTTCCATAGACGATATTGTCAATAATGCTTCCAGCATATTCTTTAATGTCATTCCATATATCTTCACGTACTGCCGATACAATACAGCAATTAAGCGTCATGAGTATTTCTCTTAACTCATCAGCAGTTATCCTGCCATCTCTAATGAGCTTGAACAAAGGCTCATTACCCTTCAAGGGTACCTCACCTCTTATATACTGTCCTATGAGTCCGTGAGTTAATATCAGAGCATGTATTATTTGCTTTATATCAGCTTCCTGCTCTTCAGCCGCATCAAGGTAGATTTGCGCAGAGCCTATATTATGTACAAATAAATTGATGCTATTCTCTATCCATTTTTTTCTTTGATGAGGAAGTCCTCCTTTTGCAACTTCAGACCATTTCAAAGTTTCCTCAAGCAAGTACCTACTATAATCATCCAATTTAAATTGCGAAAGAATTTTAAGGGTTTTCTCAACATAGCCAAGCACATAGTTATTCTTCATATCCTCAAGAGAATCAAGCCTCTCAAGGTTAACATTCCTTTCCGGAGTTAAACAAAGGTACATCAGCCACTTTTCGGATTTCAGGACCTGCCTGTCACCCGATTTGATTTTATTTATAGACGACAAGGAATTTAACATTTAAGACCCTCTTTTCAGATTTTTTTACATTCGTCTATTTAAATTTATCATATAAATGGGTGCAATGGCAATTGTCACAGCAAATCCTTCAATAGGGGTTGAACCAATTCCTTACCCCTGAGTTCCATAAACCATCGTTTTGGTATGCTATCGAAACCATAATAAATACCAGCCAGTCCACCTGCTATTGCCGCAGTGGTATCTGTATCATCACCTAAAGCTACTGCAGCTTTAACAACCATTTCGTAGGATGCAGCTTTATATAATACCATTCTGACACTTCTCAAGCTATCGACAACATATCCCCCACCTTTACCAATCGGGTGATCGTCAGGCCGTATAGTCCGCTCAAGCTCATAATAATGCTGTGAGTCTTCGGAATAAATCTGTCTTAACTTACTAACAGCCTGTTTATATGCTTCTTCAACAGGATGTGCGTCTAAAAGCTTTCTTGCCCATAAGCAGTACAAAGCACAGCATACCTGATTACATACATGTCCGTGCGTAACCATAGACTGTGAATGAGCAAAATTCACAAGTTCAGCATCGGTTCCCTTATGCCATAATGCTAATGGCAAAACCCTCATAAGTGAACCGTTGCCTTTTCCCTCGGGTATGACAAATCCTGATTCCAACGGCAGCTTTCCCATTCGGATAGACACAAGGGATCTCGCAGTCTGATTTCCAACATCAAAAACTTTATTGTCTACAGCCCAAAGGCCTTGTTCATACCAATTCAAAAGTCTTGAGGCAAAGTCATTAACATTAAATGTTTTACAGGTTAATAATGAATCCAAAAGGCACAAGGCCTGAGCGCCATCATCCGACCAGGTCCCAGGCAATACACCGGAGTGTGACCTTTCAAAGCCCGGCGGAGGAGTAAATTCAATCCTGTCTAATGTCGGCAAATCCTGCGGCGCATTGAATTCATACGGAACACCCAAGGCATCGCCGATCAGCAGTCCCCATATACCTCCAAGTATCCTGTCTTTTCTTGATAGTGACATCATTATCATTCTCTCTGTTTATTAGTATTTTGAAAATCAGCAGCCTTGAACAGATTCTTTATAAATCTGATATGTAACCTTAACCCACCGAGTACTCTTTCAGGAGTCTCTCCTTCATATCCCATAAAGGCTTGGATAAATCAACATAATACTTGTGCGGGTTTTCAAACCTTAATACCTCATCCCACAGCCCTTCGACCTGTTCCTCGCAATAGCTTTTTATATCGTCCAGCTTCGGGCTCTCATATACGCAGGTTCCTTTGTTAAAAAGCTTTGTCAAAAGCTTTGCTGCACGGAAGTTTGTCACAGTCTTACGTTTCCAAGTATATTCCGGGTCAAATAATTCATAAGGCATATTTTCATCAATAACCTCATCATCTGTAGTCAGAACATCTGCAATCGCCTTTCCGGTATTCTTGTCAAAAAGCCTCCAGACCTGTTTAAATCCAGGATTTGTTATCTTTCCGACATTCTCGCTGAGCTTAATTTTGGGTATAATCCTTCCATCTTCCTCGATAGCGGAGAGCTTATAAACCCCACCAAAAACAGGCTCAGACTTAGAGGTTATAAGCCGTTCACCGACACCAAACAAATCGACTTTAGCGCCTTGGATCAGTATATCCCGTATTATGTACTCATCCAGAGAATTGGATGCGACGATCTTACAGTCCGGAAAACCTGCATCATCAAGCATCTTTCGTGCTTCTTTTGAAAGGTATGTGATATCCCCTGAATCAATTCTTATGCCTTTAGGCCTGAATCCCCTTGGTACAACTACTTCATTAAATATTTTGATTGCATTGGGCACTCCTGATTTTAAAACACTATAGGTATCTACCAAGAAGGTACAGGTATCCGGATATACTTCTGCATAAGCTCTGAAAGCCTCAAGCTCAGACGGGAACATCTGTATCCAGCTGTGAGCCATTGTTCCTATCGCAGGCATTCCATAGTCTCTTTCAGCTATTGTACAAGCAGTACCGACACATCCTCCGATGTAAGCTGCACGAGCACCGTATATGGCACCGTCGTACCCCTGTGCTCTGCGGGAACCGAATTCCATTACAGCTCTTCCCTGTGCTGCACGAACAATCCTATTTGCTTTGGTTGCAATAAGGCTTTGGTGGTTAACCGTCAGCAAAACCATTGTCTCAATAAACTGAGCTTGTATAACGGGGCCCCGAACTGTAACGACAGGTTCATTCGGAAATATCGGAGTTCCTTCAGGGACAGCCCAGACATCGCAGCTGAACTTAAAATCCTTAAGGTACTCAAGAAATTTTTCGGAAAAAATCCCCTTGTTCCTGAGATACTCTATGTCAGCATCTTCAAACTTCAATGTTTTCAAATAGTCTATCAATTGTTCAACGCCGGCCATTATTGCAAATCCGCCGTTATCAGGCACTTTTCTGAAAAACATATCGAAATAGGCCGTCTTGTCTTTCAATCCGTTTTCGAAATATCCGTTCGCCATTGTTATTTCATAGAAATCCGTAAGCATTGTTAAATTAATTTTATTCATATAAATGACCACCTTTAATTAGTTTTGACAGAGCAAATATGTGAATTGCCCTACAGTATAATGTCTTTTACTATTTCAATACCGTTTCCCCTCATTATATAAAGAGCCATTAGATTCATAAGATCTGCGTCATGTGTTCCCAAGTCATAAGTATCTACCAGGCTTATTGGTACTATTACCCTTGATTTCTTATTACGGGTATTGAAAAAGGCCTTTATTGTATTGGCAAATTGTTCAACGCATATGTCTGTACAATCACCCGCAAGAATAAACGTATCTATTTTCGGGTTTTTCACCAGCCAATCCTGAAATTGCTCCTCGATAAATCCGTTAGTTGAATTTTTCTCTATCAACTGATACCCTCCGGCTTCCTTGAGCTCATTAACTATTTCGCTTTCACTGGTATCCTTCAAACAATGTGGAGGGTAGGATCCAAATTCCGGAGAGTAGCTTTTATGGCAGTCTGCAAAAGCTATCTTGATTATACCGTGCTCACCGCATGCCTTGGATATTTTAACTATCTCAGGTATCAGAGCCTCTACTCTAGGGCTTTTCAGTGCACCTTCCCTTGCAAAGCCGTTTACCATGTCAACTATGACAAAAGCAGTGTTTTCAGCTTTTAAGTCTTTTAGCCCCACAATTTCTGCGTTAGTGAAAATATCATAAATCTCTGCGATAGCGTCCTTACTTTTTTCTAAGAAATCCCTCTTGTCAAGCATCTTCATATAAAACACCCTTTCCATATACATTATTCAGCCAAATGGGAAATCTAATCTTCATAAGCTCCTTTTGTCCAGTTCGGGTTAAATTTAAACAGCTTCGACGGCCTATGACCGGCATCCTTTGTATATTCGTTCGTCTCAGTGACCATGTCTGCAATCTTCCTTCTGAAATTAGCCTTAAGCAGCTCCTTATCCAAAATAATTTCATATACCTGCTGGAGCTCAGTCAAAGCAAACAGTTCCGGCATAAGGTTAAAGGCTATATCTGTATACTCAATCTTGCTCCTCAGCCTTTCTATTCCATACTCTATAATCTTGGCATGGTCAAAGGCTATTCCGTCCGATTTAATTATTTCCCTCTCTATTTTTGTCACTTTTCCTGATACGGTTTTGGTGATTCTTATTGTAGCCGACAATTTCTCCTCATCGTTTGAAAGCTCCAATCTGAGAAGCTGCTGAAGTACATAGCCTCTTTCCAGGACTGTTTTATGTTCTTGGAAAAGCTTGCACCTTACCGTAAACCATTTAGCATCATCCGCATCATCGCTTGCCTTAATATCAAGATTCGATCCGTCAACCAGAGACATATAGGCACAGCTTATAACTCTTGTCCTCGGGTCTCTTCCAACATCCCCCCATGTATACAGCTGTTCCATATAGATATTGTCTATGTTTGTTTCTTCTTTCAATTCCCTCATTGCAGCAGCATCCATGCTTTCGTCCATATGGACGAATCCTCCCGGTAATGCCCACTGTCCCATGAACGGATGATCCCCTCTTTTTATCATCAGCAGCCTCATCACCTTCTCAGGCAGCTTACGATAATTCTTTTTTTCCTTGTCTGTAACAGTAAATATCAGCATATCTACCGTAACTGAGGGTCTTTGGAATTTTCCCGGGTCATATGCGGCAAGAAATTCTTTCTCAGTTAATCCCTGTTTGTTTTTAAGTTCCAATTTATCCATGTGAACCCTCCTTATTCATAGTGTTATTATTTATCTGTTAATATCATTATATGACTAATAATTAATATTGTCAATAAATTAAATAAACTTTGAAATTTAGGCATTTAATAACTAAATGGTGACTACTAATGAATCTCATATAATGAATTACACCAGTAGTCACCATTTATCAATATATTTGTCAATATAAAAGTTCCAAATTATAATATTGCGAAAAAGTCAGCAAAGAATTATCAGAATTATACAGGCTTGCAACCACCCAGAAAGGAGTACCGTCATTCCAATGCTTTGGTGTTACAACAATAGAGGAATTTGCCAAAGAGTTCACTACTATAGAAGAATCCATTTTTACTCCCTATTTATCTTTTTCATCCAAAATTCTTCTAAGCTGATCTATTTGTTCCTTTGACATTTTCTTGTTTCCGATGAAGTTAGCTATTGCTGCGTTGATTTCACCGCCAAACACCTTATCAAGGAAGGATTGGCTCTCTTCTTTAACACACTCTTCTTCCGTAACCAACGGAAAATAAATATAAGCCCTGTCCTCTTCTTTAAAGCCAATAGCCTTTTTCTTGACCAGTCGGCTTATCATCGACTTAATTGTTTTAGGCTTCCACTTCGTACTTCCGGAAAGTTCATCTATTATCTTGCTGGCAGAGCATGGGGCTTGCGCCCATATAACTTTCATTACAGTCCATTCTGTCTCAGCAATCTTTGGTATTTCTTTCATCGTATCCACCGCCTTGAATACAGATTACATAGGTAATCAAATTATGCTTTTATATTAAGCTAACAGCTGTTTTTTGTCAAGGCAGAGTTGAACCTATCAATGCTTTAATCAGGTTTTTCGTAGATATAGTATCCCAATAAATTCATATTCTCATCAAATAACAGTAACGCCGCATATTTTTGTGCAAAAGTAATGTTTGAGATAGAATTATCATCATAATCCATGACTCCAATGCGTCCCTGCTTTACATCTGAAACAAAAAAGGGTATATCATAGTCGGACATCTCATCTGAACAAATGGTGGATAACTTTGCCGGATTGCCCATACCAGCAGGTAAATCGCTTGTTTCTATACAAAATGCCCAATTACCATCCCCTACTTTTTCTACTGTTATTCCGCTTGCAATCTTTAGTCGTATTATTGAAGCAGCAGAATCCGTGTATCCCTTAAGTCCAAGATAATATTTTGCAGAAGTCCGTATAGATGTTTTATTCAATCGAGCAAGATTTATATCAATCCAAAACGGTGACCCATCTTCCCAATGCTTTGGTATAACTGACATTTGCAGCCGATACTTTCCTTTCCCTTTTGTAATATCCCATGACGAAATAGCGTCACCATCCCTGGAGGTAGATCCTTCACGTCTTCCGATATTTGAAAAAAACATGAGTTCTCCAAAATCTTCAGATACAAGGTTATATTCAATTTCAACCGTTATTTTTGTTTCAACGCCTTCCTGCAAATTTTTGTCCGGCGATATTTTGGTTATTATGATACAATCTTTGTTTTCTTTAATACCGGAAATTGGATCCTCCATTCTTTCACAAGTTTCTTGATTCCATCCTCCCGCAGGTATCAATTCACTCATTTGGGGAGAAGCTGTTTTCGTAATTTTGCTGGATTTCCCATCCGTAAGTGTATCGCTGCCTTGAAGCAAGTGCTTTGAAGCATCTTCGGATGGAACTTTTAATATCGAATTTTTATCCGATTGAGGCCCCTTTTTGTTCATTTGATTTGATGCTTTTGTTTGCTCCTTGTCTTGTACGTCAATAGAAGTGCCACTTACAGATTTAGTTTGTATAACAGTTGAATTAGTGTTGTTTTCTATTTTATTACTATTTTGGTTCTGTTCGGTTTTAGAGTTTTCCTTTTTGTCGGCTGAAGTAAGGGCAGAAATATCACTTGATTTCTTAAACCTGCTTGATGTGTTTTGCGGTAAGCTGCTCGCATTTACAAATATGCTGCCTCCTAATATGACAAGTATCACTATTGATCGTATGGATACTTTTGTATTCTTTGCATGAAAGAGTGAAATCGCAGAGATTCTGTCTTTGATTTGAGATCTGTTTTCCAATATCCCCGCAGTGCCAGCAAAGTTCAATTTGCCCGATATAATCTCTACCATATCAAGGATTGTATATCCATACTTTTTCGCTTCAGCACTTTCAAGGTGCATCAGTACGGTTTCATCACATGCCAGCTCACGGTCGATACGCATCCTATGAAAGGCAATCCAAATAACAGGATTAAACCAATAGACAATTTGCAGCACTAACGCAATCCAATTGACAACGATGTCCTTTCTCTTAAGATGCCCTAGTTCATGCAGAAGGACATACCTCAGACTTTCATGCTCCATGTTTTTCAATACCTTTTCAGGCAGAAGCAGCCAAGGGCGTGTAACTCCAAATATGGCAGGTATCATGACTCCGGAAGTCTGAATAATGGAGACATTCGTCCGTATGCCAAGTGTATTCTTGCTTTCTTCGAGAAGCTTGATTATTCTTTGGTCCGTAAATATGCTTCCGTTCTTGACCTTGGTCCAAAAGAATATGCTATAAAGGAAGTAATAGACGCTTAAGAAGAGAATTCCCGAAAGCCACACGAAGAATGCCGTTTTGGAACTGACTTTGATTGTGCTTATTGAATGTAATAGTTTTTTTACTGAATCAATTGGCAACAAGCTTTTCTTAGCGGTTTTTCCGGCCTGTTGGTTGGAATATCCGATTCCAGAAGCGTTATCATTCGTTTTAGAATGCAAATCAGATGTGCTTGCTGACATAGGTGCATCTTTAGTGGTGATTCCTTGATTTGCCGGAGAAGTGATATCCGCAGTTTTGTAAATACCAGAGATGTTAAATGGGCTATAAACTGCATAAGGAACGGCCAGCCTTAATATCAGTACAAACCATATCACATAATGCCACCGAGCGCTCATCCTATGCCTTAAAACTGTTTTTATAATAAAGATAATTAATACAAGCAAGCTTGCAATTATGGAAGCGCTTGATAAGAGGTTTACAATAAGGGAGAAATCCATTTTTACTCCTCATTTGACTTGTTCATTAAGTAATATTCAAGTATAAGATTGATTACCTAAGTAATCCTTATTATACATTATTCTGAAAGTCAGTTTTTGTCAAGTCCCTGTATAGTGCAAAGACACAAAAAGCCTCAATAATTGAGGCTTTTATGTCTTCCCTATATCCTTTACTATTTCACACTTACATTCACTTTAATGCTCTTGTCTCCATATACTGCTGTAATCACAGCTGGGCCTGATTTGTCTCCCGGAAGAATGATTCCTTTCTTAACTGATGCAATATTACTATTACTCGAAGACCAAAGAGTAAGCGGGTTGTTTGTCACATCCTGCTCTGTTCCATCCTCAAAAACTGCTGTAACCTTTATAACCACCTGGTTTCCTCTATGCTGCAGCTTTATCGTTCCTTTTGCACTGACAACCAATTTTTTAACTCCGGTATCTATCTTGAACTTTGAACTCCTATCACCGAATTTTGCTGTAATAACAGCCACCCCGGGTTTATCCTGATTCTGAACGATTCCATCAGAGACTTTTGCAATAGCATCATTGCTGCTATCCCATTTTGTTAAACTATCATTTGTAACGTCTTTTACCGTTCCATCTGCAAAAACGGCCTTAAGAACCGGTTTATAACTTTTACCCGGGCTGGATTTTATTTCGCCTTTGCCTTCGAATTTTAAAGATTTAAGTCTGGTATCTATATCCAATGTAACCTTTTTCCCCGAAAAGCTTGCTGTCACCTTTGCCTTACCAAATCCCACTGCACTTATTACACCATTATCTGCTGTTGCAACTTCCATATTTGAAGTTTCCCATTTTGCATTTTCGATTTTTTCAATAGATCCGTCGCTAAAGATTGCAGAAAGATCTATTTTTATCTGATCCCCGGGTTTAAGATTCAAGTCTTTTTGAACTTTCGGTATTTGAAGCTTTACGATAGCTTTTGTAATGATTTTGGAAAACAAAGCAGTTATGTTCTTATTGCCGTCCATTGTGACGGTAATAACAGGTTCATTCCCTGCTGCATCCCCGTTCCATCCCACAAACTTGTACCCGTCATTCGGAACAGCTGTCAATGTCACCTTTTCGCCATCAATATATACGGCTTTATCCGAATTTTTTGTTATAGTGCCGTTAACTGCTGTTACATTTAATGCATTTCCTGTTTCTAATGATATGTTGATTCCTGTTTTGCTTCCGTCGCTTAGGTCAACAAGCCCTGCTTGTCCATAATTCGTTGTCCCACCCTGCTGGGTATAGTATGTGGTAATGTAGCCGCTTGCATAACAAATCATCTTAAAACCCGTAACAGACTCCGGTACCTCCATACTATATATTGCTTGTTTTTGGCCTTCTGGGATAATAACATTTGCAACATTGCCCATATCATCTAACCATGTACCCGGTGTACCGTTATCGGAGCTGGATTCTATCCTTACGCTCACTCCGCCCGCTGGCGCTGTTATTCCATCAGGGAGACTTACGACCCCGCTTATTGTTTTTCCATGGATAAAACTCAAATCTACATTGGTTTTATCACCGCTGTTCAAGTCGATAAGATAGTTACTTCCCTCATGGTATGCGCCCCAGCAGTAGCCTTGTGTGCCAAAGTGCAGTGTATAGCCTGAGTTTGATGCAGGCACCATTATTATATATCCAGTTTGATTTTGTCCCTCCGGTATCATTGCATTAAAACGCAAGCTCAAGTCGTCCTGTCTGTTGTCAGGTGTTCCATTTTCCGAATAGGCATCCAAATCTATTATCAAACCGCCTGCGGGGGCTGTCTCTCCAGTTGGAAGACTTATGATGCCGCTTATTGTTCTTCCCTTGATTAATGTAACACTTATATTGTCTCTGTTTCCATTACTCATATCTACCATCTCTGCAGAGTTTGGATTTGTGCTTCCACCCTGTTGATTATAGTATGTGGTAACATAACTGCTTGTTTTAAAATCTATTTTACATTCTTCTGCAATATTGGATTCCGGGACGGATAGTACATACTGACTCATGCTCTGGCCTTCCGGAATCATAACATCTGTTCCGTACCACTTATCATCCTGTTTATTCTCAGGAGTACCATTATCAAACTGCGCCTCAACAGTCACATGCATTCCACCCGTTGGTGCTACATCCCCATTGGGTAAGCTTACTATTCCTTTGATTGTCTTCATCGTTGTAAAAGCAATATTAATCTGGTCAGCACTGCCGCTACTGACATTAACCAAAGGGTTTCCCATGTTTGAATAGCTTGCTCCCCCATATAGATCTGTATATGCTGATACATAATATCCAACGCTTGTATCCGGAACAGTCATTGAATAAGTTGCCTGGCTTCTTCCTTCAGGTATGTATACTCCTGTATATGCCTGCAAATCATCTGAACGATCATTTGGAGTGGCATTATCACAATATGCATTGACCGAAATACTCAATCCCCCAGCAGGTGCTGACTTACCTTCCGGAAGGCTAACTGTACCACTTATGATCTTTCCACGTGAAACTGTTATGTTAATATTTGTTTGATCTCCATCTCTAACGTCAATGAGGCTACTGCCATTTGCCGAGTAACGTCCCGAACAATAACCCTGCGGGTGATAATCCAGGGTATACAACGAATTCGCACCAGGAACTGCTATCGAATATCCTATTTGACTCTGTCCTTCAGGTACTACAACATACGCATGTGCATGTAAGTCATCCTGCCAGTCATTTGGAGTCCCATTATCCGAATCAGCATTTAAATCTATTCCAACTCCCCCAGAAGGCGCAGTTTCCCCTGCAGGAAGGCTTACCACCCCACTAATTGCTTTGCCCTTAATAAGAGTTGTATTGATGCCGTCCCTGTCTCCAGCACTTAAGTCTATTATTTCAGCTGTACTAAATTCTTGGGTTCCTCCATGTTGTGTGTAGTAAGTAGGTATATAACCTTCTCCTCTAAATTCTACTATGCACCCTCCCTTTTCTGCCAAATAAGGGATTCTCAAGGTATATGACGTTTGACTTTGATTTTCAGGGATAACTATGCGAGTTCCATACCATATATCATCCTGACGGTTATCCGGCGTACCATTATTGAAACAACCTGCAATTTCAACCATTACTCCTCCCACCGGTGCCTGAATTCCATTTGGCAAATTCACTGTTCCACTAATAGATCTCATTATCATAAAAGCAATATTGATCTGATCAGCGTTGCCATTACTGATATTAACAAGAGGGTTTCCCTGGTTTGAATAGCCTGCTCCCCCGTAAAGGTCTGTATAAGCAGAAACATAATATCCAATATTCGAATCCTGCACTGTTAATGAATAAACTGTCTGGCTTTGACCCTCAGGTATGTTCACCATGATATAGCTCTGCAAATCATCTGACTGGTCATTGGGGGTGGCATTATCACAATACGCATTGACAGAAACATTCATTCCGCCTGAAGGTGCCGTAATACCAGCCGGCAGACTGATTGTACCGCTAATAACTTTCCCTTGAGAAATATCATCTGCGAAAACATTGATTGTAGCAAATGATACGATTAAGAAAACGCATAACACTAAAGAAATAATCTTCCTCATTTCATACACTCCTTTTATATAAATAGCGACTACTGTTGTAATCATTAATAGATTACACTAGTAGTCACATGTTTGTCAATCATTATTATTTATGCAAAGTGAAATATAATAAAACTTAAAAAAGGCCGGTGATCATCTCACCAGCCGTAGTTTTACAATCTCAATATTTATAATGATCTGCCTTGTATGGACCGTCAACACTGACTCCAATGTAATCGGCCTGTTTCTGGGAAAGCTTTGTCAGTTTAACACCGATCTTTTCAAGGTGCAGCCTTGCAACCTCTTCGTCAAGCTTTTTGGGAAGAATGTAAACCTTGGGTTCATATTTGTCCCTATTTTTCCAAAGGTCAATCTGTGCAAGAGTCTGATTGGAAAAGCTGTTTGACATTACGAAGGAAGGATGTCCCGTTGCACAACCCAGATTTACAAGTCTGCCTTCCGCCAAAACAAATATTTCATGACCTTCAGGGAAAATATACTTGTCAACCTGTGGTTTAATGTTAACCTTTTTTATTCCCTTGTAGCTATTAAGCCTTGCCATTTGTATTTCATCGTCAAAATGTCCGATGTTGCAAACAATAGCCTGATCCTTCATCTTAACCATATGTTCAAGTCGAATGATATCTACATTTCCTGTTGTTGTAACATATATATCCCCTATACCGAGCGTATCCTCTACAGTTTTCACTTCATACCCAGCCATTGCAGCCTGCAAAGCACATATCGGGTCAACTTCGGTTACAATTACTCTTGCTCCCAGGCCTTGCATGGACTGTGCGCAGCCTTTTCCTACATCACCGTAACCGCACACGACTGCTACTTTTCCAGCCACCATTACATCCGTTGCCCTCTTTATGCCATCAACCAGGGACTCTCTGCAGCCGTAAAGGTTATCAAACTTTGACTTGGTAACAGAGTCATTGACGTTAATCGCCGGTACAAGGAGTTCCCCTCTTTCCATCATCTGATAGAGTCTGTGAACTCCGGTTGTAGTCTCTTCGGAAACACCCTTCCATTCCTTTACAACATTGTGCCATTTTTGATTGTCCTTTTTAAGACATTCCTTAAGTAAATTGTTTATGACCTGCAGTTCATGATTGTCTGTAGCTTCATCCAGCATTTTAGAGTCGCTTTCAGCTTTATAGCCCCTGTGTATGAGTAAGGTAGCATCTCCTCCATCATCAACAATCAACTGCGGGCCAAGTCCCCCCGGGAATGAAAGTGCCTGTTCCGTACACCACCAATATTCTTCAAGAGATTCACCTTTCCATGCAAATACAGGCACTCCTGCTTTCGCAATTGCAGCCGCTGCATGGTCTTGAGTCGAAAATATGTTGCAGCTTGCCCATCTTACACTTGCACCAAGGGCAACAAGAGTTTCAATGAGTACTGCAGTTTGTATGGTCATATGGAGAGAACCGGAAATTCTTACGCCCTTCAAAGGCTGTTCAGGTGCATATTTTTCTCTTATAGCGATCAGTCCGGGCATTTCTTTTTCTGCTATTTCAATTTCCTTTCTTCCCCATTCCCATAAGTTTATATCTGCTATTTTGTAGTCCGACATAGTCTACCTCCTTGATATTCATTAGCATTATTTTAATCCATTGATATAAAAAATATTTTCTATTACTAATTCTATTATCCGCAATCCGATATGTCAATATTTAGTTGTAATTAAGTGAACTTGATTTACTTTGGATTCATTATAGGTTTATTTGATTACACCTTCGCATCCACAATACATTAAAGAATACATTAAAGATTTACGCATCCAAAAGGCTGGTATGAGAATCACACCAGCCTTTTTACTAACATTTAAATTCTATTTTTTAAGCATCTATACTGACTATTACTTAGCCAGAGCATTTTTCTTTGAAATTTTTATTGGACCGTCTTTTATAAATATATATGGTGAACCATATGTGCCACCGCCTTTATATGTGCATATAAACTTGATTTCCGTATAGTAGCACCAGCCGTCTTTTGCTTCATAAAGCAACCATGTATAATGACTGCTGATTTTTTGCTTTGGAATTCCGAGATCATTCTTATCGATTAACCACTCGGTACCCATTTCACCATCAAGATTAACGAGTTTTATAATGCTTTTCAAATTGGTGAATTTATTCTTTACAAGCCCCCTCATTTTTGCATCACTCAATGCAGGGTCCTTATAGACTACGCTCTTCTGTTTGAAGTAATTAGGAAGCTTCCGAACACTAGCCAGGTTATCTTGAACCTTGCTGACAGCAGCCGCAGACTTCTTTTGTGCCTTGCTTACATCACCTTTAGTCCAATTTATTACAAACTCGCCTCTTGCAATATAATTGTCATCCCCATACTCTGATGAAAGCTGAATTCTGACATTGTTTTTACCTGCTTTCAACATAGGATAGATCACATTATACCAAGCGTCAAGATTAAGTGCAGTAGCTTTTGTCGGCTCAGGAAGTATTTCAAATGTTATATTCTTACTATTTGAATTGTAGTCTGCCTTTTTAATGTAAACATAGGCTTTTGAATCGGTATAATGATTCTCTTTCAAATCAACCGTACATTGAGCATAAAGAGTTACATAGTCTTTACCCTCAATATTAACAGTTTTTGCTTTTTTACCGAGAGTTGTCTTTATTCCGTTTGGTAAACTAACAGCTGCATATATACTCTCGCTGCCTGTGAAAGCTTTTTTGCTTGCCGCATTAGAGCTGCTTGAGAACTTAATATTATCCAAAACATTTAATGTTACAACCTGTGCATTTTTACGTGCTTCGTTCAATTCAGCAATGGTTTTGGATATTAATGCTTTTTTATCCATTGCCGGCTTATAATTTCCAAGGCTTAATAAAATACCATCGTTATAGTAATTAAGATTTTTAAAATAAACTGTTGTGTCTTGAGGATAATCATCCTCTTCATTTGAACCTTCGGCTTCACCTGACTGGTCTTTTTCTTTGGCTCTGTTTAATGCTTCTGCGTTTATTTCCTTGTTTTCTTTTTTAACAATTTCAATTATTTGCTTAATAGCATCGTCAATTTCACCGCTTAATGTTTTTTCATAGAAATCCTTAAGCTTATCTCCAAAGGTCAATACCTGTTGGTATTTCGGGTTTATTGTTTCTTCCTCGCCATTATCCTTTGCATACTGGTCCAAAATCTCTTTGACCTTATACTTCGGGTCATTAATAAAAGCAGAAACCTTTTGATACTGCAGATAGTTTGAATAGGAATAATAATTCTCCGGAGAAATATTAAAAGCCTTCTCACCTATAACTTTGGAAGAATAATCATTAAAGCTTGTTAATAGCTGCAACAGCCCTTGAACATAATCCGCATTGTTTACATCAGGAGTTTGATTGAAGAAAGATAGATCGATCACCCAGCTCTTGTCGATTTCAGAGTCTTCAGCTCTAGCTATCGAACCTCCATACATACCAATTAGTAGATTCAGTACTAAAACCATTGATAATAGCTTGCAAATTGCTTTTCTGTTTAACATTTTGTTCCTCCTTATGTAGTTATTATTGTCATTTAATTCTACCATTCAAATAGATTCATATCAACCAAATTCTTCATATCTCGACAATAATCATCATAATTTGACAAATGCAGTTATTTAGAATTTTATTTATATTGGAAGAAAAATTGTTGTGCATCATAGAAACTTGTCAAATTATGAATTTAATGGTAAAATCGTTAATAATGCTTTAGTACATGCACTTTTTGAGTAAAAGGAGGGCTCTATGGACAGCAATATCCTGCCTATCAAACAGCCTTTGATTTATGGATATCTTTACTATGCTTATCCCTTATCCATTATTGAATGTTATGAAGAATGCAAGGATTGGTTCTATAGCAATTATATACAACTTTACTCAGTCGATGATTTTAAACGTACAATTAGTTTTAGTTTTTTTACACCCGGATCCTTTTTAGGTGGATTCGATGCTGTTAGTTATCCTGCTGTACCGTGGCTGGAATATCGCGCAATTGATAAGGAAGTATTATCATCCTGCAAGGTCGACATCCATGATTTTGTTTGCAGCAATATTGATAATGGCTACTATGTCTACATTGCCGACTTTGATGATTATTACCTGCCTCAAAGAAGAGCCTATCAAAATTCGCATTTCGCGCATGATATTCTTATACATGGGTATGATAAGGCTAATAGGGAATACCATATTTCCGGCTTTAATGAGAGGTTATTTTATAGTTTTACAAAAGTCGATTTTGAAAACTTCGTTAATGCATATCGTTATTCCGAAAACCATAGGGACTACGAAAGTACAGATAATATTTCACTGATAAGGTTATTTAAAAAAAGGTCGGACATAGATTATAAATTTGATATTAATCTTGTTCTCACCCTGATGGACGAATATGTAAACTCAAAGAATTCTTTCAACCGCTTCAGAGAATTTAAAAACCCTTATAGCGATTTAAGATTCGGCTTGGATTCATACGACTCATTAATTTATTATTTTAATTTGCTGATAAACCAAGAGGTTAATTCAGATCTACGGCCGTTGCATGTTCTCTGGGAACACAAATTATGCATGGTAAATAGGATTAAATTTATGCAGCAAAGAAACTACTTTGCAAATATGCCTACCTTATTTGACGATTACAAGCGTATAGAACAAAAAATACTATTATTACGTAATGCTTTGACGAAATATTCTCGTTCCCATGATAAAAATGCAAACACACTTCACATGATTATAAATAATTTAAACGAAATAAGAAATATCGAAGGAGAAACTATAAACCAAATGATTTATAATCTTCAAATTGGATAACCTGAATCCCAATAAAAATTATGGGAATGCTTTAATTTACCCGAACACCAAAACGCTTTGGGATTAGATAATCCTCATACTCCTTGTTAAAATAATCGTCTGTCATTCCGGCTATAAAATCAAGAACTATCCTCTCATTTTTGGTATTTTCTCTATAGCTAATGTTCATATTGTTTAAAAAGTCTGCAAATATGGAAGAGGAACTATTATTGTTATTTAAATCCTCAAAGTATTTTTTAAATAGAGTAGTAAAGGAACTTTTGATTTTATAATCTTGAGTTGTCTTTTTAGGATTGAAATAGATATTTTCGTAGTTAAATTTCTTAAGTTTTTCCAGCGCCATAAAAACACTTTCAGAAAAGACTATACATCCCTTATTATAGCTATTGTTGATAACATCAATAATTAAGTTATTAACTATTTCTCGATTGTTATTTCCAAGTACCTCAACGATATCGCCCGGGATATCCTCTCTTTTTATTAAATTTACTGCTATAGCGTCCTCAATATCTCTGCCGATATATGCAATAACGTCGGAAATCCTCATAACGCATCCCTCTAATGTCATCGGCTTGATTTGTCTGTCAAACTTTTCAATGTTCCAGCAGCTGGAGTATTCACTAATAAAATCATCCCAGCTCTTGTTCTTTTGAGGCTCATATACCTGATTTATCATTTCTCCATTATGGCATAGTATTCCATCTAAAACCTGAAGTGTCAGATTTAGTCCTTCCCCAAACTGCTCAAGCTCCATAAGTGCGCGTACACTTTGCGCATTGTGGCAGAAATACCCGATACCGTATTCTTTACATATTTCATTCAAGTACCTTTCTCCATCGTGCCCATAGGGAACATGTCCTATATCATGGCCCAATGACATAGCTTCAATCAGATCTTCATTCAATTTCAAGAACCTGCCTATTGTGCGTGCAATTTTTGAAACTAGCTGAACATGCAATACTCTATGCGTAATATGGTCATTATCAAACAGAAAAAATGCTTGAGTTTTATCAATATAGCGAGTATAAGCTAATGAATGCAGTATCCTGTCAGTATCATGAAAGTAAGTTTGTCTTATATTTTGTTTATCAGAAATCATTTCTTTATCCGGGTATCTTCTTACCCCCCTGTTGCTTTTACATGCATAAGGAGAAAAAGTTTTATATTCCCTTGATAGATTATTTTCTAGTATTTCTGCAGCTATTGAAGTAATAATCTCCGGCATCTTGCACCCTCCGATAATGTACTCTCATATTTAGTATCATGTTAACATATTGTTGAATTATTGGAAATACTAAAATTTTAGTATTGTGTACGGTTAATGATATTAACCCTTTCTTGTTTGCAAAAAGGCTGGTGTGAGCATTACACCAGTCCCGGCCCCAATTTGGTACCAATAGTACAGTTCAATCATATCCTGATAAAAGATAACAATAAAAAGGATGTTATAGTTTGTTGAAGAAAGTTAAAGTTAGTTTACGACCTATTGTTAGCAAGATAAATTTACCCACTGTATTAAAAACAGCTATACTTCCGGGTGACTCAATCGAAAGCTTATTTATTGCAACCCAGGTAGGAGAAATCTTTTACATAGGAAACGGAGTTATAAGGACTTTTTTAGATATTCGCCCACGAATCATAAAACTAGGTTTTTCTGGTGGCAGATATGATGAACGGGGATTGCTGGGGCTGGCGTTTCATCCCGAATTTTATTATAACGGTCTGTTTTATCTCCATTATTCAGTAGCTGGAACACAAGGTCCAGGTGCTCTCCCTAGTGCAGAAGTGTCAAGGCAAAGTCTTCCTGAATTTTTTAAGCCTAATCCGTGTGACCCCGGAACCTTAAATAAAAAGTGGGTAAATAGAGAAATTCAATATGATCATATTGATACAATTGAAGAATGGATTTTGCAGCGGAATGGTCAACCTCAAAAACGGCGGACATTACTTAATTTAAGAAGACCATTTTTTAATCATAATGGTGTCAATAGCTTAAACTTTTCACCTGAGACACGAAAACTTGTTTTAACAACCGGAGATGGTGGTTCAGGCTATGATCCATTTAATTCAAGCCAGGATGATATGGAGATAGCCGGAAAAATAATAGAAATTGATGTAAATAAGAATACTTTTATCAATAATCCACCCGTAGTCACACGTTTTAATGAACTTCCTGCACCTATTCAGGAAACTCTTACGGTAATTGCCAAAGGAGTTCGTAATATACCTGGCATTTCATTTCAAAGGTTTTACAATCAGTATATCAAATATGTAGGAATTGTCGGACAGGATCTGGTAGAGTCGATTTTTTCATTTGTCCAATATAAACCAATACCGGTACCTCAACTTATTCAAGCCTATTCAATGAATTCTGAACCTGACCAGGAAGGATTTATCAACTTTGGCTGGCGAGGGTGGGAAGGCGCATTTCCTTCTTCAATCATAAAGGGCTGCTCTGCAAATTCGACTTTAGATGATATAACAATTGCTTATTACAATGATGCGGTAAAAACCTCAGTGCGGCGGCTTCCTCCCCTAACCAGTTATTATCATAGAGATCCCCGGCCCGATAAGTTTGGAGGAACTGCACTTACAGGCGTCCAGTCCTATATGGGAAGCGCACTCCCCGACTTAACGGGAAGTGTAGTGTTTGCCGATATCGCCCAAAATGAAGGTTCCTCACCTCCGGTAAGAGGGGCTTTAGCTTATACCAGGGTAAGAACTGATTGCAAACTAAATGATTTTAGTGTTATTGAAACCAATTATGATTTTGGATCCCAATCAGCCTTTTATGTCAGTTTGGGGGCAAATCTGGATCAAAGCAAGCTATATTTAGGGGTTTATGGCTCAATGAATGTAACTGACTTTAACCAAGGTACTGTTTTTGAAATTGTTCAATGATTCAAAAATTTTCAAATCTGAATCGCGGGTGAATCGCGGGGACGGTTCTCGCGATTCGCCTTCGGGCAGTATAAAGGCTGGTGTGAGCATTACACCAGCCTTAAACAAGGAAAATTTATAAAAAAGCATGTCCCTATATTAAATTAAATTAGATTTGATTCTATAATCGATTTACATAAGTCACAAGTATGAACCTCGCCGTTCAAGCGTCTTACACCATCATGAGTGTCTCATCAATCTAATCTATCCGATAAACCATGAATTGTTCCTGTATAATGTCGCGCATAACGAAAAAACTCCTGATTCGAATTCGAGCTTCTGTTTATTCGTTATAGCGGATATATCGAGTGCCTCTCCCTGTTTGAAATTGCCGAAGGCGATCCAGTATTCGGGATTTTGCGGTTTGATCGAAATTTTTATATTTGGCACGGCCTGCCTTGCAAAAATACCCGAACCGGCCATGGCTATACCGACTGATACGCTGTTCGGTGGTATGGAGGCATCCTGATATATCTCAAGCACACCTTCCTGACTTCCCTTTGTGAGGTTTTGAAACGTATACGCTCCCTGCAAAAAGGATAAAGTAACCGCATTGTTTTGCACCAAATCGGCAGGCCATACCTGGGACGTACTAAAAATGACCTCCGGAGCGAGCTCGCCCGTTTCGCTCCAGACAAACCCATAGTCGGTCGTCCACTTAAACGTAACCACTGTGGTCGGATGAGTAGGCCTTACCATCCATGCCAACGGCACTATGCCCATTCCGTTGTTTGTGTTCTGGTAAACACATACGCTGCCGTATTCGGCCGAGTAGTTGATAAAGGTAAGAGAATATTGAATTCCGCTCATAATAGCCTCCATATATGCATTTTTTATTCGATATCACTTTTAAGCATTTTTGAATGACCAAATGTCCGGATTTTTCCTTACATCCGGTCATTTGTACTTTATCACTTGTTTTTTAGGTCGTCAATACGTGAATCGCGGGGCGGTTCTCGCGATTCACTCTGGGCAGCAAAAAGGCTGGTGTGAGCATTACACCAGCCTTAGAACAAGGAAAATTTAATATAAAAGAGCATGTCCTATATTGAAATAAATCAAATTAGATTTGATTCTATAATCAATTTACATAAGTCACATCTATGAACCTCTCCGTTCAAGCGGCTTACAGGGTTTGTAATATAAGAAGGTATCATCCACATTTAGAGAACCCACAGTGCCTGCATATCATGCACCCTCCCTCATGCTCTACAGGTTTCCCGCATTCAGGACAGACAGCAGCAGCTTCAAAGTCTTCATCTTTTTCAGGATTGGCACATGTGTCCTTCATGCTGCATATAGAACACTCTGCATCACATTTGGCAGTGGGCCCAATTTTTATATAATCTTCTGGAACAAGCAATTCGTTTGCAGCTTCCTCTTCTTTCCCGCTCTGTATCCTTGCAATCTTTTCTATCAGCCTGCCGATTGCATCAGGACAGGACAGGACCTTCAATCCTTTCTGTCTTATTGTTGAAGGACACCTAATCCCTTTTAATTGCCCAACAATAGATTTTGCATCAATTCCTGAGCGTAAGGCAATAGAAACAAGTCTTGCGGTAGCTTCCGACTGCGACGGACAACCTCCTGCACGCCCTGTGTTCGTAAACACTTCGCAAATTCCCTGTTCATCATAGTTAACGGTAATATACAAGTTGCCGCAGCCTATTTTAACTTTTTCAGTAAAGCCAGTTGTAATATCCGGTCTTGGCCTCGGTTCAACTCTCTCCGCCGGAGTTTCAGCATTTACACTGCTGGCACCGTTTTCTTCCTTACCTTTAACCTTGCCTATATTGAGCACCTGCATATCTCTGCTGCCATCCCTGTAGAGAGTAACGCCCTTGCAGTATGTCTTGTACGCAAGCATGTAAACATTACGAACATCCTCCCGGGTTGCATCATGGCAAAGATTTACCGTCTTCGAAACGGCATTGTCAGTATATTTTTGAAAAGCAGCCTGCATTTTGATATGCGATTCCGGTGAAACATCATGTGAAGTAACGAAGACATTCTGGACTGACTTCGGTATTTCCGGGAGGTCCTTTACTGAACCCTTGTTGGCAATACGTCTCATCAGCTCGTCCGAGTAAAAGCCGTCAATCATTGCTATCTGTTTGAACAGCGGATTGGTCTCAACCAATTCAGTATTATCCATTACATTTCGAATATAGGATATTGCAAACAGCGGCTCTATTCCGCTTGATACACCTGCTATTATGCTAAGTGTGCCTGTTGGAGCAATTGTTGTAGTTGTAGCGTTGCGAACCCGTACCCCTAGCTCCTTATATATGCTTTTGTCGTAGAACGGAAAAACACCTTTCTTTTCTGCGAGCTCAATAGAAGCCTTTCTGGATTCCTCTTGTATGAAATGCATAACTTTCTCCGCAAGTGCAAGGGCTTTTGGGGAATTGTACGGAATATTGAGTTTGCAGAGCAAGTCTGCCCATCCCATTACTCCCAGCCCAATTTTTCTTGTGCCCCTTGTCATCTGGTCTATTTCATTAAGAGGATACTTATTTACATCAATTACATTGTCCAGAAAATGGACTGCCTTTCTTACGGTGGTTCCCAGCTTTTCAAAATCAACGTCAGGTTTTCCGCCGGTATTTTTTATCATAAGGCTAAGATTTATCGAACCCAGATTACATGCTTCATATGGCAGCAAAGGCTGTTCACCGCAAGGATTTGTACTTTCTATCTCTCCCAATTCGGGAGTCACATTGTCCTTGTTCAGTCTGTCAAGGAAGATTATTCCGGGCTCTCCATTATTCCATGCCATATCTATTATAAGGTCAAACACTTCTTTTGCCTTAAGCTTCCTGACCAGCTGCTTATTGTGCGGATCTATAAGATTATATTCGCTATTTGTTTCAACAGCCTTCATAAATTCTTCGGTAATGCCTACGCTTATATTAAAATTAGTTATTTCAGTATTGTCTTTCTTTGAGGTTATAAATTCTACTATGTCAGGGTGATCTACACGGAGAATACCCATGTTGGCGCCTCTCCTTGTACCGCCTTGCTTTACTGCTTCCGTAGCCGAATTAAAAACCTTCATAAAGCTTATTGGGCCGCTTGCCACGCCGCCTGTCGAATTGACGGCCGCGCCTTTTGGCCTCAACCTTGAGAAACTGAACCCTGTACCTCCGCCGCTCTTATGTATTAGCGCAGCATTCTTAATTGTTTCAAAAATCGCTTCCATTGTGTCTTCAATAGGAAGCACGAAACAGGCGCTCAATTGTCCCAAAGGTCTGCCCGCATTCATTAAAGTCGGTGAATTAGGCAAAAATTCAAGGTTTGCCATCATATCGAAGAAGTCCTTCTCAATAGCTTTCAGTTCAGACGCCTGTACATAGCCGGCATCCGCTTCTGCTACGGCTTTAGCCACCCTCTTGAACATTTCCTCAGGGTTTTCCAGCAATTTACCATTTTCATCTTTTGAAAGGTACCTTTTTTCGAGAACTTTAACCGCATTTTCTGACAAATTCATAGAAAGCCTCCCTGATATATTACTACATTTTGTGTTGTATTTTAATTCCAGCCACTGTATATTGTATCATTTGTATAGAATAAATCAATACAATTAAAGATTTTTTTTTTAGTAATTAAGTCCTATTGAAAATACTATTATAATGTGCATAACAAGGTAATAAATTCAAATATTTTTCCTTAACCTTAATATTGTAAAAAACCTGCCATACAGGTGTCATGTTTTAAAAGTTATAATGAAAAAAAATCATTTGGAGGAAAACTAATGGATATCGATAAAATGTGGATCAAATCTGTCATAAGCTTGATGGATAAGGAGCTGAAAAAGGAAGATATGAGTAATATCATACATCAATGCGGAAAGAATTGCGCTTATGGCTGCGGAATAATGGACCAGATTAAGAATGCCGGTATTTCTTCCGACAATGCTGATGAAATCTTTGAAAAATTGAAGGCCCCGGAGATTTTTGGAAGTAGAATTGAGAAAGGCGACAATTGTTTTTACACTATATGTGAAAAGTGTTACTGTCCGTTCATTGAGGGTTCAACGGGTGAAATCCCCCACAGCTACTGCGAGTGTTCAAGGTCATGGACTGAAGAGGTTTTTGGAGCTGCCTTTAAAAGGCCGGTTAAGGCTGAGATCCTTCAATCAATAGTCCGTGGGGCAGATTTTTGTAAGATCAAGATTAATTATTAATATTTAAACCGAGAAATAATAAAGATGGGTGAGTTATCCGCCCATCTTTCAATTCTCAATAGGTTGTCCCAGAAATATCACATAAGTTTCCGTAGGTTATAATTATTGTTGCTATATGTCATACACCTTTCCAACAAATAGAATAGTCCCCGTTTTATTATCCTCAATTATAAACAGGAAAGGCCTGTCCGCAATAAATTCTTTATTTTCCGGCATTGCAGTCGCTTCTAACGTGATTCCGGTAACTGCAGCCGCTTCGCTGCCTTCTTCATTTACTTCTATTACTGCTTTATGAACAACTTTGTCAATCTTCAGCTTGTTTCCTATGCCAGAAAAATCAGCTGAATTGGAAAATGCATCTTTCATGCCCAGCTTTCCAAGAGCATTATTTAGTTCCTTTATGCCATACTCCATCTTAAACTTCGGTATCCGTATTGTTACATTACCCTGTTTGAATATGCTGTTTTTAATTTCAACCCACTTAGCTGAATTGACACTGCTGATAAAGGAATTAATATCATTGCCTTTATTGGGGAGTATACAGTACATTGCAGTGTTCCCTTTGCCGTAAGGAAGCCTGACTGCTTTATAGTCATTGCCTTCTCCATATTCAATCTTAGCTTTTCGGCTCATCATCCTGATCTTTTTGGTTTTGCTGCTGCCATTAGTGAAATTACCGTCGAAGGTACTTGATTTATCAAACTGTTCTGTCCACTGACCCTTAAAGTAAACTGCATTAATAAGGTACAACATGGCACTTTCCGGTATCGGCGGATCGATAATCTTATTTATTTTCTTTTTCGTTGCATTGCTGACCCATTTATTGATGGTGTTGACTGCAGCTTTTTTTGAAAAATCCAGTTTTGAAACAGTCGCATTAAATGTATCCTTATTTAAATTTATAAAATCCTGTTTTACATTTACACCGTTCCTAATCCATATGGAATTTCCTAAATTTAGTTCAACCTTGCCGTCATTTTGCTTAAGGGCGCTATTTATGTATTTAAAGCCTTTATTTATTTGAGCCTTCGTCAAACCGCTAAAGCCAAGTGTATTTTCCATAGCTTTTTTTGTATTCGTTCCGGTTCCGTTATATGCCATGGAAAGGGCTGCTGAAATACTATAAGGTGAAATAAAAACATTTTTACCTTTGTCTTCAGAGTTGAGCTGTTTGAAAATATTAAATGCAAAGGTTTTATTAGCTTCCTCCAGCTTCTTGCTTTCTGCCGGGGCATTAACATTTGCAGCTGCCTGCATTGAAGCAGTCATGATGCCAATTACAAATATCATACATATTACAAGACATATTTTTTTCATCCTTAAATCCTCCTGAATACTATTTATTATTTATAAGACGATGGCATACAAAATTTAGTTCCAAAAAAAATAAGAGCAATTTACACCTGCTCTTATTCTAAATATAACTATTCTACATTTCAACAATTTATTGTAACTGCTATTTATTCTCTTTAGTCAATGCCCCTTCTGAATATGTGTTATTTGCATCCCATAGAATCCACTCAGAATAACCCGCGTCATAGACGGCTTTGATCTGTTCCTTTACTTGTTGCTCACTATACTGCTGGTAATAACCCCTTCCCAGCCAGGTTGCTGTAAAGTCCTGAAGATAAGGTCTTACATTCGCTTTATAGTCTGTAACCTTTGATATTCTGTCTTTAGCCTTTGCAAGAGTATTATAAACAACTCCGTACGGTTCGAGGTCAGGTTTAACATATTTCACCTTGTTTACGATCTGTCCTACTGCATAGTGTGACGGATAGGCCATAGGAGATATATAGTCAACATCTTTTCCTATATATTCAAGATACTGCCCTATACCTTCAGTATCAGCCGGGCTTTCACAAATTATTCCAAAAACATCGGCTGAGAGTATAACACCCGGAAGTTCTTTCTTGGCATATGCAAGAAAATTATTTATTGCATCGTACTTTGGTGCTCCGCCGTCATTAAATCTCATGGCTTTTTTGTCACCGTCATTTGCAAATCTTACATAATCGAACTGTATCTCATCAAATCCTTTTTTAACAGCTTCTTTTGCAATTTCGACCAGATATGCCCAACTATCCTTATTGTACGGATCAAGCCAGGTTAGACCTTTCCTGTCCCTCCATACTCCTCCGTTTACATTTTTTATTGCAAGATCAGGCCTCTTGCTTGAAAAAACCGGATCTTTAAAGCAGACTATTCTTCCTATTACATGAATGTCATTATCATGGAAGGCTTTTAACATCTTGTCCACATCATATTTCTTTTCCCATGCCTTGTTTTGAACGACTTCGGGTATACTCGACTGATATCCCACCAATCCGTCGTCATCTTTGATATCAACTACGTATGAATTGATTTCTGTTGTATTGGCTAAATTTACATAATGTTGAAGCTTGGAATCACTCCCAACAGTCCAACCTGTTAGATATAAAGCTTTTACCTTGACTGGATCTGAGACCGGAGCCGCAGGCTTCTTTTCCGGCTCTTTTACAGGCTTTGGTTTATTGTCCTTCGTACCCTGCTGATTTGACCCGGCAGTGTTCTGCGGAGTTGTTCCTTTATCAGCTGTATTATTTTTGCTGTTACCGCCCCTGTAATAAGCTGCAACTGAAGCGCTTATAATAAAAACTAAAGCCGCTGCAATAATGATGCTCCATTTAACGTTCTTTTTCATGGTATAATCCCTACCCTTATAATTATTGGTTTGCTTTAATTGTAATTTATTTCCAAGAAAAATTACAGGCAATTGTTCGAGAATATTTTATGTATACCGGTATATTTTTATTATAAGAATAGATGGTAACCTTGTCATCGGTAATTAATACCTTACAATGAAGATATGGACGAAAATGAATTTTTACTTCATAGAGCCGGCGTTTTTTTGTATTTGGTAAATGTAGGGAAAACTTGTTTTTTCTCAACAACAAAAAACCGATTATATTCTAACCGGTTTTTTCTGTTGGTGAAATATGCCGAAGCATGTGTTCAAAAAAATTATTAAACTATTTGAACATGTCGGTTCTTCCTGTTCCGCCACCGGCATTGTATAGGAAGTCTTCAGAATGTTCTGCAACCGATACCATTTCGACAGTAATGGTTCCGTTGCAAATACCGTTATTCCCTGACATTTGAAGATTTTTTATAACGTAGAGCCTTTTATTGTTCTCAAATGCTTTGACCAGATTCAGACAATTTCCATAGCTCCCCTCCAGAGCAAATGTTACTGTTATCTTTTTCAACTCGCTTTTTGCCTGTGTTGAGGCTTGACCGTTATTATCAGTAATTGCTGCCGGACTTATCTGCTGAATGTTATCTATACCACCTGTGTTGCCTGATGCTTTATACTCACCTTTAACTGCCGCATCACCCGTAAAAACTATATTATCAATTTTGACAGATTTTTGCGCAGCCATTGTATTCAACTCTGTAATTACTTCAGGCGTCCTAAGGGGCCCGGACATCTTTTTCTTCTTTATATCAATCTGATTCTGAAGCTCTATCAACAGGCCCTTAATATCCTGAAGTCTTGTTTCCGACTCCCTGCCCCTAAGTACCAGCACCTTTTTACTGTCATAATCAGCCTGAAGCTTTTTTATTGTGTTATTCTCATGCTTGAAAACAAAGTTATAGTAAAGAAAGCCAGCCACAGCGATACCCATAAACACAAGCATTATTTTTTCTCTTTTAGAAATCTTCATATTAAGCCTCTCTAAAGGTTATTTGACTTCTTTTATTGCACTGATATCCAGCATTATTGTACAACGGAAAGCTTTATCCCGTCCCGATATTTCGCTTATATTTACATTGACGAAATTTGAATCGTCATGAAGTTTTTTCAGGTACAGAGCAATATCCTGCCTTGTGTTGCTTTTGATGCTTAAAGTAACAGAAGCACCATTATAGATTATGCTTTCTGTAACTACAGAAGCAGGCATTAAATCGGAAACCTTCTGCAACAGCTCACTTACCTTTAAGTTTGTCTGGGAAACAGCACCTGTTAACTCATCCAGCTTTTTGATTTCTTCTTGTTTCTGTGCATACTGAATTTCCGCCTGATCCAATTCAGCCAGTCCTTTATTATTCAAAGACATTTCTACCTGCCGTACTTTCTTTTCCATGTCCATTCTCTGCAGCGTCCTTATGGACATAGCTCCAATAAGCGCCGCTGCAGCAACAGCAATTAGAAATACCCTTAATACAAGGTTTGCAGTTCTTCTTCCTCTGTATAATATACTATCCGGTATAAGGTTTATTTCATTCAATTTATAAATCACCTCTGATTGCCGCACCGGCTATATTTGTAAACAATATTAATTGATCCGATTGGTCACCAAAATTAAAGCTTTGACCTCTTTTTCCCTTGAAATTGACAGTTTCATTAACCTGCACTATTGAACACGGAATCGAAAACGCCTCCTGTATATAGTAGCTCAATCCTTCCAAGCCGGACAATCCGCCTGTAAGCCAAATATGTTTGACAGGCTTTGAAAGAGGTCTTTCTGCGTAGTTGTTAATATATCTGTATATATCATTGAGCATCAAGTCTACCTGATTTATAATAATGTTCCCGACGTTTTTCATTAATTCATCGTTATCATTGCTCGCCATGAATTTCAACCCGTATTTTATTTTATAGTCCTCTGCCTGTTCCCTTTCGATATCTAATGAGTTTGCAATCATAACATCGATTTTCTGGGAACTGTGATTCATTAATTGCAGAAAAGCGGGCATTCCGTCCTGAATAATAGCCAGCTTTGCGGTTGTAGCGCCGAAATCTATCAGTGCAACAGTATCCAGATTGGCATTTTTGCTGCTTATCTCATCCCAGGCCTTTTTTAAATATTTAATCATGCAATGCACTGAAACATCCATCATAACCGGCTTCAATCCAGCTTTATTCAGAGACTCGTATATATCAGCCGACAGGTCATTTTTAATTGAAGCCATCAGCATATAATTAAGGTTCTTAGGATTTCGCTTAGCCGGTATCAAAGTCCTGTGTCTTATTGCATATTCTCCGATATCTCCTGGAAGATATTCCGAGGCATTCATTTTAACGACCTGAGCAAGCTCTTTAGGTTTTGCAGCCGGTATTTCCATATCTCTCGTAATAACAATGGAATCGTTCAATACAACCAGAGCTTTTCCGGTTTTGACTTTCCGCCGTGCCATTTCTTGCTTTATCAGTGCAGTAAACTCTTCCTTATCGGTGATTCGTCCGCCTTGGATAAAATATTTAGGCGTTCTTATAACCAAGGGATTATCAAGCATCACGGAATTTTTGCTAACAATTATATCCGCTATCTTGATGTTAAATGTTCCTATATCTATTCCAATATACTTTTTGCTCAAAACATAATCCCCCTAACTTATTCATCCCATTTAGTTGATATAAAGCCGTTTGTAACATATACATTTCTTGTTGTAGGAGAGGCCGTTAAAAAACCGCTGTATATAGCCGAAATTACTCCCGGATAATCTCTGATAAGACCTTTCATTACCTTATTGCCGTCATATTCAAACTTAGCAGTCATATGATAATCATTAATTGCTATTCCCTTTTCTGAAATCATTGGTCCATACATATTGAAATTGGTAGGGTTGCCATAACTGCTAATGTTTATTTTCCCCTTTGCATATACCAACCCGTATATGTTCAATGTATAATCACCGGTATCGTTCCATGGCAGATTGATGTTAAGGTCACCATCGGAGTATATAATTAACGGATTATTTAAGCTGCCGTAATCCGTAGTTGTATTTATACTGTTTGTTTTTATAATATTCGATGCCGAAAAAGCACTCGTACTCAGTGTATTTATAGGTGCGGGATTAATGGTTCCTCCGTAGGAATTATAGTATTTATGACTGTTACTTCCTGTAAGATTTATGCTGCTTCCCCATGCATAAGATTCAGTTCCTTTTATATACAGATCCTTTGCTATTGAAATCTGAGAGGAGGTACCGTTTTTAGTATCAAAGATTATATTTCCGTTGCATCTCAAATTTCCATTCAAAACATTAATCTGATTGTTATAACCATTGATAACAATATTGCCGTTTACAACCAAATCTCCGTTTTCAATAATAAGGCGCATGGCTGAAGGTCCTAATGTCAAGTCCCCGTTTACGCTCATTCCATCCCTTACTGTTATCTGCTGCGCATAAGCTCCTAAGGTAAGATTATCATAAACCGTCAGCTTGCCATTGAAGTCTGCAACAAAATTAGATGATGCATCAAACAATCCATCCATTCCCTTTGGAATATAAAAATCTCCATTCACGGTAAGACTCTGGCAATAGCCTTTAAAAGAATATTGACTTGAGCCCGGGTTGCTTACCAATATTGAATAATTCGGTATATCCTGCCACTTAACGGTTCCCCCGCCGCTTCCGCCGGTATCAGTGAAACTACTTGGCGAAGATGAAAGCCTCAAAGTGAGAGCGACAGTTTTTGTAACGCCTCTTTTTCCATATGTCCCCTTTGACCGTATGATTACAATGCCGTTTGCTTTGTCATAATAGCTGTTTCCCTGACTTGAAACATTTGAAAAGGGAAGTATCTCATATGATGCAGTATTCCGAACCAGCATATTTCCTGAATTCAGCTGGCTGGATGTCAGGGATGCCAGATAGTTGTTATAAAGGTATTGTTCTGTTGCATCATTTGAGACAGCACTTAACTGATCATCCGTTGCACCCGGATGTATATCAAGGTAATCCTGCACATACCGTTGTACATCTACTTTGAACGTAGGACTGGAAATCTTATTACTTATGTCAAGCTTCATTTTTTCCAAACCTGCCTGAGCTGCATAAAGAGCACCTGTCGAGTCAGCATAGGAAACAGTAAGGTGCATTCTGGCTGTTATAACCGTTATAAGGGTTACAGCAAGTATACTCAAAACAGTAAATGTTAAAATAACCGTAACAAGTGCCGAGCCTTTATTGCTCTTCATACCGGCCTCCTATGCTGATCTCGTATATACTGTCGTCTTAGTTTCATAATTGCCTGTTGTCGTAATGAAGTTTATATCCACCGTTACGCCATTAGGGCCTATACCGGTAAAAACTGCATGCTCTACATTTTGAGCCAAGGTTCTTATCAGATTCCCCGAAGTTGAATCGACAAGATTAATATTTTTTTCAACAATTATAATCCTTTGGTTTTTATCTTCAAGACTAATACTGTCATTTGATAATGAAACATTAATATTACTGCTTTCACGGATCAAAGACGATATTGACAGCAAGGCATTCTGTGCAGAGCTTTGCAGTATTCCGCTGTTATTGGTGGATACAAATGTTTTTTGACCGAAATTCAGTACTGCTAACGTTGTTAGTATTATTAACGACAGCAAAGTCACTGATATTACCATTTCAACAAGTGTAAGACCCTTATTGCTCTTAATATCCATAACACGCTACCCCATTATGCATTTGACAGCATGGTGACAAGTATAACTCCTGAATCCGGGTCTGATGAATCTGCTTCCCACACTCTTACAGTTATTTTCTTCAATCCGGTATCAACAAGTCCGGAAGGAACATAATCAACCACTCTGTCTGCATTATATTTCGACTTGTATATTGCATCTATTCTGTCTGTTAGACCGTCAGTTTTCAAGCTGGCATAGCCATCCTCTTTGCATGACTGTTCCATTAGTGTTTGCGCAATTGAAACCATATCCGTCTTTTTACTATTGCCCCCGCTTATCCGGGAGGATTGAGTAAAAAGGGACATAAAAGCTACAAACGTAATAGCCATAATAGTAGTAGCCGCAATTATTTCGACAAGAGTCAAACCTTTTTTATTTTTAATATTCTGCAGTTTCATCTTTATCACCCTATAAGAGCATATAAATCATCATAATAAACCATTGTGCCAATTTATATAATCTTAGAAAAGTATATCCAAACAACACCCGCCTTCCGGATGTTGTTTGGAATTCATAATCACCATGTACATTTTATTACGGCATTGCATACCATGGACTTGTAAGTGTCACTGCAGAGCAAGTTACACGGTGTGAAGTAGTATTATAGTAAAATTTCGCATCTTTTTGTGACGGTGTAGGTAAAGCTGATATTGCTGAGTAACTTGTTATTACCGTAACAGCATCAGCTGCAGTGCCCGGGTAGTCCTTACCGTCTGCTGCGGATTTCTCAATAGCTGACTGGAATATTGCAACATTTGATACATCCGAACTTGTTTTAGCACTGCCCACCCAATTTCCCGCGATTGGGATTGCAATAGCTGCTAGAATTGCAAGAACTGTAATAACTACGATTAATTCTACTAACGTAAAACCTTTTTTGTTTTTTCTGATTTTGATCATTAACATTTCCCCCTTGTTCTCATTTTTTTATTCAAAGCCGTGAAGGCCCAGAAACAATTTAAAGCTTATTGACCCACTAAATTATACAATTGGAACATAGGCTGAACTATGGAAATAACAATCGTACCTACCATTATTGCCATAATTATTGTAATAGCCGGTTCTACTAAAGCTGTAACTCTTTGAAGCTGGATTTCCGATTCGTCTTCATATAATTCTGCAGTATTTGTAAGGATTTCGCCCAACTGACCCGACTCTTCGCCTATCTTTGTCATAGAGACAACCAACGGAGTGAACATGTTGTATTTTTCAATTGCATTGGATATGTTTGCCCCACCCTTAACATCTGCAATGATCTCATCAAAACATTTTTTTATGAATTCATTATTAATTACATTTTTCACTGTTTCCAGTGAAATAATAACGTCAACTCCGGCGTCAACCAGAGATGAAAAAGTCCTGCAAAACCTTGCCATAAGAATAACATTCTGCAGTTTACCTATTACCGGTAAATAAAATATCAGTCTGTCAAATTTTCTTTTTGTTTCTTTATTTTTCAAGAGTGCTGAAAAAGCAATTGCAATAAGAACTACAGCCAATATTGGAATAAACCAATACGATTTCAAGAATCCGGATACAGCAACGAAGCTTTTTGTAAGCAAAGGCAGTTCGGCACCTGCTTGCGCAAACATTTGTGAAAACTTCGGTATAACTACCAGGGTCAGAATTATTGAGGCAGCAATAGTAACTGTCAGCAGTACTGACGGATATATCATTGCACCCTTTATTTTTGAAGTCAGCTTTATTTCTCTGTCCATATTGACGGCTACCCTGTCAAATGCAACATCAAGCCGTCCGTTTGCCTCTCCTACCTCTACCATACTAATCATAAACGAAGGAAAAAACTTATACTTTGACATCGCCGCAGATAAAGTGCTTCCTTTCATTATGTCCGAATTTATCGTCTCAAGAGTTTCTTTAAATGTCTTATTTTTTTCTTGCTTGATAAGTACTGTCAATATTATTGAGAGAGGAATTCCAGCTCTAAGCATGGAAGCAAATTGCCTGGCAAAAATCGCCACATGCTTCTTCTTGACCTTCTTTTTTAAAATATCTCTATTCAGCGATTCTTTTCTCTCTTTACTCTCTGCTATTTTTATAGGGAACAGGCTTTGCATCTTCAAGGATGTAAGTGCATTCTGCTCTGAGTCGCTAGCCAATTCACCTTTTATACGTTTTCCCTGTTTGTCCAGCGCATCATAAACAAATAAAGGCATAAACCCTCCTAAAGCATTCCAAGAAATCTTTGTACAACATCCCTATCAGCACCATATGCCAATGCATCATCTCTGGATATCTTTCCAGCCTTGCATAAATCGGCAATATTCTTATCCAAAAGCTGCATGCCCAAAGCACCGCTTGTCTGTATTGTTGTATTCATACTCGACGTCTTTCCCTCTCGTATAAGATTACTGATTGCGGGAGTGACAAGCATAAGCTCAATTGCTGCAGTTCTGGCGGTTCCGGTTATGTCAGGAATTAATCTTTGCGATATTACGGCCTTAAGCGCCATTGAAACCTGAACCCTTATCTGCTGCTGCTGATGTGGCGGAAATACGTCAATAAGCCTGTCTACTGTTTTTGCTGAACCAAGCGTATGCAAAGTGGACAGTACAAGGTGGCCTGTTTCTGCTGCAGTTATTGCAATACTTATTGTTTCAAGGTCTCTCATTTCTCCTATCAGTATTACATCAGGATCTTCCCTGAGTGCCGCCCTGAGGGCCGTGTGATAGGACTCACTGTCATGTCCCATTTCCCTTTGATTTACTATGCTTACATTATGCCTGTGCAGGTATTCTATAGGGTCTTCCAGTGTAAGTATGTGACAGCTTCTATTCATATTGATCTCGTTGATCATTGCAGCAAGCGTTGTGGATTTACCGCTTCCCGTAGGCCCTGTTACAAGAACCATGCCTTCTTTGATTGTGCAAAGCTTCTTCAAGGTCTGCGGCAGTTCAAGTTCATCTATCGTTGGTATCCTGGATGAAAGAACCCTGATTGCAACTGCTGACGATCCCCTCTGCCTGTATGCATTTACCCTGAATCTTGCCAGATTTGCGATTGAAACAGAGCAATCAACATCGCCGGTCCTCTTAAATCGGTCAAACTGCTCGTCATCAAGACATTGCCTTGCATACTGCAGTGTATCTTCTCCGGTTAATTTATCTGAGCCGACCTCTTCGAATTTTCCGTTTATTCTAAGTACCGGTGCACGTCCGACAGTTATATGGACGTCAGAAGCCTTTTTTTCTACAGCAATTTTTAACAACTCATTAATATCAAGAAACATTTTAGTCCCCCATTTATTCCTGAAGATAGGCTATCCTGAGCATTTCCTCAAAGGTAGTCATTCCGTTAAGAACCAATCTTTTGCAGTTTTCTCTTAACGTTACCATACCATTTTTTATTGCTATCTCATTTAGCTTATCTGCACTTTCCTCATTATAAATTGCCTGTCTTAACTCGGAACCTATTTTCATAACCTCATGTACTGCTATTCTTCCCTTATAGCCGGTTCCTTTACAGATTTCGCAGCCTTTTCCTTTATAAAAGAGAGGCTTTTCCGGGAATGGACCTCCAAACAGTTCCAGTTCTTCATCTGTCGGCGAATACGGCGTTCTGCAGTTCGTACAGATTCGTCTTACCAGACGTTGAGCCAGAATACCCACTAAGGATGTAGAAACTAAAAACGGTTGAATTCCCATATCTATTAGCCTTGCAACAGAACTCCCTGCATCATTTGTGTGCAGTGTGCTTAATACAAGATGACCTGTTATTGCAGCCCTTACTGCTATTTCCGCTGTTTCGGAATCCCTTATTTCTCCAATCAGAATTATGTCCGGGTCCTGTCTCAAAATAGACCTGAGTGCGCTTGCGAAAGTTAAACCTGCCTTTGGATTAACTGCTACCTGGGTTATGTTGTCAATACTGCTTTCAACAGGATCCTCAACCGTAACAATATTAACATTATCCTGATTCAGTTCCTTTAAGGCCGTATATAATGTAGTGGTTTTTCCGCTTCCGGTTGGTCCTGTAACTAAAATTATCCCATGAGGATTTTTTAAAATTGAATTAAATATTGCCATGTTCTCAGGCAGAAACCCAAGTTTTTCTTTTGGAATATCAAAGGTGTCCTTGTTTATCAGCCTCATTACCACCTTCTCACCGAAAATGGCAGGCAGCACCGATATCCTCAGATCTACCTCTTTCTGACCTATTCTATATGTTATTCTGCCGTCTTGCGGGATTCTTTTCTCAGCTATGTTCATGCCTGCAACAACTTTTATTCTTGAAACAATTGCCGGGAGGATTTCGATATCAGGCTGCATAATATCCTGAAGCTGGCCGTCTATACGGAATCTTATCCGCACCTTTCTGTTCTGTGGTTCAATATGGATGTCACTCGCCCCGCTCTGACATGCTTGTTCTATAAGTATGTTAATAAGCTTTACCGCAGGCGATTCATTAACATCCTGAGCTGCTTCCGTTTCAGCAATAACAGCTATTTGATTTCTTGTAACAGTATTGTTGGCTTTGCTGAATTCCTGAACGGCATCCATCGCTCTTTTTGAGCCAAAGTGTATTGATATCAGATTCTTTATTTGATCAGAGTCAGCCATTATCGGCTGTACCTCTAATCCGGTATATATTCTTACATCATCAATCGCATTCTCATTTGTCGGATCACTTACTGCAAGTGTGACAGTATTATTCTCCACTTTAATAGGGACTATTTCGTACTTTCTTGCCATATTTTCAGGTATTGTTCTTGCAGACTGAGGATCTACCGGATATGCAGCCAAATTAATATAAGGAATACCTAGTTGAAACTCCAGCACTTCGATCATACTCCTGCTGGTAAGGTAGCCTTTTTCAATCAGCATTTCTCCGATCTTTTTCCCTGACTCTTTTTGTTCGTCAAGTACTTCCTTTAATTGTCCTTGTGTAATAAGTCCGGACTCAACAAGAATGTCACCAAGTCTTTTCTTTCCAAAGCTCCTCACAGTTTTCACCTTTCACCCTAAAATATTAGGACTACAGTATTATAATGTATAGTACTTTAATACTATTATATCACACTTTTTCGACAAAAAAATATTTTTTCAATATAATATCGTCATATGTCAGCACTATTTTAATACATTACACAACATTTAATAATATAAGTATTTACCATCTTACAATAAAATTTTAATATTAAGCCTTTTATTAAGACGCCAATGTCAGAGCAAAGCAAACAGTCGATTGAACGGTAAGATAATTACACTTAAGGATGGATACAAGCTTACACAAATTAAATAGACATAGCAAAAAGCCCAGTGAAATCACTGGGCTTTTGCTTTGGCTCCTCAAGTAGGACTCGAACCTACGACCCTGCGGTTAACAGCCGCATGCTCTACCAACTGAGCTATTGAGGAATATAAGAACCTTCGGAAGCTTCGCTCCCTCAGAACCTTATTATAGAATAAGAATATCCTATTCTATAATAAAAATTCCGGCAACGACTTATCTTCCCAGGCCGTTTCCAGCCAAGTATTTTCAGCACCAAAGAGCTTAACTTCTGTGTTCGGAATGGGAACAGGTGTGGCCTCTTCGTTATAGTCACCAGAATAATTAT
>JAEXSP010000029.1 GCA_023453795.1 Bacillota bacterium
TGTTGTACTCCTTGATGAGCTGATCAAGAAGCTCGTTTGGTAAACGTTTCTTTTGCATAAAAAAACCTCCAGTTTGATATTATTTTATATCACCCTGAAGGTTTACACAAAACTATTTACACTCTCTACCAGTTCAAGATACAATGATCCCATACTCCTCAGTACTATCTACAACAGCCAATATGTAATTACCCTGGATGAACTTCCGGCAACCCTTTACGGATCACCAACAGTGTTATTGGGTGATCTGAACTCGGACCAAGCTGTTGATGCCCTTGACCTTGCTTTAATAAAAACTTATTTACTTAAGATTGATACCCCCGATATAAATCTGACCGCTGCTGATGTAAATAAAGACAGTGCGGTAGATGCATTGGACTTAGCACTCTTGAAAAGCTATCTGCTGCATATTGTTAAAAGTTTCTAGCACCCTAAAAGAGCAAGTGTTAAGCCTTACAGCGGCTTTAACACTTGCTCTTTATTTCTACCGAGGTAGTCAAAGCATTGTCAATTCAAAAAGTTTATTATTCTCTGTCTTTATTAATCCCGCCCACCGAAGGGTCCTTCGCGGTATATTTCCTATAATGTCCAGTATCTGCCACGTCCTTGAACCAGACCCGCAAAGCCCTTCTTCCTAGCGGTGCCTGCTCCTACAACTTGATTCCTGTTAATAAAGTATGAATTCGCTTCTTGGCACCCTTGCATTAATGCTTTGTTCTACGATATGGGGCCTCAAAGCCGAAGTCACCACGGATGTGACTGCTTAAACTAGTCACTGTACTTCTTATAAATCACCATAGTATCTGATATTGAATCATGCCATATAGACTTTTCATTAACCATAGCTCTTAAAATAAACGTTCCAAGCAACACCTTCAACACAAATCTTATCGTAGCCCTAAAAAAGGAAACCCTGAAATAATCACTATCTACTACACAAATTCTGAATATACTCTTACCAATAGTTCCTTTAAACTTTGAACTCTCAAATATAGCACTATACACCCACCATATTAGTAAAAAAAGTATAAATACTTGGGTTTCTGAAACCTCCCCAACTTCAAATCTAGTAATAAACTTATTAAAATAATATAGAGCTTTAATCGCAGCACCAATGGCTAACAAATCAATTACAGTTGCTATTACCCTTGTAAATGAAGCAGCTTCTTTCTCTTTCTCCGCAATGAATTTTGGTTTTCTTTTAACCAACTCTTCATCACAGTCTATACACTTTGCAAACCCATCTCTATACTCGCACCCGCACTTTGGACAAAACATCTTTCTTCTCCAACTATATTTTAATAAAAATCACTGCCTCAGGACTAAACTTTTCATTAGGTTTCCTATCTACATCGATTTAATAGTTCTCCCCAAATGTCGGTAAATATTTGAATAACCTTTGGTTCAACATTTCAGGAAAATGCAGTTAAAAAAACGGTTGTTCCGCCATTTGACATACATAACCATTCCTCAGTATTCTTGTGGTTCTTGTGTAGACAAATAATATTTGACATGTTTCCTCCGTTAGTAGCCTTTTTATCAACTCTGAGGACGTTAAAATATTTACTTAACCTTAGTAATTATTACGGGTTTTGAACGGTTGCAATTTTACTTATCAACGCAATAATTGAAAGTGCCAATATTACTATCCCAAAAATCATAATATTGTAGACACCCCAAAAACTACGATTATTCTTATACTCTTTAGTTTTTGCTTTTATGAGATACACTTTTTTATTCTTAATTCCAAATAGCCCACCAAACAAACACAATAGTCCAGATAATAAAAGTATAATATGAGTTGCTATAAAATCCATTTTTTGTTAACCGCCTCTCATATTGAAGTGATTTTATTGTTATAAGATTCTACTAACGCTATTTATATTGTTTGCTCTTGCATTTTAGCACAGACTTCACATCTACCTAAAGTATCCAACGGTAATGGCTTTAGTGTCCTTGTTAATTCTTCATATATAACCCTATTTTCTGAGTGGACATTTGGACTTCTTATTATGGGTTTTGTACAGTAGAGATAAAATCATAATTCTGTACTGAGTTAATTAGCATTTTTCTTCTCTTCTATAAAAGGTTGATACATCATTATAGCTTCATTACTCGTAACATACTCATCACCAATTATATCTCCATCTTTGTTATAAATCTTCCTATACAACTCATTACTTCTAACATATCCACCCCAGTATAAATGCTCAATTCTATGCATCTTTTCGTAAACTTTATATCTATTGGTTTGGGGTTCTTGTGATCTCCATTCTCCAAATAAGTATTCATTATTCAAATACACGATTAGTTGATACTCAGTATTTGTACCATTATATATCTGCAGGTCTCTATAATTATAAATGCATGTTGCGCCACTCCCAAATGGTTGTGTTCTGTCTGAATCCGGGAAAACATCGTAACTATGCCTATAACGCTCAGTCACGGTCAAGCTTGTGTGTAGAGTAATCCAATAAATGAGATTCGAAAGCTGGCATAATCCTCCGCCTATGCCGGGTTTAATCTTTCCATTGTACAGTACCATGCCTTTCTTGTATCCTTTTCTTTTTGAAGCTTTCCCGATAGTTCTCCAGTATGAGAAAGTCTCTCCAGGCTTAATTACTATACCGCTTATTTTACTTGTTGCTCTTTCTAGATTATTAACCTTATTGTACTGCATCCACATATCAAGATTTCTTAGGTTTCTTAACAAAGGTGTTCTATGTTGGATTACTGTAAATGGGAGATTTGTTTTTATTCTTTCACAAGCAAATTTTTTGGTGCCAAAGTACCAATCAAAGTATCTAAATGTCTTAAATAAGACTTTTCCTATGAGTACTCTTACTTTACTTCTTTTAATAGGTCTATCCATAAAAACTCACTTTCACAATTCCTTCGGAGTCCTACTCAAATCATGGGGGAGATTTCATATAACTAATTTATTTGCGAACCATTTCGTCAATACACCAAGTAGAAGTAGTTTTTGCGAAACAGTTTCGTATAAGTAAACTATATACTAAATTGTATTATTTGTAATTTATACCGTCAAGTGGATTAAGATATTATGTGAATCGTAGAAAATATAAAATACTTTCTTGGAAGAATCAAATTATAATTTTTCATTACGTTAGATATATTTAAAAAGGAACAGCCGCTTAGCCGTCCCTTTTCATGAAGTTCACTATGAATTTTTCTTATTTGTTTTTCTTCCCTTGGTTGCTACCTTAGTCCCTTTTTCTTCCTTTGCCTGAGTTTTTTCATCCTTAGCGAAATTAACCACGGTTTTCGCAAATCTTCTCAGCTTCTGATAGACTTTATAATTAATAGTTCCCTCGGGGTAATTGCTGTCCTTGCCTTTCTGACCTGCTTTTAATCCGGTAAGTATCTCTATGCCCTCATCAATCGTTTTAACCGGATATATATTGAATTTCTTCGCTTTAACAGCTTCAACAACTTCATCGTTGAGGACAAGGTTTTTTACATTTTGATACGGGATGATTACTCCATGCTTTCCGTTTAACCCACGGAGCTTGCAGAGCTCGAAGAATCCTTCAATTTTATATGTTGCGCCGCCGATAGGTTGTATTTCGCCCTTCTGGTTAACAGAGCCCGTAACGGCAATCGACTGTTTTATCGGCACTTCCGCAAGACTTGAAATGATGGAATATAATTCAGCACTGGATGCGCTGTCACCGTCAACTCCGTTATACAGCTGTTCAAAACACAGGCTTCCGGATAAAGACAAGGGGATTTCCTGTGCATATTTCTGTCCGATGTAGCCGCATAGTATCAGAACGCCCTTGGTATGTGATGTTCCGCTCATCTCAATTTCCCGTTCTATATTGACTATGCCGCTTTCGCCCATGTAGGTATTGGCCGTAATCCTTGAGGGTTTGCCGAATTCATAGTCTCCCATATCGAGGATTGACAGGCCGTTAATCTGCCCGACAACCTCCCCGTCAGTGTCAATTATGATCGTTCCGTCTTCCAAAAGTTCGAGTAGTTTTTTGTCATACTTATTGGAACGGTAGTTTTTTTCAAGAATCGCTTTTTTAACATGAGATTCATCAACACAGCCTGCCCCTTCAATATCAGCCCATGTAGATGCTTCTGAGAGTATTTCAACAATGTCGTTAAATCTTGTTGAAAGCTTGTTTTGATCTTCAACAAGCCTGGAGCTGTATTCGACAATCCTTGCAACAGCACTTTTATGGAAATTGAGAGTATTTTCTCTTTGGCAGAAGGATGCAATAAATCTGGCAAGCTTCAGCTCATTTTCTCCATTACGATCCATCTCGTCATCAAAATCCACTTTTATCTTGAACAGTTTTCTGAAATCCTCATCGTATTCATATAATGCCTGATACAGATATGCGCTGCCCACAAGTATCACTTTCATCTGAACAGGAATAGGCTCAGGCTTTAGGGCCGAAACCGCTACAAGTCCCATTTGTTCCTTCATGTTCTCGATTGTGATCTCTTTAGTTTTGAGCACCCTCTTTAAAGCCTCCCAGGACTGGACATTGTTTATGACATCCTTGGCCTGAAGAATTAAATATCCCCCATTAGCATGATGAAACAAGCCCGCCTTAATCATTGAAAAGTCTGTTGTCATCGTACCGAACTCATTTTCATACTCCAATTTTCCCAGAAGGTTATAGTATGTAGGGTTATAATCCACGATGACAGGAGCGCCCTGCAATTCGCTGTTATCTACCAGCAGATTTACTTTATACTTATCTGCAGGGGATTCGCTGCTCTTTTTTACCCAAGGTATTATTATCTGCTGCTGCTCCTCAGATGGCTCTTCTTCAACAAAATCATCGAGGTTTGACAGTATATCCTCCTGAAGCTTTTCCAGGTAATTGGTTATTTTCCCATGCTCCTTGTATTTTTCCTTAAGGTCGTTGATATGCATACCTACAGCGAAAAGGGCTATCTTATTTTCCCATTCTTCGACCTTCTCCTCCGCATCCTTCTCAACGTTCTTTATTCTTCGAATTATATCTATAGTTTTAATCTGGACTTCATTGGATTTTTCACTTATCTCCTGCTTCATCCTGTCGTCAAGCTCTCCGAACTCGTCTTCGCTCAAGGGCTTTCCCTCAATGATAGGCAGAAAATAGATGCCTGCGTTTGTCGTCTTAACTTTAAATCCCTGTTTTTCGGCATCATCATTGAGCTGTTCGATAAGTACGCTGCGTTTGTCTTGAAATTCCTTCAGTATAACTGACTTTTCCTTTTCATAATCCTCGCTGTCAAAAGCCTTATTTATTTCAACCTTAAGAATCTTGATAAAATCATCCATGTCCTTCTGGAAAACCTTTCCCAATCCCGCAGGAAGGTTTAAAGCTAAAGGCTGGTTTGGCTTGTCAAAGTTATGAATGTAGCACCAGTCATCAGGAATCTTCTCTTTTTCAGCTATTTTTTCGATATAATTCTTTGCATAGCTTGTCTTGCCGGTACCGGTAAGTCCGGACATATAGAGATTGTAGCCCCTTATTTTGATCCTCAGTCCGAACTCCATTGCCTTTACTGCCCTTTCCTGGCCTATTATACCATGAAGAGGCTGAATTTCCGCTGTATCATTGAAGCTGAAAGAATTGGGATCGCAATCGTTTCGAAGCATATAATATGGCAGTCCCTTGGTTTTTGACATGGTTTTTATCCCCCTAATCCAACTATCTGATCTTATTATTTACCTTGCATTAATGAAAAACTGTTACTCCGGAATGGATTACTCTAAGATACTATTAATAATTTATGCTGAAGCACATTAATATGAAATATGTATCGGTAATTTAAGTGTAAAAGTCTATATTATTCGATCATCACAGTCCGCAGCAAATTACCTGACACTACGCTGTATATATTCTACTAAATATTTCAAAAATCCTCTTTTTATTTGTTTTTTTGTAATATGAAATAAAAAAGCATTTCTTTAATTCGAAACGCCCTGTTATAAACGCCTTATATTCCCTCTTTCCACATTATCAATGCGTCTTCTCCGTTATCAGCATAATAGGCTTTCCTGCTTCCTGCCACAGAAAAACCATATTTACCGTAAAGCCGCTGAGCAACAACATTGCTTCTTCTAACTTCAAGTGTAAGACCGGTTATACTTTCAGCCTTGCATGAGTCTATAACCTTTTCAAGGAGAAGGCTTCCTATTCCGTTGCCCCTGTATTCCGGATGCACTGCAATATTTGTTATATGACCCTCATCACATATCTTCCACATTCCTGCATAGCCTACAGCCATGTCCCCTACAATAGCAGCAAAATATCGGGCGAATTTGTTTTTTGTGAGCTCTTCGACAAAAGCATTTCTTGACCAGGGTATGTCGAAACTTAATTTTTCGATTACCATGATCTGATCTATATGTTCCAGGGCCATTGGCACGACCGAAGTATTATACAAAATGTAATCACCCTTTTTTCTCAAGCTCTCTTTCGGCTTGTGACTTTCTCAAGTAGAAAGGCACCATGTCAAAACAATTTTCAGTTAAGCCTTCCGAAGCCCTTACATATGCCATAAGGGCAACCGAGGAGGCTCTCTGCAAAAGAAGGTTCGGTACTGCAAAGCCACAGTTTTCACCAATAGCTTCCTTTAGCTGCTCCTTATATTTTTCTACCGCATCTCCGGTAAAAATCGTCTTTTTGTTTTTACCCTTTATTAATTGGATTAATTCATTAATATGAATTCCCATGTATTCTGTTACTTTTACAGGCAGGTTTTTTTCCCATTTATATAAGGCGGTATAAACCTGATCGTTCCGCGCATCCATAATAGGGCATACTAAAGCATCCGCTGCCGGTATGTTGTACGCCAGGGCATCCAAAGTAGGAATACTAACCACAGGCTTTTGCGAAGCGTAAGCAAGAGCCTTGATAGTAGTAACGCCGATTCGTAAACCTGTAAAAGATCCGGGCCCGCTTGAAGCCGAATAAAGGTCAATATCCTGCGGTAATAAATCCAAGCTTTCCAAAAGGTCCTTTACCAATATCATAAGTTTTTGTGAATGGGTCTTCTTGTGGTTCAAAGTGAATTCCCCAAGAAGAGTCATATTGTCAGTCACAGCTACCGAGGCAACCAGTGAGGAGGTATCTACAGCAAGCACTTTCATAGCTATTTCCTTTCAGTAAATCTTCATTCTTCATTGTTTATTGTCAATTGGCTTTCATAGCCTTCGTATTTTTCACCTGAGAATTCAATTGTAATTATTCTTTCATCAACGCCATTTTCAATATCCTTTTTTATTTCTATCCTTATATAATCACGGGGTAAAATGTCTTTTATCATATCGGCCCACTCAATAACAACCACGCCATTGCCGTAAAGATATTCCTCAAATCCTATCTCGAACATCTCATCAGGATCCGAAAGCCTGTATACGTCAAAATGGTATAAAGGTATATATGCATTGTATTCATTGACAATAGTGAAGGTTGGACTGGTTATGTAACCCTTTATGCCCAAGCCCTCAGCCATCCCCCCTGTCAATGCAGTCTTGCCGGTGCCGAGATCACCTATAAGGCATATTAAGTCATTGCCCTTAAGCACAGCTCCTATTTTTCTGCCAAGCTCCCTTGTATCTTCTGCCGAGTGCGACCTAAACTGCTTCATCCTGTTTCCTTTCATAGACAACATTTCCGTTAATAATCGTCATTCTGACTTTTGTTCTCAGTTCCAGAGGATGCCCGTCAAAAAGAACAATATCGGCATCCTTTCCTATTTCCAAGCTTCCTACCCTATCCGCTATTCCTGTAATTGAAGCTGCAGTTATTGTAATCGCCTTTAACGCATCTTCTTCACTCATCCCTTCACGTACCGCAACCGCGGCGCAAAGGCTTAGATACTGGATCGGAATAACCGGATGGTCTGTCATAAGAGCTGTCTTTATACCTGCCCTTGATAGGATTCCCGGAGTCTTCACATCATGATTCTTCAATTCAACCTTGGACCTGTCCGAAAGAATAGGCCCCACTATTGCAGGTACGCCTTCTTCAAGCAGGATATCGGAGATCAAGTGTCCTTCAGTGCAGTGTTCTATCGTTAAATCCACAGCAAATTCCTTTGCTATCCTGATTGCGGTCAATATGTCATCTGCCCTGTGCGCATGAGCTTTTAACGGAATTTCCTTATTGAGAACCTTAACTAATACTTCCATTTTCATATCATATTCGGGCTTGTCGTTATCTTCCTTATCCTGTTCGTAATCTTCAAGCATTTGTTTATATTCCTTAGCCTTCATAAGACTTTCGCGAAGAAGAGCCGCAGTAGCCATTCTGGTAGTAGGCATTTGCTTTCTTTCACCGTAGACCGTTTTTGGGTTTTCTCCAAATGCCACTTTAACCGCAACGGGGTCTTTAAGGATCATCTCCTCAATCCGTCTTCCACAGGTTTTTAAAGCAGCGAACTGTCCTCCGATAACATTTGCACTTCCCGGCCCGGTAACTACAGTTGTTACCCCACTTTCCCTAGCTTCGACAAAACCTCTGTCTGCATGGTATATGCCGTCAATTGCCCTCAAATGAGGAGTAATCGGATCAGTCATCTCATTCCCGTCATCACCTTCAAGAGCTACAGCGTCTTCCCATATACCTACGTGGCAGTGGGCATCTATAAAGCCCGGAAGGACATACATTCCCTTTGCATCTATTATCTTCAGACCGGCATTGTCTGTTATTTCATTTTCAATTTCTCTCAAGTCTCCGCCGATCTTAGCTATTTTTCCCTTTTCGGCTAAAATATATCCGTTATCATAATTGACTCCAGCCATTGTCAGAGTCTTTCCGTTTTTGATTAATAACATTGTGACCTCCGCACTAAATGCAGGTATTAAAGCATTTCCCCTGCATATTTCTTATAACATTCTATTACAAAAATCCTATAAAAACAACAAGGAACGGTTTAAAACCGTCCCTAAAAGCTTATACTATTATTTCTGCTAAACCCATCTTTGTTATTCCTAACACGAAATAGTCATCATTAGTCAAAACAAAATATCTTCCTTCAATATATATCCATAGGTATTCCGTCCTTTTATCCTGCAATGTCCGCCGATTCAAACTCACCGTTAATATTACCGTCTACTATAATGCAATGCCCCCAGAACATGTCCCCATCATAGAAGTATATATTAAAGTCACCCTCTGGGTTTAAGCATATTGTGTCTATCTCCATCAAATCCATAAACATTTCTTTTGTGATTTCGTCCACCTCTGCGTCTTCTTTATCCTGAAGCCAGTCATTAGCCAGTTCAACCAGTTCATCTGCCGCAAACTCCCTGATTTTCTTATCCCACGCTTCCTGATCGGCAAATAACTTATGACCTGTTTCTAGAGCATCCTTCATAACTTCATCCTCATCCAGGTCAAAGCTTATAGTTGCTTCTTCACCTGCCCATTCCACGTCCTTTTCAAAAGTCTTCACCCTTTTGTCAAGCTCAAACCTGCCGAATACCTCATCATCATAGAATACCGGCTTTAGTGCTTCTGCCAGAACAGCCTCAAGCTCAGGATCCTTATAGCTGGTATCAACAACCTCAACAAGCATAAAACTCTTCTCTGACATGCGAATTTTGAGCTTAACTACACTGTCATTCGTAAGACAGTTCTGAACTGTATTTTTCCATTCCTCATCATCAGCAAGCTTTTCAAGGCTGCGTTCTTCAACTACTACCTGTCCTCCGTTTTCAAGGTCTTTCCATGCAATCAGATCCATAGATGCAGTCCACATCACATCTTTTCCGCCTTTTCCGGCACCAAATCCAGATGGTCCGGTTACTGCAGCGATTGTCTTAACTTTCGTTGAAAATCTGCTTTCGAATTTCTCAATCTCACTTGATTTACTCATATTTACCCCCCTGTTGATTATTTATTTTTCTGTCTTGCCTTATGTGTATCAATATCTGCTTCCCGAGTTGGAATCGGAATGTGGCTTTCAGGCCCAACCATGTGCATTACAAGCGTAACTGCACTATCCAAATCAATACAGTTTCCGGATGAAACAAAAACAGGCTGTACATTGTCCATTGTACGCAAAGCCCTTCCCAAAACCTGTCTGTCAATTACTATGTCGGTAAAGCTTCCTGCTTTTACATCAGGCATAATGAATTCAGTATTATTAATTTTGTAATAGCTCTTTGCAACTCCGATAGTCGGTCTCTGTAAAAAGAATGATGCATGGGTTGCTATTCCCATCATTTGCGGATGAAGTATTCCATTTCCGTCAAACATATAAATATCCGGTTTAATGCTGAGCCTACCAGCCGTCTCCAATACCAGCGGCAATTCCCGGAATGCTAAATACCCTGCAATATAAGGAAATTTTATTATACCTGCCGAGTGCACACGTTCAATAACCTCATGCGTATTATAATCTACAAGGGCTATGCAGCAAACTGCATGTTCTCCGTCCTCTTCCTGCCAATATGCCAGATCAACACCCGCAATACATTTAATATCCTCTTTATCCAGAACCGCTTCCTGCAAAATATAATCCTTTAAGTATTTCTGCATGTTAAGGCATTCTTCTTCTGTCATCTTTTGCGAGCAGATTTCTTTCTTCATAGTCTCTGAAGCACAAATACAAATATCTTCTTTCCATTTACGTTTATCAATCAGGTTCCCATTTTCATCCCACTTTTTATATGCCACTTCATTCCCGCACCAAATATACGATATTTCTTTATAAACCCCATTGGGATGCCATTTTTCAACCTTCCACCTTGCTCCCACCAACCCTGTAGCATGTTTAGAAACGCTTCCGTCACGATAGAAATCTACAGTCTCTACAGTAAAACCATCTTTATATATGGAGTAATAAAAAAGCTCTTTATCTTTACCCAATTCATATGTAATCCCGTTAAACAAGCTACTGTTTTCGTCGGTATATGCCCTGTCGTCATTTACTTCCCAATACAAGTTATCATATTCAACGCCATTCACAATTACATAATCATAAGTTAAAGGTTCAAAATTATATTTCAAAATAGCAACCCCACTGTTCAGATTTACTTTATTTGTACTTTGGAACCTGTTACTCAACATCAGTAGTCAATCTATACTTCCCGCATTTTAAACATTTTAATAGATATGCCCACCTATATCTGCCTATTGAATCTTTAAATTCATCATATGTGATATCCTCATATTTTACAATTCTTTCTATATCCTCTTTGAGTTCATCTTCCAACTCATCGAATCTGTCTCTGCCGAGTAATCCCATAAAAGCGCAGTAGTCTCCGCAATGGCTTAACCACAGTTCCTCCTGACAGCCGAAATATCCGGGCGTCCTATGAATAAGCTCGTCCAAGTATTCTTTATTATCAACCTTTTCACAACTCTCTTCAGGCTGAAATTCACCATCATACTTTTCTGCAGCTTTACCGTCCTTGATGCACCAAGGGCAAATTCCTTCCACCGTGTCAAAAGCATACAACGGTCCGACATATACATAATCCTTTTCTTCTCCGCAAACAGGACACAGGGTCTTCTCTTTCTTTATGACACCTTCCTTTATGGGATCCGGGAAGTACTTAAAGACAGGCAGCTTGTTTTTACACATAATTAGCCTCCGATATGTTTTGTTTGACCCAGAACTACTTATTCCATGATATATCACATTTCACATTAACTATCTTTTGTTCTAAAGCATTATTATTGCATCCCAGCAGCATATCTGCTTTAAAACCGTTTTGCCTGAACCATGCCAGTGCGCCATCAGTATTATACATAATTATGTTCCCATAGTTGCTATACTCATCCAGAATATTTAGTAAATTTTTATAATTAATCTTTAATATATTTTCCGGATTAAACGCACTTTTCAGCTCGCCCTTAACATTTCCAGAAGTAATACTACTCATGTTACTTATTGCATGTATATTCATTCTTTCCAAAACATAATTGCAAAAACTAACATTCCCTAATGAACAAATCCATTGCTTTTTGTAATAATTCATTAGCTGGCGGCTGTTTAAATTGATGCCGACAGGTGTTGACTTTATCTTATAAAAAACTAAAATATCATTATCTGTGTATATTTCCTTGGAGGATAAAAATCTTTCTTTTCCACCTGTAAATTTGTTGGCTAACAAATCTGTTTTATTATCTAAAACCGCATATAAGCTTTTTATTTCATCGGGTAATTCCATATCAGCTAGTTGCTCAACTGTTTTGTAATCTGTATCAAAAGAACAAGTTTTACCATATAGAGCTTCACATACTTTACCAATTGCAAGTGTAAAATCTCTTAACTCATGCGTTGTTGCACCATGATTATCATGGAACAAATTCGCCCTATCGTCTTCAGGCAAGAATTTGCAGCTTTCATCTATTTTATATCCTGCCTTTGATATTTTTACAAAACCGGAAACCTGATCGGAGTAATATTTTCCGTAGCAAACCTTTTCCTTATTTATATAAAAGCCTTCAGTCATCTCAACTATAATTAGCCTCCTATAAATTCAATGAATTTTTTAATGTATTAATTACCTTCGTTCTTCAGTTTTAAAGCCCTGTCAATAATATCCTTATGGTCGAATGCCAGCTTTTCGGCTTCAAGTCCTGCAATAGGGTACCACTCCGCCCCGATTGCATCATCTCCGTACTTTACCTTTACCTGTTTTGCATCAACACAGTAGATAAATGCACTTGAAATAACCCAGCCTCTCGGATCCCTTCCCGGCTTGCTGAATACGCCCACCAACTGTAAATCCCCGGCTGCTGCGTCAACACCTGTTTCCTCTTTTAATTCCCTGACTGCTGCCATTTCAACACTCTCATCGGGTTTTACAAAGCCTCCCGGCAAAGCAAGACTGTTCATAAACGGATGCTCTCCCCTTCTGATTAACAGCAGGTTACTATTCTCTTTATCCACCAATACAATATCTACCGTTGCTGAAGGTCTGACAAACTCATTAAAGTTGTAGACGCTGAAAAATTCCTCCTCACCATACTCCGGTTTAACCTTCTTATCCGCAAGCTCAAGGAGTTCCGTCTTTGAACGTTCCGAGTAAAACAGAGGAATAATACCGTTTATATAATCCGCACCCCTGCTCGTCAGCTGAATTCTTCCATCCTTAATTTCCATAAGCTCCTCATTCATTACAAAATCCGTTTCCTGCTTGAAATACTCCATAAAATCAATGTTAAAACGGTCTTTAAATGCCTGTAAATCCACAAAACCAAAATAGAATGCTACCGAAACCATTTTCCCGATGGTTTCTTCTACAGGCAGTCTGTAAATATCCTGAACAGGAAATCTACCTGCTTCTATTGCTTCTTTATATTTTCCTAAGGTCTTGGTAGCGGCGCCCTCATTATATGCCAGATAGTCATGCCCGAACGACTGGGCTCCAAGCCCCATTCCGACATACGGAGTCCCGTAAATTACCCGCTTCGTCAAATAGTCCGAGGTTCCGTAATTTCCTTCAACCCTGCTGAAGGTATTCTTGCCCGGATTTCCGTAAAAGCCGTTTTCATTAAGAATTTTATACGCAAGCCTGTATTGCTTTATTATCTTATACAAAGAAACTCCGCCGGCTTCACCCTCAATCTTGGTTCCCTTGTAGCGGTTGCGATATAGTGTAATATATTCGGGATTGAGTGAAATGGCATATTGCAGCGTATTTTCAAAATCATCGTCACTCTGAAACAGAAAACCGTACATCAAATCAACATTTATCTGCTGAAAACCGGCCGCCCTCATGTTGCTGACGGCTTTTTCATAAATGCTTGCTGTTCCTTCACGACCAAGTTCATTCAGCAGGCGTTCCGAAACAGTCTGAATTCCCATGCTTATGCGGCGGTAGCCTAAATCATAAAGCAGTTTTATCTTGTCCGGCTCCTGTGCGGCAATGATTGGAGTTGTTTCTACACTGAATACAGTGCCTTCCTCAAAGTCAAACTTCTCCGTAATATTTTTTGTTATCCTTCTCAAGTTTTCATCCGACAGTTTAGCTGGAGTACCACCGCCGAGGTCATAGCCTACAATTTTCTTACCCTTCAAAAGAGGAGCATACATATCCATTTCTTTTAACAGTAAATCGACATACTCTGTCTCCGCATCATCCCCGGCATTTTCAAGCACGGCATATTCGCAAAAACGGCATCTCTGCTTGCAAAACGGGATATGTACATAAAGGCTTAATTCCTGAAGCTTATCCATATCATCTTTTATAAATCCCGGTATTTCCTTCAATTCACGGAGCTTGTAATTCATTAATGAACCCGGTGTTAGCGGATATGCTGTATTTGCATAATGATGAAATAAAATGCCCTTATCGAAAATTGTTTTTGCGTTCATACATTTCCCCCTAGAAATTCGGTTGATTATTGTTTAGGATAATCCCATATTTGATTTTACTTGAAGTTCATAAAAGCATCCAAAATTTTGTCTTTAACGGGGTGATCCTGATAGTTACTAATCATCAGGCTCCCATTCATCTTTACAGAAAAAGGTATATCCAGCACTTGCATTTCACCATTTTCTTTCGCCGACTTTAAATTACTTACTGTATTCTCATCTTTACTTTCCAGATTAAATTCATAAACCTCAATTTCTTTTCCGTTAATCTCAATCCCAAAGCCATCCTTTGCCCCTATCATTTCTGCTGCTTTCATGGACTTCTTACCTACTGTCAGACCCTCAGAACTAAAATGGTCCAATAGTCTTTCCAGTTTGCTTGCAGTTTCAACCGTTGATGTAGGTTCTGTATTATCCCTATTTGTAGTCCCGCTTGATGAACTTGTTTGTAAATCTGCATCATTACTTGTTGAATTAGAACAACCAACCAATGAAAATATAGAAAACAAGCCAACTAAAAGAAATGCAATTAATTTTTTACACATAACACCCCTCCTCTTTATTTGTTTTTTCTCCATGCAATGAGCCCGGCTAAAGCAAATATTCCAGCTATAACCCTAACAATACTGGAACCGTGAAAAGTTGAAGATTTTGTGGTTCCCACTTTTCCGATATCATAATTAACACCCTTTTCCATTTCATTCCAAAGAGCTTTGTCATCAATTACTATATAATTATTTGTATCCAAATCATTAGAAATTTCTTCAGGCATCTTTTCCTTCTTCAATTCTGCTTTTACTGAACTAACCATATCGCTGGAAGGAATTTCGCATATAGTCCCGATGCCATTAAGAGCATGTTTTGTTCTAATTTCGCCTCCCCGCAAAGGACTAGTAACTGCTATAATTTTTTTATTATTATATGTACCAATACATACAATACCCCCTATAGTTCCAGTCAGGTCCTCGAGAGGAACAAATCTGGTCTTCGTTTTTCCGTTTGAATCTTCTTCGGTAATACTGAACATATCCAACTGGAAAACATCAGTTAGGTTTATATTAACCTTTTTAGGTGTGGATACCAAACTGTCTGATTGTTTAATGCCATTTGTTTTTTGCACATTCGTATCTGATGTCGCATTTTGGATTGGGGTTTCCGCTTTTGTAGGGTGTACTTCAACAACAGCAATAAAAATTATTATTATAGATGAAATAACCATCTTCCAAAAAACATTATGTGTTGATAAGAAGAAATTTTTCATATAAGTACTCCTTGGAGATTAAAAATTTATTATATTATTATATCTCATAAAATTTCCAATAACAATTGTGACTGGTTAACTCAAAAATCTTATCGTACAATATCCATTGAACTTTAATTATTTTTTGATATAATATACCCAATAGGGGTATATTATATCACGTATAGTTCTTAGGCATTGAAGGAAGGTGATGTATGAATATGATTTCGTATCTTCTGACCTTTACCGAGGGTATCTTAACCTTTATTTCTCCTTGTATTTTACCGATGCTTCCAATATATTTCTTGTACTTGGCAGGTAACGATAGCTCCTCAGCATCAAATAGAAATAAGCTTTTGATAAATTCAATAGGCTTTGTCATCGGATTTACAATTGTATTTGTCATCCTTGGCGCAACAGTCACATCGCTAGGACATTACCTTGCAAGCCATAGAAGCCTTCTCGAAAAAATCAGCGGATTGTTTATGATTGTATTCGGCCTTAACTTTGCCGGAATATTTAAAATAAGCTTTCTTAACTCAGAAAGACGGTTTGATTTCATATTTAAAAAGCTGCAATTCTTCAGTTCAATACTATTTGGAATGGTTTTTGGCTTTGGTTGGACGCCTTGTCTGAGTGCATTTTTAGGTTCGGCGCTTGCACTTGCCAGCAATTCCAGGACAGTGTTAGAGGGCACATTTTTACTTCTTCTTTACTCCATAGGCCTGGGGATCCCCTTCATTCTTTCAGCAGTGGCATTTGAAAAATTAAAAGGAGCGTTCAATCAGCTCAAAAAACACAGCAGAATTATCAGTATTGCATCAGGAATTTTACTTATTATTGCAGGTATTATGGTATTCACAGGCAGTTTAAAATATATTTCCTTTTCTTGATAAAGACATTAAGAAAAGCCTAACAATGGAGGAGTTGTTATGAACAAAAAAGTCAACACAATAATTTGGATTATAGCAATATGCGCTGTTATTGCCGCAGCATATGTATTTTACACAAAGAATAAACCTCAAACTCTGATAAATTCACCTGTTCAAAGTAATACAACAGACCAAAATAGTAAAACAACAGATCAAAACAGTAATCCAATGGCACCGGATTTCAGTCTGAAGGATTTAAACGGGAAAACCGTTAAGCTTTCGGACTATAAAGGGAAAGTTGTTATACTGAACTTCTGGGCAGTATGGTGCAAATACTGTAAGGAGGAGATGCCTGATCTCAATGAGTTGAATGCTGAATTAGAGAAAGATAATGAAGCCGTGATTCTCGCTGTAGATGTTCAGGAATCCTCCGGCACAGTTAAGAACTACCTCTCTTCCAATAAAATAAACCTTAAAGTCTTATTGGATGAGAATGGCTCTGTAGCTCAATCATATGGGATTTCAGGCTACCCTACTACTTTTATGATAAATACGGATGGTACATTATACACCTATATCTCCGGAAAAACAGATAAGGAAACCTTAAAAGAAATCTTAGCAAAAATTAAAAAGGGGTGAACCGGCCCAGTAACACTAGGACAAAGGAAGCTTAGGGCTTCCTTGCCTTATCATGCTTTATTTTCCCCTCAAGTACTATAACAAATGCCTTTGTATAGTTTTGATACGGCTCCATAAATATTAAATTACCACCGTGTTTTTTCACAATACTTTTACTAATGGCAAGTCCTAATCCACTTCCCCCTTTGGAACTGCGAGATTCGTCACCACTTGCAAACGCATCAAACAGTGTGTCCTTAAGCTTATCTGCAATTTGAATTCCGTTATCAGCTACCACCACCAGTAGCTTTTCAGTATTTTTGTCTTTTTCAACCCTGACTAACACGGAACAACCTCTCTTATTATGGACATAGGCATTCACCAATAAATTATTAACAGCGCGGGTATATTCAACCTTATCTATTGGATATATAAGCTCTTCATCCGGAATTTCAACCTCTAACTCTATACCACGTTCTTCCATAACTTCATATTGAGAAGCTACGATATCACGCGTTAATCGACAGATATCCAAAGTTTCAAACCTCAGCTCATATCCATCAGTTTCCAGCTTGGAATAATAAAACATCGTATTAATCAGTTCAGATGTGTGTTTTGATTTTTCATAAATTATATCGACTAGCTGTAACTGTTTTTCTTGCTCCATTTTTTTCTCTTTTAATGCTCTTGAAAAACCTAGGATAGATGTAATTGGAGTTTTAAGGTCATGGGCGATATTTGTAAATATCATATTTCTTTCTTCTATCTGACGGTGCATTTCACCACTAATTTTTTTACTGATCGATTTAGTGAAAAGATATGCAAAGAAAATAAATGCTCCAATACATAATACAATATAAGCCGCTAATAACATGTACTTCACAATATCATTATGCTTATATTGCACCAAAAGTAAATCGTCAAATATACTGTCTATTACTGACTCCGTTACAGTTAGTAAAAGTGCATAAATAATAAATGCTTTTGATATAGCTTTTTTTAATTGCTGCATATAACTCTTCTTTCTACCCTTTTTCCATACGATATCCAAGACCTCGAATGGTTTTAATCTTGTCCTCGCCGATCTTTTCTCTAAGCCGGCTAATAATTACACGTACTGTATTTTCATCTGCTACATAAGAATCTTCCCACCCGGTTTCGTATATCTGATCTTTGGTAAATACTCTTCCCGGATTTTCCATAAACTTTTTAAGCACCAAGTATTCCACCTTAGTTAAAGCAGTTATTTCTTTACCATGAGTAATCTGACATTCTTCTAAATTCAAAACAAGATCTCCAACCTTTAATTCATGTGGTTCTTCAGTAAGGAGAGTTAAATTATGTCTTCTTAGTCTGGCTCGAACTCTTGCTGCTACCTCCAAGGGTTCAAATGGTTTTGTTATATAATCATCCGCGCCTAAATCCAACCCTAGTATTTTATCGTTTAATCCCCCTCTTGCAGTAAGAAACAGGATCGGAATGTTTTTACCATTGGGTATTGAATTATATACCTTTTTGATCAGTTCATAACCATTCATACGTGGCATCATAATATCAACAAGCGCCAAATCAATCTTATACTTTTGAAACACCCCGTATCCCATCTCTCCATCGTAAGCTTCATAGATTTTTATTCCATCCTGCTCTAAATACAACCTCAGCAAATCAATAATTTCTTTTTCATCATCAATAATCAACACATTAAACATATATTCCCTCATTTATTAGCATACAAAATTATACCATTGCCAGTACCAGATATTGAAGGTTACTATCAGCGTTATAATCGATGTAAAAATATGGCCTTTTCTATAGCTGCTCACGTTCTTCCATTTCAAAACAAGTACAACGGTATAAATTACCGGAATAATCGATAATATACTATTCAGAATGCATTTCAACATTACTTCGCTTTTAATCAGCACCCCACCATCTAATGGGCTGATTAGATATTGATAGCATAGCACGCCAATAGCCATCACTGCAATTAAATTTGCTATCCTTAACCATGTTACAATATTTACATTCATGTTTTTATTTACTTTTAATTTCTGTTTATGTTTTTTCTTTTTTTGCATTACTGTAAGAAATATACGTTTCATTAAAATAATAATAAAACTGATATACGCAAATAAAATAGCACCGCAGCATAAAAGCAATATGGTTATATTAAGCCAAAATGACACGGGATTTGCACGTTTATAATCAGAAGTATACTGCTGGAGATATGTTTCCCCTTTCTCATTCCGGTATAGATATTGTATACTCTGCATTCCATTACCATCATCAAATAGATATAAGCGATCTGTTACCTGCGTTAGGGTTCCTTCTCCTATACTCAATCTATATTTACCCTTTATATCTGTCGTTTTTATTGGAAATAGGTTTCCCGTATAGCTGGAATAACTCAAAAATCCTTTTTTAATAGTTCGCATACTCTGATAAATTCCATGAATATCTGAAATTTTTGAAATAGCTGAATTATCTCTTTGATATATGCTGCCATAAAGCAATGTCGGAATACCATAACAAAAAGCCGTTTCTCCTACTTCGTTTGTCATGACAACGACAGTCAGGCCTGTATTGTCATCAAACAAAAGATTCGTTGAACAGCCACTTGTGTTACCTCCATGACCCTTTACCTGTGTGGCATACTGCATCGTCCATAAACCATGGCAGACTCTTTCCAAACCAAACGCAGCCCCTGGCTTTCCATAATACGAGCTTGCACTTAACATTGTATCAAGTGTATCGGCTTTTTTAAAAAAGGGACACTTCACACTGTCTATTGTAAAAGCCTTTGCAAAGGTTACCAGGTCGCCCAATGTCCCCGTAGCTGATCCTGCCGGATAGAGCAGAATATAACTAATGCAATCACCATAAGCATTATGACTATCTTTCGTAATACTATAACACCTTAATTTCTGTCTCTGTGCTCTAACCCATGGATTATCGGAACAATCAGCCAATACACTTGTATGTTTTATCCCAAGGGGTGCAAATATATTATCCTGTACATACTTCCCATAGTTCATACCGGAAACTCGCTCCACAATATAAGCTGCCAGAGCCGTTCCCCAGTTTGAATATGCAGTAATTTCACCAGGACGGTATATTTGACTTGGCTCACTATCTATCAAGGCTTGTTTTAAGCTTACAATTTTACCCCGGTCTTTTACCTCGACATCATAACTTGTTTCCTGCCAGCCTGCATTATGATTCATTAAATTCATCATTGTAATTTTATCTTTGTATTCTAGCTTTGTTAAGAAGCCCTCAGGAAGATAATTTGAAATATCTGTTTCAAAATCTATCTTTCCCTCTTCATAAAGCTGCATTACACCCACCCACACCAAAAGCTTCGATATAGATCCCCACTCATAGACAGTATCTGCATTAACAGCTATCCTATCCTCTAAATCAGAGTATCCATAATAGCCCTCATATATCTTATTTTGACCATCAAGCACAGATACGGAACAGGCGGCGATCCCCTCCTGACGCTTTTCCATGTACTTTCTGATCTCCTTCCCGATGTCACTATAAGAGATTCCTGATGGTGTCTTCTTATCCGTCTCAGAAGCTGATAGTCCAACCTCTGATACACCAACCATTATTACAAATATTAAAATGCCAGCTAAAAATTTCTTCATACAAAAGCCCTCCATAAGCTATCTCATGTACCATATTGATAATAGCAGCTTATCAGAGTTATCTTAACTGATTATGTTAGAAACATTAACTGAACATTAAATTAATCACCACTACACAAGCAAAAATCCCGCAACATAAAGTCTGCGGGATATAAAACACAATATTCTGTTGAAATTATCTCTTTGAGAACTGTGAAGCTCTTCTTGCTTTCTAGATTTCATATTTAAAAAGTTGCAATTCTTTAGCTCAATACTATTTGGAATGGTTTTTGGCTTTGGTTGGATACCTTATTGGATGAGGATGGCTCTGTAACTCAATCATATGGGGTTACAGGCTACCCTACTACTTTTATTATAAATAGGAATGGTACATTATACACCTATATTTCAGGGGCGACAGATAAGGAAACCCTAAAAGAAATCTTGACAAAAATTAAAGAAGGGTGATCCTGCAATTGCAGTTTCACCTTATAATTCGTTCTATAATCGAATATTTTTTGTCAAATTCCAAGGCTCTCCAATTGTCGTGACTTGGTGAAATAACTTCAATTTCTGTGAATTTACTTTTTGTAAGGGTGCCCTGAAAATCATTTTCTCCGCACCCTTTGCACTTATTTGAATTCAACATAACAGTGTTATCACATGTTTCCAAAAAAGCTTCTTGATATTTTAATGGTTCTACTTTGCGCATTTTTGTATTTGTCTTTATTGAATCTATGATCTTATTTAAATCTTCCCAAACATCGTTATTAAATAAATATATATACATGTATTTGCCATTGTCCAGCTCAAGCAGCCATTCACCATATGAAAAATCACTTAAATAGTAATAATTGTTCTCACAACCACAATTCTTGCATGTAACGGTTTCCTGCCTCACTTTTAGTTTCATAATTCTCCTCTATTCGCTGTCTTTACACAGCGTTATTTTCATATAGCTCACCAGAAATGTTATTTAGATTATTTAAGAGTAACATCAATTTTTCATCTTAAAAACAACAGCATAACCATCACCTTCTGACACAGCATAACATATGAAAACTTAGTTATTTAATCAGGGAAATCGAGAAGAGTCTCCTTAAACTTTTATCAAATCACGAAGTGTATATTCTCTGCTTCTTACTTTTGATATTCTTTTATATTCGCCTATGCATTCTATCAATTTATTTACATCAGCAAAATAATCCTTTACGAAATCATAACTTTTAACATTTTTATATTTCAGTATACTTTGGCAAAAATCGCTGGGTTTCATGCCAGATTTTTTAAACTCTTTGTATTTATCCTCTTTCAAAATAATTAGCATTTCAATTTCAGGTGCTGTTACAACATTTATTACATCCACCTTACCTATATAAGTTTCACTTAGTCTGAATTTTTCTCTTCTAGAATCTAAAATCCGAAAAATTGTTATCTTTTCTTTAAATCCCTTTCTTAAATACCTGCTTTCAAATGCTTTTCCATTTCGGCATCGAATAATTTCTCCATCAAGTAATTTTTTTGTGTTAAAAATTAATCTATCATTTTCAAGAAGCAACCCAATAATTGCCCTCTCAGCCGAGCCTTCGCATATACAAGCAACATATCCATCAATATTCATTCCTGCACCTCTTTATTAACATACATAACAATAGCTTCTTTTAAGTCGATGTATGCTTCATATGCGGGCGTAGTCCCTTGCAAATAACCACTCTGATATACCTCACTCTTTTTTATGTCATTTCGATTTAATAATTTTGAAAGATTTTCTACATTAATGCCTCCATTATTTCTTACAATAAGAATGTCATCGTTTCTTTCAAACTCATCTAATAATTCTGAATAGTGTGTTGAGAAAATTATTGTTGCGCCTTTTGGGTTTACTTTATGATTCATAAAAAATCTAACTAATGTCAATGCAATTTCCTTATTAAAGTGATTTTCAAGTTCGTCAATAATTAAATAGCCACCATTTTTTAATACCATCATTGCATTAATGAATACGCTGATTCCTTTGATTGTGCCAGAAGATAGATATCTTTCAAGTTCCAGGGGTGAATACATGACTATTTCTTCTTTATTTTTAAATTTTAGTCTAATTTCTACCTTCTGCTCTTCTTTGTCCATAGAGGATTTTAAATACTCAATTGTATGATCTAAAAAAGTTATCAACTCCTGAGGAAAATTCCCTAAAATTCTTATTCGATTAATATTTGTCCAGTTTATTAGGTCTTCAAAATATATTTTTGAATTACTTTTTTTATTGAGCGCAATAACAATGCTCACATCATCCGGTAAATATTCTTCATCACCCTTTCTAACTTGAACTGCTTCTATATTCTCAAATTCGAAAAGGCTCTTCCTCGTCCGTACGCTTTTTATTTCTTTACTCCAAATCCTTTCATCATCTATAACGTATTTATTTTCACCCTCCTTACTATATTCATCTTTTTTGATACTAGTCACTAATTTATATACCGTTTTTGATTGGATACTAAAATATGTTTCAAACGTAATCCTTTCCAACCCTGTAATTCCATTTAAGATTTCATTACCTTTTATTTTATTTATAGACTCATTGTTTAGCATTTGAATTACAAATGAAATCACTTTTAAAGTAGTTGTCTTTCCTGACGCATTAATACCAATAAATGCAAGTACATTATTTTGATGTATATTCGGAGAAATCTTATACAGCACCTCGCTATTTTCATTCATCACACGTTGTAGTGTTAAAAAATCTATTTCCAAATCATTTTGAAAAAGCTTAAGTCCCTTTACTTTTATTTTTAGTAATTTCATTGTACATTCTCCTTTAAACGCTCATTTCGTTTTTACATTTATAATGTTACACCAAATAAACACATTGATCAATATACAATTGCACCTTACAACGCATATTCCGTTTTAGGGTGCAATATTTTAATCTTATTGTAGTTAAACATCGCATATATTTTATATTCTATTATATCCTTTCAATTTATTCTCACCTTCTCCTTCAGCTTCTAAACACTATGAATATTTCAGTATACATTGTATATTGAATCGTCTAAAAGAGATGTTCTCAACACCTAATGCATTGAAAACATCCTAGATTTATAGAAAAAGGACATCTCCAAAGATTGGATCTCTGAAAAATGTCCCTTGCATGACTCTCTTTTTGTTACTTCATTTCTCTAGATATTATCTCTTTGTCAACCGTTTGATAGCTTGAAAAGACCAGAAATACAGAGTTCATAATTATTCATCAAATTCATTCTCATCTGGTAAATAATTACCCGTAACCTCAATAATATTCCCATCAGGATCAGTTAACTGAAAATAGTAATATGGGCAAACATTACATACATATTTTATCTTTGTAATATTGTCAGAAATATTTAGTTGCTTTACTCGATTATACTCTTTTCTTAAATCCTCATCCCAAAAATTCAATACCATTTTTCTTGAGTTTGGAATTTGCGTTATCTGATTTAAATCGTCAAAATATTGATTATACTCACCTTTATGGAGAACTTTATCCGGGTTATTCACATCAAAATGTCCATTCATAATTGCAATACAATTTTTTTCAAGATTAAACATCGCAAATCTATCCATGTTTTGCTTCGAAACTTCCATTTTAAGTATCTTTTCATAAAAGTGTATTGATTTAGCAAAATCATCTGCTATTAAATATATACTCCCTAAATGCATTATCTCCCCCATAATCTCACATTTATATTCATTCAATTCTTCCAGCGTTTTAGTGTAGGAAAATAGTTAAGTAGTTTTTCTCTAGCAGCATTCTCATTAGTGGTCTCGTCAATATGAAATTCAATGCATTTTTCAACTTTCTGCTCCATAGTATCGTCATAAAGAAAGTCACCATTTTGATAACAATATGCACAATAATCTTCATTCAAGCTTTTATCCGCATTTGTTCCTCTTAGGTTATTATTATCAATATGCATTCCACAGCTTTGGCATATTTTATTCATTTTCATCCTCCTCATTTCCTCTAAATTTCCCTGTGATTTCAACGACATTTTCATCCACATCAAAAATATGAAAATAGTAATATCCATCATGCACTTTTATAATATTAGTCATTTTACCAATATTAAGATTCTTTAATCTTTCATACTCACGTTGTAAATCTTCCACCCAAAAGTTAAGCACAAATTTATAATCACCCACACTATAATGATGATTTTCTATATTTGACTCATTCATTAGCGCAATACATTTGTTATCGAAATAAAATTCAGCAAATTTATTTCCGCAGTTTCTGCTAGTAACTTTCATGGATAATAACTTTTCATAAAAACCAATAGCTCTTTCAAAATCACGCACAACAAGATATATGGATCCCAAATGTAGTACTTGTGGTCTTAATTTTCTAATATCTGCTTCTTCCAGTAAGATTTGATCCGTAGAAACTGAAAATATCTTACTCATCATAATTACTTTATCTATTTCTGGAACAGCTGTACCCAACTCCCATTTCGAAACGGATTGTCTTGATACTTCGAGTTTTTCAGCAAGTTGCTCCTGCGTAAGGGAGTTACTTGTTCTAAATTGTTGTATTTGAGTTCCGATTCCCATAATAGTTCCGCCTTCCATTATTCTTATTTAAATTATATTAGTATTTTGGGTAAAACTCCACCAACTTAGCTTTGAATTTGAGCAACTCATAGTTGCCATTTTATATTTATTAATGTAAAAAAGACACTTTCCAGCGAATCGCTTCACTGAAAAATGTCCTATAAAGATCTTTGATATTTTTGTTGCAAACGTGTTGCACATGGAGTAAAGAAGGGTTGAACCTAAAAATTAATATATCAACTTGAATTTAACTCCAATCAAACCAATTACTAACCCAACAAAAAAACTAAACGAGTGAATGATGATCGTAGTATAATTTCCGAAAAAACTTGCCGTAACAAAGTAAATCATAATATATATGATTGCAGGATGATACCATCGGTATGGGAAGTCGTTCGGATATCGAAGCCACAGTATTAATAAAATAGCAAACAATGCATAGATTGCTATAGATGAACCATTTCCATTACTGCAATCACTGAAATACCCATAAAACATCAGACTTGCAATAATATCAGCAATCAGATATATCGCTAAAAATTTCATATGACCCATTCTTCTTTCGAAAAATGTCCCAACACTAATTAGTGCTATTATATTTGCTGTTATGTGTAACCAATTTGCATGCAAAAAAGATGCTGTAATCACTCGGTAAAACTGCCCATTCAGTTTATGAAAACCGCTGCCAGATAATGCATCGAATACCATATTGTTACCAATAAATCTATTTAATAAGAATAGTAACAAATAAGTACACGATAAAATTAATAATATCGAATTATCACAAATCATTCTCTTTAATCTGGCAAAAGAGTTATTCAAAATCATATGTATCTCCCATTCTAATTCCTGACTGAAAATGTTTGAGTGCTTCATTTATTCGCCGGAATACCAAGCTAAAACCCATAATAAAAAAAGCCCAAAAATAGGGCTTTTTTATTGTTGAAATTATCTCTTTGAGAACTGTGGAGCTCTTCTTGCTTTCTTGAGTCCGTATTTCTTTCTTTCCTTCATTCTTGGGTCTCTTGTCAAGAAACCAGCCTTTTTCAATGCAGGTCTGAATTCTTCGTCTGCCTTGAGAAGTGCTCTTGATATACCGTGCCTGATAGCTCCTGCCTGACCTGTAAAGCCTCCGCCTACTACCTTGCAAATTACATCAAATTTGCTTGATGTATCAGTAAGCACCAACGGCTGTTTAACAATAACCTTCAATGTTGCCAAACCAAAATACTCGTCAAGGCTTCTATCATTAATCATAACTTTCCCGTCTCCAGGAACAAGTCTAACTCTAGCAATAGATTTTTTTCTCCTACCGGTTCCGTAAAATTGCACCTTAGCCATAACTCTTTATACTCCCTTCATTAAATATTAATTTCCAATGCCTCAGGCTTCTGAGCCTGGTGTTCGTGTTCGCTGCCCTTGTACACCTTTAGCTTCCTATACATTGCTCTGCCGAGGCTGTTCTTTGGGAGCATTCCCTTTATAGCCAATTCTACTGCCTTCTCAGGCTTAGTTGCCATAAATGTTCTGTACTTAAGCTCTTTCATACCACCCGGGAAACCTGAGTGATGTCTGTAAATCTTCTGATCGAGCTTCTTTCCTGTAAGTACCACTTTTTCAGCATTGAGTACTATTACATGATCACCTGTATCTACAGATGGTGAATAAATTGGCTTATGTTTTCCTCTTAAAATTTTAGCCACTTCACTGGCAAGTCTGCCTAATGGTTTGCCTTCTGCATCGACAATATACCATTTTCTTTGAACTTCTCCTGGCTTAGCCACAAAAGTTTTCATGAAACTCTTTACCTCCTTGAACTACCGGTTCTGATAATTTATTAAAAATATGTTATTTCAGTTCAATCCTGCTAAGGTAATCCGACAGCTTAAAACAGCATTTTCGAATATATAATGAACTAAACTTTTCGACACTTAAACATTTTAATATAGATACCCGCAAGGTGTCAAGTACATTTTGTTATAATTTTAATTTATCTCACTATTACTCTCTTTTTTGTCTCTATTATATCATTATCTCTCAAATAGTCAGCCGCCATTCTATTTTTTCACAAAAAAATTCTTACCTCAATACACAATCAATTTCCCCAGCGGATAGTTTCCATCCCAGCCGCACGGCAAATATCCCTGTTCACACACGTTAAGCAAATGTTCGCAGAACATCTGGTCATTAAGCGGTCTGAAATGATCTGCCAAAATACATTCCAACATCATATATTTTACATTGTCCCATATTTCCTTGGTTTCGATGATTCCTTTATTTTTCAACGCCGCAAATACTGCCTTTTCCATATCAATAATTATTGTCTTTTTCATTTCATCCACAAATTCATTCCAATTCGTTTTCCTTCTGAAATGTATTCCGGCACTTAGTTCGTTCTGCATTTCAAGTAATAAGTTTGACCATTTTATACCTTCACTGTACTTGCACGCTTCTTTAAAGTTCTTTACATATTTAACCTGAAATGCACATTTGACATTTTCTTCACCACAGTGTGAAAACCATTCAATTGCCAGCAACCTTCTCTTAAGCTCAGGATTTATAATCAGTGTATCAACAAGATCCTCTCGTAATGGCAATCTGTTTTCCGGTACAGGCATTGTAAAATTAATTTTCGCCTTTTCCCTATACCCCGAATGTGTCCACATCATAAACTCATATAAATCCGATACTGTTTCAAACCACTCTTCACCGTCTTTCAGAGCATCATCCTTTAATAAGTACCCCTTTTTGCTATTAAACTTCATCCCTATTTTAAAAGCCTTTTCACAATATTTGAAATACTCCTTTAAAGGCATTTCATTCGGCCTGTCACCAATATCCTCATGAAATATATGAAATATTTTTCCTTTATTTGCTCCTTTATAACAATACACAATAAAAGCGGACATTTCGTCACACTCCCAAAAAGGTATCATCTTGCCTTCCGGAAGCAAATCACCGCAAGCTTCCACTGCATCCATATACTTCATTGCTGTTTCATAATTAATGAACCTTGGAACTCCATATCCTCCTATGCTGCCATAAAGTTCAAACCACTTTTCGAGCAGTTCCCTATCCTTCTTGGAGAACTTAATCCCGTTAGCTTCAAATTCTTCAATATAACTCATTGCAATCTCATCTCCATATGTATTAAATATATTATCCTAATAATACACCTCGACAAGGTAAAGGCCATGTGCCGGAGCAGTCTTCCCTGCCTGCCTTCTATCCTTGCTTTTGATTATGCCTTCAATATCTTCTGCTTTTAATTTACCTATTCCGACTTCAACCAAGGTCCCTGTAATAATCCTTACCATATTATATAAAAATCCGTTCCCTGCTATCTCAAATTCGATAATATCACCTGATTTGCTTACAGTAGCTTCTATTATAGTTCTTACTGAAGATTTTACACTGCTGCCAGTAGATTTGAATGCTGAAAAATCATGCTCTCCGATAAAATATTTTGAAGCCTTGTCCATTATGTCCACATCCAGATCATATTTAACATGAAATGCCCTGTTTCTCAAAAGTGCCGACGGATAGATGGAGTTATGTATCAGATATCTGTATTTTTTCCCCTTTGAATTATACCTTGAATGGAAATCCATATCAGTTTCTTCCGAGCCTTTTATCACAATATCACCAGGCAGCACTGCATTAAGAGCATGTGAAAACTTATCGGCGGGTATTGAAGATTCAGTTGTGAAATTAGCCACCTGCCCAAAAGCATGAACTCCTACATCTGTCCTGCTTGAACCCGTCAAATTGATGTCTTCGCCTGTCAGCTTTTTTAAGGCATTACGTATTACATCCTGAATAGCCAATGCATTGATTTGCGACTGCCACCCATGATATTTTGTGCCCTCATATTCTATCAGCAGCTTAATGTTGCGCATATAATCCATACCACCTCATATACAAAAGGCAGACACATTGGTCTGCCCCACAATTACCCTTCTTTTTACTAACAACCATCAACTAACAACTTCATTTTATAGTCCCAGCATTGCTGCCCCGATTATTCCAGCATCATTGCCCATCTGTGCTGTTCTAATCTGAGTTTGCGGAACCTGTAAGCAGTATGAACCCTCATTAACAAACTCTCTCAAAGGTTTCAGCAGGTATTCCCCTTCTTTGCTCACACCGCCGCCTATAGCTATTACCTCCGGTTCGATTGCATTGATGATGTTGGTCAAGCCCTCTGCTATATAGAATATATATTGTTTAACAACAGCTTTACCGACCTCATCATCCTGCCTGGCTGCATCGAAAGCAGTCTTAGCATCGATCTTTGACAGATCACCGTTGACCAGCTTGTTAATCAGTGAATCGGGATTTTCTTCTGCAGCTTTTTTTGTTTGCCTTATAACAGCGGTAGCTGATGCATATGCTTCCCAACAGCCTTTCCTTCCGCAGGTGCACTGTTCTCCCCCTGAAACAATAACCATATGCCCCAATTCTGATGCCGCGTTATTGAATCCGCTGAATACTTTCCCACCTAATACTATACCTGCACCTACTCCTGTTCCCAGGGTAACCGTAACCGAGTCCTGAACGTCTTTTGCAGCTCCGCAGATGCTTTCCGCCAAGGCGGCACAGTTCGCATCATTATCAAGGTAAACCGGTAAATCGATATATTTCTGCATTTCAGTTCTCATCGGTACATTATTAAACGAAAGATTGTTCGAGTAAATAAGAATACCTTCCCTGCTGTTTGGAGTCCCAGGACTGCCTATACCTATGCTTTTTATGTCCTTCTGCGGAATTCCTGAAGCTTGTATCACCTTCAGGACAAGTCCAGCCATATCCTTGATTATTTCCTGGTATGACCGCCCCCTGTTTGTAGGTATGCTGTCCTTTAAAAGAATCTTTCCCTTCTCATCTACAATCCCTGCGGCGATATTAGTGCCTCCAAGATCTATTCCTATATAATACATCTATTTACCCCCTTGTTAAAAATATACTAAACTATAGCTTTATATTCACGAAATGCCCTGATTTATCTTATTCACAATATATAGGATACTATATGCAGAACGCTAAATCAATACTAGTGCGTTCTCAAATTACCTATGCAGAAGAAAATCCGAGGATCTCGACGCTTCAACGAATTCGCAGGATTTTCATAAAACTTTATTTGAGAAACACTATACTCACATATACTGCAAGAATAGCGTTAAAAACACAAATATTATTACAACAGCCATAATCAAGCCGTCAATACTTCCATACTTCAGCTCCTTCATTCTGGTGCGGCCTACACTTCCCCTGTAACAGCGGGACTCCATAGCAATTGCAAGCTCATCCGCACGTCTGAATGCACTGACAAATAGAGGAACCAAAACCGGAATGAAGCTTTTTGCTCTCCGTATAATGTTTCCTGTATCAAAATCCGCCCCTCTGGCAGCCTGTGCTTTCATAATCTTTTCTGTTTCTTCAAGCAGAGTCGGGATGAAGCGTAGCGCAATTGTCATCATCATTGCTATTTCATGCACCGGCAATCCGATTCTGTTTAAGGGTTTCATAAGCTTTTCAATCCCGTCGGTAAGCATAATCGGTGTTGTTGTTAAAGTCAGCAGCGACACACCAACCACCAGCAGTGTAATTCTGAATATCATAATAAGAGCGCTGTGTAAGCCCTGATCTGTTATATAAATGAAGCCATACTTAAACAGTTTTTTCCCGTTTGAATTAAAAAAAATGTTCAGTATTGCTGCGAATATAATAACAAAAAGTATTGGTTTTAAGCCCTTTAAAGTATATTTTAAGGGTACATTTGAAATAATTATTGCACTCAGCGTAAACAACGTATACATTGCAAAACCCGGCAATGTATCGATAAGAATCAGAGCCACAACAAATATGAACGATATTATGATTTTTGTCCTTGGATCCGCCTTGTGCAAGGGCGAACTGCCAGGAAAGTATTGTCCGATTGTAATGTTTTTTAACATTCGACTACATCCCTATAAATAATCTTTTTAACATCATTGAAACTTGTGAGCATACCTTAGTATTTCCTTTTTAGCTTCTTCCACGGTAAATATTTCATCAGACAATTCCGGAAATGACTTTTTCAATTTTTTGAACAAATAAGTGATTTCAGGTGCTGAAAGGCCGATCTTCTCCAGTTTTTCCGCATTCCTGAACACTTCCTTTACATTTCCGCTCATCTCTAATTTACCGTCGTTCATCACTATAACTTTTTGCACAAGCTTTGCAGTGTCCTCCATACTATGTGAAACCAGAACAACTGTAAGCTCAGTATTCCTATGCAGATTGCGGATAAGTGTAAACAACTCATCCCTGCCTTTCGGGTCAAGACCGGCAGCAGGCTCATCAAGCACCAATATTTCCGGCTTCATTGCAAGCACACCGGCAATTGCGACTCTGCGCTTTTGTCCTCCGGAAAGCTCAAATGGGGATTTTTCGAGTATCTCTTGACCCAAGCCTACAGAGTATATTGCTTCCTCTACCCTTATGCCGGCCTCATCATTACTTAAACCCTGTTTCTGCAGGCCAAAAGCAATATCCTTGTATACTGTCTCTTCAAAAAGCTGATGTTCGGGATATTGGAATACCATTCCTACCTGATTTCTAAGCAGCTTAAGATTTTTCCCTGACACATCGCTTCCGTTAATGAGAACACTTCCTGATGTAGCTTTTAAAAGTCCGTTAAAATGCTGCACAAGGGTAGACTTACCAGAGCCTGTATGCCCGATAATCCCAACAAACTCCCCTTTTTCTATATGAAGATTAATATTTTCCAAAGCTGTTTTTTCAAAAGGGCTTCCCGGCATGTATACATGAGTCAACCCTTCTACTTTAATTGACATCTTTCCTCCAAACTATAACCCTTCCGTTAATTTGTACTGGAAAGGTTATTTCTTAGCAACTTCACTAACTCTTCTGCTGCCACGTCAATATCTAGAACCCCTTCGGGCAGGTCGATTCCTTCTTTTTTCAGTTCATAAAACAATTCGGTGGTTTGAGGTACATCAAGACCAAGTTTTTTTACCTTTTCAACATTTGAGAAGACTTCACTTGGCTTTCCGTCAAGCACGATTTCACCTTTGTCGATGATAATCAGCCTGTCTGCTTCCTTAACTTCATTCATATGGTGTGTTATATGGATAACCGTTATCTTTTCTTCTTTATTTAATTTCTTAATTACATTCATGATTTCTTTTCTTCCGATCGGGTCAAGCATTGATGTTGATTCGTCAAATATAATGCATTCAGGCTTCATTGCAAGAATACCGGCTACAGCTATCCTCTGCTTTTGCCCGCCTGATAATAAATGAGGCGCATGTTTGCTGTATTCAAGCATCCCTACGGTTTCCAAGGCTTTGTTCACTCTTTCTCGTATTTCATCAGGCTTAACGCCCAAATTCTCCGGTCCGAAAGCGACATCCTCTTCTACTACTGTTCCAACTATCTGATTATCAGGGTTTTGAAAAACCATACCTGCTGATTTTCTTATTTCCCAGGTGTAGGCTGAATCACTTGTATTCATACCTTTTACTAAAACAGTCCCCTTGTCCGGAATCAAAATAGCATTAAGCAGCCGGGCAAAAGTTGATTTTCCGGAGCCATTGCGCCCCAAAACCGCAACGAAACTACCCGGTTCTATAACTACGCTGATGTCATTTACTGCTTTGTGTCCCGGAATTGATACATCATGGCTTTTATATGTATATGAAACGCTTTGCACCTCAATAAATCTTCTTTCCATTAACTTCTCCATTTTGTGCTTGTAGGATTTACTCTATTATATACTATATTCCGATAAAAACTACATATATTTATTTTGCATATATAAAACAAGGGGATTAAGCTTTAATCACTTAATCCCCGTTTTTTTATATTAATTATATCAATTCAAGTATTACTACTTCGGCAGCGTCGCCTCTTCTAACTCCCAGCTTGTATATTCTTGTATACCCGCCGTTCCTGTCCTTATACTTCGGAGCTATTTCATCGAAGAGCTTTGTAGCAAGATCTATGCTCTTTCCTTCGCTGTCTTTTACTTTATAAAGCCAATTGATCATTTGTCTTCTGGCATGAAGCTTTGTCGGAGAGTCAATAGCAACAACATCTTCCTTTACTTCTCTTTCAACTTTATTAAACTTTTTACCGCTCTTAGAAGTTTCTGTAGTTGTTATTTTCTGACCCTTGCTGTCCAATTTAGCAGCACTGACCTTTTCGGTCTTTGAAGTCATATTGCCTGCTTCTTTTATTGCAATAGCTATAAGCTTTTCAGCGATATTTTTAACTTCCTTCGCCCTTGCTTCAGTAGTCTCTATCTTACCGTTCTGAATCAAGGATGATACAAGACCCTTTAATATAGCCTTCCTTTGATCTGTTGGCCGTCCCAGCTTTCTTTGTGTTGGCATTTTATTATTTTCCCTCCCTTACCTTAATCCTCGCTTGGAGCTAATGACAAGCCCAAAGCCTGAAGTTTCTGGAGAACCTCTTCAAGAGACTTTCTTCCAAGGTTCCTTACCTTCATCATATCTTCTTCCGTCCTGTTTGTAAGATCTTCTACAGTATTGATTCCTGCCCTCTTCAAGCAGTTATAGGATCTCACCGACAAATCCAGTTCCTCTATTGTCATTTCAAGCACTTTTTCTTTTTTAGTTTCCTCTTTTTCAACCATAATTTCTGCATGTTTTGCATGGTCGGACAAGTCTATGAAAAGATTTAAGTGTTCGCTTAAAATTTTAGCGCCCAGACTTATTGCTTCATCAGGCTTAATAGTGCCGTTTGTCCATACTTCAAGTGTAAGCTTGTCATAATCAGTAATCTGGCCTACACGAGTATTTTCAACAGTATAATTTACCTTCCTGACAGGAGTGTATATTGAGTCCACCGGAATAATCCCTATCGGCTGACCCGGCTGCTTGTTCTTCTCAGCAGCTACATAGCCTCTGCCCTTATTAATGGTAAATTCCATATAAAGCCTGTGCTCACCGTTTAAAGTGGCAATATGCAAATCAGGATTGAGAATCTCTACATCAGTGTCAGCCTTAATATCTGCAGCTGTAACAGGACCTTCCCCGTCAGCGTCGATATATATTACTTTTTGGCCTTCGCTGTGCATTTTTACAGATAATCCTTTGATGTTGAGAATAATTTCTGTTACATCTTCAACAACACCGGGTATCGTCGAGAATTCATGCAGAACACCGTCCATCTTGATTGAGGTAACCGCTACTCCTGGCAATGATGAAAGAAGAATTCTTCTAAGAGAATTGCCGAGAGTAATGCCGTATCCTCTTTCCAATGGCTCTACCACAAATTTTCCATACGTATTGTCTTCGCTTGCAGCAACACATTCAATTTTAGGTTTTTCTATTTCTATCACCAAAAACCCTCCCTTAGTATACTTTTTTTAGTGTATGAGGGCAACTGATTCATTTTATATTTCATTAGCCTATTTAATACAAATTTCATCAAATTTCAGTTGCTGAGTCGATTAAACATTCCTTGAAAATCAAGAATATTACTTGGAATATAACTCGACAATAAGGTGTTCCCTAACAGGTAGATCGATGTCTTCTCTTGCAGAGAGAGATACAACCTTACCGGTCAAGTTCTCAGCATCAAATTCCAACCATTTCGGTATTACCTTGCTACCGGTAATTTCGCCAATAGCCTTGATTTTTGGAGAACTCTTACTTTTCTCCTTAACTGCTATTACATCTCCAACTTTAAGTAAATAGGATGGAATGTTTACCTTCTGACCATTTACTGTAAAGTGTCCATGCCTAACCAATTGTCTTGCTTCAGGCCTGGAAGTTGCAAGTCCCAATCTGTAAACTGCGTTGTCAAACCTGCTCTCAAGAATCTGTAAAAGGTTTTCACCTGTTATACCCTTCTTATTTGCTGCCATATCAAAGTATTTTCTGAATTGGCTTTCAAGGATTCCATAGTATCTTCTTGCTTTCTGCTTCTCACGAAGCTGGATACCATATTCGGATAACTTTTTCTTTTGCTGCCCGTGTTGTCCGGGAGCATAAACTCTTTTTCCGACAGAGCATTTATTTGTATAACATCTTTCACCCTTTAAGAAAAGTTTTTCGCCTTCTCTACGGCAGAGTCTACAAGATGCATCAGTATATCTTGCCATCTATTCTTTACACCTCCATTTAAAGTTCAACTACGAATGAATAATGTTGAATGAATCTCATTCTTCATTGTCCATTCATAATTCATCATTGATTTTATACTCTCCTGCGTTTTGGTGGTCTGCAGCCGTTGTGAGGAATAGGAGTGACGTCTTTTATAAGACTTACTTCGAGTCCTGCAGCCTGCAAAGCCCTTATTGCAGCTTCTCTTCCGGATCCAGGTCCTTTAACATAAACCTCGACTGACTTCAAGCCATGCTCCATTGCAGCCTTTGCAGCTGTTTCTGCAGCCATCTGAGCAGCAAAAGGAGTGCTCTTTCTTGATCCCCTGAATCCCAAGCCGCCTGCACTAGCCCATGAAAGTGCATTTCCGGCAGTATCGGTAAGGGTTACTATAGTATTGTTAAAAGTTGAACGAATATGAGCCGCACCACGTTCAATATTTTTACGTTCTTTTCTTTTTCTGGTGGTTCTTTTTGCACCAGCAGCCTTAGTTGCCATTTAAACGCCAACCTCCTTCTATTTCTTTCTTTGTACTCCAACTGTTTTCTTAGGACCTTTTCTGGTTCTTGCATTTGTTTTGGTTTTCTGTCCCCTTACAGGAAGTCCCATCCTATGCCTTCTGCCTCTGTAGCATCCTATTTCAATCAATCTTTTAATGTTTAAGGCAATCTCTCTTCTTAAATCACCTTCAACTTTATATTCCTTATCTATCATTTCTCTAAGTCTGCTTATTTCGTCATCTGTCAGGTCTCTGATCCTTGTATCCGGATTTATACCCGTCTTGGCTAATATTTCATTTGACTTTACTCTTCCGATTCCAAAGATGTAAGTCAAACCGATTTCTGCCCTTTTTTCTCTCGGTAAGTCAACACCGGCAATACGTGCCATTTTTTTCAACACCTCCACTTAATAATTGACAATTTTCAATTGACAATGGACAATTTCTAAAAACTGTATGGTTAATTATAGTAACAGTCAATTTCCACAGTCATTTTAAGTTCAAAGATTAATTTATAAATTATCATCACAGGACATGATAAATGCAACCTTAGAGCAAATTATCATGCAGCCGCCCCTTAATGTAATTTTTATTCCATACCAGCAGACAATTAACAAAATTTATATAACTTTATTATTATGCCATATAAACTACCATATTGACAATACCCGTTTAGAGAGGTTCATCAAAACAAAGTAATTGTCAATTATCCATTGTCAATTGCCAATTTTTAATTATCCCTGTTTCTGCTTATGTTTCGGATTTTCGCAGATGACCATTACTCTGCCTTTTCTCTTTATAATTTTGCATTTTTCACATATGGTTTTTACTGATGGTTTTACTTTCATTTTTCAGTCCTCCTAAAACTTACTTTGCTCTCCATGTTATCCTGCCACGGGTTAGGTCATATGGAGAAAGCTCAATAGTAACCTTATCCCCCGGTAGAATTCTTATAAAATTCATTCTCAGTTTTCCGGACACATGAGCCAATACCTTATGCCCGTTTTCAAGTGAAACCAGGAACATGGCATTAGGCAATGCTTCAACTACTGTACCCTCAACTTCAATTACATCTTCCTTAGACAAAATTTAAAACCTCCTTATTTGCCAGCTAGGGTCAGATAGGCTAACCTTTTAGCTTACCTTTCCCAATTTAACATTATGTGCTCTTTTTGTAAAGTCTGCACCCATTGACGATTTACAACCTTATTTAACCGTCATTATCTTTATCTTTGTCCTGCAAAGCAGACAGTGCTTTTCTGATCTCAGCATTTGTTACCTTAAGCCTGCTTTCAAGCTTACTGCTCAACGCTTCAATTATTTGTCCTGTATGCTCCAGGTGCTTAATCTTCTTCTTTTTAGGTTTTTCAATTCTTCTAAGGTCACCGTCACATACCAACACATATGATTGGTCTATTACAGCCATTACAACAAACCGTTTTCCTGCATCCCTTCCTGCCTTAGAATATACAACCTGCCCCAGGGACATCCCCAATTCAATCACCTCTATTGCTAACAGAGTTTTGTTAAAATAATTGGTTCTGCGTCAGTAATGGCGATCATATTTTCTTTTCACTTCTACAAGTGATCATACTTTTCAGATACTTTTCCAACAGAATGTTTTCTGTTGAATCAGAATGGAATCCGTTAAAATGTACTCTGATGTCAATACTATTAATATCTCCATCTTTTAACATTCTTAAACCGGCTATACCATTAACTACCTTAATAATACAAATAAAAAGCACATATGCTTACCAGAATAAGTCTATATTACTATAACCTTATGTTTTAAACACCCAAAACCTTTAATACTTCTTTTGATGTCATTTCTACTTGATCCTGTCCGATTACGTTAAGCAGCTTGCCCTTTCCTTTATAGAAATCTATAAGCGGCTCAGTTTGTGCATGATAAGTTTTCAAACGGCTTAATACAGTTTCTTCTTTGTCATCTTCCCGCTGAATTGTATTTGCACCGCAACCATCACATACACCGCTGACCTTTGAAGGATTGAAAATGAGATGGAAGCTTGCACCGCAGCTCGGACATACTCTTCTACCCGACATTCTTTCAATAATTCCTTCATCTGGAACATAGATGTTCAATACTGTGTCAAGCTTAACATTCATACTTTCAAGCGCATCTTCAAGATATTCTGCCTGAGGTATTGTTCTGGGGAAACCATCCAGAATAAACCCATTTTTGCAGTCTTCCTTTAAAAGTCTATCTTTCACTATGCTTATAGTAAGTTCATCGGGCACTAAAAGTCCTTTATCAATATACTCTTTTGCTTTTATACCCAACTCAGTACCATTTTTAATGTTATATCTAAAAATGTCACCGGTTGATATGTGAGGTATATTAAGTTTTTCTGAAAGCATAGTGGCTTGTGTACCTTTACCGGCACCGGGAGCCCCCAATAATATTAGTCTCATAATAACCTCCGTGCTGCTCCAAATGCGAATGTAGAATGAAGAACGTAGAACATTAAGCAAAATCTCTTAACTCATCATTCATCATTCGTCATTCATCATTTTTCAATTTATTATTCCAAGAATCCCTTATAATGCCTCATAAGCATTTGAGATTCTATCTGTTTTACAGTATCAAGCGCAACACCAACAAGAATCAACACTGTCGTACCGCCCATCCAAATACCATTGATGTGGAATATAACACCGAAAATTGTCGGGAAAATAGTTATAACAGCGAGGAACAATCCTCCAAACCATGTTATTCTATTTAATACCTTTGATATATAGTCCGACGTGGGCTTGCCTGGTCTTATTCCGGGAATGAATCCACCATTCTTTTTCAGGTTGTTCGCTATCTCAATCGGGTTAAACTGTATAATTGTATAGAAGAAAGTGAAGAAGATAATCAGTAAAGCTTGAAATATTGCATATCCCATTGAATTAGGGAAGTCCCTGAAAAACTTCACTATTCCACTTGAGGAGCTTGCTCCAAAGAATGAAATAATGGTTGACGGGAACATCATAATTGACATAGCAAATATGATTGGAATAACTCCGGCAAGGTTAACCTTTATGGGTATATGCGTATTCTGTCCACCGTAAACTTTTCTTCCTACTACCCTTTTTGCATATTGAACCGGTAATCGTCTTTCTGCCTGATTAACCCATATAACCGCAGCGATAACTGCTAAGAATATCAGAAGGATTCCAATCAAGCCGAAAATACCCCAAACACCTTGTCCCAATGATCCGGCAGTAAACAAAGTATATAACTGGTTAGCTGCCTGAGGTCCTCTTGAAATAATACCTGCAAATATGATCAAGGATATACCGTTACCGATACCATATTCCGTGATCTGTTCACCCAACCACATTAGAAATGCTGTACCTGCTGTGAATGTTAGAGTAACTGTAAGGAAACTCAATATACCTGTATTTACTAATGCACCTTTTAAACCGAAGTATAATCCAAGTGCTTGTATAAATCCAAGTAAAACCGTTCCATATCTTACATACTGCGCAATAATTTTTCTTCCTTCTTCCCCTTCTCTTTGCAATTGCTCGAGTTTGGGAATTGCTACTGTTAAAAGCTGCATAATGATTGAAGCATTAATGTATGGAGTTATACTCATTGCAAAAATAGTTGCATTTTTGAACGCACCACCTGATACTATATCAATAAAGCCTGCTAATTGACCACCCTTGCTTAATATTTCAGCAAATTTCTTAGCATCAAAGTTTGGAACCGGTATATGCGCCCCAATCCTAAAGATTATCAGCATTGCGACTGTAAAGAATATCTTCTTTCGCAAATCGGGAATTTTCCATGCGTTTCTGAGTGTTTCGAGCATTCCTCCCATACTATACCACCTCGACCTTTCCTCCCGCAGCCTCTATTTTTTCTGAAGCGGCCTTAGTAAATTTTGCAGCCTGAACAGTAAGTTTTTTACTTAATTCACCATTACCGAGTACAGCAACTCCATCTAAAACCTTTTTTATAATGCCTTTTTCCTTCAATGACTCTACATTTACGGTTGCACCGTCATCAAATATGTTCAAATCCGATACATTCACTTCAGCGTAAGCTTTAGCAAATACTTTATTGTTAAATCCTCTTTTCGGAATTCTCATATAGAAAGGCATTTGTCCACCTTCAAAGCCTGGTCTTACACCGCCGCCTGCACGGGCGTTCTGACCCTTATGGCCTTTTCCGGCAGTTTTACCGTTACCGGATCCAGGTCCTCTTCCTTTTCTGTTGGAAGTTTTCCTTGAACCCGCTGCTGGTTTTAATTCAAACAGTTCCATGGATTACACCTCCCTTTATATTTCCTCAACAGATACTAAGTGGGAAACTTTTTTAATCATGCCCCTGATTTGGGGATTATCTAATTGTTCAACTGAACTTCCGATTTTCTTTAAACCTAGAGCCTTAACATTAGCCACTTGATTATCCTTTGACTTGTTAATTCCCCTTACTAAAGTAATTTTTAATTTAGCCACCAAAGTCCCCTCCTAACCGATTACTTCTTCTACAGTCTTACCGCGAAGCTTTGCAACTTCTTCAGCGGTTTTCAACTGAGCGAGACCTTTTATTGTTGCATTTACCATATTGATCGGATTGTTTGATCCGAGAGATTTTGTTCTGATATCATGGATACCTGCAAGTTCCAAAACCGCTCTGACAGGTCCGCCTGCTATAACTCCGGTACCTTGTCCGGCCGGCTTGAGCAGAACCCTACCTGCACCATATTCACCCGTAATCTCATGAGGAATCGTAGTTTCTACCAACGGAACCTTGATAAGGTTTTTCTTAGCATCTTCGATTCCTTTACGGATTGCATCAGGAATTTCTGCTGCTTTTCCCATACCGCTGCCTACATAACCGTTCTCATCCCCTACAACAACAAGAGCACTAAAACGGAAGTTCCTACCACCCTTAACAACCTTTGTTACACGACCTATATTAACCACTTTTTCCTTAAGATCCAATGTCTGAGCATCTATACGTTGCAATTCGTTTCCCCTCCTTCTTTTAGAACTCCAGTCCAGCTTCTCTTGCAGCCTCTGCAAGGTCTTTAATTCTACCGTGATATATATATCCGCCTCTATCAAATACAACTTCTTTAATTCCTTTGTCGGAAGCCTTTTTTGCAATCAATTTTCCAACTTCTTTTGCCGCTTCCTTGTTGCCGCCAAACTTAACTTTTCCTTTAAGTGACTCATCAAGAGTTGATGCAGCAGCAATAGTCATTCCGTTTGTATCGTCAATTACCTGTGCGTATATATGATTTAAGCTTCTAAAAACATTCAATCTTGGGCGTTCAGCCGTTCCGCTTATTTTTTTGCGTACTCTTAAATGTTTTCTAAGCCTTGCTTCATTTTTACTTGGCTTATTGATCATTTATCTCACTCCCTCCTACTTCTTACCTTTACCGCCGGTCTTACCTTCTTTACGTCTGATTACCTCAGTCTCGTACTTGATGCCTTTACCTTTATAAACTTCCGGTTCTCTCTTGCTTCTGATCTTTGCTGCAAATTCACCAACAGCCTGCTTGTCAATTCCCTTAACAATTACCTTGTTTGGTGCGGGAACATCAATTGTAATTCCTGCCGGTTCATCCATTTCAACCGGATGTGAATACCCTAAAGTAAGAACGAGTTTTTTTCCTTGTTTCTGAGCCCTGTATCCGACACCATTGATTTCAAGTGCCTTCTCAAACCCATTAGTTACTCCGATAATCATGTTATTCAACAATGTTCTTGTCAACCCGTGAAGAGCTTTATGGTTCTTTTCTTCTGAAGGGCGTTTAACAAGTATTTTACCATCTTCAATTTCTATTATCATATCTTTATGAAGATCTTTTGTCAAAGTCCCTTTTTGACCCTTCACAGTAACAAAATTGTTTTCGCCTACTTTTACATCAACACCTTTAGGTATCTCAATAGGCATCCTACCTATTCTTGACATTTATTGTTCCTCCTGTTCTTAACATTATGAATGAGGAAACGGCTTTAATTTACTTAAAGCGTTGCCAACATTCTTTTCAGAAACTTAGCAGTTTCACTAATTCTGTGTTATAGGCTGCTTACCATATGAATGCAAGTACCTCGCCGCCGATTCCTTCTTGTCTAGCCTTTTTATCTGTCATTATACCTTTTGATGTAGAAAGAATAGCGATTCCAAGTCCTCCAAGCACCTTCGGCAATTCATCCTTACCTACATAAACCCTTAAACCGGGCTTACTGATTCTTTTAATTCCTGTTATTATATTTTGTTTATTCGCAGCATATTTCAAATTGACTCTGATTATTCCCTGTTTACCGTCGTCTATCTCTTCTATATTTTTTACATAGCCTTCCTCTAAAAGAATCTTTGCTATTGATTTCTTTAAATTAGAAGCCGGTATATCCACAGACTCATGTTTTGCAGAACTTGCATTTCTAATTCTGGTCAACAGATCAGCGATAGTGTCTGTAATTTGCATAAATCTAACCTCCTTCCAATGATGGTGTTACCAACTAGCTTTTCTTACGCCAGGTATCTGTCCCTTATAGGCCAGTACTCTGAAGCATAAACGGCATACGCCGTATTTTCTCATATAAGCGTGCGGTCTTCCGCATATCTTACATCTGTTATATGCCCTTGTGCTAAACTTCGGGGCTTTTTGCTGCTTTAATATCATAGCCTTTTTTGCCACGGTATCACTCTCCTTTTAACTCTGGCTAAACGGCATACCAAGAAGTTTTAAAAGCTCTTTTGCTTCTTCGTCAGTCTTGGCAGTTGTAACAAATGAAATATCCATACCTCTTACTTTATCTATTTTGTCATATTCGATTTCAGGGAATATAAGCTGGTCATTTATGCCCATGGTGTAGTTCCCTCTACCGTCAAACGAATTGGATGATACGCCTCTGAAGTCTCTTACTCTTGGCAATGCAACATTGAAGAGCTTATCTACGAATTCATACATCCTTTTTCCCCTAAGAGTTACTTTACAGCCTATATTCATTCCTTCTCTTACCTTAAACGCAGCAACTGATTTCTTTGCCTTTGTTATAAGTGGTTTTTGTCCGGTAATCAATGCTAAGTCTCCGACTGCAGAGTCCATTGCTTTTGCATTTTCTTTTACTTCTCCAACACCCATATTTATAACAACTTTTTCAAGTTTAGGTATTTGCATGGTACTGGTATATTTGAACTTTGTCTTTAAAGCAGGCATAATATCGCTGCTATATTTTTCTTTTAATCTTGCCATTTAACTGCTTACCTCCTTTCGGAAAAAGTCTTACTTGTTATCCGATTGTTTTATTATATCTAGAACCTCGTCACACTTTTTGCAAACCCTTGCTTTTTCTCCGTTTGCCAAAATACGTTTTCCTACTTTTGTAGGTGCTCCGCATTTATCACAAACAAGCATTACCTTTGCACTGTTAATTGGAGATTCCTGATGAATTATTCCGCCTTGCTGATATCTGTTTCTTGGTTTGGAATGCTTTGTAGTCATATTAACGCCTTCGATCAGAACCATGCTCTCCTTAGGAATGACTTCCAAAACCTTTCCCTTCTTGCCCCTATCCTTTCCGGAAAGGACGCAAACTGTATCTCCTTTTTTTACATGAACCTTCTTTTCCAATTTAGCCGCCTCCTCCCTTATAGTACTTCAGGTGCGAGGGACAATATCTTCATAAAATCCTTATCCCTCAGCTCCCTTGCAACGGGGCCAAAAATACGGGTTCCTCTTGGGTTTTTATCATCCTTGATGATTACAGCCGCATTTTCGTCGAACTTTATATATGAACCGTCTTGCCTTCTCATACCCTTTTTGGATCTAACAATGACGCACTTTACAACGTCACCTTTCTTTACAACACCACCGGGTGTTGCATTTTTAACCGAAGCTACTATAATATCGCCTATATTCGCATATTTTCTCCATGAACCACCGAGAACCTTTATGCACATCAATTCCTTCGCTCCAGTGTTGTCTGCAACCTTTAGAGTTGTCTGGACTTGAATCATGCTGGTACCTCCTTCCAAATAATCTTACTTTGCTTTCTCTACTACTTCAACCAGTCTCCACCTTTTATCTCTGCTAAGGGGACGGGTTTCCATAACTTTAACCTTATCGCCTACCTTGCACTCGTTGTTCTCGTCATGCGCCTTTAACTTGTATGTGCGCTTAATGATCTTGCTGTACAAGGGATGCTTTACACTGGTTTCTATAGCAACGACAATGGTTTTATCCATTTTATCACTGGTTACTTTTCCAATTCTGGTTTTCCTTAAAGCTCTCTCTTCCAACTCGGATTACCTCCTTACTTTTATATTCCCTTAAGTTCGTTTTCCCTCATGATCGTTTGAACCCTTGCAATTGACTTCTTTATGTCTTTCAATTTCATGGGGTTTTCAAGCTGATTTGTAGCAAGTTGAAATCTTAACTTGAAAAGTTCAGACTTTAAATCTCCTAATTCTTTCTGTAATTCTGACTGTGACATTTCTCTGATTTCACTAGCTTTCATTTGCTTCACCACCCATTTCCTTTTCGCGGGTTATGAATTTGCACTGCAACGGAAGTTTATGCATAGCAAGCCTTAATGCTTCTCTAGCTGTTTCTTCCGGAACTCCCGCGATTTCAAATAATACTCTCCCTGGTTTTACAACTGCTACCCAATACTCAGGTGAACCTTTACCACTACCCATACGGGTTTCAGCCGGCTTCTGAGTAACAGGCTTATCCGGGAATATTTTTATCCAAACCTGACCGCCCCTCTTGATAAAACGTGTAAGGGCAACCCTGGCAGCTTCAATCTGATTGCTTGTAATCCATCCTGGTTCCATAGCCTGCAAGCCGAATTCACCGTTTGATACAGTGTTTCCTCTTGTAGCTATACCCCTCATTCTGCCTCTCTGAACCTTCCTATGTTTTACTCTCTTAGGCAATAACATTATTTTTCTCCTCCTTCCGCTTTCCTTACCTTTTTAGCAGCTGGAAGAACTTCTCCCTTATAAATCCATACCTTAACTCCAAGCTTTCCATAAGTCGTATCGGCTTCAGCGAAACCATAATCTATGTCAGCTCTTAAAGTCTGAAGCGGTATAGTACCTTCATGATAGTGTTCTGTTCTTGCAATTTCAGCTCCGCCAAGACGTCCTGCGACAGCGGTTTTAATACCTTTTGCGCCCAACTTCATTGATCTTGACATTGCCTGCTTCATTGCTCTCCTGAATGAAATTCTCTTTTCAAGCTGTGAAGCAATATTTTCTGCAACAAGCTGTGCTTCCATTTCAGGGGTCTTGATTTCAGTGATGTTGATCAGAACACTCTTTTGAGTCATCTTCTCAATTTCTTTCCTGAGTTCTTCTATTCCTGTGCCACCTTTTCCTATTACAAGTCCTGGCTTGGCGGTATTTACATTGATCTTTATCTTATTGGCAGCCCTTTCAATTTCAATACGTGCTATTCCTGAAATGTAGAGCTTCTTTTTGATAAACTTTCTTATTTTGTTATCTTCTACTAAAAGGTCGCCAAAGCTTTTATCATTGGCATACCATTTTGTATCCCAATCTTTAATTATCCCTATTCTCAATCCATGTGGATTTACCTTCTGGCCCATTCTCAAACCTCCTTTTCCGTTATTTTCTTTCCTTTAAAACTAGAGTAACGTGACTTGTCCTTTTGTTTATCCTGTTTGCCCTACCTTGTGCTCTAGGCATGATCCTCTTTAAAGTGGGTCCTTGTGATGCAAATGCTTCGGAGATATACAGCTCATCCCTGTTCAATCCGTTATTATTTATTGCATTGGATTCTGCTGATTTCAGAAGCTTGAATAATACTTCGGATGCTGCCTTCGGTGTGTATTTTACAATACCGTAAGCCTCATCAATACCTTTATCTTTAATAAGATCCAATACTATCTTAACTTTTCTTGAAGAGATACGAGCATACTTTAATACGGCTCTTCCTTCATCTTTACCTATTCCAAGCGCTTTCTTCTCCTTTTTGGTGAGCAAAGCAGGCTTGTTGTATTTTCTATGGTTAGAATTTAACGATTCCAGTATCTGATCTTTTTCCTTAAGAAGCTCTTCTTTTGATCTAACCTTCTTTTCCAACTGGAATTCCTCCTTTCATAATCTTCGATTCGGGCTATTGTCAACTTGTTTTCAGTAACACTTTCCGTTACTGTCAACTTGCTAAACCCATTATCGTGCCTTTGGCACTTTTATTTCAATGATGTTGACCTCTCAGTATGATGTCCATGACCTTTGAAAGTTCTTGTCGGTGCAAATTCTCCGAGCTTGTGTCCGACCATATCTTCTGTCATATAAACAGGAACATGCTTCTTTCCGTCATATACTGCAACTGTATGTCCAACCATCTGTGGAAATATTGTTGATGCTCTTGACCAAGTCTTTAAAACTTTTTTATCGTTTGTCTTGTTCATTTCCTCAATCTTGCTGAGGAGCTTTGCATCTACAAATGGTCCCTTTTTAAGCGATCTGCTCATTATTGTCCTCCTTCCGACGCCATAGCGCGGGTTCTAGGTCAAGGGTCATTGGTTATGGGGAGTCCCGATAACCGGATAACCAATTACCAATTACCGTGCCGAAGGCACTATATTATTTCTGGTTTCTTCTCTTAACTATGAATTTATCTGATTTGTTCTTTTTCTTTCTTGTCTTATAGCCCAATGTTGGTTTACCCCATGGAGTTACAGGACTCGGCCTTCCGATAGGAGATTTTCCTTCACCACCACCATGAGGATGGTCACAAGGATTCATTACAACACCACGAACTGTTGGTCTGATTCCCATCCACCTTTTTCTTCCTGCTTTACCTATTGAAATGTTTTCATTTTCAATATTGCTAAGCTGTCCGATAGATGCTTTACAATTCATGCTGATCATTCTAACTTCGCCTGAAGGAAGTCTAACCTGCGCATATGCACCTTCTTTGGCCATCAGCTGCGCAGAATTTCCTGCAGCCCTGACCAACTGGCCACCTTTACCGGGCTTTAATTCAATGTTGTGAATCAAAGTACCAACAGGTATGCTTTCAAGCGGCAGGGAGTTTCCAGGCTTAATGTCTGCTTTTGCTCCGGATTCTATAGAATCTCCAACGTTAAGATTAACCGGTGCAAGTATATATCTCTTTTCACCGTCTGCATATTGGAGAAGTGCGATATTTGCAGTTCTGTTGGGATCGTATTCTATTGCTGTAACCTTTGCAGGTATACCTTCTTTATCTCTTTTGAAATCTATGATTCTATATTTTCTTTTGGCACCGCCGCCTTGGTGACGTACAGTGATCCTACCATAAGAGTTTCTTCCGCCGTTTTTATTTAAAGATTCCAATAACGACTTTTCAGGTTCCTTCTTTGTGATCTCCTCAAAAGTTGATACTGTCATAAAACGTCTAGCGGGAGAAGTAGGATTAAACTTTTTTACTGCCATCTTACTCTCACTCCTTTAACGAACTTTATTGTGCTACACCAAATTCTTCAATGCTGGTTTTATACTTCTTATTGTTTTGAACTTCCTTGCCGCCTTTTGCCAAATACACCTCAGGCTTAGGATCTGTATCAATCTTTACAATTGCCTTTTTCCAGTCCGGTCTCGGCCCTACATGCACACCCATTCTCTTTGTTTTTCCCTCAAAGTTTGATGTGTTAACTTGGAGCACTTTAACCTGGAAAAGCTTCTCTACAGCATTTTTGATTTCAGTCTTTGTTGCTTTTACATCAACTATGAAGGTGTACTTTCCTTCAGCAACAGCAGCATTACTTTTTTCAGTAACAAAAGGCTTTTTTATAATATCCTCTGCAAGTCTCATTATGCGTACACCTCCTCAACCTTGGAAACTGCGTCCTTTGTCAAAATGACCTTTTTGTATTTCAACAAGTCAAATACATTTATTGTATTCACAAGTGATGTCTTAACACCCGGAATGTTTCTTGCCGACTTTTCAACTACTTCGTTCTTGTCTGCAATTACTATCAACGCACTTGTATCTACTTTAAGATTGTTTAAAACATTGACCATTGCTTTTGTCTTAATATTCTCAAAACCGAGATTATCAAGAACAAGTACATTATTGTCAATAACTTTGGAAGTCAGTGCGGATTTCAAAGCAACCCTCTTTATCTTCTTTGGCAATGTGAATCTGTAGCTTCTTGGTTTAGGACCTAATACTATACCGCCCTTAATCCATTGAGCAGAACGGATACTGCCCTGTCTTGCCCTGCCTGTGCCTTTCTGCTTCCACGGCTTCTTTCCGCCGCCTCTTACTTCGCTTTTTGTCTTTGTGGACTGTGTACCCTGTCTCTTGTTTGCCAGTTGATTCTCAACTGCAAGATACATTGCATTCGCATTTACTTCTACACCAAATATATTATCATTCAGCTCGATATTACCTACTATCTCACCACTCATATTGTATAAGTCAATCTTAGGCATTTCATTTCCTCCCTTCTTAGGTAATTACTTACCGGACTTTACGGTATTTTTTATTACTACGAGTCCGCCCTTAGGACCTGGAACAGCTCCTCTTATCAAAAGAAGATTTCTTTCACTGTCAACTCTTACAACATCAAGGTTCTGGACTGTTATTTTATCCACACCCATATGTCCCGGCAATTTTTTACCTTTGAATACCCTTGCTGGACTTGTATTGGCGCTCATTGATCCAACTCTTCTGTGATACATGGAACCGTGGGTTTCGGCACCACCCTTTTGTCCGTAGCGCTTAATTGTACCCTGGAATCCCTTACCTTTTGATATACCGCTTACATCAACCTTATCTCCGGTCTGGAACATATCTCCTACGGCTATATCCTGTCCGACTTCATAACTGCTTGCAGCTTCAAGTCTAAATTCTTTAAGGAACTTAGTCGGTGCTGCTTTTGCTTTGCTAAACTGTCCTTTATCAGGCTTATTCAGCTTCTTTTCGCTTACTTTGTCAAACCCGACTTTAACAGCATTGTAACCATCGTTCTCTACTGTCTTGTTCTGAATGACTGTGCATGGTCCCGCTTCAATTACTGTAACAGGTATTGATAAACCGTTTTCATTGAAAACCTGTGTCATACCTATCTTTTTACCGAGTATAAATTTTCCCATTTCTATTTCCCTCCTATGGTTATTGGTTCACATCTCTGCGAACTTGACCTTGGCTATAGCAAAGAACCTATTATTTCTTGCTAACAGCCCATTGCTTTTAATTATAGCTTGATCTCGATGTCCACGCCTGCCGGCAAATCCAATCTCATCAAAGCATCAACTGTTTTTGGTGTAGGAAGCAATATATCGATCAACCTCTTATGGGTTCTCATCTCAAATTGCTCACGTGCATCCTTATATTTGTGCGGTGCTCTCAAAATTGTTACAATTTCCTTTTCAGTCGGCAACGGCACAGGTCCGGATACTTTCGCACCAGTTCTCTTGGCTGTATCAACGATCTTCTCAGCGGACTGATCAAGTATCTGGTGGTCGAATGCTTTTAATCTGATTCTGATTTTTTGTTTGTTTGCCATACTTTAACCTCCTCGTACGTGTTTGTTTTGTTACGTACAACAAGTATAATTCTGTACACTATGCCGGGTGTTTCATGATTTAATATTTTAAAACCCAGGTAAATATACATAGCCATAAGGCCAGTTAACCTGGGCTGTACTTGCAAACGACACATTAAACATGTCCTAAACACTTTCATGCATATCGCAAAATGTACAGTGACTTGTCGCCCGGTTTCTTGAATCGGACATTCTCTGTAGAAGTTACCTATTTCAGCGAATAGCAATCTCCTACTTCATCGTATGCCACGTCACAACGAATAATATTTTAATACAAAAAGCAAGTAATTGCAAGGGTTTTTTTCACTTTTTCTCAGTATTTTTAAGCCAAATTTTACACTTAATATTTCTATCTGGTTTTCCATATAATAATGCAAAAAAAATAAATTCTATTTAAACTCGTATTTCACTATTTTGACTGTCAAAAACTGATCAAAGATAAGCCCACTTAACTATAATTACTAGCCTTTTTTACCTATGGGCTCGCCGGCAAGCACTTTCGTTTCAAAGCCCAATTCTGTCTGCATCAATATTTCCTTATCAATGCTGACTGCACCTTTTTCAAAAAATAAAATAACCGTAGAACCCCCGAATTTGAAATATCCTTTCTCATCCCCGCGGAGCACCGCACAGTCCGGTGTATATGTCTGGACAATAGAACCAACAGAAGTTGCCCCCACCTCTACATATAAAATATCTCCAAAGTTCTTTGAGTGCAGTATGCTATACTCTCTTTTATTCTTGCAAAATACATTGCTGATTTTTTCCAATGCAACCGGATTAACAGAATAATAAGACCCCTTTACCTTAATAGTCTCGCTGCATATACCCTCATCTATAAAATGAAAACGATGGTAGTCAATTGGCGCCAGCCTTAGAATAAGGCAAGTACCCTTTTCATACTTACTTGACAGGCTGTTGTTAACAAGTAACTCCTTGAGAGTATAAGAAAAGCTCTTAACCTGAATGAGCTTGTTTGTATCAATTTCGCTCCAAGCTTTAAGCCTTCCGTCTCCCGGTGAAAGAAGAATATCACATTCTGCTGATGAATAATTGTCAGCTTTTTCTTTCATCTCTCTTATAAAAAATTGATTAAAGTTTTTAAAATTCTGTACCTCACCCTTGTACAGTGACATATCTATATCAAACTTCTTGATAAAGTTCTTAATCATACCTTTACTAAACCGTGAATTGCATATTACACCCATTAATGAGGAATAAAACTTCCTCTTTATAAGCAGTTCAAGTCCCAAATTGCCGGCTTTGCAGCCATAAAGCAAATCTAATATCTTACCTCCGGCAACATTTTCAACTTCATATTCTCCTGTACTCCTGTTATAAATCTTTATCATTTTTCAGTTACCTATAACCAGTTGAAGAATTATTAAAAATCATAACTAGGCCTTCGACAACTAATTCTTTCTTAATTATTTAGTGTAATGCGAAAATATTTTATAATTTAAAGTAGTCCGAGTCAATAAATAATCCGCCAAAAGCGAAATTATGTCATTTACTTGTCAATTCACAGATTAAATCCATCATTTCCGTTTCAATTCTTAATGTACTTTCAAAACGTTCTATCAACTGCCTGTCGACATTATAGTTTCTTAATGCTGCCCTCTTATCTAGTCCTCTTTCCAAGGTATACCAAGCATTTCCACAGGCCGCAACCATACTTTGAAGTGCATTATAATGAATATCACCCTGATGTGCATTTTCCTTTAAACCATTATTAAGAAGCAATCTTCTTCTTTTTATATCAGCAATTTTCCATCTGAAAAAATCTATATTGCTCTGTCCGCAATATTTCCTGGACTTATTTCCCATCTTAAGATCTTTGCTTTTTAAGTAATTTCCCAGCCAATCAATCGCCTCCTTACCTGGATGAACTTTTCGACAGTTTTCTATGTAAGAACACTTACGATAGCTTTTACTTGTACTTTCAAGCACAGAATTTACTGTCTTAAAGGGATCTATAATGGATTCCTTCTTTATGTTGATAAATGTATAATTCAAATAACAATTGAAGGCATACAGGAGTTCTTTCTTTTCAATTACTCCAACAGAGCTGTTTTTCAAATGGGGCACAAATCCACCCTTCTTGATGAGCATAGGAGCTTCAGTATAATATAAATTTCTTTCATCATGACCTACGGCAAGAAATATATGTGAATTTGATATGAATTCTGGATTATTACATGCTTCTGAAAAAGGATAATCAAAAGAAATAAAATCTTTAAAAAAGGGAAGCCTGTAATAAAATGTCTGTATTAAAACAGGTTTTCCCTTATCTAATAGTTCTTCAACCTTTTGAAAGCCTTTAACCCCTGCCCCCCCTTTTATATAAAAGCTTTCATAAGCCGTTTGACTTACTGACACATCCTCGAAATTAATATCCAAAAGATCGCCGTCATTGTCTTCCTCAACATTGAACGTTATATCTCTTAGAAATAAATCCGCTAAATCTCTGATTTCTCCGCCTTCAGTAATATAAGCGTGATATAAGCTTGTTTGCAGGCAATTCAAGTATGTAGTTATATTATCCTTTTCATCAAAGTATTTTATTGATAGATAGTTATTCATTTGGTACCCCCTATTTTCGATCAATTTATATTTATTTGTAAGAGATAGGTTTTTATAATAATGTTTTATTTTTACTTTTTAATCACTATTTTACATTATATTATACATCCTGCTAATTTAAAATAATTTTTTGTAAAAAAACAAAGCCTTACGGAATAACCGTAAGGCTTTGATATAAATCTGGCGGCGATCTACTTTCCCGGGACGCTTCCATCCAAGTATCATCGACACTGAGAAGCTTAACTGCCGTGTTCGGTATGGGAACGGGTGTGACCTTCTCGTAATAACCACCAGAAAATTTGACCACGATTCTCCAGTTAACGGATTATCGCGATTTTTAACTTTTTAAGGTACTGTTTGCACCTTCAAAACTAGATAATGTAGTGGAAAGTAAATCTTCAAAGACAGGATTGTTGACGATCTTAAAGACCTTCTCTTGTTTAAATACCTGTTCTTCTGAGATATTCTTCCGAAGAAGAAACTCAATATTGGTCAAGCCCTCGACCTATTAGTACCAGTCAGCTTAATGCATTACTGCACTTACACATCTGGCCTATCAACCATGTAGTCTACATGGGGTCTTACCCTTACGGTGGGATATCTCATCTTGAGGTTAGTTTCACGCTTAGATGCCTTCAGCGTTTATCTATGCCGAACTTGGCTACCCAGCTGTGCACTTGGCAGTGCAACTGGTGCACCAGAGGTTCGTCCATCCCGGTCCTCTCGTACTAAGGACAGATCCCTTCAAATATCCTGCGCCCGCGACAGATAGGGACCGAACTGTCTCACGACGTTCTGAACCCAGCTCGCGTACCGCTTTAATTGGCGAACAGCCAAACCCTTGGAACCTACTACAGCTCCAGGATGCGATGAGCCGACATCGAGGTGCCAAACCTCCCCGTCGATGTGGACTCTTGGGGGAGATAAGCCTGTTATCCCCAGGGTAGCTTTTATCCGTTGAGCGACGGCAATTCCACTTTCATACCGCCGGATCACTAAGCCCTACTTTCGTATCTGCTCGACTTGTTTGTCTCGCAGTCAGGCTACCTTATGCCTTTGCACTCAATGCGCGATTTCCAACCGCGCTGAGGTAACCTTTGGACGCCTCCGTTACTCTTTGGGAGGCGACCGCCCCAGTCAAACTGCCCACCTGACATTGTTCCAAACCCAGCTTATGGGCTATGGTTAGAGTTCCAGTACTCTTAGAGTGGTATCCCAACATCGACTCCACGATGGCTAGCGCCACCGCTTCTTAGTCTCCCACCTATCCTGTACAAAGAATACCGAAACCCAGTATCAGGCTACAGTGAAGCTCCATGGGGTCTTTCCGTCTAGTCGCGGGTAACTTGCATCTTCACAAGTACTACAATTTCGCCGGGTACGTTGTTGAGACAGCGCCCAAGTCATTACGCCATTCGTGCGGGTCAGAACTTACC
>JAEXSP010000002.1 GCA_023453795.1 Bacillota bacterium
GCATACGATATGAATAAATCATCGGACAGTAAAGGTTTCAAGGATGTATTTGACAACATAAGTTTAACCGCCAAAGCTGCTGAAACCAAATTCAATGCAACACAAGAGAACTCAAAAAAACATGTCAGTAAAATAACAAGTTATAGTGAGCTAACTGCGGTGAGTGGGAAAACAGAACAGGAATTGCTGGAAAATGCAAAAGCGCAGGAACAATTAAAACTGGACATCAAGAGAATTGCTAAGCTGATGGGGTTGCCACCTGCTTTCGTCGAAGCGTCAATCGGGGAACTGAAAATTGACCCGAAAAATCTTAATTTTAAGATACAGACAAATTCAGACCTGGCAGTTAATGATATAGCACAATATTTTGGAATAAGTCCTATGACCATGCTGGCAATAATGGATAAGCTGAAGATTGACTCGGGAGATTTGGAGTACAAGGAGGAAAAGGGAGGGATAATCAGCAAATTGAAAGACTTTTTCCATTTGAATTTGGAACAGGAGAATGAGCTAACCAAGATTATAGAAAAATATGCTACAAAGAATAAACCAAAATAAAGGGTTATGCGTAGCAACCCAATGCAAACCTACTTTCTTCTCCCGTTAATCTTATCACATTAAACTTGACTACATTATGTCATATTAATAAATTTATCAGTACTTAATCATATATAACTCTGTAAATATAGAATGAAAATTGCTGGTAAGTTGGTCTTGTCCTGCTAATAACAGAAGTATATAATGATTTTTAGCTGCAATTTTAGAGAATAATGAAATCGGAGAATATTATGTCAAATGAAAAGTTATTGAACACATTCTCAAGATGGTCTAATATGCTTCTTTGTGAGCGGCTCGATACACTTTATGATCTAATTGATTATTGGTTTGAATCAAGATTGTCTGAACAAACAAAGCAAGATTTATCTTTACCAGCTTTTCTACCGGTATCTCTTAAATGGTTGTATGAAGTTATTGCCAAATATAATAGTAATGCATTTGAAGAGAGTTATGGTAATTGGACTAGTGGTGACCCAGTTGTACTTTTTTATTCTTTAAAAAAGCCAGTAAGTCTTATTCTTGAAAACGGCTATTGTGAATTTTTAAATGAAAATCAAGGAGTATACCAATGTGCTATAAATAACAACTCAGATGACCCTTCAGTTTTTAAACTGGAGGGTCATAAACAAGAATGGATTAAAGTAACGGAGAAGCTTTCAGATTTTTTGCTATTTCTCATTATTTTTGAAATCACACTTGGCTCACCATCATCATATATTTTAGGTTCTTTAGAGGTTCATATTGGTTCAGGTTTTTTCGATGGCGTTATATTTTATGATTTTGTTAAGAAGTTTAATAAAGTTCAAACTGAATTGATTAAATGTATATGGGTAGTAGATAATTCTGTATCAATTTATTTAGGTCACGATTTGGTTCTTTTAACAGTTGATAATAATGATGGCAAGGTGTTTGTTCAGGCAGCTGCAAAAAATCTTGATGCAGTATTGAAAGCGAAAGAACTAGGGGAATGGGAGTATGCTTTTGATTAATCATATTCAAGCATTTAAGAATTTGCATGGAGTGATGCCAATATCTGTGCGTAATATGGGTGCTTCGCTAAAAGCTTATCCTAGGATGACCTTTTCAATATCAATCAGAGCAGAATAGATTTACAAAACTTTCTGTTCCGAAGCTGACTTGGGTTATTTTCCCAGAACCGCGTTAAAAAATGCAGAATTTGCGGAAACGGATTTATACTGAGTGGTTTCCAACATCTGAATATGAACAGGTTGAGGGACTGGTTTTTGAGATGTATTATGGCAGGGGACATTGCACAGGAGAAATGTGGATACCTGTAAGAGGAAAATTACAGCGTTGTTATTGATTGGAATTTAAGGCATTTTTATTTTATTTTATTTTATACATTTTGTGGATTTGTAAATAACATAACAAAAAACCGCTCAATCCTTACGGACTAGCGGTTTTTGTTTGGTGCGCCATCAGGGACTCGAACCCGGGACACCCTGATTAAGAGTCAGGTGCTCTACCAACTGAGCTAATGGCGCATTATTAATTGTAAGTGTCTGCTCTCAAGCGACATTGACTATTATAGCAGGGGACATCTTGAAAGTCAACAGCTTTTTTAAGAATTTTTTGGAGGAAGTTGATTCTTATTTTACTTGGAATTTGTTACTATTAGATGATATAATGATTTATCAGGTAATAAGAAATTTCAAGGCGCACATCATGTTTTTTTTCTTTCATTCTTGTGAAAACTTACTTGTTGTACAGTAAAATACTATGTTGTAAGCTGAAAACCTGTTACTATGAAAAATGTGGAGATCCGAAAATATAGCTACTGGAAAATAATAACAAAGGATTTAAAGAACTTTGTGTAGAATAAATATCTCAATTTGGGATAATGCGAGGTTTTTGAGATGTCTCCTAAAATTAACATAGAAAAACTTGATAGGATAGTAAAGAAAACCGTTGATGCCATAAACACAGGCAAGCAGGAAATTTATGATATAGCCGACAGCGCAAGAAGGGAAAGCAAAAAGCTTGAAGAGGAACTTCAGCAGCTTAAGGAGCATGTCAAAGTCCTTATAGATGAGGTTGAAGTACTTGAAGCCGAACTGAAGGACAGCAAAAGAAAACTGATGCTTGCAAATAAGAATTTTGAGAATTGTTCGCAGGAAGCCCTAAAGGAGGCTTATGAAAAAGCCGATAATCTACGTGTAGAGCTTGCTGTTAAACGTGAGCAGGAAAGGTATTACCTTAAAAGAAGAAATGATCTTGAGATCCGGATCAAGGAATCCTATTCAACTGTCAAAAAGGCTGAAAACCTTATTACAAGCGTTGGAGCCGCTTTAGGATACTTAACGGGAGATCTTCAGGAATTGAGCTCTCAGCTTGAGGACATTCAGCAAAGACAGTATATGGGTTTAAGGATCATCAAGGCTCAGGAAGAAGAAAGACAGAGAGTAGCAAGGGATATACACGACGGTCCCGCGCAGTCCATGTCAAATGTAGTTCTGAAAGCTGAAATCTGCGAACGTCTTATTGACGTAGATATGGAAAAGGCCAAGGAAGAATTGCAGAACCTAAAGAAAGTCGTAAGGGAAAATCTTCAGGATGTAAGAAAAATAATATATAATCTCAGGCCTATGTCCCTTGATGACCTGGGACTTATTCCTACACTTCAAAGGTATATTCTCACGTTTAAAGAAGACAACGGAATTGAAGTTTCCTTTAAGACAAGGGGCATATACGATGACATAAGATCTGTGATAGCATTAACTGTATTCAGAATCGTACAGGAATCGCTAAGCAACATTAAGAAGCATGCACAAGCGCAGAATGTAGTTATAAACCTCGAATTTCTTGACAAAGAGTTGAAACTGTATATATATGATGATGGAATAGGCTTCAATGTAGAGAAACTTAAATCACGGAAGGAAGACATTAACAGCGGTTTCGGTTTGTTCAGCATGAGGGAAAGAATAGATCTGCTGAGCGGTGAATTAAATATAAGTTCCGAACCAGGCAAAGGTACTCGGTTGAATATATCGATACCTTATATTCAAGAAGAGGGGGCTACAAATGAATAAGATACGTGTTCTTATAGCGGATGATCACTCTATGGTCAGGCAGGGGATAAAGCAAATCCTTGAACTTGAAAAGGATATAACGGTTATTGCTCAGGCTTCAAACGGTGATGAAGCTGTGAAAATGGCAAGGGAGTGTAAACCGGACATTATACTTATGGATATAAACATGCCGAATACAAACGGTTTGCAGGCCATCCAGGAATTGAAACAGGATAAGGACCCTTTTAAGATCATAGTGCTGACAATTCATGAAGACAGGGAGTATCTGTTCAAGACGCTTCAAATGGGTGCCGAAGGCTATATATTGAAGGATTCGGAACCCTCCGTACTTATTGAGGCAATCAGAAATGTCAATTCCGGTCAGTCATTCATACAACCGAACATGACAAAGGAACTGGTAAAGGAATTTACGAGAGTGACTCTGCATGAAAAGGACAAAACCGAGGAAAACAGCCTGACGGCAAGAGAAATCGAAGTGTTGGGGCTGATAGCGGAAGGACTGATCAATAAGGAAATTGCAAAGCAGCTTTACATAAGTGAAAAAACAGTTAAGAACCATGTATCCAACATATTTAAGAAATTAAATGTCTCAGACAGGACTCAGGCCGCTATTTACGCGTTTAAGCACAACATTAAGAGCTAATTGCGATACCGGTATTGTGTTTTTTAAATACTTATTCTATGAAAATCCTGCGAACTCGTTATAGCACGAGATTCAAGGATTTTCTTTTTTTATAGGTAATTTGATAAACAATACTAGTAAATTATATCTTGCATATAGGACAAACGTCCCTAATGGACCAGGTACATTATGTTTACCAGGTTCATTTTATTTCTAGGATTATTTAATTATAAAATTAAGTCCCAATGACGGATAGTGAATTTCTTTCAAGGGTTTTATAATTAAAACATGGAAAGCGGACAAGAACAGGGGGGATGGCAAGTGGGATAAAAAATATTTATCGTTGCATCAGGTCAGTTATTAAAGACATCAGAGGACAGGGATTGACAGAATATATTTTTATGGCTTCCCTGATAGCTATGATAACAATTACAGCACTTGGCATCCTGGGAATAAAACTATTGAATCTTTTTCAAAACTTTACAAATCAAGTTCCAAGTTAAAAAACAAATTTATGAAAGGTGGTATTTACTATGATGAGAGTTTGGATGGATTATGGAAAGGCATTATTGAATAAGAAAAAAGGGCAGGGTATGGTAGAATACGGATTGATAATAGGGCTCATCGCAGTTGTTGTAATAGGAGCTCTTGTCATACTCGGACCAAAGATCGCCAATTTGTTCACTCAAGTATCAAATAAGCTTTAGTATTTAGGTTTAAGGAATAACTCATTGTGAAAATTGCCCTATCTGTTAACAGGTAGGGCAATTTTGGGTAAGACCTGAAAGGAGGTGATTGTTTTGAGAATAAGCCAAAAGCTGTTATCCCGCAAGGGGCAGTCGGCAGTTGAAACTGCTTTAATTCTACCGATCATAATCATAATTATTACCGGGATAATAGATTTCGGTCTTACGTTCAATAATTACCTCATAATCAACAATGCTTCGAGAGAAGGCGCAAGAAACGCAGCAGTAGGAGCTTCAGACAGCCAGATTGTTAGCAACATAAAAGATATGGCAAGTACTTTGGATCAATCAAAACTCAAAATAACAATAGTTCCTGACGGGTCAACCAGAAAAGCCGGTAATGAAGTAACAATAACTGTTGAATATGATAATGATCTTATTACGCCAGTAATAGGCTCTCTGGTAGGCAAAACACTGCACCTTAAGGCTAAAACAGTTATGAGGATTGAATAATTGCAACCAGTGAGGGGATGAAGAATGAATGAAGCACGACTCAATAAGCTAGCCAGAGATCAAAAAGGCAGCACCAACCTTATAATTATCTGTACATGCCTTGTTGTCATTATTGCAAGCTCCATAGTTTCGGATATAGGATACGGCCAGCTGCAATATATTATGCTTAAACATAATGCAGAAGTAATAATAAATGAAGGTGCAAAAGAACTTATCAGCGATAGAAAAAAAGCCGGGGACTATGTTAAACAGCTTGCACTGCGCAAAGTCAGCGACCTGAACGAACTGGATATTAATATTTCCGATTCGGGAAGAGAGATAACGATCAAGCTCGGAAGGCCGCATATGTACAGCGTACTGAAGATATTCGGGATAGAAAAGAGACAGCTCAAGGCTGTAAAAACCGCAAAAATCTCCAATATAACATCATTTAAAGGAATCAGGCCTTTTGCGATTAAAAGACAGCAGCTGGTTTATGGGAAAAAGTATTCTTTATCCAACTCTAAGGAAAAAACCTACGGATTTATACAATATGCAGCTTTGAACTTGGAGAATACAAGCTTCGAGAATAATATAGCCTCCGGATATAAGGGAAAAGTAACTGTCGGAGACAGTCTGGCAGCTTATCCGGTAGATTCCTCAAGTGTTAAGAATTCAATTGAAAAGCTTTTGGAGAAATGCTCCGGAGCAAATGATTCATATACCAACCACGAAAACAATTGCCCTAGAATAATGATTATTCCGGTGGTTGAAAATATATCTTTCTCTGAACTTAAACCAATGGCTGTAGTCGGTTTTACAACCTTTTACCTGGAAGACTGCGGTTCAAAAGCCGGAGCTGCGATTATGACAGGCAGGTTTGTCAAATCAGTAGTTAAAGGATCGGAAAGTGACGGAGTAGATGACTTTGGGTTATACGGAATTGACATCACAGACAGAGAATGATCAAAAAACCTTGACATAGGGGGAATTTTTATGCAGTCAATTAATAAAAAGGCCTTAATTATATCAATAATACTTGCACTCTTTTCAGTCTTTCTGATTTTCAATTACCTGAAGGGCTCCCCGTCAAAACCCCAAAATGTAAGCTATATATATACATTTGTTGCAGCAAAGACGCTTCAGCCCAATCAAATGATTACAGATTCGGATATAAAGCAAATAAAGATTGAAAGAGATTATTTAAATACGAATGCAGTTCAGAATAAGTCGAACATAATAGGAAAACGTCTTAAGGACAGAATAATTGAGGGAGAGCAGATTCTTGCAGATAGGCTTGTCGGGGATGACAAATCAAAAATGGCCTATGTAATATCCGAAGGAAAGCGGGCAGTAAGCATTAATATTAATGAGCAGTCAGGGGTATCCTTCTTGCCGATGCCCGGAGATTTTGTGGATGTGGCAGCGAGCTTTGATGCCGAAGATGTACAGAATGGAGCAGTGCTGATGCACTACCCGAAAATATCCAAAATCATCTTGGAAAACATTGAGGTGCTTGCAGTAGGCGGGAAAATTGATGCAGCAGACAAAAGGAGCAGCGACCCAAAAACCGTTACACTTGCGGTAACTCCGCAAGAGGCGGAAAAGTTGGTATATGCATCCGATTATGCAACTATACGTCTTGCATTAAGAAGATCGGGGGATGCAGCTGATGCAAATACAAACGGTGTTACACGCAGTGATGTGACTCCGAATAAAGGCGTAACTTCTTCAACCGGTACAGCATCGACTTCAGGCATCAAAAAGTAGACAAGGTCAATAAATTGTATTATTTCAAAGGAGGGTCGGTTATGGAAAAAATAAAAGTAATAGTCGTAGATGATTTAAAAGAGACAAGGAGTAATATAAAAGCGCTTTTATCCTTTGAAAAGAGAATCGAAGTGATAGGTGAAGCTGAAAACGGCCAAGAGGCAGTTATGATGGCGATTGAAGCCAGACCGGATATAATATTAATGGATATAAATATGCCTGTAATGGATGGAATAAGGGCTACTGAAGAGATTTCAATTTCTGTCCCCGAAACATCAGTTATTATAATGTCTGTTCAAGGCGAGAATGAATATCTCAAAAAGGCTATGGGAGCGGGAGCGAGGGAATACATAAGCAAACCCTTTTCGGGAGATGAGCTTTCAAGAGTTGTTATCAAGACCTACGAAATAGAAAAAAGAAGAAAGGAACACAGCTTTGGACCTAAAACCAAGGAGGATATCAAATCCAAGGTTATAACCGTATTCAGTACCAAAGGCGGCGTGGGCAAAACAACTATTTCCGCAAATCTGGCTGTAAGCATCGCAAGAATGACAAAGAAAAAAGTTGCTCTTATAGATCTCGACCTTCAATTCGGTGATGTGGCAATAATGCTTAATGTATCGGTAAAGAATACAATAAGCGATTTGATAAAAGAAATAAATCAGATTGACAGCGAGATAATCGACGATTATCTTGTAACACATTTCTCAGGAGTCAGAGTGCTTCCGGCTCCGATTAAACCTGAATATGCAGAATACATAACATCTGAACACGTTGAAAAAATCATTAATACCTTGAGAGGACAATACCACTATATAATAATTGATACCTCTGCAAGCTTCCACGAAACTGTGCTTTCCTCACTCGATATGTCGGATAAGGTTTTGCTTGTCTCCACTCTGGATCTTCCGACCATTAAGAATGTTAAAGCAGGACTTGAGGTAATGGAATCCCTGCACTATCCGAGAGAAAAAATAAATATTATTCTGAACAAGGCCTCCGAACAGTTCGGTATCAAATACAAGGACTTTGAGAATACATTGAAGCAATCAATATGGGCTTACATTCCGGAAGACAGCCAGACGGTAGTTACATCCGCCAACAAGGGTTTCCCGTTTGTTATGACCAGAACTGAAACAAAGGTCGCAAAAGCAGTTATTGGGATGGCAACCGAACTGACCAAAGAAAATGAATCGGGCAAAAAAGAAGTACACGGCTTTAAGAAGATTTTCGGATAAGCCTCTCTTGCTAAAGGGAGGTGTCATATAGTGACGGAGGGATTTCAACTGTCAACTGATTTTTTTGGGGGGGGTGCCGACATGTCGCTTTTAGAAAGACTGCAAAAGGAAAAGAATATGGAGACTCTTGACAGCAAGGCCGTAAAGAAATCGCAGGCAGCAGTCAAGGAAGATCCTTTCGAAGAAATAAAGCAGAAGATACATAATAAAATCATAGAGGAAATAAAGACGGCTGTTTTTGACGACATGGACGATGAGGCCGAGGAGAAGCTTGAAAAGGAAATAACGGAGATAGTTGAAGCCTTGCTGGATGAGGAAAACACATACATTCAGAAGTCAGACAGACAGAAAATTATTTCTGAAATAATAAACGACACCATCGGATTCGGACCGATAAACCCGCTTATCAATGACTCATCTGTATCGGAAATCATGGTAAACGGAATAAATCAGGTATACGTTGAGAAGAAGGGAAAGCTCGTATTAAGCGATGTAACCTTTAAGGATGAACATCAAGTGATGCATGTAATTGAAAAAATAGTTGCACCCCTCGGAAGAAGGATTGACGAGAGTTCTCCGATGGTTGACGCCCGCTTGCCGAATGGTTCGCGTGTAAATATAATTATACCTCCGCTGGCATTAAGCGGACCGGTCATTACAATAAGGAAATTTTCTGAAAAGCCTTATACAGTCAAAGACCTGGTTAATTTCGGAACACTTACCCCTAATATCGCACTTTTTATAAAGGCCTGTGTAGAAGCGAGACTTAACATAGTAGTTTCAGGCGGTACAGGCAGCGGTAAAACAACGACTCTTAATGTAATTTCATCTTTCATTCCGGATGATGAAAGAATAGTAACAATAGAAGATGCTGCGGAACTTCAGCTAAGACAGGAGCACGTTGTAAGACTTGAGACAAGGCCGCCCAATATAGAAGGAAAAGGCGCAGTGTCAATAAGAGATCTCGTAAGGAATTCCTTGAGAATGAGGCCGGACAGGATTGTAGTCGGAGAGGTTAGAAGCGGAGAAGCTCTGGATATGCTTCAAGCAATGAATACAGGTCATGACGGTTCACTCACTACAGGCCATGCAAATACTCCGAGAGATATGCTTGCAAGGTTGGAGACAATGGTTCTCATGGCCGGAATGGAGCTGCCGGTTAAGGCGATAAGGGAACAGATTGCTTCTGCTGTAGATATTATTATCCAGCAGTCAAGGCTCAAGGATGGAAGCAGAAGAATCACACATATAACTGAAGTGCTTGGTATGGAAGGAGACATAATTACCTTGCAGGACATATTTATTTTCAAACAAACCGGCAAGGACGAAAAGGGAAAAATAATTGGGGATATTGTTCCTACGGGCATAAAGCCAAGATTTCTGGAAAAATTCGAAAAATCCGGAGTCATGCTCCCGAATGATATCTTCACGGCATGATAAACCAAGGGAGCTAGATTTCGATCGAATGAGGTGGGGTGTGATGCTTGAACTAATTGTTATATTTTGTTTTTTATCTGCTTTGCTTCTGCTTTATCAAATTGTTAATTACATTTCCAATGGCAGGAAGTCAATCGACAGACTAAAAAAATATACTAACATTGAAGATGAGCATGAAGAAAAGAGAAAAGAATCACGCAAGGAATTCAAGCTTGGACTGAATATAATCGCGAAGGGCGTAGGAAGCGCAAGATTCCTTGACGGATATAAAAAGAACATACAGCTCCAGCTTACAAGGGCGCATATACTGCTTAAGGCAGAGGAGTTTATTGCATTAAACATGATTATTTGCGTGCTGCTTGTAATCATATCTCTGATTATTACCAAATCTATGGAGCTGTCAAATGTCGTAATTTTTACATTAGCATTAGGAATTACAGGTTGGCTTCTTCCGTCCATAATTCTTAAATCGAAGATTAAAAAAAGGCTTAAGCACCTGAATGAACAGCTTTGTGACGCTATTGTCCTTATATCGAACTCTCTAAAGGCCGGCTGCGGTTTTTTTCAGGCGATAGATGCTGTTTCCAAAGAAATGACGGGGCCTATAGCTGAAGAATTTGCCTATATGCAGAAGGAAATAAATCTTGGAAGTGCAACCGAAAAAGCTCTTGAAAACCTTGTCTCACGTGTGCAGAGCGACGACCTCGAGCTTGTTGTAACCGCTGTGCTGATACAAAGGCAAATAGGCGGAAACCTCTCTGAAGTGCTGGATAATATATCTTCAACTATAAGAGAAAGGGTCAAGATAAAAGGAGAAATAAAAACGCTGACTGCCCAGGGCAAGCTTTCGGGTCTTATAATTGCTGTTCTTCCTGTTGCCTTAGGCTTGATAACCTTTGTTATAAGTCCCGAGAATATGATGCCTCTTTTTACAAATCCAATCGGGATTCTGATAGTAGTATTTTCAATAATGATGGAATTAATCGGTATTTATTTTATAAAGAAGATAGTTAAAATCGAGATATGAGGTGGTAATATGATTTATATCATAGCTGCATCAACCTTTTTAAGCATATTTTTGATTTCATTTGCCGTACTGGGCGTTATTTTGAACAGCAGACAGGTCATCAATGACAGACTCAACATGGTGGCGAAGGAGGAAGCAAAGGGAATTGACAGCGAGCTGAACCAGCCTCTTTTTGCACGAGTCATACAGCCTTTGCTGGATAACTTGAGCAAAAGCATATTAAAGATAACTCCAAAGGAAATAGTATCGTCTCTGGAAAAGAAAGTGGATATGGCCGGCAATCCTTTCAAGCTGAAGGTAAAGGACTGGATCAATCTTCAGGTTATAATCATCCTATGCTTGCCCTTTATCAGCGCCGTTCTGGGATATATCAGAAAAACAGACCTCAGTTATGTATTTCTTATTTGCTTAACAGAGATAGTGCTTGGGCTGATTCTTCCCAATATGATATTAAACAAGCAGATAGCAAAGCGTCAAAGCGAAATCAGGAATTCAATGCCGGATGTACTTGATCTCTTGACGGTAAGTGTGGAAGCAGGGCTTGGTTTTGACGGAGCCCTGGCAAAGGTTGTAGATAAAGTGCCGGGCGCACTCGCAGCAGAGTTTGGAAATGTCCTGCAGGAGATCAAGGTCGGAAAGCACAGAAAAGATGCTTTGAAGGATATGGCTGAAAGAATAGGAATTCAGGATCTCACTACATTCATAGGTTCGATAGTTCAGGCGGAACAGCTTGGAGTCAGCATCGGAAATGTCTTAAGGATACAGTCCGAGCAGATGCGGCAGAAGAGAAGGCAAAGAGCACAGGAAAAGGCTATGAAAGCACCTGTAAAAATGCTTATACCAATGGTTCTTTTTATATTCCCGACTATATTTTCCGTTCTTGTAGGGCCAATCATTATAAGGGTTATAAATACCTTCGCAAAATAGTTTATTGGAATAATAATATACAAATAAATATGAATAAACTATTTTACTATATTTAGGGAAATTTAGGGAAATTGTGTTGTAAGTTACATACATAATTGATATAATATATAAAAATTAGACAAGTTTAGCGAGGGATAAATATGATTAGGCAGGTTAATACTCATGAGAAGGACCTATTTGAGGTCGTAAAGGAATTTAACAACAGCTTTTATTATCAAAACATCTTTAGGGTGATAGACAACGAACAGTATAAGGTCAAGATTGAGAAGAACAAAGAGGAAATGGTCGGACATGCCTTGGTCAATTTCCAAAACGGAGACAGATTAGACTATGAAATAAGATATAACAGGATAGTTAATCTTAGCGAGGGATATACTCTTTTAGTACCTGGTATAAAAGTAGGTTAATTTGTTTTAGCGGTTTAAACTCAAGAAAACCTGAGCATAATGTCAAATGGGTGATGTTATGCACAGGTTTTATTCTATTATTATTTGGATTTGGATTAAGTACCATTAGAATGAACGGGGAGCGTACTTCCCGTTTTCCTCTTCCTTGCGCATCGCCTCGGCGGTTTCATAATCGCCAGAACGCCGGTTGCGAGATATTGTCTTGCAATGAATCCTTCTCTGTCCATAATTCTCCTTTCTTCCCAATAGGGATTTCATCATGGTCATATCATAAATTGTATTCTTTCATTCATTGTGCTATCATTATCGTACAGAAAAAATCTGGAGTTGACAGGAAGCGCAAATGACGGATTTTACCGGGATGCAGGTGTTCATTGTTAACGAACCAAGCTATACTCACCCACAAATTTTCAGTGCACGATAAAATATTTTCAAATCATATTGACTGTAATAGGAGATGATTGCCATACTAAACATTGCCATCTGCGATGATATGCCACAGGAGCTTGAACGTGCTGGCAGTATGCTCAAGAAATACGCCTGTGAGCATATGCACTATGAAATAAAAACGGATTCTTTCTCCGCCCCTCTGGAACTGCTTGCTCATGTGGCGGAAAAGGGCAGCTTTGATGTGCTGCTGCTTGATATATATATGCCGGGCATTATCGGTACGGAGGCGGCGCGGGAATTGCGAGCTATGGGTGATAAGTGCCAGATTATCTTTCTTACCACATCGCGGGATCATGCTGTAGACGCGTTTTCGTTAAACGCTGCACATTATTTGGTGAAGCCTTATTCCGAAAAAGAATTCTTTGCTGCTCTTGACAAGGTGATGGATAATTTAATAAAAAAAGACGAGGTTTATATTACAGTCAAATCAACGGACGGTATCCGCCGCATTGACTTGAGCAGGCTCGTATACTCCGAAACAGATAACCATGTGCAAAAATTATATTTATCGGACGGCCCAGTAATCAGTGTTCGCAAATCCTCAACCGAGCTATTCGAATTGCTTGAAGAAGAACCTCGTTTTTACAAATGCGGCAGCACCTATATTATAAATATGGACTATATCGTTGAACTTACATCCAGGAACGTCGCTTTCTCCACCGGTGCAAAAATCCCGATACTCAGCCGAAAATACGCGGATTTCAAAAGACGGTACATGGATTACAGCTGCAGTCGCTGAAGGGAGGAGCCTTATGAGTTTACTAATAGGTGTATTGGTGTTCTTGCGGTTTTTACAGACAGCAGCTTATATCAGCCTGTTTTTCTTCTCGCTCATAAAGCTGCGGGAACCGAAAAGGAAACGGATTGCAATTACCGTTGCGATTTATATTGCGGTTGCCGGGGCATATTGTGCCTTTCTGCTTACCTATGGGCAGGAGATGGCGGAACGCTTGATTATACCCGTCGAAATCGGATTGTGTCTGATTCTGCTTATTATCTGCTCTGCGGACAAATGGGCGGTATCGCTGTTTGTCATGTTCACGCAGTTCAATTTATACTTTGGAATATGCTACCTTTCGGATATATGCACCACGGAAGCCTCGGGGCTTATCTATCACATGCAGTATTTACTATACCGAACAGTACTGTTTGGTGTACTTTTGTTTTTCAATTTCAAATATCTGCGCCCTCGTTTCCGCAGACTGGTGGATATTCTGGGAAAAGAGTGGCATTTAATCACTTTGGCAGCCTTCTTCTTCTATGTTCTGGAGGCCGTTATTCTATATGTTCCGCGTTTCTACTGGTATGAGGCGGATAACCGCTGGTATCTCGTCGCAAGCTCTTATCTGGTGTTTCTGGGTGTCTACTGGCTGATATTTCAGTCAATCGGTGCAGTTGTGGAAAAATATGAGGGTCGCGAGAGGGAGAGCATCCTATCTCTGCAAAACAAGATATGGGAGGAACAGATAGAGGAGCAGAAGCATGCTGTCAACGCTGCCCGCCGTGACCGTCATGATCTTCGTCATCATTTCGATACTCTTTTAGGAATGCTTGAGGGAGGGAAAACACATGAAGCGGTTTCCTATTTGAACGCTCAGACGCAGAGGACGGAAAGTGCGGCTCTTGCAGGTTTCTGCGAACACCTGGCGGCGAATGCCATCCTGTCAAGATGGGTGATGCGGGCAGGGGAGAACGGTATTAAAACCGAAATAGATGCGAGTATTCCGGCAAGTATTCCTATGGACGAGGTCTCACTGGTTGGTATCCTTGCAAACTCGTTTGAAAATGCCGTGGAGGGCTGCCTGCGTACGCCTGAAGGTACGGTGAGATTTATAACCGTAAGGATTGCTTATTCTGTATATTACGGAGCCGGAAAGCTTCATATTGTGGTAGAAAACTCATGTGCACATAACATTGTCTTTGAAGGCGGCTTTCCGAAATCGGAGAAGTCCGGCGGTGGAACCGGAACAAAGAGTATTTCCTACGCCGCTGAAAGGTACAACGGCATGGTGGAATTTACTGCGCAAGACGGTGTGTTCAGGACGCGCGTTTTACTCCACCTGTCGCAGCAAGTCTGATAAATCCGACAGAACCCGACAGAATCCGACATTTACGCCAAATATCTTGCAATTACGCCACGGCCGGTTTTAGGCCGTGGTTTTCTTATATAATTTATACTGAGAAATTAGCTTTGAGGAAGTGATTTTTATGATGATAGAACCCTGCGACAGAACTGAGGGGCTAACGTTGGCGTCCGGCCTTGAAATCGCTCGAGGCGACTTTTGCGATGCTTTTGAACAGGACGCCGACCGGCTGTTTTCCGCCCAAGAGTGCTGGTACTGCAAATATGGGGATTTCGGCATTTTTACCGAGCATCCCACGCAAAAAGGCGTGTGCAGATATAAGACGACACAGAACGGCATTAAAGATTCATTTACAAAACGATGTGAGTGTAATCCGGATATTCAGACAAGCAAAGAACAGGAGGAAGAGACAAAATGAAAAAAAGATTTTTAAGTATTTTGTTGACGGCGTGTATGGTGATAACCTTGCTGCCCGGCTTTACTATAGCTGCAATGGCGGCAGGTGAAGGCACAGGCAATCCTGCAAATGGTGCGTTTACTCTTAATGCAAGCGGAGTCAATATCATTACGAATGCCGACCAACTCGCCTATGTGGCGCAGCAGGTTAATGCCGATACTTATGGCTGGAGTAGCGCGAACTATAAGATCGGGAACGACATTAATTTGACAGCATATTCAAACTGGACGCCAATCGGCAACACTAATAACCCGTTTGATGGCATCTTTGACGGCGGAGGACATACTATCTCAAACCTCAAAATAAACGCCACAGGTTCTTGGGGTTACGGATTATTCGGCGATATCAATCTTGGGACAGTTAAAAATGTCGGTTTGATCGGTGCCAACATAAGTGTAACAAGCGCAGCTAATATGTTATATGTTGGCGGTCTTGTGGGAAACACTGACGGAAATATTTTAAATTGCTACGTAACCGGCACTATCGTCGGTACTGTTAATCATGATTCTGCCTATGTTGGCGGTCTTGCGGGCAGGAATTACCATGGGACGGTGAAAAACTGCTTTACTACTGCCACTGTCTCCGTCACTGGTTCAGGTTCGTATTCTGTGGGCGGATTGGCAGGAAGAGATGTGAATGGATACATATCAAATTGCTACTGGCTGTCCACCGCAATAGCAACTGGCGTTGGCAGTGGTAGTAAGACCGGAACAGGAAATTGCTATTTTACAGGCACAAATACACTTGCAGTGGAGGTGTCAGTCGGTGGAACAAATACTTCCTCTCTTCTCAACGCCCTTAACGCTTGGCTGAACAACGAGGCGAAAACAGATCTTTATACGTGGGTATCGTCAGGGTCATATCCTGTGTATGGTCCGCTTTGGATGCCGCCGACCTATACCGCCACTGTAACGGTACAGAAGGACTGGAGTCTATGGTCAGGCAGTGGCAAGAGCCTTGCTCTTTATCAAAACAGCACAAAGAAATACGACTTGACCCTTAGCGGATCTAGTGCAACGGCTTCTGCTTTAGCGGGGACTTATGACGTCTATGATGGCACGACTGATACAGGTGTGGATATTGTGGTAAGCTCGGGCGGAGGTAACACCGCTACGGTGAACTATTATACACTATCTTTGGCGAATGGCACAGGCACAAGCTCACCGTCAGGCGGTGGCACTTATTTGCTGGGCAAAAGTGTAGCTATCGGTGCCACAGTCAATACGGGATACGTATGGAGTAAATGGACTAGCAGCAATACAGCGCTGCTATCAGATCAAACAACAAAATCCACCAGCATCACGATACCCGCAGGTTCGATTACCTTGACCGCCCGAGCAACGCCGATTCAATATAACATCACTTACACTCTTAACGGTGATACGGCTTCCACTACAAACCCGGCAAATTATACGGTTGAAAGCGCTTCCTTTACCTTGAATACCCCTACTCGCTCGGGCCACTCCTTCCTGGGTTGGACAGGCAGCAACGGTACGTCGGCGCAGATAAGCGTCAGCATCCCAACAGGCAGCACAGGAGATAAAACCTACACAGCCAACTGGAAAGCAGATAAACCTACTTCGGCACCTGCTGATTCCATCGTGACGTCAAAGACAGACACGAGAATAACCATTGCGACACAAGCCGGATATGAATACAGTGTGAACGGAACGGACTGGTACAGTGGCACTGGCAGTTATACCTTCACCGGTTTGGATCCAAATAAAGCATACAATCTCGTCTATCGCAAGGCGGCGGTGAGTACAGGAGACATTTCCTTAGCAAGCGACGCATCGGATGCTCTGTCCGTAAGCACCAAGAAGGCGTCGGCATCGGTATCCCCTCCCTCTGCGCCCACGATTGGCACGGGTGCGGACAAGCCCACCTCTGATAGCATCACCGTCAGCACAGTTGAAGGCAACGAGTATTATATTTCCACCAGCGCTACTGCCGACTGGAGCGGAACGCCCAACGGCTATTTTAAGGCAACCGCCGACGGGACTCACAAGTTTGGTAGCCTAAGTCCCGCAACAAAGTATTATATCCACTTCCGCACGGCGGAAACAGACGCCGCCATGCCGTCGAATTCCGGCAGCGTGGTACAGTACACTCTGCCCGAAACGCCAGTGGCAAGTGCAGTAAGCATAAATTATGGGGCGGAAACAATCAGCTTCGACAATACCTATGAGGTTAGTACTAGTGCCAACTTTACTACAGCCATCACCAGCGGAGGCACCATTACGCCGGGAACAACCTATTATGTCCGTGTAAAATCTGCAAGCGGAGTTCCCGCAAGCGAGGCGGTCACCTTTACAATTTCTGGACGCCCTGCAACACCAGCAGCCATCACGGCTTCAAATATCACAAAAACCGAGACAGCCATCACTATCTCAAATACCGTAGATGGACAGGAGTATCAGGTCGATGGTAAATGGTATACTCCGGTAAGCGGGAAGGTTGAGGTTACAGGTTTGGCTGCAGGAAATAACTATTCTATTGTGACTCGTGTTAAGGCAACTGCAAATTCATTTGCTAGCTTAGACAGCACTGCCCTTACCGTGACTACCAAGACGGCTCCGGTCGGCGCACCAGCTCAGCCCGCTATTGGGACAGATGAGAACAAGCCCACCAGCAACAGTATCACCATCAGCACAGTTGAAGGCAACGAGTATTATATTTCCACCAGCGCTGCTGCAGACTGGAGCGGAACGCCCAACGGCTATTTTAAGGCAACCGTCGACGGGACTCACAAGTTTGGCAGCCTAAGTCCCGCAACAAAGTATTATATCCACTTCCGCACGGCGGAAACGGACACCGCCATGCCGTCGCTTTCCGGCAGCGTGGTTCAGTACACTCTGCCCGAAACGCCAGTGGCAAGTGCAGTAAGCATAAATTATGGGACGGAAACAATCAGCTTCGACAATACCTATGAGGTTAGTACTAGTGCCAACTTTACTACAACAATCACCAGCGGAGGCACCATTACGCCTGGAACAACCTATTATGTCCGTGTAAAATCTGCAAGCGGAGTTCCCGCAAGCGAGGCGGTCACCTTTACAATTTCTGGACGCCCTGCAACACCAGCAGCTATCACGGCTGCAAATATCACAAAAACCGAGACAGCCATCACTATTTCAAATACCGTAGTTGGACAGGAGTATCAGGTCGATGGTAAATGGTATACTCCGGTAAGCGGGAAGGTTGAGGTTACAGGTTTGAATGTAGGAACCGAATACTCTATTGTGACTCGTGTTAAGGCAACCGCAAATTCATTTGTCAGTGCCAACAGCGATGCCCTTATCGTGAAAACCAAAACTGCGCCAGTGGCTCTCTCCGACAGCGACGTGACGTACAGTGTCAAGGACGGCACTATAACCGGACTGGGGAGCACATACGAATACAGCTTGGATAATGGCTCAACGTGGCAAACTACACCCGTCACAGGTGTAACCTTTGCAGAGGGCAATGTAATTAAGGTGCGCACAAGGGAGACAGACGATGCCATGCCCAGCCTGCCGCAGACACTCGGTACCATTGGCACATTGAAGGCGGCTCCATCTTACGCCGTTGACTTTTCAGGTGAGAAGACCACCGATTCTGTTCCTGTCACGGTGGAATATAACACAAGCTCCTCGACTGCAACAACATGGACGGCAGGACAGGGCGCGGCTCTTCCTCTAACCCCAGGTACTACATACTATTTCCGCGATGCGGCAACCGACGCGGCACTTGCCGGAAACGTGCAGACACTGTCCGTGCCCGCAAGACCCAGTGCGCCAGCCGACACAGTGGTGACTATTGCAGCGGGCAGCGACGCAAGCCATACCAATTTGACGCTGGCAGCCACTTATGAGTTTCTTCTCGCCGCGTCCGTTCCCGGCGCATCTGAGTCGGGAACTGCCGGTACCGGTTCCGCGACGGAGGTTGCAGCCGCTACAGGACGAAATGTTTACGTCCGCGTCAAGGCGACAGCCTCCGCGTTTGCTAGCGATTGGACGGACTGCGGCACGGTTTTGCTGGGCGTTGATAGCATTACGCTCACCAACGTCGGCTATGACGTAGCCACCGGAAAGCTTACCGGAACTACGACAAACATGGAATACAGCCTCGACGGCTCGGTGTGGCAGGACTGCACGGCGGACAATACAACCGGACTGACCTTTGTTGCAGGCACCGTCAAGGTTCGCCAAAAGAATAAACCGACAAACGAGTACATTGTCGGGACTATTGCCCCTGTGGAAAGCTCCACCGATCCGACGCTGGGCAGCAAGACCTATAACAGCGTGACGCTGACAGCAATGACTGGTTATGAATACTCCAAGGACGGCGGTACAACCTGGCAGGACAGCAATGTGTTCTCCGGTCTGAGCGGCAGTACCGAGTACAGCTTTGTGGCCCGAATTAAGGCAACCGCCACAACGCTTCCCGGCACAGTCAGCTCCGCGCTGACCGTCACGACGGACAGTGCGCCTACCGTAGGCGGGAGCACCATCGTTCCGACCGTCAAGCCGGACAGTACGCCCGCCGACGACGAGAGCACCATCGTTCCGACCGGTGCGCCGGTGATCGTGGACGGGAAAACCGTGAACATTGGCACAGCGAATACGTCCGGCGACACCACCACCGTTACCGTTGATCAGTCGAAACTCAGCACGAATATCGACAGTGCTACATCTGGATCCTCTGTTGTAGTGCCGGTAGGAGAAACCAGCACGGCTGTGGCGTCCCTTGTCGTAAAAAATATCGAGGACATGGCGGCTAAAGGCATGACGCTCACCGTGCAGACTGGAAATGTGGCCTATAACCTGAACACCTCCGCTATCGACACGGCGACGCTGACAGAGGCTTTTCCCGGCGCGGATATGAGTAAGGTGCCCTTTGACGTGACCATCCAAAACAGCTCTGTCAGTGTCGACGGAGAAACGCTTGTGGTCTCTCCGGTGGCGTTCACTGTTACGGCGACCTACAACGGCATAACTGTCAGCGTGGACACCTTCAGCGCTTACATTGACCGTACGATCGAGGTCACGGCGGAGCAGGCATCCAAAATCACCACGGCGGTGGTGGTAAATTCCGACGGCAGTGTCCGTCATGTGCCGACAAATGTCGTAGAAAGGGATGGCAAATATTACGCGATCATCAATTCCCGCACGAACAGCATCTACGCTCTGATTCAAAATGATGTCAAATTTGCCGATGCCCAGGGCAAATGGTACGAAGCGGCGGTGAACGAAATGGGCAGCCGCAAGATCGTCACAGGGCGCAGCTCCTCTGTATTTGACGGTGGAGCCAGCATTACCCGTGCCGAGTTTACCGTAATACTTGTTCGTGCACTTGGACTTCCGGCAGACGGCACAAGCAGCTTTTCAGATGTCCCCGCTACAGCATGGTACACCGGCGCAATAGCGACGGCATCGCAATATGGGCTTATACAGGGCAAGGGCAAAAATTGTTTTGATCCCAATGCGGCGATCACCCGACAGGAGGCTATGCTAATACTGCAGCGAGCGGCGGCGCTCACGGAGTTTAGAGGAGCAAGAGTCACTTTGGACGGCTTTTCGGATGCGGACAGTATAGGCTCCTGGGCGAAAGACGCAGTGAAATGGAACGTCGGCTCTGGTCTCATCCAGGGTTCAAACGGTAAGCTGAACCCCACAGCCAACATCACCCGCGCCGAGAGCGCGGCCATTATCCTCCGCCTGCTGCAAAAGGCAGGATTGGTGGATGTACGTACAAAGCCAAGGTGATAAAGTCTCATTATCGTTAGAATGAGTATATTAAAACGCCTCATTTCCAATGCGCATTGGAAATGAGGCGTTTTCTGTAGGGGGTGGTTCATAACTTATTCTTGTGACTGTCGCTCATACTCGATCCCTGTTTTATCACACTACCTGTAATATTGCACATTTGAGATATTCGGTTTCCTCTGCGGCCAGAAGGACAGGGTGGTCCTTTGCCTGTGATCTGTATTCAACAAGCCGTACCTTTCGTTTGGAGTCTATTGCTGCGTTATAGATGATATCCATGAACAGTTCGGGGTCAACATGGTGAGAGCATGAACAGGTTATCAGGAAACCGCCGCTGTTAATGATTTTCATAGCTCTGAGGTTTATCTCTTTATAGCCTCTTATTGCACCTTCAACGGCACTTCTGGACTTAGTAAAGGCCGGAGGGTCAAGAATGATTGTATCGAAGGTTTCGCCCTTGTCATAAAAATCTCTCAATATGTCAAAGGTATTTGCAGCCTGAAACCTGCACTTGTCATCGAGACCGTTCAAACGTGCATTTTTTGAGGCAAACTCAACAGCATGTTCAGAGATATCTATTCCCAGTACTGAGGAAGCACCGTAATATCCTGCATGCAGCGCAAAGGAGCCTGTATGGGTAAAACAGTCGAGAACCTTTGAAGCCTTGACAAAAGGCTTGATAGCGGCCCTGTTTTCTTTCTGGTCAAGAAAGAATCCGGTTTTCTGGCCATTTTCAACATCAACAATGAATTTCACACCGTTTTCAACCATCTCGACATTTGTGTCAAAATGGCCTTTTAGATAGCCTTTGCGCAAATCAAGACCTTCAAGCTCCCTTACAGGGGCATCATTCCTTTCAAAAATTCCTGCAGGTTTAATTATTTCATCTAGAATGTCAACAAGCTGAGCTTTATATTTGTCGATACCAAGCGATAATGTCTGAACTACAAGGATATCCGAGAATTTGTCCACGATTAATGCAGGCAGAAAATCCGATTCTGCAAACACTACACGGCAGCTATTTATATCAGCCACCTTTTTTCTGTATTCCCAAGCAGAATTAATCCTTTTATAAAAGAAATCAGCGTTGATTTCTTCCTGCTCATATGTAAGTATCCTGATTGTTATCTGAGATTGGGGGTTTATATAACCTCTTGCAAGAAATTTATTTTTACTGCTGTATATATCGATAATATCACCCGGGTGGATGCTGCCTTCATATCTTTCGACATCGCTCCTGAATATCCATGGGTGTCCGTATTCAATCTTTTTTTCTTTATTTTTCGTTAAAAAAGCCTTAGCCATGATTCCTCCAAAGGTTAGTGTTTTATAAATGAGATTATATCATAGTTTTCCATTTAATAAAGTTAGCAGAAGTATTATTTGGGTATAATTATATTTTGATTCGGAGAAATTTAATGTACTGATTAAAAATGGTTGTAAATTATGTAAGTAATCTATATAATTTTACACAAGGCTTAGAGGTTATTTCTGCGCCATTAGGAAATTACAAGGTGAAAAGCTGATTCTAAAATAAATTTTTTTAATAAATCATGGAGGGTACGTATGAGCTTTGAACAAATTGCTTTATGGTTATTTGGAGTTGCAATATTTTTTGCAGTTTTATATTTTGTAATCTACAATGCGGTTAAAGACGCTATTTTAAGCGCATCAGAGGAAAAGGAAGAAAAAGCGAAATCACAGGACAAGTCCAAAATGGAGGATTAACATGTTAAAATACAAATGCAGAATAAAAGGTTTTATTATCGGAGTAATCATTGCAAGCATTATGATGAGCAGCATAACAGGATTTGCTGAACAAAAATCAAATGCATTAAGCTGCATCCATGCTGTTTTATTTGCAGATAAAAATGTAGCAATCAAACCATCACTGGCGGATATGAAAAAAGCGTTAGCAATTATTAATAAAAGGCTTGATTATAAAGGTATAAAAAACAGAAAGCTGAATGTCAACTATTTAACAAGTGAAATTGATTTCAAAGTATATACATCCGACAAAGATATTAAAAAGGATCCGAAAGCTTTCATCACTGATATAATTAAACCTGCTGTTTTAACTTTTCAGGAGGCAGATGAAAATAAAAAAGACAAAAATGGTGATTATCTTCCGACTGGAAAAATAATTCTTAAAAACGGAGATATCAGTCAGGCAATTGTCAGTACAAGTGCAATGACCGGAAGTATTGTTGTATCCATTACCTTGAATAATGCAGGCACCAAAAAGTTTGCAGAAGCAACTGCAAGGCTGGCTAAAACGCATGGAGTCATTGCCATTTTTATAGACAGTATGTTAATAGCAGCACCTATCGTTGCAGCGGAAATTAGTGACGGCAGGCTTGAAATATCAGGGAATTTTACAATCAAAGAGGCAGATAGACTTTCAAAATTGATAAGCAGTGGAAATCTGCCGTTCAAACTTGGCTATAAAAAGCTTACGGTAAAGTAATTCTACCTATAACATGAGGAGAAGAGATGAAACAAAAATCGAATTGCGACTGCTGCATTAACTATACATATAATGAAGAATACTCTTGCTATGAGTGCTTGGCCGATCTGGATGAGGATGAAATGGGCAGGTTTCTGAGGAACTCCTTCGATAACTGCCCTTATTTTCAGTTTAATGATGAATATAAAACGGTGAGGAAACAGATATAGAGCGCTAATTCGGATCCTTTTTGAGCGGTTTTTTATTGCCCTTTTCATCAACAACGACAATAGTGTCGAGAGTAGATTTCAGATTGCTGCGGAAGGCCTCAATATATTCCTTTCTTAAGACCTGCTGTTCTGCCTTTTCCTCAGCTGTAAGCCCGGAAGTTTTTGATTTTTTTGACAATTCATTTATCCTTTGAATTTTCTTCTGATCCATGTAAACACATCCTTTGTATTATCTATAGGTATTATAAATAAATTATTATAGATAAGGAAGGTTTTTTAAAAAATATTTTATTGCGTGAACTTTTCAATTTTTTTATTCGTATTAACAATAGGAGAATTTATAATGTATAATTGTATTGAAAAAAAAGTAAAGGTTAAAGTACAATTATGAACGAAAATTTAGCCTCAAAGGCACAGGCTGGTAATCAGGAGGCAATGGCACAGCTTCTTTACTCCAATTATGAAATAGTACTGAAATACCTCATAAAATTTACCTTTAGTGTGAGTGTGGCAGAGGAACTGGTTCAGGAAACGATGATCAAGGCTATTGAAAAGATTTCCATGTTCAACCCGGATAGGGCGAAGTTTTCAACATGGCTTATTTCTATCGCCCAGAACATTTACATAGACAGTTTGAGAAAGAAAAAAAGGGAACAGAAGTATGTGGATGAAGATATTAACTTAGAGGATTTGACTGAAAACCAATACCTTTATGACAATACTATAAGTACAGTAGTTGAAGCACTTTCACACGTAAGCGAAGATATTAGGCTTCCGATTATTTTAAAGCATTACTATGGTTATTCACTTGAAGAAATAGCACTAAAAATGTCTATACCTTTGGGAACAGTGAAATCACGAATACATAACGGCCTTTCAGCAGTGAGAAAGGAGCTTGAAGCATATGAATGAATATAATGAAGAAAAAATAATACAGCAATTGAAAGCCGGGCTTGATAATATCGACGATAAAATAGAAGTTAAAATTCCTGAAATGAACTATTTCAGGGATATGGTATCAAAAACTGAGGAAAAGAAGAGAGCGAGATCAAGGAAGGAATTTTTAGTATTTTTTATTGTTGCACTCGCATTCCTAAGCTTCTTCACTTTTGCATATTACAATTATTCCGTTGTCTTCCTGGTTATACAAATGGTTTCAATATTGTTCATACCGGTAGGCCTTTATACATGGTTCAGGAAACAAAGGAAGCAGGTGATATAATGGGCAGCTTCCATGCAAGTATATTGAGAATACCTCTTCCGCTGTTGATTCTGATTGCGGTTATTCTTTTGACCCAGGGAACATTCCTGTTTCTGGATGCAAGAAAAAGAAATGCTTACCCATGGCTTTGGGGGCTTTGGGGATTGATGAGCGCGCCAACTCCTACAATTATTTATCTTCTTGTTGTACGCAAGGTATGGAAGCATTTTATAAAAAAAGAGAAAGAATAATAAAAAATCAGGAGTAAAGAACGGCCCTGGTTTTTTGTATAACCCGGTGAACTTTTTTAGAATCATAGTCGTATCATCAATGTAAGATAATAAGATAGAAAGAAGGATAATAATATGGAAGAATTGATGAAAAATTTACCGCTTTTTGCTCCGATAATTATTTTACAGTTTGGACTGCAGATTTATTCTATAGTCAACCTTGCAAAAAGAGAAAAAGTAAGATTCAATAACAAGGGTATATGGGCTCTCATAATTCTGGCAACTGGAATGATCGGGTCGGTTATCTACCTTGTTTTCAGAGGAGATGAAGAATAATGTACGCTGTTGAAACAAATTCACTTACAAAATCGTTTAAAGGTTTGAAGGCTGTTGACAATCTAAGTCTGAAGGTTCCCGAAGGTTCAATATACGGGTTTCTCGGACCGAATGGAGCAGGAAAGACAACAACTATAAAAATGCTTACCGGGCTCTCGAAGCCGACCACGGGAGAAATAAAGATATGCGGGAAGAATGTGAAATTCGGCAGCCTGAAAAACAGATCGGATATAGGCTATCTTCCTGATGTGCCGTCCTTCTATGACTGGATGAGGCCAATGGAGTTTTTGACCTTTTCCGGGGAGTTGTTCGGAATAGAAAAGAAGGTTCTTAATGAAAGAGCCCAAAGCCTTATGGAGCTTGTTGGCCTCAGCGGGGTTAAGAAAAAAATAGGCGGCTTTTCGAGAGGGATGAAGCAGCGACTCGGAATAGCACAGGCTTTAATCAGTGAACCTAAAGTAGTATTCCTTGACGAACCTACATCAGCTTTGGACCCTATAGGCAGAAAAGATGTCATGGACATAATTTCAAAGCTCTCAGGCATAGTCACTGTATTTTTCTCAACACATATACTTGCGGACATTGAAAGAGTCTGTGATACGATTGTCATTCTTGATAAGGGAAAAGCGATAATTGAGGATTCAATAAGCGACTTGCGGCAGAAGTATACGGGAAGGACAATTTCCATCAAGCTCGAAGAGAATAACGGTAAGAAGGCAGAATTTGAAAATGCCTTAAGGGAACAGGAATGGCTTAAGAAATTAAATGTAAACGACAACGGAGATATGATCATTACTGCAAAAGACATGAAAAAGGCGCAATTGAGCATACCCGGGATTATTTTTGAAAAAGGCGTTCATTTAAGGGAATTTGCTGTGCTTGAGCCTACTCTCGAAGATATATTTATGAAGGTGGTGAATGACTGATGAATAAGCTTGCATTTTTCAAAAAGGAAATGATGGAAATCTTCAAAACATATAAAATAATAGTGTTGCCTGCCATATTTCTATTCTTCGGCTTATTAAGCCCGCTTACGGCAAAGTATCTTCCTGAAATCATGAAGAAATTCGGGAATACTGCGGATTCTGCTGTTACGATAACGTTTAATGGCGAGCCCAAGTATGGCGACGCATATGCGCAATTATTCGGCAACCTGGGGCAGATGGGGCTGATAGTTGTCATACTGATCTTTATGAGCATTGTTGTAAACGAGAAGGTGAAAGGTTCAGCAACACTTGTACTTACAAAAACAGTTTCGCGTTCTCAATTCATACTAAGTAAATTTTTCTCATCAGCGATCCTGTTTACTCTCTCATACCTGCTTTCTGTAGGGGCTTGTATTTACTACACTTATTTGCTGTTCAACAGGTTTTACAATGATAATCTTATATTGGGACTTTTCCTGATGTGGCTATTCATGATAGTTATAATCGCAATGACCATATTGGCCAGTACATTGGCTAAAAATGTTACAATATCAGCTGTGTTGGGCTTTCTTGGGTTTGTTGGCTTTTCAGCAATTTCATCACTGCCGGTTATCAAGGAGTATTCGCCTGCATCTATGACTGTATTAGGGTTGAGTTTGATAAACGGAAAAGCAGATACAATGGATGCTGCTGCTCCAATAATAATATCATTTATAATGATAATCGGCTTTTTGATTTCCAGCATATATATATTTAAAAAGCAGGAAATATGAGACGGAAAAACGACGCAATTTCTAAAAGAAAATTATCCAATAAAAAAATGCTCTGGGACAGAGCATTTTTTATTGACAACTTGTTTTTAATAATTATTAAAAGCTTCCGGATCACTTGCTACAATTGCAACAATAACAATTATATAAATAATGATTATAACTATAGTCATGCATATCCTGATAATAGAAGTTATTCCTCTCAGCTTGAAATATTTACTGAGATTATATAAAGCTTCCGAAATTCCGGCAGAATTGTTTGTTGCAATATACCTTTTTAAATGATCTGCGGCAGCAAAAAGCTTTGTACCCGAAATGATCTGAGTTACGCCGTAAGCAGCACCCAGCACGGTAATGCAGGCGAGAGCTCCAAAAATAATGTCGAGTATCGCCATGAATGAACCCCATCCTGCCATGCCTTTTATATCGCTGACGTTCAGATTAAAGGTTACTGTCTGTTCGCCGGCATAAGGATTTGGCTGGCTCTGAGACTGAAAGTTGTTGGTTATTTCATCCATTATATTTTATCCCCCCTAAAATTGTTATAAACATTATATCATACTGTAAAAGCATATAATAATATTTATTACATTTCTAAATAATAATGATATAATAATCTGTAGTTTTTCCAATAATATAAATTTTCACGGAGGATTCGCCATGTACCCAAATGAATCAGGCTTTAAAATGCCCGCCGAATGGTCAAGGCATGCAGGAACCTTTATGGAATGGCCTATAAAGGAAGCTTTATGGCCTGAACCCTTTGAAGAGATTATTGAAGCTTATACAGATATAGTAAGGAAAATAGCAGATTTTGAGCCTGTCATATTGGTTGTAAAGCCGGAAGCGGCTAGTGAGGCAAAGCGTTATTGCGGCTCTTGTGCCAAGATACTTGAAATTCAGCATGATGACTCATGGATGAGGGATAACGGTCCTACTTTTGTTGTTAACTCAAGCGGGGAAATTGCAGGAATCAACTGGAGATTCAATGCCTGGGGAGGGAAGTATCCCTGTGAAAATGATAATCTGGTTGCTCCAAAAGTACTCAATACAATTGAAGTCCCATATTTTGATGCTCCTTTCATAATGGAGGGAGGCTCCATACATGTTGATGGAGAAGGAACTTTAATAACTACTGAAGAGTGTCTGCTGAATAAAAACAGAAACCCGCATATGACTAAGGCTGACATAGAAAAGGAGCTTAAAAGGCATCTGGGCGTTGAAAAAATAATATGGCTGAAGAAGGGATTATTCTGCGACGACACTGACGGGCATATAGACAATGTAGCCTGTTTTGCACGCCCGGGAACGATTATAATTCAGACTTCGTCAGACCCGAAGAATCCGAACTATGAGCGCTCCCAGGATAATTTGAGAACATTGCAGAATGAAACCGATGCTAAAGGCAGAAAACTTGAAATAATTCAGATAGAGCAGCCCGGAGAGTCCACGTATGAAAGCCTGTATCTTACATTAAGTTATGTCAACTTTTACTTCGTGAACGGAGGAGTTATCATGCCCGTATTCGGAGGAAAATTTTCTGAAACGGATAAAATGGCTGAAGAGGTAATGAAAAAGACTTTTCCGGACAGAAAAATAGTTACTGTGAATGGAATGTCGATCATCAGAGGCGGGGGAAACGTCCATTGCCTCACCCAGCAAATGCCTGTCGGAGTACCGGCAAGCCTGTAATATAAATATTATGGAATGAAAGGACTGGCAGTATGAGAAAGGTTATTGTTGCCGCAACGCAAATGAGCTGTTCCGGAAATATAGATGAGAATATAGCAAAAGCAGTGAAGCTGGTCAGGGATGCAGCTGAAAAAGGTGCGCAAATAGTACTTCTTCAAGAGCTTTTTGAAACACCGTATTTCTGCCAGAAGGAAGATATATGCTTTTACAGCTATGCTCAAACGGTTGAACTGAATTCTGCAGTCAACTGCTTAAAAAAGGTTGCGAGAGAGTTGAACCTTGTACTTCCGATCAGCTTTTATGAGAAAAGAAACAACGCTATGTACAACTCTGTTGCTGTTATTGATGCGGACGGGGAAGTCCTGGGAGTGTACAGGAAGACACATATACCTGACGGGCCCGGCTATGAAGAGAAATTTTATTTCAATCCCGGGGATACGGGCTTTAAGGTCTGGGACACAAAGCATGGGAGGATTGGTGTCGGAATATGCTGGGATCAGTGGTTCCCGGAGACCGCAAGGTGTTTGACCTTAATGGGGGCGGAAATTCTATTTTACCCCACGGCAATAGGCTCTGAACCGGAAGGCTCCGCTGACCATGGCGTCGATTCTAAAAACCATTGGCAGCTTTGCATGCAGGGGCATTCAGCATCGAATGTTATTCCCGTGGTAGCATCGAACCGTGTCGGAACAGAAAAAATGCAGGATTCGGATATCACCTTTTACGGGTCTTCCTTTATTACAAACCATGTAGGTGAAAAAATTGCCGAAGCGGACAGAAGCTCGGAAACAATTCTGACTGCTGAATTTGATTTGGATGAAATAGATGCATACAGGCGTTCCTGGGGTTTTTTCAGGGACAGGCGGCCGGAAATGTATAAGGCGATAATGACAAGCGACGGGAAAGTCTGAAACAATGATAAGTTACGGGGTAGGGGTATATGGAAGTTATAAAGAATTCATTGGTACAGTCTCATGACTATGTGAAAAGTATTGTCCGGCATGGAGACATTGTCGTTGATGCGACTGCCGGAAACGGAAATGATACAGTATTCCTTGCAGAGTTGGTTGGAGATAATGGAAAGGTATATTCCTTCGACATACAGGAAAAAGCTTTAGAAAAGACAAGAAAAAAGCTGGCTGACAAGGGTCTGCTTCAAAGAGTTCAGCTTATAAATGAAGGTCATCAGAATATGGACAGTTATATCACCGGCAGCGTTAAAGCAGTTATGTTCAACCTTGGCTATCTGCCGGGTGGAGACCACAGCATCGGCACGAAAGGTGATACAACGATTGAAGCTATAAAGAAATCAATGGAGCTTATAGAAGTAAACGGCCTGGTATCACTTGTCGTATATTACGGCGGAGACAGCGGCTTTGATGAAAAAGAGCAAGTCATGGAATTCATCAACGGGATTGACAATAAGAAATACGTTGTGATGAAGACGGAATTTGTTAATCAGGTTAATTGTCCGCCAATATTTGTATGTATAGAAAAATTATTTTAGGGGGCTAAGGCAAAATGAGTGTTGCAGACATTTTTAATTTTAAAGGCGGAACGGGCTTATGCAAGCTTTACAGGCAATTGCATGACGATGAATGTATAGAACTTGCAAAAATAGCTGTTGAGTTATTATCCGGTAAAGATGAAAGAGCTGTTGATCAGGCTGAAAGTATACTGGTAAATTCAGCTTTAATAACAAACGGTACCGGGCTAAAAGCAATCTATAACCATCTGGTTGAGAAAAACTACTTCCCCAATAGAATGGGTGTAATTTACAGATTTGCCGATGATGGAATAGCTGAAAAGATAATACATAAGCTCGAAACAGCAAGCACAGGAGTAAATAACCTGTTAATGTCACTTGTATGGATTAAGACAGAGCATGTTATGAATTTCCTTCAAAAGGCATCAGAGGAAAAGGCTGATTGGGCGAAGGATTTGTATGTTACTCCTATCAGATACTCTGAGGAAAGCGGATGGATCGTTGATAAAAATAACAAACTAAAATCCCTCATATATGATAAATGTCTGTTACCGGTTGACAGTGAAGAAGTAGCCGATGTTGAAATAGCTGTAAACAACAGGTTAATTGAAAAATGTCCTGCATGCGGTAATACTTTAAATTCTTTATTTATGCTTGATCTGGATAATCCGGTATATTCTTTTCTTGGGCTAAAGGGTGAGAAAATAAATATTGCAGCCTGCTTGGAATGTGCAATCTACGAGCCATATTTTATGAGTGCAGCTGTGAAACGAGAGCTTGATAATGGGGGAGAAACATTAAAATTCAAGGATATTGGAGTGCTTGGTTCAAATCTGTTTTCTGATGATATTCCCGGGACTCAAATAGGAGGTCACCCAAATTGGGTCAATGATGCCTTCTATCCCGAATGCCCGCATTGTAAGAATAAAATGATGTTTATTGGACAGCAAGGGGATGAATTATCAGGTTACGAGGGGACTTTTTTCTGCTTCATATGCCCTGAATGTCTGGAGACCTGTGTATTATATGACCAATCATAGAATATTTGTCATAGTATCAAAATGTGAGCTGTAAAAAAGCTGTATTTATTTTGTAAATTCAAATTACCAATTTTTCAAATTTTGTTAATGAAATTATTGCATTTATCAATGTTTTAATATATAATTTTTAATAATTAGCACCAGGTAATAATATCTTATAACAAAACAAATGATAAGTACTGGTTACTTATCGGTTCTAATGCATACTATATACAAATAATAAGAATATGAGGTGGAAAACTCATGGCAACTAACGAAAAAATAAAACAACTGAATGAAAAGAAGGCAATGCTGGAGCTTGGCGGTGGTACCGCGAGTATTGAGAAACAGCATCAATCAGGAAAAATGACAGCTCGTGAAAGGCTTAAAAGTTTATTTGACGAAGGCAGCTTCGTTGAGATGGACACATTTGTTGAGACCAGGGGAATTGATTTCGAGATGCAGAAGAAAAAGATTCCCGGTGACGGAGTAGTAACCGGCTACGGTACGGTAAACGGAAGGCTTGTTTATGCGTCGGCTCAGGATTTTACCGTTATAGGCGGTTCTCTTGGTGAAATGCATGCCAAGAAAATTACCAAGGTAATGGATATGGCCGTTAAAATGGGTGCTCCATTCATTAGCGTAAATGATTCGGGCGGAGCAAGGATTCAGGAAGGAATAGACTCACTTTACGGGTTCGGCGAGATTTTCTACAGGAACACGCTGGCATCGGGTGTTATACCTCAGATATCGGTAATTATGGGACCTTGTGCAGGCGGTGCTGTTTACTCGCCGGCAATTACGGATTTTATTTTCATGGTTGAAAAAACAAGCTACATGTTCATCACCGGTCCTGAGGTTGTCAAATCCGTAACAGGGGAAGAAGTATCCTTCGAGACCTTGGGCGGAGCTGATATTCATAACGGAACCAGTGGTGTAGCACATTTCAAGTATTCCAATGAAGAAGACTGCATCAATGAAATAAAAAGGCTTTTAAGCTTCCTGCCGGATAACAATCTGTCAAATGCACCGATATATGATTCAGGTGATACAAATGTACTTATCGAAGAACTGGACAGCATCATTCCGGAAGATCCAAACAAGCCTTATGACATGCTCGATATCATCGGGAAAATAGTTGACAATGGCGATTTCATGGAGATTCAAAAAAACTTTGCTCCTAATATTATAATAGGATTCGGACGTTTAAACGGAAAAACAATAGGTGTTGTTGCAAACCAGCCCAAATATATGGCAGGAGTACTTGACATCAATTCATCCGACAAGGGTGCGAGATTCATACGTTTCTGTGATGCCTTCAATATTCCGCTCGTTACTTTTACAGATGTACCCGGTTACCTTCCGGGTGTAGGTCAGGAGCATGGGGGAGTTATCAGGCATGGAGCAAAGATGCTGTACTCTTTTTCAGAAGCAACTGTACCGAAAATGAATGTAATAGTAAGGAAAGCATATGGCGGCGCATACATTGCAATGAACAGCAAACATCTTGGTGCTGACGTTGTATTGGCTTGGCCTTCAGCTGAAATTGCCGTTATGGGCGCAGAAGGTGCAGCAAATATTGTATTCAGAAAAGAAATCAAATCTGCAGAAGACCCAAAAGCAGCAAGAAAACAGAAAATAGACGAATACAGGGAAAAGTTCTCAAATCCTTACGTGGCAGCTGCAAGAGGATACGTGGACGATGTTATCGTTCCGTCAGCTACAAGAATGAGGCTTATAAATTCTCTTGAAATGCTTGCAAGCAAGAGGGAGAACAGGCCATCTAAAAAGCACGGAAATATTCCGCTGTAATCCCCCGGTCGCTATTGCAACAGCCCCCTTAAGGGAGGCTTAGGCGGCAATATATAATTTGAGATAAATAAAGGAGGAAGTTTAATATGAAAAAGTTTTTAATAAAGGTAAACGGTACAAAGTACGAGGTAGAGGTTGAAGAAGTACAGGCAGCAGGTTCTGCTGTTCAAGCTCCGGTTTCAGCTCCGGCTGCATCTGCACCTGTTCAAAAGGCGGCAGCAAGCTCGGCACCGGCAGGATCATCAAGTGTTACATCTCCAATGCCCGGAACAATTTTGAAAGTTAACGTGAATGAAGGCGATACAGTTAAAAAGGGACAGGTATTATTGATTCTTGAAGCCATGAAAATGGAAAACGAAATCACAGCTCCCGCTGACGGAAAGATTTCGTCTCTCACCGTATCCAAGGGCAGTATAGTCAAAGCAGGCGATGTATTGGTAGCATTCGCATAAACCCGATTGAAAGATGGAGGAAAACACCATGGCAAGGGTAAAAATTACAGAGACCGTTTTAAGGGATGCACATCAGTCTTTGATTGCAACCAGAATGAAAATTGATGAAATGCTCCCTATACTTGAAAAGTTGGATAAAGTCGGATATCATTCCCTGGAAGCTTGGGGCGGTGCAACCTTCGATTCATGCATCCGTTTCCTTAATGAAGATCCGTGGGAAAGATTAAGGATAATAAGGAGCAAGGTTAAGAATACCAAGCTGCAAATGCTTTTGAGGGGGCAGAATCTTCTTGGATACAGGCATTATGCAGATGACGTGGTTGAATATTTCGTACAGAAAGCTATCGCCAACGGCATGGACATCATAAGGATATTTGATGCCCTCAATGATGTAAGAAATATAGAAACTGCAATAAAAGCCTGCAAAAAGGAAGGCGGGCATGCACAAGGGACTATATCCTACACTATGAGTCCTGTGCATAATGTAGAGCTTTTTGTTAAAGATGCAAAAAGGTTAGAAGAAATGGGTGCAGACTCAATCTGTATCAAGGATATGGCCGGACTATTGGTTCCATATGTTGCATATGAGCTTGTAAAAGGTATTAAGGAGAATGTTAAGATACCGGTTCAGCTGCATACGCATTACACAAGCGGAATTGCATCCATGACCTATATCAAGGCTATAGAAGCAGGAATTGATATTGTGGACTGCGCTATGTCGCCTATGGCAATGGGAACTTCCCAACCGCCTACAGAACCGCTTGTAGCGACACTTCAGGGCACAGAATACGATACAGGCCTTGATCTTAATTTATTAAGTGAGATAGCTGACTATTTCAGGCCTGTTAAAGAGAATTATATTCAATCAGGTCTGCTTGATGTAAAAATGATGGGAGTCGATGTTAACGCATTGATTTACCAGGTTCCGGGCGGAATGCTTTCAAATCTGGTTTCTCAATTGAAGCAGGCAAATGCATCAGATAAATATGAAGAGGTGCTCAAAGAGGTGCCGAGGGTAAGGGAAGATTTCGGATACCCGCCGCTTGTAACTCCTACGAGCCAGATTGTCGGTACTCAGGCAGTGTTGAACGTTGTTATGGGTGAAAGATATAAAATGGTTCCGAAGGAATCAAAGGATCTTGTTGCCGGCAAATATGGAAAAACCCCTGCTCCGATATCCAATGAAATAATTACAAAGATACTTGGAGAAGAAAAGCCGATTACCTGCAGGCCGGCTGACCTCTTAAAATCCGAGCTGGATAATATCAAAAGTAAAGCTGCGGAATATATTGAGAAGGAAGAAGATATATTGACCTATGCGATGTTCCCGCCGGTAGCAGAGAAATTCTTCCAGGCAAGAAAAGAGAAGAAGGAACAGGCAGGCACAAGAGGTGCAGAAAAGAAAGATAACGGAGAAATAATGGCAGTAATATCTGCGGCAGTAGCATCCATGGAAGCAAAGCCAGGTTACCAGTATGTAGTAAAATCCTTCAGGCCTGTCTCCGAGGCTGCTCCTGTATGGAGTATGGCAGGAAGGCTGCAGAGGTTTCAGACGAAATTATAGAATGGTTGTTCAGGAAGAGCTCAAAATATGGGCTCTTTTTTTGTTATGTTAAGATGATGCAAAATGTCGAAAATGCTCGAAGTTTGAAGATGGAATAGGCATTGTGGGTTATTACTGAGTTGTATATAATGGGTTGGTGTCAAATTAAGGCATCGTTAGATTGAAATGTAAAGATAAATATGGGGGGAACAGAATGAAAAAGAAACTCATGGCTATGGTCATTACAGCAACACTTGTGATAACTCAATGCATTATACCGTTCGGATTTAAAACGGCAAGTGCAGAGAGTACTGTATTTTCTGTACCGGAAGGTGCTGCGGATGGTCAGCTGGATATGACATTGATGGGGAATACAGTTACTAACTTAATGGGAAGTGATGGGGATTTTGAAGCAGGCTTGGTTAATTGGGGGAATAGCGGATATATCACATCTTCTTCAGATACTGCAAAATATGGAAAAAGGTCAATGAAAGAATCCTATTCTGCCATTGGGCAGGATTTTGATACACATTCTAATTGGACTCCAATAGCAGGCCATATTTATTATGCTTCTGCATGGGCAAATATAACTGCGGCAAATAATTCTCCGACATTTACTTTAAATATGGGAATAGATTCAACTTGGAGCTATTATTCTACTTTTGATTGTACAAAATTAAATAAATGGCAGTTTTTAAGTCAAAGACTCACAGCTTCAAATGCTACTCCAACGAGATACACATTTGCCCAAACTACAGTTTCGGCTAGTGGAACCTGTTACTATGACGGTGCGATGCTGATTGATTTAACAGCAGCATTTGGAGCAGGTAATGAACCTACACAGTCATGGTGTGATTCAAACATCACATTTGTAAATGGAACACAATCCGTTAATGCATTAAGAATCAGGAGTGTAGGAAAAAATCTTGTTAGAAATGGAAATGGAGAAGAAGGGGTTAAATACTGGAAAATAAGAACCAATAGTCCATTGTTTACTCTTGAAAATGGCAAATTCAAAGTAACAGCTCAAGGATATACAGATATATATCAAAGTATAAAGGTAAAACCTAATACATTTTATTATTTTTCTTCACATGCAACAGGTACAGGAGATGTTATAATTTGGGGCCAAAGTGGAGGACAGATGACGGATTCCAACATGGCATTCAATACAGGGACAAACTCAGAAGTACTTGTGATTATTAGGACGTATGAATCAACAGTGAGTCCGGTATATTATGACAACATTATACTGGTAGAAGGCAAAACAGCTCCAACGTCATATGAATCATATAAAGAGTCATCTACATATTTGCCAAGTAATATCAGTTTGAATTCTATTGGAAATGTTAAGGACGAAGTAAATATTAAGACAGGACAATTTATTGATAGGGTTGGAAGTATATATTTGGATGGAAGCCTTAATTGGGGATTCAATACCAATTTTACGGGTTATAAACGATTATTCGTAACAGGATTATTTGATAATTATCAGGGATCATCACAAAACATAGTATCATCCGTTACAAAATATTCAGGTCAGCAAATTACCAAAATAACTGATTGGGGCTCTATTGGGCTGGATACATTTATGTCAGGCGATGGAATGACTACCAATCCATTGTATATGATGATAAGTAATTCAGACTCAGGATGGACTTATGAAATGATGCCTACAAGTGCAGAAATTAAGGCATATTTTTATGGCTGGAAGATGTGTGCTTCAGACGGAAGTATATATGCTTCAGGAACGAAATATTGGAAACATATCACTGATGGCGCGGGTTTAACAAGCACATTGCCTACGTCCGGTTATACAGGGTATACTCCATATAAATTGCTTTACAAATTGCTAACTCCAGTAACAACAAAACTCAATATACCTCCTGTAACCTATTACTTCGGGGGAACAGTATATACAGATAATGCGGTCAAGGATACTGCATCATATAATAATGGAATTACGATAAATCAGAATCTTCCGATTAAACAAGTTGAAAGTGTATATAAAATTGACGGAAGTAATATGACTCTTGTAGATCCGGCTAAGGTAACAGTTTCTTCAAATGGCCTTTCGTTTACGATAACAGGTGCAACCAATGGAGAACAGTATCAGTATATATATAATTATGAGAGCTACTTTAGCGCAGCTCCAACCATAAAGCTTAATGCACCTATAGTTAGCCTTCAAGCTGCATCAACAGAAAACAGTGTTTCAGTTACAGGATCAGCTATAGCTGGATCGGGACTTGCGGGTAATCCTTATCATTTCAAAATCGGTACATTTGACAGTGGTTGGGGTGATGCAAAATCACAGTATCAATCAAATCTTCCACCTAATACGCTTTATCCAATAACCTTTGAGGTAAAGGATAATAGCGGAAAAGTTTCAACATATACAAAAAACATACACACAAAGGCGTCAGCACCATCTCTGACTGTTGATGCTTTGCAAACTTATGCGGTATTTACTGTCACGGATACAAACCCTGACGGGACGCAGTATCAGATAACCTGTGACAACAAATATGTCAGCCAGTCGGGTACATTGACTTCAATTCCAACGTGGATAACATTGCAGGATAAAAAAATTAAAGTTACAGGCCTTACGGCAGGCAAGACATATAATTATACAGTAAAGGCGCGAAATGGGGATGGGGTTGAAACGGTGGTAAGTATCCCCCAAATAGTACAGAAACCAAGCACTGATGTCATAGGAATGCAGGGTGTCAAAAAAATAGTTGGAAGTACGTATCATACTTTAATTTTAAAGGATGACGGGACAGTATGGGCATACGGTTACAATGCAAATTTTCAATTAGGTGATGGTACAAAACTTTCAAGAGGTGCACCAGTTAAAGTTAAAGGACTTACGGGTATTACTGATATAGCTGTTTCCAGCTATGCAAGCTATGCGGTTCAAAATGATGGGACATTATGGGCCTGGGGAGATAATTGTTTTGGACAGCTTGGTGATGGAACATATACAGGACAACGCATTCCCCAAAAAATAACAAGTATATCAAATGTTAAGTCAATTTCGGCTGGGTTTAATTTCGTAATAGCATTAAAAAATGATGGTACGGTTTGGTCTTGGGGCAATAACGATTATGGACAGTTAGGTATTAATTCCAATGTTCGAAGCAACACCCCTGTTCAAATACCTGAGTTAAATAATATATCTAGAATTAGTACTGGACTTCATTATAGTGTTGCATTAAAAAATGATAATACTGTATGGGTATGGGGATATAATGGATCTGGACAGTTAGGCGATGGAACTTTTTCAAACAGGCTTTCTCCCTATCAAATACAAAGTTTATCGGACATTACATCAGTTTCCTGTGGTTACAATCATACTTTAGCTTTAAAAAGTGATGGTACTGTATGGGCATGGGGAGATAATTCTTGGTGGCAGTTGGGGGATGGAAAAACTATTGGTAAAATTACACCTACACAGATACAAGGGTTATCAGGCGTTTCATCGATTTTTACAGGAGCATACCAATCATTTGTAGTAAAGACTGACGGGAGCTTTTGGTCATGGGGATATAATAATTATGGTCAGTTATGTGATGGTACTACAAATTCCAAATCTGTACCAACAATAGTTACTAATGTTACAAATGTGAAAGCAGTTGGTTTGGGGGAATGGAATACCACCCTTCTATTTAACGATAACAGGATATTAACATATGGATTGAATTCATTTGGTAAGCTTGGGCAAGGCGAAGAAATGAAATCAAATATATTTAAGCCTGTTGCTGATCTAGATGGAATAATTTCTATTAGTTCCGGTATTTCACATGCAACTGCTTTGAAAAAAGATGGGACAGTATGGACCTGGGGGGAGAACTTTAACGCTCAGCTTGGTGATGCTTCTGTATATTATAGAAACAAGGCACAGAAAGTTTCAGGAATAAGTGATGTAAAATCTATTGCATCTGGATTTTTTCATAACGTAGTCCTTAAAAGCGACGGAACGGTATGGACATGGGGAAATAATGGATCTGGTCAGCTTGGTGATGCTACTAACACTAATTATAGTTCTCCGGTTCAAGTGAAAAATCTTTCGGGGGCAACAGAAGTTGCTGCAGGTTCATATCATTCTATTGCTTTAAAGAGCGATGGGACAGTTTGGGCGTGGGGATCCAATAATTCTGGTCAGTTGGGGAACGGTACTACAACAAATAGCGCAGTACCTGTACAAGTACAAGGATTAACAGAAGTGAAGGCAATCAGAGCAAACAATGAATTTAATGTAGTGCTGAAGGATGATGGAACAGTATGGGCATGGGGAAACAATACTTTTGGACAGCTTGGTGACGGGACAAATATAAATAAGATAAGTCCAGTTCAGGTAAATGGTCTTTATAATATTACATCAATTTCATTGGGGGCTTGGTCATTAATTGCATTAAAAAGCGACGGAACGTTGTGGGAATGCGGTTATAATGCATATGGACAATTGGGGGATGGTACCAATGTTAACAAAAACAGGCCGATCCAAAATTCATTAATCAGTAATGTGACAACAATATCTTGTTCAAGCTATACAACCTTCGCTATAAAAACTGATGGGAGCTTATGGACTTGGGGGTTAGGCGAATTTGGTCAAATGGGTGATGGTAGGTATGCAAATAGAAATACCCCCTTCAGATTATCAGGATTAGGTAGTACCAAGATGTTTTGCGGCGGAAATTATTATTTCGTTTTTGCTTTAAAAACAGATGGTACGGTATTATCATCTGGAAGTGACGATGCATTTTTACTTGGAAACGGAAACAGATTGTTATATTCCACCACAGGTCTCCCCATAAAAGGCGGCCAAACAGACAACATAAAAACAACTACCTCATCAAGAAGCACAACCCTAACCTGGGATGCTGCAGACGGTGCGGAAAGCTACGACATAGAAGTCGACGGAAAAATAACCTATGGTGTTCAGTCGCCATACACAGTAAATAACCTGAATCCAAACATAACACACCAATTCAGAGTCCGTTCCAAGAACGCTCTTGTAACAGGCGATTGGAGCCAGCCGGTAATAGTATCAAAAGGGCCCGCAGCACCTGCCGGCATAGACGCAGAACCAGGCCGTGGCAGCGTAACACTGACCTGGAATACCGTAAAGGGTGCAACAGGCTATGACGTCGAAGTTGACGGAAATGTCATTGCCGATGCAGAGTCACCCTACAAGGACATTCAGAACGGAGCAATCACCGTACACAAATACAGAGTGCGTTCAAAAAGTGCAAACGGCATAGGAGATTGGAGCCCGTATGTCATAGAATCACCGCTGCCGCCGCTTCCGCAGCCGCCGGCTGATATAACGCTGACATCGACAGGCACAACAGTAAAAATGAGTTGGTATTCAGGAGCAGATGCAACAGGCTATGATATTGAGTCAGATAATGAATTAATAGGCTCGTGCAAGGCAGTTAGCGGCAGCAGCATAAGCTATACACAGAAAGGCCTCAGCCCTCTGACCTCGCATACCTACAGAATCAGAGCAAAGAATGCCGCAGGAATAGGCGACTGGAGCCCTACATACACAGCAGCAACAACCGACATCTCAATAACCACAGCACCTGCAATAAGCGTAAAAGAAGAAAACATATCCGATACCTACGCAATAGTTAATTGGAATGAGGTACTGGACGCAAGCGGCTATGACATAGTTGAAACCGGAAGCACCACAGACGGTGCAATAATAGACAATGGAAATGTAACGGTATGCAGGCTGCAAGGCCTTGCTCCCGGCTCAACACATACATACAAGGTGAGAGCAAAAAACGGGACAATCACAGGACCATGGAGCAACCCTGTTGCAATAACTACAAGCATACTGGCAACACCTGAAAACATAAAAGCCGACAAATACGATACCTCAATAAAATTAAAATGGGATCCGGTACCGGGAGCATCAGGATATGAACTGAAATTAAACGGAACATCCATATCCATAGCCGACACAACATATTCGGCAATAGGATTAACACCTGATACCGAATACATATACCAGGTCAGAGCAATAGGGGCTGGCGGAAACAGCGGCTGGAGCATTGAATACAAGACAAAGACGCTGCCTGTAAAACCGGCTGCACCTGCCAATGTAAAAGCGGCGGTATCCGATACAGTAATAACCATGACCTGGGATAAGGTGTCCGAAGCGGTTGGCTATGACGTTGAGCTTAACGGAGTACTGCTTGAAAATGACACTGCCACAATGTACATTAACAGCGAGCTGAAGCCTAATACAAAATATACCTACAGGGTAAGAACAAGAAGCAGCTACATGGAGAGCGACTGGAGTTCGTACCAGACTATCAGGACGCTGGCCGGACAGCCCGTTGCACCTACAGGCATCGCTGTCAGTTCGACACAGACGAGCGCCACCATAAGCTGGGCAGCAGCAGGCGGAGCGATAGACTATGACCTTGAAATAGACGACGGTAAAAACCCGCCTGCCGTAATTCAGCATTTAACAGAAACCTCCTACACCCACAGAAGGCTTGAACCGGGAACGCAGTACAGCTACAGGCTGCTGACGAGGAACGAAGAGGGAATAAGCAGCTGGTCGGGATACATAATAAACAACGCAATAATGACAAAGTGCACAAAGAACAATACAGTCGACCTGGGACTGACCGCAGCAGATGTAACTGACTTTACGCCATATACCATGGTAGTGACATACAACACCGGAGTAATAAATGTAGCAGACCTGTGCACCCTGACTGGGCAGGCTGAGTTGAAAGCCGGCAGGATAGAGGGTACTGACATAACCATTACCGAATTTACCCCAGGCAGGATTGTGTTCGTCGTAGACAAGGTAATAAATCCCGGCGAAGCCTGGACAGGAGTCATAGAAAGCATTAAATTCAAGGCGAAGCAGACAGGTGGAACCACAATAACATACACAGTTCTGTGCAAACCGGACGAAGAATGAGGGGGTAAACAATGAGAAAAATAAACAGGATATTAGCAAAGATAATAATAGCCGTCTTCATGATGACGAGTGTGTTTGCACAATACGGAAGCGTGTTTGCAAAGGAAAAGGAAATTCAGAAACCAGGCAGAGATAAGACGGAGATAATAGTTAAGTACAAAAGCCAGGGCAAGGGAGATTCGGTAAGGCTCAAGGTGAAAAGCAAGCTGAAGCTTGGAAGGCTGGACCTTAAGAAAAAGCACGGCAGGACAAACACAGAGCTTTTGGAAATAGGCGACAGCGACAGCATGGGAAAGACCCTGGACGAATTGAAGAAGGATCCTGACGTAGAATACGCTCAGCCGAACTACAAAATATATGCGACTGCGGAGCCTTCGGACGAAAAATTCGGTGAGCAGTGGGGACTTTTAAATGAGGGGCAGAAGATATCAGGACAGCAGGGCAAAGAAGGAGTAGACATAAAAGCGGAGAACGCATGGGAAAGCACACAGGGAAAGCCTTCTGTGCTTGTAGGAATACTTGACACCGGCATAGACATCAGCCATAAGGATTTAAAAGGAAACATATTTACCAACACAAACGAAATACCGGGCAACGGAATAGACGATGACGGAAACGGATACATAGACGACATAAACGGCTGGAACTTTTCAGGTGATAACAGTACAGTATACAGCAATGCGACAGAGGACAAGCATGGAACCCATGTTGCCGGAATAGTGGCAGCAAGCACCAATTCAGAAGGCATAACCGGAGTAGCCCCTAAAGTAAGAATACTGCCGCTCAAATTCATCGGAGCAGACGGCGGATACACTTCCGATGCGATAGATGCAATAGAATACGCCGAAAAAATGGGTGTAAGGATAATAAACTGCAGCTTCGGAGGCTCTGAATATAACCAGGCACTTAAAGACGAAATGTCTGACAGCAGCATATTGTTCATATGCGCAGCAGGAAACGACGGAAACGATGTAAAAACAACGCCGGTTTACCCTGCCTGCTTCGGACTGCCCAACGAAGTATCAGTCGCAGCAGCAGACAACAAGGGAAACCTTGCAGCATACTCAAACTACGGAACCGGAATTGACATTGCGGCGCCGGGAACAGGAATACTCAGTACACTGCCTGGCGACAACTACGGCTACCTGAGCGGCACCTCCATGGCAGCGCCGTTTGCAGCTGGAACCGCAGCCCTCATCCAGAGCACCGTATCGGATTTAACAGCAGCACAAATAGCAGCAAGACTAAAAAAATGCGCAACACCCTTGGACGGCCTTAAAGGCAAGGTAGGATCAGGGGGCATGCTGAATGCATACAAAGCATTAATAAACTCGGTAGACGAACCGGACCCGCAAAAAGCAGCAACAACCCCAAAAACACAAACAACAGGCAAGGGCAGTATGGTAGTAACACTTGCAGCACCGGTAGCAGATAAGCTCAGAGAAGAAATACACTTCGGTGAAGAAGGAGTAAACGTAGCAACCGGAAACTACTCCAAAAGCTGCACTGACATGACAGTAGCAGCACCCGGCTTCCAGGTGAACATCTCAAGAACATACAACTCAAAGGACGACAGAACCGTATACACAATGGGAAAAGGCTGGACCTTCGGCTTTGAAGGCAGCCTGAAACAGGACACCACAAATACGAGCCAGTGGGTGGCAAAGCTTCCGAACGGAGCAGCACAGGTATTCGTACTGGGCAGTGATGGCAAATACACAGCAAACGACTCACACTCCACACTAGTCAAGCAAACAGACGGAAGCCATATACTAACAACAAAAGACCAGTATACCTACGGCTTTGCATCAACAGGATATCTGGCATGGATGAAGGACAGGAACGGAAACAAAGTAACAATACAGGCGGATTCAGCAGGGAAGATCCAGAAAATATCGGACAGTGCAGGACGGAACTATACCGTAGCATATGGAACAAACGGATACATCAGTACCGTAACAGACCCGATAGGAAGAAAGATACAATATATATATGACTCAAACAACATGCTTTATCAGGTTATTGACCCAAACAACAATACAATAGCAACATACCTGTATGACTCAGGCTATTTGACGACAGTCAAAGATGCCTATACAACAACAACGGAAACAATAACATACGATCCAACCACTCATAAAGTTATGACCTACAAGGATGTGAACCGCAAGACCGACACATATACCTATGACACTACAGCAAAACTTACAACCATAACAGATCAGAACAACAGGGTGATAAAAAAGTGGTACGATGATGCAATGTATGTCACAAAATCCCAGGACCCCGAAGGAAAGACCTCATCGGTGATATATTATGCAGATGCCAATGGGTTCAACAAATATGGCGAGGAAAAGAGCTTTACAGACAGGAACGGAAACACGACAACCTACGTAAGAGACGCCAACGGCAATATAACCGAGACGGACAATCCTGACGGCAGCATTAGTTACTGCGCCTATGACGACAAAAACAACCTCATAAAAGAAGTTGATGAGACAGGCAAAACCACATACTATGTCTATGACCAGAACAAGATAAACCTTTTAAAGAAGGTGCAGCCCTTAAACGGAACAGACATATACACCGACACCTCCAACCAGTCGAAATTTGCAATAACCACATACAAGTACTATACGGACTCGGAAGCAGCAAAACTGGGTTACAAGGCGAAGGGACTCATGAAGTCCGAGACAGATCCCGAAGGCAATACAACAACCTATGAATATGACGCATACGGAAACAAAACAAAAATAACGTACGCAGACGGCAATGAAACCACAAACAGCTGCAATATGATAGGATGGCTGAACTACACCATCACCCCCGAAGGCTCTAAAACAGACTACTACTACGACAACAACGGCAGGAACACAAAGACCGTCCAGGACGGGGGAGAAACCACAATCACCGTTTATGACGCCATGGGAAGGACGATCCAGCAGGTATTGCCGAACCAGTACAAAATATCGCAGTTAGATACTGCATCAGGCCTGTACAAATATATCTCAGGGAAAAATGCCGGAAACCCTGCGGGAACAAACTACAAATATGACAACACAAAAGTAAAGCTCGAAAGCGTAACAGACGCCGAAGGCAGCAAAACAAGCTACACCTACGAAGACATATATGGAAACGTAACAACAGAAACAAAGCCTAACGGATCAATATACCTATACGAATATGACCTGATGAACCGGCAGACCAAGGTATCCTTCCAGGAGTATTCAAGCTCAGTACCGTATATACTGGGAACCAGTGGCTATGATGTCCTTTCAGACGGAAGAAGCACCAAAACGGAAACCAAATACCTGAACGACACCGACACCGCAGTTGTAGTTGACACCTACGACTATGCAGACAAGCTATTAGAACATCAGAACCCGGACGGAACAAGCACAAAAACAACATACTATGCCAACGGAACAGTAGCGTCAATCCAGAATGCCAATGGGGGTACAACATACTATAGCTACGACGGCCTGAACAGACTGTCTGAAACATGGACTTCCGTAAGCCAGGGACTTTACACCTACTCAGCAGTCACTTACTACAGGAATGGATGGAAGAAGCAGGAGAAAGTCGGCAAGGACAAGCTTGAACTCTTCAATACCCCTGTAGCGGACAGGACGATAGTAAAAACATACACGTACTTCCCTGACGGACAAATAAAAACCGCAGTAGATACATCAGGAGCAAAAAAGACCTTTGAATACAACAGGGATGGGTACATGACCTGTGAAAACACCTATACAACAGCAAGCACCTGCAACACAGCAGAATATGAAAACAACCACCTAGGCAAACCCGTTGCAAAGAAAATGCACGTCCGGGCCGGAGACCTGTACGGAAACGATATCAACAGCACCAGAGACACCATACTGACCAGCAAATATGAATATGACAGCAACGGCAACCTCATAAGCAGGACAGACCCTGACGGAGTAAAGACAACCTATACCTACGACAATCTCGACAGGAAGACAGGAGAAGCAACACAAGGAACAGATGAGAACGGACTGCCATGCACCATAAACACAGCCGTAACCTATGACTGGCAGGACAAAGTCCTTACCAGTACAGACGCAAAAGGAAACACAACGAGAAATCAATATAACGCAAGAGGCTTCCTTGTAAAAGTAACCAATGCAAAACAGGGAGTAACACTCTATGACTATGACCGTGCAGGAAGAAAAACAGCAGAAGTGAGCCCTAACAACTATGACACTGGCAAGACCCTTGACCAGATGGACAGGACTGTATACAGCTATGACAACATGGACAGAGTCAAAACAAAAACAGAGATATTCCACAAGCAGAATTACACCCCCGGAACAGGAACATGGAGCAACTCACTTGAAACAGCAGTCGTAAAAGCATACAAATATGATGCCAACGGAAACGTCATCAAAGAGCTTTCAGGCGAGGGCTACAAATTCGGAGTCGGAACGGACGAGGACTCGAAGATAGACTCAGGCTACGGGACAGAATACCGCTATGACCTCCAGAACAAGCTGATCTGGAAACGTGACGCCGCATCAAAAGAAAGGAATCTTTCCTTTACAGTCCAGTACGAATACGACGGCGCAGGAAGGAAGATATCCGAAACAAGAGCAGACGGCTCCGCAGCCTCCTACTACTACAACGACGCAGGAAAGCTGGTAGCACAGACAGTAAGGAAGAATTCAGCAAGCCCCGAGCAGACAGTCAAGTCGGCTGAATATGACTTCGTTGGAAACATGGTCTCATCAACCGACGGAAACGGAAACACAACCAAATTTGAATACAACGCACTTGGAGAAACAAGAAAAACAATATATCCGGGGGACTCAACCATACCGGGCAACACCATAACCTGCCAGTACGATGTAATGGGCAGACTTGCAAAACAGCAGGACTCCGATGGAACAGTCAGCCTCTTCACCTACGACCATCAAGGGAACGAACTGAGCAGCACAGAGCAGGACATAATCGGGAAAAATACAATAACTACTACAACAAGATATGACAAAAACGGCAACAAGAGATACGAAACAGACGGCAGCGGAAACGTCAAGCAGTATGTCTACGATGAACTTGACAGACTTACCGACACCATAGTAAAAGTTACCGTTGGCGGAACAAAAACCACTCAAACAACAACCTGCACATATGACGCAAACGGAAACAAGACAAGCATAAAGGACTGGAGAGGGAACATAGCATATAACAGGTATGACACGCTGGGCAGGCTCTATGAAAAGACAGACAAATCATATGGCGGAACAAACAGCAAAGCCATACAAAAGCTTGAGTACAATGCTGACGGAGCACAAATCAGATCCTATGATGCCTTGAATTACAAGACGGAGTTCGAGTACGACAAAAACGGCCGACTCATCACAACAACCGATCCTGAAGGCCATGAAACAGCACAGAGCTACGACAGCTGCGGAAGAACATCCTCCAAGACCGATGGAAACGGCAACACGACAAAATATGAATATGACCAGTTTGACAGGCTGGTATGCGTAACAAACGCAAAAGGTGAGGAGACAAGCTATACCTATGACCTCTGCGGCAACAAGCTCACGCAGACAGACGGAAACGGAAACACAACGGTATATGAATACAACGTAATGAACCAGCTTGCAAAGAAGATAGATGCAGGCGGAAGAACCGGCTCAGAAGACAGCTATACCTATGTAAGCTCTAAAATTGAAAGCTACATGTACAATGCCGACGGCGATATGTCAGCCAAGCTTGACAGGAACGGAAAAAAGACCGTCTATACCTACGACATACACGGAAGACTGCTGAAACAATCAACCGAAGAAAGCAGCATAAGCTACACCTACGACAACCTAGGAAACCAGCTTACCATAACCGACTCCACAGGCATAACCACAAGGACATACGACGAACTGGGAAGAACAGTAACAAAAACAGTCCCGGGCATCGGTACAAACAAGTACCGGTATGACATGAATCCGACTGATGGTAAATATTTCGAGGTCACAACAGACGTAAAAGGGAACATAACAACAAAGACATATAACTCCAATGACAGGCTTGTCAAGGTCAGCACCGAAACACAAACGACAACATACGATTACTATGACAACGGAAGCAGGTCGAAGGTCGCTTACTCAACCACATCAGCAGCAATAGCAACAGAAGAATACACATACAACAAGGATGGCCAGCTGAGCACACTGACAAACAAAAAGGGAACAACAGTCATGGACACATATACATATCAGTATGATGCTGCCCATAACCAGACTTCCAAAACAGAAACCGTAAACGGCACAGCAAAGGGAACGACAAGCTATATATATGACGAACTCAACAGGCTTCAGAAAGTAACAGACCCAGGAGGGAAAACAACAGAATACACCTTCGACGCTGCAGGCAACAGGACAACAGAGACAGTCGCAGAGACAGGAAACACCGCAGTCAGTATGTATCAATACAATGAGCAGAACAGGCTGCTGCACATAATGAAGAAGAACAGCGACGGCTCAACTGAAACAACAAACTATACCTACGACAACAACGGCAACATGACCTACAGAACAGTAAACATGGCAGAAAAGATAAACCCGGTTAATCCGCCCAAGCCGAAATTCGGAATGATCGTACAGGGGACAGGGAACAAGCAATCCAAATGACCAGGACCTTCAGAAGATAGCCAACAACACCGTAAGCTACGAGTATGATGACTGGAACCAGATGATCAAAGCAACAACCGGTTCAACAGCAGAACTCTGCAAGTACAACGGTGAGGGCTACAGAGTAGAAAAGACCACCAACGGACAAGTAACAAAATATCTCTACGAAGCGGATAAGGTGGTATTGGAGCTTGATGTAAGCAACAAGCAGACAGCAAGAAACGTATACGGAACGAACCTTGTTTCAAGAACATCAGGTGCAGACACCATGTATTTCATGTATAATGGACATGCAGACGTAACAGCGCTGATCAAACAAGACGGCACAATCGTAGCAAGCTACTACTATGACGCATTCGGTACACCTACAGCAACAAATGAAACCGGAGTAAAAAATCCGTACAGGTATGCAGGATATCAGTATGATTCCGAGACTGGGTTGTATTATTTGAATGCAAGGATGTATGACAGTACGATAGCAAGGTTCTTACAGGAGGATACATATACCGGGGATGCAAGTGACCCATTGAGCTTGAATTTGTATACATATTGTCATAATGAACCGATAATGTTTTGGGATCCAACTGGGCATATGGATATGGCCGCATTTTTCTCTAGCATTAATATAACAGATCCTAATGCAAAGGCACAAATTTTAGGATGTTTAGCAGCTACAGGGCAAAATTTAAGTGGTTCGACAATACAATTAACAGGTAACGGTAAGAGTCAAAGTGTTTCTAGCGTAGTTTTACCTAATGGAGTTAATGCATATGTAGGTAGTGGAGTTAGTATTGGCAAAATGACTACAACTGCTGGAAGTAGTAATATTATAGACGTTTCTGATTCAAGTGGAAAAGTTAAGGCTGGTTCAATTGGAACTCTAGTTATAGGGGGAGGTTCGTCCGCCACAGTTATAAATAATGGTAAGATAGGTTACCTAGAGACTGGAGAGGGGTCTACTACAAAGATAAATAATAATTGCAACATTATGGTTATATCTACAGGTGAAAAAAGCAAGACTACTATAGATAATAACAAAACAATAGGCAAAATTGAGCTAGGTAAAAAAAGCACATGCGATATTAATACTGTGAAAGGCAGCGAGATAAGATCTGTTGATACAACCAAGGGAAGTGGTACAATCAAAGGAACTGGAGTAATTTATGAAAGCATTTTAATTCCTGGAAAAACAATAATAAGTACTAATGGTGGTACTTTACTAGTTACTGAAATAAGTAGTAAATTGTATGGACCGACTAGTTTTACCTTTTTGAATAAAATTCAATATTTAATATTACATGAAGCGATGACAAGAACCGACCCAAAGGCTTTTTTAAAGGACATAGAAAAAATGGCTAGAGATAATGTTGGTATACCAGTAGCTCTAACAGCATTGGGTATAACTGAGTTGCCAGAAGCAATCACAATTGGTATATTAATATCAGCAGTAGACTATTTAACTACAAATACTGAAAGAATTTTATTTGAAAAAGCATATCAAAAATCTGGAGAAAAAGGTGTAATGATTATGCATTGGTGTAATTTAGATACAAGAATGGGGGTTTTAGGAAATGAAGATTATTATAGGCCATGGGATGGAAAGACTATAAAAATTCCTAAAAATTATGGAATCAAAGAAGCAGTATTCTTTAAACGATAAACTTGAAAAAATAATAGTGGAGGTGTAAATTTTGAAAAAATGGAAAATAGTTAATTTAATTTTTAATATAATATCGTTATTTGTAATTGGATTGATACCAATAATAATTGTAGATGGTTATTTAGGAATTCATTTACAACTAGATAAATCAGTTACATTTCCAGTTTTATTTTCGTTTTATCTGTTTGCTATATTAATCTTATTATGCACATACATATCAAAATTAATAAAGAAAAAAATTGATTAGTGATAAGTTTTATAATAATTTAATGAAGAACCTTGATAGAATGTAATATATACCTTTACTTCTATTAAGGTTCTTGTTTTGAGGCTTCCCCGCCCAGATTGACCAAGGAGAAGAAGCAAGGGGACGGCAGACTGTGTGAAAACTATCAACCCCAAAAGTGCTTGAAACCCTTTAAACTTAAAGATTTGGAGTACCTTTTATATTGAATATGGTATAATTTAGCTATACAATAGATACGTGAAGTGCCCGCTATAACCATATATAGATATGGATAGGAATTGATTAAAAGGTTTGTATTGCTTATATTCAATGGATATAGCTAGAAATCATGGGGTTAATGCTGATACATATATACTGCACATGGTTGGTCAGGCAATGAAAACATTAATACAAAAATAGTACCCGTTTTAGGTGATAAATCAAAAATAAGAAAAACATATTATAAGTATTTAAAGTAAATGTAGGAGGGGTAAGGTGAATAAAAAAAATGCTGGTATTTAATATTGCTTTAATGATAGCATTATTATCAGCAAGTATCTCAGTATTCATGAAGATAAAGAGTTCTATAGTCTATTTGACTATGACTCAAACCATAAAAAGTGTAAAAATTGATTTTTTGAAATAACTCTATGTTCTAATAGTAAAGAAAAGAGTGTTCTAAACATACCGCTGTTTTTAGGTTTAGTTGGACTAGCATATAATATCTATTTTTTTATTAGATATAATAGAAAGGACAATGGAGGCCAGTAAAAAGTAGTGCATAAGAAGAGACGAGATATTAATGAAAATAAAACAAATTGAAGGGTTAACCCAAAGGCAAGCAGCAAGGTTTTTGGGCATTTCATCCATAATGATAAATTCGTATACTGTATACAAAAAATTTATAATTTTTTCATTAGTATTTGCCACAGTGCTAATGCTTTGTAAGTATCTAATTAAAGGATGGGATTTATTTACGGTATCTGTTGGTTTTTTGCTTTATGTATTTATTGGATTGGTTACATTTAATCAGTATAAAATTGAAATTTGTAATGATAGGCTAATATTTTACAAACTTTTCAAAAAACCAATAAGCATAATCGGAAAAGAAATTACTGAAATATGCATTGAAAAAATTGATGTTCCAAATAGATTTACTGGACAGGTAAGAGATTTGGTTATCCATAATAATAAAGAGGTATATAAAATTAATATACGCCAACTAGAAAATGATGAGTTTTATTTGGACATGCTAGATTTTACTCAAAGAAATAATATTCTTAATTATAACCGAAAAAATGTGTCTATGGATTAATGATGGATTAAAGTTGAATTTAAAATAGAATTATCTTATATTAAAAATAGAATTTAAAAAGATGGGGAAGTTAAAGATTAATGAAAAAGAAAAATATTGCAAAGTATTTTAGCGTTATCTTTCCAATTATTTTAATTTTATTGTTGGCGAATTGCTCAAGTACAAATACAAGCTCGAATCCAACTACAAACATAAATACAAGTTTAAGTAGTGATGAAAAAGAATATGTAAAATTTCTTAAAAGATATTATACTGTAAGTATTGAACTAGCAAAGTCATTAGATCTCCGAGATGATGAAACTGCAATTAAAGAACTTAAGTCAAAGGATACTTGGCTAAAAATTAGAAAACTAAAAAAAATTATGAACAGTATCAAGGGCAAAGTACCTTTTTCTATGAAACTGAACTATGAAGGCCTAGAAGAATTCATTGAGAGATATGATGTTGTTTATAAAATGCCAAGTGATATGAGTAAATTATCACAGGAAGAAGAAGCAGCTTATTATAGTGTGTACGGTAAATTGAAAAGGGAACAAACTAAACCATTAAAATACTTTTTGCCTTAAAAACAATAAACCATGCAAGACTAAATCAAATCAACCTGTGAATAAATATATTTCTTGCCATTTTTACCCCAATAATATATAATTTTGTTGGGGGAAAATTAATAGTTGCCGTGACCCTCAAGTGTTGGCGCACTTGAAGGCTCATGAAGGTAAAGGAACTACCCACACGTACGGACATCGTCCGCCACAGCAACCAACACTATTATAATTGCTTTTGTTTATTTTTGCAAATTTTAGGTGCGTGTAGGCTAATTACCTGTACGCACTTTTAATTTTCCCCTCCTAAAAAAT
>JAEXSP010000017.1 GCA_023453795.1 Bacillota bacterium
ACAAGTGGCTTAACAGAAAAGAAAGTACTAATGAACAATTCAATAAAAACCTACTTCGGCTTATCAAAGATGCATATGAAGAGAAAAATGGTATTCTTGGATATCGTCAAATGACAATCAAGTTGAACCGTGAGCACGATCTCCATGTAAATGAAAAGAGAATCTATAGACTTATGAGAATAATTAACTTAAAATCTGTGTGCCGCAAAAAGAAAAAGAATTACATCAAATCAACACCTGAAATCACTGCAGAGAATGTACTGAACAGAGAATTTTATACAGATGGATTCGGTAAGAAATGGCTCACAGATGTGACAGAAATGAAATATGGCATTGATAGAAAAGCCTATCTTAGTGCCATACTGGATATGGGAGATAAAAGCATTGTATCTTTTGTACTTGGACACTCAAATAACAATGAACTGGTATTTAGGACATTTGATATTGCCCATCAGGATTATCCTGATGCCAAACCTGTCTTTCATAGTGACAGAGGCTTCCAATACACAACGAAGACATTTAAGAAAAAGCTAGATGATGCAGGTATGACTCAGAGCATGTCAAGAGTTTCTCGCTGCATAGATAATGGACCAATGGAAGCGTTCTGGGGAATGTTAAAATCCGAAATGTATTATCTAAGAAAATTTAATTCATACGATGAAATGGAAGCCGCAGTCATCGATTACATAGATTATTACAATAACCACCGCTATCAAAAGAGGCTTGGCTGTATGACGCCAATAGAATACAGGCAGCATCTTATGAACCAAGCAGCATAAAAATGACGTCAACCATAGTTACATGATTGACGTCATTAAGGAATTTTTATTTTTCCACTGTCTACTTGACAGGGGGCGGTTCAGGCTAGGGGGGGTTAATCGATCTCTATATTAAAATCTTCAAATAGCGGGCCATTTATTTCTATTTTGTTGGTCCATGCTGTAAGGAAGACAAAAACCAGTAAAATTAAAATGATGCTTCCTATACTAACCTCTACTTTATAATTCTGCTTATTGGAATAGATAACCGAAAGTATGATTATTTCCAGTCCGAACATTATGAGAACGGCTGCTCCGTAGAGCCACAGATTTTCAAAAAGTTTAAGTCCGTAAAAACTGTTTATAACAATCAGTATTCCTGCCAGTATCATTGTAAGAGCCAGTGTATATTTTCCTGCTTTTACTCTCATAAGTATGCCTCCCGGAATTGCACCGATGCAATCAAATAGGCTATAGATGAATTTTAATTTAGCTAGTATTATTTGTTTCTACTTATACATCCATGCCTTTATAATTATTTACGCAAATATTCTTAATTAGTCTGACTATTTTCCTATTTCGATGTAGCTGTTGCTGGTTTCGGCGCAGATGATGACTTTCTTTGCAAAATTGTCAAACCCCGTGCTTTCTGTTTCAATAGAGCTTCCGCCGAAACCCTGTCTTCCGATATTCTTATAAAGCATATCGGGAATGAGAAGATTGATATGGCCATGTGTAGTCAGAGCTTTTATCCTGTACCCCCTGCTTTCGCTGTCATTCGTATCGATCTTTATTCTGCCGTTGGTGCTTTTTATAAACATGCCCATTTCAGGCGAATTGTCGTTATTTTGAGCATCCTCTATGGTTATCCTTCCATTGGATGTTAATGCTTTAAGGTTCTCAATTTTAATATGCTTTAAATCAATAGGGGAGTTGGATGTGCTTGCTTCCATTTCACCTGCTGTTACATAGCTTGCAAGTACCTTTGCGTTTTTGGTGCTTAAAGCTATTTTTGCACATTTAACACCCATTAACTCTATTTGCCCGTTTTTGGTAACAGCCTGAAGGGTATCAGCAATTGAATCTTCAACGTAAATTTTTGCGTTGGTGGTAGAAATCCTTATTTCTTTTAGCTTTGCCGCAGGAAGCAATATTTCATGGGCAACGCTCATACATGAAGGATTATTCAGCTTTATTGATATGGTATCAGTACTGCTTTCAAAAGAGAGAGAATCAATTGCGTTGCTTAGCTTGCTTCTTATTTTGGAATTTATAACAATCTTATTACCTGAAGCTTTTTTTATAACAACCTGTCCGTTAATTGCCTCGACATTCAAGGTCATGCCTTCTGATGCTTCTACACTGAAGCTTTTATCTACAGCTTCCAGATTGCCGAAATATCTGAATGAATTGGTATCAACGAAGCTCCCGACAAAGTCGGTCATTTTATCAACAAGACCGAAGGTAGTCTCGGCAAGGTTCCTTCCGAGTTTTTCAGCCTTCTGGCTGAAGTCCTCCATTATTCGGTCGAAATCCCTTGTGTTATTTTTAGACTTAAAGTCTTTCTTCCAATTATCAAACCCGGATTTATCTTCCTGAGGACCTGACTGGTTCTGCTGCTTTGATGAACTCTGGCCCGGAACATTTTTCTGCCCGTTATCCAGCGCTTCTATCAGTCTTGCGGCTTCCTCGCTTGTTACCTTGCCTTCCTCAAGCATTTTTAGTATCAGCATCTTTTCATCATTTAATGACATGCTACAACCTCCTCATATACTAATCATTGAGCAGGGTCACTGCTTCTTCTGCTGTTATTTCACCATTGTTCAAACGATCCAGAATATCCTTTTTTTTAGCTGAATTGTATTGGTCGGGTTCTGTTTTGTATCCAAGGGCACCTGCAACATCTTCCAAACGGCTTTTTACGGTAGGGTAGGATATGCCCAGTTCCTTTTCGACCTCTTTAATGTTTCCTCTGCATTTAATAAAAGCATCAAGAAAGGCCTTCTGCTCTGTTGTAAGCTTGCAGAATCGGCATGGTTGAAAGTGGCCTTCTATTGCGGTTTCACATCTTCCACAATATATTCTTGTTACTTCTGTGTTGCTTCCGCAAACAGGACATTTTCCTAAAATCTCACCTGCCACACAATCACCTCTAAGTTAAAAGACTTTATTTAATAATATGCCCAAGTTTAATGTATGTCAATATAATAATTAAAATAATTAATATAGTTATTAAAATAATTAATATTAGAATTAATTTATTAAAAGTATTCTCAATATGTGTTGTTATTAAATGCTTAAAGATACAGATTTATTTATTTTTGTAGAAATGCATTATGGGAAACTAAAACAGAAAAAAATGTGGTGCTGACCACATTTTTTATAGTTGATTGTTATAAAATTAAAGCTCGCGTCTTCCTTCCAATGCCTTGGCTAAGGTGACTTCATCGGCATACTCCAGATCTCCGCCGACGGGAATGCCGTGAGCTATCCTGGTAGTCTTGATTCCAAGCGGTTTGAGCAGCTTGGAAATATACATGGCTGTTGCCTCGCCTTCGATATTGGGGTTCGTTGCAAGGATGACTTCATTGACACCGCCCTGTGCAATTCTTGCAAGCAGCTCTTTGATTTTAATATCTTCCGGACCGATTCCTTCCATGGGGGATATAGCACCGTGAAGAACATGATAAAGGCCTTTGAATTCTTTGATCCTTTCCATGGCAACAACATCCCTCGGATCTTCAACAACACATATCGATGCATGGTCTCTGTCCGCTCCGCTGCATAAGGAACAGGGATCTACATCTGTTAGGTTGCTGCAAACGGAACAGTAACGTGTTTTCAGCTTGGCCTCCCTTATAGCATCCGAAAGGTTGTCGACCTTTTCCTGAGGCAGGTTCAGGACATGAAATGCGAGCCTTTGGGCTGTTTTATGTCCTATACCGGGAAGCTTCTCGAATTCTTCAACAAGCCGTGCAACCGGAGCTGCATAATAGCTCATACATACACACCCTTCGTATAATTAACAATGCCAATTATAAGTTTTATTGTCCATTGTTCGCTAATCGTTAATAGACTTAGAAAAGACCTGGCATTCCACCGAGTCCGCCGGTAATTTTGCCCATCTCTCCGTTAACCATTTCATCAGCTTTCCTGATTGCTTCGTTAACCGCAGCAAGTATCAAATCCTGAAGCATTTCAACATCATCAGGGTCGACAACCTCAGGTTTAATAGTAATTTCCTTAATTTCCTTCTTGCCGCTTGCTACTACGGTAATTGCTCCGCCGCCTGCAGTAGCTTCAACAGTCTTTTCCTGCAATTCTTCCTGCAGTTTTTCCATGTCCTTCTGCATTTTCTGCGCCTGCTTCATGAGATTGGCCATGTTTCCGCCACCGCCAAAACCCGGAAAACCACCTTTTGCCATATGTCAATTCCTCCTGTTTCATATCATTAATATTAAAGTATTACAAACACCATAATTATATATTAAAAATATGGAATCTTACAAGGGTGTAATATTCTTTTATTGCAGAAAACAAAGTAAGGGCAGATATAGAATCTGCCCCTACAATAACGTTGGAAATATTATTCTTTCAATTATTCAAACGGTATACGAATCATTCGGAAGGCTTTTATAATCACTCATCTATGATGTTAACCGGTATATTCAGCCGCTCCGAGAGGTCCTTGGCTTTGCCGATGAAGGCTTCCTCCTCTGTTGGCTTCGGGGGTTTTAAGCTTGGGATGTCCTTAAGTTCGCTTTCGTTGAGGCATTTTATATGAACTTCCCTGCCGAGTTTTTTTGATGCATAGGATTCCACTATTTCAAGGTTCTCGGCTTTGGAGACTAATACCTTGCTGAACCCGTTTGTGCCGGAGAAGACAATCCCTATGAATTTGTTGTCCAGCTCTACGGCTTTGGTGTCAAGAAGGTTGGTGTACAGTGCCAGTCTTCCTATGTTTTTGAGTTCATTTATGATTTCACCCCAGGCTTCGAGGTACTGACCTTTAAAAGCAGTTCCTTTAGATTGCTTGCTTTCCGATGGAGCAGCCTTCTGGGAAACAGGCTTACTATCTGCAGGGCTGCTTACAGGAGCAGTTTTCGATGTAGCCGGGGAATAGCTGAAATTACCTGTGTTTATTTTATTCTCAAGAGAAGCCAGCCTTTCCATTACACCGCTCAGATCCGGATTATAATTACCCTCGCAGAGCTTTATTAGAAGAACCTCAAGCATAATCCTGGGGTGGGCGGACCACTTCAGGCTCGATTCCATCTGTGACAGCTCTCTGATAATACAGATTATATCTTCCTTCTGAAGCTGCCTGCTTAGTTTTACCATGCTTTCGATTGTCTCGGCTGATGCTTCGATAACGTCCTTGTAGTTATCCGTTATCTTGCATATCAAAAGATTCCGGTAGTAGAAAATCATGTCTGAAACAAACTGGGGTATGTCTTTTCCGCTCATCATAAGCTCATTGACAAGCAAGAGTATACGGTTTACATCCCTGGACATGATTGTACTTGCTACATCTGCAATAAACGTATCATTGACAAGTCCGATTATTGACAGTACATCTTTATAAGCTATTTCCGAATTACCGACAGATATGCACTGGTCAAGTATACTTATCGCATCTCTTAGAGCACCATCCGACATTTTTGCTATCAGCCTGGCTGCATCCTTATGAAGCGTGACCGAGCTTTCTTTTGAAATAGTGTCAAGACGCTCCATTATGCTTTCAACGGATATCCTTCTGAAGTCAAATCTTTGACAGCGGGACAGAATCGTCGCAGGAAGCTTATGGGGGTCTGTTGTGGCAAGTATAAAGACTACATGGCTGGGGGGCTCTTCGAGAGTCTTCAGCAGGGCGTTAAACGCTCCGGTAGACAGCATGTGTACTTCATCTATAATATAAACCTTGTATTTGCTTTGAGACGGTGCGTATATGACTTCATCACGAATCTCTCTAATGTTGTCTACACTGTTATTTGACGCGGCATCTATTTCTATGACATCGAGAATGTTTTCGGAAAGTATTCCCTTGCAGATCTCACATTTGTTGCAGGGATCTCCGTCGTGGGGGTCAAGACAGTTTATTGCTCTTGCAAAGATTTTAGCCATAGTTGTCTTGCCGGTGCCCCTTGTACCGCAAAATAAATAGGCATGGGCAATCCTTTGCTGATTTACGCTGTGCTTGAGCGTTTTGACAACATGCTCCTGCTCGACTACATCTTCGAATATCAACGGCCGCCATTTCCTGTATAGAGCTATATAAGACATGGTTCCTCCTGTGTGTTTTCTCCCGTCCCGGACGTGTGCAGTGCCAGGGGGAGATATAGCGCTGTTTTTCCCTTATATCATAGCATATAATTAAAAACAAAAGAAGGGCGCATAAGCGCCCCCGCATGAAAAATCTTTTTAACTAGCCCTTTGTGTATTCATTATTTCCACCATGCAATCAACCAGCTGTGGGTTGAACTGGGTAGACTTGTTTGAAACAAGCTCTTTCAATGCGATGTCCGAGCCTAGTGCACTCCTGTACGATCTGCTTGAAGTCATTGCGTCATAGGCGTCCGCAACAGCAATAATCTGTGCTTCAATGGTAATGTCATTCCCCGCCAGTCCGTAGGGATAGCCTTTACCGTCATACCTTTCATGATGGAATGCGATGGCTTTAAGCGTTCGGTCAGAAAAGCCTACGGGGTAGAGGATTTTGTTGCTGATCAGCGGATGCTGCTTGATGACTTCATATTCATCAGATGTAAGTTTTTCGGGCTTAAGAAGTATATTGTCACTTATTCCGATTTTCCCGATGTCGTGCAGTATGCCGGCTATTTTAATTTCTTCGACCTGCTCCTTCGGAAGCTTAAGCATTTTTGCAACGGATGTTGCGTACTGGGATACTCTCTGGGAATGCCCCTCTGTATATTTATCCTTGGCTTCTACAGCGGCGATCAACGCATCTATGGTATTGAAAAAGTACTTTTTTGAGGTTTCATAAAGGAGAGCGTTGTCAATGGCGACTGCGGCGCTGGTTGCTATTGATGAAATCAAATTAATGTCATTCTCTTTTATTTCAGAAGAGAAACCGATTGAAAGAACGCCGATGTCTTTGTTTTTAACTTTTATGGGCATAAATAAAAATTCCTGTATCGGCATGACTTGTTCATTAAGATCACTATCACTAAGCAAATGCCTTATTTCTGAAGCTGTGCATATATGATGGCCTCCTATTGACTTCATAAGGAAGGCCTGGCATAAAACCTCGTCCTCAAATTGATTTATATTACCGGATGCTTCAAAGTATGAACCAGAATATGCAGTGGTATGCAAATTGGACGAGCCTGTGCCGATCAAGCTGAGAATGCAGGCAGGACATCCGAGAATACCTGTTATTTCATTGACAATCAGTTTTGAGAGTTCGTCAATATCGAGTGTTGAGGTTATGGATTTACTTATGGAGTTAAGTATCCCCAGTTCTATTGACTGGTTTTTCAGCTTTTTATTGCTATTTTCAAGATCACTCATGATTTCATTGAAGGCGCAGGCAATTTCACCTATTTCATTTCTGTTGCTTAAATTAAACCTGTGTGTGCCGGAGCTTTTCTTATGTTTTTGGATCCCCTCTTTAAGGATGGTGAGCGGCTCGATAACGCTTTTTTTCAATAGAACAAAACATAAAAGAATAAGAATAGACAGCAATATGACTGCAACAGCTTCCATTACTATGTAGTACAATAATTTTGAGTCCACAGTTGTGACCATAATGAGATAAACATTACAAAAAATCAATGATAGTAATGCCGAGGAAACGCATACAAACAAAAATATAAGACTCTTCTTTATAGATATGTTTTTATCTTTTTCCATGTACAATCCTTAACTTAATTCTACATATTTCTACATATTTCATCGACTATAGGATATCATAAATTATACTATATTGGAATAGGTTCAAAGTTTTATAAATGAAAAAAGGCCTATACAGACCTTTTTAAATATTTGATTGGCCGTGCACCTATTTCCGACTTGCTCATACAAGCGTAACCAACGCAGTTAACTCTAACCAGGCAACCCCACGGCACACGAAAGTGCCCGCTTACCGCTGCTTTCTTCCGAACCTGACGGAGTTCACAGGGTTCCGTTGCGTAAGACCCAGTTTTCATTGCCACTTGCGAAGGGCAGACCATACACGATAAAGCCTCGAATAGGAGTTCAACCCTGCTATAGCGGATTGCAGGCAGAGGGTGCCGCTAACTCCCCATCTAGCACGACCAAACTTGACAAAATTAAAGTGACTTAAAATATTATACTTTAAAAGCGTATATAATATCAAGTCATTTTCCGTATATATAAGATGTATTTTTTGGAATACCTAGTGAACCCGGCCTTTAAAACGGTCTTCTTCATTAATTTCAGTCTTGGCTGTATTGCTTTCAATAAAATTAGTATAGAACCCGGCGTATTTGTCCAGGACTTTTCTATCCCTGTCTTTAAGCTCGGTTGCCGGCAGCTTTTTTTCTTTTCTCATTAATCCTCATCCCCATTTGTTTTTATTAATATTTATAGGATGTGAATATATCATTGAAATATTCAGCGGCAATAATAATTCTATCATGAAAAAGCTTATGTATAGGCAATTTCATATAAGTTAAAAATACTCAAAAGGAGTATTTTTATTGGTGAAGCATGAAGAAGATAAAATTGATTTTAACCGTAGTATTAACAGCAGTTATTGTTATTGATATACAATATCTTTGCGGCTCGCTTGAAAATGGCATCAAGCAGCATAGCCATAAAAAAGGTGTTTCTTATGCAAAGCATAATCAAGTTAAAGAAGAAGTAATTCCAAAGAGTACCGGAGAAACTCCCGATATTCAGGAACCAAGCTACGCTGACAGTGCGGTGACTGATGAGGATAAATCGCAGGAGGCAGTTGTTATAGCTAGTCCTTCCACAAGTGAAAATAATGTAGAAGACATAGTTTACATTACAACTAAGGAGCTGCTTGCAGCCAGAAAACTGAGCATATCCGACAAGATTAAGGGATACTTGATAATCCGAAAGTTTAATAAATCCGAGAGAAAACTGATTTATACGCTGTCAAGGGGCGGTTTTACTTACTTGGAAATAGTCAGACTTAAAAAGGTGATCTCAAAAACTCTTTCGAAGAAGGATATTGCTGATCTTTTTTTGCTGCTTGAAAAAAGCAAGAGATGTTATGCGGAAGAAAGTAAAAGCTCAGAGACGCTGGGCCCCTGAGCTGCTAAATTCTGATATCAGGATCATGGACTTATCGGTCTGAATTGGTAGGTAACGTTGTTCCCAATAACAGTTACAATTGCATATTTAACAATGTCCGTATTTTCTGGCTTTAAGCCTGATACATTAAACCCTGCGGAAGATATGTATTTGATGCCTTTCTCCATATAACTGGTGTTCGTGCTGCCGTTATAGAAAACCCACACATTCTTTTTGGTGCTCAGCTTGTACTGGGTTAGATAATCCTGAAAAAGTTCTGCTTCATGACTATCTTTGAAATTCTGCGGAGAGTTGGCCAGCAATATAAATACATTGCTGCTGCGGGCGGAATTCAACTGTTTTAGGAACCAGTGCCACTGGGCCGGATCAGTCTTCCTGAGGCTGCCTTTGCTCATGTCAAGCTGAATAAACCTGCTGTTTTGATAGTCAGTTGACTTATAGCCGCTTCCTGTCGCCAACTTCGGTTTCTTGATGTTATTGAAGAAAGCATGCTTGCTACTTCCGACAACAGCGGAGAAGTCGAGCAATGAGTTTATCTTGGAGGTAAACTTTGTTAACAGGAGTTTTTCCAGCGCATTCCTGGGTTCGGAGGCTTGCCCGAAAACCGCAAACCTAAAGGAAGCAGAAGTCTTTGTAAAAGGTACATACTTATTTGCATCGTCAACGGGCTCTGTATCTTTCGGTATTGAGGCTTGGTTCACTGCAGGGTATCCTCCTCCGGAGGTGACTGTAGATAAACTGTCAAGGTATATTGACCCGGCGTCCCCTACGGGGGTTAATTGAGTCAGGTAAAGCTTTGCGACCCTTGCAGGTGATTTAACGTCTTTCAGAGATGCCTCAAGGTATTTCCATCCTGACCAGTTCATTCCCTTAGTAAAATAAACATAATTTAATTTTCCCGAGGTGTCATATACCTGTGCACCCAAACAATTTGAATTCTCATGGTCATTATATACCCACATGCCCAGCTTAGTGGTATTGGAGCTTAAGGGTAGACCTTGATTCTGATACTCTATGTATGCGGCACGGCTGACAGTGCTTTCTGGGAAATTATAGGTCAGCTTTCCCGAAAAGCTTCCGGCATGAGCCTGCTCATTAGAAATCTGATATGAGGCTGTCACGATGTCCGGATAAGGGAAAATTGTAGCATTGGCTGCTTCAAAGGTGTCTATTATTGAACCGCTATCCTTTACAGATGTTTTGCAATATGCGCGAGTATTTCCTATTTGCGCAGCTATATAGCCGGAGCCATATCTTTCCGCTTTAAAGATACCTCCGTTAAAGGAGCCGAAGTCACTGCTAACCGTCCACTTTACATCAGAGGGGCTTATTGTTGCATAATAACCACTGCTGTTCTTTCCTGTGACATATATGGTTTTTGTTTTGCCTGCAGCAATATTTAACGAGCTGTCGCTTAGTTTAAGCTGCACAGGGGCGCTGAGAGAATATACTGCGGTTTCCTGCGAAATATTCCCTACGGTTGCTTTGATCTTTCCGGTGCCGACTGAGGTCGGACGAAATACGTTGCCCTCAAAGGTGCCGGTTATACCCGATACACTCCACTTAACAGCTGCGGGGTCAACCTCAACGGGATTGAAAAATGTGTCATAACCCTTTACTTTATAAGTCCTTGAAGTGTTTACAAAAACATTGCCCTCATTATTTTCGAATATCAGCCCTTTTAATTCTGATTTTGGGGCAATAGAAAATACTCCAACTGCTGTTGATATTTTTCTTTGCGAACCATCAGAGGGATCGTTTATTAGATCAACGGAGGTAGAGCCTGCCTGCCTGGCGACCATCGTAGTTGAACCGCCGCCATCAAGATTCAGAGCATTATATGCACCGATTTCCTTCATGAACTGAGCCAGTTCAGTCTGTGTCATTCCGATGCTCATACTGGATTTTCCGTCGACGGTAACCAGGAAAAGATGCTTCCCATCCTTGCTGCTGCCTATTGCTGTACGCGGATCCTTACCAGAGCTTGCGATATGCGAGAACTTAGCGGGAATGACACCGTCCTTAAGAAGGACTGCGCCGCCGGACAAAGCAAGCTTTTTGTCAGACCAGTCGGGGTTCGAAGAGAATGTTACGCTAACGTCATCCCCAACCTTGAAATTATCTAAAAGGAATTTGCTCCCTTCGGTTCTTGTAACGACGATGTAGCCGTTTTCCGGCATAGCAGTCTCTGGCATTTTCTGACGGATTTCAACGACCTTGCCGTTGGAAACCAGCATTTCAACAGTATCATAAGAACCGCTGGTATTGCCTATCGTTGTTTTTCTCATTTTGCTGTCTATTATGGAAAAATCCAAATGCCCATGGTAGGGCTGGTTGTAGCGTCCTACTTCAACGGAATTGCCGTTGGGTGCGGTCAGTTTTATACTGAGCCTCCAGAAGTCGAGGAAACACTGGTTAAGATTATCTATGGAAAAGGTACCCCATTCATTTACTGCGGTTTTAACGCCATTTTGAACTTTGGTGTTAACACCTGTATCCTCAGAAACAACCTGTCCTGATTGGATTACGGGACCTATAGGTCTTCCTTTGCTTTTGTCCGGTTCCCATATAAAGAAGTTTGCGTTAACTGCAGCTATCGCACCTGAAGATTGTGCAAGGTTTTTGACAGTTGTCAGGTTGATGTTTGACTCCTGATTTATTAATGTGTCCACAGCAATATTCGGATTGGTAAGGTCAACCCTTACAATATTGATCGTCTGCCAGCCATAGTCTGTAAAGCGGACCTTGGTCTCAAGCGTTGCACCGGAAGTAAGTATTTGAGTTTTGCTTGTTTCATGTATAATACCGTTCTGTGCAGAAGCTTTGTCGGGAATAACCGAACTTAGAGTAAAAACTAAAAAAACCGTTAAAATTAGTATTATCGCAGTACTTTTTCTTATGTATTTCATTATATCCTCCTTTTGAGACATTCAGAACCCTGTTGTAACTGTGAAGTGCGGCTTAATAAAAGAACATTGGAAGCTAAGACCTATCACCTTAAGTATGCCTTTTTTATGTTTTCTTGCCGGTTTACCACATATCAATGCCTGAACGGACAATGGCTCCGAAAATGTTATTCTTAAGCTCCCTGTTATCCAGGCTCATTTCCCGGAGCTTTTCCTTTATATACTGGCGTTTTGTCTTACCATTGGCATGGCAAGGGTTTGGTACTGTCTGAAGGTTGTTCTCCTTCACGAATGACTTTATGTCTTTTTCGTATACATATGACAGTGGCCTTATGAGATGCATCTGTTTTCTTTCGAGAAATGTGACCGGGGAGAATGTATGTAATCGTCCTTCATAAAAAGTGCTGAGTAATAAAGTTTCAATAACGTCATCTTTATTATGTGCCAAAGCTACTTTATTGCAGTTAAGCCTCTTCGCTGCATTATGAAGTGCGCCGCGCCTTAGGTTGGCACACATTGAACACGGGTTTTTTTCCTTACGTTCCTCAAATACTATTCTGCCTATCAATGTCTCTTCAATTGTATATTTAATGCCAATGTCATCGCATAGCGCCTGGACAGGACTGAGATCGATCTTGCCGATGCCTAAAGTCAAGGTGACAGCTTCGAGTTCGAATTTCGCAGGATAGAAGTTCTGAAGTTTGCGCAAGGCCACAAGCAGTGTAAGACTGTCCTTTCCGCCTGATACCCCGACTGCTATCCTGTCGCCGTCATGAATCATTTCATAATCCTGGACGGCCTTTCTGACTTGCCCAAGTATCCTTTTGCTGATTATTTGGCAACACCTCACAATAAAACGGTTTACATAACGCAAAATTACGCCTTTCCTTAATTATAGACTATATAAATAGACGTATCAAGTTTGGTTGTGTTTCATTTCTGTTACAATTTAACAGAAAAATTGTGAAATGGTAAGAGGTACATTTGATTTGAAGAGCATTATTATGCAATAATGTTTGTAATGGAGTAAAGTAAAGAAATATAGATATAAACATAATATTTTTACGAAATAAACTATTGCTTTAAAGTAGCTTATGTAGTAAAATATCATTCGTCTCTTAAAAAAATAATAACGGGGTGTAGCGCAACTGGCAGCGCGCTTGGTTTGGGACCAAGATGCTGGAGGTTCAAGTCCTCTCACTCCGACCACAAAAAAGCAAAGATTGCAATTAGGATCTTTGCTTTTTTATTTTTTTGATACAAAAATCTTATGGTATTTGTTTGCACTCACAAATTCTTGATATTACTCCGACATTGTCATATAATCAATTAGATGAGCATCAAATGGTTGGCTTCTTATTGAGTAGTCTATTATTAAGGGAGAACATTATGTCAGATAAAATATTTAGTGAACTTGACCCTGTACTTGAAACTATGGGGCTGCTTTTCGTCAGCCATAATCTGGAGGCAGTAAAACAGGAGACAAAGAAGACTCTTTCAGACCTGGGATTTGACGGGGAGCAGTTTTATTCACAGCATTTAAAAACGTTTGATAAATATGTTCAGGTTTTTCTGAAAAATAAAGCAGAAAACAAAGAGGATGAATTATTTTTTGGAGAAAAGGATTCGAACTACTTCCTGATACTACTGTTGCTGATTATAGAAAACAAAAGCTGGCTCATATCGTCGGAGGGCCTGGCGGATAATTATATTAATTCTCAAATCATACATATATGTAGGACTGTATTTGATGACACCAATACAGAGACTCCCGATACTTTAGAGGACATTATTCAGTGTCTGGAAAGCAGCGGGCTTGAAAGTAACGCTAAATGGAAAATGCTTAGAATTATGCAGCAGCCCGTGAAATATATAACACAGCTTATTAATATAATAAACTCCAATATGGAGGCTTATCATAAAGCCGCAGATGACGTTCGCAAACCGCTTGAAAAGCTTCTGAATCAGTACAATATATCGGTAAATAACCATGGCGACAAGGATTTTTATGAATTAATGGCTAAATTTTCGCAGTCTTCAGCTGTTTATCCTACACTTGCATTCCCTGTTTTACAAATTCTGTCTGAAAAAAGCTGTTATTATGGATTGCTTAGCAATAAGGTAAAAAACAAGAAGACACGTATGGATTCTAATAAATCGCTGCTGATTAAGCTAAAGGCTTTGAGCGACAGCAGTAAGCTGGAAATCATCTCTTCGCTCAAGGTCAGCCCGAAGTATAATCTGGAAATTGCACAGCAGTTAGGCTTGACAGCGGCAACGATGTCCCATCATATGAATTTTCTTTTGAATTGCGGCTTTGTACGAATTGAGAAAAAGGATGGAAAGGTATATTACCATTTGGAGAAGGAGAACCTGAAAGACCTGATCAAAGAGCTTGAAGAGACTCTGTTATAGCTTTTAATAAAGATATTGGATTAAGTATATTCCCGTCAAGAAGACGGGAAGTTTTTTACAATAAAGTTAGATGGTGCTCTAATGGGTTTGACAAAATTAAAACACGGTGATATTATGAATATATTACAAGTTAGATGAATGTCAAATATGTGGAGGCCAGATTATGAAGGATTGTCTCAAACGAAACAAGCTAATGCTCATTGTTACGGTGCTGCTGAATATGATCAGCTCAGTAGCAGCCGTATTTCTCGCAAAACTTCTTCAAAAGGTTATTGATACTGCTTTAAGCGGCAACATGTCTTCCTTCCGGCAAATACTGATGATTTCTGTAATATATATCATCGTACTGGGTGTCTTCAGTTACTTGTATTCCTTATGCAGCAAAAGGCTAATCCGGAATCTGACAAAAATGCTGCGGCAAAGAGCTTTTGACGGGATAATAAAAAGAAATGTTCAGGATTTTACAGGCGTCAACACGGCAGACTATATTTCTGCCTTTACCAACGACATAAAGCTGATTGAAGAAAACTACATCAATCCTTCTCTGATGACGCTGCAATATGCTGTAATGTTCATCGTAACCCTCATTATGCTATTTATGATCAGCCCATTGATTGCATTGTGCCTGATTGGATGTATGATTGTAATGCTTTTGCTTCCGGGGCTTATGGGGAAATCCCTGCAGACAAGGCAGGACGCACTTTCAAAGCAATTGTCCGTGTTCACTTCAAGGCTGAAGGATTTCTTTTCAGGCTACGAGGTCATCAAGTCCTTTCAGATAGGCAGCCATATCAAAAGGGAATTTGTGAATGAAAACGATAAGACAGCCAACACCAAATATCAGGCTGATAAGCTGTTTGCGCTAAATGAAGGCATTTCCGGGATACTGGCATATCTTACTCAGTTTTCCGGTCTGTTTATCGGAGCGTATTTGATCATCAAAGGCAGTATAACCGCGGGTACACTGGTTGCGCTCATTCAGCTCTCAGGCACATTTGTTAGCCCCGTTATGATGATCCTGCAGAATGTTCCGAAGATCAAAAGTATCGAACCGATCATTCATCGGATAGACGAGCTGGCAAACTATACAGACTTATCGTTTACAGGAACAAAGGAGCCTTCATTTCAGGATAGCATTGCTATTCGAAATTTGTCTTTTTCCTATAAGGCTGGCCGGCCGATCCTTATGAACATAAGCTTGACGCTGAATAAAGGCAAAAAATATGCAATTGTGGGGAAGAGCGGATGCGGTAAAACGACACTGGTAAAGTTGTTAACAGGCAATTATTCCTCTTATGACGGAAACATTACATACGACGATAAAAGCTTGCGTGATCTGGATATAGAAAAGGTACAGGGTATGGCTTCTGTAATCCATCAGAACATCTATATGTTTGACGACAGTATCAGGCAGAATATTTGCTTATACGATACTTTTACTGATAAGGATTTAAACGGCGTGTTAATAGCAAGTGGAGTGGAACAGTTTATTGAGCGCATGCCGGACGGACTTTCATCCAAGGTTGGAGAAAACGGTTCCAATCTTTCAGGAGGCCAGCGTCAGCGTGTCGCGGTGGCAAGGGCTTTGATCCGGCATAAGCCGATTCTTATACTGGATGAAGGAACCTCTTCCGTAGATATGCAGACTGCTTATGATATTGAGAGCAAACTTCTTGCAATCAATGATCTGACACTGATTACAATCACCCACAATCTGAGAGCGGATTTACTGGAACAGTACGATCAGATTATCTATATGGAGGATGGAATTGTTGCTGAGATGGGTAACTTGACTGAGTTGTTATCAAAACAAGCCGGATTTTATAATTTCGTAAACATAAAAAATGATAACTTATAATTACTGGTCCTTGGCTTTGTAATTTACAGTTCATCCTTTTTGATGGCTGCATTAACGAAGGTATCGATCCCGTTCTTTTTCACCAATCTGAGTTCGCTGCTGTATACCTTGTTATCCGGATTCTGTTCAAGAATATCCAGGATCTCTATGAGCTTTGTGATGTACTCTCTGGTATTGACGGGAAGTATGGAATCTCTGGATTTCTTGAACTCAAGCAGCGACCAGTTTCTGATCCCCTCATTACTTAATTTTGGGGACCACTTAAAGGCTTTAACATGGTGTTCAATTATTTTGTCTGTCAATTCCTGTATATCTTCCAGGTTTAATCTCTTAAGCCTTATTACAGGCTTTCGTAAATTCGTAAAGGCAGCATCTGCGTTTCCGCTGCCGTTCCCGAGGCGTTGGTACAAGGCAGGGTATGTTTTTATGCCCTTTTCATCATTTTCAAAAACCTCATTTGTACCTGCAAAAACAAACATGCATTTCCCGAATCCTCCGGACAAACTTTCATCAACTATATATCTTATATTTTCATAAGCATTTTTCCTGATATCCGACCTGAGGTTCATCGCCAATTCAAGCTCATCGACAAGTATAATCAAACCGCTGTAACCCAGCAGACCGGTAAGACTGATAAAAGCCTTGAGAAAATCGGTCGAGTTTTGTTTATCAATATCACCTTTTACATCAAACCGCGATTTGACATGGGCAGGGATGTTTTTTTCTCCCTTGATCCAGGATGCTGCTGCGTTTGAAAGCTCGGCATCACCGCTTATCTTTGCCTTGACATATACCAGAAAGGCGCGTGCAAAGGAGCTGTTAAAATTATTTAAAGAACCGATTACATTCCTGATTTCTTCGGATGCCTTGTTTCTGTCCGAATATTCTTGAAGCTGGTTAACCCATATGTCGAAAATCGTTTCAAAATCCGTACCGGCAGACTCAGCAGCGTGAATGGAGAGGTTGTGCATTATATTATAATACAGCTGTTCCATATTGCTGAGGTTGAAGCCCTTGCTGATCATTATTTTAGACACAAGGAAATTTTCCTCTACAGCTGCCTGTCTGACAAGGCTGAGCATAAAGGACTTGCCGGCCCCGTACTCACCGGAAAGGAATTTGATTTCTCCGCTGCCTTCTTTTATATTCTTAAAGCAGCGCAAAAATTCTGTGAGTTCACTGCTTCTTCCTGTGCTCAGCAAGTGAAGGCTTGCATCAGGTATGACACCGTTCTTTAGAGCGTTAATAATCTTTTTTGATTGGAGGATGTCTGTTTCCAAGGTAGTACCTCAATATAATTTATATATGAGAAAATTGTAACATAAAAATAGAATTTGTAATTAATAAATTTTGTTAATGATATTTATGATATATAGATTGTAGAAGAGATGACTTGGATACCCATAAAAAGAAAGAAACTATACTAATGTATCGTTTTAGTAATGGCGGAAAATGGGATATTCAGTAAAATATTTTCTTTAAATAACTAATAATATGTAATATAATGTAATTTATAGTGAATTCGTTTAATATATTTAATAAAATTTTAATTAATAAAAATAGATTGCCTTTCCTAGTAAACTCATACATATTCTAGTAACTAAGTGAATTCATAAATAAAATAATTTTTCGGAGGTAAAAACCATGAAAAAACTCTTGTTTTCTATCATCATGTCTTTTATTCTGGTAAGCTTGGCACCATCTTCAGCAATTTTTGCTGAAACCACTCAAATCAAGGGCAGTGACGTTATGATTATCGGCGATTCATATTTCGCGCTGTCCGGTGAAATTGTCAGAGCCTTAGAAAGAGAAGCTAGAAATGCTGGTGTTTTAGGTGCAAATGATAGTTTTAGAAACAACCCAGTATCTGGAGCTACACTAGCAAATAACGGCATTCCTTCTCAGTACAAAAATGGTATTAGTTCGGGTAAAGTTAAGTATGTTATAATGGATGGCGGTGGAAACGATTGCCTGCAAGGTTATACTCCTCCACCATATAATGCAAGCACTCCTTTTATTAAAAATGCAACAGATGCAGTTACTGAACTATTGAAACAAATGAAAGCTGATGGAGTTGTAAAAGTATTTTATTTGTTCTATCCTAATCCAAATGGGGATCTCAACGGTTTAAAGGGAAAATTGGATGCATTAAGACCGATAATGCAATCTACAGTAGCTAACGCAGCAGTAAAGCCAGAAACATATTTCTTTGATATAAGACCAACATGGGACGGACATTTATCAGAGTATACACTACCAGATGGTATACATCCTACTACAGCCGGAAGTGTAGCAACAGCACAAGCTATGTGGGCTGAAATGCAAAAGGTTAACTTTTTCGGTACTACTCCTACAATAAAATATGGAGATTATAACAATGATGGAGGTGTTGATGCCTTGGATTTCGCCTCTTTTAAGACGTATTTGATGAATCCTCAGCGTACATACACTGAAGTTTTGGATCTTAATTGTGATAGTACCGTAGATGCAATCGACTTTGCTATCATGAAACAGTACCTGCTGCATATCGTAAATAGTTTGCCTTACAAATAGAAATCCTGTTATAATCCTAAAACAAAGTTAACGTAAATATGTAACAATTAATTCTAATAATCCCGAATACATTGCTTTTATCAATAGAAAGAATTGCGAAGTCTACTGGATAAATCGGTAATGTATTCGGGAGTTTTTTATGTCTGTATTAGGTTTTTGTTTTATCACTATTTACTTGTTAATTGAACAGTTATATTCTCAATCTGATCAGCTTTATCAAGCTCTAGAGTATATGATTTTGAGGCTCCTGAAGACACCAATGCATCAGTGCTTTTGGTCACTACCAGGCTCTTATTAATATCATACGCATTTACTGTAATTCCTAAGGTCTGTAGTTTCTGACTACCATTTTCTATAGCGCCTGTAACTATTACTTTGCCATTTTCGGTTCTATAACCGCTTGAAAGTAAAAGTATACCGGATGCCTTCCCGGTGGCTTGTACAATTACATGGTCTATTTGGTTAGCTGCGTCAAGCTGCATAGTATATGATTTCGAGGCTCTTGAATTCACCATTGAGTCTGTGCATTTAGTTTCCACAGGTTTACCGTTTTTGTCGTACCCAGTAGCCACTATTCCTGCAAATTGCAATGTATTAGAACCATTTTCTACAGCACCTGTAACTATTACTTTGCCATTTTCGGTTCTATAACCGCTTGAAAGTAAAAGTATATCGGATGTCTTCCCAGTGGCTTGCACAATTACATGATCTATTTGGTTAGCTGCGTCAAGATGCAAAGTATATGATTTCGAGGCTCCTGAATTCACCATTGAATCAGTGCATTTAGTTTCTAAAGGCTTATCGTTTTTATCATAACCTGTTGCAGCTATTCCTGCAAATTGTAATTTACCAGTTCCATTTTCTACAGCACCTGTAACTATTACTTTGCCATTTTCGGTTCTATAACCGCTTGAAAGTAAAAGTATATCAGATGCCTTCCCAGTGGCTTGTACAATTACATGATCTATTTGGGTAGCTGCGTCAAGCTGTAAAGTATATGATTTCGAGGCTCCTGAATTCACCAGTGAGTCAGTGCATTTAGTTTCTAAAGGCTTATCGTTTTTATCATAACCAGTAGCTGCTATTCCCACATATTGTAATTTACCAGTACCATTTTCTATAGCACCTGTAACCACAACCTTACCATTTTGGGTTATGTAGCTGCTTGATAACAATTGTATTGTTTCAGATTTCCCAGAAGCTTTAACAACAACATATTTTATGTTTTTTACATTATTAAGTTGTAAAGTATATGTTTTTGATGCTCCTGAATTCACCATCGAATCAGTGCTTTTTGTTTCTATTGGTTTATTCTTTTTATCGTAACCAGTAGCTGCTATTCCTACAGATTGCAGCTTGTTAGTACCGTTTTCTACCGAACCGGTAACTATTACTTTCCCGTTTTCGGTCCTATAACCGCTTGAAAGTAAAAGTATATCAGATGCCTTCCCTGTAGCTTGTACAATTACATGATCTATTTGGTTAGCCGCATCAAGCTGCAAAGCATATGATTTCGTGGCTCCCGAATTCACCATTGAATCAGTGCACTTAGTTTCTAAAGGCTTATTGTTTTTATCATAACCTGTTGCTGTTATTCCTACATATTGTAATTTATTAGTGCCATTTTCTATAGCACCTGTAACTAGTACTTTGCCGTTTTCAATTCTATAACCACTTGATAATAATTTTATGTCTGTTTCACTGCCTGTTGATTTCACTTCAACATGATCAATTCTTGTTCCGGAATCAAGTATAAGCTGTTTCTCTGCAACCTCGCCGGTATTAAGAAACGAATCTATGCATTTTGTTTCGATGGGTTTATTGTTTTTATCATATCCTGTTGCAACAATTCCAACATAATTCATTTTTTTTTCTAAATTAATTACTTCCGCATCGACAATAACTTTTCCGTCTTTCCTTTTCCAACAGTTTTCTCTTAACAAACTGATGCCGTTAGCTGTAGAAAACCTCTTTATTTCCACATAATCAATCTCTTTAGATTTATCAACATTAATTTTAAAAGATTTTTCCTGACAGCTCTTAATATAATTAAAGACAAAATCCGTATCGGTAGATGCGCCGAATTTATAGTGCACTTCTACAGCAAATATTGAGCTATCAGAATTATTATTTACTAAAGTTCCTGCGATAGATGTTACGTCATTAATTTTACTTATAGCAACACCTTTAACGAATTTTTTTAATGTATCACCCGGATTTTTACCATCAAGGATATCTGCAGCTAATTCAACTTCATAACCATTAGGCAGTTCCATAATATCTGTTAATCCAGTTGGAGAATTGTCCAGCACTTTTGCTATACTTCTGATTCCTTCAATATAATCCTTACTAGTATCCTTTGCATAAGCATTCATTGATAATAGTGATAAATTAGCAATTAAACAAAATATTGCTATAATAGATATTATCTTTTTCATTTTCGTACTCCAGTCATTAATAATTTTTTTCATATAGATTCAATAGGAGTCTTGCTCATTATTATACGGTCCGTATTAATAGACTACAGTATACATAACCATTTATCAATACAATCTTACTTAATTATGATAATTAGTAAAAAGCAGCAATATATGCACTCAAGGAATAAGAAATGCCCGTCACGGTTTCTGTCAAAAGCCTGTAACCAAAGAAAATCAAGCCCCTCCAAACCTTCGCTTATCTATAAAACACCATCGTGAAATAACTTGTCGTCTCCTTCGGGTTGATTTTGATGATCCTTGCGGAATTGCTGTGGGCGAGGAGTTTTGATTTGTCTGCTCCTTCGGCGGTCATTGCGGATAAAAATGAAATAAGAGTAGGGGGGGAGTCAAGGTTATCGTTGCCCATCCCGTCGATTTCCTTCAGGTTTCTGTCGTTAATTGCCTTAAGAGTCACCTCATCCATTTTGTCGGCCTTGTCAAGAGTCAGATAGTGCGAAAAGTCTATGGATGCAATAACTATATATTTCTTACCCTTCAGTTTGTTTTGAATTGCCTCTCCCAGCCTGCGGGAATCATCAAGGCTATTGTTGCCGTTGAGAAGGAGTGGCAGGATTCGGGCATTCGGCATGTAGTACTTGATATATGGAACAAGACCTGAGATTGAATGGTCTTCCTGCATCAGAGCGGAGTTGGAGCCTGAGATGCCCCCATTCACAAGAGACTCCGCATCTTCCGCGGCTGCTTTAAGTATTCCGAAGGGAGTTTGCCAGTCAAGGCTGGAGGTCTGAACATAATTGACACCCAAACCCTTATGATTGGGGGCCAAAACTACAACAACCTCAGGATCGGCGGCAGATACCGTTTTCATAAATGAAGAAATAAGGCTGCCTGCAAGTAAATGATGCGGTGTTATACCTCCGCAGACGGAAGCACCGGGAAGAGGAGTCCCGGATGCTTCTGTAACGGATTTTCTAAAATCCTTTTCATTATAAAAATTGCATTTAAGGTATTCAACGCGTTTATAGGCTTCACCCGAAGCTTTGTTGTCTTTCACTTCAGGCTTGCTGTTTAAGTATAGTATCACAGACAGACAGGCTGCAAAAAGTATTGCGGCGGTTAAAAGCAATTTCCTTTTCATAGTAACCCCTTTTATTTTATTATTTCTATCTGCTTCCGGGCCGCAAAGCCTGATGCATCGCTTTCCACGTCTTTAATTACTGCATAATCCGCAGTAAATTTACCCGGTGATACCGCTCTTGCGTAGTAAACAACATCCTTCAAAGGCTCCTTGCTGTTCTTTTGGTAATTATACCAGAAGGTTACCTTTTGGCTGTTTATATCTTCAAAGTACCAGTTATTGCCGTAGGTTTGCCTGCTGGGTACATATCTGAGGCATGACGGCAGTACATCGGTAATTTCATAAAAACCGTCAGGTGCTGTTTCGGAAAAGCTGGGGTGCAATACTATCTTAATCAGCTCAGATTGATTGAAGCTGCCGGTTTGCCTGTTATCAGAGGAGTAAGTCCTATTCAGCCTGATAACGCTGCCGGCTTTTAATAAGTCTGTTATTGGACCGGTAAAGCTTGATGTTACTTCAATATTGCCGGATATATCGGTTAAACCTATATTTTTAAGCTTTTCAGGAGTAAGCGTTACCTGGAAGGTTTCACTCTTATTCAATTTAACAACCTTTTTAACACCCTCAAGATTCAATGTAAATTTGCTTGATTTGGAGGCATCGGGAGCAGAAGCAGTAACAAAAATCATTTTTTCCAGGTTAACAAGTATGTCCTTTGTCGAATTTTTAGTTACATAAGCAAAGAGTCCGTTTTTCTCGGGGGCATTTATTTTCATGGCTAAGACGGAAAGCAGAGCGGTTGAATCAATAACATCATCCCTGTCCTTTCCTGAATCCAGATAAATATACGGATCAACATGCTTCAAACCGGAGGCGATTTTTGAGTAAACGCTTTCCGCACCGGAGGAATCTCCTATTTCAGCCAGAGCTATACCCAGATAAATTCTTTCCTTGCTTCCTATTCCCTTGGATTCAAGCAAATCCTTGATTTCAAGCAGAACGGGCTCATTAAGTGATGCCAGACCCCAATAGGCTGCGGCAACATTTTCAGGAGAGGCTTCGGTATTGTTTATAATGCTGTAAAAATACTGTTTAGCAGCCGATTCGTCAATAGAGTCCTTGGCAAGAGAGCATACTTTTGCCGACAATACAGGATCACTGCTGTCATATGAAAGTAATGCGATTCCGCCGTCACTGCACTGATATGCCTGCAGGTTGAATTCTTCACTGCTGTCATACCAGGAGGCATAATCAGGGTAATATTTCTTCATAAGCTCAAGCGAAAGCTTGCGGGAAAGCTTCTGGTCAACCCTGTCGCCCCATTGCCACATGAGATCCCACAGGGTATTGAGATACATTGAGGAAGCTTTATTATAGAAGGTAAGGGTTGTAAGTGATGAGCCTCCCTCAGGCTTAAGGCCTTCTTTAAGTGTATACTGCCTGGTTCTGGATGTTTCAAGTATATTGTTTACAACCTTAAAATCCTTTTTGATTGCGTCCTTGTACTTGCCTTTGACAGCACTTACAGTAACGGAATATTTTCCTTCGCTCAGTTTGCCCAGGGTGGTGTTTGCATATCCGTTCCCCAAGCCTTTTTCGGTAAATGTCTTTTTGTAGCCGTTCTGGCCCGTAACAGTAACGGTATAATCAACAGAATCATTTTTATCAACTGCCGTTCCAAAAGATCTGGCTGTGATTGAGGGGCTGTCACCAACCATAAATACATTGTTGAATATGACATCAATAAAGAAGGGAAGCTTGGAGGTTACGTTGACAGTTCCGTTCCCGGCATGGAGATCGTCGGTTACGCCCTGATATGTTATTCTCCATGAAGTCAGGTTATCCGGAAGCGTGAAGCTTATTTCACCCTTTCCGTCGCTTCCTGTTTGGACAGTGCCGAAATAGCCGTTATCCTTGAACATATATCTAACCGATTCGTCTCCGCCTTCTCCCATCTCGGCGGCATTATTGCCGTTTAAGTCCAGCTGTCGGAAGGATACATAATCCGAAATTATTCCGGTATAGAAGCTGCTTCTGTACAAGGATTCCAGTGTATCCACACTCTGATCCTGTATAGCAAAGAACGCTTCATCAACCACGCTGAGATTTACCTCTGCTTTGCATGGCTTCCCGGAGGAGTCTGTTACGCTTATATCAAGCTTTACCTTTTCACCGGGCTTATACTCTTTTTTGTCCGGCTCAACCTTGATATTGAGCTTTTCTTTTTCATAATCGTACAGGATTTCCTTGCAGCCTGCATTAAAGATGTTTTTCCCGTCAAAGTAAACACCCTGTACATACATGTTCGGAATATACGAGGAATCAAAGTCAAAGGAATATTTCGTATTGCCCGTAACCGTATAGTCAAGGAGCCCGTTTGAAAGACGGAGGTACAAAGAACGTGCATTTGAGCTTTCGGGCACGGCCTGGCCGTTGCAATTGATATCTAGAGATACTGCGTCTCCTGTTTTAAATCTGCTTTTATTGTTTGTACTCTCAACGGTGTAATATTTGAAGCCCGAGGTATAAGAATTGGGGTCATACCCTGAATAACCGTCAAGGTAAGTATCCTCAACTATTGTATTATTGTGTGAATCGGTTCCCTTGATTGAGATCCTATAGTTTTTATTTTTATCTGCATCAATATTGAAATCAAAGGAATACTTGCCGCTCTCCGTTCTAAAATCAAATTCTTTAACTATTTTTTCTTCTTTTGTGTATTGATAAAGCTTGTGAACGGTCTTGTCTATAAAATCGTAATATTTACCGTTCTCCTTAGCTGTCCAATATTCTTCATAAATAGTGGCATGAAGCTGTTTATCGACAGTGCCGCCCCTGTATGCATCAGTTGAATACCATAAATCATCCTCAAGTGTCTTTTTATTAAAGGAAACAGAATGGGTCTGAACGTCAACCAGGCCTTTTGCACCCTTTTTAGCAGTTTTTGTTTCTATCATGAAGTCGCTCGGGAAAACCACCACTTCTCCGCCGACTGAGATTGTTTCTTCCTCAGCTTCTGCATTGCTTATACTATAATCCATATAATACGGACGGAAGGTGTTGACAGAGCGGTCAGGGCGGAGTGTCAATTGAGCAGAGCCGTTCGGATCGCACTTCAGTTTGCCCTCATTATTCGAACTTGCTTTGTAATAGTAATTAAGCTTAAGTCCTGCTACCGGAGAGCCCTCAAAAAAGCTGGCCTGAACAGCCAAATCCGTACTCTCCCATGAAAACATAGGGTTCTTGTCGGGAACAGCAGTCAGCTTGTAGGCAGGCTTTGTATACTGCCTTACTTCAAAGTAATTACTTGAAACGATGCTGTCGCCTAGCTTTAGTTGGATATAATATGAACCCTGACTGAGATTGGATATGTCCATTCTGCTGTTATAAGTTCCGTGGGAGGATAATTTAACCTCTTTTGAGGAAATCATACTCAATCGGTCATTGTCGCTGGAACCGTTATATGCTGACGGATAAAGCTCCAATGTAGCTTTTGACGGAACATCCGAGCCGTCTCTGGGTTTAGCGATTCCCCAAAGGTTAACTGTATCCGTGGGAAGATAGAGCCCCCTGTCGAGGTACATGTATGACCAGTATTTACACTCGGGTTTATCATTATCATCGGTATATTGGTAATATGCCAGCGGTGCTATAAATGCAGGCTTGTTTTCCCTGAAGGCTTTGAAATAGTAGTTTGCTCCTTGTTCGGGTTCGGGAATCTTACCCTTTATTACTGCGACTCCATCCTTCCCGGTTTCAGCCGTACCGAGGCCCTCTGCTTCTATTGAAACACCCTTGACCGGCTTGCCTGTAACGGAATCGTTTATCCATGCCAGACTGTTTTTTTCTCCGGCCATAAAATAGCAGACATTGTCGCTTACCTGCATTAAAGCCTGTTTTACCTTATCCTCACAGGTGACATTGACCAGATAATGTCCTTCGGAAAGCTTTGAGGGAAAACGTAGAATATATGTATTCCAGTACTCATTATTCATGTCAAAAAGAGTTGTCTTGAATGAGGAGACCGAAGTAAGGCTGCCTGATTCAAACCTTCTTGTGCCATTATCCGTATGAGCCCAGTAGGGAAGAGTATCATATTTTTTGAGATCAGACATAAACTCTTTGTCACTGGGATATTTATAGATTTCCACATTGAATTCCTTATTCTTGAAATATTCATCCCCATACAACTGCAGCTCAGGCAGTGTATCGGTAGTGAAATTGTTTATGGAATCCCCATCAATATTAAAATACTTTTTTTCATTTAAATTATCGGACTGGTTGAGGACAGTCTGGAATTTGAACGTATAATCCTCCTGAATTTTATCATCGCTGCCTTCGAGGCCGATGCCCTTTTTGACTGTAACTGTATATACCGTGTTTTCAGCCAGCTTTTCCGGTACAAAAACAACGGTTTTTTTGTGGTATTCAAACCTTCCTTCGGTTTTAGGGGAAATCTCAAAATAGTTGTCGATTTTCTCCATGTTGTCATCGCTGAAGGTGATTTCTATGCCCGAGTTCAAGGGAACATCCGTGCTTATGTTTCTCGGAAGTGTTCTTTCGATTCTGAAGACTTTCTTTGTCTGAAATGCCCAGGAGCGTTTAGTGTCGTCTTTATTACCCATTGAAATTTTGTATATGCTGTCAGGTTTCAGGTCGTCTTTAAAATTAAGCCGGTATTCTGTAGAGGACAGCTTTTTAAGCTTGTATTCCTGTGACGGTGAAACCTTCAGGACAGCTTTGAGTGCTGACTCGGAAATGTTCTGCTTCGATGTGATTTTAAATCCGGATTTTATATCCACACCTGTTTTGCCGTAGGACAGAGGAATTACATTTATCTTGTGATAGTTGATGCCGGATATATCGGCATCAGTGGGGGCCGATTCTGAGGAAAATATTAATGGTATAAGAACTGCAGCAGCTACGACAAGGATTAATAACGAGGCTGAAATTATTGATAATTTAATCCTATGCTTTTTAATAAAATCTTTGACATGCATAAGCTTGCTTCCCTCCTGATATTATAATCAATTATTCAACTTTCCCGCAGAATTAATTACTGCAGTCACTAATTTAACCTCGGACTGCTTCGTTAAAATGGAAAGTTGTGTAAATTATAAAATTATACACCTTAATTATATATAAATCTTTATGTTTGTAATTTACAATCTAGTTAATATTAGTTACGAAAAAGTTAAAAAACTTTAAAAGGGGCGAAAAATCATGCACGGCTAAAATAAAAGGAGAATGCAGCTGAAATTTGGTTGTAAATCTGCTATAAAGTTAAAACTGAAAATATATGAAAGAATTTGCCGTAAATACGCCCAGTATTATAATAGTTATTATAGCAGCGTAGTAAAGGCCCCACCTGATTACAGCAGGCTTACGGGCAAGAGTCATACTTAGACTTTGCCTTCTTTGCAGCAGTTGGACAAGGAGGAGGAAGCCTACCAGCAGCATTCCTATAAATACATCATAGCGTGTTATTCCAACCCAGCTGAAGGTGGACTTGAGCCTGAAGTCTGTAAAAATACGTTTTACAACAGTGAAAGCATCATTGATTGAAGCAGCCCTGAAGAATATCCATGAGAAGCAGATAAGGTTGAAGGTGACAAACACTTTAAAGGCTTTCCCGATGGCAGGGACCTTGTCCAGCCTGAAAAAGTGAAATACCTTTGATTTTGGCTTCTTAAGAATGATTGCTGCTACCAGGTATAAACCGTTAAGCGAACCCCATATAACGTACGTCCAATTCGCACCGTGCCATAGGCCGCTTAAGAGAAATACAATCAGCAGATTCCTGTACCATTTCCATTTGGCGCACCTGCTGCCGCCAAGAGGAATGAAAACATAATCCTTGAACCAGCTTGACAGTGATATATGCCAGCGTTTCCAGAATTCCGATATTGATTTGGAGAAATAAGGCCTTTTGAAGTTCTCCATAAGCTCAAAGCCCATTATTCTGGCTGCGCCTCTGGCAATATCGGTATATCCGGAGAAGTCGCAGTAGATCTGGAAGGCAAAGAAGTAGGTTGCTACAAGGAGTGTAAGTCCTGAATTGGCTGAAGGATATTTATATACTGCATTTACAATAATAGCAAGGTTGTCTGCAATTACAATTTTCTTAAAGAATCCCCAAAGCATCAGCTTTAATCCGTCAATGATCCTGACAGAATCAAAATAGTGCTTTTCATGGAATTGATGCAGCAGATTCTGAGGCCTTTCAATAGGTCCGGCAACAAGCTGCGGATAGAACATGACAAAAAGAGCGTATATTCCGAAATTCCTTTCGGGCTTTTGATTGCCCCGGTATACCTCTATAATATAGCTCATGCTCTGGAAGGTATGGAAGGACAGCCCTATAGGAAGCAGTATGGACAGGCTTTGAATAGGGTAATTCCAATGAAGCATATTTGCAAGGTTTGTGAGGTTTTCGTTGAAAAAGTTAAAATACTTGAAAACAAACAGAAACCCGACATTGGAGACGATGCTTATAATGAGGAACAGCTTCTTGTTTCTTCCTTCCATCCTGCATAGAAGAATGCCAACAAAATAGTCTACAACAATGGTAACTGCAAGAATGAGAATATAAATCGGAACAAAAGCCATATAGAATATGCAGCTTGCTGTTAACAGCATAAACCAGCGCAATTTATGAGGCAGTGCAAAATACAGAATTGTCACTATCGGAAAAAACAGCATAAAACTGATTGAATTAAAAAGCATAAATAGTTCTCCTTTAGGAATTTATCCGTTTCCATAAATCTTCGGCCAAAAATCTGTAGCCGTCCTGAATCAGATGGACATGATCCGAAAACAGGTTATAGCCGATCTTTTTATTGTAGTTGATGTACTTCACACCTTTATTAGTGAAGAAACCGTCTATTTTTTTCATATTGTCAACATAGCCCGGTACCGAGGTTGCAGACCCTAGAAGCTTGTCATTCATCGCAGTAAGGAAAAACAAGGTGTTCTTTCCCTTTTGTAATTCCATTATCTTTTTAAAGAAATAAACCTGAAAATTGGAATCATCCATTACAAACGGTGAACTCGCATAATACCATAGATTTTCAGGCTTCTTCATTATAGCGGGAAGATCCTTTTTAGTGTACCAGGGGGCAACGACTGCCTTATTCTCCCTTAAAACGGAATTCCCCTTTCTCTTGAAGGCCAGATTGATGAACTGGCTGTATTTGACTATTGAAACATCAGTATATAAAAATCTCTTAATTTCAGTTTTGATGCTTCCCCAAGTGTCGTAAGCCTTCATCTTGCCGCTGTCAGCAACCTTTTTGTAGTCCTTGGGGTCAACCTTTTTAAAATTGTTTTTTAGCCAGAAGACAGGATTCTTCGCGTAAAATTCCCAGTAAGGCAGGTCTATGATAAGGTTTTGGGTGGATATGCCGTTATCGTTCAAAAGCTTGATGACAATATAGATGTCACCGGCCATCATGGAAGGTGCGGCGAGGTTAAAAACCCTTACAGCCTTTCCTTCCCTTTTGGCAATAGCGTTCATATAGCTGGTGATTGTACTTTCCGGCGGGCAGGGGGTGCCGTAGCCGACGGAATCTCCAAGAAGGATTATGTAATCTTTAAGCTGCTCCTTGCGGATTGTTTTTTTGATCTCCTGAATTGTTATGTTTATTACAAATTCATTATCCTTGAATGCGTCATAATTAATTCTCTGGTTATATACCACTCTCGAAGGTATGATATATGGAAGCGTGAATTGAGTCAGAATAAAAAATATTAAAATAAATAGAGCCAGCTTCTTAATTAGAGACATCTTTTTCCACCTTTTAAAAAGTAAATAGTTTACACAGTAGATTATAACAAAAAAATCAGATAGGTAAAATCAAAAATGTAAACATTTTAGCTTAAGAAAAACCATTACCACTGAATAGGACTCAGAGGTAATGGTTGATTGAACTGTTCTTAGCGATAGCTATTTGTTGATCGTAATCGAGAATATCACAGAAACTTCTTCCGTAGACGGATTTCCACCCATGTAGAGCTGATAATTTACATTGTTTTTCTTGTAGTTGGCTTCCAGCTGAGAGTACCCTTTCATCATCTGAGTGAAAAGCGTTTTCACATTCCAGGAATCCAGTTTTGTAGATCCCTTGCCACTGGTATAAACATTCGGTGCCGTCAGCTTGTCCGCTTTCAGCAGCTCCTTCAGATAACCGTTAAGTTTGTTGTAGAGTTTAATATAATTGTCCTGTGTTACTTGTATACGGTTCAGTGATATTGAATAATAAAGTCTTTTGGCATCCGAGTGCTGATTGTAGGACCGGTAAACCTGAACGCCGGATTTTAAATATTCTACATAATAAATTGTCCCATTGCTGTCTACTTCTGTCGGATCGGAGGTCTCTAAAGCTTTTGCATTGGCTGTAGATTTCACGCTTTCAAGTTTTTTATCCCCGACGTGGTATTTGGCCAAAGCTGTCTTAATTTCAGATATTTGTGAATCATTTAATTCAACATTGAGATTCTCGGATTGAACCGGTGTCTGCAGCACGCCGTCAGGCAGCTTGACAGTGATAGAGTCCAGAGGGCATGCAGCCAGACTCATGCGTTGATAGCTGTCTACAAGGTTGTATTGTCCATCCATATACTTTTCTATGTTGTTGCCAATGAGTTCCAATGTGTACCAGCACTCTCCCTGCGGCGGCAAAGGAGGCTTGATGGTTACTGTCGCTTCTGTCATTCCCGGAGTAATCTCCAATTGAACCCCATCTGAACCGTAGGAAGAAAAGCCTTTTCCCTGCGGAGTCATCGTACTGACCCTGATGTACAATGATTGATTCATCTTGGCAGGCTGCGGGAACAGGACTTTTATTTTGCTTGCGGCGGTTTTCTCCGGTTTGACAATCACCGTATAGTCATTGCCGTTTTGTTGAACCTCTAAAGTATATTTGTCATCTGTTTTGTAATTGTATATGTCGGCAAGCTGAAATCCGATATGATCCTGTAACTCACTGCTGTATTGCTTTTCCGGAATCAGCATAAACGAAGACTCGCTGGAACCCTTTCCTAAAAATAGTGTCCTGCTCATACTTATTCCGCTATTCTCCATGCTCATGAGGATGTAAATGTCCTCCTTGGCTGTACCCGATTCAAATTTTATTTTACCGGTAACAGGGGTATATCCTTGGGCTGCAGAGTCATTTATCAGTTTATCGTCATAATTGGTGCTGCATGGGGGATAAAAGGTCTTTCGCCAGATATGGTCCGTCTGCATCTGCTTGTCCGATAGCAGAAGATAATCATACATATTTCGATTTGTTTCTTCGTCGTTTATTGTTGCGTCATTCCAGGTTACATCCAAATGATAATACTTTCCGTCGACTTTAACAATATTCCACGCGTGCCTGTTTTCCTTATAGTTCCCCAATTCATACTCATCAATGTCTTTAAAGCCGTCAACACCCGCAAATCCCACAACGAATTTTGCCTCAACCCCCATCTTGTTCAGAAGATTTGCTGTTGCGCAGGCATATCCCTGGCATATGCCCTTTCCCTTTAGTAGTACATCATATAATCCTTCAGAACTCCGAACATAGGTTGTATTCTCAATTATATACCTGTTTACGGCCAAAACCTTATCATAATCGCTCATACCTGGTTTCAGCAGCTTGGCAGCAATCTGGTTGGCTGTATCGTCCACGTCCTTGGGTAATTTCTCATTGTTGAATTCATTGTAATATTTCAGTGTTGTTTTATCAGAACTGATGATATCGCCATTTTCGTCGTAGAAGTCTGTTTTCCCCTTTAACCGGATCAACATCTGCATATTTCCGTAGAATTTAACATCGTAGGATTTGAGATTATTCAGCAATACCTTGGCCGGTACTCTGACAATGCCTTGATCCAACCTTGCTTCCGTATCCATTTTCCGGCTGACTCCATTAATTTTTACATTATCACTTAAAAGCTTGAATTCAAACGAAGTGCCGTCAATTTTCAGTATTGCGGTATTGCTTTTGGAGTCAAAAGAATACGTGCCGTTAAAGATGTCCGCCAGAGGACGAATAGGTATAATAAGCGTATTTTTAATCAATGCAGGCAGCATAGCCGGCGATTTTCCCAAACTGCAATAGTCATTGTCCACCTCGAAGCCCCATGAATTCGAAGCTAGAGCGACTCTTTTCGGCATGTTTGCCTTTCTTATGCTGATGATTTTATCCGTAGGATTCCATAGTGCTTTTAAGCCAAACGCTTCAGCAATATAGCGCGGCTCTACATAAATCATACCGCTTTTGACTATTGTCGCAGAGTCCATCTGCTTCTTTATGCCATTCACAGCATATTCCTTTTTTCCGGCGTATAAGGTCAGGGTATTCTTGTTCCTTGTATAGGTTTCCTTCAGAGTTTTTATGTCATAGGCAGTTTTATCTACTCCAATCGCATATGCAATGCTTTGTGCAGTGGCCCATACCTTGCCTTTGGAGTCAATGAAGGGCTGTAAACCGGATATTTCTTTCTCTGAACCGATAAATGTCACTGTGATTGGTTTACTTGCAGCGTAAACAGGTGCTATTGGTGTTGCTGCAATGAATACCATAATCAATGCTAGTATCAGTGTAAGTAATTTTTTCATTTATGAGTCCCCCTATATTTTTCAATGGCTTCTTTGGAATATTTTATATCAATGCATGGACTAAATCAATCTGAGATTTACAAGCTAATAAACCATAAAATTATTAATTAAAAATTATCACTTACTGTTTCATAGGAAAAGGGTAAATTTCTGTTGATACATGAATTGATTTCATGTGCGAAATAATAAATTAAAGTACTTGTACAGTTATATAAAAGGAGATAAAAAATTATGGCAAAAATTGAAACTATGGATGGCAACCAAGCTGCAGCGTACGCTTCCTATGCTTTTACGGATGTGGCTGCAATATACCCGATAACACCTTCGTCACCAATGGCGGAAGGCGTTGATGAATGGTCTTCCCATGGGAAGAAAAATATATTCGGACAACAGGTGAAGGTTGTAGAAATGCAGTCTGAGGCAGGCGCTGCTGGTGCTATGCACGGATCACTGCAGGCCGGAGCTCTTACAACCACCTATACTGCCTCTCAAGGACTTTTACTTATGATTCCGAACATATATAAAATGGCAGGGGAGCTTTTACCGGGTGTATTGCATGTATCTGCCAGGGCCCTGGCGGTGCACGCCCTGTCGATATTCGGAGATCATCAGGATGTGATGGCCTGCCGACAGACTGGTGCGGTTTTGCTTGCATCTTCAAGCGTTCAGGAAGTCATGGACTTGGGCTGCATAGCGCACCTATCAGCAATAAGCACAAGACTTCCATTCATACACTTCTTCGATGGCTTCAGAACCTCGCATGAATATCAGAAAATCCATACAATTGAATATGATGAACTTGCGAAAATAGTGGACTACAGGGCTATCAGGGAATTCAGGATCAGGGCTTTGAATCCCGAACACCCGGTTGCAAGAGGAACGGCACAGAACCCGGACATTTACTTCCAGGGAAGAGAAGCTTCCAATAAATTTTATAACATGGTTCCTGATATAGTAGACGGTTATATGCAGACAATTAAAAGAATTACCGGAAGGGAATACAGGCCGTTTAACTATTATGGCGCCCCTGATGCGGAAAGTATAATTGTGGCAATGGGTTCGGCATGCGATACCATAGAAGAAACAGTGGATTACCTGATGAGCAAAGGGGAAAAGGTAGGATACATCAAGGTACATCTTTATAGGCCTTTCTCAGAGAAATTCTTCTTCAACATTTTTCCGAGAACTGTTAAAAAAATAGCTGTCCTTGACAGGACCAAAGAGCCTGGAGCGCCCGGAGAGCCATTATATCTTGATGTTGCAAAATTATTTTATCAGTCGGATATGAAGCCTTTGATCCTTGGAGGAAGGTATGGGTTGGGATCAAAAGATACCAGGCCTTCACAGATCATTGCAGTCTTTGATAACCTGAAATCAGAGAAGCCTAAGGATAATTTTACAATCGGAATTGTAGACGATGTAACCAATACTTCGCTTCCTGAGGGTGAGATCGTAGAAACAACTCCTGAGGGAACGATAAGCTGCAAATTCTGGGGACTGGGTTCAGACGGTACGGTGGGTGCCAATAAGTCGGCAGTAAAAATAATAGGAGACAACACTGAGCTTTACGCTCAGGCCTATTTTTCCTATGATAGTAAGAAATCAGGAGGGACAACGGTTTCCCACCTTAGATTTGGCAAAAAGCCGATTAAATCGCCGTATCTTGTATATAACGCCAATTATATAGCCTGCCATAACAAGGCTTTCATATACAATTACGACATATTGAAGGGGCTCAAAAAAAACGGGGTATTTGTTCTGAATTGTCCGTGGAAAGCTGAAGAGCTGGAGGAGAAGCTTCCTGCAGCATTAAAAAGGTATCTTGCAGACAACAGCATTAACTTTTACACAATTGATGCAATGGCTATAGCAAATGAAGTAGGGCTTGGAAACAGGATCAACATGATAATGCAGAGCGCTTTTTTCAAGCTGGCCAACGTAATACCTGTTGAAGAAGCCGTTAAATACCTGAAGAATTCGGTTGAAAAGACATATGGCAAAAAGGGGCAGAAAATTGTTGAAATGAACAATGCTGCTATCGACAGGGGCATACATGCCCTGATTAAGGTTGATGTACCATCCTCCTGGGCAAATGCAGCCGATGAAGAAAAAAGCGTAAAAGAAGTACCTGATTTCGTTAAAAGAATCCAAAGACCCATGGAAAGACATGAGGGTGATGAACTGCCTGTAAGTGCTTTCTTGGGGATGGAAGACGGAACCTTCCCTCTAGGAACTACCGCTTATGAAAAAAGGGGAATTGCACCGATGGTTCCAGAGTGGCAGATAGATAAATGCATACAGTGCGGCAGGTGCTCTTATGTGTGTCCGCATTCCACAATAAGGCTTTTCCTTCTTAACGATGAAGAGGTAAAGAAAGCTCCTGAAAGCTTTAAAACTAAAAAGGCTATGGGAAAAGGCATGGAACATCTGGGATTCCGTGTACAGGTTGCACCCCTGGATTGTACGGGCTGCGGCAACTGTGCCGATGTTTGTCCTACAGAGGAAAAGGCGATTATCATGAAATCCGCCGACCAGGAAATTGAGGCAGAGACTGAGAACTGGGAATATGCAATGACTGTTACCGCAAAGGATGATTTAATGGACCCCAAGACATTGAAAGGAAGCCAGTTTGTAAGGCCGCTGCTTGAATTCAACGGAGCTTGTCCGGGATGTGGAGAGACGCCGTACATCAGACTGCTGACACAGCTGTTTGGAGACAGAATGATGATTGCCAATGCAACCGGCTGTTCATCCATTTGGGGTGCAAGCGCTCCATCAATTGCATATTCGACAAATGCGGAAGGCAAAGGACCTGCATGGGCGAATTCCTTATTTGAAGACAATGCTGAATACGGCTACGGTATGTATCTCGGAGTCAGACAGATAAGGGAAAGATTGGCCGATCTTATGGAACAGGCCATTGATTCCGATATTGATGATTGCTTGAAGGACGCTTTCAGACAATGGCTCAAGGGCATGGATGATGCCGATGCATCCAAGAAAGCAGCTAAAAAAATATTTGACTTTCTTGAGGGCTTGGATTATAGCAATAATAAAGCAGTTCAGGAGATAATGGAAAAGAAGGATTATCTGATAAAGCGTTCGATCTGGATGATAGGCGGAGACGGATGGGCGTATGACATCGGTTACGGAGGACTTGACCAGGTCATTTCCTCAGGCGATGACGTTAACATTTTTGTCCTGGATACAGAGATATACTCAAATACTGGTGGACAGTCTTCAAAGGCAACACCTACTGCGGCAGTTGCCAAATTTGCGGCAGCGGGCAAGAAGGTAAGGAAGAAAGATCTCGGCATGATGGCAATGAGCTACGGATATGTCTATGTAGCACAGATTTCAATGGGTGCAAATATGAACCACGCCATAAAGGCAATAGCAGAGGCTGAAGCGTATAACGGACCATCTCTGGTTATAGCTTACGCACCATGCATAAGCCATGGAATAAAGTCGGGCATGGGAACCAGCATAGCAGAAGAGAAAAAGGCTGTGGAAGCCGGGTACTGGCATTTATACAGGTACAATCCGGTTTTGGCGGAACAGGGTAAGAATCCGTTCATACTTGATTCCAAAGAGCCGACCGACTCCTACAAGGACTTCATCAATGGGGAAGTGAGATACTCACAGTTGATGAATGTATTTCCTGAAACCGCCGGGGACATGTACAATGTGGCGGAGAAGCATGCCAAAGAAAAGTATGCAATGTATAAGAGGTTAGCTGAAATGAAGTACTAAAGGCATAGGAGCAGATGCTTGAGCGGGGACTGTCCAGGAATATAGGACGGCCTCGCTTAAGGGCTGAAAGAGAGTATTTTTTATCTTCTTCCTATTTTACATGACGCATTATGATTTCTTCCTGCTTTTTGTTCTGTTGTATATCACTGTGAACAATTCTCCCGTCTTTTATGACATACTCAACCTGACATAAATCAGATATATCCTTTATCGGATTTGCCCTAAGGATAACGAAATCAGCGATTTTACCTTGATCTATACTTCCTAGTTCATCGGCAGCATCTAAGAGTTCCGCAGCATTTACCGTAGCGGTTCGTATAGCTTCATATTCATCCATTCCATGTTTTACAAAAAGCTCAAGTTCCTTGTAAAGGAAGCCATGGGGAACATATCCTGCACCGCCCATTCCCGAGTCTACGCCCGCTACAATTTTCACCCCGGATTTGATAGCGTTTTCAAAATTAACAGGGAAATACTTCTGCTTATAATTAGGCATCTCGGCATAAAACTTCACCCAATTCGGATCTGCCCCGGATTTTATAGCCTCCCTTTGCTTTTCCAAAGCCTTTTTGCCCATGGAATGATAGGGTTCTGATATAGCATCCTTCATTTCCTGTCGGCTGAACAAGTCGGGGTTTTCTATTAAATCCGCCCAATGATTAAAACAGTATGCCGTAGGAACCCAGTAGATCCCGGTTTCTTTCATTCGTTTGAAGGTTTCCCCGTCTATCAACCCAAGCGGTGTATGCTCGATGCTGTCCACACCTGCTTCAACTGCTTGTTTAATACCCTCAGGCAGGCAGATTGAGTGTGCGGATACCTTCAACCCTTCGTCATGAGAATATTTTACGATGGCTTTTAATACCTCCGGCCTCATACTTGCATCTAGGAGCCGGGGATCCACCTTTCTTTTTGTATAAAACTCCCGGCTATCGGGATCATTCTCAATTAATGACAGATACGCACCCGGTGTGGTGGTTTTAATAAAATCCACTCCGGCCTTTTTCAATTCTTGAATGACTTTAGGCACTTCTTGTGGCTTGTCGATATCAACAGATAAACCATGAGCACCAAAAATGACACTTAGAAGTTTTAATAAAACAGGAGGAGCAGGAATAAATCTTTTTAAACTAAAATACCCATAGGGCGCTGATAATGCAGGACCGCTTGCAAAAATCCGGGGACCTATGTATTTCCTCGCGTTAACTTGATCTCTGAACTTTAGAATACTGTAACCAAAAGAACCGGGCATATTTCTAATTGTTGTTACACCGGATTTCAGTGTTAAGAAAGAATGCCGCAGATACTTTTTTGTCATGGACTCCATACTGATTTTTCCGTAATCATCAACACCCGGATGGGCAAGATGCACGTGAGCATCAATCAACCCTGGAAGAATATAACGGCCTGAAAGTTTTAAGACTTCTGCATTTTCAGGAATAGATATGGATTCAGCGGAGCCGATTTTATCAATCTTTCCACCTCTGCAAATAATGATACTGTTCTCATGAACAGTTTTCTCTAATACATCAATAATATTTACTCCTATTATGGCCAATACTTCGGAATGCTTATTGATACTGGGATTAGAGATCTCATGTTTTCTTTTTGTCATATATTTAGCTCCTTCGCCATACGAGATAACGATATAGTTTGATGAAAATAATGTTTATAATTTGAATATATCACACAAGTGAACTTTTTCCCACATATTTGCAATAAGTATAAAAGAGAATGCAGTTTTAAGCTTATACTTTGAAAGCACGCTCTTTGCCCTGTATTATATTGAAGGATTTCTTGGATAACTCGTCTTTTTGAGAAAACAAATGATTTTGTATAACGACTGAAACATTTTTATTTTTATCTTTAACCAGTTTGACGAGGGAGGGGGTAGCGTCATAAGACAGGCATGTAAGATAAGAGGTATCTATTCTATTAGTTTTATAATACCTGTTGATGTTATTTTGTGCGATTAAAAGGAAAGGAGACCTCACAAAAACATCCGCCACACCTTCTAAGAGGCGCATCTACTTTTCATTTGTATCCACATACTCTTTGGCGTTCCTGACTTGAATTTCGCTTGGAATACTGACATTTGAAGCCTGTATTTTGGATTCAATATTTGCCCATGCTGCCGTATCATGCTTTTCTATAGGCGCAGCCTTTGACTGTTTCTTAAATTTGTTTGCCATGTTTAATCCTCCTGAAAGAATCTTTATGAATATTTTCCTGCTATGATACAGAAATTATTCAGAGATTTATTTTGAATTTATTTTCTGCTTTTGCAGGGAATCAGATTATTCAGGAGGAATGCCGATGGATAAAAAGAATATGGACTTCGAATCAAACTTCGATATCGATAAGGTTTCATTTAACAATGTAAGCAACGACTTTGAAAAGGATTTTCGTAAAGCTTACCGGAACTCGCTTGAAAATATGTCGGATGCAAAGGATCCCCTTCAAAATGCGAGTGGAGCCAATACCTTGGGCATATTGGAAAAAATGGCTCAGCATATTAAGGACTATGACAGGAAGAGTGATTTCGAAGAGAGCTACGAACAGCTTCTCAAGGAATACAGGCCGTTTACGGAGACTTAATCAGGTTGTTAACACAGAGGCATGCTAAAATGGCTTGTCTCTTTTTTATAAGGCAGAGTCACCATACAATACCAGCAACAAACCTGTTGACTTGTTAAAATAATTTATGCTATAATAACTCTTGCCGTTGGAAATGACACGGGCGCTTAGCTCAGCTGGGGGAGCACCTGCCTTACAAGCAGGGGGTCATAGGTTCGAGCCCTATAGTGCCCACCATTTTCCAATCGAATTGGAAAAGTACAATTAAATATTGCTGGTGTAGCTCAGCAGGTAGAGCAATTGACTTGTAATCAATAGGTCGGGGGTTCGATTCCGTCCACCAGCTCCAAAAGACTCTTGTTTATCAGGAGTCTTTTTGTTATGGTTTCACTTTAAATTTTCACATCGATTTTTTTATATGCCTGACTGCTGTCATTATTATTCTCTGCTGCGGCAGATACTGACTCACTATTGATATTGTTATCAGCGTGTTTCTCATCACTAATATCCTGTTTATCCTCAGCCTGCTTTGAGTTCTCAATATGATCCTGAACCTTGCGGAGCATATCGGAGGCATTTTTATTCAAGGTTCTTTCAGTTGACTCTATTTTTTGAAGCTCTTTTCTTTTAGCCGTTGAAGCGGTACCCGAAACACCTCTGGTCTCGTCTATCTCAATCTCTTTTTTAAGTATTGCGCCTGTATTGTGAAAATTTTTCTTTAAGCTGCTGATTTTCTGAATATTTGAATATGCAGAGCCTGCTTCAATCAAATCTGTCATGCCTGACATGCTGAAGACGGCACCGGAATTGCCGGATACTTCCTGAGCTTCCGGTTGTTTTGATGCATCCTCTCCTGTACGCTCTTTGCTTTTATTCAATTTTTCTGCTTGCCTTTGCTGTATTTCGGCATCTATTTCCTGTATTTGATCCTGCAGCTGCTTTACTTTTTCCTGTTTCGCCTTTTCATCCATTTTCCCTTCTTTTGTTTTTTGTATTAATTCCTGAAGGGTTTCCTTTTGCTTTAGAAGCAATTTTATAGGATCATTATTGCTATTTACGGAATAGGAACTTCCGGTTTGAGATGAAATTGATGATATATTCATAACTTGCCTCCATAATTTTTAATTATATAAATTGGATTAAAATATCAACTTATATAATGTTTATCGGCATTTTCCAAAAAGGATTATACAATTTATCATAAATATGTAAAAATAAATTTAGTATTACGTTCCAGGCCCGGAATTGCGGAATAACTGGCATAATTATCTTTATTGCTAATACATTTAATAAAAATTATTTTTTTTTGGGAACTTTGGCTTGTCTTGTTTAGTCTAATTATTAAGACCCGAAAGAAACCGGGATAAAATACTAAGAGAGGTGTATTAGATTGAAAAAATTAGCTTTTGTAATGTGTTTGGTAATGCTATTTTCCTTTTCACTGCCTTCCTTCGTTTCGGCGGCAGATGACAAGGGGCTTGAGAATGCAATTAAAACAGCAAAAACTATGTTCAAGATTCCTTCTGATTTCGATTTCAATTATCAGATGAGTTTGGAAAACGGAAAAAGGATCTGGTCTCTGAGCTGGAACAGCAAGGATGGAACAAAAGGCGGAATTAATATAAGGCTTGATGATAATGGGGTACTATTGGGATATGACAACTATAAGCCGACGGACAATATATCCAAAAAGCTTCCTAAGTACAGCAGGAAAGATGCACAGTCCAAGGCAGAAGCTTTTATTAAAAAGGTTAATCCGTCAGTGATGAGCCAGATTAAGCTTTACGATGCAGGGCAAACCAATTCGATTACCGACTATACATATTATTTTACCTATGTAAGAGTGGTAGGCAAAATTCCGTTTTACTCAAACAATGTAACACTGAGTATCAACAAGAATACAGGAGAGGTCGTAAACTACAGCTATAACTGGACGGATGGCTTGACATTCCCTGCTGCAGGAAAGGCAATGTCAGTCGTGGATGCGGGCAAAGCCTACATGAAGAACATAGGCCTAAAGCTTATTTACAAGTATAAGTCCGAAAATGATAAAGTTACTACATATCCGGCATATGTGCCTGTTGTGGGTGATAACTTTGCAATTGATGCATTGACCGGTGATAAGGTTCAGACAGGGAATAATTATGTTATTTTCAACGACTATGAACGTAAAGTTATGTATTCGAAAGCTAAGGGAGATCAGCCTGTAGAACTTACGCCGGATGAAATAAAGGCAGTAGAAGAGGCTTCCAAGCTAATATCCAAGGAGGCGGCTGAAAAGATTGCAAGAAGCTGTGACACACTTAAGCTTACTGACGAATACAAATTGACATATATAAACCTTAATAAGGCATGGCCAAACAATAATGACACTTACTGGAGTATGAATTTCTCAACAGAAAATGGGGAGCTCAAAGCACCAAGAAAATCTGTTAATGTGACAATAAACGCAAAAACAGGCGAAATTACAGCGTTTAATCAGGGTTCCAGTGCTGATGACAAGGATCCGGTAAAATTTGACGAAGCTTCGGCAAAAGCTGCGGTTAATGAATTCCTGAAGTCCTTTAATCCAGAAAAGTACAGTCAGGTTGAATATGATGAGACTAACGGCGGTTACCCTGTAATTAAAAGCAATGAAGACCAGAGAAGCTACAGTTTTACATACCTTAGAAAGGTTAACGGAATACAGTTCCCCGACAACAGCATATCCATATACTTCGATGCTGTCAGCGGTGAAATTACCTATTATAGTATGACTTGGTTCAGTGTGGATTTTGTAAAGGTTGACAAGGTCATTTCCTTTGACAAGGCATATGAAAAAGCTTTCAGTCAAATTGGCTTGGAACTCCAGTACAAGATCAAATATTCCGATGAAGAAGACGGCAGGAAGGTAATCCCTGCAGAAAGCACTGAAAAGCCCGAGGTTGTGCTTGTGTATTCACTGAATTCATTGAAGCCTTCCATTCTCGATGCAAATACAGGCATTGTCTTAGATTATGACGGCAATCCTTTTAAAGATGTTAATGCAGTAAAGTATTCTGATATTAAGGGACATTCTGCCCAGAAACAAATCGAGGTGCTTGCTGAAGCGGGGATAAGTCTTGACGGCACTCAGTTTAAACCGAATGCCAAGATTACCCAGAAGGACTTTTTAACCCTTCTCTCAAAAATTATGCCTAACTATTATGGCCCGATCATACTTGAAAACAGTAAAACTACAGTTATAGACAGCTTTTATAGCTACTTGCTCAATCAGAATGTTATAAAAGAATCCGAAAAGGCTCCGAATTCTGCAACTACCAAAGAAGATGCTGTCAAGTTCTTTATCAGAGCATTAAAATACAATGAGGTAGCTGATATCAAAGGTATATTCAAATGCAGCTTCAAGGATTCAAGCAAGATAACACCAAGCCTTTACGGATATTTTGCAATCGCCGAGGGACTCAAGCTTGTCAGCGCAGACAAGAAAGGCAATGTAAACCCTAAGGCCGTACTTACCAGAGCGGATGCAATGGTCATGATATACAATTACCTGAGCCATTGACAAATTTTAAATTCATAAAATAGCAAGCACTGGACAAAAAAACAAGCCGGTTTCAACCGGTTTGTTTTTTGTCATAGTTTCCGGCTGTGAGGGATAAGTTCTGCACCATATTTACTATTCTAATGAAGGATTTTTTATATATTTGACGAATTAATATAATGTATAATGCATAAGCTATCTAATAATTCAGCCATAAATAATCTGTTTGTACAGGAGCACAGGCAATGCTTATTGAGACAAATATGACAATAGCATATAAATGTCCTGCTTGTGGGACTTTCGAATTTTTTAGCACTTCTCTTTTCAATGTTTCATGTAAAAAGAAGCTTTACCTGCCTTGCCGATGCAATAAAACAGGCATATCCATTTCCGGAACACGTTCAGGGGAATGTAATATATCTGTGCCCTGCATATGCTGCGGAAGCAGCCACGATTGGTTGTTGACCAAGAGGGATTTGCTGCCGAAAGGTATAAATGTCCTTTATTGCCCGGAAATAGGTATGCAGATTTGTTTTATAGGGAATGATTTAGAGGTAAGGAATAAGATTGACAATCTCGAAAAGGAATTAGACGACCTGATCAGTATGATGGGTTACGATAATTACTTTAAAAATACTCAGGTCATGATAGAATCTTTGAACAAGGTGCATGATATTGCCGAACAGGGTAATCTGATTTGTGAGTGTGGAAATAGTGACGTTGAACTTATATTATTTTCTGATATGATACAATTAAAGTGCAAAAAGTGCTCCGGCAGTAAAATGATTCCTGCCGGGACTAATGGGGATTTAAAGGATATATTGACCAGGGAGCATCTCCTCCTTACTCATGAAGCATCGGATTTTGAAATGAGAAAAGTCAAATCGTTTATCGAGACAGATGGGATGTAGAGTTCCTGACCACCGAAGATTATATCATTATAAGTTGAGATATGAGCGTAATTTTTACAAGATTGACAAAAAGGCTCTTTAATGCTATAATGCATCAAGTAGTGTCTACAAGTCTCCCCAAAAATAAAATCTTATATGATGTACTCATCTTACATTATAAATGTAGAGATAAATTTGTACACTTTGATTTGCCAATTATTTTATCATACATGTTGACACGCTATGCAAAAGGTATAAGGTTTTGATTTGAAGTTTTGCTTGTTGTGTCTATGACCATTAATTTCAGGTAAATTAAAATAAATAATAGTGTTTAGAGAACAAGGCGGTGAAGTATGGAGTATATTAATCTTGAAAGTAAATCTCTTGAGGATTTACGGTATATTGCCAAGATGATGGGAATAAAGGGAGTAACCAAATTCAAAAAAGAAGAGCTTGCGGAAAAGATATTGGAAGCAGGGAAATCCGCTGCTGATACCCAAGCACAAAAGGGTCCCGATGTTCTTGATTCAAAAGAACGTAACAAGGGCAGAAAGACTGAGAAAAATGAAGAAGCTGAAGAGCCCGTTTTAAAGGAGAACAGCGAAGCAAAAAGTGAAAAGTCTCCGGAGGAGCCTGCCGTAATGAGAAAATCCAAACGCGGAAGGCCCAGTAAAGCAGCTGTGGCTTCAACTGAAAATAAAGAATCCCAAAAGCAGGAACGAACAGCAGAGATTAAACAGGCAACACCTGTACTCAATGATTCAGTAAAAGAAACGGTTTATGAAAAAGCAGACAAACCTTCAAATACTGCAACCGTAAATGCAACTGTGAATGAGCAGCCTGTCAGGATAGAACCGGAGAAGCCGGAAGTCAGGGGGCCTCAGAAATATACAGAACAGAGGAAAGACAACCCGGTACAGGCCGGTGAGAAGATTGAAAGCGATGATCCTGTTGAAGGAGTTCTTGAGGTTTTGCCGGATGGCTACGGTTTCTTAAGAAGCGATAATTACCTTTCGGGGTCAAAAGACGTATATGTCTCTCCCTCGCAGATAAGGAGATTCGGACTTAAAACCGGGGATAAAATAAAGGGCAAGGGAAGAATTCCAAAAGAAGGCGAAAAATTTCAGGCGCTTCTATATGTTCAAAACGTTAACGGCGATTCTCCGGAAGTTGCGTCTAAAAGAATTGCATTTGAACACCTCACACCGATATATCCCGATCAAAAAATTACGCTTGAAACTTCACCCAGGGAGCTTTCAACGCGCTTGATAGATTTGATAGCCCCTATCGGAAAGGGTCAGCGCGGAATGGTAGTTTCGCCTCCAAAAGCAGGTAAGACTATCCTTCTGAAGAAGATTGCCAACAGTATTACAGCCAATTATCCTGAAATAGAACTGATTGTGCTGCTGATCGATGAAAGGCCTGAAGAAGTAACGGATATGCAGCGGTCAATCAAGGGAGAAGTCATATATTCTACCTTTGATGAAGTTCCGGAACACCACATCAAAGTTGCGGAGATGGTGCTGGAAAGGGCTCAAAGACTTGTAGAGCATAAAAAGGATGTTGTTATACTTCTTGACAGTATAACCCGACTTGCAAGGGCTTACAACCTGACAATACCTCCAACGGGCAGAACACTTTCAGGAGGACTTGACCCGGGTGCGCTGCATAAACCGAAAAGATTCTTCGGAGCAGCAAGAAATATTGAGTTCGGCGGCAGCTTGACTATAATGGCAACTGCGCTGATTGAAACGGGCAGCAGGATGGACGATGTCATATTCGAAGAATTCAAGGGCACCGGTAATATGGAACTTCACCTTGACAGAAGGCTTTCCGAAAGACGAATTTTCCCTGCCATGGATATTAATAAGTCCGGTACAAGGAGAGAAGAACTGCTTCTGACTCAGAAAGAGCTTGAAAGCATTTGGGCTATAAGAAAAGCTATGAGCAACATGGGAACTGCAGAGGTTACGGAAATGATAATGAATAAGCTGGTGCAGACCCGAAATAATGAAGAATTTGTAAATAGCATAAATATTTCTTTTAATGATAAATAGTACTTGCCTATGGAATAATTTTATGCTAAAATAAGCTTTGCTGTTTAAAATTTTTAACTAAAGATATTATAATTAATAATTAATATATTTCTTTAGCAAGGCTTGGCGGTTATATCCGGTGGTCTTTGCGGTATGAAAGAGGTGAGATAGATGCGGGAAGGAATTCATCCAAATTACGGTGAAGCAGTTGTAAAATGTGCATGTGGTGAGACTTTTACTACAGGTTCCACAAAGAAAAGTCTTCATGTTGAAATATGCTCCAAGTGCCACCCATTCTTTACTGGAAAGCAGAAGCTTATAGATACAGGCGGACGTGTTGAGAAATTCAAAAAGAAATTCGGTATCGTTGACAAGGAATAATTATTATTTGAAAAATAGTCATAAACATGATAGACTAAAGGCTGGGAATCTAATTTCCAGCCTTTTATTTTTTTGTGGGACATGCCTCGGCATGGGTTTTATTTTTTTTCGATAAACACGCCTTTGGATATGGAGGTTAATATGAAGAAAACAAGTATAGGGGGTTCAGCGCTCATCGAGGGTCTGATGATGATAGGCCCTGAAAACGCAGCTATTGCAATAAGAAAGCCGGATGGGGAAATTATTGTGGATAAGAGGCCCCTGCCGGCAAAAAGCTTCTATGGAAAAATACCGGTTATACGAGGAGCTTATAATTTCTTTAAGCAAATCGTTCTTGTAATGAAAGCAATGATGTTCTCGGCCGAGTTCGTTGATATAGAGGGTGAAGAAGACGCAAAGCCGTCCAAGCTGGATGCTTTTATTGAAAGAGTTTTCGGAGATAAGATAAAGGATGCGGTAATATATTTTGCTGTAATATTATCTCTTGCATTTTCAATAGGTCTTTTCATACTTCTGCCTAACTTTTTGGCGGAACTGGTCGGTTTCAGTAAAAACACATTTAAAGGAAATATATATTACAACCTTTTTGAGGGCGGCATCAGGATAGTCCTGTTTTCGGGGTATATAATGCTGACTACCGCAATGAAGGACGTTAAGAGAGTATGGCAATACCATGGTGCAGAGCATAAGACAATTCACTGCTATGAGCATGAAGAAGAACTGACTGTGGAAAATGTAAAGAAATATACAACGCTGCACCCACGCTGCGGTACTTCCTTTATGTTCCTTGTTATGATTATTAGTATATTGGTTTTCTCCGTTCTGCCAAGGATTACCCTCATTTTGAACATTTTAATGAGATTGGCTCTTGTGCCTCTTGTGGCAGGGCTGTCTTACGAGGTTATAAAGCTTGCGGGCAGGAGTAACTCAAAAATCATGAATATTATAAATGCTCCAGGAATGTTCTTTCAGCTCTTCACAGCAAAAGAACCTGATGATGGCATGATAGAGGTAGCAATTGAGGCCTTCAAGAATGTATTGGTGGAGGATAAGAACGCAGACAAGTGGTAAGGATATATACAGCAAGGGGACGTTGAATTGATAAATATTGATGGAGCGTTAAAAAAAGGGATTGAAATTCTTAAGAATGCAAATAATGAGGCCCCGGTGGTTGAAGCCGGGGTTATGCTTTGTTCAGCACTTAAATGCGATAAAGCTTTCCTGTATTCCCATAATGACCATTGCATAAGCAGAGATGAATATGATTTTTATATTGAACAGCTAAATCAAAGGGCTTCAGGCAAGCCTCTGCAATATATAACAGGGCATCAGGAGTTCATGTCGCTTGATTTCATTGTCACTCCGGATGTGCTTATTCCAAGGCAGGATACTGAGATCCTGGTCGAAACAGTAATTAATTTTGCCCAAAATCATTTAAATAGTCCTGCATTAAAAATACTGGACATTGGTACGGGATCAGGATGTATTGCCGTCAGCCTTGCGCATTACTTGAAGAATTGTAAAGTAACCGCAGTCGACATATCGGAGAAGGCCTTGAAAATAGCAAGGCTGAACGCCGATAAAGCAGGTGCGGCGGATAGAATAAGGTTCTTGCAAAGCAATGTTTTAGAACGCTTGGAAAAGGATCGGTTTGACGTCATATTGTCAAATCCTCCGTATATACCTGCGGCGGATATTAAAAAGCTGCAGGTTGAGGTCAGGGATTACGAGCCAATAGGGGCTCTTGACGGCGGAGCAGACGGATTGGATTTTTATCGTAAAATCGTCAGTGAAGCTCCCTGTTTTTTGAAGCCCGATTGCCTGCTGGCTTTTGAAGTGGGCTATGATCAGGCTCAAAAGGTAAGCAGGCTGATGAGTCAATGCTTTGATGATATACAAATCATCAAAGACCTTAGCGGAATTGAAAGAGTGGTAACAGGTAAGCTGCAAACTACTCATTCCATATCTTGATTATCCCGGATTTCTGGATACTCTTCAGTACTATGAAGGTGATAGGGCCCAGGAAGAATCCCAGAACTCCAAATATCTCAAGTCCTAAAAAGATGGCAATAAGGGTCGCAAGTGGGTGAAGTCCTATCTGATCGCCTACTATCTTCGGCTCCAAGGTCTGCCTTACAACAACACCGCATACATATATTATTAACAGTCCTATAGCCATCGGGATATTGCCTGTAATAAGATGCCATGAGATCCATGGAACCATTACGATACCTGTACCCAATACCGGGATGGCATCCGAAAGGGCCACAAGGAGAGCCATAACAACAATATAGTCAACATTTGTTACAAATATGCGCATGATTGACAAGCCGATCAATACTTCAATAAATGTAAAGCACATAAGCATCAGCAGGGCTTTAAAGTATCCAATGAGAGCCTTGAAGGTGTCTGCTTTTAAACCCTCAAATCGTTCAGACCACTCGGCGGGTATCTGTTTCCTCAGAAAAGCCTTTATCTCTTTCATGTCGCTGCTTATGAAATATGTGGCAAGTAAAGTCATGATAACGAATATTGCTATACTCGGCACTGATTTTATTGTATGAATAAGATAAGACACAGTTCCGGCAGCAATACTCTTTGCCTGAGGTATGAAACTTACAATGCCATCCTTTACTGCATTTGAGATGTCCTTTGGCAAATGCTTGTAATAGGTGGTCAATTGATTTGCCCAATCGGTAAGCGTATCGGAATAACTCGTTACATTAGCCTGTAAAGAGATCAATTCGTTATAAAGTGCTATAATTCCTATGGCAACCAGCACTGCAAGAACACATATTGTAATGAACAGCGAGATGACAGAAGCTAATTTTCTGGGAACTTTTAATTTCTCAAAAAGCCTTGTAATCGGTTCATTTATCATTGCAATGATGAATGCGACAACAAATGGAGCAAAAAACGGAATGAAGTATTTAATTAAAAAATATACTGCGAAAATTACGCCAACAACAACTAAAATCTTTATTACAAATTTAAATAGCTTATCATATTTTTTTTGCATTCAAGCCAACCTTTCAAAATTGCATATTAATTCAATTATAATTTATATAGTGTGATTATAGCAAGAAAAATTAACTCTATCCTGCCTTAAATTGAACATTGTACATCCTGCTGTATGTTCCGGACAGTTCCAGCAGTTCATGGTGCCGTCCTTCTTCAACTACTCTGCCATCCTCAATGACGTATATTTTGTCGGAGTTCTCTATTGTGGAAAGCCTGTGTGCAATTATAAGAGCTGTTCTTCCTTTCATTAGCAGCTCCAGTGCCATTTGAACCTGCTGTTCGCTGTGTGAATCAAGTGATGAAGTGGCTTCATCCAGCAATAATATAGGAGCGTCCTTCAAAATAGCTCTTGCTATTGCAATCCTTTGCCTTTCCCCACCGGAAAGTCTGACTCCTCTTTCTCCAACCATTGTCTTATACTGTTGAGGCATTTCCGCAATGAATTCATGAGCAAAAGCTGATTTGGCTGCACTTATTACCTCTTCGTCTGTAGCATCCGGTTTACCGAAGCGGATATTTTCCTCGATGGTACCATCGAACATGCAGGCATCTTGAGGAACATATGCAAACATTTTTCTGAGCTCCTTAAGTGTAAATTTATTCAATGGTTTGCCGTCTATAATAATTGTTCCCTCATTAGTGGGGTAAAAACCCATAAAAAGCTTTATAATTGTACTTTTGCCACCGCCGCTGCCACCAACAAGCGCAATAGTCTCACCCTTTTTAACTGATAAGCTGATACCTGAAAGGATAGGCTTTTCTTCATATTTAAATGAGACCTGTGACATTTCCAGCATGTTGTTACTTTTTGATGTTCCGGGAATATCGTAGGATACCGGTTCTGTTTCTGTGCTTAACAGCTCGATTACCCTTGATGATCCTGCAAGTGAACTTTGAAGTTCTGCTATAAGTCCACCCAGACGTCTAATCATAACGTTTACGTTACCGAGAAGATTTATCTCACCTATAACCGTTCCTATCTCTACTCCTCCCGCAATGTAAAACAGTGCTCCTATGGAAATGGTTCCTCCGAAATTAATCCAACTAATTACAAAATTTGCTGCATCAAGCTGAGCCCGTTTTTTATACCTTTCAAGGGTTATTTTCTGAACATCGTCGTTAACTGTGGAGAATTGACTACTAAGGCGATCTTCTATCTGAAACATTTTCATGATTACGAACCCTGAAAACATGTCGGATACTTTTTCAGTCAGAGTGCCCTTTGCTTTTTGAAGCTTTCCGCTGATATTCCTTATGCTGGCCGAGAATTTTATATTAAGCATTGTTGAACATATGCCCATGCTGATGAGAATAATTCCGAATCGCCAGTCAAGCAGAACCATTATTATTGCAGAGCCAACACCCGAAAAAGTAACAAAAATTATCTGTCTGAGGATCCATCCTAAAGGGCCCCATAATATATCGACATCATTTGTCAGGCGCGAAATGATGTCTCCGCTGTGATTCTTTTCAAAGTAGGAGACAGGCAAGCGCAGTACATGCTTGACAATTTTTATCTTAATATCAACCATTGTCCTGGATATTGTAGTCCACAGCAGTGGAATAAAAATTAAAAAGAGTGCACTGGCAATGATGGCTTCCGAGCCTGCGATAATGAACCCTTTCCAAAGCATTGCAGAGTCTCTTTTTATTGAAGCGTCAACCATAATTTTTATTATGATTGGGACAACAAGGACAAGGCTGGCTTCGGTAGCCGTGTCTCCAAACAGGCCGAGAAAATACCAAAATGTCCTGGGTCTTAAGTATTTGAACAGCTTTATTAGATCATAAAATCCAAGTTTCTTAAGCATAAGCTTTTCCTTTTTACAAGCATTAATTTTAACTATTGAACTGCTTCTCATACAGCCGTTTGTAATCCCCGTTCAAGCATATGAGTTCGTCGTGAGTGCCTCTTTCAGAGATTTTACCTTCATTAAGAACAATAATCTCATCTGCGCTTTTGATTGTCGAAAAACGATGGGCAACTATTACCACAGTCTTATTGGTCATCATTTTGTCCAGTGCTTCCTGCACTAATGCTTCAGACTCTGTATCCAATGCAGAAGTCGGCTCATCAAGAAGGAGGATAGGTGAGTTCTTTAAGACTGCCCTGGCAAGAGCGATTCTCTGTTTCTGCCCGCCTGAGAGCCGTATGCCTCTTTCGCCTGCAATGGTCTGAAAGCCTTCAGGAAGGTTTTGTATGAATTCATAAGCATTGGCAATCTTTGAGGCTGATACTATTTCCTCATATGTTGCTTCGGGCTTTCCATATGAAATGTTTTCAAGTACTGATACCGGGTAAAGAAAATTGTCCTGAGTGACAAGAGAAATTTCTGATCTCAGCTTGGATATACTTATATCATCCAGTTCTTTTCCCAAAACCTCTACTGTACCTGACTCAGGAGATTGAATGCCGCAAATGAGCTTAAGCAGTGTGCTTTTACCACACCCACTAAGTCCTACTATTGCGGCCTTTTTGCCTTTTTCTATAGAAAAGCTCAGGCCCTGAAGCACTTTTTCTTCTTCTTTGTATCCAAAGGTTACATTTTTGAATTCAATTGCTGTTGAGCTTTCGGCAGTGTCTATACCTGTTCCGACTTCACATTCAGTTTCCCAATCATAAACTTCAGCGACTCTTTCCGAAGCCCCTGCAGTGCTTTTTAGCTTACTTATTTTATCCGTCAGGAATGCAAGCGGCCAATAAATATATCCTATCAAATAAATAAATGCCATCAGATCGCCTGTTGAAATGCTTTTATTAATGACGAGGTAGCTTCCGTATGTAACACAAAGTACCAGAGGCATCGTCCTTAGGGTTACATGCAAAGGCGAAGTATATGAGTTGATTCTTGTTTCCTTGATTGCGAATTTGAGGGAGGTTTTCATTTCAGCTTCATACATTTTGGAAACATCATCCTCCAGATTGAAGGATTTTACCATTTGAATGCCATTAACGGCATCCTGGACGATAATGTTTGCTTTTCCTATTGCTTCATGGTTTAGACGGGAATACCTCTTAATATAGTTTGCTATGAAATTGACAAGAAAAAGCGCGAGAGGTGTTAGCATGATGCTGAAAAGGAGAAGATTCCAGCTTATCGTCATCAAATATGCCGCTACTGCCGCTAATTGCAAGATGTCAGTAAAAAGATTTAAAAGATCCTGTCCAAAAAAATCCTGAACTGAAGAAGAGTCATTGGTGAATCTTGAAAGTAAATCGCCGGAGTGCCTTGTTTCCAAAAAGCTAATAGGAAGCTTCTGGAAGTGACGGTAAAGCGAGAGTCTGAAATCACGCATGGCATTTGAACTGAACAACCCATAAAGGTATTGAAGAAGATAGCTTGTACATACCCCAACAACGATTATGACCATCATAAAAAGAATATAGCGAATAATTCCACTGCTATTCTTTTTTAATGCAAAATTAACTATACCCTTAATCAGATATCCTTCAGAGATGCTTGTAAAAATATTTATAACGGATACCAATAGAAAAAGAAAAACTAAAATTTTATAGGGTTTAAGAAAAACAATAAAACGTTTCAACAGGTTCTTGGTACTGTATGTTTTCATATCTTTCATAGACTCAGTAACCTCATTGATGTTGTTTGGCATTTTGTATATTAAGTATGATGTTATATAATATGGGAGCGGTTGTCAAGAAATGTTAAAGACCTTGCTCTTAAGGTTAAGCAAGGTCTCAGGTCCGTTAAAATTTATTCCGATCTCATAGCCTCCAGAGAGCTGAGTCTCATTGCACGTATTGCCGGATATAGGCCTGCCATTAACCCTATCATTGTAGCAAACAGGATTGAGGAAGCTGAAAGCCAGACAGGTATTACCGATATGCTTCCCTGTCCGTCTGTTATGGGCAATATGCCTCCCATCTGTGATGGATCGGACTTAAGATGGTTGAGTATATAGGAAGCTGCGAAGCTCAGGCCCACACCCGCAAGACCGCCGAGGAAACCGATGAGGCCTGCTTCCCAAAGAAATATCTTTCTTATATCGGAAAGGAGGCATCCGATGACCTTCATTATTCCTATTTCACGGGTTCTTTCATAAATTGACATAATCATAGTGTTTGTTATGCCAAGTGCCGCTACCAAAAAGGAAACGGCTCCGATGCCGCCAAGTACTGCCTGCATCGTCTTTGAAGTCTTCTGCATTGAACTGCGGATGCTTGCGAGACTGTATGCACCGAACTTCATGTCTTTTATCTTTTTTTGAACTTCATCTACTTTATCTATATCTTTGACCTTTACCATTGCCCTTTGGTAACCGTCTGTATTGTAGGCAGTGCTGTTCTTTAGCTGTTTTGCATTGTCAGCCATCAAGGTCTTTAATTGATTGATGTCCATATATATGGAATAGTCTTTTTCATCTTTGGATTCTGCGAGTATGCCGACGCCTTTTGCCTTATACAACTTGGGAGGCTTGTTGCTGTCCGTACCTGCAGGCATTCCGGGTACTTTTTTTTCTCCATAGCTCATATCAAAGGTTAATTGAATTTTATCCTTCAGAACATCAACAGAAGGAGGCCCCCCTCCTCCATACATTGCTTTAGGGTTATAGAACTGCTGAGGGACATAGAAGCCGAAAATCATACCGTTGGTATCGCCTTCTTCCGGCAGCCTTCCGTTTGAGGTTATAAAATCCATTGCTTTCATTGCTTTCAAATCCATACCGATAATATTTCCGTAGCACATATATTTGCCTGAAATGACCTTTAGGCCTGTTTGAAATATTGGGGTAACAGCTTCAACCCCTTCAATTTCCGACATTGCCAAAATAGCCTTGTCATCCAGCTTTGTTTGTGTAGCCTGGACAGAGCCGCCGTCTTTGGCATTATCAGGTACGTAGTAGGGGTCGACATTGATTATGTTGAGGCTTCCCAATGAGCTTACCTGTTTTTTAAAGCTTTCATCCATGCCAATGCCGAGGGACAGCATTACTACAATCGATGCCGTGCCTATGATTACCCCCATTATTGTAAGAAGGGTTCTTACCTTTCTTCTCCAAAGGTTTTTTAAAGCGAGGATAACTATATCAAAGAATCTCATCAAGCATCATCTCCAATTTTCTTTTTTTTCTTTTGCGGAGAATTACTATAACGACGATAGCTGCAACCAGTCCTGCTCCGATGAGTATGACCTGCAGAAGGCTTAAAGGACCAAGGAATTTTTTCGAGTCCTTCTTTTGGTCTTCAGGGTTTAGCTGCTCCATTCCTTCCATTTTATCAGGCATTTGCATCTGGACTACATTAAGGGTAAAATCCTTCTTTACAACGGTCTGCTTTCCGGAAGCGTCTTCATATGTAAAAACAATGCTTCCCTTTGCCTGACCAGGTGCTTTGGGTGTTACGGCCCCATCGAATGAATCGCTCTTGCCTGCTTCAAAATTCCCGACATAGTAACTTGGTTTTTGTCCGTCGAAATCTCCTTCGACCTTAACCATAAGGTTGTAGAGGGTTGTCTTGCCCATATTGTAGAACTGGAGATTCAAGGGAGCCTGCTGTCCGGCATAAGCTTCGGGTGAAGTATTAAGATCCCCTATAACAAACCGCAGGTCCTGACCGATCGGAATGCTTATGGTTTCCTTACTTGTATACTGCACCCCGTTCTTATCCTCGTATTCAAAATTGATGGACAAGGGGTAAGCCTTCGGTGCGGCATCAGGCTTTGCACTCAGCTTTATGCTCTTTTCCATGCTTTGCTTCGGGTCAAGGTAATCGATATAGAAGGAATTGCTTCCGAATATCGAAAAGGTTCCGTCATCTGATATAAAAGTGATTTTCAGGTTGCGGATCGGGATATCCCTGCTGGTATTCATGAAAGATAAAAGGACATCAAAGGTCTCACCCGCATTTTTAATTGAGCCGCCGAAATTATAGCTGTTAATTATTAATCTCGGTACTGTTTTTACTGCTTCCTTTTTTTCCGGAGACTGGATATAAACACCTGCATATCCGGATATAGAATTACGTATTGTTTTTCCTTCATGAACCGAATCATATTCAAGCGTTATTCCGATAGGATAATTCTTGGAGGCTGCATCCGATACGGAGCTTAAATCGAATTCCAAATTCTTTTCCGTCTTGCCCTCCATGGAATTAATAACGATCGTGTTTAAGGATTTTGGAATAATCTCTTTGTCACAGGATAATAAAACCTTGATGTTTTTTGCCGAGGCTTTGCTCAGGTTGGATATTTTGACTCCAATCTTGAATTTAGAGCCTGCCGGTATGATGTCAGTCGGTGCTTCAATAGGCTCCATTGTCAACAGAGCTTCATCCTGTAAAGGCTTTTCAACACGCAGGTAGAATTGGTTGTCCTCCGAATATGTTTTACCGTCGGAAGATGAATAATCCAACCTGACAGATAGAGGATACCTGCCTGTACTGATGTTATCTGAGGCTTCGAGGGTATATTTTGCCGAAACCGTTTCAGAACCTTTCAGGTCTTTAAGGTGTTGTACATCGGTTGTGTGTGAAAGAGTAAATGTATTGTTGTCCAGACCTTTGATTGTTGTCTTTACATCACAGGCCTTCATTGTCCCTGTATTCTTGAGCACGATGGTAGCTGCTACAGTACTTCCGGGGACTACAGGCTGCGATGAAATAATTACACGGCTTACTACGACCCGAGGGGCGGTATTGTTATTGACTATTTTCACAAAAATAGTGTCTGAGCCTGTCATTTCATCGTTATAACTGTTAGTGTAAGAAAAATTGAATTTGAGATTATAATCTCCGCTCACAGCTGTTTCGGATACAAGCAGATCAAAGGATACGGATTTTGTCTCATTAGAGCCTATTTGGTCGATCGTCTTCTGGAAGTTCATCTTGCCTGCGTTGAAAGGAAATCTGGAGAGATCTGAAGCATCCAGTGATACTTTGACATTTTTGGCGGCATATGAACTGCTGTTATTAACCGGAACAGTGATAGTCATTTTTTCGCCTGCTGTTCCCTGGGGAGTATCATTATCGCCGACTATGTTCAAAACCGGCTTGTATTTGGTGGTGTCGACAGGAGCAGGCTTTGTTGCATCTTCGGGGTTGGCTTCTTTAACATAAAGACTGAGTGCAACAGTTTTCGAGCCCCCGTTAGTGTATTTCAAAGTAAAATTTAACTCTTTGCCTGTACCCTTGTATTTTAGTACCAGTACTTTGTTTGCAGGATTTATGGCGGTGTTGTCGAGGTAAACGCCATCCGAAGGATAGAAGGAGGAGTCCTGATCAAGTATAATACCATCGATGCCGGTTACTGAAGGAATAGTATCAAAGGCTAAATTGATTTTAAACTCCTGATCTTTTGAAATACTCGAAATAGGATTGTTCTGTCTATCTGTTACATAATAGCTTTTTACAGAAATATCTCCGGTTGCCGCTGAAACATTACCCATAGCGAACACCTGCGGCACCACAAAAATAAAAATCATTATAATTCCTAAAAGCTTACGCATTTACAATACCCCCAAACTTTTCATTAGTCTCTATGCTTTCGATTTTTCCGTCTATTATATGTATTATCCTATCTGCATACCTCGATATCTCAATATCATGAGTAACAATTACAAGTGTCTGTTTGTTCTTCCTTGCCATTTCAGTTATAAGGGTCATAACCTCCTTTGTGGTTTTGGAATCCAAATTTCCGGTGGGTTCATCTGCGAAAACTATGGCGGGCTTGCTGATAAAAGCTCTCGCTATTCCCACCCTCTGCTGCTGACCGCCGCTCATTTGCGAAGGCTTGTGTCTTAAATGCTTCCCAAGTCCGACGGCAGCTAAGAGAGCTTTTGCCCTTTTATCCCTGAAACCTTTTGGAATACCCCTGAAGGTAAGAGGCAGGGATACATTTTCAAGAGCGGTCATTGCCTGCATCAGATTATATGATTGGAATACAAAACCTACGAACTTCTGCCTGAACCTTGTAAGCTTCTTTTCACTAAGATTTTCGATATTTACTCCCATTATTCTGATCTGCCCTCTGCTGGGTTTTTCTAGCCCGGCCATTAAGTTTAAAAGCGTGGACTTGCCTGAGCCGGATGTACCCAGAAAACAGCAGAATTCACCTCTAGGGATTGAGAGGTCTATGTTTTGCAATGCTATAACTCTTTCGTTTCCAATCCGATAGACCTTGCTAACATTCTTTATTTCTATTGCAGTCTCCAAACGGATACCCCCTAATGATGTTAATGGCAAATAATAAACCACATTATTAATTTTACCGATTACCTGATTAAAAAAGGTTACAACTTTATTAAGAATTATTAAAGGAAGGCAGTAATTATAACAGTTTATAACAAAGATTACCTGAAATATATTTGACCTGATTTTAGATTGTATACAAAACACATATTAAGGTGTTTGGAAGGGCCATAAAATGGGTTTTGATTGAATTTTTAAATTAAACATGTGCAAAAAAAGCTATAAAATAAAGTAAGCAAATGTTAAACTAATCTGATGAGTAAATTTATATATACGGTTTTATTGACTTATTACCTGGTTCTAACTATAATTGATTAGGGTATTTCCCGAATTATAATAAATTTTTGAACAAAGGCGTTCAAAGAACGGTTTTTTTTTGAGTTTTTCTGGAAAAATCTTCATATTAATTCCCTGCAAAGGGTCATTTATAAATAGCTTTATTATTTGAAAGGAGCAGATGCTGTGGAAAAGGTATTTTTGGCGATAGCCATTCTATTGCCTGCGTTCAGCGCTATACTTTGTTACATTATCAGAAAACCCGCAGTACGTACTGTGATTGTTGTATTTACAACATTGATCATGTTTGGTGTAGCCGGCGGATTCACAAATCTCCTGTTAGAGAACGGGGGTAAATTAACAATTGAATTTAGTGAGGGTGTGGAGTTAAGTATAGGGTGGATTATCAAGTTCCTTGATTTGGCCCTTCTCCTGTATATTCTGTATATAGGAATTAAACTTAAGAAATTCATCGTTATCGCCTTGACACTGATTCAAATGATTCCATTAGTATTGTTTGAATTATTTGGTTCTATAAAGGAACCTGAGGCAGCGTTTGTTATAGATTACCTGTCCTTAATAATGATACTTCTGGTTTCGATCATAGGGCCGATCATTACTGTATTTGCACTCGGTTACATGAGGGATCATGAGCATCATCAGGGCTTAAGAAAGTCCAAACAGCCAAGATTTTTCATGATACTTTTTATTTTCCTTGGTGCAATGAATGCGCTTGTTATGACAAATAACCTTATGTGGATGTATTTCTTCTGGGAAGTAACCACACTCTGCTCGTTCCTTCTGATTTCACATGACGGTAATACGCAGGCTGTTAAAAACGCTGTTCGAGCATTGTGGATAAATTCGACCGGGGGAGTTGCCTTCCTGGGTGCTATAATGCTTATTTATAAAGAAGTGGGATCTATTGGGGTGGATGAGATCGTTAGCTACTGTCAGAATTCGATAACAGGGGTTGTCGCAGTCGGCCCGGGATTGCTGCTCATAGGCTTGAGCTTACTTTGCTTCGCAGGGTTTACCAAATCGGCTCAATTCCCGTTCCAAAGCTGGCTTCTGGGGGCAATGGTTGCACCGACTCCGGTATCGGCTTTACTTCACTCAAGTACAATGGTTAAAGCAGGTGTTTACCTTGTAGTCAGAATGGCTCCTGCTTTCAGCGGAACAATGCTTGCAAAAGTAGTTGCGGTTGTAGGTGGATTCACATTTGTGGCCGGATCTGCAATTGCGATCAGCCAGAGCAACGGTAAAAGAGTTCTGGCATATTCTACGATTGCAAACCTTGGTTTGATTGTTTGTTGTGCAGGGATAGGTTCCAATATTGCGATAGGGGCGGCAATACTTCTTATGGTATTCCATGCCGTATCTAAAGGATTGCTCTTCCTTTGCGTCGGAACAATCGAACATGGAATCGGAAGCCGTGACATCGAGGATATGCAGGGCCTCATGAAGAGGATGCCTTTTACGGCAGTAATAACTGTAATCGGTATGATATCAATGCTTCTCCCGCCATTCGGTGTTCTGATAACAAAATGGCTTGCAATAGAGGCTTCGGTGCATTCACCGGTGGTTCTTATATGTATAATACTCGGAAGTGCCTTTACAGTAGTTTTCTGGGCAAAGTGGATAGGAATAATTTTGACAATGTCCTACAAAAATAAATATAATATCGAAAAGCTTCCGTTCTCGGTCAAAGGCTCACTCTCCATAATGCTTGTAGGTGTTCTGGCAGCGAGCATAGGTGTAGTACCCTTGTACAATACCTTTGTTAAACCGCAGATAGATGCTTTTGGAATAAGCGGAAATGTGAAAATGAAGGGTGATCTGCTTGGACTGTGGATGGACGGCAGTAAGAGCTTTGGCGGATTCGCATTCTTGCTTTTCTTTGCTGTAGTGTTTGTATTAATGCTTCTGATTCCTATATTCTTAAAGGGAACAAAGCCTGAAAAGATTAAAAAGCCTTACTTGTGCGGAGAAAATAATGATGATATAAGAGGGATTGAATTTGTCAGTGTTTCGGATAAACTCAATAATGTAGTTGTTCACAACTATTATCTATCAGGTATTTTTGGCGAGGAAAAACTTACACTCTGGACAAATCTTGTTGCAGGGGCGATAATTCTAATAATGTTCGGGGTGGTGATATAAAATGTTTGATTCAACTATTTTACAAAATATTCTGATTGCAGTAATCGCAATAGTTGTAGCGCCTATTTTGGGCGGGTTGATAAGCGGTATTGACAGGAAGATTTCTGCCAGACTGCAAAACAGGTATGGCCCTCCGATAACACAACCATTTTATGACTTTTTTAAGCTAATGGGTAAACAAAGGATCACTGTAAATCAGACGCAAATGGTATATGTCATTGGACATCTATTCTTCACGATTACAAGTATTGTTATGCTTGTTCTTAAGCAGGATCTGCTGATGCTTACTTTCGTTATGGCATTCTCGGCAATCTCGCTGATAATGGGTGCAATGAGCGTACGTTCGCCATACAGCAAAATAGGGGCTCAGAGAGAAATAATCCAGATGATGGCTTATGAACCTGTACTGCTTCTTATGGTTGTCGGTGTATACCTCGCTACGAAGAGCTTCATGATTGAAAGCATATTCAGCCACAAACAACCTTTGCTGTACGATCTGCCGCTGGTATTTATAGCTTTCCTGTATATACTGACTATAAAGCTGAGAAAATCACCATTTGACTTCTCAACGTCACATCATGGCCACCAGGAATTGATAAAAGGTTTAACAACCGAATTTTCAGGGCCTCAGTTGGCTATAATAGAATTGACTCACTGGTACGAGCTTGTTTTGCTCATGGGCTTCATAACCCTGTTCTTTGCAAAACCGTTATGGATCGGAATCTTAATAGCAATAGTATGCTATTTCCTTGAAATCGTTATAGACAACATATGTGCGAGGGTTACTTGGAGATGGATGCTGAAAGCGACATGGCTGGTAGGAATCGGAGCCGCAATGACCAATATTGTATGGCTCTATCTGAAATAAGGAGTGTGGACGATGGGTATTATAAATAAATCCAGAATAAAATCCCCTTGGGTTATACATTATGACTGTACCAGCTGCAACGGATGTGATATTGAAACATTGGCATGCCTTACGCCGCTGTATGACGTAGAGCGTTTCGGAATTATAAATGTCGGTAACCCAAAGCATGCCGATGTACTTGTTGTCACAGGATCAGTCAATAAAAGGAATGTAAGGGTGCTTAAAAACCTTTACGATCAGATGCCTGATCCAAAGGCTGTTGTAGCTGTCGGAGCTTGTGCATGTACCGGCGGGATATTTAAGGACTGCTACAATGTATTAGGCGGAGTTGATCAGGTTCTTCCTGTAGATGTTTATGTACCAGGATGCTGTGCAAGGCCGGAAGCTATAATTGACGGTATTGTGATGGCGATGGCTAAGCTTCAGGAAAAGGCTAAAAAACAAGAATCTGCCAAATAATGCGGTAATAGTTCGACTGAATAGATTTTAGCAAGGCTTGAATGCGGAGATATGCGTTAAGCTCTTAGTAGGAGGGTAAGATGATAGAAAACCTTTTTGAAATAACAAAGGATCAGCTTCTGAATGAAGTCCAGAATATGATGTACGACAATTACAGATTTGTTACCGCTACCTGTGTTGATACGGGTGATGAACATATCGATGTAACATATCATTTCGATAAGGATCTTCAATTGAAAAACTACAGGATAAGAGTCGAAAGAGGAGAAGAAGTACCAAGCATCTCGAAGATTTATCTTTGTGCGATACTTGTAGAAAATGAGATGAAAGAGCTCTTTGGACTGAATATTACAAATATAGCGATAGACTACGGCGGACATATGCTTTTGGCCGATGAAGATCTTGTAAATCCTATGGCAAAGCAGCAAATAGTAATTGTACAGAAGGGGGAGAAATAAGATGTCAAATACAGTAATACCTTTCGGGCCGCAGCATCCGGTTCTGCCTGAACCCCTTCATTTGAAACTGGTAATGCAGGACGAAATAATAGTAGAAGCCATACCTGCAATCGGATATGTTCACAGGGGACTTGAAAAGCTTACCGAAACCAAGGAATTTACGCAGAATGTGTTTGTAGTCGAAAGAATCTGCGGAATATGCAGTATGATGCATGCAATGGCATACTGCCAGGGCATGGAAGCAATGATGAATGTAGAGATTCCTGACAGAGCAAAATATCTGAGGGTTATTTGGGCGGAATTGCACAGGATTCACAGCCATCTGCTGTGGCTTGGACTTTTAGCCGATGCTTTCGGATTTGAAAGCCTTTTCATGCAGGTTTGGAGAGACAGGGAAAAGATCATGGATATTATGGAAGAGACTGCAGGAGCGAGGGTAATTATATCTGTCAATACTATTGGCGGAACCCGCCGCGATTTGACAAAAGACAGCATGATCAAAATATCTGTTATCATAGATGAGATTAAGGAAGACCTTATGAGGGTTGAAAAGACCTTCTTCAATGACTATACAGTTAAGCACAGACTTGTAGGCGTAGGCACCCTTACAAAGGAACAGGCATATACCTTCGGTGCTGTAGGACCGATGGCAAGAGCCAGCGGAATAGCACAGGACTTTAGAACAACCGGATATGCTGCTTACGGTGCTCTTGATTTTGAACCTGTTGTTGAAAATGACGGGGACTGCTATGCAAGGACGGTAGTAAGGCTTAAAGAGGTATATCAGTCAATCAGATTGATTAAACAAGCCATTGCCTTGATACCTGACGGTGAAATCAGCGTGCCTGTTAAGGGGAATCCTAACGGAGAAGTTATCTCCAGGGTTGAGCAGCCAAGGGGAGAGGTTCTCTACTATATGAAGGCGAACGGTACAAAGAATCTGGATAGGTTAAGAGTGAGGACACCAACTTTTGCAAATATTCCAACACTCCTTCAGATGCTTCCGGGAAGCCAGCTTGCAGATGTACCGGTACTGATCCTGACAGTGGATCCGTGCATCAGCTGCACAGAGCGCTAAAGCGCAGTTTACAGTATATTTTTATGTTATTAATGTGCGGGCAGCAATTGAAATTTGGCGGAGGGTTAAAAATCGGGTTTGTCTTTTAACTGTCAACTTTCAACTGTCAACTGCATTATGGAGGTAACCGAAAATGTTTGATATGTTGGGAAATGTAATGAGGAATTTGACATCCAAGCCTGCGACAAGAAAGTATCCTTTTGAGAAAAGGCAGCCTTTCAGTAAGAGCAGAGGACAGATAGATATTGATATCGAGACCTGTATCTTCTGCGGAATATGCAGCAGAAAATGTCCCTCGAATGCGATAAGCGTAAACAAGGCTGAAAAGTCATGGGAAGTGGATCATTTTAAGTGTGTTATATGCTCCGCATGTGAAGATGTATGTCCCAAAAAGAGCATTCACATGAAAGAAGAATACAAGACCTCAAGTTACAGCAAAAAGCGGGCAAAGTTCATTCAGGCGCCAAAGCCTGTTGAGACACCGGCTCAGGAAAATACACAGAAACAATAATTAAAAGCGGGGCGTAGCCCCGCTTTGTTTTTAAGCTTGAGAGAATAATGTCATATGATAATTAAAATCAGGTTAGTTTTCCTCTTCCATACAAGGGAAGGGGCAGAGGATAGGTGGAACAGATGCACGAATATGCGGTTACAAAAAGCATTGTTGACGTCGTGGTAAAAGAAGCGGCCAAGGCAAATGCAGGCAAAATAACAGAAATAAGACTTGTAATCGGAGATCTGTCCACAATTATCGACGATTCGGTGCAGATGTATTTCGATATAATTGCGAAGGACACCTTAGCAGAAGGAGCGAAGCTTGTATTCAAGAGGGTAGCGGCTGAATTTGCCTGTAGGAAATGCGGCAAAACCTTTGTAAAGCCTCCGAAAGGCTTCGACTGTCCGACATGCGGTGAGACGGGTATGCCCACGGGAGTCGGGCGGGAGTTCTATATAGAGAGCATCGAGGTTGAATGATTTTACCAACTCACCCCCAGCCCCTCTCTTCCAAAAGAGAGGGGGGAATTCAAGCTTTTCTTCGTAGACACTTAAAAGGGTTTGAAAAAACTTCGTATTTCACTCGGTGAGGAAATCAACGACGTGGTAAAATAATCACGATGATTATTTTAGCCGGAGCTGACAATGGATGGGAAATAGAGATTTTAGAAAGATTACGTTAAATATAGAATTATGAAGGTGATAAAATGGAAATTAAAGTAATGACCAACATAATGGACGCAAATGAAAAGCTAGCTGAAGAAAACAGGGAATTTTTCAGGAATAAAAGCATAACAGCAGTCAACATTATGGCTTCTCCCGGCTCAGGTAAAACAAGTACGATAACAAAGGTAATACAAAGTCTTGGCGAAAGTATCCCGATAAGTGTTATCGAAGGTGACATAGCATCCAGCATCGATGCCGAGAAAATGGAGCAGCTGGGCATACCGGTTGTTCAGATCAATACAGGCGGCGGATGCCATCTTGATGCTTATATGATAAAGGAATCAGCAGATAGTTTGAATATAAAAGAACATTCACTTTTATTTATAGAAAATGTGGGCAACCTGATATGTCCCTCGGTATTTGATCTTGGAGAAGAAATCAGGCTTGTAATAGCAAGTGTTCCCGAGGGGCATGACAAGCCCTATAAATATGTCTCCATGTTTGAAGCGGCTGATGTTATAGTGCTCAACAAAGTAGATCTCATGCCTTATATAGATTTTGACAAAGAAAGCTTTTATAAGGGTGTAAGGGCAGTTAACGAAAAAGCACCAATTTTCGAGATTTCCTGTAAAACGGAAGACGGGGTCAAGGAATTTGTTAACTGGTTGAATGAAAGAGTAAAATGACCAAAACCCGGGTAAATTAACTGACTGCCATAAATTATTATTGAACTCTAAGCTTGAAATCTATCGATTCTTTACCTGAAGTAATTCCAAGCTTCAGCCTGCGTGCATTTTTCTCCAGATTAAAAGCGATCCAGCCTCTGTATATTCCGGAACTCAGGGGCTCACTGCTTATTCTTTTTAACCCCAGTTCATCCAAGAAGCTGTCGTTCATTCTTACATAATTATGACCGGAGGAATCCCTTACACAGATGTTTTTCCAATCAATTACCGAAGAACCTTCTTCCTGGTCTGCAATAATTTTTACAAAAAGCAAGGTTTTCCCCTTTAAGGCTTGCATAGAAGCTCTTTTCATATCCGAAGCATCAGAAGGCTGTTTTAAAAAATTTGTACCGGTTAGGGAATTATGCAGCTTAATGTCGACAATCGATATCTCCCATCCGTCAATATATTTGGATTCAAAGAAAAAGTCGGGCAAGCTTCTGTTTTTACTGCTAAATATATAAAGCATAAAAAGAATCAGTATAAGGGTGAGTATCGGTATTGCTGTATTTAGAGCATCCATGGTGTTCATTAAAAGCCTCCTGTTCTTTATCAGACTCTATCCTTAAAAATGAGAGGAATCTTCACAAAAGTGGGAGAGGCCCTCACTTGTCGTGAAGCAACCTCTCCCCTGTTTGGTGGGGTACTTTATATAAATTAAGCGGAATAGCTTTTTAATATAGTCAAAATGTCATTCTTAAGGGGTAAAAGTACTTTTTGCTTTTCAATGATTTGCTTTTTAAGGCTTATAATGTTATTCATTGCGGCTGTTGCCTTGGCTTCGTCTTTTGCCTTAATAGCTGAACGGTAGTTTGTCCATTCGGCGGTTTTCTGATCTCTCAGAGATTTGATGTCATTATGTATTGCCTTTACCTGTGTTCTAACAGTGTCAAGTTTGCCTTTTATTTCAGCGGAGATATTTTTGGACTCTTTCTTTTTACTTTTTAAAACGGTTTTAACAACGGACCACTGGTTCTTTATTGAAGTATTCAAATTTTTGAGCTGTTCCCAATTTGCCTTGCATTCTGTACGAAGTGTATTAAGCTCGGCAAGCAATCCGGCGAATTTGCCTTTAAAGGCTTTAGCATCAGCTTTTTTAACAATGTCTGCTTTGGCGTCAGCCTGCGATGCTCCCAGATCTGCTTTGGCATCAGCTGTAATATTTGATTCGACTGTTTGCTGGGGATCAGCAGCGGCTGTGACGGCTAATGCGGATACAGATACCAAGGATACTATGATTAAAACAGTAATTAGGAATGATAACTTTTTCATAAAAACATCTCCCTTGTATTTTATTTACAACCTGTACTTATATTTTAGAAAAAAAATTTGGAATATGAATATAATAATTGTGGAAAATTTGTGAAAAAAGAAAAAACATCATATTGACTGGGTGGTCAATGCGGAGTATAATAGTATCATGCTTGACCACATGGTCAATACTGGAGGTATGTTTATGAATGTAATAGAGACTAAGAATCTTACAAAAAGCTACGGAAAGTCACGAGGAATTATTGATATAAACCTGCAGGTGGAAGAAGGTGAGATATTTGGATTTATCGGACCGAACGGGGCAGGAAAATCTACAACCATAAGGACATTGCTGGGGCTCATATATCCTACGTCCGGAAGTGCTGAAATATTTGGCAAAGACTGCATTGAATACGGTTCGGAAATAAAGAAAGAAATCGGCTACCTGCCATCGGAAGTTTTTTACTATGACAAAATGAGAGTAATCGATCTTTTGAAATATTCTGCAAGCTTCTATAAGAAAGACTGCAGCAGGAGGATCAAGGAATTGTCTGAAATCATGGATCTTGATCTTAAAAAGAGGATTGACGACCTTTCCTTCGGAAACAAGAAAAAGGTCGGCATCGTGCAGGGGCTTTTGCATGAACCCAGGCTTATAATATTGGATGAGCCCACAAGCGGCCTTGATCCGCTGATGCAGCAAAAGTTCTTTGACTTATTGAAAGAGGAGAATAAGAAAGGTGTTACAATCCTTTTCTCATCACATATCCTTAGTGAGGTGCAGAGGATGTGCGACAGGGTGGCGATTGTCAAAGAAGGCAGAATTATTAAGACTGAGAAGATGAGTTCTCTTAAAGAAAATACCTATAAGAAATTCAAAGTTGAGACCGGCAAGGAAGTGTCTGGGGACTTTTTCAGGATTGCCGGCGTCAGCAAGCTTGAGGTTAAGGACAATATAATAAGCTTCATTTATAAAGGCAACATAAACCTTATCATGAAGAAGATATCCGAACTCGAATTAACCAATCTGTGGATCGAGGAGCCGGACCTTGAAGAGATATTCATGCACTATTATGAAAAGGAGGCATGAGGCCTATGAACATGTTTCTGCACGAACTAAGGTCATATAGAAAGACAACAGCTGTTTGGACTGCTTCTTTGGTTGCAGTGTCTGTTCTTTTTATCGCAATGTATGCTGCAATACGTCCGGATTTAAATGAGTTTAAAACGTACATTGAAAATATGCCCGTGGGAATGAGAATGGCTTTTGGAATATCCCCAAAGTATATCACTACCTTGGAGGGTTTCTATTCATTTTCATTTGTATTTGTTGTGCTTTTTGGTGCTATACAGGCAATGCATCTTGGGACATCGATCATATCCAAGGAAGTGCGTGATAAAACTGCGGATTTTCTTTTGACAAAGCCTGTAACCAGGAAATCAATTATAACAGCCAAATTATTGGCAGCCTTGTCCTGCATCATCATTACCAATGCGGTATACCTGCCTGTAACAACTATTGCGGCATCAACTGTAAAAGTGAATTCGTCAAGCATGACGAAATTCTTTATGATTTCGATCACAATGCTTTTTGTTCAGATTATATTCTTATCAATAGGATTTATGATTTCTGCTGCCGCTCCAAAGATAAGATCGGTTATTTCGGTTTCTCTCAGCATTGTATTTGGATTCTATATCATTGGAATGCTAGGCGCTGTAATCGGGGAAGAGGCAGTAAGATATTTGTCCCCCTTGAAGTATTTTGATGTGATGTACATTATAAAAAATACTTCATATGAAGCTTCATTTGCCGCATTAGGAGGCATCATAGCAATTATATCCATAATTGCCGGCTATAATTTATATTTAAAAAAAGACATTCATGCTGTTTAGGAGGCGCGGTTTATGAATATATACATGAGAGAAATGAAAGCTTACAGAAAATCGCTCATTATATGGAGCGTTGCCCTGTTATTTATGATTTTGGGAGGGATGGGAAAATACTCTTCTTACAAGGCATCAGGTCAGGACATGACAAAGCTGCTTTCATCGTTTCCGAAGTCTGTCCGCATTATACTGGGAATGGGCGATTTTGATATGACGAAAGCGATCGGCTTTTTCGGAATGCTCTATTTCTACCTGATTTTGATGGGAGGCATACATGCTGCAATGTTAGGTGCAGGCATCATTTCAAAGGAAGAAAGCGATAAAACAGTAGAATTCCTTATGGTGAAGCCGGTTTCCAGAACGAAAGTCATTACATCAAAACTCCTGGCTGCCCTAACAAATGTTTTAATTTTCAATATAGTTACATCGCTTCTTTCCATTGCATTTGTCAATGCGTATGCAAAAGGAGAAGCAGTCGCGGCAAGCATTCTGCAAATGATGGTCGGAATGTTTGTTATACAGCTGATTTTTATGCTTATGGGAACATGTATAGCCTCTGCAAGCAGGCATCCCCGATCCTCTGCTTCAATAGCAACAGGTATTCTGCTTTTTACTTTCATACTGTCAATCATAACTGATTTGAGCAATTCCTTGGAGATATTGAAGTATCTTACGCCATTTAAATATTTTGATGCAAAGAGTATAATAGACGGTAAGTCGTTTGATCCCGCATTTACTTGGTTGTCAGTCTTGCTGATTGCCGTGTTTGCTGTTATGACGTATGTGTTTTATAAAAAGAGGGATCTGAAGGTATAACTTATAAAGGAGGTCTCAAATTGTACAGTACCTTTGAGAGTCTTCCCGATGAAAAAAGGGAAAAAATCATAAATGCCTGCATTGATGAATTTGCTGATAGAGGATATGTACTGGCATCTACTAATACGATAATCAAAAATGCCGGAATTTCAAAAGGAATCCTTTTTCACTATTTCAAGAATAAAAAGAACCTTTTTCTTTATATAATCGATTATGCGGTGGAAGTGACCAAAAAGAAAGTATATGGGGCTATGGAGAACCAGCCCCCTGATATTTTGGACAGAATCATTAACAGCGGGCTTATTAAGCTGAGGATATCATTTGAATACCCTAAGTTGTACAAGATATTGATGGATGCCTACGGTGATATGCCGGATGAGCTTAAGTTTGAGCTTCAGGAAAGATATAACAAGAGCTTGGAAGAAGCAATGCCTTTTATTCTTAAGGATATTGATACATCAAAATTCAGAAGCGATATAGACCGCGATAAAGCGATAGAATGGATTATTATTGCGGTAGAGGGATTAGGGAATAAGTATTTGAAGAAGTTCAAAAACATGGAGGACAATGGCATATTAGTAAGGGAGAAAGCAATAGAGGATATGAAGGGATACTTTGAAATGCTGAAGTATGGGATTTATAAAAAGAATGAATAATCGGACATTACCCAAATATTAATTATAAAAAGAAGTCCTTCTACATAAATTTGTGTAGAAGGTTTTTTTGCGTACGATAAAATTTAAAGTTGAAAAGCCGGTATGAGTCGGAGGATGATAATTGTATGAAAAGATTGATCGGGGCGGCTACTATAGCGGCATTTTTCTGTTATGTTATATGCTGTGCATATATATACTGCAGCTTTGATAAAAATTTGCCGGGAAAAAGTGCATTATGCAGTAACAGCACAATAGCGGTTAACAGGTATAAAGCGATGGAGGCAGCCTCCTTGGATTTTATTGAGAGAAAGCTTATAGGGCCAAAGGGTGAAATTTACACCAGTATTAAGAACGGCCGGCCTGACAAGGAAACTCTTTCGGAATCTATAGGATTGCTCATGGAATACAGTGTGGCAGGCGGCAGGAAGGAGCTATTTGATCGTGAGTATGAATATCTGCGGGATCATTTGCTTTGCGGAGGTAATTACATAAGATGGAAATGCGGCAAGGATATAACCTGCAATTCATTAATTGATGATTTGAGGATAATCAGAGCCCTGCTTAACGCACATGAAAAATGGGGCGGCAGAGAATATTTTGATTCTGCCGGCTTCATACAGGAAGCAATCTTCACAACGCAGGTTCGTGACGGCGGCATTTGCGAGCTTTATGACTGGAAATACCGGATTCCCAAAAATGTTATGCCCTTATGTTATCCGGACTTTTATACAATGAATAGGCTGGATGTGCTCAATAACGGTTGGGTTAAGGCTGGAGATGATGCTGTGAAAACCGTAAAAAATGGATTAATTAGGCAGGGAGGACCTCTTTTTAATAAATATTACAATTACGAGAAGGAGTCCTATTCTATGGATGAGGAGATGAGTGAAAATAAGGGTGTATGTCTTACGTATACAATTTATACAGCACTTCACCTTGCCGAGATTAATGAGAATACGGAACAATTTACAAGATGGCTTAAAAATGAAATTAAAAAGGGCAGGTTGTATGCCTGGTATGACCCTGAATCCTTAAGCCCTGCTCAAAGGATAGAAAGTACTGCGGTCTATGCCTTGGCTGCAATATATGCCGACAAGATCGGTGAAGATAAGCTTGCCGAAAAGCTGACTGACAAAATGCTCGGCTTCATGATTAAGAATAAAAAATCTTCTTATTATGGAGGTTTCGGAGATCAAAAAACAGGAGAATTTTATTCCTTTGACAACTTAACTGCATTATTGGCTTTGTCTGCTGTAGGGGGATGAAGCAAAATAGACTGTTATTCCTTTATTTCCAGCAATGCTATTGTAATGTCATCTGATATCTTGGAAGCATCGGTTTCCTCAGAGAATTCCACTGCCCTCATAAATATTTCGTTAAGAATAGCATTCGGTTCTGAATTGCTGCCGAGAAGAAGGCTTAGAAGTCTTTCCTCTCCGAAAATCCCGCCCTTGGAATTCCTTATTTCTATTATACCGTCCGTATATAGAAAAATTCTGTCACCTGTCTCAAGTGTAAGCGTCTTGTCCGTATAACCGGGTTGGTCAAGCCAATTGCTGATAGGAATTCCCGGAGTTCTGAGAAGGTTGAATTTGTCTTTGTTGAAAAGTATCGGGGCAACATTGTGACCGGCATTCGAAAAGGTGATCTTTTTTTCCTGCAAATTGATAATTGCATAAAAAACGGTTATATATAAATCGTTTTCAAAATTCCCTTTGCCATAGTCTTTAAACAGTTTTTCGAGAGCCTTTGCCGGGGAGAGAAGGGTCTTGTCCATAGATGAACGAAGAAAGACCGTTAGCATTGAAGCCGATACTCCATGGCCTGAAACATCTGCAATATATATGCCTGTATGATTTTTATCAATCTTGTATATATCTATAAAATCTCCGCCGATTGATTCGCAGGGCTTGTATATATATGAGAAGGCAAGCCTGTCTTCCGGCGGCTTTTTAGGAAGCAGGCTGCACTGAAGCTTCCTTGCAATATTCAGATCATCCAGGAGCTTTTCCTTCTGTTCGATTATTTTATTATGCATTTCCTTAGATTCGGTAATGTCTCTCAAAACCTCTACAACTGATGTGATATCGCCGGAACTGTCTTTTATGGGTGAACTCATCACGGAATAAACCCTGCCGTTAATGATTTCCTCCTTTTCGTGCATAGCTCCGTCGAAGGCTGCTTGTCTGGAAACGCAATTTTCACAAGGCGATTTGCGTCCGATTATTTCATAGCATTTCATTCCGGGATGTGAAGGAAGGCCAAGGCTTTCACACATGGGCTTGTTCATAAATATAACATAATCATTGCGATCGATTACTCTTACCCAGTCATACATACCATTTATTATGTCTTCTATAAATACCTTGTTTTCTCCACTAAACGGCATTTGTTCTCACCTCTCCCAGCTTGATGTATTTGTTTTTATTAATTATACTATCACTTTTTTCCTAAGGATACAAAAAACAAAAAGTATTAATACAAAATTATCATTTAAAATAAACAGAACTTAGAATATTAAAAAATGTAATAAAAGAAGCTTAATTGGTAATAATTATTATAATATAACAATTAAATAAGGGAGAAATAGGATGTACGTTCAACCCCAAGCACAGCAGCGGTATATAAGTATCAACAATTCTCTTGCTTTGAAGGATTTCACCGATGCCCTATACCTTTTGATAAAAAATAGTATTAATAACGGCTATAAAACAATTGTCTTTGTCTGTATAGGAACAGACAGGTCCACCGGAGACAGTCTTGGACCCCTTATCGGCTACAAAATAAGCAATATTAAGCACAACAATGTCTACGTCCATGGCAATCTCGACAGCCCCGTTCATGCAAAAAATATTGATGAGGTAATGAAAAACATATTGCACCGGTATAACAAGCCTTATATTATTGCAATAGACGCTTGCCTTGGCAAAATGGACCACGTAGGCTATATAACAATAGGAGAAGGTTCAATAAAACCGGGCTCGGGAGTAAATAAGGATCTATCCTCCGTTGGGGATATGTATATTACGGGAATAGTCAATTTCGGCGGATTTATGGATTTCCTTGTTCTTCAGAATACCAGACTGAACATTGTAATGAAAATGGCTGACATCATTTCCATGGGAATCCGGTATGTATTATGGAAAATAAAAAGTGATCCGGCATTATCTTCAATCCTTTACAGTCTTGATGCTTAAAAAAAATTTATAACTTGCCGATATGTCTGATAGTCCAAATTATTTTGAGGAAAATCAGACTTTTTTCTTTCCCGGACTTATAATATTTATGAGAAACACAATTTAGGGAGGATTATTATGAAAAATAAGAATAACATTATAATTGGTGCTGTATTTGTGGCGCTGGGCATGCTTTTTATACTCGACAACTTTAACATACTGAGATTTAGGTTCAACATATTTGACCTGACCTTTCTGATTTCGCATTTTTGGCCTGCACTATTTCTGATTTTTCCGGGCTTCTTAATGCACCTTACCTTTTTCTCCGGCAAGAACAGGGATGCAGGCATTCTTGTTCCGGGAGGAATATTGCTGGTTGTAGGCCTTACTTGTCAGATATCAATGCTCACAGGCGACTGGAGTAAGACATGGCCCGGATATATTCTTGCTGTTGCAGTCGGACTGTTTGAACTTTATCTGTTCGGAAACAGGGAGAAGGGTCTATTGATACCCGTAGCAATTCTTGGAATTACCTCGCTGATTTTCTTCGAAAATATGACCTTGAGATGGTTCTTCGACCTGAAGTTTAAAAACCTTCTTGTATCAGCCGTATTAATACTTCTCGGATTGTCAATTATTTTCAAAAGCAGCATGCCGGGACGCTCAGGCAGTGGAGGTTCCTGCGGCGGAGAAAGTCAAAATAGCGGGCAGGCATCGGAATCCAATACGGAGTCCGGAAACAGTGATGGACAAAATTCCTAAAAAAAATGTTATTCTTTTTAAAACAAGGGTAATAATATACTGAATGACGGAACAAGTTTGAAGGGAGTTGGATTAATGGATAAATATGTTTGTACTGCATGCGGATATGTGTACGACCCTGCTGAAGGTGATCCTGACAGCGGAATAGCACCCGGAACCAAATTTGAGGATATTCCGGAGGATTGGGTTTGCCCCATCTGCGGAGTCGGAAAAGATATGTTTGAAAAAGCATGACCCCCCATACAAGCTCCTGACAACAGGAGCTTTTTCCCTGTCATAAGGAAGTTCGCAGCGTGCATTCAGGCATAAAAAATCTCATCGGCATTGAGCCATGAGATGTTGAACGAATGCTTCGGCACCTTTAATAAAAAACCTGGGCTGGAAAATTATACACAAGATCTATTTAGTTATTGACTATAGAATTAGGCTGGTTGAAAATCCTCAATCAATGATTTGTCAACCCATTTGATGCAATTGTCATTGATAAATATTAAGACTTCGCTTTCAGAATAATTCAGAACCAAGGCTTCTTTGCCTAAAAATTTTATTTTCTGGAAGGTGTATAGCATAGTTTTCACTCCAATCCTTTGGAATAGTTCAAGTCCTTTGATATATATATCGGCCTTATTGATTTCTTACTTTAGAGCGACTTCTTAAATGCAGGATAGGATTTTTTAACATGCATTTAATACAAAAAAGAGTTGCATAATAGCTGTTGTGTGGTATAATTTAAATAACTGAATACATTATTATTTTAATTAATTAATGATGAACAAAGGCGTTCTCAAACGAGGTATGTTACAACCTTGCTTGAGTGCGTTTTTTTATTGTTTTTTCTTAGTTATGCAAGAGGTATTAGCAAATTATTCATATTTTGAAGCTTATTTAAAATATAACGGTACAGCATAAGTACCGGCGATTAAAGGAGTGTGTAGCATATGCCCAATTACTCAAAGGAAGATATACTCAGGATAGTAAGAGAACAGGATGTTCAATTTATACGTCTTCAATTCACCGATATCTTCGGAATTCTTAAAAACGTAGCGATTACTGTTGATCAGCTTGAGAAAGCGTTGGACAACAAATGCATGTTTGACGGCTCATCAATCGAAGGCTTTGTAAGAATAGAAGAGTCTGACATGTACCTGAGACCTGATCCCGGCACCTTCGTAATTTTTCCGTGGAGGCCTCAGACCGGCAAGGTTGCGAGACTTATATGCGATGTTTACAATCCGGATGGAACGCCTTTCGAGGGAGATCCGAGATTTGTTTTGAAAAGAGCTTTGCAAAAGGCTACAGCAATGGGTTTTGACACTTTCAATGTGGGTCCGGAATGCGAGTTCTTCCTCTTCCTGACTGATAATGACGGAAATCCGACAACTATTACTCATGATAATGGGGGCTATTTCGACCTTGGGCCTGTTGACCTTGGCGAGAATGCAAGAAGAGACATGTGCCTTGCTTTGGAGGAGATGGGGTTTGAGATCGAAGCTTCACACCACGAAGTGGCACCCGGACAGCATGAAATTGATTTCAAATACGGCGACGCCCTTTCCACTGCAGACAATATTCTTACTTTCAAGCTCGTTGTCAAGACTATAGCACAAAGGCACGGCCTGCATGCGACCTTTATGCCGAAGCCGATCTTTGGTATCAATGGTTCAGGCATGCACACGAATACATCGCTTTTCAAAGAAGGTAAAAATGTATTCTATGATGAAAAGGATCCTCTCCAATTGAGCCGGGAGGCATATTGGTTCATAGGGGGACTTATGAAGAACATGAGATCAATAGCTGCCGTAACAAACCCGATAGTGAATTCTTACAAGAGGCTTGTCCCGGGGTATGAGGCTCCTGTTTATGTGGCATGGTCCGCAAGAAACAGAAGTCCTCTGATAAGAATACCTGCTGCCAGAGGAGCATCAACAAGAGTGGAATTAAGATGTCCCGACCCTTCTTGCAATCCCTATTTGGCAATTGCAGCCATATTGACCGCCGGTTTGGATGGCATTGAGAATAAGATTGAACCACCCGCATCGACTGACAAAAACATATTTACCATGTCCCAGGAACAAAGAGATCAGGAAGGAATAGGTTCATTGCCGGGAAGTCTTGAAGAGGCTCTGTTGGAAATGAAAAAAAGCGAACTGGCAAAAGAAGTGCTGGGCGGGCATATATTTGAAAAGTATATTGAAGCGAAGAATGAAGAATGGAACAACTATAGGACGAAAGTCAGCAAGTGGGAAACTGATGAGTATCTCACCAAGTTCTAGTAGTGCGTTCTCAAATTACCTATGCAAAAGAAAATCCGAGAATCTCGACGCTTCAACGAGTTCGCGGGATTTTCATAGAATAAGTATTTGAGAAACACTATACGAAAGTCTGAAATTTTATTTGTATTTGGGGTGTTAACATGGAAGCCGCAAGAATTGTTTTGGCAATGAACAACGAAACTTCAATAGCCAAACTTAAGATGATCCTGGTAGAAAGCGGTTTTTCGGTTATAGATCAGGCTAAGGATGGGAATGAATGTCTGAGAAAGATCAGGGCATTGAAGCCGGATATTGTGATACTGGATTATGGCTTGCCTTTGCAGAATGGATTTGAAGTTGCAAAGATAGCAATTGAGGATAAGATTTGTGATGTTATTCTCCTTGTAACCGGTAGTCAGGAAGCTGTGGCAGAAGGCTTGAAGTCATACAGCGGATTTGTCAGCATGGCAAAGCCGTTGAACAGGTTTGCTCTTTTGAATTCCATTGAGCTTATGATCAGAAACAGGAAAAGGATAAAAGAACTGGAGAAAGAAATTGATGAATTGAGAGCCAGCCTTGATACCAGAAAAGAGGTTGAAAAAGCAAAAGGGCTTCTGATGAATCACATGGGACTTTCTGAGGCCGAAGCCTTCAAAAGGATCCAGAAGCAAAGCATGGACAGGGGAATTCCGATGAAAGAAATTGCAAAAGCAATAATCCTTGCATATGATATATGAGATTATATTACTATAGAAGACGATCCGGCTTTGGTATGGGGTCGTTTTCTTGCGATTGGTGGATGTTATGGATGGGAAAATGCCGATTATAGGTATCACGCCTGCTTTTGATTACAATGCAAAAAGGCTGTACCTTAAGGAAGGTTATTTCAACGCTGTCGAGCAAGCCGGGGGAATAGCCGTAATACTGTCATTTACAAGAGATGAACGGAAGATTGACGAATACCTGGGAATGTGTGACGGGATTATTCTTACAGGCGGCCCGGACATAGACCCCAAATATTTCGGGGAGCCTGACATGCCTTTTAACGGGGATATTTCGCCCTGCCGCGATCAAATGGAGCTGGCCGTCGCAGAGAAAGCTATTGAGTGCGGGAAGCCTTTACTTGGCATATGCAGAGGGATCCAGATAATGAATGTTGCTGTTGGCGGCAGTGTTTATCAGGACATCTATTCCCAGATAAAAGACAGGGAACTGATAAAGCATTCGCAGAATGCACCTGAATGGTATCCGACGCATGAGATAGAAATTGTAAGGGGTTCGCATATTTCCGGAATTTTTTCAGGAAAGGAAAGGCTGTTTGTCAATTCACTGCACCACCAGGCTTTAAAGGATGTTCCGGAGGTTTTTGAGGTAACCTCTAAAACCTGTGACGGGATAATTGAGTCCATAGAGCACAGGGATCACCCGTTTGCGGTAGGGGTTCAATGGCATCCTGAATTAATGTGGAAGGAAGACAGGGAGTATTTAAAAATATTTGAGGAGCTTATTAAAGAAGCTTTATATAATAAATAGGGATAATGTTTCAACGAATGAAAAAACGCGCCTTTTAAGGCGTTTTTTTATTAGTCTGGTATGGGGCTCTATGAACGTGATTATAGGACATGCAAATATGGATTATTTAAAATTAATATGTTAAAATCTAGTCAGAAATATGGAATACTTATATATAAAATAAATTAAATATCTTATACAAAATTTGTATTCCAGGAACCGAATACAAATAATTCAAATATGTATTTAATTCAACTTATATTTAACCGATCAGGTCGTCAGGAGGTTGTATGACACTTTACTTTGGAGTAAGGATAAAATCTTTTCTGGGAGAGTTTTTTTCTCCGGCAATGCTTGTATTGAAAATTGCGGTAATTATAATAGTTTCCATTATTGTAGTCAAATTGGGAAGCTTCATAATTAAAAAAGTGTTTAAAAAGCAAAAGTCATTGAAATACGGTATTGATTCAAGAAAATTGGACACCCTATGCACTCTCCTCGTAAGTATATTCCGCTATACCGTATACATAATAGCCGGAATTACGATCCTGTCGGATCTGGGAATCGTAAATACGGGCTCGGTTCTGGCAGCTGCCGGAGTAGGTGGAATAGTCATAGGCTTTGGAGCCCAGAATCTCATAAGAGATATCATGTCGGGCTTCTTTATCATACTTGAAAACCAGTTTGTAGTTGGAGATACCATCACAATAGAAAACCTAACGGGAACAGTTGAAGAACTGGAACTCAGAATAACCAAAATCCGCAATCCTAACGGGGATCTGCATATTATCCCCAATGGCGATATAAAGAAGATTACCAATCACTCACGTGGTGATAAAGCGGTTATTGTTGATATCCCCGTAGCATATGCCTCGGATATTGACAAGGCCTTTAAGACAGCAGAAAATGCTTGTGACGAAATATCTAAGGATTTAGGAGGCTTTTTGGAGAATCCGAAGGTGCTTGGGGTTACAGAATTGGGCAGAGAAACCCTTACGCTGCGGGTAATAGCAAGGACCCAATCAGGGGAGCACTGGGAAGCGGAGCGAGAAATAAGAAAAAGAATAAAGGAAGAATTTGATAGGGCCGGAATAGGCCTGGGAATAGGGATCAAAGACAGGATTGTGCCCTAAAATTTATAATGTTGGAGGACCTGATAGAATCCGGTAAATGGATTTCAACACATTGACAATTGTATTATTTTAGTGATATAGTAAATTTAGTACATAAAAAAGCAAGAATTGTCACGAATTAATTATCATAAAATACCCCGTATATGTACTATCTTTTTTCTTATGGGGGGACAAGCATGTATAAGTTAAAAAAATCAATTGCAGTGGTATTAGCTCTGTTAACCGTCTTTTCAATGAGTATGTTCAGTACGGCTGCTACGGCTACGATAAACCCGTTAACCACAGGTTCTCCGGGCTTTTATACAAGTGACGGCACCAGTGCCACAGAAAATTTAAGGATTGGTAAAACTACAAGCTTAAATATTAAAAACATGGGTGCACTTCAGATTGATGGTAATATAAGCGGCCCTAAAGATATTGCAGTGGTAGTAGATAATTCTGTAGGCACAGTAACAAGTCCGTTTAAGTATGCAATAGTCACCCAAGAAGATATGAAAGCTGAACAATCGGGGCTTTATATAGAGGGAAGCATTCACTCAAATGCAAATCTTGAACTAAACGGTAATGCTATTACTGTCAGTGGTGGAAGTATAGAAGCAGCAGGTGCAATCAAAAATAATGGTGCAACAATCAAAAATAGCACTTTTAAGCCTGATTCTGCGGTAATTCCCTTTCCAAATGTGGATACAGAGGATAAAGCCGCGAGAAAGATTTCAGTGAGTGTAGTATCAAATAGCCCGGTTATAACCGATAATACTACCGTAAGTGTCAAAGAATTTAATAATGGAACTTATTTGCATTACAAGAAGGGTGTGGAAAAGCAAAACCCGAATGGAACTTACAATAAGTTAGACTACTATACAACAGAGGGTTCTCCTTTTACGTTGAATACGGATAAAACAAGTGTTTATTTTCATGATTATGGAGTAATCTTTAGTGGTTTATACTTAACAGGCAAAAAACAATATATTGCTTCGTCTGGGAATATATATATTGAAGGTACAGATTTCATTGCTAATGATGCATTTATTTATTCTGAGAATGGTAATATAGATATTGGTTCAAATACTGCAAACTTTTCAGGAGTAATATACGCTCCAAATGGAACTGTGAAAATCCATTCAACTACAACAACAATAAATGGAAGTATTGTTGCTAATTCTGTCATATTGGCAAATAGTAATATAAATATAAAATTTAATGGAAGTGGAATTGTCCAAGATGCTAATCAATCTGCTATCGATCAGAAGGTTAAAGATGCAAAGGATTTGATTAAACAACTCCTTGTAAAAGTACAGGATGTTGATAATGTGAGAATGGGTGTTTTAGTTTGCAACTCGTATGCAATGCCTACTACCTCAAGTGCAATAATGGGACTCTATTCCACAAAAGCTGGTAGCCCCGGTAGAGTAACGCTTGATTCAGCAATTAACAACCTAAGTGCAAGCGGTAATGCTGATTTTAATTTAGGCGACGGTTTGAGAAGGGCATATCATCTTTTATATGGTACAGGAAGTAATATTACTATTCCAAAGTACATTATTGTGCTGGGCTATAATGCACCTAATAAATACACACTTAATAATGATGGCAGTTACCAAACCGATAATAATGATCCTAAAAAGCTGACCTCTGATGATCCAACTAAGACTACAACTTCAGGTGCTATATATGCTAATACAATTTTACAAACAATAAATAAAGCAAAAATGAACATCAATGATCCAAGTGGAGGTACCATTGGTTTAACAGATATAAATGCCATTTATCCGATATTTATCAACTATACTGGCAAAGGTGATTCAGATCCTGCATATACGAGTCTGGAAACTATCGCAACTAATGCCGGAGCAAAGTTCTATGAGTATACAGCGGCCACAGGTGATGATGTGCTTAAAAATGTTGAAAATGCATTGCTTGCAACTGTTGGAGAGTTTACCGAAGTCATTTACAATTTCAAACTACCAAAGAATGCAGTCTTGGTAGATGCAAACAAAACGATAGGCAATGTGACTTACGGATTGAGTGGGGATGTTGTAACAATTACCCGTAGAGGAGTAAAACTCGTTTACAATGGAGACATAATTTTGGGTGGAATACCATATAGGAATTATATTTTCAATGCTTCAGTGAATGTAAGCGTTAAGTTTAAAAGGGTACCCGGTGATGGAATAACTACTGGTAAAACTAAAACTATACCTGTAGATTTTAAAAAAGATGATATATATGGGGATAGGGCTACAGTACAATACAAATTCGATTATAGGGATACTTCTGGAATTGATAAATCATCCCCCGGTATTGATGGTTCTATTCAAACGGGCTGTACATACAATGTTACATATAAAGTTGATATTGGATAACAGAAGATTATTGTCAATACGCTATTTATAAATTATAATTAAAAGCCTACCGTTAAGGTAGGTTTTTAATGTTGTAATTAATACGAACGAAATATCGGGAGGCAAGTGCATGGCAGATAAGTATTCTGTAGGTGATATTGTTGAAATGAAAAAGGGGCACCCCTGCGGGAGCAAACAGTGGGAGATTACAAGGACGGGTGCGGATTTCAGGATAAAATGTCTGGGCTGCCAGCATCTTGTGATGTTGGCCCGGACCAAATTTGAAAAAAGTGTTAAAAAGATTATAAAGTCAAGCAGTATGGGTGAAGAACAAAACTGAAAGGTCTCATCATCCGTTTAAAGCTACTGGAAATTTAGTGCTTTTAATTCTATTATTCATCAAAGAATTAAGCTTAGTCCCTCCTAGCCTTGAACACATGCTTTGGCAAGTTTACCCTATATAAGTCCGAATAGGTAATCGGACTTATTATTTTTAGGAAAATTGGAAAGAATGTATTCAATGGATTGAAAAGTGCAAAGGAGGAAAAGGCAAATGAGCGAGGAAAAAGAATATTGGAAGAATGATATATTTGAAACGACCATAAAGGGTTATCTCAGGCAGGGAAGAAAAAAGCTTGACAATGAGTTGTCCGGTACGCGTGAAGCCATCAAGCTTATTGCAAAGGATAAGACACGGGATTTCATATCGACAATGGATAAGGGCTTGAACAAGGAAGAGCGGGATTTTTTAAGCGAGCTTATAGTACATAGCATGCAGCAGTCTTTCTGCTACGGGTACAGTATCGGAAAGATAGAAGGTACCTCCGGCAAAAAGGTATACCTGTAAAGACGGTTGACAATAATCAACAATCGAAAATGATGACTGAAGAATGACATTTGGCTGGTTTGGTATCAAAGTAAAAAACGATAAAAAATAAAAGCTAAATATGGTTGAATAGCGTAAAAAGCACCCTTGACACCTATGTACGGTACTGATAAAATATTATTCAATTACATGAACACTGGAAAAGGCAATGACGGAAAAAAGATACACGATTAATGCACAAGAGAATCGGTGGTTGGTGCGAACCGATGCAGGAAGTGTATGTATAAGTCGCTCCCGAGCCTCATGATTGAATGCTTAAGTAGATCATGACGATGACTTCGTTACAGTCCGGGCATATTGATATTTGATGTGCCCATTAAGAACATACGTTAAGTATGTTGAAACAGGGTGGTACCACGTAGATCTATGCCCCTTCGTCCCTGCATTTTACCTATGCAGCTGCGAAGGGCTTTATTTATAATTAGAGAATATTATGATTTTTGTGAATATGAAGAAGCTAGTATTTATTCTGCATTCTGCATTGGGGAAGCGGTGATGAAAATGAAAATAACTGGAGCAGAGGCGATTGTTAAAGCACTTATAAATGAAAATGTGGAAGTTTTGTTCGGGTATCCCGGAGCGGCAATATGTCCGTTCTATGATGCACTTTTTGATTCCGGCCTCAAGCATGTTCTGACCAGAAATGAGCAGGGTGCTGCGCATGCCGCCAGCGGGTATGCAAGAGTTACGGGGAAAACGGGTGTCTGCATTGCTACATCAGGCCCCGGCGCAACTAACCTCATAACAGGGATAGCTACAGCATACATGGATTCTATTCCGATTGTTGCCATTACGGGACAGGTTCAATTAGACCAGATAGGAAAGGATGTTTTCCAGGAAGCTGACATAACCGGAGCAACGGCGCCGTTTTGTAAGCACAGCTACCTTGTGAAAAATGTAAAGGACTTACCTAGAATAATTAAGGAAGCCTTCTATATAGCATCTACAGGCAGACCGGGTCCTGTTCTTATCGATGTCCCGGTGGATGTGCAGTGTAAGGAGCTTGATTTTGAATATCCGGAGGAAGTCAGCATAAGGGGCTACAAACCGACTTACAAAGGGCATTCAATGCAGATAAAAAGGATAGCGGAAGCGGTACAGAAGTCGAAAGCTCCGGTAATATGCGCCGGTGGCGGCATTTTGAACGCTGATGCAACAGCCGAGTTAATGGGGTTTGCTGAAAAATGCAGCATTCCCGTGGCCTCTACTATGATGGGAATAAGCTGTATTCCATCGGAGCATGAGCTCAATCTGGGCATGCTTGGTTCACACGGGGTTTATGCAGCCAATTATGCGATCAACCATGCTGACCTGGTCATTATAATGGCGGCAAGAGTTGCCGACAGGGCGATGGGAACAGCAGCTAAAATAGCTGAAAAAGCAAAGATAATACACATAGACATAGATCCGGCCGAGATAGGAAAGAACATTGAGACGGACATACCCGTTGTAGGAGATATCAAATCAATACTTAAAGAATTGACTGAAATAATAGAAAAGCCTCATACGGAAAAGTGGATAGAAACCTTAAATACTGTCAAGAAAGAGCATCCTCTTCAGATTGCGGCAGATGAAAACACTGCAACTGTGAAGCCGCAATATCTTATATCGGTGCTTTCGGAGATAGCGGGGGAAAATGCAGTAATAACCACCGAGGTAGGGCAGAACCAGATATGGTCTGCAAACTACTATAATGTAAGAAAGCCCAGAACCTTCATTACATCAGGGGGCATGGGGACAATGGGCTATGGCTTGCCTGCGGCAGTAGGTGCAAAGGTGGGAGTAGGCGATAAAGCGAAGGTTATAGTTATTGGGGGCGACGGAAGCTTTCAGATGTCCATGCAGGAGCTTGGAACAATCAAACAGCAGAAGCTTGGCGTCAAGATAATTATTCTGAATAATTCAAGGCTTGGAATGGTAAGAGAGGTTCAGAAAATCAGGTATTGCGGAAGATACTCCCAGGTGCATTTGGATGAGAATCCGGACTTTGTAAAGCTCGCTGAGGCATATGGATTCAAGGGCAGGACCATATCCAGCAATTCTGAGGTAAGACAGGCTGTAGAAAAAATGCTCTCGGATGACGAACCTTACCTGCTTGAATGCAAAATAGATCCTGAAGAAGCAACGCTATAAGATTGTATTATATAGATTAAAGATTAAAGTTAATAGATAAGTTGAATCTAAATAATTAGTACGAAACAAGTACATAAATTATTTTCAACTTATAGCGGGGATTAATCTGCTGATTTGTATAGGCTGATTATTGGCAGAAAAATAAGAAATGGTTTTCAATAATCTGTTAACTATTAACTGATTGGAGGTATCAATTATGGGAAAGCACACGCTTTCGGTTCTTGTTGAGAATCACGCCGGTGTTCTTTCTAGGGTAGCCGGTTTATTCAGCAGAAGAGGGTTCAATATTGACAGCCTTGCGGTAGGCGTCACCGAAAATCCTGACGTATCAAGGATGACAATAGTTGTCGACGGGGACGAATACATCGTGGAGCAGGTCAGCAAGCAGCTCAATAAACTTATAGACATAATAAAGATCAAGCAGCTTGATCGAAATGATTCGGTAAGCAGAGAGCTTGCATTGATTAAGGTTAATGCTACGGCTGCCACAAGGGCGGAAATTATTCAAATAGTAGAGGTCTTTAGAGCAAAAATAGTAGATTTATCAAAGCAGACTCTGACGATCGAGATTTCGGGAGCGGTAGACAAAGTCGAAGCGCTTGAAGACATGCTGAAGCAATTCGGCATAAAAGAAATAGTTAGAACCGGTACTATTGCCATCGAAAGAGGCAGCAAATTTATAGATGCAAAAAGTGACAGGTAAAGAGGCGTAGAAAAGGCATCGTTTTAATTCTATGACCCCAAAATTTAAGGAGGAATTTTATATGGCAAAGATGTATTATGACAGTGATTGTAACCTGGGATTATTGAAAAATAAAACTGTGGCAATAATAGGGTACGGAAGCCAGGGACACGCTCATGCGCAGAATCTGCATGACAGCGGGATTAATGTAGTAGTAGGCTTACAGCCTTCTTCAGACAAAAGGCAGCAGGCTGAAAAGGATGGTTTAAAGGTGCTGGATACAGCGGATGCGGCAAAAGCGGCAGATGTAATAATGATTCTTGTACCTGACCAGGTTCAGCCTGACGTTTATGAAGCCAGCATTAAGCCGAACCTTAAGGAAGGCGACATTCTGATGTTTGCTCACGGCTTTAACATCAATTTCAACCTTATAGTACCGCCTAAGGATGTTGACATTATAATGGCAGCGCCAAAAGGCCCGGGCCATACTGTAAGAAGCCAGTACAAAGAGGGCAGAGGCGTGCCTGCGTTGATAGCTGTTCATCAGGACGCGTCCGGCAAAGCGAAGGAATATGCTCTTGCATATGCTTCAGGAATAGGAGCCGGAAGAGCCGGAATACTTGAAACAACCTTCAGGGAAGAAACAGAGACTGACCTTTTCGGTGAGCAGGCTGTTCTTTGCGGCGGAGTTACCGAATTGATGAAAGCCGGCTTTGAGACTCTTGTAAACGCAGGATACCAGCCCGAAATAGCATATTTTGAATGCGTACATGAAATGAAGCTTATAGTTGACCTTATAAATCAGGGTGGATATGCGTACATGAGATATTCAATAAGCGATACTGCCGAATACGGTGATTATGTAACCGGAAAAAGAATAATCACAGATGAGACTAGAAAAGAAATGAAAAAGGTTCTTGATGAGATCCAGAATGGCGTGTTTGCAACCAATTGGATTACTGAGAACAGATCAGGCGGCAGGTCTCAGTTCCTCGCAATGAGAAGAAAAGAATCCGAGCATCAGGTAGAAAAAGTCGGTGCCGAATTGAGGAAGATGATGAGCTGGCTTAAGAAGTAAAGCTTTGATTTACTTCAGTTGGCAGTATAAAGTTGAAATAATAAGGCTGGATGTTAAATCCGCGCTAATTTTAAAGGGTAGACTTAGGTCTACCCCTAAAATTATATTTAGTCATCGTTAAAATATAAATTCAGGTAATCTTTTGGCAGAAACCTTTAATTTAGAGGGTATTCTGAAAAATGAGCCGGCTTTATCGGGTATCGAAATATTACAAGAAAGGGGTTTAACCTATGAAAAACATAATAGTGCTCGACTCTACATTAAGGGATGGCGCTCAAGGACATGGCATTTCTTTCACAGTGGAGGATAAGCTTAAAATCGTTGAACGGCTGGATAGATTGGGTGTTAAGTATATTGAAGCGGGCAATCCGGGTTCAAACCCTAAAGACCTTGAATTCTTCGATAGAATAAAAAGGATCAAATTTAAAAATTCCAGGATCATAGCCTTCGGGAGCACCAGAAGGGTAAACTGCGCCGTAGGCGAGGATGCCAATGTCAAATCGCTTCTCAAGGCCGATACACCCGCTGTAACTATCTTCGGAAAGAGCTGGGATTTCCATGTAAGGGATATTATCAAGACTACCCTTGATGAGAACTTGAAAATGATCTATGATACAATAAACTTCTTCAAAAATAAAGGCAAAGAGGTGGTCTTTGATGCAGAGCATTTCTTTGACGGCTATAAGGCTAATCCGGAATATGCGTTTAAAACCCTTGAGGCGGCATATGATGCGGGAGCCGATTGTCTATGCTTGTGTGAAACCAATGGGGGAGCTTTTCCCCAGGAGGTTTATGACATAACGCAGGAGGCAGTGAAACGTTTTAAAACCACGATAGGGATACACTGCCATAATGACGGCGGAATGGCTGTAGCAAATACTATCATGGCAGTTCAGGCAGGTGCTTTGCATGTTCAGGGTACGATAAACGGATTCGGTGAAAGGTGCGGTAATGCCAATCTTTGCACTATAATCCCAAACCTGCAATTGAAGCTTGGATTCAAGTGTATTAATGAGAATAATATAAAAAGCCTTACCTCCACTGCCATATACATCAGTGAGATTGCTAACGTTGTGTTTGAGGAAACCGATCCGTATGTCGGAAGCGTTGCCTTTGCGCATAAAGGCGGAATGCATATTGACGCCGTCAACAAAAATCCTGTATCCTATGAGCACATTGAACCTGACGCTGTCGGCAACCATAGAAGGATACTAATGTCCGAGGTATCGGGAAGAAGCACTCTTCTAAACAGGATAAACGAAGTTGATCCCACTCTGACTAAAGATTCGCAGGAGACCAAACAGATAATTGATAAGCTTAAGGAGCTGGAATACGAAGGATATCAATATGAAAGTGCAGAAAGCTCCTTTGAGCTTGTGATTAGAAAGGTTCTGGGGAGGTATCATCCCTTCTTTGATTTAAAGGACTTCAAAGTGATAGTTAATGAACCTTCCCTGAATAATGTCAATTCCTCTGCAATGATAAAAGTTTGTGTAGGAGATCAGGAGGAAATCACTGCGGCTGAGGGAGATGGCCCTGTAAATGCTTTGGATAATGCATTAAGAAAAGCATTAACGAGATTCTACCCTGAGATAAGAGAAATGAAGCTGACAGACTTCAAGGTTAGGGTTCTTGACTCGGCAAGCGCAACTGCCGCAAAGGTTAGAGTTCTGATAGAATCCACCGACGGGAAAGCAATATGGACTACTATAGGGGTATCGACTGACGTAATTGATGCCAGCTGGAAGGCTCTTGTGGACTCAATAGAATATAAGCTCATAAAAGAAAAGGAAATGGCATAGCACATTATTTGGGGTATTGCTGACCATGGAAATGTGATATCATTATTGAAGAGCGAATAAAGGATGAGCATCCATCCTGATGAACGGAGAAGAGTCTTTTGAAATTGATCGGAAAACTTGTTAAAGAAACAAAGATAATTAAAGAAGCCTTTGTTGAGCAGAAGGATGAAAGCGTGTCTTTCCATGACCAGCTTGAGGACTGCCTTGTCAATCTTTGCAAGGAGTTGGAGATATCTGTGCCTATCTGGTTGAAAAAGAACACGACTGAATTCGGCGCTTTTCATAAAACTTTTTTCTCAAATGAACAGTTTATTGATAAAGTGAAATTTGACAGATTTGAAATACGCATTGAACAATAACCAGATATTAAATAGTTCATCCCCACATATATTTTATGGGGGTGAATTTTTTTTGACCAAAAAAAGCTTGTTGTTTATTTTTATATGTATTCTGATAGTACTTTCGGCTATACAATATGCGGTAGAAAGCCTGATAATCGGTGAAGCCGGAAAAGAGCCTTCTGTTACGCCGCATCCTGTAGTTTACAGCATTTTTATAGACATAGAAGATAAAACGCTTTTCCTGCTGGAGGACGGCAAATGCATAAAAACATACCCTATAGCATCAGGAGCGTCCGGACTGCCTTCACCGTTAGGACTGTGGAAAATAGTTGAAAAGGGTGACTGGGGCGAGGGCTTTGGGGGAAGATGGATGGGCCTTAACGTTCCATGGGGGACATATGGAATCCACGGTACTTCAGCGGAGGACACAATAGGCTCGGCTGCCAGCCATGGCTGCATTAGGATGTTTAACAGCGACATAAAGGAACTGTATGATATCGTGCAGATAGGCACGTCCGTCCACATAGTAAATGGGCCCTACGGCGCTTTCGGACGCGGCTTTTCAGACATTGAGGTAGGCGACAGGGGAGCGGATGTCATGGCAATACAGGAAAGGCTGAAGGAATTGGGATATTTCAGCGGATATTCGTCCGGCATTTATGAGGATGATTTAAAACATGCTCTTCACAGATTTCAGAAAGACAAGGGGCTTGAAGTCAAGAACACAATAACCCGGGAGGATTATCTTGCCATGGGGTTCAGGGATTTCGAGTAAATAATGGCCTTATGATCCGAAGCCTTGTATTTTTATGGTCATGGCTGTTATGTTATCAGCACCGCCGTTTTTAATTGCTTCAGCCAGCAGTGCATCCGAGATATCCATGCTTGTTGAATCGGCCGAGAAAATTTCTGTTATTCTGTTTTCATCCACCATGTCTGTCAATCCGTCGCTGCATAGAAGAAATGCATCTCCCTGCTGGATTTCTACGGCCTCAGATGCTTCAGCCTCAGGGTGCCCGCTGTCCGGAGCTGTTCCAAGGTATCTATATAGCATGTGCCTGCTTTTATGCTTCAAAGCCTGTTCTCCGGTAAGCGCACCGAGCCTTACCAACCGTTCGGCTTCCGTGTGGTCGGTGGTGAGTTTCTTCAAATTTCCGTCACGGAAAAGGTATACTCTGCTGTCACCGAGATTTAGTGCAACTGCCAGATTATTGTAAAGAATAAGAGAAGTAAAGGTGGTACCCAGGCTGTAGCCGTTTTGTTCCGAAATGTCATTGATCAGGCTGTTCACATTGCGAATAAAAGTATTAACCAGGGTTGCAAGAGCTTTGTGATCATGAATGGATGCATGTGAAAAGACGCCGCCATGAAACTTTTTAAGCTCGGATACAACAGTAAAAGAAGCTTTTTCCCCGGCCTCTTCTCCACCCATGCCATCACATACTGCATATATGAACTCTTTGCATCTTTCCTGTTTGGAGAGCCTGATGCCGTTATTCATTTCTTCTTCAAGCATATAGCTTCCGTTCAGGTAGAAATTATCCTCATTGTTAAGTCGTATAAGTCCCTTGTCCGTAACGACAGAGGCATCCGTTCCAATCAGTATGTTCACGGCCTTACCCTTTCATTGTATAAAACCAAGTATGCACCACTTATACAAGATTATAACATTAGTTGCCAAAGAATGGTAGGCGTGAAAAGTAAAAATAATTCTGCAGCATTTGTGAGATTAATTCTCACCTGCAAAGCAAAAGGTGAGATTAGCTTTTGCGTTTCTCACCTTTCCTTTGATCCATATTTGCCTTCTGCGGTTCTTTGTTGCTGCCGATCTGATCATTGTAAAAAGCAGGGTCTCCGACAGCATCCTTTACGATATCCCGATTCTTCTTCTTTTCCTTCACCAAAATCACCTCCTGATATTAGTGTTAGCTGATTTCAAGAAAATATGTTTACTAGCTGCAATTTTATTATACTTGGTATAATCAATTTGACATTTATTTCACTAAGCTTTACTATATATTTATAAAGTAAATATATAGTAAATATCATTTTTTAGGAGGGCACATGAATAGATTAATAAAAATATTTTGTTTGGTTATTGCAATAACATTTACAGCAACTATGTTGCTTGGCTGTTCGCAGGACGAAATGACCTTTCTGAACGCTGCGCTGAAGTCTGCCGACATAACATCAATGAGCTCTAAAACAGAATTGACGCTCAACATAGATGCTCAAGGATTATCAGATGAAGATCAGGAAAGCCTTGATCAAATCACAAGCATTATTAACGGTTCCGAGATCACAATAGATCAAAAGACAAAAAGAAATAAAGACAATACAATTTCTACATCCCAGACAGATGTAGGCTTAACTGTAATGGGCTTTGCAATACCGGTCACGCTATGGACCGATTGTGACGTAACAAGCGCAGCTCCTAAGATGAAGGTAATAATCAAGATACCTGAAGTCTTTTCAATGCTGGCTTCATCTTCATCAAGCACCAAGCCGTATGTTGTTATGGATCTGGGAAAGATGAATGATAAATCGAGTGCTGAAGGCATTAAGCAATTAGTACAGTTTTCAACTACTATAAACTCAAAAATCAAAGATTTCATCAAGGATTATGCTTTGGAGTACGATCCCGGATTTTCTGTGGTCACAGGCAAAGGTGAATCGACGGTTAACGGTCAGGCTGTAACCTTATATAATCTGAAACTTGACGATACTTCCTTTAAGAATCTGTTGGCATACACAGTTCCTAATCTTGCCAAGAACGACAAGGCTAGGGTATTCATTAAGGACTTGCTTTACTCTATAGCCGACATTTTAGGAGGTTCGGAAGCTGCAAGCATGAAGAAAGATTTGGATGAAGCTTTCATCGACTTCCAGAAAGATTTGCCGGGGGCACTGGCTGATTGGGATAAAGTGATGAACGCACTTAAGGACGTTAAAATGTTGGGAAGCAAGGGGATAAATATTGATTTTGGTGTTAACAGCGACGGTTACATTGTAAGCGCAAAAGGGTCTGTAGACATAATATTTGATTTAAAAGCCCTTGCTGATGCCGGTGAAAAAATCAGTGCTATAGAAGACAGTAGTTATAAACCGAAAGCATCTACCGAAAAAGGAACGATCGAGGTCAATTTAGACTTTAACACTACTGTATCTAATATTAATAAGGACATACAAATAAGCCTTCCGAAGCTTACCGCACAAAATTCCACGACATTGGGCGACATATTGGGCACGGCGGTTGTAACAAAGACACCGGAGAAACCTGCAGTTAAGCAGGACAAAACACCTCCAAGCCAACCTGTTGTCAACAAAGTAACAAGGACATCCAAAGCTATAACCGGTAAAGCTGAAGCAGGTTCTGCGATAATAGTTAAAAACGGCAAAACAGTCATTGGAAAAGGAACTACTAATACAAAAGGGACATTCAGTATTACAATAAAGCCTTTAAAAGCAAAAGCCACTCTTACTGTAACTGCAACCGATAAAGCAGGAAATGTAAGCAAAGCGGCAACAGTAATCGTTAAATAATAACCTAAAATGCTTCAAACAGCAGCCTCTGGTTTTTACCGGGGCTGTTTTCTTTTCCTTCCCCGCATCCATATTGACAAAGGCACCCAAATAGTATACGTTTTAGATGGATACGTTAAGCAATTAACGACAATTAGGAGGCAGGTGTAAACATGATTTATTCATCCGCAGTTTCAAATAAAGGTCTTATAAGTCCGGTTAACGAGGACAATATACACCTGAACGGGGAAGTTGTCCCCGAATCCGAATCAGACGACTATTTCAGGTCAATGGAAAACAAATCACATACCTTCCTTGCGGCTGTTTTCGATGGCATGGGGGGAGAAATGGCAGGAAGGAAAGCTTCCGGTGAAGCGTCCAAGTGCCTAAAAAATTATTATGACAGAATAAATTACGAGGGAAAGGAATTTCTGCGAAACGTTGAACTTCTTGAGGAATACGTTGAAAAGACAAACAGGCATATTTACAAGCTGGCTGAACAGGATGGGTACAAGAATAATATGGGAAGTACCTTCGCATGCCTTTATATTAGCGGCAATAAGGCAGTTGCAATGAATCTTGGCAACAGCAGAGTCTATATGTACAGAAGCGGGAACCTGACTCAGATCAGCAAGGATTATATAGAAATCCAGCCTTCTGCATCGGAAGATACAATCGAGGATGTACAGAGTAAGCCTGGAAAACATATTTTTGACAATTACCTGGGGGCGCCGCCTCAGGAGGGAAAAGTAAAGGCTTACATTTCCGGAGAAATCGGACTTAGGGAAAACGACATATTTATTATATGCAGCGATGGTTTAACAGACATGCTGACAGATAAAGAAATCGGGGAAGCTGCAGAGTCTTCGGAAGATATGAACCGGATAAGCAGGAAGCTGGTGGATATGGCTCTGGAGAACGGCGGCAAGGATAATATATCGGTAATTGCCGTAAAATACTCGGCAGTAGAGCAATACATTCCTGTCGGCATTCCCAATCTATATTCCAGGACGGCTATAGCCAGAAAGAGGAAGGAAGAATTTAAAAAGCGTGTAATTACTATAACTGCATCAGTTCTTGCGGCACTTGTCATACTTGCCTTTGGAATAATAATAACCGGCAACTATTTGGGCCATAGTAATGAATCCAAAAAGGCACAAAAAACAAGTCTGCCTGTAACGGATAAAGCCGATAAACATGCCGATAAACATAAGGCGGCGATTCCTTCCAAGCCTGACACTGTTTCTGCTCCTGCCGTTTCTTCACCGTCTGCAGTAACCGGAGTAGCGACACCGCCTGCCGTAAGCTACAATACGACATCCGGCGGCATAAAAACATATACTGTACAGCATGGAGATACATTGCAGTCCATAAGCAGGAAGTTTTACGGCAGCAGTAATTACTGGCAGAAGATAAGGGAAGACAATAAGATGACTGCTTCAAGTCCATTAAAGACAGGCAGGGTTCTGTACATTTATCCGTTAGGTATGAAAGCAGGGGCTACGGAGAGCCCGAATGTTTCAGATCCCAGCACCGGCAGTGCAGTCAATATCGGTAAACCCAATACGCCCGGCGGTGAAAGCTATTACATAGTTAAATCGGGGGACTCGCTATCCAAGATAAGTGAGAAGTATTATGGGACCAAGAATAATTATAAAGCCATCATGGATGCCAACGGCCTGACTTCCGCCAATGCGCTCAAGCCTGGGCAGAAGCTAAGGATTCCCTAACGGTATCGTTCCTATATTGAAATATTAACCCAAACGTGGAATAATAAGTATATTATTAAAGACAAGGGTGGTTAATATAGATAAGGACATCTACTATAAAGCAGTGCAAAGCCTTATGACACAACTTAATTTTTCGCCCCTCAGGGAACCCGGACGCAAAAACTCCATTGAGGAAGAGTACAGGTTTATTACAAACTCTTCCCAGAGCTGCGCATGTATTCTGGAATTGACAGATGGGGATAATTTGAGTTTTGGAAGTGCAGAGGAGCTTGCTGACTTGATCCTTAATGGGACGGACTTTGAGAAAATAGATCCTTTAAACTTCTATATTAATGTGCATTGGTTTTCCGAAGCAAATGACAACTCTTCTGAATTCAACGAGCTTTTTAAACGGAAATATACTGAGGCCGCATCAGAATTTAAAAATATATCATTCATCCTTATAAACACAAGCAGCAAAACCGTATGCAGCGCAGGGTTAATAGCCCCCTATCATGTTGTATGCGAGGTTTTGAAAGAGTGTCTCAGGGATTCCGGAGAACAGGAGACAGCAATTGCAGAAGAGACAGTGAAGCGCCTGTCGGATTGTGAAAAATCAACAGTACTATTTGATGAATATGATAATTATAACAGCTTTACACATTCCCTGACGTTCTTTTATTTGTTCTATGTTCTGCTTTTGGTTGTTACCAGCCTTTGGGCAGGAGCAGAAATCAAGGTGCTGTGGGGCAAAAGCTTTGACAACAGTTTTCTGCCTTACTTCCACGATTCGTCCTTATTGGCAATAGCGGCCAATCTTACTGCACTGTTAACTGTTACCCAATTGGCCGAATTCAACTATACCATCAGAAAGCACATATTAATCACATTTTTAGGCGGATTGATTGGCGGCATACCTTTATACGTCTTCTATGGATGTTTTTATAATTGGATTCTGCCTTCCTGCGGAGCATTGTTATATATAAGCTTCAGAACGAAAAGCAGATTTCCCGGGCATAAACATGTCATTTACTGCTTATATGCATATCTGATTCTTACCGTAGTCCTTACATATCTCAGAGACGGTGCATACGGTTTCACCAGCTTTGGGGGGATTGCCGCAGGTTTTTTCATGTCAGGTATAATGCATTTCGAAGGAGAAATAGTTGATAAGTGCATTGAGAAATATATGTTGGTTGGTTTGGGAATAACTGTATTCATACTGATTTTGCTGCGTATATGGTTGAAAAGCATTATGTAGAGAAGAAGAAGCCTTTAATTAATTAATATCAACATTTTGTAGTTTAATTTTCCAAGCAAAAGTTGTATAATGTCAACAGAGATAAGTTTTTTTATGAGGTGATCTTATGGATTTATTCTTAAAAAGATTCAAGAAGGAAGAAAAGGCCACTCAAAATGTAATGCTGCCATATAAGGCTTCAGATAGCATCCTGTCGGGTACTGAACGTACCTTTTACAACACGCTGAGACAAGCCCTCGGTGATAAATACATCATTTGCCCGAAATTGGGCTTTGCGAATTTCCTGCTGTGCGATCCCACTAATGCAAGGCCTGTGTGCGGACTGGCATTGAATGATAAAAGTCATACCTTTGAAGAAGATCAATTAATAGATAAGGCTTATAATGACGAAGGAATTCCTCTTATCAGGTTTGCATCCAAGTCAGCCTATACCGCCAATGAAATAAATGAAGCTCTAAGCTATACATTCAGTCAGATACCTAAAAGCACCCCAAAAGAGATACCCGAAGAAATATATTATGAAGCACCAGTAGAGCCGGTACAGGAAGAGAGCAATGTCAATGTGGACGATATTATACTCTGTCCGAAGTGCAACGTTCCGATGGTGCCGCGAAAGGCAGCATGGGGAAGGAATGCAGGGAAAGTGTATTATGCGTGTGTGAATCCGGATTGTAAGGAGACTGTGGAGAGGTAGCGGAAATGTTGAACTGAAAATAAATTTTATTAAGTTTTTATTGGAGGATTAAAATTGGATGGCCTAATTCTTAAGATTGTTGAATCCTTAGGTATTCCAGGAATAATCGTTACATTACTTTACGCATTACCAAAATTTGTTCGCATTATTAGATCGAGTGAAATAGAGAGGCTTTTCTTTTCACATGAAAAGAAGTTTGTCTATAGAGTGTACCTCTGGATAGGGTTGTATTTTGGAATATCTATTTTAATGTCTATTTCATCAATAACAATTATAACCTATTTTTTTTAATTAGATTTTTTTAAATCAAATGCCAATAAAGTGTTTTTATATTGTACATATACTGTTATTTCTGTAGTCTCGATTGCTATTTTTATATTTAAAAGTTCTAAATGTGCTCAATGGTTGCTATCAAAAGTTAATAAAAATAAATTACGTAGTGATATAATTTTTGCTTTATTTATTTTATTCTCAATTTTTGTATTCTCATATATATGTTCAGATGCTATATATACTTCTACAAATTCCACAGTACAGAAGAATCAAACACTTTCAATAATCGTGGATAGCTTCTTTTTATCAATTTTCATTCCTGTTATTATAATGAAAATTGCAAGACAGTGGATTTATAGCGAAAGAAATGTCTTTTCCTATAAGGATGATGCAGATGTGGTTTGGTATTTGATAAAGCCTCTGGATAAAGAAAACTTTATTGTGGGTGATAGCTGGGACGAAGATAAATGTACAAAGATCAGGTTTGCCAGCTTTGAGGAGATTAAGGCAGAGGTAATATTGATTGAAGAAAAGGTATATAAATAGGATTCTTGAGGGGTTTTTCTATGGAAGAACAAATAAGACTAGCAGCTTTCAAATGGTTAAAAGAGCAAACTACTATACATGGAGATGTTCTCCCTAGATCCCTGCTTGAGAAGGGCTTTGAATTCAATGGCCAAAGGATTACCCTTATCGGCCCCCAGGGGATTTGGAAACCAAAAGCGTTTGATAAAATACCGCTTTCAGTTACTACTATATATAACGGACCCTATGAAGATTCATTTAATCAAGATGGATTTTTAGTTTATCGTTATCGTGGGACAGACCCGTTACATAGAGACAATATAGGTTTGCGTGAAGCAATGAAGAAACAAACACCATTGATTTATTTTCACAGTATCGTACCAGGAAAGTATATGGCTGTATGGCCTGTTTACATCATTCAAGATAACCCAGTAAATTTGTCATTTACCTTGGCTGCTGATGAAATAAGTTCTGTTGAGAACTATCTTTTTAGTAATCTTATAGCTGATAGCACTGAGAATGCAAAGCGAAACTATATTACTTCCACAGTAAAGATCAGGCTTCATCAAAAGTCTTTCCGCGAAAGAGTGCTGCAAGCATATAAGGAACAATGTGCTTTTTGTAGGCTTAAGCATGTTGAACTGCTTGACGCAGCACATATAATCTCTGATGGTGAGCTAATGGGTGATCCAATTGTTACAAATGGATTATCACTTTGTAAGATACACCATGCAGCCTTTGATTCGAATATTGTCGGGATAACCCCGGATTATGAAATTAAGGTGAGAGAGGATATTTTATATGAAACTGACGGACCTATGCTGAAACACGGGATACAGGAATTACAGAATCAAAAAATTATTCTGCCATATAGTAAAAATCTATGGCCGGACCAGGAGAGACTTGAAATTAGGTACAAGAAGTTTAGGGAAGCTGGATAAAACACTTCATTCTATAACAAAACACCATAAGGGGATTAAAGATGCTTAGCGGTCAGTATGTTTATAAAAAAGAAGTAGATTGGTCTTTACTTAATCAGGGATTAAGCATTCCATTAAATATTCAAGTTGTTTTTCATAATAATATTAAAAAATTTATTAGCCGTGGTGAATCAAAGGATATTTATCTTATCGTTAATGGGAGATCCTATAGGGTAAAACTAGTAAATCAGAAGTTTGATGAAACGAAATTTTCTGGACATAAGGATATACTGCAAATAAGATATAATCCCAATAGTGAAATAGTTCAAAGCCTCAGGAACACCTTTTCATCAACATATCAATATATTTGTGGAATAAGAGACGGCCTTATTGAAAAATCAAAAAAAATTTGAAGATTCCAGAAGATAAAAAGGAATTTTTCGTGATATACACTACAGAATATGAGGATACATATTTGGTTGACTGTATTACAAGTACTGAAGTAATTGCAGCCAGAGAATTGATTGTGAAAGAGGATGAACAAAGCTATGAAGCTTCTATAAATTATTCAATTCTAGATCCCACTGCATCTATCAAGAATGTTCAAAAACTTGAAAAGATAAGAAAATTGAACAGAGCAATAGGAGAAACTCTTAAGGCGCTTTATAATTACAGATGTCAAATCTGTGGAGAAAATTTTGGAGAAGAGTTTGATGTTCATATTGTAGAGTCTCATCACATTGACCCATTTGTAGTTTCTATGAATAATGATTCGACAAATCAAATAGTAATCTGTCCTAATCATCATAGAGTCATTCATAAAGCGGAACCGATTTTCGATAGAACCAGATTTTTGTTTATTTATTCTAATGGAAGAGAAGATAAACTCATTTTAAATAAGCATTTATCTATATAAATTTGAAAACTGTGAATTAACGGAGGACTAATATGTTTTGTGTCGAAATACATGTTGAAACGAGGTAATGAATATGAATAATGAAACTAGTCTTAATCAATTAATATATTCTATCAAAAAATTCTGTGAAGACAGGGATTGGGATCAATACCATAATCCAAAAGACTTAGCAATAGGAATTATCACTGAAGCTTCCGAACTCCTTGAAAAATTCAGATTTAAATCCAATGAAGAGATGAAAATAATGCTTGAGACACCTGAAAAACGCAAAGCTATTGGGGAAGAGTTGTCCGATATTCTTTATTTTGTTCTTAGGTTCGCACAAAAATATAATTTTGATCTGGCTAAGGAATTTGATAGAAAAATGATAATAAATGAAAGAAAATATCCCATAGAAAAGTGCAGGGGCTCAAATAAGAAATATTCAGAGGAGTAGAATAACATGAGGTTATATTCGGGGACATCCAGCCAGTTTATTCAGGACACAATTCAGAATCAGATAGCCGAAAAGCTTAGATCAAGCTTTTTTAATTATTATAGATTTGATCCCGGAGAAGGTGAAATCCGATCATGGCAGAACTCATTGCGCTCATTATCTATGATTATTCAATATGCCCGGTTGAATGACCATGGAATTATGCTTGAATACCAATTACCCATGACGTCTAAAAGGCTTGACTGTCTTATCTCGGGGAAAGATTCCGAAGGCAAGGACAATGCAGTTATCATTGAGTTAAAGCAATGGGATAAATGTGAAAGATCGAGTGCTGATAATGAAGTTACGACGTGGCTTAATGGCTCGTTGAGGGATGTTTTGCATCCTTCTGTTCAGGTGGGACAATATAGAATGTATCTCGAAGATACGCATACTGCTTTTTATGAAGGCTCTTCACCAGTACAGCTGAACGCATGTGCTTATTTACATAATTACCATTTTGAAGCTGGCGATGTGATATTTGATGAGAAATTTTCGGATGTAATAAATGATAATCCGTTATTCACTGCTGATGACACAGACAAGCTTACAAATTATTTGTCTGAAAAAATGAGAAAGGGTAATGGATTAGAAGTCCTCAATAGAATAGAAAATAGTAAATACAGACCTAGTAAAAAATTGATGGACCATGTCGGAAATGTAATTCGTGGTAAATCAGAGTATGTACTTCTGGATGACCAAAAAGTTGTTTATGACAGGGTTTTTGCTGAAGCCCGGGAAGGGTTTCATGATAGAAAAAAGTCAGTAATCATTATTAAAGGCGGACCTGGCACAGGGAAATCTGTAATTGCTATCAACCTAATGGCTGATTTGTTATTGAAAGGTTATAATGCTCACTACGCTACAGGTTCAAGGGCTTTTACTGAAACGCTGAGAGATGTGGTTGGAAGAAGGGGTTCAGTTCAATTCAAATATTTTAATAGTTATATGGATGCTCAGCCAAATGAGATAGATGTTTTAATCTGTGATGAAGCACATAGAATCAGAAAATCCAGTAATAACCGATTTACTCCAGGTTCGAAAAGGTCTGAACTTGCCCAGATTGATGAACTTATTAAGGTATCAAAAGTATGTGTTTTTCTTATAGACGATAAGCAAGTAGTTCGTCCGGATGAAATTGGTTCAGTTAAATATATAACTGATTCAGCCATAAAAAATAGTTGTAAGGTCATTGAGTTTGATGAACTGGAAACTCAGTTCAGATGTAATGGTTCAGATGGCTTTATTAACTGGATAAATAATACTTTGGGTATAAAACGTACCGCTAATATTATCTGGAATCAAAATGAAGAGACATTTGATTTCAAAATTTTTGATTCTCCTAAAGAGCTTGAAAATGCTATAAAGAAAAAAATAAGCTTAGGTCATAGTGGAAGAATGACGGCTGGATTCTGTTGGAATTGGTCTGACACAAATAATGATGGAACTCTTGTAAATGATATTGTTGTAGGCAACTACCAGAGACCATGGAATGCGAAACCTGAAGCAAAAAGGCTTGCTTCCAATATTCCAAAAGCAACTCTTTGGGCACATGCTCCCCATGGAATTAATCAGGTAGGTTGTATATATACAGCTCAAGGATTTGAATTTGATTATGTCGGTGTAATCATTGGCAAGGACTTAGTATATAACTTTGATACTCAAAGATGGTTAGGGAACAAAGAATTCTCATATGATTCTGTTGTGAAACGATCCAAGGAGAGTTTTGTTGATTTGGTTAAAAACACATATAGGGTGCTATTAACGAGAGGCATAAAAGGCTGTTACGTTTACTTTGTAGATAAGGAAACCGAGCGATTTTTCAAATCAAGAATGGAAGATGCAGGATTGAATATTCCAGATACTGAGGACAATGTTTTAAGCCTTGAGCAGGGTATTCTACAAGAAATTGATGAAAATCAAAAATTCAAGGAATATTTACCTGTTTTTTCGCTCAAAGCAGTTGCTACTTCGTTTGGAAATGAAGAAAGTGTTGATCAGCTAGGCTGGATGAAAACGGGTTCCTCACTCAAACTCAGTAAAGACATGTTCATTGCCCAGGTCGTAGGAAAATCTATGGAGCCGACGATACCTGACGGAAGCTATTGCATTTTTAGATTTGACAAAGGTGGATCTAGAAATGGATTAGTTGTTCTTGTTGAGTCCAGATTAGTAAGTGATCCTGAGCTTTATCAGAGGTATACAATTAAAAGGTATAGAAGCAAAAAAGAAATAAACCCTGATGGAACATGGAAGCATAAGAAGATTGTTTTATCTCCTGATAATATTGATTTTGAGGATATAGTTCTTGAAAATGTATCAGAGGATGATTTTAAAGTAATAGCGGAATTTGTAGGAATAGTTTAGTCGAAAGTCACGCAGTGGAGGTTCCAGCGCGACATACCAAGGACTAAATGAAATTAGGCATGGGGACACGCCTCTGCTCTGAGAATCGAACTTTTTTAAGGAATGTCCCAAGTCCCGAATTGTGACAGCCTCATTCATAAGAAGCAGGCTAAAGACTTCAAAACCACAGATGTTGTAAAAAGGGGTGATGTTTTGTCTCAAAAAAGGAATACCCTTAAAATAATTTTAACAATTATCATTTCATTTACAGTTCTTGTTGTAGCAAGTTTTATTGGTCTTCTTGGTTTTTATATACACAATACTTTTTTCTACTACGAAAAGCTCAATTTAAACCAAGTAAAAGGTGCAATGATAGTAAAGTGCGATCCCAAAGGTCTGGGTGTATATATCCCTAAGCAAAATAAGCTTGAAAGTCTGAATAAATTTTTTTCAGGTGATCAATTTAATAAAAGCTATGAAAAAATCAGATATATTGATGAGGACTTTACCGGATTAAGGGATAGATATAAAGTGTTTGAGTACGATGTAAATACTCGAAAAAAAACATTATTATGTGACCTTGGCGAAAATGTAGATAACATAAAACTTACTCCAGATCAGCATTCAGTTAGTTATATTGATGAGGAAATCAATGACCAAAAGTATAAAGAAGAACACAAAAATAGCACTTTATTGACAATATACAATCTTGACAGCCATAGATATAATGTTCTTGAATTAGACTTCAACATCTCGGAATACTCATGGGCTAAAGACAGCAAAACATTCCTTTATGATGAATATACGGAGATTAAGAGTAATAGTAAAGTATCGTATAAATCACATATAAATTCATATAACATTATAACCGGAAAGAGTAAAAGAATCCTTAATGAAGGTAGTATACCGTTTTATTCTAAATCCAATAGATATATTGCTTTTATGAATGATGACTGTTTGACTGTTTGGGATACGGTTGATAATAAGAAATATTCATACCACGGTGGTGAAGTATTTGATGGCTATATGTTTTCGGCAGACGAAAATAATATAATCTTAGAGTACAGTGTTTATACAATTGGGAGTTCGATGGAGAATAAGATAAAAATATGGTCATTTAAAGACGGAAAAGTGGTTAAACTCAATAGTAATGTATGTTTAAAGGTATATAAAGTACTAGATTGTATTCCTTTAAGAACAGATTTTTAGTCGACTTTTCCTCCATTTTAGTATAAAAGACACAGCGACGACTCCTGTGTCTTTGTCTTGCAACCACATTCAAAATCAATTAAAGCCAATCCTCCAGATCTTCCAGGGTATCTACAAAATCATACAATGTTATCTCTGCTGCTCCATTTTCAAAATCAAATTCATAGTACATCTGGGGGTCAATTTCTTCTTTTTTTAAATCAAACCTGTTATCATCGAAATCCGTCCAAAACAATTTAACTTTTGGGTTCTTTGCGCACCAAGCTAAAATGACACTGCCTTTAACCAGAAAATTTTGTTCATCCATGATATCCTCCTTATGCCTATTTGTGCCGGAGCAGATCCTGGGCATCCCAGCCATCTGCGAGCAGCATTTGAATATTGATATCCCTTGTGACGCTGTAATCCTCAATAATGACATCTGATTTCTTCATTTTGAAATATCTTCGTTCTGCTTTACTTGGAGTGGTATCCGATACAAGATAGTGCGTTGCGGACAAGTCTTCTTCAATTAGACAAGTGTATTGTCCTTTACTGTTATTGCGGTATCTTTCCATTTATTCATCTCGATAAACTTCCTTTTTTCATTTGTAATCATTATAGCATTTTTCTGCATGGTATGGTTTATGAGACGTAAAAGTGTACAAACTCTTTAATAAGCATTATGATATAAATGATTAACCAAAATACTTACCATGAATTTCATAGAAAGAGGACAAATGACAAATCCAGCTTTTAACGACTATCCATTAAGCAGTGAGCTTTTAAAGGCAATCAGCCTGTTAAATTTCCAAAACCCGACCAAAGTGCAGGAACAGGTCATTCCAACCGTATTGGCACAGAAGGATATCATTGTTCAGTCTCAGACAGGAAGCGGAAAGACTGCAGCCTTTGCGATTCCCATCTGCCAACTGGTTGGCTGGGAAGAAAACAAACCACAGGCATTAGTTGTCACACCGACTAGAGAGCTTGCGATCCAAGTCAGGGATGATATTTTCAATATAGGCAGATTCAAAAGACTGAAGGTAGTTGCCCTTTATGGAAAGTCACCTTTCTATAATCAGGAAAAGGAACTCAAACAAAAAACACATGTGGTAGTGGGAACACCCGGCCGAATTATTGATCATATTGAAAGAGGGACTTTTGACACATCTAATATAAAATATCTCATACTTGATGAAGCGGACGAAATGTTAAACATGGGATTTATAGAGCAGGTAGAGACTATTATCAAAAGCACTTCAAAAGAACGTGTGACAATGTTGTTCTCCGCGACAATGCCCTCAGATATCAAGACCTTATGCAGCAATTATATGAACGATCCCGTGCAGGTTGAAGTTGAAGAGCAAAATCCTGTAAAAGACAGGATAAGCCAGGAAAGATATTCAGTAGAACAGGATGATAAATTAAAGCTTTTAAGGGATATTACCATAGTTGAAAACCCAGACAGCTGTATCATCTTCTGCAATACAAAACAAATGGTTGATGAGGTCTGTGACGAACTGGCAGACTTGAAGTATTCATGTTATAAAATTCATGGGGGTATGGAACAGCGGGACAGATTGAGGGTAATGAATGATTTCAAAAAGGGTTGTTTCAGATATCTCGTAGCAACAGATGTTGCAGCAAGAGGAATCGATATCGACAGCATTACACTTGTGATCAACTATGATATACCGCAGGACGGGGAAACCTACGTCCACAGGATAGGAAGAACAGGGCGGATAAACAATATCGGCAAAGCAATCACTTTTGTAACACAAAATGAAAGCAAGTATTTAAGTGATATACATGAGTATATTGGAAAAGAGATTTCCTTGGGAGAGAAGCCTGAAAAAGCGAAGGTGGATATTTCCACGCAAGGGTTTGTAGAAAAAAATAATGCTATTCCTGAGATCAAAGAGGCAAAGGGTAAACAGCTGAGCAAGGAAATCATGAAGCTGCACATCAATGCGGGTAAGAAAACGAAAATGCGGCCTGTGGACATCGTTGGGACGATTTGCAATATCAAGGGAATGACAGCGGCAGATATAGGGATTATCAACATCATGGATGTTTCCACTTTCGTCGAAATCCTTAACAACAAAGGGGAGTTCGTGCTGAAGGAACTGCAAAACACACCGATTAAAGGTAGACTTCGTAAGGTAAGCAAATCTGAAAGGGAAATCCAAGTTTTTACTCCCCCAGTCACTAAGTGACAGCCCCCTCAGGGAGGGAGCCTAGGGAAACCTTCCTTCAGAGGAAGGTGGCGGCAGAGCAGACGGAAGGAGCAATAATGTCACTTGAATATAATTAAAATCTGCCGTCTCATTTTTGGCCTATGCGGTTGCCTTAGAAATCAAAGCCTTTCCATACCGGTTCGCCGGTATAAGGGTGTACATCTTCCTCTCCGCGCAGAACTCGCAGCACGGTTCCTGCCAGTTCCTCCTGTTCCATTTCTCCGGGGTAGACGGTGATTGGGGCAATCCAGCCACAGCGGCTGTGGATGCCCTCCACAATGTCCTCAAAACGGACAAGCCCGCCAGTCAATACTATCCCGTCCACTTTACCGCAGAGTACGGTGCTCATTGACCCGATTTCTTTGCAGATCTGATAAATCATTGAGTTCCACACCAAAACCGCTTTCCGGTCTCCAGCTTCCACCATTTGGTGAACCTTATCCGCATCGCTGGTACCAAAATGGCTGACAAAGCCTCCGGCACGGGAGCACATGAGCCGTACCTCCTCAAGAGAATGCTGCTCAATATAGTCTAGCAGGCAGAGTACCGGTACACTGCCGATGCGGGTGGGGGTGTAGGGGCCGTCTCCACCGGAGCCTACGTTTCCGTCTATTATTTTTCCGCAGTCATGGGCATTTATCGTCACACCGCCGTCGATATGGGCAACCACAAAGCGGCAGTCCTCATATTGCCTATCTATGTGTTTTGCATGGTAATAGGCTACTGCCTTTTGATTTAAGGCATGTGTCTGTGCATTTCGGTACAATCCGGCGATGCCGGTCATGCGGGCATAGTCGCAAAGTTCATCAATATTGGTGGGGTTGAGAGTGAACATTTTCCCACCGTACTCCGTACATAGTTCATAGGCCAACAGCACACCCAGCTTTGCTGCGTGCTCGCTGCCGCCCACTGCATTCAATGTATCACGGTAGAGCCGGTCATCAATTGGCATTACACCTGCACGCTGAGGGTAGGCGCTTCCGCCACGACCCACAAATATATCTACATCCTCAGGAGCATAACCATTCCGTCGCAGTATGTTTAAAACCACCTGTTTACGGAAGGGAACCTGATCATTCACTGAAGGGTACTGCAGCAGGACAGGGGCATCATGAAACTCGCTTTCCTCAAAAAGTGAAGTATCCTCTTCAAACAGACTGATTTTTGTTGAGGTGGAGCCGGGGTTAATTACCAGAATTTTCATCATATTTACTTCCTTCTAAATATCTCAGATTTTAAGGCGGTATACTTAATACAGAATAAATTATAGCAAACCTAACTTTTTTTTCAACTGAGGCAACAACTACGTTTGATTTCGGAACACATCTTTCTGAATTACGGTATTCCTTTTACGATAAGAAATTTCTCAAATGGGCAGTCCCATAGACTCCAACAGCACAATCCTCCCTTTTACAAATAAGGGAGGAATTTTTCGCTTTATGCCGAATTATGTTATTAACTTGAATTAAATATACTAAATTAAAAAGGGGGCTAGGCATGGGTAAGAATACTGAACCTATTTCATGGTTTGATGGTGAAGACAAGGAAATGCTGGAAGCAATCAATTCCGCACAATCTAATTTCCAGTTATTTGTCAATGCAATAGATGAAGATAACAGACGAATTCTTCCGGTATTGGAAGATGCTCTTGTTAAATATGCTTTTCCTGCTACAAAAGGGAAGGTTAAAGTCGAGCACATGTTTCTTTCCAATATAAAAATCGTCGAAGATCATTTAACTGGGGTACTCGTAAGTGAACCAATGTATACAAACAAGGTAAAACCTGGACAAACAGTTGAAATAGATCCCTCAAGGGTTTCCGACTGGCTTTACGTGATTAATGGTGTCGGTACCGGTGGTTTTACGTTTAAAGTTATGTATTCCAAATTTAGTGAACAGGAAAAGAAACTCTATGGTAATGAACCGCCGTTTTCCTGGATAGAAAAGTAGCTTGCTCTTTATATTGGATTAGCTAACTCAAACTCTGCAAGCCATCTGTGGTACTCACCGTTACCCAGCATTAAATCATAGAAGAAGGTTGGAATGCATTTTACAATTCTTACTCTTGTACCAACTTCAACCGGCGGAGGATTGCCATGCCCGGTTGTGTTTAACACAGCTGCAAAGCTGCCTTGAGTATAGTAAGGATTTTCCGGTTGTAGCTCAAACCAAGCAAACCAACGATGAATCATACCATCGGGTAATTGGACTGCGCATAGATTTCCAAACCAAGGTTTAACTATTATAACAGGAGTGCCTGGGTGTATTTCAGATGGATGACTTACAATTGATATCGCATTTGCTCCCGGAAGAAACTGGGGAGAAGGCATATAATTATTCATCAATTTTTTAAATTCCTTTACCTTATGTTCACCATTCAATATATGATATAAGTTGGTTATGTGATACTATTAAAAAGGCATGGGGACACAACTAGAATTCAAACTGTGAAGAAATAGGAATCTTGAAAGCTCAATCAGCACAAAAAGACAGGCAAGAAATTGATCCTGCCTGTCCTCATTATTAGTTGCTTCTTATACCGGCAGCTTTGTTATTTGTTTAAGCAAATACTGTTTAATAATCGCAAAGTCAAGTGCATCCACTTTTCCGTCCGAGTTTAAGTCAGCCACTTTATTTGCGTTTTGTACTGGGAAAACATTTATCTGACGCAGAAGATATTGTTTATACATGGCATAATCAAGTGCATCCACAACATTATCATCATTTACATCACCATAGATATCTGTCGAGGTTGCGGAATTGACGAAACCGGCCAAAGCATAGATCAATGCTCCGTTCCAGTTTATGGCGATCTCATTTGTCTGATAGTTGTCCTGATTATCAACCCAGTCTTTTGCTCCGGGCCATCCACCGCCAACAAGATAACCCGGCCAGGGATCGTTTGCCGAGTCTCCGCCCGACGGCCTGTGATGTGGGTTTTTTGGCGGATTAATGCCTAATCCTGTTACAAAGGAACGGTCATAATAGTTTCTTCCGAATAAATAACCGAGTGCATCGAGCGAAGTATTTAAATAATCTTTTTTCGGAGAGAATTTATTGGCAATTTGCAGGATTAACGTTTGCCTGGCAACTGTGCCGTTGCAGCCCCAGTAGTAGGTGATTCCGAGAGGCCTGCCGTAGCCGTGATTGTTGTGTGTGTTTACAATACTGTCAGCTGCAGATATCAAAGAGTTCTTTATATTATCGTAAAGAGACTGATTCTTGCCGGATCTTGTTGAAAGCAGATATGTAAACATTCCAAGATTGTTAACATTACCCCAGTCGAAATCGATATCGATTTTATCGGTAAATCTGCCTGCCCTGTTTTCAAAATCACTTAAGCACGCAGCATCTCCTGTTGTTTCCCACATTTCAGCAGCTGCCCAAAGTCTGTCATCCTCATCGGTAGAATCATAAGCTCCTGTAGTAAAGGCGCTTTGATCAGGTTTGGTGTAATTGGGGTTTGCTTTTAAGAAGTTATAGCTTACCTTAGCAGCACTCAGCAATTTATCTGCATAAGCTGAATCATAAGGTCTGAATGCCCTGGAAGCCATTGCGAGCATAGCAACAAAATCAGCAGTTGCAGTACTTCCCCATGAAGTATAATACCTGTCAGCTGTTTCTCTTTCAGGTAAAATGAAACCGCCGAAGTCTTTCGTACTGAGCTTATGGCTGACTTTGCCGCTGCCATCGGGATATTGCATGGTCAGAAGCCAATCTGTTTCATATTTTATTTCATCCAGAAAATCAGGGATGGAATTTGAATTCTCAGGCATAGTCAGTTTGATTTCACCGATCTTGTCTTTAAACTGTTCCCATGCAAAAAGCATTGAACCTACGGTTATTCCGGCGTTTACAACATATTTGTTGTAATCTCCGGCATCATGCCAGCCTTCTGTTCCGTTTTTAACAGAGTGCTGACCGTTTATGTAATCAGTGTATGCGTCGTTTGTATGGCAGGCTGCGTGACTATAGGCAACACCGTTGTAAACAGCAGATGCCGCAGAGCCGCATCTTGCAAGGTACATAGCCAGCATTGATGCCTTATAGGGTTCCAGATAAACATCGCTTGCTATCTTAAAGGTGACACTTTTCCCAACCCCGGGAACCACCAGTACATAAGAGCCTTCCTGAGTCACGGATGAAAAATCCGTAATGCTGACCTGCTCACTTGTGTCATTATTGTACATGGAGGTTGGTTTACCGCTGTATACAACCTCTCCGTTATCCTTAACAAGTGAAAATTCCGTACAATTGGCTGAAATTGTGGCTCTCTTGTTCTGATCCGGCAAAAAGCCGATTGAGTTCAATCGTATTCTGGTGTCTACCTGATAGCTGCCCAATTGGATGCTTGCTGCGTAAGACTTGTAGGCAGAGAATTCAGGACAAAACAATACCGAAAATGTTAATACAACGCTCAAAACCATAGTAATCAACCTTGATGTCATCTTTCTTTTACGAATAGCTTTTAATTTCATATTCGTACCCCCTTAAAATTAAATCATGATAATAAGGTAATTTGACTTAAGCTGCAAGCGTTTTGAGTCGTTACAACGGCAAGTAGGATATATAGATAGGATTTTATTATTATGTAAAGTACAAAGATAATTCTTTTTACAATATTAGATAAAATGATTGCTAATGTGACAAAAAATACCTTAGAATATAATTATATACATATAATTACAAAAAATTCAATAGTCAAATTATTGATTACTATTGCAGGCGGTGGAGTGAAAAGGATGTTTTAACTCGATGAAGGCGGTATACTGTAATTATTCCGATATGTTATTATATATTTATAAAGAAAAAAATGGAAGGGGAGGAAAACTCATGCTAAAAGAGTATTTAAGAAAAGGCCTGACACTATTTTTTTTACCGGTACTTGTACTCGTAGTGTCTTTGGTTCCTGTTAAGGCGTCTGCTTTCGTTAATGGTGCCGATATCGGATGGTTGTCGCAGCTTGAGGCTATGGGAGTGAAATGGCAAAATGCAGCGGGTGTTTCAGAGGACCCTCTGAAGATTCTCAAGGATAATGGTGTGAATGCGGTACGGCTAAGAGTATTTGTCAATCCTCCGTCTAATTTTATATGGAATAAGAACGGTGCAGGGGTGTATCTCGGTTTTACCGATCAGGCAGGCGTGCTTGCAGCAGCAACCCGTGCAAAGAATGCGGGAATGGATATATTTCTGGATATACATTACAGCGATCACTTTGCAGATCCAGCCTGTCAGGATAAGCCGGCAGCCTGGGCAAATGACAGCTTTGACAAATTGCAGACTGATGTATACAGCTATACATATAACCTGATGACTGCATTAAAAAATAACGGAACGGTTCCCAAATGGGTACAGGTAGGAAACGAAATAAATAGCGGGATGCTGCTGCCTTCCGGGAGTACCTCCAACTTCAACAATCTAGCGGCGTTGATCAACCAGGGGTATAATGCGGTCAAAGCTGTGAGCAGCTCTTCGCAGGTTGTTATTCACCTGGCTAACGGATACAATAACAGTACCTTCAGATGGTTTTTTGATTCCTTGAAAGCTGCCGGCGGCAAGTTTGACGTGATAGGAGCATCGTATTATCCGTACTGGGATGGCGCCGGCTATACTGAGGATCAGGTTAAACTGGCTGAAAACCTGAATGATATGGCATCACGTTACGGAAAGCCGGTCATGGTTTGTGAGGTCGGTGGTCATGAGACCGATCCTGTCGGAACATACAATACCGTTTTGGGAGCCATAAATACCGTTAAGAATGTACCGAACGGAATGGGCATCGGAGTGTTCTACTGGGAGCCTGAGGCAAACTCAAGCGTTCTTCCGGATGCATATGGATTAGGTGCATGCAGCAAAGTCTCTGAAAATCTGTTGGAATTCACTACGGCAATTAATGCTTTTAAGGGTGTTAACGAAAGCGTAGGAAACCTGCTTGAAAATCCAAGCTTCGAAAGTAACGGCAAAGCCACTCAAACACCAAACGGTTGGGCTAAATGGGGTACCTCCGGCGCCTGCTACACCGAAAGCAATGGAGGTGCACATACCGGAAACTACTATGCCACACATTGGAAGTCATCGGCTTACTCCTGCTCCAACTATCAGAATCTGTCGGGTCTGGCGAATGGAAAATATACGTTGACCGCCTGGGTTAAGAGCTCCGGAGGACAGAGTACGGCGCAAATGTATGCTAAAAGCTTTGGCGGAGCGGAGCTGGATTACAAAATAAATTATGCTATCGGGAGCTGGACGCAGATTACCATCAGTGACATTGATGTAAAGAACGGGACTATAGAAGTCGGCTTCTACTCTGAAGCAAATGCAAACAACTGGATCAATTTTGATGATATAAGCTTAACCAAAAGCACTAACCCTGTAAAGCTGGGGGATGTTAACGGTGATGACGCTGTAGACGCTCTGGATTTCGCAATGATGAAGTCATATTTGATCGGCAATATCAGAGATTTCCCTGTAAAAAATGGCATTGAAGCCGCTGATGTAAACATTGACAATAGGTTTGACGCTCTGGATCTTGCTGCCATGAAACAATATTTACTGGGAATAATCAAACAATTCCCGGCTCAATAGTAAATAAAAATTAGGGGACACACCTCTTCTGAGGAATGTCCCCTGCCAGTCAATTACTGCTTTATACTTTCATAAAATGTAATCGATACCCCGCCTGACCCTGAACCCGGATCTGAGCTCAAATACAACTTATTGTTAAGGTATGAATATTTACTGCCTTCCCGGACTTCAAATGTCGGTACAAGAGATCCGAACGGGCCGGCATTCCGGACAATAATTACTTCCCCGTCATTAGTCTCCCAAAGATATCTGGCATCGATTGTCGCAGGGGACCCCAGATTCTGATAATCAGCGCCCGCCCCTAAAATCTTACCATTAATATTTCCGGTCACGGTACCGCCGGTTATGGGTATAATATTCCTATTACCTCTCTTGCTTGCCCCGACTGATATACTTCCTCCGAGACTAACATTCTCAGTTATAAGGACGCTTCCTTTTCTTTCAGATACTGCCGTTCTATAGTCCCAGGGCTGGTCTTTAACGTCTGTCGGTTCATCAACTGTAATAGAATTTGTTGAATCGGGCTTAACGGTTACATTGGAAATATCATAAACACTTATTTTCATTGTTTTAGCTACCGGGTCTACAACACGTCTGCCTGCATATTTGCCAGAATTAAGCCAGCTGTATGAGCTTGAGCTTGGAGCTTCAAAATCAGGTACCATTCTCACATCATTCTGGTTTGCCGCAGTTCCGGCGCTTCTCAGGTAAATGTAATTGCCCTGGCTCGTCTTAATTACCAGCAGCTGCTCGATTTCCATAGCACCGTTTGAAAGATCCAGCTGAAAGTCAAGCCCGCCGGACATCACTGAACCTGTTAATTTTGTACTGCTGATAGTACCGCTTTGGATTACATACACTTGTCTTTGACCATATTGAGTTTTGCCGAGGTTGTAAACCTTGTCAAGCTTCATGTCTGCTTCAAAAACAAGTACACCACTTTCAGGCGTTGGAATTCCTTCAGCCATACCGCAGGTCCATGATTTATGCGGAATAAGTATCTTCTTTTCATTGTCAGCTTCGGGTAACACTTTAATTATACCTAAAAGATATTTTTTAAGTACCGCAAAGTCAAGGGCATTAACCGAACCGTCGCTATTGGTATCGGCTGCTTCAGCATTGGGCAAAGAAGATATTCTCAAGAGATAAGCCTTTAGTAATGCCATATCCAGCGCATCAACCGCATTATCCGCATTAACATCACCGCATATAACACCAGCCGCCGCTGTCGTGTTTGCCTGTGTGCCGAAGGCTGCAACAGCCGATGATTCTGTAAATATCCCTATTGTCATACTGCACATCAGTAGAATTGAAAATAACGCTTTTCTTAATTTGTACATAATTAATACCCCCCGTAATCATTAGGCTGGCTTACATTAACTACCATTTATGAGAGTATATTATAATATAATAAGTATATTTGCAAGAGTAATCAAAGGGACGGTTCTGTTGATTACTTGACAAGTTATGCCTACTGTCTTATGAGTAATCATGTATTTGGTGCTGCATGAGAAAAAAGAAAAATACCCAAGATTATAAAGAGAATAGGGGTAAGCTATGCGTTTCAGGAGTGAGAGTATAAAGGATGAAAGCTATTTATTAAGTGCTGTTAGATATATTCATAATAATCCTGTCAAGGCCGCTGAAGAATGCAGATGGAGCAGAGCTAATGTCAGTACTGCATACAATTGATGTGAAGCAAAGAAGTGAAATACTGCGGAAATTAAAAGAAATTCATGGAATAACTCAAAGGCAGATTGCCAGAGTTGCAGGAATCAGTCAAAGTGCGGTCTCGCAAGCATAATCAACAGAACCGTCCCCTTGATTCACCCTTGATTCAGGAAAAATATTCTTGACACATATATCGTTAGCCGATATAATGGTAGCAGATATAACGGCAGACGATATAGTTAAGGAGGGAAGGATTCAAGTGTCTGGATATCAAGAATGGAGTGCATTGACTGAAGCTGTATATTACATACTCCTCTCTTTATATACGCCTCTGCACGGCTACGGAATTATGCAGAAGGCAAAGGAATTGAGCAATGAGCGCGTAAACCTTGGGCCGGGTACTTTGTATGGCGCAATCAATACTTTGTTGGAAAAGAAATGGATTAAATCTGTTGATGGCGAAAAGGATTCCCGAAAAAAGGAGTATGAAATAACATCTATGGGTAAAAAGGTTGTCAATATGGAGATTATAAGGCTGGAAGAATTGATTTCCAACGGTAAGAAGATTATAGGAGGTGAGTTCTGATGAAACATATTGTTTGGAAGGCATACTGGGATTTTGAAAAAGAGGAGAAGTGGCTTAACGAAATGGCTGCCAAGGGAATGGCATTATCTGATTATTCCTGGTGCAGATATGTTTTCACAGAAGCACCGGACAATGAGTATACCTATAGGATTCAACTCCTGCGGCATAAGCCTGATCATCCCGAAAGCATTGCCTACATCAGATTCATGGAGGAAAGCGGGGTTGAATTTGTTGCTTCGTATTGGTATTGGATTTTCCTTCGGAAAAAGTCCTCAGACGGATCCTTTGATATATTCTCGGATATTGATTCACGGATAGACCATTATAAAAGAATAAGTATTTTTTTGGGCAGTATAGGGGCTTTAAATCTGTTTGTCTTTTTGATGGGAATTGTCAATCTGGCTGTACAGGAAAACCATGGTTTGGCTGGCATTTCCCTGCTGAATATCCTGAACGGGATTATAGCTGCTGGCTTTACCTGGCTGGTATCCGGTTACATAAGAAAGATAATAAGGTTAAAAAAGGAAAAGTTGATTTATGAGTAGAATATACTTTGCAGTAAAAGATATTTGTAAACTTGTATTTTAAAGAGGAGGATTATTATGTGGGGTATAAAAACCAAGGCAGCCAGCATTCTGTTATGTATTGCATTACTAATCGGGGCCAGCCCGGTTCAGGCTGCAGAAAAAACAAAGTATGTTACGAGGGAGCAGGCAATAGCAAGTCTGCTTGATACGGTCGGCTATAGTGCACTAATTGATGAGGAAAGTGATCTTAGCACTTTTACTGACGCAGGCAGTATAAGCAAGCAATTTACCGATGAATTGGCCAAGGCGGTAACCAACGGTATTATAAAAGGGGATTCCGGAAGGAAGCTTGCACCGAAGAGGAATATAACCAAGTTGGAATTTACGGTTATTGTGAGCCGTACAATACATGAACTTCCTATTATAAAACCAATTGCAGCCTTCACGGATGTGCCTGAGGCACTTTCTGGAGAAGTTGGCAGGGTTGTCCGGGCAGGCATTATCAGCGGAAAAAGCGGAAGCGGGTTCGGTTCAAAGGATTATATGACTCAGGACCAGATTGCATCGGCTCTATCTAACATAAAACAGCTTTCGTCTGTAAGGCCTCAGGACGATTTTTATTATGCTGTCAACAGCAGCTGGCTGAAGAATGCAAAGCTGCCAGCGGGTTATCCCTACCTGATGTCGTTCGATGAAGTGAATCTGGCAAATAACAACAAGATGAAAACCATTGTGAATGACTTGGTGAAGAACGAAAAGAACTGGCAGGATGGTACCAAGGAACAGAGAATTGCTGATTTTTACAGCACGATTGTTGATGTTCAAAATCGAAATAAACAGGGGATTGAACCTATAAAGCCGTATTTAAGCGAATTGGACAGTGTTAATACGGTTCAGGAGCTCCTTGATGTATCGGCCAAATTTGAAAATGAGATCGGAATTAATCCACTGTTCAGTTTCAGTGCTGATGTGGACCTTACGGATAGCAGCGGTTACAGCCTATATGGCTCCGGACTTTCCAGCGTTCTGCCTAAAGATTATATGCTTGCCGAAAATTCTCAGGTAAAAGCACTTTATACGGGCTTTATAGCTGATATGTTTAAGCTGTCAGGCTCTGAAGATGAAGCTGCGCAAAAAAGCGCGCAGGACATTTACAACTTTGAAAAGCTCATTGCAGGGGCGGCTCTCAGTAACGAAGAGGCAAGTAAGATTGAAAATATATACAATCCCGTTAAGGCAGACGAACTTGCTGCAATGTTTAAAGGAGCCGATATCAAGAGCTATATGGATAAGCTTGGCTATGCTTCAGTTGATAATATAGTCTTGACTGATCCCGGGCTCATGAAAAAAACCGGAGAATTAATATCCGATGAAAATTTGGAAGTCCTGAAAGCATATGCACGATACCATTTTGTTCTTAATTCAGCCCAATATCTGTCCTCAGATTTGGAGAATGCGGTTATCTCCTTTAATAGTGCTTTTCTTGGTATAAACGGTACGATGAGCTCTGAAGATAGGGCGTTCGACTCGCTTAACTCGGTAATGAGCGGGTATTTGGCGAGGGTGTATATTGAGAAGTATTTTTCGGATAAAGTCAAAAATGATGTAACAGATATGATCAATGAGATTATTGCTGCCTATGAGAAACGCATACAAAAACTTGACTGGATGGCAAGTGAAACAAAAGCTGCCGCAATAGCCAAGCTTAAAGCGATGAAGATTAAGGTCGGATATCCGGACAGCTGGGAAGACGGTATGAAGGACATAACTATTAAGAGCTATGATAAAGGCGGCTCGCTGATTGAAAACATCTTTGCTATTACCTCGGCCTCTGCACAATACTCAAAAAAACTACTTTCACAGCCTGTAGACAAGTCCAAATGGGCAATGCCCCCGCAAACGGTAAATGCATGCTATAATCCGACCAGCAACGATATTACAATTCCGGCAGGAATACTTCAGGCTCCATTCTATGATGTGAATGCACCGCGTGAGCAGAATCTGGGGGGGATAGGAAGCATAATAGCACATGAAATCACCCATGCTTTTGACAACAACGGGGCACAATTTGACAAGGACGGCAACATGAAAAACTGGTGGACAGAAAAGGATTATGCCACCTTTAAGCAGAAATGCCAGAATGTCATAAACTTATATAACAACCTCGATATTGCACCGAATGCACGTGTCAATGGGAATCTGACCGTATCGGAAAATGTAGCGGATATTGGTTCCATGGCTTGTATTATGGATATTCTAAAAGGTATGAAAAATCCAAATTATAAGAAATTCTTTGAAAGCAACGCAAAAATATGGCACATGACAGCATCCGAACAAACATATCAGATGTTGGCTACCCAGGATGTACATTCTCCGAATAAATACAGGGTCAATCAGGTTATCCGTAACTTTAAGGAATTTTATGATACATATGGTGTTAAACCTGGGGATGCGATGTATCTGGCACCTGAAAAACGCGTTACGATATGGTAGTCATTATACTGTGTAAAAACCAATAACCATAAAAAGCACTTGAAGTGATATGCTCCCATTGTGGTAGACAGTTTAAATAATAAAAACTGTTTAGCACAAGGAGGGGCATATTTTTATGGGGAGAAAAGGAAAAGTTTCTTCTAAGGAAAAAATTTTATCCATCACTGCAT
>JAEXSP010000026.1 GCA_023453795.1 Bacillota bacterium
AAGGATGTATGCCTGATTAAGTTTCTTCTGTGACAAAGTGATTCTCCTATCCATGTGTACATTCTACCGTAAGGGTGACATTATCTCACGATAATTGATAGGGTGACATTATCACAAGATAAACACATTACTATAAAAACCATTTGCATTATTACAGTTTTCTGATATAATTTAATTGCATAATTTTAGGAACAAGGCTTAAGGACGATGGGGTTCACTTTCAATGAGGTTTGATCTTGTTTTAGGTGCACTCCGTAAATAAAGGAGTGTTTTTTCATGTCCAGGTACAGTAAAGAGGATATTATTAAACTGGTAAGCGAAAACGAGGTCAAATTCATCCTTCTTCAATTTTCAGATATTTTCGGTGTAATGAAAAATGTTACTATAACCTCAGATCAGTTGGAAATGGCTTTAAATAACCAATGCATGTTTGACGGTTCCTCAATTGACGGTTTTGTACGGATTGAAGAATCAGACATGTATCTAAGCCCGGATTACGACACTTTCCTTATTTTTCCCTGGGGCAGCCATAACGGCAAAATTGCAAGGCTCATCTGTGACATCACAACTACAGACGGCAAGCCTTTTGAAGGAGATCCAAGGTACATACTTAAACAAGCAGTCGAAAAGCTTACCCAAATGGGCTATGACTGTTTTAATGTAGGACCTGAGTGTGAATTCTTCATGTTCCTCGTTGATGATAAGGGCGAGCCTACTACAATAACCCAGGATAATGCAGGGTACTTTGATCTTGGTCCCGTTGACCTTGGTGAAAGTGCAAGGCGTGATATGTGCATGATGCTTGAAAACATGGGTTTTGAAGTAGAAGCATCGCATCATGAAAATGCTCCGGGTCAGCATGAAATTGATTTTAAATTTAAAGATGCCCTTAATGTTGCCGACTGCATCCTCACCTTCAAGCAGGTGGTCAAGACAGTGGCACAGAGAAACGGACTTTACGCAACCTTCATGCCCAAACCTATCGCAGGAGTATCCGGTTCGGGAATGCATACAAACCTTTCAATCTCAAAGCAAGGCCGCAATATTTTTTATGACGAAAAGGATCCCCTTCGCATGAGTCAGGATGCATATTGGTTCATGGGCGGTTTATTGAAATACGCACGCGAAATAACAGCTGTCACAAATCCTATTGTCAATTCATATAAAAGATTGATTACCGGTTATGAGGCTCCTGTGCATATTGCATGGTCTGCAATGAACAGAAGTCCTTTGATCAGGATTCCGGCAGTAAAGGGTGATTCAACAAGAATTGAATATCGTTCTCCTGATTCATCCTGTAATCCGTATCTTGCACTTGCACTTATACTGAATGCGGGGCTGGAAGGGATAAAAAATAAGATAAATCCTCCCCAATCTGTAGATAAGAACATATATAATCTTTCCGAAGAAACAAGAACCCAGCTTGGAATAAAAACTCTTCCTGAAAATTTGAAGGAAGCAATAAACTTAATGAAAGAAAGCCAAATGGTAAAAGAAGTTCTTGGAGAACATATTTTCGACAAGTACATTGAAGCCAAAACAAACGAGTGGGAAGATTACAGAAAAGTAGTAACAGAATGGGAACTGGGTCTATACCTGAATAGATATTAATTGTTAATATTTTATATAACTAAATAAAGCACAAACATTTATTGCGCACAGGAAACTATAATGAAGAATCAGACAACGGCGTCTGGTTTATTCAACCCAATGGAGGGAATGAAAATGTGTAATAACAAAAGCTGTTACCTATGCAAAAACCTGGTTTTTTTTGATTCTATCGATCATAAGGGGTATTACTATTGTACCCTGACCGACAAAAAGTATATTAATGAAGCAACAGAATGTAATTGTGCATCTTTTTTTATTGAAGAAGAAGAATAAAAGTCCATGTATAACGTGGGCTTTTTCAGCTTAATAAAGTTACTGATTCATACGCCAGGATATGGTTAAGGTATTCGAAAGAAGTATCCCTTTGATTTTTGCTGCTTTCATCAATTATATGAGCATCAATAAGGTATGAATAAATATCAGGTGTTTCATCTATAAGACTGTAGTATTCTTCAGTAAGCAGTCTATCCAGCCTTTTAACATCTTCGAGTATCTTTTTGCCTTGACCATCGACATGAATCACTATATCGATGTCGGAATACTTGCCTGCGTTGTACTCCATAGTGCTTCCATAAAGCTTTACACTTTTTACCAAAATTCCGTAGGTATTAAGAATATACCTCGCAAGATCACACGCAACAGAATTTCTAAATCTGCTGTGAATTGAAGTGTCATTCGACTTAAGACGTACTCTTCCCTCATCTTCATAATTTTCTGTTCTTACTGAAGATGTTCTTTCAATAGCATTCCTGATAATTCTTTTGATTTCATCCATATTTTTTACCCCGTATTTAATCCAATCCAATAATTCCGGGAAAACAAAAAAAGCGCAACCTATCTTCACAGATAAGTCACGCCTTTGCGCAATATGTGATGTTTTTTGCCGTATATCTTTATACAGCAAAAGCTTCATCGCTTATATTCAGTTAATTTAATAATATCAGTCAAACAATATAAAGTCAATTCAACTTTTTTGCATTCTAACTTCCAAAAAGCTATACTATAATAATATAATTCAATTAGCGTCTAGGTTAACATTATTTTTATTTGTGGAGGGAATATGACTAACTTTTCTTATCTGGCACATGGCAGAAGAAGCATACGGAAGTACACCGATCAAGATGTTTCTACCGACATTATAAGGGATATAATAAAAACGGCTTCCAGCGCTCCCAGCGGCTGTGACAGCCAATGCTGGTACTTTGCTGCTGTTAAGGACAAATCGGTAATACATAAAATGAGCAATGCAGTAGAAGAAAAGGCCTTCGAACTTCTTAACGCAGGAAAAATAGAATTACCCGAAAACTACTTGCTTTCGAAAAAGAAAATGCTCACCTTCTTTAATAAAGCACCGGTTGTTATAGCAGTATTTATGACAAAAGCTGAGTTCTATGACGGGTATATGATCTCTGCTCTTAAGGAGCAAGGCTATACAGACAGAAAAATAATGGAGCTTTTCGCCGACTATGATCTTTTGTCCATAGGCGCTGCGGTCCAAAACCTTCTGCTTGCAGCTCATGAAAAAGGTCTTGGCGCTTGCTGGATGAATGAACCGGCAATAGCCGCAAAAGAAATCAGTGATATTTTAAGCGTTCCTAAGGATTACAAATTCATCAGCCTCATCCCTGTGGGTTATCCTGCCTACTCACCTCATGAGAAGAAACTTAAAGACCTTGATAAAATATTAAAAATAATATGACATTTTTAAGTTATGTATTATGGGACTGTAAGAGCGGATATACAAATCCGCTCTTACAGTATTTCAAAAACTAGATTTCTACTTTTTGTGTGCACTTAGATATTCAAGTACATTATAAACCGCCTCTGCAGCTTCTGAACGTTTAACCTTTTCTTTTGGGTTGAATCTTCCCTTCTCATCCAGCTTAACAACTTTATAAACGATCGCCCTTTGTACAGCACCCTGATACTGGGCTGAAAGTTTATCCTGGTCTGAGATCTCTGCGGGAACAAGCTTAATCATAGGAAGATCACCGACCTTCTCCATAACCTTTATCAAATAATATGTAAATTCTTCACGCGTCCAAAGCTGCTGCGGCTTAAGGTCCTTCGGGAGGTCAAGGCCATTCATTGCTGCGATTATCAAAGTGTTTGAATACCAAGCATCATTTTTTGCATTCGGAAAATAATCCGTAGCCATTGGTTCTTTTATAAACCTTATGTTATCAATATTCAGGCCAAATGCATTCACAATGAATTGAATGCCTTCTGCCGCAGTAATTAGATTATTAGGGGCAAATAAGCCTTTACCGTCCCCTTTAACAACTCCCCTTTCCTGAAGAGATACAATCTTATCTTTGGAACTTAAATTTGAAATGTCTGTAAACTGAATTGCAGCCGCAATACTATTGATTGAAAATGTAATTGTAACGATAGCAGCTGTTGTTAATGCAAAAAATCCGGGTTTAAATTTCATATTCTTCACCTTCCGTTATTGTATTCTTACATATTAGACGCATTCCGGAATGGAAAAGTTCCTTCGGTAAAAAAAGAAAGGGCACTAATGCCCTTTCTTCTTTTCCTTCTTTTTTTGTTGTCTTTGCTCAAACCTTACTTTTTCTGTCTCATCCCTTAAACCTTTTGAAATTACCCTTGACTGTTTCTTGTTTTCCTCGTACTGCTTTTTGAGTGCATTTTGAGCCTTTGTGCCGGCCCCTTTGGTTTCCAACTCCCTTTTAATTTCCCGCTGAAGCCTTTTAGGGTTGATCCTTATATCCTTATGCTCCTCATCGATAATAGGATCGCTGAACCTTAAGCTGTAATAGTTTTTAAGGATCATATCATAGACTTCATAATCCTTCGGCTCTGCTCCAAAAAGGACTTTAGACACTTGATATTTTCCTTCAAAGCTTTTTTCAAACACACCGACCCAAAACTGTCCGTCAAAAAAAACAGTCAATTTGACACTCATCCAAATCCCCTCCTGAAATGTATTTCAACAGAGAATGGACAACCCAGAGGGGGCAGGTTACTGACAGGAAAAATATGTATCCCGCGTCCGGACTACCAACCGGACAGTGTTTTTATCTCTGCAGTTATATTATAATACAAAAATTGGATACCTGTAAAAAAAATTTGAAAACATGCTTAGCTATTGATTTAAATTATTATTTGTTTTCTAATACTTTCATAATTTAATTCCATAAAATCCTTTATAACAATATCGGCTGCTGAAATATCCTGGTTGCCCGAGTTTGGATTGCTATATGCAATGCACTTCATTCCGGCGGATTTTGCTGCTGTAACACCATTACGTGAATCCTCTATGACGATGCATTTTTCAGGCAGGATTCCTAAAGCCTTTGCTGAATGCAGAAAAATATCAGGTTCCGGTTTTCCCTTCTTAACATCGTTGCCGCTGGAAACTGCCTGAAAGTAACCTTGTAGGCCAAATGCTTCCATAACCGCATCTATTCTTCGTCTCGGAGCTGATGAAGCGATTGCAAGCTTTATGTTGTTTTTATGTAAATCTTTAATTAGGGTTACAGTTCCAGCTATTGGTCTAACCTCTTTATTCGTTCTTAAATAATTTATGCATTCATTGATATGATTTTCAACCAGTTCCTCTACCGGTTGAGGCAAGGAATGAGCCTCCTTGATTATTGTCCACATGCTGATGTCTGTAGTTCCGATATAAGAATCATATTCTTTTTCTGTTATAAAAAAACCGTTATCCCGAGCAAATATATTCAATATTTTATAATGTATAGGTTCACTGTCTATCAGTACTCCGTCCATATCAAAAATTACTGCTTTTACCATTGGAACTCTCCTTTGTTGTTAAACAGAAAATAATACCGTCTGAAAATCCAATACGGTATTATTGTAACTGGTAATGTATTAGAAGCTGGAATAATGAGTACAATAATTAAACTAAGATATTAAATTAAACTTTTTCAGACTGTCAACAAGCTTTTCCAAGTCTATAGGCTTTGTAATATAGATTTCGTTCCCTGTACTGAACGATTCCATAACAACTTCAGACTCATTGAGCGCACTTACCATAATGATTTTTACAGCTTTTTGTCCATTTATACCTTTTTTCTTTTCAAAGTCTCTTATTGCCTTAAGGGCTTTTATACCATCTATTCTTGGCATCATTACATCAAGGCATACAAGGTCGTAAAGCTTATTCATGTCATGAGCAATTACGAAAGCGTCAACAGCTTCAATCCCATCAACTGTAAGATCGCATTCGCCATACTGTGAAAGAAACTGCGATAAAAATTTGCGACTTGCATAATCGTCCTCTGCTATAAGAATCCTCATGTTTTATTCCCCCATCTAAATTAATAAATACATTCATCAATAATTAGGTCTGCATTTGCCAATTCTTTTATAAGGCTTTCGATTTCACTCGTATCTCCCCTTCTGGAAGCAAGTTCTATTCTGAAAGCAATAATCCTTATTTTGTCCATGCCCGATGCCGATGCAGCCATTTTAAGTTGGTGAGCATCTTTTTCTACCTGATTTACATTTTCTAGTGAAGTGCAGCTTGTCAGTCTTTCTATTATACTGCCAATATCCGTTATGGTAGAATCCCCTTTTACTGCTCTAGTATCATTAACGGGCTTATATTGCATTTCCCCGTATTTATTATTCTTATTGAACTTTTTAGACACACTTTCTATTATACTGTATAATTCATTTATTTTAAAAGGTTTTATTATGTATTCGTCCATGCCTGCTTCAAGAAAACGTTCCTTATCACCATTCAGGGCATATGCAGTGAAAGCGATTATCGGGATATGTCCTCCGGATAAGCTTTCTTTCTGCCTGATAAGCTTGGTAGCTTGAATACCATCCATCTCTGGTAGTTGAATGTCCATCAGAATAATGTCAAAGCTACCCGTCTCATATAATTCCAGAGCCTTTTTTCCATTTTCGGCTATCTGAGTTTTATGGCCCATTCTCTTAAGCATGATTTCAGTTATGGTTTGGTTTATACTGTCATCCTCCACAATAAGTATGCTTAAGCTGGATAAAGACTTTTTAATCTGGAATTCTTCATCTTCGCTCTGGTTATCCTCTTCCCCGGCTTCAAACTGCAATATGCACTCAAAAATGTCTTTTCCCTTTTCACTCTTGACGTCTATTGACCCGCCCAACATCTCAGCGAGCTGCTTTGTTATTGCCATTCGCAGTCCGATTCCTATAAAACGTCTGGTGTAGGATGAGTCAATCTGAGAAAAGTTTTTAAAAAGCATTTTTAAATCATGCTCGATTATTCCTATTCCGGTATCGGTAACCGAGTACTTAATATAATGGGTATTTTCATTTTGACCCATATGCTCAACTACCATTTTTATACATCCGGCTTCAGTAAATTTTATTGCATTGCATAATAAATTGTTCAATAATTTCTGAAGCCTGTACGGGTCGCCTTTTAAAAGCTTTGGTATCCTTTTATCTACTAAATATCTGAAGTCCAAGCCTTTTTCATTAGCTTTAACCGAATGAGCCTTTACAACCTTTTCAAGTATGTTTCTTATATCAAACGTTACTTTTTCAATTACTATTGTTCCGGCTTCCATCTTAGACAGGTCAAGTATGTCGTCAATAACATACGACAGGGCATCTTCACTGTTTTTTACCAGTTCCTTTCCTATTTCAAGAGCTAATTGACCACCCTTTAATGTCATATCTCCATCAGTGCCATTCAGAGCTGCATCATACAAAACATCATGACCCCTGCTCTTAAGTTCTTCAGTCAGCCGAACGGTACTTTCTTCTTTATCTTCAATTATGATGAACCTGTATTTTTTATTCAACCGTATCACCCTTACTTCTATGTTGATATGCCGTTTATCGCAAAAATATACCTTGAATTATTAAATATCAACCTGTTTCGAATTATATGCAATTATTGTGGGGTATCATAAGGATTAATTCTTTTGGCATATATATGAGAGACGAACCTAATCAGTTATTTTCAGCCGGAACAATATCAGCGCACAAAAAGAAACTTTTAAATAAAAATAGTCTCATAATGGATAAAATGCTCATTTTAACAGTTTTTCCAATAAAGAATTAACTCTATCCTTCAAAGAGAATCCAAAGTTCTCAAGCCTCCATATAAAACATACATTTCTAAAAAGTCCTATAACTATTTCTGACAACTCCCCAGGAGTAAAATCATCCTTTAATTCACCTTTTGCTATTGCATTTGAAGCTAGATCGGAAATGAATTGGGATCTTTTTTTAAAGATATCTGTAACTAATTCCCTTGTAGATTCCTCATGAAGAAATGAGTCATACGACATAAGTACGGAGGTTATAGCAGGATAATTCTGATAATACTCGGTATAAGAGGAAGCGAAATCAATAATTTTTCCCCTATAGGTATTCTCATTTTTAAGGATTGTGTTCATTATAGCAGAGTCATATTTAGAGTAATACTTTAAAACGGCAATTATGAGTTCATCCTTGCTTTTGTAATTCTTATATAGGAGCGATTCAGCCATATCCTGTCTTTTTGCTATTTCCCTGATGGAAAGGGCTTGGAATCCAAGTTCGTTTAAAATTTCAATAGCCGTAAGTATTATACCGTCTTTTCTTGAATAGAATTTTCTCATTTGTTTTTTCTTTTTCCCTTTTTGATATGGTGAACGATCATTCACCTTATTAATTATATGGAAAAAATTCTTTATTGTCAATATAATATTCGCTCAACCATTACGTAAAAAATACACATATTATTTTAGCTTTCTTTCTCCGATAAAGCTTTTAAAATCCTCCAAGCAAAGATTAATATCATAGCTTCTTGTTTTAACATTCAGTCGAACAACAATTACATTATATTATATTTTACCAATATTTTCAACTTAATACTTCTTTTTGTTTTTATAGGCGTTATTATTTCATTAACACTCAGTCGGTGAATATAAAGATTACTTCAATAGTCACATTGACTCAGGTTTCACTTCCTGTTTTATCCTTCTTCAAACTGCTTAATATTTTAAAGAGTATTATTAGAATTGCAACGCCTGCCAGTGCCGACAAAATATATCCGGCTATTTCCGGCAAGCCCTTCACAGAATAATCCGGCATAAGTGATTTAATGCTGAAGCCCTTTTCCATACCCTTAGGTACATACCCTAACGCCTTGCCGCCAGTAACAACATTTTTGATTTCATCGGTGCCCCATTCGCCCCAAGCCGTTCCTGTAGCCAGAAGGCCGATAGGACTCAAACAGATCAAGCCAGCAATCAAGCCGTAGACTGCCTTGGTTTTCTGTTTTGCCCCTTCATATATCGTACCCGGCGAAACCTTTTTGATGTAAGTAAAAATAGCCACAGTAAAGATCGCTTCTATAGCTCCTGCAACCAGCAGGTGGGATATAGTCATCGCGGGAATCGATACAGACAATGAATATGGGCCATATAAAGCGTGACCTGCTGAATTTTTAAAAAGCAACGGCTGTATACCGAACTCTATAGCGGCACATAAAGCTGCAATGTTTATTCCGAAGTATGATCCGATTGCAATAGCCGCATATTCTCCTTTTTGAGTCTTTACCGTCTTTTATAAACTTGTAAATATAATATCCCAGAAAAGGCATTACAAAAGCCATATTGAAGCAGTTTGCACCAAAAGAAAGAATTCCTCCGTCTCCAAACATAAAAGCCTGAATCAAAAGTGCTACCGTAATTGAAATACAGGCTGAAAAAGGTCCCAGCAGTACCGCAAGTAAAGTACCTCCAGCCGCATGGCCTGTAGTACCGCCAGGCAACGGAATATTAAACATCATCATAAGGAAGGAAAAAGCAGCCCCAACGCCAAGAAGAGGCATTTTTACCTTTGTTATTTCAGCTTTGACCTTTTTAACCGCAAATGTCCATACCGGAACCATTGCCGCCCCCATAACCAAACAGGTTGACGGACTTAAGTAATTATCCGGAATATGCATATATATCCTCCCTGAATATCACTTTCCAATGTCAGTTAAGATTCCCAAACATCTTTGTTTACAAAAAAAACAGTTCAATATATATTGAACTAAATTTTTACTTGGTGGAGATAGAGGGATTTGAACCCTCGACCCTTTGACTGCCAGTCAAATGCGCTCCCGCTGCGCTATACCCCCGTTTTTTAAATTTCATTGTATTTATTTTATTATATCTGCATCAAAATTACAAGTAACATGTATTAAAACAGCATGAACTTTTTGGATATAGCTTTAATTCTATTTACCGATATTATTAAATTCTGCCCTTAAAAAATTGCCAACAGGACCGTTGGTATAATTAATATCCAGAAAAGAGCTTACTTGCATAACTCCCATTACACTATTAGTAATAAATACCTCTTCGGCATTTTCAATATCCTTGGTTGTAAACCTGCCTTCAATGACATCATAATTATTGATTATCCAGTCTCTTACAACGCCATTTAGTATACCACACTCAATAGACGGGGTGTAAATACAGTTGTCTTTAACAAAAAAGACATTTGAAACACTTCCCTCCGCGAGTTCCTCCCTAGTGTTTAAAAATATTACTTCATCGAAGCCTTCCTGTGCTGCCTGCTCCTTTTCCAATATGTTATCGGTATAATTAATGGATTTTAGGTACGTTGTATAGCTATACGGATTTCTTCTTAAATTGCTCAGCTTGAGTTTAAAGCCCCGTTTATAGTTTTCGTCTTTATAGGCAGATTGCCTTGTGCTTATTACAATGTTTTTTTCAGTAACAATGATTTTCAAAACACAGTTGCTGATTTCAAATTGCTGCAGAATATTTAATAAATAATGTTCATCAACATAGTTATTTATTTTCAAAACATTAAGTCCGTTTTTAAGCCTTTCAAGATGCTGCTTTAAAAACATCGGTTCCGACTTAATTAATATTGTCTCAAAAACACCGCGGCCAAAATTAAAGCCGCTGTCTAAAATAACTTCATCCTTATCGGTAATCTTGCCGTTAACAATAACCATATAAACTCCATTTACTTTAATTTTCAACTAGTTAATTACCCTTAACAACGCTTTTGCCTTATCCAAGCACTCCTGATATTCCGATGCCTCGTCAGAGTCATAGGTTATACCGCCGCCTACCCCCATATAAGCAAAGTCACCCTTTTTTACAATGGTTCTTATAACAATATTAAAGTCAGCATCTCCATCAAATGAAAAATATCCTATACAACCTGTATATAACGATCTTTTGATGCCCTCAAGCTCATCAATGATTTCCATGGCTCTGATTTTTGGTGTTCCGGTAATTGATCCGCCCGGGAAACAAGCTTTCATGCATGAAACGGCATCTGTATCCTCCTTGAGCTCACCAACAATAGTAGAAACAAGATGAAATACAGTACTGTACTCTTCAATCTTATAAAGTTCAGTGACCTTCACTGTATGCGGTTTGCAGACTTTACTCAGATCATTTCGTTCAAGATCAACAATCATAAGAAGCTCAGCCTTGTCTTTTTCGCTGTTCATCAACTCAATTCTATTTTTATTGTCCTCCCCGCTCGTCATTCCTCTGGGTCTTGTTCCCTTAATCGGCCTAGTTTCAACTTTCCCGCTGCTAACCTTAATAAAACGTTCAGGGGAAGAGGAAATTATATCAAAATCCTCAAATCTCATAAACACTGCAAAGGGTGCAGGATTTATGTTTCTTAAATCTTTATAAATATCATAGGAATCTTTTTTGGTCTCACAAATCAGGCGCTGTGTCATATTTGCTATATAAATATCTCCGTTGACTATGTAATCCTTCATAGTGCCCAACGCTTTTATATATTCTTCTTTTGTAAAGTTTGATTTAAAAGATGCCAAGTCTTTATTTACTTCATTATAGCTAACTTTTACAGTATGTGAAATAATGCTTTCTAAATCATTAATACTGTCTTTATGATCTTTTAAAATTCCGCAGGCAGAAATATAGGTCTTTTGCAGCTTATTATCAAATATAATTAAATTATCATAGAATACAAAATAGAACTGCGGTATGATAACATCTTCGATTGAAGTTGTTTTAATATCTTCGAGCTCAAACCCAATATCATAAGAGAAATACCCCATACACCCGCCAATGAAGGGGATGCCTGTATCATTTTCAATCTTATATCGACTTAAGATTTCACTAAGCACGGCAAAAATATCGCCCTCGTATTCGTCACCGTTTAAATTACAGTGTTTCCGGCTTCCCTTTAGTACATTAAACGGATTGACGCCGATAAATGAATATCTTCCGAGGTTATTTTTCATACTGCTGTCGAGAAAGATAATTTCTTTATCATTCTTAAATAGCGAATAAGTATCAAAAGCATCCAAATATGTATTCATTTCTTTTAATATTATTTTCATTTTATACCCTTACATATATTGACGTAATTTTTAAGTATTTCATGCCCGTATTCCGTTAACTCCGCTTCAGGGTGAAATTGTATTCCCTCGATAGGATATTCTTTATGCCTTAAGCCCATGATTACCCCATCATTTGTTTCACATGTAACAGCCAATTCCTCCGGAAGGGTTTTCCTATCCACCACAAGCGAATGGTACCTCGTAACTTTGAGCGGGTTTTTTATTCCATAGTAAACACCGCAATTATCATGGCAGACAACTGAAATTTTTCCATGCACCGGCTTACTTCCTTTAATTACAGAAGCTCCAAAAGCATAACCGATAGCTTGATGTCCAAGGCAGATACCCAGTATCGGGATTTTCCCCTTGAACGTTTTGATAATATCAAGGGAAATTCCTGCCTCTTTAGGAGTCTTTGGACCCGGAGAGATAATAATCCCCGTAGGGTTTAAAGCTTCTACTTCTTCTAAACTGATGAAGTCATTCCTACGGATAAGTACTTCTTCTCCCAACTCCTCCAGATATCGTACCAGGTTATATGTGAAAGAATCATAATTATCTATCATTAAAAACATAAACTCACCCAATACAATAATATAATTAAATAATATATTACCATATTCTACATGTCTTGTCAAACGCTGTCGTTTATTATACTTATTAGTATTATTCCACATGTATTATTTCTGTTGAATAATCTACAAGTACCGCTCTTCCGTCATTTTCTATGAAATTGACCATATTAGCCATCATGCTGTCTGCATGGCCGGTTTCATTCGATACACATGAAATTCCGATAACAGCATTCTTCCATTTGTCATTCAGGTCAACCTCGGCTACAGAAGCGTTATATCTTGACTTTAAGCGCTCTATCATACTCTTTATGATATGCCTTTTCTCCTTCAAAGAAAAAACATCATCAATTGATAAAACAACTTTGCAAACACCGATTACCATATCATCCCTCATTCTTACATATTTACTAACCATTATATAAGTATTTTACACAAATATAAAGGAGGCATTTGACTGCCTCCTTTTGTTAATATTGCTTCTATTATTAATTGCTGTTCTGCTCCTATTTACCCTAAATTGAAGCTTCCCTTATTCCATGTTTCTCCACCTTCAATATCCTTTCGTCGCCCCCCAGTATCGAGGTATCATGGGTAGCCATTACAAGTGTCGAGTTTTCTTTATACTCTTTGAGCATTTTAATAATATCTTCGGCGTTATCGTGGTCAAGAGAAGCTGTGGGTTCGTCTGCAAAAATAACATCCGGTTCTGAAACAAGTGCTCTTGCTATTGCAACTCTTTGCCTTTCCCCACCTGAAAGCTGGTATATTTTCTTTTGCGCATAGCTTCCCAGTCCGACCTCTTCAAGAACCTTCTTAGCTCTCTTTTCATATTTGTCATTGAAATCCGGCGCACCTGTCATCACGTTCTCAATAACCTTCATATAAGGTATCAAAAAATGCATCTGAAATATAAACCCGAACTTTTGTCTTCTCATCCCGGATATGTCCTTATCGCTAAGGCGTCCGATATTTGTACCCTCGTAGAATATTTCTCCGGAGGTTGGCTTTTTGAGTCCTGACAAGAGGTATATAAGAGAGCTTTTTCCACTTCCCGAAGGTCCTAAAAGGACTACATTTTCACCCTTTTCTATTTTGAAGCTGACATTTTCAAGCACCTTGTTTTCTTTTGTTCCATCTTTATAGGATAAAGAAAGCTTTTTGCACTCTATCATATTATTCCCTCCTTTCTATTACTGCAACAGGATCCCATTTACGCAGCCTCATTGCAATCGGCATAATGCTGAAAATTCCGACCATTATAGGAATTATCAACGTATATGACAGAACATTCATCGAGAACATACTCAATATGTCACCTTTAGGATTATATATAAATTTGTTAAGCAGCCATATGACTCCATAGGTAAATATTAAACCTACCGTCCAGCATATAAGATTCAAAGACATTATTTCCTTCACGATAAGATTCCTTATAAATTTTCTTCTGTAACCCATTGCATACAGAATTCCGAATTCATCAGACCTCTGTATGTATATAACGTACATGAGCGCACTGACCGAAATTGAAAGTATGAAATTAACAATGAAGATTATAGCTATGATAGTCGAATTAAGGCCCTTCATTATCTCATCCATCATTTCTTTGATCTGTTCGTATGTAAAAACACTAGCTTCGGATTTATCCAAAGATGAAAGGAATTTATTGAGCTGATCCCGCTTGCCCTCTTTGGGGAGCATTACATATCCTGTAGGCTTATTAACTGCAGAATTTGCCTTGAGCTGCTTTTGTTTGAAGGATTCTGCTCCGATAAAAATAATATTTGGGCCGTCAATTTTTCCGACTATCTTATATTCCCCATTCAAAAATTCATTTTTATCCTTGAAGCTTCCGATTGTATCGCCCATTTTCCACTTCTTATTTGCCATTATCCTCCAATGTACCGCTATTTCATTCGTCCCGTCCTTGGGCATTCTTCCCTCTTTGATTCTGGCATCCATTTTTTCCATCAAGAGCTTATTGTGAGCTCTACTCATAAACATTACCGGTACACTTGTATTACCGCCTATTGCTAAATTTATTGATGTATTGCCGAAGTCTGCCGGCAAAAGCTTTTCTATATTCGGATTCTCCTTGAGCTTTGTTACAACAGAATCCTTGAGGTAGAATTCTCCATCCATAGTGGACACGCCTGAGAAATATTCAAGCGGCTTAAGATTAACATCCTTAACCGTTCCTGTAAGCGAGTTGATAAGAACAGTAATGAGTGAAATAGCGCAAACAGTAAATATCAGCACAACGAATGATACAAATGCTTTACGTTTGTTTTCCTTAAAAAATTTCAGTGAAGTTAACGGTTTCATTTTTTCCCCTTTCGTTTTAGTAAAATGTAAATTGGTTTAAACCTACTTATTTTTACGATTCATTTTTATATCTGTCTGATAAATTTTTAACTTTTTTTAAAAACTAGTCTATAATCTTATTATCCCTTATGTCCCCATTACCAAGCTGTACATTTTTAGGAATCTCGCAATCTCTTACTGTAAGCGTAGAGACTTTCTCCTTGAAGTCCTTTGTCAAAACACTATCCCGTATTTCTGCCTCCCCACCTTCAACATACGATACAGTACAGCCGTCAGTACGAATATACTTTCCATAAATTTGAACCGGAGTATTTTTGGGAACATATACAACAAAGTTATACTCAAAAGAATCTGTTTCAAAAAAACGATCCTGATATTCTTTAATCTGCATCAGCGGAAGCCATGTCCATGAGCTTATAACTGTTTTATTTTCCTTTGCACCATTTATGTTTCTTACAGATATTCTATTACCGGAGGCAATTACTTCGTAATTCCGTTTATTGTCATATATATTGGAACTCACCTTAACATACCTATTGTTCCACTTTTTCACCTTGACGGTATAATCTTTGAAATCAAAACTTATATCCTGAGTTTTATCAATTTCGATCTTTTTCTCGTAGGAGCTGACTTTTTCATTGCCTGTCGAAAATGTTATTACCGAAGCTGCTACAGTCAGTAGGACAAAGAGTGCAATCAATACCTTTTTCATTATGCTTTCACCTCCATTTTTCTTAATGGCAAGTAGCTTATAAATTGGAATAAAACCGAACAAGCTATGAGCTTAACTATTAGAATAACAAGAGATTGTTCTCCGACGAAAAACATCAGTATGTTATACAATGCAACTCTGCCGACATGAAATGTAAAAGGCAAGCCTGCTGCTAATCCAAAAATGATAAGTGCACGATACTTAAATCTTGCGAAAATCATGAACAGACAATAAGTAAAACAAGTAAACATCAACACATAACACAATGAAATCCAAAAGCCTATCAGGAACGAGCTTATTGTAACATTATTAATATAAGTTAAATTCTCAATATAGCCTGACAGTATCCGGCCTATTGCACCCTCAAAGACATAAGTTACAGAGGACATTATCAGTAATAAAGCTGCATTAACAAAAAACATTATATAATTACAGATAGTATAGGTCAGCCTATCTATCGGAAACGAAAACGCAGATTTCTTCTGTTTTCCCGCAGCCATTATTATACCCGAGACAAACATGCAAACTACTGTTGTGCCAAACCCATTAGTCAGCGTTCCTCCGCTGTTGCTGCTCTGAAGCCCTAAAGATGCCATAATCAAGCTTGTTGCCATGGTTATTATCATATAACCAAAAAAAATACATCCACCAATAATGTAAAGAGATTTTGAATCAATCAGGTCGCTATAGAAAAAGCCCTTCATTGCCCTCAGCCGGTTATCCTTCAAATTCATCAAACCCACCGCCTTTTTCGTTTTTTGTAAGCCAAATATAGACATCTTCAATTTTTGCATTACTAATGTCAACATTATTATTTTCCAGATAGGTCAGTTCTTCACTCTTCAGATCGTTTACTATACCGGCTATGATACTGTTGCCAAAGCTTTCAGTATTCAGAACCTGCTTCTTGGCCAGAAAAGGCTTTAGTATTTCATCCTTGCCATTAAGCAGAATAGCGTAACCCTGCAACTCCTCTATGGATTTTTGGAAAACCAGCTTTCCTTTGTGAATCAGTATCATTTCTTCAAGCATATTCTCAAGTTCTGACATCAGGTGGCTTGATAGTATAAAGCTTCTTGGATTTTCTATGTAATCCTTCAGCATAATGTTATAGAATTCTTTTCGTACTGCTACATCCAGTCCCAGAGTAGGTTCATCCATAATAGTCAGGGGTGATCTGCTTGCAAGTCCCATTATCATGTTGAATTGTGTCTTCATGCCCCTTGACAGTTTTTTATATTTTTGTTTTTCATTCAGGTCAAAATACTTTATTAGCTTTCTGGCAAAGCCGTTATCCCAATTCTTATAGTAGATTTGACCTATTTTAAGCAGTTCGCCAAGCTTTAAGGAAGTATTATAGCTGACTTCCTCATCTATAAAAATCATATTTGAGAGTACGGAAAGGTTATCAAACGGTTCTCCCCCCAATACGGTTATATTTCCTGAAGTCGGCAGAATGTATCCTGCGCAGGTTTTCAGGAAAGTAGTCTTACCGGCACCGTTTCTTCCGATAAGTCCGATCATCTTATTCTCTCCTATCGAAAGGCTCAGCTCGCTCAAGGCTTCTTTGTTCTTATATGCTTTTGTAAGATTGGTGCAGTTGATAACTGTACTCAATTTTCATCCCCTCCATCATAATCATCGATCATCTTTTTTAATTCCTCGTTCCCTATATTCAGCTTTCTTGCTTCAATAATCAGTTCCTTTAAAATGCTTGTTAAAAAGACCTTTTTTCTTTTTTCTTGTATCATGCCCTTTGCATCGACTGAAACATGCATACCTAAACCTCTTTTCTTATAAAGTATTCCTTCTGAAACCAGAAGATTGATTCCCTTAGCAGCTGTTGCAGGATTCACATTGAATTGCTTTGATATCTGGTATTGCGAGTAAGCCTGCTCGTCTCCAGCCAGTATCCCGTTAAGGATGTCATCTTCTATCCCCTCTGCTATCTGAAGGTATATGGGCTTTAAACTATCTAACTCTATCTTCATTACTCCACCACCTTGTCACTACATTACTCATGTAATGTAGTATAGACACCCTGATGAAATTTGTCAATATGCTTTATAAAAAATGTTCAATTTGAGAGCATTGCCATTTCCGTCACCTTAATGTTATACTATTATGAAGAAATTCTCGGGAGGTGTTTATTGTGCCGTTTGACGGAGTTGTAACAAAATGCATTGTTAATGAATTGACCGATATGATTGTCGGAGGACGGGTTGAGAAGATTTTTCAGCCTGAAAGCGACGAGATTGTTATAGGCATAAGGTCAAAGGGCGTAAATCTAAAGCTTGTGCTGAGTGCAAGCCCTAATTATCCGAGAATTCATATTACTGAAACAACTAAGGAAAACCCAGCTGTACCGCCTGTATTCTGTATGCTCTTAAGAAAGCATCTTTCCGGCGGAAGGATTACCGGCATAGAATTTCATGATTTCGAAAGAATTGTTACAATTCTGATAGAATCCATAAACGAACTCGGTGACCTTACAATTAAAAAGCTTATAATAGAAATTATGGGAAGACACAGCAATATCATCCTGACTAATTCTCAAAACAGGATACTAGATTCCATTAAGCATGTTGACAGTGAAATAAGCAGCAAGAGAGAAATCATGCCTGCAAGGGAATACATGTTTCCTCCTGCTCAAGATAAAACAAGCCCTGAAAACCTGGACATTGAGCAGTTTGTTTCGGGATTCAAATATTCTGCAGTTCCTGTTGAAAAACATATCTTGAATGAAATTAAAGGCTTCAGCCCTTTTATTTGTTCCGGTATATGTCAATCTGCCGGAATCAATGGCAAAATGCCTGCTTCTTCTCTTGACAGTTTTCAAACTGACATATTGAAGAAAAGTCTTGAGGACACTATACGGGCAATAAAGGCTTCCGGATTTCAGCCGTTTATTATTTATTGTGACAAAGCCTTTAAAGAACCCTTGGACTTTTACTGTCTCAGGCTTTCAGACATTCAATTTGAAAAACAGATGAATTCGATGAACAATGTTCTTGATTTCTTTTATGCGGCCAAGGACGGCTTTGAGAGGCTTAAGCAAAAAAAAGTCGACATCCTTAAGGTTTTGAATTCCAACATCGAAAGATGCCATAAAAAGCTTGCGATCCAGCAGGACAAACTGAGAGAGGTTTCCGACAGGGAAAAGCTCAAGCTGTACGGAGAACTGATAACGGCAAATATTTACTGCATGCCGGCGTCTGTCGGTAAAATATCCTTATTGAACTATTACAGTGATAATGAAGAATATGTGGATATACCCTTGGATGAAAACCTAAGTGCGCAACAAAATGCACAGAGATACTTCAAAAGATATACCAAAGCCAAAAGCGCTTTTGTCAATACAAATGTACAGCATGCAGAAACCCTGAAAGAGCTTGAATATCTGGAAAGCGTCCTTCACCTTCTGGATAATTGTTCAAATCTGCAGGAGATTAGCGAAATAAGGCAGGAACTATGTGAGGAAGGCTATATTGCTGTCAGGAAAAAGGATTCTAAAAAGAACATTAAAACATCTCAGCCTCTTCATTTTACATCATCAGACGGTTATGAGATATTAGTCGGCAAAAATAACAGGCAAAATGACCTGCTGACTTTAAAAACAGCAGCTTCCAATGATATATGGCTCCATACGAGGAACATACCCGGCTCACATGTAATAATTAAGAAGCAGCAAAACGATATACCCGAAGCCACCTTGCTTGAAGCCGCACTATTAGCGGCATTTCACAGTAAGGCAAGGATGTCATCCAACGTTCCGGTTGATTACACCCAGGTTAGAAATGTAAAAAAGCCCGGCGGTGCAAAGCCAGGCATGGTTATATATGAAAACTATAGAACTGTTATTGTAACTCCTGATGAGGATAAAGTGAATAAAATGAAGTAAAACCCCGGATGACCAAGTAATGCAAATTTTCTGACATAAAGGCCATATACCTCCAGGGGGCTTATTTAACAAGCCCCAGTTTCCCCATTACCTCTACCAGTTTTTCAGTATTGATCGGTTTTGCGGCATAAGCCTCGCAGCCGGAATCAAAAGCGTGGAAAACACCTTGAGTTTCATTCAATGCGGTAGTCATTATTACTTTTGCTTTTTTATCATCCTCAACAAAATTCTGCCTTTCTATTTCTCTAATAGCTTTAAGGGCTTTTACACCATCCATCTTGGGCATCATAATGTCAAGGCAAACCAAATCGTATGGATTCTTTTCATATAAAGCAAGCATAAACGCTTCCACAGCCTCTACTCCGTCTACAGTAATATCGCAATCTCCATATTTAGATAGAAATTTAAAAATGAACTTTCTGCTTGCCATATCATCTTCTGCAATCAGTATCCGCATAATTACCACCTCATAGAAAAATTTTAGGTATATAGATTAGCTTTCAACCTTACTGCCAAATCTTTAATTTCCTCAGTATTTCCTTTTCTCGCTGCCATTTCAATCTTGAATGCAATATTTTTTATTTGATTATGCCCTTCTAAAGATGCCATTTCTTTAATTTTATGAGCCATTTGTTCTACAGCATCAGGATTATCGATATTGGACAAAATTTCTCCGATTATCCTGCCGTACTCCGAAGTCCCGGTTTTAATCCCGGAATCATTCTCCTGCATTGCGTTGGAAATTGCAAACCGTCCCAAAAGCTTTTCTAATTCTGTTCTGTCCATATCAGCCGATTTAGCAGCTTTGTCAATTAATGAAGAAAGTTCGTCGAAATCTACTGGCTTTGTCAGATAGTAATCCATTCCAGCTGAAAGGAACTTTTCCTTGTCTCCCTTAAGAGCACATGCCGTTAAAGCGATTATGGGTACATGGGCCTCTGTCTCCTTCTCAATGCTCCTTATTCTTTTTGTTGTCTCTATTCCGTCCATTTGCGGCATTTGTATATCCATCAGTATTATGTCAAACTTTTGGGCGCCAACCTTTTCCAATGCTTCAACTCCATTATTTGCTATACATAAGCGGTATCCCTTCATTTTAATCCATTGTTCCATAAGAATCTGATTTATCTTGTCATCCTCTACGAGAAGGATTTCCAGATCACAGTAAGTATTCTCCGTACCTTCTGTATTCACTATATCCCTGTCGACTGTTTTTTCTACAATAGTTTCTTCGTAATTAAACTCTACAGTAAAACTAAAAGTGCTGCCCTTTCCTTTTTCGCTTTCTACGTTAATCGTGCCTCCAAGCATTTCCACAAGATGTTTTGATATCGCAAGCCCCAATCCCGTGCCGCCATACTTCCGTGTTATGGATCCGTCAACCTGGCTGAAGCTCTTAAACAGCATAGGCATTTCACTTTTTGATATGCCGATCCCGGTATCACTTATACTGAATTCGAGTTTAACTCTATTGTCGGACATAACATTTTTTACACATAATGAAACAACTCCTTGATCTGTAAATTTTACAGCATTACTAATAAGGTTGTTAAGTATTTGCTGCAGTTTGCCGGCATCACCCGATAGAACCTCAGGAATATCAGGGTCCACTTTATATATAAGCTCAAGGCCCTTTTCATAAACAGCCCTTGCATGATGCGATTTTATAGTGCTGTCAATAAGGCTTCTGATCTTGAACTGCACGCTATCAACAGACATCTTCCCGGCTTCTATTTTCGAAAGATCCAGTATGTCGTTTATGACATTAAGAAGAGTATTGGCACAAGTTTTGATTATTTTAAGATTCTCCAATTGATCAGTTGTAAGGGCTGTAGACAGAGTCAAATCAGTCATGCCGACGATTCCATTTAAAGGTGTGCGGATCTCATGGCTCATGTTGGCAAGAAACTCGCTTTTCAACCTATTTGCAGTTTCAGCAGTTTCCTTGGCCTTTTTCATCTCGTCCACTATTTTTTTTCTTTCCGTAATGTTGTCTAAAACCAAAATAATATGCCTTTTATCGATTTCTATCACTTCCGTATATACTTTCAGCCATAAATGTTCTATGGCTTCGCCAATAACAAAGGAATGACAGATTTCAATCCCATTGGTGGTTGTTCCGTTAGTAAAGATTTCCTTTATCAGAGCATTAAGTCGGCACAAATCACATATGTCCCTTTTTCCGCAGCATTCATCCTGTCCTATGCTGTGTATGCATCCCATTACATCCCCGAAATGCTTTCCGATTACGTTATCTCCTTCTTTTGAAAACATTTCCAAGGCTTTTCTATTTATTTGATGAATTCTCCTGTCTTCATTGAGTATGATCATACTCATAGGAGCGGCATTAAAAACCCTTTCAAGATTTCTTTGTTCACTTGCAAGCTTTTCTTCTGCACTTCTTATTCTTGTTATATCTCTGAAAACAACTACAACACCTAAATCTTCAGTACCATGTATTATAGGTGAACTGTTGGCAGAAATGATTCTTTCAGTACTGTCTTTAGAAACAAGCACTGTCGATTTTTTAAGCCCGACACTTGTACCGTTTTTTTTCACAAGGTCAAAAGGATTCTCACATTCCTTGCCGGTGTCTTTGTTTTTTATTCTGAAGACTTCAGTAAGCGGCCTGTTTTTTGATTCTATCTGCGTCCAGCCGGTCAGGTATTGGGCTGCACGATTCATCATAGTAATTTTTCCTTCGGCATTCGTAGTTATGATACCGTCACCAATGCTTCTGAGAGTAACCGCAAGCCTCTTTTTTTGTTGTAGTATGGCTTTCTCAATTGCTTTTCTTTTTACTTCCCTGTCAGCCATTTTTTATTCTCCTTTGTAATTCGGTCAATGTCCGCAACACTTTCCAAATCCTTAACCTCCGCTGACAAGTGAACATATTGCACGTGCTATATTATCCAAGGGCACCTGCTTCTCAACCGCTCCTATGTCAAATGCTACCTTTGGCATTCCATAGACAACTGATGTCTGTTCATCCTGTCCTATAGTCCTTGAACCGTTCTTTCTCATTGCGAGCATCCCTTTTGCGCCATCATACCCCATACCTGTTAGAATAACGCCTATGGAATCTTTCCCGTTTTCCTTTGCGATTGATTCGAACAGAACATCTACAGACGGGCAGTGTCCATTTACTTTTTCTCCTTTAAAGCATTCGACAGTATATGCTGAACCACACCTTTTCAATCTCATATGAAAATCACCTGGAGCAATAAGCGCCCTGCCTGGAATAACCTGATCGCCGTTTTTAGCCTCACATACTTCTATACTGCAGATTTCATTGAGCCTTTCCGCATACATTCTTGTAAAGACCGGCGGCATGTGCTGGACAATGACAATGCCGGGCATATCCTTGGGTAAAGACCGCAAAACCTGTTGAATTGCTTCAGTTCCCCCTGTTGATGCGCCAATTGCAACAATTTTTCTTTTCTGTGCAGTGCCGACTTTATTAGTTTGAATTGATGATGAAGCAGCTCTTTTCCAATGGCCTACCTTCGCAGTTGATGCAATTTTTATCTTGATTACCAGTTCATTGATAAGTGATTCAAGTCCGGCACCGTTTTTCATATCAGGCTTTGTGACAAAATCGACCGCACCTACATTCAACGCATCAAAAACATTACTGCTTACCGCACTTACTACAACAACAGGCAATGGGTATTGAGGCATAAGCCTTTTAAGGAATTCTATTCCGTTCATTTTAGGCATTTCTACATCAAGCGTCATTACATCAGGCTCAAACTCAAGAATTTTATCACGTGCCATATACGGGTCCGAAGCAGTTGCAACAACTTCAATTACCGGGTCAAGTGATATGCCCCTTGAAATAGCTTCCCGGAACAAAAGTGAATCGTCCACTACAAGCACCTTGATTTTTCTTTTGATTATCACTTTTCATCTATTCCTTTCTATACACCGCGGGCATTATATACTTGTATTTCGCTTCCTCTCTGTTAATGGATTCCGAATGTCCGATGAATAAATATCCCCCATCCACAGTAAGCTCATAGAATTTGTTTATAAGCTCGTTTTTAGTCTTTGGTTCGAAATATATCATAACATTTCTGCAAAAAATCACATGAAACTTATTTTTAAAAGGAAATGCTGATTCCATTAGGTTTAATCTTCTGAATATCACTTCGCTCTTCACTTTATCCGAAATCACGCTGGTTTCTTCGTTCTGCCTGTTAAAATAGGATAGTTTCCAATTTTTGGGAAGTGCTTCAATGCTCTCAGTTGGGTATGTTCCCTTTACTGCAGACTCAAGAACATTCGTTGAAATGTCCGTAGCAAGAATTTTTGTATCCCAAAGTGTTTTTTCGGAACCGAAGAAATCCAAGTTCATCATTGCCAGTGTATATGGCTCTTCACCGGAAGAACACCCTGCGCTCCAAATCCTCAAATCCCTGCGCTTTGCTTCTGTAGCCTGAAGATAAGGAAGAACCTTATTTCTGTAATACTCAAAATGCGCCGCTTCCCTCATGAAAAACGTATGGTTCGTTGTAAGCTTATTAATAAGTACTGTTACTTCGTTACCTGTCTTATCGGAAATAATATTGTCAAAATACTGAGAAAAGGTTTTGAAACCTTTCTGTACCAAGTAATTCTGCAGGCGCCCGACTATTAGTGTTTTTTTATGGGACAAGTTGATCCCATAATTAATTTTAATATATTCCGTCAACTTTTTAAACTCATTATCAGTTATTTCAAGCATGTTTTCACCTTTGTATCAAGCCTCAATTATATACTTTATTAAATGCAAGGGGCATAATTAATATTTTCCGAAATCACCATCATCTAATGATATCCTTATGTCTGAAGGAATACGTGAAGTTTCCGAAAAAACATTTGTGGGCTGGCCTTTTTCATTTATTTTCTTTTTTCCAGCCATACCCTCAAGCATTTTTAAAATTTCCGGGTTTAAGCTTTCAATTCCGCCTGAGTATTTGGCTTTTTTTAATTTGAATTTTGAAACAGAATCTTTTAGAAGTGCTGCCTGGCTTGACAGCTCTTCACTGGCAGCCGCACTCTCTTCAGCTGTAGCAGAGTTGGTCTGTACTACCTGTGCTACCTGGGTTATCGCCTGGTTGATCTGTGCAATACCATTTGCCTGTTCATTGGATGCATTGGCTATATCTCCGACAAGCTCCGCAGCCTTAGATATTCCATCCACTATCTTATTCAGAGCATCTGCAGTTTCGTTTGCAATTTTAGAGCCTACCTCAACTTTAGATATAGAGCCCTCTATCATTGTTGTTGTTTCCTTAGCCGCATTTGCGCTTCTGGCAGCAAGGTTTCTAACCTCTTCAGCAACTACAGCAAACCCTTTTCCGTGCTGTCCGGCCCTGGCAGCTTCAACTGCGGCATTTAATGCCAGTATATTCGTCTGGAATGCAATCTCGTCAATTACCTTGATTATTTTAGATATACTCGCTGATGAATTATTTATATCCACCATTGCCTTAACCATATCCTGCATTTGTATGTTTCCCTGCTCAGCTTTGTTCTTTGCTTCCTTAGCAAGTTCATTAGCCTGGTTGGCATTAACGGCATTCTGCTTTGTCTGTGCTGCGACTTGTGTCATTGAAGAAGTTATTTCTTCGATGGAGCTTGCCTGTTCGGTAGATCCCTGAGACAATGCCTGTCCTGAGGCCGATACCTGCATAGAGCCTTCAGCCACCTGTTCAGCTGCATTACTTATATCAGAGAGAACCTGATTGTTTGTTTCTATCATTTCATTCAGCTTTCTGCCAAGTATGTCATTGTCAGAATTAACCTTAACATTTATAGTCAAGTCTCCTTCTGCAATTTTACCTACTGCATATACCTGCTCTCTTATATTCTCAACCATTTTTGCGAATGATGCCATTAAGTTTCCTATTTCATCTTTTGTTTCAGATGCAATACTAATATTCACATCACCTAAAGCCATTTTATCGGCTGCTTCTTCAAGTTTCTTTATAGGTTTGCTTATGACACTTGAAATAAAGAACCCAAGAATTATTGCCAATAACATGCCTATTACAATAAAGCTAATCATTATAAAAGTAATTTGTTTTGATGTATCAGAATTTGAATCTGATTTGTCTTTAGCTGCATCGACATTTACCTTTTCGATTTTTGCCAACCCGTCTTCGACTGCAGCAATATAATTTGCAGCATCTCCATACATATAATTACGGGCATCAGCATATTTTCCAGCCTTAACACCATTTATCAAATTATCTTTAACAGCACTGTAGTCATCAATTGCCTTTTTTAAAGCGTCATATGCACTTTGTTCACTGCTGTCCTCAATAGTCAGGGAATATTCCTTTAAATCAGTATTTATGGAGTTAAATGCCTCATTTGCCGAAGCTATAAAGGTATCCTTTTTATAACCGTCCTCATTCAGTACAAGATCTCTTAAATTAACCCTGAATTTTTGGTAATTTTCTGTTATTTCCCCTATAATACTTATAGGAACAGTATTTTTTTCATATAATTGTGTACCTGCATCATTTATTGTATGAATTCCAATTACTCCAACTAAACCAACAATACCTGCTATCAATGCCACAAGAACAAAACCGCACAGTAACTTAACCGAAAGCTTCAAATTATAAAACCATTTCATATTCATACCCCCATAATATTTTTATGCAATATCTCCCAAGCTTTCAAGTTCATCATCATTCAGCAGCTTTTCACAATCCAGCAAAAGCTTAACACTGTTATCGGCTTTGCCTATACCCTTTATATACCTGTTATGGAAACCTGTCTTTATTTCCGGGGGAGGTACAATATTCTCCTCCTGTATCGACAACACTTCTGATACAGTATCAACGATAAGCCCTACGGAGATTTCCTTAATATCAATAACAATAATACAGGTCCTGTCATTGTACTCAACAGGCTCTTTACGGAATCTTAGCCTTACATCGATTACAGGTATTATTTTCCCCCTAAGGTTAATAATTCCTCTCACATAATCAGGAAGTTCCGGTATCTCGGTGATTGCCTGTATTCCAATGATTTCGGTCACATAGCAGATCTCAATACCGTATTCCTCCTTCCCCAATGTAAAGGTAAGAAATTTGCCCTTCTGCGTATCTTCTTCCAATTCTATTGCTTCTTCTATGATTTCGGACATTTCATCAACTCCTTCTAAATTGTAAATAGGCATATTGCTTTTATCTGTTAATCAAACCGGCAATATCAAGTATCAAGCTGATATTGCCGTCCCCTAATAAAGTACAGCCTGCAAGGCCATTGACCTTTTTAAGATACCTTGGAAGCGATTTAACAACAACCTGCTGTTCTCCAAGAAGTTCATCCGCAAAAATACAGACGCTCTTGGAATTATCTTCGACCATAATGGTTATTCCTTCATGTATATTAACTACATTCGTGCTGACTTTGAAGTGTTCATGTAATCTTAATACGGGATAACAGTCTCCGCGTATTATAATCATCTCATTTCCGTCAGGATCCCTTATTACGTCTTTCTCGTTCACCCTAAGCGATTCTTTAATTGCCGTAGTAGGTATTGTATATTTCGCATTGCCTACCCTGATTACCATGCCGTCAATTATCGCAAGCGTGAGGGGTATTTTAATCGATACGGCTGACCCTTGTCCCAGATCGCTGTCTACCATTACGGATCCGCCTATTTTTTGGATGTTTTTGGATACCACATCCATTCCGACCCCTCTTCCGGAGAATTCCGTAACCTTCTCTTTGGTTGAGAAGCCCGGGAGGAAAATAAAGGAATATACTTCCTTATCTGTAAGCTCGCTCTCATTTTTTGTAACAAGACCGTTATTTCTTGCCCTGGCGAGGATCTTTTCCCTGTCCAGCCCTTTTCCGTCATCCTTAACAATAATCCAAACATCCCCGCCTGAATTCTTGGCCTCAAGGATAATTTTGCCTGCCTCTGCTTTTCCCTTTTTCTTTCTGTCTTCAGCGGTTTCAATTCCATGGTCTATTGAGTTTCGAATTAGATGCATCAATGGATCTGAAATATGTTCAATTATATTTTTATCAACTTCCGTGTCTTCACCGATTATCTCAAGCTCGACTTCCTTGTTCAACTTTTTGCTCATATCCCTTACGATTCTGTTCATTTTTTGGAAGGTAGAAGAAAGAGGAACCATTCTTATAGACATCACGCTGTCTTGAAGCTCATTTGTGATTTTTCTTAGTTGACGGGCAGCCTTATGAAAGCTGTCAAGCTGAAGCTTGTTCAATTCAGGATTGCGTGTAACCATCGCTTCTGCAATAACAAGCTCTCCGACGAGATCCATCAATTTATCGAGCTTTGCAATGTTTACACTGATCATTCCCTGTTTTCCTGCCGAAGCAGGAGTTTCTTTATGTATACCTTCCTTTTTAACCGGCGAAGGCTGTACGGGCAAAGGCCCGAGATCAATCTCATTTTTCTTCACGCTTAGAGGTTTGGCAGTCTGGTTTTCCTCCAATTCAATCAATTCCAAGTCCCTTAGGAAAATTGTATGGGACAGTGCATCCTGCACCTCATCAAATACAAGCGAAGTGGCAAAAATTACCTTGAAGCCTTCTTGCCTGATTACTTCGATAGAATCTTCCCCATTAATGACATCCTCCGGGAAATGCGATAGCACCTTGGAAAACTCCTTTAGGTGATGCACCACGGTAAAAGCCCTTATATGCTCCATTTCGCATCCATCTTCAAAGAAAATTACCGCCTGGTATTTCTTTTTATCACCACTTTCAAAATTTACAGAAGTATTGCTGTCCGAAGCTATATAATATTTCTGTCCCGAAGCATCCTCAGTTACTTCACTGTCGGCAGCCGATTCTTTACTGCCGGTACTATTTGATTTCTTTAGTTCTGAAAGACATGCTTTAATATTAGCTATAAGTTCCGTAGAATCGTTTTCTGTAAACTTCTCGTCTCCCATCCTTTCTACTTCACCTTTAATGAAGTCAATGCCTTCAAGAACGATGTCGCTCAATTTGGAATAATCAAGGTTCTGTGGTTTTTCTTCCCGGATGTAATAGAAAAGATCTTCAAGGGCATGTGCAAGTGATGAAATACTATTGAACATCATCATAGCGGATGAGCCCTTTATTGTGTGCATTATCCTGAATATTTCATTGATGGACTCTTCAAATCCACTGGATTTTTCACTGCTGAGGATAGATTGCTCGAGTTGTTCTATCAGCTGCATTGTTTCGAAAATGAACAAATCAAGCATAGGTTCCCTGCTGTAGCCGTTTCCCAATATTATTCACTCCTATCAAGAAAATAAAAAGAATAGGTAAACCAGACAAGAAATTAATTTGGTACTGAATTTAATTTATATCAGTTTGAAAGGAAGGTAAGAATCAGCATATAAAGTTAAAGAGCATTAATAGCCTTAACCACCGCTTCTTCCTTAAAAGGCTTTACAAGGAATCCCTTTGCGCCCTTAATTATGGCTTCTCTTACGTAAGCTTCCTGTCCAAGGGCAGATATCATGATTATTTTAGCAGACGGATCCATTTCCTTAATTTGGGTTAGTGCCGTTATCCCATCCATTTCCGGCATTGTTATATCCATTGTAACAATATCAGGCTTGATTTCAAGATATTTCTGTACTGCAGCAACACCGTTTTCGGCTTCACCGATAACCTCAAAACCGTTTCTTTCAAGCATCATTCTCAATGACCCTCTCATGAATGCTGCATCATCAACAACCATTATTTTTTTCATAATTCCAACTCCCTTGCAGTTTTTGTTACTGTATATTTTAGCTAAATTAATGTCATGATAAATTGTACTTAATATAAAAATATGTTGGGATTACATTTAAAACATTGAGTGATTACAATTTGAAACATTGAGTAAAAAACAAAAGATATACCAAATCAGCTTCATTCCCTAGTTTGTAAATTTTACGAATACTTTTAAATTAATGGTATTACAAGAAAAGTTAATATAGATATTTAAAAAACTAATAAATGATACAACCTAATCATATTTTACAAGAAATTACCGCTAATTGCAATAGTCTGATACTTTTTTAATAATAACTATATATTCGATACTAAACAACAAATTCCTGCCTTAACTTTATTTTTTATTAGATATTCCACTCGTAATCCTTGCCATTATTGGTTTTTTAATGTACCATTATCATAAGTACTTACTAGGGAGGATTCTGTATGTTTTCAGAAAAAATCGTCAAAAACTTAAGTTCTTCTTCTTTTATAAGAGCAATGTTTGAAGAGGGAGAAAAACTTCGCAAAATATATGGTCCTGATAAAGTTTATGATTTCAGTATCGGAAATCCGGATACTGAGCCGCCGGATAAAGTAAAAAAGACCCTTATCGATCTTGTAACAAGCGATAAGCCAGGCAAACACAGGTACATGAGCAATTCAGGCTATCAGGATGTCCGCGAAAAAATCGCAGCTCATGTCAGCAAGGAGAATGGAATCGAGCTGACAGCTGAACATATAATAATGACTGTAGGAGCTGCCGGTGGTTTGAACATTGCATTGAAATCACTTTTAAACCCCGATGAAGAGGTCATAGTATTTGCACCATATTTCGTTGAGTATTTTTCCTATATAGACAATCACGGCGGAAAACCCGTTGTGGTAAAACCAGACCCCAATACTTTTGAACCGGATCTTGAAGAATTGGATAAACTGGTAACGCCTAAGACTAAAGCAATCATTATCAACAACCCTCACAACCCGACAGGGATAATTTACAGGGAAAAGACACTTAAACAAATTGCAGAGATTATCGAAAAGAAATCAAAGGCTTACGGTACAGAAATATTTGTTATTTCAGACGAGCCGTATGCTTCAATCGTTTATGATAATGCAAAAGTCCCGGAAATATTAAAAATCTTCAGGAATTCAATAATCATAAACTCATTCAGCAAATCGCTTGCCTTGCCTGGCGAAAGAATAGGGTATGTTGCGATAAACCCCGGAATTAATGATTGCAGGACTCTGATAGATGCTATGATTTATACCAACCGTACTCTTGGGTATGTAAATGCACCCGCACTATTTCAAAAGGCTGTTGCAGAGAATATTGACATTGCAGTGGATGTGAAGGACTATCAGAAGAAGCGTGACCTGCTTTATAACCACCTTACAGGATTAGGCTTTTCCTGTATCAAGCCCCAGGGAGCCTTCTACCTTTTCCCGAAAGCTTTAATTGATGATGATGTAGAGTTTGCTAAAAGGGCTGTAAAGTACAACCTCCTTCTTGTACCGGGGTCAGGGTTCGGTTATCCCGGTTATTTGAGGCTTGCATACTGCGTAAACATCAAAACAATAGAAAATTCTTTTCCTGCATTTGAAGCACTGGCGAAAGAATTTGGTAAATAGTATAGACAACAAATTGATAATAAAAGGCCGGTTTATTCCGACCTTTTTTTGTTTATTTGATATGCTCCAATATGAATTCCATATTTATATTAAAGCTTTTAATAACGTCTTCTTTTGTATTGGTTGACCTTTTATTCACATGCATGATTACCCTGTCTTATTTGTCCCACTCTTTTTTCAGGACATTTTCAATGAATATTCTTACAAGAGCTTCGTCAAATTGCATTCCCGAACACTTCTCCAACTCATGTATGGCATCAGCTTCCGGCATCGCACCACGATAACTCCGTTCACAGGTCATCGCATCATATGCGTCAGCAATACTCAGAATTCTGGAAGGAAGGGGTATTTCATCGCCCTTTAGCCCCTTGGGGTAGCCTGACCCATTTAGCCTTTCATGGTGAAACAACGTATATTTTGCTATATCCGACATATCGTTCAAGGTACTGAGGATTCTATACCCTATTTCCGGATGGCGCTTTATCTGCTCCCATTCTTCGTCGTTAAGTTTTCCAGGCTTGCTAAGTATATTGTCATCAATAGCGATTTTTCCGATATCATGTAAAAGCCCCATTGTCCTGAGTTCATCGATTTCCTTTTCCAGCAGCCCCATAGCCTTTCCCATGCTTTCACAAAATAAGGCTACCCTGCGGGAATGCTCCTCTTCCCTCTTATTTTTCTCATGAAGAGTACTTATAATGGCTTTAATTGTCTTCCCCCTCATACTGGGACTCTCAAATAGTTTTTTCTTGTACATGCTGTCTTCGGCAATTTTTAATACCGTCTCAATTTTTTCTTCCTCCAGATACTTCGTCTCCCAACCGAAAGAAACTGATATATCGGCAGAACCAACATTTTCACTCGAAGCCAGTTGATTAATTCGCCTGATAATCTGTTCTGCATCAGAGGCATTGGTTTTCTGCATTAATATGACGAATTCATCACCGCCAAGCCTGGCAATGCAATCACTTTTTCTGCACCCACGCCTGAGAACTTCAGCAACCTTTACAAGCAGTTCATCTCCTTTGGCATGTCCGAAGGAATCGTTAATAAGCTTTAATCCATTGACATCTCCCATTACAACTGTTAGCGGAAGATTTGTTTTTACATCAAGGCGCTTCAGCTCTTCTTCATAAAACCGCCTGTTATAAAGTCCGGTTAACTGGTCATGATAGCTTAAATAGATAATTTCACTTTGTGCTTTCTTCCTTTCTTCAATATTCCTGCTGACACACACGGTTTCGATTTCGCCGTCGGAATTTATCCTGAATTTTAAAGAAAGCTCTACCCAAATAATTTGACCGTTCTTGCAAGGCTGCTGAATCTCCAAGGTATAGGCATTATGCTTCGTTGGATCATTAGTAAATTCACCGGTATATTGCTCTAGTTTTTCCTTAACCAGAACGTAGGATTCAGGAGTCATAACCTCTTCAAGACTCTGGCATATAGCTTCCTCAGCTGTGTACCCCCTCAGATGATACACAGATGGACTAATGTATGTAACCTTGCCCTGAGACAAATTTAAAACAGAAATGACGTCTGACGTATTTTCAGTCAAAATCCTGTACTTTTCCTCGCTTTTTCTCAGTATTTCCTCAGCTTCTATTCTTTTAGTAATATCAATGCCTATCCCTACATAGTGTGTTCTTCCTTCAAGCGATAGGGTACTTGCTTTAAAATACATGGGTATACCTGTTCCGTCTTTTTTTCTAAGACTTGCTTCAGCGGAGTATCCCCCGTTTTTCAACATTTCTGATATATGTCTTAGCAAAACCTCTTTGCTTATTTCATTATCCATATACCATTCCGTTATTCCCATCCCGTACAATTCCTCTGCAGTGTATCCTGTAAGTTCCTCATGCTTTTTATTCCAACGTATAAGCTTATTCTGATCATCGTACAGGTATATAATTTCATCAATACTGTTGAAGACAGCCTCCATAAGATTTTTTTCCGCAATGAGAGCTTTCTCGGCTTTGTTTTTTTCGAAGATTTCTTCTTCCAGAAGTCTGTTCATCTCCTGAAGTCTGTTTGTACGGTCAATAACCTTATATTCAAGTTCCTCATTCAATTTTTTAATCTCTTTTTCTGCCTTTTGCTTCTCGGAGATTTCTTCCTCCAGCATTGAATTTACTTCTTCCAAATCAGCGTTGATTTTCTCTAATTGAACTGTCCTTTCCTGAACCTTCTTTTCCAGTTCCGAATTCAGTTTTTTAGTTTCAGTCTCTGCCATTTTTCTTTTTCTGATTTCATCTTCCTGCTGAATATTTTTTAAAGCCAAAACAGATAGCTGATTTGCGATAAGAAAAAGGAACTTGCAAATATATGAGAACTGCTGTCTGCTCATTCTCGTGACCTTGTTTAAAGCATCCTGGAACTGGTCACGGTCAGCACCAATCTTATCAGCATAATGAAGCATTTCCTTTTCATTATAATCGCTCTCTAAAACCTGACCGATCAGCCAGTTGGCAATGTGTACATCTCCAAGCATAATGCCTGCACCGCCATCCCAAAGTCCTCCGCTCAAGCATTTCTGCATCCTTGGGCCGTCTTTATACGGACTGCCTAAAACAGAATCCGAAAACATGCAGTTTTTCATTCCGACTTCAGTTTTTCTTACAATGCCGCAGAAGCAGCTGAAATTACTTGGCTCTGTAATTGGAGTGCCATCCACTTCTGTAATGATGGAGGCGACTCCTGTAGCAGCCGAAAACATATCCTGAATCTCTTGAATTTTTTTGAGGTCAAAAAGCTCAGAAAACTTATAATCGGCTTTTTGCATATTCAAGTTTTTCAAGTCGATATTTACTTTAAAGTAATTATTTTCTTCATTATTCTGGTAATGCAGTTTGTCTTTTTTCATTATGCCAAACACCTTTGTTATGAATTTTCAACTATTATATAAGCAAATATTAAACACGTTTATGATATTATGGATTAAAAAAGAAATCACTTTATAAAGCATAACAATTCTGGCTAAATTGCATAATTCTACATAAAAATAAATATTCCTTTATTTTGTTAAATTTTTTCAGTCTTTTTGTGGGCACAGGCTAGAATAGAAAATTTATTATTCTACAGAAAGGATGTATTTAAGAACAAAGCCCAGTTAGGCTTTTATTGAAGTTAATTGGCATAAAAAAAGAAGGAACTCGAAACCGACTGCTTTTTTCAGCATCTAGTCCCTTGCTTTTATGACAAGGAGGAGTCCGTCTTTTATTTTAATCTCACCTGTATCCCCGGTAATCTCATTGCTTACACCCCAAGTAGAACCGGTTTCCAATGTCGCATTCACCAGAGGATAATAAAAGCCCTTTAGATTGACACCCGTAACTTTCGTTGACAGAGGCAGCAGAGTGATCTTCAAGCCTTCTTCCCGCCTAATTTCCATCTTATCGTTTATTAGAGTTATTTCATTTTTCTCGTTAGCGATTATTCCCTTTGAACCTTTATCAAGGATTCTTTTCAGCAAAAATATGTTGGCTAATGAATGATCCATTCTGGATCCCAACACTCCAAGCATAATAATTGTTTTATGACCCCTGCCGATAGCTGTTTCTATAGCAAGCTCCGCATCTGTCATATCCTTTTCAACCGGAAACTTCATTATTTCCGTTCCGGAAATCCTATAACCTTCAAGATCCTTATTATCTATGGAGTCAAAGTCCCCCAGCAGTATATCAGGTTTAAGTCCCAACTGCTTAAGATGCCTTGCTCCGCCATCCACCCCGATAATAAAATCTGCCTTCTCTATAAACCTGCCGTAAGCAGAATAATCCTCTATACTGCCGTTGCACACAATTAAAGCTGTCATCTTTTTTCCCCAAAAACTATTTATATGCTTTTTCCTTCAATTCCGTTATCGCCCGGCTCACGTTTACTGAATTTAAAATTGAAGAGCCCGCAACTATTACTTCAGCTCCAGCTTCAGTAACCTTGTAAATATTATCGGGTCCGATTCCCCCATCTACCTCTATTTCAGTCTTCAACCCTTTTGACAAAATGATTTTTCTCAGCTGTCTGATTTTCTCCGTCATAGACTCAATATAGGTTTGTCCTCCAAAACCAGGATTTACCGTAAGAAGAAGAACCATATCCAAATCTTCAAGTGTATAGTCAAGCACAGTTAAGGATGTTGATGGATTGAGAGCCACTCCCGCTTTCCTGCCTTTTGCCCTGATGCTGCCGATTATCCGGTTCAAATGCGGGCAGGCTTCTGCATGCACTGTTATTATATCCGCACCGGCCTTGACATAATTGTCAATATATAAATCCGGATTGTCAATCATCAAGTGTACATCGAACGGGAGCTTGGTGGATTGCCTTAATGCTTTTATGACAGGAGGACCAATCGTTAGGTTAGGAACAAAATGACCGTCCATAACATCAATATGTATCATATCCGCACCTGAATTCTCAAGCTTTCTGATCTCTTCATCCAGCCTTGAAAAATCTGATGACAATATCGACGGTGCTATTTTAATCAACTAAATCACGTCCTCTTTCCTTTATAGTTTTTATCAGTGCTTTTTAGATCATTATAAAACTGAACAAAGCGGGAATATCTTCCTTTATCGATAAGCCCGGCTTCGAGTGCTCTTTTAATACTGCAGTCAGGTTCGGAAATATGGCTGCACCCCGCAAATCGGCATTTATTTAAGTGTTCTGAGAATTCCGGATAGAATAGCTGAAGTTCGCTATGTTTGAAATCTGAAAGTTCAAAAGAACTGAAGCCGGGAGTGTCAACGACAAATCCGCCGTTAATCAATTCAACAAGTTCAGCATGCCGTGTGGTATGTTTTCCTCTTCCTATTCTCTCGCTGACAGTACCTGTGTCCATTATGCTGTCATCCATAATCCTGTTTAGTATAGTCGATTTCCCAACGCCTGACTGTCCGGCAAAGGCTGTAATACGGGAACTTAATTCTTTTTTCAGAAGGTCAAAGCCCAAATTTAGTTTAGAGCTAGTCCTTATTATAGTGTAATGGGCAAGGCTGTATGCTGCAATTATACTATCGGACTCATTGCCTTCGTCAAGGTCTGTCTTATTTATTATTATCAAAGGTTTTATATTTTTTGACTCAGCCGTAATCAAGAGCTTGTCAAAAAGCGCATAGTCAGGAGCAGGGGATTTTACGGCTATTACAATGGCGACCTGATTGATATTAGCCACTGCAGGCCTTACCAACTGAGTTTCCCTTTCATGTATGGCTTCGATGCTCCCCTTAAGCTTGTTTTCGTCCAAAACAGTAATATTTACTCTGTCGCCTGGAAGAGGAGCCATTTCCTCTTTTCTGAAAATGCCCCTGGCCTTGCATTCGTAAATCCTGTCGTTGTCGGCTTTAATGTAATAGAAGCCCCCGATGCCCTTTATTATAATGCCTGAAGGCATTTTACTCCTCCTTATTAATACACAGGATTATCCGGCCCATACTGCTCTCCGTCAAGGAAAACCCGTACATTAGTGCTTCCTCCTGTAGGAACAGGTACGGATATGGTAAACGGAAACTCATTCTTGTCTTTTACATATTTTAAGGTTTCGACTTTTCCCGTATCGGATGGAGTTAATTCAACAACCACCTCTATTACATCACCATAGTTTTCCGGATAGTCAAGGTCTATTTTAAAACTCTTATTCGTAATTGCCGGCTTCTGTTCAAGGTAGATATCTACAGGAGATTCTTCAGGAACCTCTATTCCTGCTGCCGGTTCGGTTTTCACTACTTTGGCTTCATAGTTGTTCTGGTCTTCGGGATATATTTTCCCCAGCTTAAGACCTGCATTACGAATTGCATTCATCGCTTGCTGCTGCGTCATTCCTTTTACACTGGGAACCTTTACTTTAATTAGAAGCGGTCCCAAGCTCTTATATACCTTAATCGTATCACCAATCTGCACTTCTTCATCAGCCCCGGGTTCAGTTCTTATTACCTGCCCGTAAGCAATGGTATCATCATTCTCTCCAATAGTATTCGGAACCAGCTTCAAGTCCTTGATCTGGCTCTCCGCATCTCTCCAATCACTATTTTTCAAGTCGGGAAGCTTTATAATTTCCGGACCGTCGCTGACAACCAATTCGATATGGCTTCCCTTTTTCAGAGTTTTTTTAGGATCGGTTCCCTGAGATATTATCGTATCTTTAGGAATATCTTTGTTATACTCTCTTTTTTCGGTAACGTAAATCTTGCTTTTTGCCAAAAGGGCTTTGACATCCTTTATATTGTCTTTAACATAGTACCCTACAACAAATTCTTTTTTAGGCTTGTCTCTATGCTCCGACCCTACAGCTAATCTGTAGCTGATAAAAGTAAGTGAAACAACAAGAATCAAAGCTAAAGCACCTGCAATTAAATATGTGAACCTGTCTTTTTTCTTGTCTTCCGGTTTTTTATCCTGCTTAACGAAGAAACTGTCGCCACCTTTAATTTCTTGGTCAGTGATGGTTTTAACCCTTTTAGTAGGTTCCTTCACATCTTCTTCCTCAAACATAATTTGTGTGTCAGGCTCTTTCATGACCTTGAATAAATCGTTCAGCATATCTGCTGCACTTTGATACCTTTTGTTCTGTTCCTTCTTAATGGCCTTCAGTATAATTTCATTTATTCCCTGCGGAATCGCAGGATTGATTTCAATAGGGGCCTGCGGTTCCACTTGTATGTGTTTCAGTGCGATAGCTACAGGTGTTTCTCCATCAAAAGGCACTCTTCCGGTAACCATCTCGTATAAAACTATTCCGATAGAATATAAGTCGGATTTTTCGTCTGTGTAGCCGCCCCTTGCCTGTTCGGGAGAAAAATAATGAACAGAACCGATAGTGCTCCCCACCATTGTTATCGTTGAGGAAGACACGGCTCTGGCAATACCGAAATCCGTTACCTTGGCTATATGCTCCTTGGTAATAATAATGTTATGAGGCTTAATATCCCTATGAACTATATGGTTTCTATGAGCATGTTCAATAGCGGAAGCAATCTGTATTGTTATATCAACAGCTTCCTTCCACTTCAGAACTCCCCTTTCGGTGATGTATTCCTTTAGGGTGATCCCATCAATGTACTCCATAACGATGTAATGGAGGTTGCCTTCATAGCCTACATCATAAATAGAGACTATATTGGGATGAGACAGGCTGGCAGCCGATTGCGCCTCGATTTTAAACCTCTTGACAAATTCCTCGTCATTAGTAAATTCCGGTCTTAGTATCTTTACAGCTACAAACCTGTTCAACAGCTGGCATTTTGCCTTATAAACCAAGGCCATTCCACCGCCGCCAATTTTTTCCACGAGTTCATATCTGTTTCCAAGAATCTGGCCTTCCATTATAACACCTTACCTTTACTCCGAATTATTAATTACATTAATATAATCAGACCTTAAAAACTATGACGGTTATATTGTCTTCTCCGCCATTTTCATTCGCTTTTCTTACCAATATATCACATGCAGTTTCGGGGTTATCGTTCTGCAATACAATTTCTTTTATTTCTTCCTCTTCCAGCATATTGGTCAAACCGTCAGTGCACAAAATAAATATGTCATTTTCACATATGTCATAATCATAAATATCAACTTCAATGTCTTCCGAACACCCTAAAGCACGGGTTATTATGTTCTTTTGAGGGTGATTTTCAGCTTCTTCACGGGTCAGCGAACCTAATTTTACCAGTTCCTCAACATAGGAATGATCTACTGTAATTCTTGCAATTTCATTGTTTCTGATAACATAAGCTCTGCTATCCCCAACATGCCCTATGAAAAGCTTTTTATTTCCTTCAACCGCTAAAATCAGTGTAGTGCCCATACCATAATTAGCTTCCTTCTCCTTTGAAAGCTCAAAGACAGAAGAATTTGCCTTTTTTATAATGTCGCTTATTACAGAAGGCATATCAGCAGCATCTGAAAATGTGTCAGGGCACTGAAGTATATAGTTGCTTATGTATTCGACAGCCTTTTTGCTTGCAATTTCCCCGGAATTATGGCCTCCCATTCCGTCCGCAATAATAAAAGCAACCGGAATACCGGAATAGCCGGCAATAATATTATAACTGTCCTCATTATTTTCTCTGACACTTCCAGCATCACTTTTAACAGCAAATTTCATTCGACCACTCCCGTCAATCAACTAACAATTAATAATTGCAGCTTAACCCTTTATTATTTGCATTCTGATTAAGATATTTAATTTATTAGCAATTTAAGTTTTCATCTATATAATCATAACTCGCTATTTACTATTCATTATTATTCTTTGAAGCTATGTTGCTTCTTCTTAGCTGCCCGCATGCAGCATTTATATCGCTTCCAAGCTCACGCCTTACTGTCGTCTCAATGCCCGAGTGTTCAAGTACGGCTTTGAACTGTTCAATCTGCTGTCTGGAGCTTTTTTTGAAATCAGCTCCTTCAATTGCATTGACCGGTATAAGGTTGACATGTGCAAGCATGCCTTTTATCCTTGATGCTAATTCTCTTGCGTTTTCCCTGGAATCGTTAACTCCGGAAATCAATGCATATTCATATGTAATGCGCCTTTTAGTGACCTCTGTATATATCTTACATGCTTCAATTATTTTGTCAATAGAATACTTTCTATTGATTGGCATAATTTTTTCTCTTATTTCATCGTTTGGGGCATGCAATGAAATTGACAGCGTTATAGGGAGATTCTCCTTGGACAGCCTGATTATCTCCGGAACCAGTCCGCAGGTTGACAAAGATATGTGTCTGTATCCTATATTTAAGCCCTCGGGATCGTTAACCAGCTTTAAAAACTTAATAATATTGTCATAATTGTCAAGCGGTTCCCCTATTCCCATTATTACAATGTTTCCAACCCTTTTCCCGGTGTCTTTTTGGATTGTCAGGACCTGGTCAAATATCTCACCGGCCGACAGGTTCCTTACATACCCTATACCGGTTGAAGCGCAAAATTTACATCCCATCCGGCATCCTACCTGAGATGAAATGCAGGCTGTATTTCCATGCTTGTACTCCATCAATACGCTTTCAACCATATTACCGTCGTCAAGGCTGAAAAGGTACTTTATAGTACCGTCTATTTTCGATACAAATTTCTCCCGTATATTTAAACCGCTGATATAAGCCCGCTTATCAAGTTCTTCCCTAAGATTTTTAGAGAGGTTCGTCATTTCTTCAAATTTCTTGGCTCCTTTATGAAGCCATTGAAAAATCTGCTTGCCGCGGTATTTTTCACCGCCGGCTTCTGCCAGCAGTATCTGCAGCTCTTCTATATTCAAATCAAGAAGGTTGATCTTGCCTTCCATTTGCTTATCCCCTTTTCTCCAATTTTGCAATAAAGAATCCGTCTGTTTTGTCAATGTTTGGATACAGTTGGACATAACCCTGGCTTGCACTCGTTTTCGCAAGCTTCTCAGGGATTAAGGAGGTTATGTCAACAGGTTTGAAATCCCTATTCGCTTCAAGGAACCTTTCAACAATACCTTCATTTTCCTCCCTTTCAACCGTACAGGTACTGTAGACAAGAGAGCCTCCGTTCTTTAAATATCCTGACGCAACAGTCAGTATCTTAAATTGAAGCTCGGTTATTCCTTTCTTGTCCTCTGCTTCCTTTGACCACTTAATATCAGGTTTTTTTCTAATAATGCCTAAGCCCGTACAAGGAGCATCGACAAGAACGCAGTCAGCTTTACCGCTCAGGTTCTCGTCAAAACGGGTAGCATCGTATAGCTCGGTATGTACTATATCCGTCCCAAGTCTTTTTGCCGAATCATTAATGAGTTTTATCTTATGAGGGTGAATATCCCTGGCTATTACCTCACCCTTGTTTTCCATGATTTGTGCCAAATGGGTGGCTTTCCCTCCCGGTGCACTGCATACATCTATCGTAAGGTCACCCGGCTTGGGATTTAAAATCCTTCCGGCAAGTATCGAGCTTTCGTCCTGAACCTGAAACAAACCCTTTGAAAAAGCATTTGATTTAAACAGGAATGCAGGATTCTTAATTATAACCGCTTCATCGGAATATCTGCCTTCGGATGCTTCTATGCCCTCCCGCTTAAGCTCTTCTATCAAGCCTTCTCTTGTCGTTCTAAGCAAATTCGCCCTTATAATAAAGTCAGACTGTTCGTTATTGGCAGCCAAAAGGCCTTCAGTAAAAGCATTGCCAAACCGTTCAAGCCATTCTCTTACCAACCATTCCGGGTGGGAATACCTTACAGACAGGTATAATGGATATTCCGAATCAATATCAGGGTATTTAATCTCTGTTTTCTTTCTTGAAATGTTTCGAAGCACTGCGTTTACATACCTGCTCGATACCTCATGACCATATTTTCTCGATAAGCTGACGCTTTCGTTGCATGCGGCAGATTCCGGCACCTTTTGAGTATAAAGCAGCTGGTACGCGCCAAGCCTTAAGATATTCAATATCCATGGTGAAATTTTCTTGAGCTTCACGCTTGAGAACTGTTCAATAACCCAATCTATAGAAAGCTTCCATCTCACGGTGCCATAAACCAGATCGGTAATAAAAGCCTTATCTATGTCACGAAGGTCATGCCCTTCAAGATACTTATTTATTGAAATGTTTGAATAGGCACCCTTCTGATTTATGTCATATAATATTTTCAGCGCTTCTTCTCTTACAAGGTCAATACCCATACTCATCTCTTCTCAAAATTATTTTCATCTTAGTTATCTGCAATAATATTGTTGCCAAATTTTAGTTGGCTAATAACAATGGCTAATTCCCTCCAAGTACGGTTCCTATATCAATACTATGTCCCACAGCATACTGCGCGGGACTCATTTTTTTACCCGAATCAAATTGCAATTCTTTAATTCTGATCGACCCGGTGCCTGACGCTACTGTCATTCCCTCATCGGAAATACTTATGATTGTACCGGGGTGTTGGGAATAGGTTTCTTTTAAATACTCCGTCTTCCAGACCCTCATCCTGTCGCTCTTATAAAATGTAAAAGCACCGGGCCATGGGTTAGTTCCCCTTACAAGATTATGAATTTCCTTTGAGGATTTATTCCAATCAAGCAGTCCAAGGTCTTTCTTAATTATAGGAGCATATGTAGCTATGGCATTATCCTGAGGTGTCCTTTGAAGCGTTCCGTCTTTCAGCCTTTCAAGTGTTTCCTTAAGGACTTCCGAACCGACCTCCGACATTTTATCATGCAGCTCTCCAACTGTCATGTCATCTCCTATTTCAACTTCCTTTTTCAAGAGCATATCGCCGGTATCCATGCCTATATCGGTAAACATAGTAGTTATACCCGTCACTTTTTCACCGTTGATAATCGCCCAATGAATAGGTGCTGCACCTCTGTAAGCCGGAAGAAGCGATCCATGAACATTAATGCAGCCATATACGGGGAGATCAAGTAAACCCTTCGGCAGCATCTTTCCATATGCCGCAGTTACTAAAAGCTCAGGAGCTATGCTCTTAAGCTCCTCTAAAAATTCCGGAGTCTTTATCCTTTCAGGTTGAAGCACCTTTAATCCCACTTTTTGTGCATATTCCTTAACAGGAGGCAGTGCGAGCTTATTGCCCCTTCCTTTCGGTTTGTCGGGCTGCGTTATAACCGCTCCTATTTCATATCCCTCATCAACAAGCATTTTCAAGCAGGGAACAGCAAACTCAGGTGTTCCCATAAATACTACCTTCAATTACTTCACTCCATTCATTTATTTTCTGAATCACCGGCACCAACAACCGGTTTCTTAACAAAAGTTATAGCCTTGTCTTTAAATAGGATTCCATCCAAATGATCAATTTCATGGCACAAAGCCCTTGCGAGCAAGCCCTCACCTTGAACCCGTATTGCCCTTCCCTTCCTGTCGAAGGCCATAGCAGTAACCTTTTCGGGCCTTTTTACTTCTCCTATGTATTCCGGAATGCTAAGGCATCCCTCGCTGTCAGTGACCTCTCCTTGCTCTTCGATTATCTGAGGATTGATCAGTTCTATCAAGCCATCCCCTGTATCTATTACCACCAGTCTTTTCAGAATACCCACCTGAGGTGCGGCCAGACCGACTCCGTCGGCTTTGTACATTGTTTCAGCCATATCATCCAGAAGGGTCAATATCTTATTAGTTATTACTTTAATCTCTTTAGACTTTTTTCTTAATACCTCGCTGCCATCCAGCCTGATTTTTCTGATAGCCATAAAAACCTCCACATCGATAATCTGCAATTAGAATTATAGCATATTTACCGGGTTTATATCTATAGAAAGCCCAACTCCCGATTTATCCTTTCTTTTGTAGAAGCCGTCCGATATCATTTCTGTTGTAGATATAAGTCTTTCCAAATTCCTGCATTTAATAATAATTCTCCATCTGTAGTTATTCTTTATTTTTGAGAGAGGCGACCGTGACGGCCCCATAATGCTGATACCCTCTTCCACTGGCAATACTTCTCTGATTGTTTGACTTATATCCTTTGCTTTAGAAAAAGTAAACCTGTCGTTTGCTCCATATAAAATAATATTTGCAATGTTTGTAAACGGAGGGTATTCAAGCTTCTCCCTCAGAATAATCTCCTGACTGTAAAAGGACTCATAGTCATGCCGGCATGCGGTCAATATGCTGAAATCCTCTGTATTGTATGTTTGGACAATTACCCTGCCCGGGAGCTTACCCCTCCCCGCTCTGCCTGCAACTTGTGTCAGCAGCTGAAAGGTTCTTTCCGTAGCTCTGTAATCATCGATGTTAAGCAGGCTGTCGGCCGCCAGGATTCCAACCAGTGTAACATTGGGAAAATCGTGGCCCTTTGCTATCATTTGGGTTCCTATGAGTATATTGATGTTTTCTTCACGGAATGCCTTAAGTATCTGCTCATGCGAATTTTTATATGAGGTAGTATCCATGTCCATTCGTATTACCGAGCAGCCGTCGAATTGCTTTTTTGTGTCATCTTCGACTCTCTGAGTTCCAACCCCGAAATGTCTTATATGATCGCTTCCGCACTTTGGGCATTTTGAGGGATTTTTCACAGTGTAGCCGCAATAATGGCAAATAAGCCTTTCGTCACGAGCATGGTATGTCATTGATATATTGCAGTTTGTACACCTTAAAACATAACCGCAGCCGCGGCAAAGGACAAACGACGAATGCCCTCTTCTGTTGAGGAAAAGTATAGTTTGCTGCCCCAGTTCAATGTTTTTTCCGATCTCTTCGGCCAGTTTTCGGCTGAATATGGTTTTATTTCCTTCCTCCAGTTCACATCTCATATCAACTATTTCCGTTTTTGGCATTGAAGCCATGTTTGCTCTGCCCTGCATTTTAAAAAGCCCGATTTCTCCTTTTTGGGCCCTGTAATAGGTTTCTACCGACGGAGTAGCAGAGCCAAGAAGGAGCATGCAATTATCATTTATGCACCTTTCTCTTGCGATATCCCTTGCATGGTACTTAGGAGTGATCTCCGACTTATATGTATTCTCGTGCTCTTCATCAATTATAATTATTCCCAGATTATCAAATGGAGCAAATACAGCGGATCTGGCTCCAACCACCACCTTTATTCTGCCTTCCAGGATAAGCTTCCATTGGTCATACCTTTCTCCAAGGGAAAGCCTGCTGTGCAGAACGGCAACCTCGTCTCCGAACCTTCCCTTAAACCTTTCAACCATCTGGGGAGTCAGTGATATTTCAGGCACCAGCACAATAGCATTTTTGCCGGCATCAAGGCATTTTCTTATCAGCTGCATGTAAACTTCCGTTTTTCCGCTGCCGGTGACGCCATGGAGCAGAATTTCATGAAAGCTGCCGCTCTCCAGTTTTCCGTTCAAAGCCTCAAGAACAGCTTTCTGCTCGGGAGTAGGATCCAGCGGGTAAGTTTTTTTAAATTCCAAATGCTTATAGGGATCCCTGCTCACTTCAATATCTTTATAGTCAATATAACCGTATTTTTTCAAAGTGTCCAAAACGCTTGCCGATACCCCTGCAAACCTCACTATGTCTGCAACAGAAATAAATTCATTCTCAAGCAGCATCTCCAAAATCCTGATCTGCTGGATTTTCTTTATCCTTCCGGTTTCTATGTCCTCTATTATTTCATCTTCCGGTGCTTTTAAATAAGCGACTCTTACGTATTTTTCCTTTACCCGGGATATATATTCCTCAAAAATGTCAACATATCCCGATTCAGTCATGGCACTTATCAGTTTGTTAAAATTCTTTGACTGTGTCCTGCTTTTCAGTTCTTCAAACTCACATTCATTACCCGCCTCAAGCAACAGCTCGATAATTTTTTTTTCGGTTGGCTTTTTAGCTCCCTCTTGTTTTATGAGTCTGACAATCCTGTTGCTCTTAACTCCTATGCCGGGGGGAAGCATGCATTTTATGGCATCCGAGTAAGTGCACAAGTATCTCTTTTTCATGAACCCGCACAGTTTTAGCATTCCTTTGTTGAGTACCGGTTCACTGTCAAGAAGCATTTTTATTTCTTTAAAAGAAGTAGTTTCGTCGCATAAGGAAATATCGGCAATGTATCCCTCAATATTCCTGTTTGCACTGCCAAAAGGCACAATTGCCCTCATGCCCGGCTTGATTTTGTTCTCCAAATTTTCCGGTATCAGATATGTATATTGTTTGTCAAACCCCCGTGTAGTGTTGCTGATAATTAACGAAGCAGTTTTATTCATTTCCGGCCTGCCTTCTGTTATGTTTTTTATGTAACTGATTATATAATTATAGCAATGGTACAAAAAAAATAAAACTACCTTGATAAAGGCAGTCTTATTTTATATTTCAATTAAAAAATTTAAAGTCAAATTAAATAATCCTTAAGATACTCGGGAGCAGTTCCTTCATCGCCGTTAACGCTCATATAGCATTTAACGTTATACTTCTTGGCTATCTCCGATAGTGCGGTAAAAAATTCTTCCAAACCATCTGCATTTTCTTTAATTATGTATGTCAACCCGTCAATAAAAACCCCGTCAATGTCGTAATTTCCCGCCACCAGACCACACAGGAAACCTAACAATGCTTTAGAACAGTCAACCGGAAACTCAGAAACATTTATGAACCTGATATTGTGCTTCAAATCATACATCAATTGATTGCTGTAATCAATAAATACAACAGCGCCTGAACCTTCAGATGCAAGCTTATTCGCTGAATCAATCAACATCTTGGTCTTGCCCATGCCTTTTTTCCCATAAATAACTTTGATCATTCGCATCTACCTCTCTCTTCGAAATGAATGAAATGCATAGTTAAAATCTCCAATTGCTGTTTACTTAATACAAAAAAATAAATTCACTTTCATTTCTAGCATATCAAAACATTTTGTTCAGTGCAAGGGTTGGAAAAACTACTTCCACAGACAGAAATAAAAACTCCCGGTATCATCCGAGAGTTTCATATTTTTATTCATCTTTTATTTCATTTTGATCATCATCATTTGCTTTTGTGTCGTCACAGACTTCCATCTTTGATACGGATACCTCAAATGCTATTTTAGTAAGAGCTTCTCCGCCCTCTATCTTTTTTTGGTATTCCCTGCTTTGAATCCTTCCCCATATCTTGATATTATCACCAATTGCAAGGCTTTCAGAATATCTTGCATTTCTTCCCCATGCTATGCAGGGTATGTAATCCGACTTATTATAAGGCCTGTTAACTGCGAGCAAAAGATCGGTAATCTCACGTCCGAAGGGCGTCGTCCTGTATATAGGCTTTTTGCACACAAAACCGTTTAAATATATTTGATTGGGATTTTTAATCTTTTTCTCACCTTCAAGGAAAGTAATTTCTCGTGCAAAAACAGTCAGCAAAAGCTTGCTTCCTTCATTGTTGTAGCTGTTATAGGAACGGAATTGACCCTCCACCTCTATAACCTTTCCAATGTCTGGTTTCTGTTTAGTTATCAAGCGCTCTGATACGGTCACCGGAATCCTGTCATAACTGTCGCTTAATCTGGGCACATCCAACATAAAATAATAAAAACCCTCTCCATACACTTCGTGGCTGAATTCCGTTTCAGATGCAACTTTCCCGGAAATGGTCACCATGTTGTTCTCAATTATGTTTCCGACCATCCGCCCCCACTCTCCTCTCTTAGGCTCATACGTATCTTCAATATTTATCTAATGTAATGTTTATTCATATGGGGTATTTTTTAGAATCAAATTTGTCAACATTACAACAATACAAAACATTGTTTACGCACTTGCTCGAGCTATTATTTATAAAAGCCGGCAATAAGCAGATTTATATGATTCATCAACCCACTTCCATACAAAATAAAATAACGTCATGGCATAACTTTACTACCATATTATATTATACTTTTTTCGACTTGAAAATCCCTGAATTTACATTTCGCTGAAAAATGATTAGAAAATATGTTTTTGTCCCTCATTATTAAGCAGATTCAGATCAATTCCATTGACAACAGCAAAAGCGGCTGCTGCCAGAACACTGTAAGGATCCATATATTCAGGCTGGACATTAAGCCTGAATTCCTGGGGTTCGACCAGCATTCCGTTATTTGTGGGTATAGACCTCTGAAGGCAGCACAAGAATTCGTCCTTAAACACAGATTCTCCGATGCTTGAAGTCGTTAAGCTCGCTTTTGAATTGAAGCCGTAGGTAATGAAATAATGCTTCATTCCCTGAAGAAAGCTGATCAACTCACTGTCATCAACATTTACTATTGCTATTCCCTTTTCGTCCAAAAGGGAAAACACCCTCCTCATCAGATTTCCGTATTTTTGATCCGTCTCCTTAAAATCATCGGCTTTATCTGTATAAATAATAATATCAAAATGAATATTATTAAAAATTTCCTTTTCTATGTCCCAGATATTGATTTTCAGGATAAGTATATCGACCTTGTTAAGGCTAAGCTCTCCAATATACTTCCTTATTCTTGAATTATCCCATTCGACGATATTTCCCGAATCAACAATGCTGATTTTTTTTCCTGTCTGTCCCAGAATTGAATTGATTAGGCTTGCTGTTTTTGATTGTTCACGTCCTGCGATACCCGCAACGAGCATTAATCCAACCTCATTTCGTTAATAGTTAGTTGAATAATTTTATCATGCTCATTTTTGTTCATTTTATGTAGCGCAGTAGAACCGACGAATTTCAAAGCGGCGGGAAATAATGGGGAAATTTCTCAACCTTTTTTGCTAAAGCAATAACTCCGGCTCGTCTGAATGAACCAGGTCCATTTGGCATAACTTCAATATCAAACCTTTCACACAAATCAATAAAATCCTCATTCCTGCTTAATGTTACCGAATGACTGTTCCCAGGTAATTGCCTGTATAAATGCAATAAATATAAATGGGTTAAACTACCGATACTTCTCGAAAATTCTACTTTAACCCCATTTTGTTCCAGATCATTTTTCAATTCATCAGGTGTAAATGCTTTAAAGCTATCAACCTTAAAACACTCTGATATCTTTTTATTTTCCTCATATTGATCTTTATTCCAAAGGCCGGTTTTAATCATTTCCATTACGGATGGCGTAATGCAATTATGCAGATTCATGCTGTAATTTAACCATGTTGCCGTCATGCAGCCTTTATTAGATGCCGATACAAGAAGTTTATTTTTAGCAACCCTGCAACTTTCTGATATAACCCTTCCATATCCATTTCCTGAAAATGAGATCGCACCATCAAGGTTTAAAACCAAGTCAAAACTATTATCTTTATACATATACAAGTCTTTTGCATCAGCCTGTACAAAATTAATAGTGTTCAATCCTTTTGCCTTTTCCTTGGCTGCCTCGATCATTTTTGAAGATATATCGAGATGTGTAACTTGATAACCTCTCTTAGCTAATTCTACAGAAAAAGCGCCTGTAGCTGCACCGATATCAAGAATTGTTTTAACTCCGCATAAATTTCTTTCTATTTCTCTCCATCTTAGTTGTCTATTGATATATTCATCATCAATATCGATTTCCTCTTTTTCAGCCATGTCGTCCCAAAATTCAATCATTTAGTATTTCCCTTCAAATGTTCTTAAGCAATTTATGTAATAATTGTCATTTGTAATTTTCCACATTAAAGAAAGAAACTTTATATCTTTTACAACAATTTTTTTCATTCTATATTTTTCCTCCATAGGTGTCAACCATAAAACGGATACCATTCCTTATAAAACAGCAACGCAAAAGCCGCATTCTGTGCGGCTTTCATCAGAGAAATACCTGTTTTACTGCAAATTACTATCCGGAAGTTTTCTTATAATATATATTTTATGGCAGTAAAAAAATGCACTCAATCTGAATGCATTAATCTCATTTTCCATTAACATTTTTATCCATATATTAGAAACAGTCTCAATCTTCTATTTCGTCAACGCCTTTAAAATCGAACTTGCCGTCTCTTTCACAGCATATCGCTGCATAAGCCTTATTACCGTATTTCTTCTTTGTTTCAGGTCCAAGCTTGATATATAGGCTGACATTTTTTCTAATGTCCACGTTAATTCTATCAAAAACATCCGTCTGTATGGTACGAATAATCGAATCTATATTTTCTTCAAGTGAATGGTTTGTCTTACTTTCGATGAGTACAGGTATGTAACCCTTTTTGTTAGGACTCAGCATTTCAATATGTATGCTCCCGGGCTCCAATATATTGTCGGCAGGATAAAGCAAGTCTCTTTCATAAACTATTGTTTTACTCATTGCAGGTTCTCCTCCTATAGTCATTCTTATAGATACGATATCACTAAAATCAGCTTTCGTAAAGTCTTTTGTACATTGAAATATTGTTTTTCACCCTTTTAAGAAACCTTGAGGTTTCCCTATAGGGAATCTTTTCAAGCGTATATCCCGTGCTGCTAAGACTTTTGTCTTTGAGCCAGCCGCTTACGCTTCCGCTTCCTGAATTATAAGCCGCAATGACCAAATCTGTATTGTCTGAGTTACTTTCGTTTTGAAAGTAAGCTCTAAGCCAATTGAGATACCAGCAGCCGATTCTGATATTGGTTTCAGGGTTGTGCAGGCTTTCAAACGTATATGCATCAATGCCTATCTTATTCGCTGCCCATTGCCCTGTAGATTTGGTTATCTGCATCAGTCCTCTTGCGTCTTTTCTCGAGACAGCCCCCGTATTGAAAGAGCTCTCAGCCTTCATAATGGAAAAGACAAGGTACGGATCAATATTGTATTCTGCCGAATATTTATAAACATACTCCTTATATTTTAACGGATAGACCAATTTCAAGACAGCCGGTATATTGCTTATAACAATAAAAACCAACAATAGAGCGGCTGCCGTTATAAATATATTTCGGAGGAGCTTACTCCGTCTTTTTATCTCCAAACGCATCACCTGTCAGCAATATTTTCTCAATTTCTTTTCCTAATTCATCTTCACTGCCGTTATTATATATGATATGGTCCGCTATTCCAAAATAATCTTCATCTTTCATCTGGGAGTTCACTCTTCTTAATGCCTCGTCATAAGAGAACCCGCTTCTGCTCATGACTCTTTTTATCCTCGAATCCATATCCGCAGCGACAACCCACACTTCATCCACCATATCAAGAAATCCATGCTTTATCGGAATCGGAGCATCAATTATAACCATGGCGGTATTGCCCCTTGAGATTATATTATTCAAGCTTTTAGCTATTTCCTTTGCAACGTGCTTATGTGTTATATTGTTTAGGGCTTCAAGCTCATTTTTGCTGCCAAAAGCGATTTCTCCAAGCTTTTTCCTGTTCAGGCTCCCATCAGAATTGACAATCGCTCTCCCGAAATGTTCTGTCAGCTCATTAAGCACTTCCTGTCCCTTTGCAGTAATATCCTTTGCAATCTGATCGGCGTCAATGATTTGAGCGCCCTTTTCTGCAAGATATCTTGAAACTGTACTCTTGCCGCTTCCTATTCCGCCTGTAACACCAATGATCCTCATAGTTTTCACCCTACTTTGTTTCATACCAGTTTGTTCCTGATTTGACCTCAACATATAACGGCACACTCAATGCTGCCGCACTTTCCATGCTGTCCTTCAGTATTTTTGAAACCTTTTCGATTTCCTCTGCATGGACTTCTATTATAAGTTCATCATGTACCTGTAAAATTAATCTGGATTTAAGGTTATTATCCTTTAACTCCTGATGTACCTTAACCATGGCAATCTTAATTATATCAGCCGCACTCCCTTGAATCGGGGTATTCATCGCAATCCTCTCTCCAAAGGATCTGACAGTGAAATTGCTTGCATGCAGCTCGGGGAGATATCTCCTTCTGTTAAACAGAGTAGTGACATATCCATTATCCTTTCCCTGCTTTACTATATCATGCATATATTGTCTGACGTTGGGATACTTGCTCAAATACTCATCAATGTATTTTTTCGCCTCTTTCCTCGTAATACCCAAATCCTTGCCGAGGCTGAAATCACCCATGCCGTACACTATGCCGAAATTAACCGTTTTCGCTCTGGACCTCATCAATGGGGTAACTTCTTCCCTTGCAACACCAAAGATTCTTGATGCAGTCTGTGTATGAATGTCCTCATTGTTCCTGAAAGCTTCTATCATATTGGCATCATCAGTAATATGAGCCAGCACCCTCAATTCGATTTGTGAATAGTCTGCGTCAAGCAGTACATAGTTATCATCGCTTCTTACGAATACTTTTCTTATCTTCCGGCCCATTTCAAGCTTGATGGGGATGTTTTGCAGGTTAGGCTCTGTGCTGCTTATTCTTCCTGTAACCGTTACAGTCTGGTTGAAGCTTGAATGAATTTTCCCCGTGGCAGGGTTTATTACGTTTAAAAGGCCTTCAACATAGGTAGATTTAAGCTTTACCAGCTGCCGGTATTCCAAAAGCTTTGATACGATTTCATGCTGGGATGCAAGCTGTTCTAGGACTTCAGCATCTGTAGAATAGCCTGTCTTGGTTTTCTTGATAACAGGCAGCCCAAGCTTTTCAAATAAAATGAATCCAAGCTGCTTTGTTGAATTGATGTTAAAGCTTTCACCCGCCAATTCATATATGTCGGATGTTAGGCTGTTAATCTTTTCCTCAAGCTCTCCCGAAAAGCTCTTCAGGACATCAGTATCTACCTTGAACCCCCAGTATTCCATGCTTGAAAGCACTTCAACCAATGGCAGCTCTATATTATAATAAAGGTCCTCCTGAGCATTTTCCTTCAACCTTTCCGAAAGTATATCCTTGACGCTGTACAGAACTTCAGCATGCAAACCGGCTACGGATGAAACCCTTTCAACAGGCATTTCTCCGAATAAAGTAAACGCTTTACCTTTTCCCGACAGCTCTTCTATAGCTTCGATGTACATTTTAAGATACTGCTCAGCTAATTCGGATACCTTGTAGGTAGCATTTGAAGGATTTATAAGATAAGCGGCTATCATTGTATCGAATGCAAGCCCGTTGAGTTCAATCCCTTTGTTTCTCAAATAAAGGATCAGCGGCTTCAAGTCATGTCCAACCTTTTTTATCTCCGGATTTTCCAACAGATCTTTGAATTCGGCCAGAAAATCTTCTTCAGACAGGCAGCCGTTAAGGCTTACGTAAACACTTTCATCCTTTTCCCATGAAAATGCGGCACCAATGAGCTTGCCGGAAAAACAGCCTGCTCTGTCAATCAAATAAAAGACTGCAAATTCCTTACGGGATGCCAATTTCTTTTTCAACAGCCTTAACTTCTGCATTTCTTCAATACATTCTATTATCTTGGTTGTTTTCTCAATCTGTGCAATATCTGCAAGACCAAACTTTTCTATAAATGATTTGAATTCAAGTCTCGTGAACAGTTCAAAAAGTTTTGTGCGGTCGTAATCGCCCCTTTTAAGCTCCGGTATTGTACAAAGCTCCGGCATGTTTCTGTCTATTGTTGCCAGCCTTTTACTCATAAAAGCCAGCTCCCTGTTGGAAGTAAGTTTTTCCCTTACGCTGTTTCTGTCTACATTTTGGAGGTTTTCATAAAGCTCTTCGATGCTGCTGAATTTTTTGATAAGGTCTAAAGCCGTCTTCTCTCCGATTCCGGGAACTCCCGGTATGTTGTCTGAGGTATCGCCCATCAAGCCTTTTACGTCGATGAATTGCACCGGAGTTACCCCATACTTCTCAAGCATCCTGTTATAATCGTATTCTTCTGTTTCTGTTTTGCCGCCCTTGGTTATTGGCATTTTAATCCTGGTCTTTTCTGAAGCCAGCTGAAGTGAATCCTTGTCACCCGTGACTATAACAACGTTAAGTCCCTCCTGCTCAGCACAGTATGAAACAGACCCGATGATATCATCAGCTTCAAAGCCCTCGTATTCCAATCTTTTTATATTCATTGCATCCAGCACTTCTTTGATTACAGGCACCTGCACTGCCAATTCTCCCGGCATGCCTTTTCTTTTTGCCTTGTAGCCTTCAAATTCCTTATGTCTGAAAGTAGGGGCCTTGAGGTCAAACGCAACACAAAGGTAATCCGGATTCTCTTCCTCAAGATATTTATTAAGTATATTGATAAAGCCGAAAACAGCGTTTGTATAAAGTCCGTAGGTAGTTGCAAGCAGCTGGGAGCCTTGCAAACCGTAAAATGCCCTGTTAAGGATACTGTTTCCGTCTATAAGCATTATTTTTCCTGTTTTCATACGTAAACCTCCAGTATTATTATTCGTCCAGTTAAGGTTCCTAAACAATTTTACACAAAAAAACAACAACCGTAAACGGTTGCTGAACATTTATTTTGCCAATTGACAAAAGCACATTCCTTCATGTGACTGAAATGAACTTTTTTATCCTGACATTACCCTAGTTTTTAAAATTAATTGTAACTATGGTATATTCAGATTCGTTTTTTAGCTCATTCATTTCATTTTGAACCTTCTGCAGCTCGTCATTCTTTTTTTTATCACTCGCCTGATCCGTATTATTTGCAGTACTGTCGGCGACATTGGCCCCTGCGGATAAAACGTCCGCTTTATCCTGATAATCCTTGATTTGGCCGGTAACATCAACAACATTAAGCTCCCCGATTTCTAATTGGGCTGATGAAAAATTACTGTTTAAATAGTCGATGAATTGCTGGTATGCCGCATTGGGCACTTTTATTTTTAATTCGGTACTAATGCCTGTGGCTGTTATACTTATACTTTTCTCGTCGCTTGCTGCTTCAGGTATCAGTTCTGCTCCATAGGAGGATAGATTACTCTTGATTTTTTCTATACCTTCAGACTGATTGTATGAAACCATGGATATGCTTATATTTTTCAGCTGATAAGTCTTATTATCCTCCTGTACACCAAGGGCCATCATATGATTTTCTTTATCATCGCTTATTGCAGTCTTATTGCTTTGTTTCGGCTCACTAGGCTCTTTATTGCTGCTTCTTAAAGCTGCTTCTTCATTTGAAGCCGGTATATTTGTCACCGGTGGAACAGCTTTTTTACTTTTTGGGGCTGAATAGTTCGAAATACTCTTCGATTTGTTTTCAGTAGGTGAAGTATCTTTGAGGTTATTGGTGTTTTTGGGATTACCGTCATTTGCTGGAATTTCAGTATTCTCGATTTTTTTTGTGTTTGTTTTATCTTTATCTGTCCAAGTATAGGTCGGAGACTCAGAAGCCGCACCGGTTCCTGCTTTCGGTTGATATTTCTTATAATCGGTTTTACTTTGGGAAGGTACGCTCTGTCTATCAACCGGGCTGTTCCATGGAAGTCCTTTGATTATAATTGAGATTACCAATACTGCAGCTACAGTCGAACAGATAGCAAGATACTTTCTTATAATGTATGTTGTTTTTTGTTTGCTTTCCATTGCGTGCTTTTCTACTAAAAGCTTATCGTGAAGCCCTTTTCTGAAATCCTGCGGTAATTCTTCTTCCGGCATGTCCTTGCATATATCCATCAACCTTCTTGTTTCATCCAATTCATTTCTGCATTCCTTACAAGCTTTGATATGACTCTCAAATTCAGCGGATTCTATCTCATTCAGCTCTTTATCCAGATATTCGCAAATCCTATTCCTTATTTCATCGCAGTTATTCATCTCCAACCCTCCTTTCCATATCTATTTGACGTAATATTCGCTGATTAGTTCCTTCTTTTTCTTCAAAATATCCTTAAGTGACTGCCGTGCACGATTAATCCTTGATTTAACGGTTCCTTCGGGACATTTAACAATTCTTGCTATTTCATCATAGCTGAACCCTTCAATGTCCCGTAAAACAATTATAGTGCGGTGCTCTTCAGAGAGAGACTGTATGGCATCATTAACTATTCTTCTTATTTCATTTGTTTGAGCTTTTTCTTCGGGGCCTGGGCTTTTATCCTCGATTTGGATTTTAACCTCTCCGTCTTCAAGCTTTATTTCGTCATTTATGTATACAACCTGTTTATTCTTTCTTTTTCTTATTTCGTCCAGGCATAGGTTTGTAGTTATCCTGAATATCCATGTGGAAAAAGAAGCTTCTTCCTTGAAATTTCTAAGCGACCTGAATACCCTTATCAGAGCTTCCTGGGCGATTTCAGCGGCATCCTCGCTATTCCCTGTCATTCTCAATGCAATGTTATAAACTTTTTTCTGATAGCGCTCCACAAGGCTTTCAAAAGCTTCTATATCGCCATTCTTAGCTTTTTTTAGAAGAGCCTTTTCATTTTCGCTCATTAATGCTCTCACCCCCGGCCTGTAAACAAAAAAGATGATAGATTGACCATCATCCCTAGATTATTAATTATACCTTCTTTATTAGGTTTTTTGAATATGTAATCAAAACTCTTTAATTATTCTTAATATTTAGTGCTTATATTAACAGCTACAACGCTATCCCTAAAGCATTTACCAGATACCTTATTTTTTTATAATCCATATCATTCCCGAACTCTATATTTCTGAAATCCATCATATCGACAGTATAGACATCTGCAGGAATTATACTGCCTGCAAATTCCCTTAGTCCCTTTGTACCCGATCCTCCGCCTATGAAAACGATTTTTTCGGCTTTATGTCCTCCGCACCTGTCAGCATAGAAATCCAAGCTTCTTTTTATGTTCCTGAGAATTTCACCAAGGTAATCTCTTATGCATTCATTTACAATTTTCTCTATTTCATCTCCCACATGTATCTCATCTTGAATTCCATGCATCCTTTTGTACTTTTCGGCTGTCTCCTTCGATACACCAAGCCTTCTGCCTATTATTTCATCCTGGTTGAGTCCTCCCGCAAGAATTATGCGATTGAATTCAAGAGCTCCGTTATTCAGTATGCTTAGGTTTGTAGTCTCTGATCCGAGGTCAACTACTGCTGTGGTTCCGCGATTCAATTCACAAAGCCGCTCCCGGTCTTTTCCAACCGGTCCGGCCCCCTTGCTGAAAAAGCGTGCAGTACTGCAAAATGGCACTTCAATCGAAACGGGCTTGAAATCAAGCAGTTTCAATAGCCTTACATAGTTCTCTATGGTAGTGTTTGGGACTATAGTCACAAGCACCTTCAAATAAATAATCTTATTGGCTGCCCTTTCTCCTGTAACTCTATAAAAAATTTTTTGGGTTTGTATATCAACATGAAGCTTTCGCTTTACTTCTTCTCTTATCCTCTCTTCCAGCTTTTTATTATCTGCCTTGGGGACAGAAACCACCTTGGAGATTAAATTCGATCCTGCCGAAATAGCAATTTTAACATTCTTTTCATTAATTTTCTGTGCTTTCAGGACTTTTTTAATATTTTTTGCAATGTCCGAAATATCCGAAATGACACCATTTTTTATGCACCCCGAAGGCGTTTTACCGATACCGTAATTAATGATTTTTATAGTGGAATCTGATTTTTTTCTTGCATGTACAACCTTTATATTAGCAGCACCTATATCAATGCCGAGTATATCATTTTTCCGGAATACTTTTCCCAGCTCACTGAACGAAAAAGGATTTACCATTATACCTTCCTCCGTGCATCAATTTAGTTATAAAGCCTATTTCCTGTTTGAAACCCGATAATTTATTGAAGTTTAAGAAGATTATATTCTCCTCTTACATTTATTGTCAATTTCAATTCCCACATATTTCTAAAGGTTTTTTTAATTCAAAAGTAGAATATCTTTTAAAGAAAATGAATAAAAAGAGGGGTTGAAATGATAAACACAATACTAATAACAGACGATAATGTGCTGGATAACGTTATTCTTAGAGATTATCTGTACAAGGAAAGGTTCAACGTCATATCTGCTCTTAACGGCCGGGAAGCTTTGGAAATGCTCGAAAGCCGGAATGTAGACCTGATCATCCTTGATCTTGTAATGCCCGTGCTCGATGGATACGGCTTTATGAAACAGTTCTCGAAAACGCGGCTTTACAAGGAAATACCCGTTATAGTGGCTTCAAGTCTCGATGACAGAGAAAACATAGAAAGAATTCTGGAATACGATATTTACGATTATATAATCAAGCCGCTAGACCACTTCAACAGGCTTATACTTGTAAACAAAATAAAAAATGCCATTGAGATAAGAAAAATGAAACAAGAGCTAAATGAACTGAAAAAGCAGCCAAGTGCGGATTAACACCCGCCTGGCTGCTTTTCTTACTTCTTCATGATTTATTCATTATTACCCTGTACTATGGCTGTACAATAATAACTTTAACCTTTGATGTGTTATATGGAGTTTCAAGGTAAACCGATATTTTGCCATAAGTCGTACCCGGCTGTATGTCATTAACTCCCTTTTGTGTGTAGACATTATTGCTGTCTTTGTAATAAATCGCTATATCATTATCAAAAACATATACCGAGTTGTTAATTTTGATTCTTTTGGTGTCTATTGCCTGGATCGCAGCTGTTTCTACAACAGGATTCCTGACATCGTATGTGTAGTAAACTGAGTTATTCACAAGCCTGACTTTAATTACAGCTCCAAGATAGACATCCTTCATATATGTATTGCAAGTGTACTCTTTATTATCGATAAGCAAGGTATACGTGTAGGAACTGGAGGAACCCGTTCCCTTTATAATAATTTGCTTGACTACACCCATGTAATACCCTTCATTCAGTATATTATCGACAAACATTACATTGATGTCATCAAAAGACCCGTTCTTGTTGATAAATTTGATTTTACCGGAAGGAACCGTACCGTTGGGCATGTCACTCCAGTTAACCAGCTTGGCTACAGCATCGTTATTTCCGTCATTTGATATCAAGTCGAATATTTTTATGTTATCTGCTGCAAAGCCGGAATCTATACGTCTTTCATCCCTGTCCAAGGTATAGCTCTTGTCAGTTGAATAATTGAATGCTTCTATAGCCACTGTTTCGTCATCAATGTAGTTAAACCTAATCAACTTGCCCTTAATATCACCTTTTACCGCATTGAGTTCCTCTTCCTTCTTATAGGTTCCGACTGACCCGTCTGCCAGCAGCTTTTTTACATTATCCAGCTTATAGGTCTTGGTAGACCCATCAGCCAGAAGCATTTTTACATTATAGATCATTTTGCCCCTGTCTTCCAGATCGGTAGAAATTGTTGTTGTTGTATTCAGTACCACGGCATAGCTTGAATTGTCATAAGAGTCGGTATATACTATGTCAGCGACCTTTCCGTCACTGCCAAGCAGTAAGGTTACACTGTCCCCTACCTTAAAAGCTCCGGTTGCATTTCCTATCTTGCTGTAATTTAAATCTGCACTTAAATCATAGTTGGTATTATCTATCTGTATCGTCTTTGGAGAAAGCTTGTTGGGCAGTATATTCGTAATCTTGCCCTGTACGGTATTGTCAAGTACAAGAATATATCTGTTGTTGTTCCATATGTCTGAAACCTGGTATACCACATCACCGGTTTCAATCTGGGAAAAGCTTATCAACTGCCCGTTTTTATTAATATGAGGGTTATTTGAAAAGTCAATGCCGCCGATCTTATTTGCAGAAATATTTCCGTTGCTTGCCACCTCCGGCTTACTATAAACAGGATCTATGATAATCGCATACTCATAGCCCGTCCCGGATGTATTCTTAATGAATATGAAGGCTGTGTTGGTTTGTAGCATGCCCTTTATACTATCGTAGGCAATTTTCTCTCCCTGGTAATAATAAACCGTTTTATCCGGCAGATCCATTGTTTTATCCGTACCTTTAGCGCTGTATGTTATTGTTGTGTTTACTGCACTTTTAACAGTAATGTCCGCTTCAGTCCTTAGATTGTCCGTTGCATTGGTTATCGAGTCATCATCAATAACTACTCTGTATTGTCCTCCCAGCTTTAGAGATACATCTGCTCCGGATACATAATAAATGCCTTTGTCTGTAAGAACCTGATTGCTTGATAATTTGCTTAAAATTTTGGAGTTGGCTAATATTATACATTTTAGATATCTGCCAGTACTATCGGCAAATGTCTGATCTGTCGTTCCGGATTTCTTTACATTTGTATCCAACAGCCTGTCAATTATGAGTGCTGCGGCCCATCTGGGCAGTCCGTCATTATTTCCCAGGTTTATGCCGTCAACAATTCTAAGCATTTTCGCCTTATCTGTATAGTTTCTGGGCCATATGCCCGTAACATCCTGATCAGTGTAGCCAAGCGCCCTTACTGCCGCTGTACATGCCTGAGCAAATGTAACTTTGTCCCTAGGGTGGAACTTACCGTCAGCCATTCCTGAAAGATAGCCCTTGCTTACAGCGAAATTAATATACCCACTGTAAGTATCAGTCTTTTTTACATCTGAAAAAGATGTGGTGCCCGCAAGAGCTTTTGCCGAATCATTAAGCCCAGCGGCAGTAATAAGGACTTTTGCAAATTCTTCCCTTGTAACAACAGTATTTGGTTTAAATACCCCTTTGGATATTTCACTCATTATTCCAAGCTGAACTACGTTATTAACTGCAGCTTTATAAATGCTGTCCATCGGTAAATCCGTAGGTTTCGCAAATGCGCCAAGCGGTGTTGCCAGTATTATCATTGCCAGAATAACGGATATGTACTTTTTCATTTAAACGGCCTCCATCCTTTTCCATAATGTTATTGAAACAAATATAAATTCTACTCAAATCTCAATGCCTCTATAGGATTAAGCTTTGAAGCCTTATAGGCGGGAAACATTCCGAATATTACGCCTACCCCAAGCGAAATCCCCATAGAAAGAAGCATCCATGGAACTGAATATACGGCAGGAACAATATTTAAGCCTCCTATGACAAACCGTATTATCAGTACCCCCAGCCCTACTCCCATTAGTCCTCCCATACCGGTGACAACAATCGCCTCTATTAAAAATTGAATAAGTATATTTCGCCTTTTTGCACCAATCGCTTTTCGTATTCCTATTTCCCTTGTTCGCTCCGTAACGGATACAAGCATTATATTCATAATCCCAATGCCGCCTACTACAAGTGAAATAGTCGCTATTCCGCCCAATACTGCCATCAGGATTCCTGTTACATTGCCCAAGGTCGAAAGAGCCTGTTCCGAACTCATAACGCTGAAAGAATCTGCGTTACCGTATATTCCGGTAAGGTAAGTTGTTATTCGGGTTATTACCCTGCTTACCGCCTCAGGGGTAGATGTTTTGGCAGAAAAATTGCTTATGGTTGTTGTTTTCGTCAACCTTTGAGCAACAGTAATCGGTATTATTACTCTGTCATCATCTGACCCTGTCTGTGCATTTGCTGTTTGTTCAAGCACCCCTATTACTGTGAATATCTGACCATTTATTTTTATTTTCTGATTCAGCGGACTTCCACCTTTAAAGAGGTCATTTACAACCGCAGTTCCAAGCAAAGCCACCTTTTGCCTGTATTTTGAATCAAAGGACATCAGAAACCTGCCGCTTTGTACATGTACATTCCTTACCGCCTCAAAGTCCTCATCAGTACCGACAATAGAAGTGCTCCTGCTTTTTGTCCCGGCCTTGACCGTACTGCTCCCTGTAATCTGGGGACATAGTGAAGCTATTTCATTTTTCGTGTCCTGGGCAAATTTCTTCATTTGATCATAGGTTACGTGCCTGTTGCTGCCCCTTCCCCTGATGCTTATTGTAACAAGGTTAGTTCCCATACCCTGTATCTGGTCGGTTATGCTCTTCGTACTCCCCTTAGCAAATGCAACTGCGGCAATAACGGCACCAACACCTATTATTACACCCAGCATGGTAAGAAAAGCACGCACTTTATTGCTCAATATACTTTTTATTGCCATCCTGAAAGCCTGTACAAAACCCAATCAGCACACCTCCCTGTCTTCAACAATTCTTCCGTCCTGAATGCGGATGGTTCTTCCGGCCTGTTCCGCTATATTATTATCATGTGTTATGAGAATAATAGTATTACCGTCTGTATGCAGCTGCTTCAAGATGTTCATGATCTCTATTCCCGACTTGGAATCAAGGTTTCCCGTCGGTTCATCTGCAAGAATCATAGGGGGTTTGCTTGCCAAGGCTCTTGCGATTGCAACTCGCTGCTGCTGCCCGCCTGATAATTCATTAGGTCTGTGGTGTATTCTATCTCCCAACCCCACACTTTCCAATGCTTCCTTGCATCTTCTATGCCTTTCTCTGGCACCAAGGCCCTGATAAATCAGCGGCAGCTCAACATTCTCCATCGCCGTCAGCTTCTGAAGCAAATTAAAGCCCTGAAATATAAACCCGATCTTATGATTCCTTATTTCCGCCAATTGGTTGTCATTCATTTTACTGACTTCTTTTCCGTCAAGATAATAGGTACCTGATGTTGGAGCATCAAGGCACCCCAGCACATTCATAAGTGTGGATTTTCCTGAACCGGAAGGACCGATTATCGCAACAAATTCATGTGTTTTAATATGAAGGTCGACACCGTTCAAAGCGTTTATGCAGTTATCACCCATTTTATATATCTTGTAAACATTTGATATCCTAATCATTTCAGTACCCCCTGAAAGGAGAATTTACACTTTCTGCTGTCAATTGCTCCTGTTTCTATTACTGCTTCCGCTTCTTCCGGGGAATCCGCCTCCGCCGCTAAAGCCTCCGCCGCTAAAGCCCCCGCCGAAGCCGCCTCCACCTCCGCTCAAGCCTCCAAGCATCATTCCGCCGGCATTGTTTCCGTTATTTTTACTGCTTGAGGTTGTAACTACAGGTAATGCTACCTGATCACCCTCATTGAGTCCGCTTTTTATTTCAATGTAATTTTCATTGTTAATGCCCACTTCTACGAATTTCATAACAGTCTCCGAATCACCGCTGTTTCCGTTCATGGATCTCATTCTATTTGAAGGCCCATTTCCGCTGTTTCTATCATACCCGCCGTTTCCGCCGTTTCTGCCATACCCGCTGTACCCGTTTCCGTTTCCACTTGGAGGTCCATAGTTCCCCCTGTTTTTGTCGTTTTGATTGCTGTCATTGTTATCTGAGTTTCGGTTGTTACCTGAATATCCATTGTCATTATTTCCCGACCTGCCCGAAGGATTTCGAGAGTCAGCGGTTTGGCCGGAGGATTGATCCGCAGTCCCTCCATTCTTATTGGAATTACTTCCGCCTTGATTTGGCATATCGGGCATCTGTCCATTAAAATTGCCGGGTCCATATTCTCCCGAACCACCTTGTCCGGCACCGTTTCCCGTTACATTGGATTTAAGAAGGACATAGCTTCTATCTCCCATGGTGTGTATCGCTTGCAGAGGCACATAAAGGACATCCTTTTTCTGATTGACTAATATTTCGGCATTTGCATTCATGCCTACCTTTAGGTTCTTGCTGTCATTTATTTTGATTGTAACAGGATATGTAGTTACGCCATTTGAAGGGGTACCTTCCAGAGCAATTTCAGAAACCACACCCGAAAGCGGAGCAGCGGTTGTTTCTGTTAAAGCGTCAACTGAAATACTTGCCGTCTGTCCGGTTTTGATCTTTGCAATGTCCAATTCATCGACTGAAATTTCGAACTGCATATGATTGCTGTCCGATACAGTCGCAAGCGTTTCACCGGACTTTACAACAGTCCCGGCTGTTGCAGTTTGAGATACTATAACCCCGTCAATATCAGAATAAATCCTGCAATTGCCAACCTGCTTGTTAGCCTGATTAAGCTGGGATTGAAGGTCTTTAAGCTTCAGATTTGTGGTTTGCAGGCTCATCGCCAGATCGTCATTTGCAATTTTCATTAATTCCGTTCCGCTTTTTATATATTGATTTTCTATTACGTTTAATTTTTCAATGGTTCCGTTTACATCACTTTTCACTACTGTACTTTTTACATATTCAAAAGTACCGACATCCGAACTTGTTATTGTACCGGCACTAGTGTTCAATTCGGCTCCGGCTTTCATGCCATTCATCAAAATACCTGATTTCTTAATAGTTATTTCAACATTAAACTGCTGTGCCCCGGTTGCACTCGAATAACCGTTGCTGCTGACAGCTGTCACTGTACCTTCTATGGCCTGCATAACATTTTGGAGGTAAACATCAGCTTTCATGCCTGTTTTAATTTCATTTGCATCAATACCGTTGAACGGAACAGTCATCTTTAGCTTGGATTGATCTGTTATAGTCAATATCGGAGAACTCTTTTGCAGGTTATCTCCTTCACTGACGTTGATATTTGAAACGACTCCTGAAAAAGGGGCAACGACTTTAAGACCATTAAGGCTTTTATTATTGTTATTTTGAGTGAGCTTCGTCTGTTCTATCTGATTCTTTATGTTTTCTACATTGAGCATAGCATCTGAATCATCAAGTTCATACATCAGATCACCTTTTTTTACCTTATCACCTTGCTTAAAGAATACTTTGGTTACAGTTCCATTTACTTTCGGTGTAATATTCAGGCTGTTTGCCGTTTCAATAGGGCCTGATCCCGAAACGGTCACACTTATATCACCTTTTCTAACCGTTGCAAATTGTAAGGCTGCCGATGTTTTGGATGTAGACAGAAGCTTCTGGAAGTAGAATATGTAAGCTGCACCTAATGCTGCAATTAGAACAACTGCGATAATTATGTATTTGATTCTAATTTTTTTCAAAACGCCCAGCAAACCGTGTAATATCTTCTTTACCAATGTTGTTACCCCCTCTTTATGAATTGCATAATTGCCATGCTAAAATTCTATCTGATGAATATATCCATCAGGTGATAATTGTATTAACAAATTGTGAACAAATAGACAGGAGTAGAGAACATCGGCATTATTACCATAATAAAATAAGATTAAAAGCCAAAGGAAATGAAAACACTATTCTTGACTTAATTTTGTAGGGAGGTTGTTGCATGAAAGTTCGAGAAGGTACGGTACCGACAGTCCTTGGAACAGTAGTAACTGCAACCGGGCTCGCATTGCGGCCTGTCTCACGTTCAGTTTCATGGGGAGTGACCGGATTTGGCCTGGCTCATATCGTCCTCGGAGCAATTGACTTGGTTGAACACCGTAAAAAGTAAAGTTATTGAGGCTGTGCGGTTATGTTAAGTACAGCCTCGATATAATCAAACTATATAAGTTGAAAATAATTTATGTATTTAATGTTTCTTGTGCAAGCTTTTTACCTGTTGGAGTCTTAAAATTTTTGTCGATAACGGACTTAATATTCGGCCCAAAACATTCTACACCTTCATCCTGGATATTAACCAGCATATCGGCTTCCCAGATAATCTGAAAGTCTTTTCCGTCGTTTTTTGACCACGTGTGGTGACCACCGATTATATAACATACCCTTTCCACGATCTCACTATCAAGCCTCAGTGCTTCCAGAATTGCTTTTGCAATAGGAGGGCCCTCTATTTCCTGATAGCGGCCCGAATTGGAATTGTATTTCCTTTCAGCCTCATGTATGCCGATATCATGCAGGATAGCTGTCAGTATTACGACTTCGGCTTCACTGCCTGTCATTTTTTCTCCTGAAAGGATTTCTTCAGCATAGTTTAAAACCTTTAGAGCATGCTCTATTCTTTTCTCGTCTGTTCCGAAAATGTCCTTCATTTTTTCAATTGCGGGTTCCTTAAGATTCATTTGCATCATTCCTTTTGCATTGTAAATTGGCTGAATTGCCCATCCAATGAATGTTGGCAGGTATTAATCACTTAATGATTTTCCATCAACTGCTGCACATTGCAAAGTTCCTTTAATATGATTAATAATATCAACAAATTCCCATATAGTCAAAAATAGTTACTGCTATTGTGCCCATATACTTATGTACCCACCCGGGTAGCTAATAGTAACTTTTTTACATCGGGCCAGAATGGGCCCCATGAAAATGATTGATGATCTCATTCCTGCTGCCAGATCTTCCGGCACAACGCTATCGTTCATAGTTGACGAATCCACTATGACAGTATTTTTTTCTACCATAACCTTGCAATTAAGTTTTCTTAATATGTCAATCATGATCCGAACATCATTCAGATCAGGGCAATTCTTAATCACACTGACTCCGCTATTTAAAACAGTTGCAGCCAGGATAGGTAAAACAGCATTTTTAGAACCTTCAACAGCTATTTCTCCCTTTAATTTTTGCCCACCGACTATGACAATTTTGCTCATAAAGACACCCCCAAGTAAAAATGCGGTGGAAAAATGGGTCTGAAAAAAAACGGGTTAAAGTATAACTTTACTTAAACCGGCATTCAAACCTACATTATCATTTTATGCATAGGGGAAAAAAGTGTGAAAATAAAATCGAGAGGACATCGAGTCCTCTCGATTTTGAACACATGCTTTGGCATGTTTCACTAATAAAAAAAGGAGCTTAACGCCCCTTCGCTTTTTTTGCTTCAATTACATCATTTATTATTGTGTAAATCTTTTCAGTAGCGTTTACTATACCCATCTTTTTAGAATTTCTGGCCATCTTGCCCAACTGCTCCCGGTTCCGCAAAAGATCCATAATCTGCATATACAGTATCCCGCCGGTAAGATCCTTTTCAAGGATTACTACGGCCGCTCCCTGTTCTTCCAAGGCACTGGCATTATGTTCCTGGTGGTTGGCAGTTACATATGGCGACGGTATCATGACCGCAGGCACCCCTAATGCCGTAAGCTCGCTTATTGTTATCGCTCCGGCTCTGGAAACCACAAGGTCTGCCGAAGCCATTACGTCTGCCATATTATAGATATACGGCACAACTTCAAGATGTTGATGCTGTATTGCGGCAAGCCTTTTAGATATTCCTTCGAATAAAGACTCTCCTGTGGCATATATTATGTCACAGTCCTCTTCCTTATAATCTTCCAACAGCATTTCAACCACAGCATCGTTAAGCTTCTCAGCCCCTCTGCTGCCTCCGAATATGACTACTATCGAATCGCTCTTGTTTTTCCCGAGTTTTGCTCTTGCTGAGGCCTTATCTGTTTCAAGCATTTCACTGCGAATAGGGTTGCCGGTATAGACAAGGTTTTTTGCAGATTTAAAAAATTTCTTTGATTCCTGAAAGCTTATCGCAACCGCATCCGCAAACCTTGACAATATCCGGTTTGTGACACCCGGAAAAGCATTCTGCTCATGTATCACGGTAGGAATCTTCATCATTGAAGCATTAAATACTACCGGCCCGCATACATAACCTCCGGTGCCGATAACAACATCCGGTTTGAAGCTTTTAATCAGACGCCTCGCCTCGAATATTCCCTGGAACATTTCCTTGATCGAAACGAAGGTATCCAGAGAAAGCTTTCTTCTGAAGCCTTTAACCTTTATAAGTTCAATTTTGAAGCCTTCCCTTGGAACAAGGCTGGTTTCAAGGCCCCTTTTGGTTCCCACAAACAGTATTTCCGCATCATTATTTTTTTGCTGTATGTATTTGGCTATCGCAATTCCAGGATTTATATGTCCCGCAGTTCCGCCTCCGGCAATTAGTACTCTCACAAGAACCCACCTCAAATCCTATCATAATTTGAATACTTGGAAATATTCAGAAGTATCCCAACTCCTGCCATCAAGAACATCAAAGATGTACCGCCGTAGCTGATGAACGGGAGAGTTACACCTGTTGCAGGTATGGATCCTGTAACAACAAGAATATTAAGCAATGCCTGCACTGAAATTAATGCAGTTATCCCCAGTGCAGTAAGGCTTCCGAATTTATCAGGAGCATTCATAGCTATTTTTATTCCTCTCCAAACAAAGATGAGGAATAGCAAAAGGATTGCCACAACACCAATAAAGCCCAGTTCCTCTGCCAATATTGCAAAGATATAGTCATTTTGAGGTTCCGGTATGTAAAGAAACTTTTGGAGGCTTTTTCCCAACCCCCTGCCAAAAATTCCGCCTGACCCTATGGCATATAGAGAGTTAATCGTCTGCCAGCCTGATCCGACAGGATCGGCAAAAGGATCCAGGAACGAAGTTACCCTTGAACGTGCATAAGGCGAGAATAAGACTACGGCAGTCATTCCTGTCAATACAGGTACAATCATTACCATGAAATGCCTTATTTTTGCTCCGGCGCTGAAAAGAATGATTCCGGCGACCAAACCGACAATTATCGTACAGCTTTTATGTGGTTCCAAAAGCAGTAAAACAGCAAAAATGCCCGTAAGCATCAGATAAGGCAAAAGCCCTCTGAAAAAGGATTCAAGCTGGTCCTTTCTCTTGGAAAGGCTATAAGCAAAGAAAAGGATAAGCGCAAGCTTGGCGAATTCAGACGGTTGAACCTGACTCCAGCTTTGTCCGGGTATTTGAAGCCAGCGTTGGGCTCCCTTGATTTTAATCCCTATACCGGGTACAAGCACCAGCGCCAATGCTGCGATGCTTCCTGCAAGGAGTATGGGAGACAGCTTACCAAGCTTCCTATAATCTATGTTCATTGTTATAAGCATGCTTATAAAACCAAACGCAACAGCTATAAGCTGTTTTTTCAGGAAAAAGTATGTATCTCCAAACTGGTTATAGGCATACGGCCCACTGGCGCTAAAAACCATTACAGTGCCGATGGCCAGTAAAATAAGTACCGTCATGAATATCCAGAAATCGAAAGGCTTTTTGCTCACCGTAGGTTTCATATCCAAGCCCAACCCTTACTCAATATATTTTACTCTGCAGTGCATATAGTCCGATAACGCATAAAACTGCTGTTACAATCCAAAACACATTAACAACTTTAGTTTCCTTCCAGCCCATCAATTCAAAGTGATGGTGTATGGGAGCCATTTTAAAAACTCTTTTTCCTCTCAATTTGAACGATATAACCTGTATTGCAACCGATAACAGTTCAACTCCGTATATTGCACACATCAGTACAAGAACTACAGGCGGAAGGTTCATAACTACCGCAGCCGCACCGACCGCACCGCCCAAAGCAAGAGATCCCGTATCCCCCATAAAAACTTTCGCAGGATGCATGTTGAATGCTAAAAATCCTAGGCACCCTCCTGCGGTTATCGATGTAAAAACCTTTACATAGTCCCATTCCGGTTTAGTCATTGAAACCGCCGAAAGGGTTATCAATATTATCAACGTAACTCCCGAGGCCAACCCGTCCAATCCGTCCGTCATATTTGCACCGTTTGTTGTTGACACCAGCAATAGTATGATATACAGAATAAAAATCCATATCCGGTCAAACGAAACATTCATGCCCAGGAAATCTATGTTTATTTCCTTTGTCAAGCCGCCGTAAACACAATAAAAAGCGAAAACCGTTGCTACCAGAAGCAAGCCAAACATTTTTTGTCTGGCACTTAGTCCATCCTTGCTTCTTTTGATTATTTTTATCATATCATCCAAAAAGCCAATAATACCAAATCCAACGGTTACCAGCATAAGCGGAAGCACCTTGGGAAATGTTCCCGAAAAATATATAAACAATGACATTATTATTATCGGGATGAGAAAAATTACCCCTCCCATCGTTGGTGTACCGGTTTTTTTGAGATGAGTAGCCGGGCCGTCATCCCTTACGGTCTGGCCGAATTTAAATCTTGTCAGTAAAGGAATCAGCACCGGACCGGTCAACAAAGTCAAAACAAATGTAGCAGCAAAAACTACTATTTGGATCGAGTTGTAAAAGTTCATATGTATATTACCATCCTAATCTGTATATGTGCAAAAGTTGTTTCCGATTTATTGTATACTCATGCTCTTTAGTTGTCAATTGAACAAAGGTAGTTGACTATTTCCTCCATCTTCATTCCTCTTGAACCCTTTACAAGAATGGTATCTCCCTTTTTCACAAAACCTTTCAGGAATTCATTCACATCCTTGTTGCTTATGAATGAAAATACCTTGTCAGGCATATTTTCCGATTCTGCAGCTCCCGCAGCAATGTTTAACGCATTATTTCCTACCGTCAATATATAATCTATGCCTTTGGATACAGCAAACATTCCAACATCTTTATGTGCTTTTTCTGCCCAGTCTCCCATTTCCAGCATATCGCCAAGTATTGCCACCGTCCTGTTATTTCCGGCAATATCCTTAAGGACATTAATTCCGGCTTCCATGGATTGCGGACTTGCATTATATGCATCATTTATAATTTTGATTCCGTTATGGGATATGATGTTCTGCCTCATCTTGCCCGGTTTGAAATCCGCAATTCCCCTTATAATCTTGTCCATCGGCATACCCAACTCTATTCCCGCGGCAATGGCAGCCAAGGCGTTATATACATTATGCACTCCGGGCACCGGCACGCAAATGTGGTATTCGGCATTATTTATTGTAATGTCAAATTCCGAGCCATTCTCTCCCGAAGTGCTTATGTTTGAAGCCTGGTAATCCATTCCCTCTTCCATGCCGTAGAACAGCGTCCTGAAGCCGAGCAGATTCTTAAGTCCGTAAAGCAGCTTGTCATCACCGTTGAGTATGACCAGACCGTCCTTATCAAGCCCCTCTAGTATTTCCATTTTTGCTTTTAGTATATTCTGTCTTGACCCAAGCTTTTCTATATGCGATAAGCCGATATTTGTGATAATGGCTATGTGGGGTTTTACTATCGATGTCAGACTGCTTATTTCACCGAAACCACTCATCCCCATCTCTATCACCGCAGCCTCGTGAAAGCTGTCAAGTCTGAGGATGGTAAGCGGAAGACCGATTTCATTATTGAAATTGCCTTCAGTCCTCAATACATTGAACCTCTGGTTCAGTACCGAGGCAACCATATCCTTTGTGCTGGTTTTGCCGACACTGCCCGTTATTCCGGTAAACGGAATTTTGAATTTACTCCTATAGTACGAAGCGATATCCTTTAGCGCTTGAAGTGTATCTTCTACTTTAATTACTGCTTTGCCGCCGTAGCCGTTATGCTCTTTTTGAGTAATTACGCCTGCAGCGCCGGCTTCCAGGGATTTTGATATAAAATTATGCCCGTCGAAATTCTCTCCGATTAATGGAATGAAAAGATCTCCCTCACTGATTTTTCTGGAATCAGTGGAAATATTCATAAATACTTCATTAATATCACCCGAAACCAGAATCCCATTTACCGCTTTAATTATTTCTTCACACTTTAAGCCCTGCATTTGACCCTCCTAAATAATTGTCTTTTTTCTTCAGCTATATAAGATTCTCTATCGTTATTTAATTATAACTGGTTTTTGCCCTTATTAAGTATTTCCCGTACTACTTCCCTTTCATCAAAGTGTATGGTCTTATCCTTAAACGTCTGATAGGTTTCATGCCCTTTTCCTGCCAGAACTATTATATCCTTTGGTTCTGCATGTGTTATGGCATGTTTGATAGCCTCACGGCGGTCAACAATCGTTGTATAATCTGCACGGAGTCCTTTTATGCCTTCCTCTATTTCACTTATAATCTCTTCCGGTTCTTCTGTCCGAGGGTTGTCTGAGGTAACAATTGTATAGTCCGCAAGTCTCCCGGAAATTTCCCCCATGATCGGCCTTTTGGTTCTGTCACGGTCTCCGCCACAGCCGAAAACGCAAACAACCCTTGCCGGGGCATATTTTTTTACTGTTGACAGTATGTTTTCAAGGCTGTCGGGACTGTGGGCATAATCAATCATTACTGTGAAATCCTTTCCGGTGTCTATTATTTCAGCCCTTCCCGGAACACTTACTTTTTTCAGCCCTTCCCTTATATCGTCCATAGGAATATTCATCAAACTGCATGCCCCAATGGCGGCTAATGCATTATAAACACTGAATTTGCCGGGTATGTTTACTTTTACTCTTTCATTTCCCCAGGGTGTGACTGCTTTGAATTCCACACTGTCAGGATTGTTTATAATACCCTCTGCGCTTATGTCGGCATTCTTATCAATACCGTAGGATGTCAGCCTGCATTCCGCTCTCTTGAATACCTCTTCTCCATAGGTGTTATCTATGTTAACAAGTCCCTCTTTGCTTATTTTGAATAATTTTATTTTTGCATTTAAATAGTTCTCAAAACTTTTGTGAAAATCAAGGTGATCCCTCGAGAGGTTTGTAAAAATACCGATATCATAGTCGCTGAAGCTTACCCTGTTGAGCTCTAATGCATGGGAGGATACCTCCATTACGACAGTATCGACATTTTTTGCTGCCATCTCTGCAAACAGCGACTGAAGCTCATATGATTCAGGTGTTGTTCTTTCAGTGTACAGCACCTCGCCCCCTATGCTGTTTGCAATCGTTCCTATCAGACCGACCTTTTGTCCCGATTCCTCCAATATTGCTTTTATCATATATGTGGTAGTTGTTTTTCCTTTTGTCCCTGTAACCCCTATAAGCGTGAACTTGCCGGACGGATGCCCGAAATATTTGTCTGATACATAAGCAAGCGCTAATCTGGAGTCTTTAACCTTAATTATGGAAACAGCCTCTTCAATCTGGGTATCCTCTTCAACGACAAGTGCAGCTGCACCGTTTCTCAGAGCATACGGTATATACTCATGCCCATTGGTCTTATAGCCTTTTATGCATATAAAAAGCGAGCCGGGTTTCACTTTTCTGGAATCATATGCCACACTGCTTATTTCAATATTCAAATTTCCCTTTGCAGCTATGACGTCCAATCCACCGATCAAATCTTTTAAAATCATGTTATTCCTCCAAATTAAGCCAACTATCAATATATATTTATGCAGCAGCTGTTACTTCCGTTCACAAGGCTGGCTTAATAAGGCAATGCAAGAAGATATGACCCGTACAGAGACCTCACCATTATTTAATTTCTATATTCTGTCACATAATTTATTCAAAAATGTTACTCATCATTCAATTCTCTCAATCTGAGTTCAACATCTATGATAGTACCCTTCGGAACTTTTGTACCAGCGGTCGGCTTCTGCATTGCGACAGTACCTTTGCCGTTAACCTTAATGTTCAATCCTGCCCGAGCCAGAGTATCCATTGCCTCGCTTTGAGTCCTGTTCATCAAATCCGGCACAACGGTGTTAGCTTCATTCTGCGGCTTATAAGTGTAAAGCACTACCGATGACCTTTTTGACAATGTTACGTTTGGTTTCGGCGTCTGCTCCAATATTTCCGTATTATTATTATATCCATTACCTTGGATTTTAAATTCAAGCCCCATATTTGTAAGGATATTTTTCGCTTCAGCAACCGTCTTGTTTCTCAAATCAGGTATAATAACCTCTTTCGCTAAAAGTTCCTTGTCCTTTTCTGTGGGGACTCTTTCAACCCCAAGGTAATTCAACGAATCCTCAAGAATTTCCTTTGCAACAAATGCAGATGTAAGTCCTCCTCCGTGCCCGAATGGACCAGTCGGGTAATCCAGTATAACAAGAACACATATTACCGGGTTGTCTGCCGGTGCAAAAGAGGCAAAGGATGCAATATATCTTTCTGCCTTGTGGCTTCTGCTTTCAAGGGTTTCGGAGGTACCTGTTTTTCCTGCGACCCTATAGCCGCTGATGTATGCATTGCCGCCGGTACCATGCTCATCGGATACAACACCTTCAAGTATTTTCCGAAGTGTCTCCGAAGTCTGTTTGGATATGACATTTCTAACTACTTCGGTATCGTAGGTTTTGACGACATTTCCATCTGAATCGGTCAGTTCCTTAACCAATCTCGGTTTAAGCAGTTTACCGCCGTTGGCAATGGCAGAATATGCTGTTATTATCTGCAAAGGGGTCACCGTAAAGCTCTGACCGAATGATGCTGTTGCCATATCAAGTTCGGTTGGCTTCTTGTGTATTTGTCCGATTGCCTCTCCGGGCAGGCAAATACCTGTTTTACGGGTAAAACCGAAGCTCCTTACATAATCATAGAATTTACTTATTCCAAGCTTTTGTGCAACTTGAACAAAAACAGGGTTGCAGGAGTTATAGACGCCTCGTGTAAATGTTTCCGTGCCATGCGGCGGCCTTTTCCAGCAGTGGATGGTTTTGCCCTTGACAACTACAGGAACGTCGCTTAACTGTGTATCAGGGGAAACAACATTTTCCTCAAGTCCAGCCGCGGCTGTTATTGCTTTAAAAGTAGACCCGGGCTCGTATGTATCCACAACAGCCTTATTCCTGCATACACTTGAAAGTATTTTTTTCCTCTCTTCCAAGGGCATATTATTCCAGACCGCCACCTTTTCAGTATCAGTCATATCCATCCAGGATTTGTTTGGATCTTTAACATAGTCATCCCATGACTTCAAGGCTGAGCCAAGAGGTGCGGCAAATGGTTTATTGGGATCATAATCAGGTTTGGAAACAAGAGCAAGTATATCTCCGCTCCTTGGATCCATGGCAATTACCGTAGCACCATTAAGCACTTTATTATCGTCTATGGCCTTATCTAAGGCCTTTTCTGCAAAGAACTGTATTGATTCATCTATTGTCAGTACAACGTTCAAACCGTCCTTGGGATCTATATGCTTCTCTTCGCTGAAAGGCAGTTCACGGCTTCTTGCGTCTGTCGAGCTTAGTATCCTGCCCGGAACTCCCTTGAGATATTGATCCATTACAGCTTCTATTCCATCCAAGCCTTGATTGTCAACACCTGTATAGCCAAGAACATGTGCAGCAAGGGAACCGTTTGGGTAATATCTTTTTGAATCCTCATCTATATACAGCCCGTTTATCTTGTTATCCAACGCCCATAATCTTATGCTATCTCCAAGTTTTTTATCTATTTTGCGTTTTATCGTTTCATAACTGCTTCTCTTTATTAATTTATTATAAACGTCCTCCTGCTTCAAGCCGAGCATATCTGCCAGTTCCTGAGCAGCCTTTTGCAGGTTTGCCGCTGATGCTCTAAACTGCTGAGGGTTAACAGATACTTTTTCGGCTGAAGCACTGATTGCAAGAACTTTATAGTTCCTGTCCTTGATAGACCCTCTCATAGGGCTGATCTCACGCCCTCTTGTCTGCTGCTGGAATGCCATCTGCTTAAATTTATTGCCCTTTACAATTTGTATCCAGCCCGATCTTACCACAAGTACCCCAAATATAATGGAAAAAATAATTAATACTGCCAGCAGCCTTCGTTTAATTAATAATCCCGGTCCAGCCATCATGACCCCCCATTTATAAGCACATGCTATTTTATTTGTTATATTTATTAAGTATTAAGTTGAATATTTTATGTACTCAAGCATTGCAAAAAATACCCGGAATCGTTGGATATATTGCTCGCTTTCAGCTTGGCCCTTATAATCATACCATATATTTATATGTATATTAATAAAAAAAGACTATAGACCGTGTAAATTTATACACCCATCCAAGTCTAAATATATTTTTAGGTTCCAGTATAGTGTTTCTCAAATACTATTCACGTTCCTTAGTTCAGCAGGCTTGAAATCTCGCCTAACTTATTCGAAAGATAGCCAATAATGCTTTTGTTTCCGCTGCTTTTTGCATAATCACTCGACACATCCGTATAATCTCTTTCAGGCACATTCACATAGACAACCTGCGCTTTATCAGGCATCTGCATGCCAAGCTTCGACTCTGCAATTTCCTTTATCTTCTCCAGATCGGTGGTACTCTTTATATCTACCTTAAGTATCTGATTTTCATTTTTCAAGTTATTATATTGAATGTTTGCTTTATTGACACGGTAATTAAGGTCCGTTATAAGCGAAAACCTGTAAGTGATAAATGCAAACATCACAAATACCGTAATAATGCCAAAGAAAAGCTTGACTTTAAGTTTTCTATTTGATTTGAACTTCTTTTTTTCCTTAAGAAGCTTGTTTTCTTCATATACATCGTAGTGCACACGTTCTGTCTTTACCGCCGATGTACCGTTAACATATTTTTCCTTATACAATCAAATTCACCTCTTGGCCCTAAAATCACCTGTTAGTGAACAATATACCCGGGGACCGGATTATGCCGGTCCTCGGAAAGCATATGTCCTTGTTGATTTTCTTTTGTTTCCTGTATTTCTTTTTTCTTTTGTAAATAAAAAGTTTTTTATCCTTTGTGCTATTGTATCTTTTGTATCTTTATATTCTTGTCTTTTGTGTTTCTTATTTTTCTTCTGTTGTATTTAAATTAAATTTTTTCTATCACTCTAAGCTTTGCACTTCTTGCCCTTGGATTGCTTTCGATTTCAACCCCGGAAGGAATAATCGGTTTTTTTGCAGTTAACCTAGCTTCCGGCCGTCTGCCGCATACACAAACCGGGAATTCAGGCGGGCAAGTGCATGGATTAACCTTTTTCAAAAACTCATTTTTAACTATCCTATCCTCCAGTGAGTGGAAGGTTATAATGCACAACCGTCCACCGCTCTTTAGCAAACCGACCGAGGCTGCTATCGTTTCCGGCAGGATGCCTAACTCATCGTTCAATTCGATTCGTATAGCCTGGAACGTCCTTTTTGCCGGATGAGGTCCCTCACGTCTAGCGCCGCTAGGTATTGCGGCTTTTATAATATCAACAAGTTCAAATGTTGTAACAATCCTTTTTTCACTTCTCGCCTTCACTATAAAGGAAGCAATTCTTGAAGCCCATTTTTCTTCCCCGTAATCGCGGATTATGTTCTTTAAACTGTCCTCATCATAGCTATTCACTATATCTTCAGCCGTCTTGGCCGATTTTCTGTCCATTCGCATATCCAGCGGAGAATCCTTCATATAACTGAAGCCTCTTTCCGCTTCGTCCAACTGATGAGAGGATACTCCCAAGTCCATCAGAATCCCGTCAACTGCTTCAATGCCGTTGGCCGAACAGGCATCCTTTATATTCCTGAAATTTGTATTGCACAGTATAAGACGTGCTTTTGAATCCAACTGGTTTAATCTTTTACCGGAAAACTCGATTGCAACAGAATCCTGATCCAGCCCTATCAAGGTGCCCTTTTCGCCAAGCTGCCTGAATATTTCGGATGAATGTCCGGCCCCTCCCAAGGTTCCGTCTACATATACTCCGTCGGGCTTTATTTTCAAATTTTCTATGCATTCTTCCAATAAAACCGGCTTATGATTAAATTCCATTAATCCGCATCCTTCTCGAAATGTATCCTTTTATCTTTTGTTTTTCGTCTTTACCTTTATCTTTCGTACTTAGCTTTCTTTTTTGTCTTTCGTACTTAGCTTTCTTTTTGTCTTTTGTATAAATAAATTGGTCTTTTGTTTTTTATATTTCCTTTTATCTTTTGTTTTTATAATTAATTAAACTTTAAATCCCCAGCATTGTCATTTTCTCAGCCAATTTGTCAGCGCTAAGGTTTTCATCGCTGCTGTAAGCTTCCCAATTTTCTTTATTCCAGATTTCAACCCTTGTGTCAACACCGATTATATAGATGTCTTTTTCCAGCTTGGCGTATTCCCTAAGGTTCTGGGGTATCAATATCCTGCCTTGCTTGTCCACTTCGCTTTCAGCAGCTCCCGAGAAGAAAAATCTCACGAATGCTCTGGCATCCTTGTCTGCGAACGAAAGTGTTTTCAGCTTTATTTCGAGCTCGTTCCATTCATTGGATGAGTATGCAAACAGACAATTGTCAAGACCTTTGGTAATTATAAACTTCTCTCCAAGGCCTTCTCTTATTTTTGAAGGTATTATGACGCGACCTTTTTGATCGACAGTATGCTGATACTCTCCAAAAAACAACAGTCTCACCCAAGATTCATACAAAGCCTATTTAGTTTGTCCTGCTTTGTACGATATCTTTCCTTTCAAAAAAGATATTTAAGGAATTCCTCACCACTTCACTCCACTTTCCACCACTTCTAATGATATTTTATTGCAAAACAGCATAATAATCAAGTTATTTTATATGTTTTGGATAAAAAAAATAAAAGATAGGACTAATTTCCTATCTTTTACATATACTAATGGATTATGGGCAGACTTAGAATTTTAAGTTGTGTTAAATATCGCCTTTTTCCTTCGCATTGAAACACTAAGTATAATGCCTATCGCAATATAATTAGTCACCATTGCGCTGCCCCCTTTGCTTATAAAAGGCAGCGGTATTCCTGTTATAGGCATCATTCCTATGCACATTCCGATATTTTCAATGAAGTGTATTGCCATCATGGAAGTCAAACCAACCACAAGAAATGAACCAAAGGGGTCACGCGAGTTCTTGGCAATATAAAGGCATCTCATCAGGAGTACGAAAACCAATATAAGTATTATAACTGCACCTATGAAACCTAATTCTTCTCCGATAACAGTAAAGATAAAGTCAGACTCCTTTACAGGAACATTACCATGCTGTGTCTGTATGCCTTGGAACAACCCCTTCCCGCTGAGCTGTCCGGAACCGATTGTTCTTATAGACTGCAAAACCTGATATCCGGAATCGGACGCATCCGACCCGGGATTTATAAACACTCTGATCCTATTTCTCCTTTTTTCATTCAACAGGAAAAACCATGCAAACACCGAAGCAGGTATAGCCGCAATGACTAGGCCGAGAATGTATTTATACTTTACACCGCTGATAAAAATCATAGCCCCGATCATAAAAACAAAAACCATAGCTGTTCCATAGTCAGGCTGTTTAAGAACAAAGGCCAGCGGAACGGCAGAAAAAATGAATATTTTCAGGACGTTTTTACTTCCCTGGGATTCTTTTATTTTTTCAAAATAAACAGAGATTACAACAATTACAGCAATTTTTGCAAACTCAGATGGTTGCAATGTACCAAATAAGGGCACCCTCATCCAGCTCCTGCTTCCCGAATTATCACCAATACCTTTGAATATGACGTATATCAGTAAAAGGATACTAATGGCATACAATATAATTCCAAGTATCTTAAAATCCTTATAATCTATAGCACTTATTATAAGTGCAACAGTAACACCGATAATTATGCTTGCAATCTGCTTAATGAGTATACTTGTTCCGCCGTCCATTGTATTGGTTGCGCTGTCGAGCACAAAAATCCCGACAATCGTCATGATAATGACGGTAACGAACAGGAAATAGTCAAATTGTTTTATATAGCTTATTCCCTTTGATTTTTCAACGAAATACATTTACATTCAACCTTTATTATGGGATATTAAAATGATAACATAAAAAAAATGCAAAAACCAGCATCAAACTCTTTCCATTAGTGTCCAATACCGGTTTAAACCTGATTCAGGAAAAAAAGCCAGCCATTATAAAAATGGCTGTTCAACTGATATGCTCAACATTCATTTTTTCAAAGTAATACCTTGCGATCAGATGATCGAGCCTTACGCTCACTTCATAAATATGAGCGTAATCAGCATCCTGATCTATAAGCAAATTTAGTTCCTTTTGCAGTTCCCTGATCTGTACTTCTATCATTTTGCTTCTCCCCGATATTTTTCTTTAGTATTAGACTTTCACCACGCAAAACAATACAATTAGAATTTATATCGACATTATTCTTACTTAGAATACTATCTTTACAATTTTCAGTCAACATTTCCCGATTAAAATCTATTTGTTCTCATTTTCTTCTGTTTTTTGTTCCGCAGTATCTGCATCCGGTGACTTTTCAACTTCATTTTTCTCGACAGCAGTGTTTTCTTCTTCATCTTTCAACGTTTTCAGCAAAGCTCCATACTTGCTTTCTGTAACTTCTGCATCAAGAGTACCGTTTTGAGCGGCTTTCATACGCATAACAAGGAAAATTATTATAAAAACCAATGCAAAGAGGAAAGCAAGAACTTGGGAAATCCTAAAATCGCCGAGCATTAAGCTATCTGTCCTTAAAGATTCGATCCAGAATCTGCCCGCACCGTAAAGCGACATATAAAGGAAGAATACCTCACCGTTGATCTTTTTCCTATTTCTGAACCATATAAGGAAGATGAAAAGACACAGATTCCATAAGGATTCATATAAAAATGTCGGATGAACGGGTCCGTCAGCTATATTACTTCCGCTCATTCCCCATGGAAGGTCTGTATGCGTGCCATATGCCTCCTGATTTGTAAAATTGCCCCATCGCCCTATTGCCTGTCCTAAAACAAGATAAGGAACACCAAAGTCCAAAAGGCTCAATATATTGATTTTCTTAATCCGGGCAAAGATATATGTAGTCAGAACAGCTCCTATTATTCCTCCGTATATTGCCAGCCCGCCCTTTCTAAGGTTTATGACATCAATAAAAGAATTGAAACTCTTGAGGTCAAATACAACGTAGTAAAGTCTTGCTGTAACAACAGAAATAGGCACCGCCCACAGCGCAAGATCAATTATTGTTTCAGAGTCGATTCCGAATTTCTTGCTTGCGCCTGTAGCCAGAATAATCGCCAAAGCGAACGCAATTGCTATAATCACACCATACCAGTAAATCTTAAACCCAAAGACCTCAAAATAATTTTGGATGTCGAATGGCCCGATCCCCAAATTAGGAAACGATATGCTCATAAGTTTTTCCCCCTAAGTAGGTTTTATTAATGATAATGCAAGCTTCTTGGGATTGAAATGTTCCCTGAATATCCCATTTGCATATTCAAATGATATTTTATCATAAACATCGAAATAGTCAAATAAGTTAACGCCCTTAAAATAGACAGATATAAAATTATGGGAAATCCTTTCAACAGAGTTCAACTGTCTTAATGCTCTCCCCTCCATAGCCTTCTTTATTCTTTCATAAGCAGACTTATCCAAACCGTTTGCAGCTATTTTGGAAACTCCCTCGGCAATTCGGTCTTTCACTTTTACCGGGTCAGGTGATTCTCCCCCGAACATTGAAAATGCATAATTTTCTTCAATTGTATAATCAAAATCAAACGTACTGTTGATAAGTCCTTCCGCATAAAGGTCATTATACAGCCTGGAGCTCTTCCCCAATAGCATCTCCAGCAAGAGCTTAACCGCAATCTCGTGCTTCAGGCACTCGATTCCTTTTGTATCAAGCCTGTCATCCCTATAGCCTGCCTGGAAAAGCGGCGTAGAAACAGCAAGCTTCTGCTCGACATAATCTTTGTTTAATTCGGAGGTCTCTTGAGGAAATATTCTTTTTATTTCAGATTTGGGTTCTGAGGCCTTAAGATTTTCCTCAACCAGTGCAAATACCCTCGACGGATCCACATCGCCAACTACAAGCACTGCCATATTTGATGGGTGGTAGAAGGTGCTGTGGCACTTATAAAGTATATCCTTGTCTATCTTGCTGATGCTTTCGACCGTCCCCGCAATATCGATCCTTACGGGATTGTTTTTATAAAAGGCGCCTAGAAGGTTAAAGAACACCCTCCATCCCGGATCATCCTCGTACATTCTTATTTCCTGGCCGATTATTCCCTTCTCCTTTTCGACGCTTTCGTCGGTAAGGTATGGATTTTGTACGAAATTAAGTAAAAGCCTGAGGTTTTCCTCGAATTTATCGGTACAGGAAAATAGGTAGACTGTCTGTGAAAATCCGGTGTATGCATTGGGATTTGATCCCAGCGCGGAGAACTTATCCATTACACTTCCGTCTTTCTGATCGAAAAGCTTGTGTTCCAGGAAATGGGCTATTCCGTCAGGAACCCTGATCTTGTCACTTTCACCGGGTATTATGAATTCACTGTTTATAGATCCGTAATGAGTGGAAAAAGTGGCATACTTTTTGTTATAACCCTTTTTAGGGATTACAAAAGCCTTCAGGCCGCTCTTGTGTTCATATATGTATAGTTTTTCATGTATTCTCTTGTAGTCAATGACTTTTATATCCATAAATCCTTCTCCTTTACGCTTGGGGCGCCAAAAAATATACAGTATCCAATTTGATTTTCTTCGATACTTCTACTACATCCTTTTTTGTTACCTTTTTTACCTTCTCGATAATTGAGTCTAATGTATCTGTTGTATTCACAATGACCTGACTGAGGTAAAAGTCCACTATCTGCATTTGGCTGTCCTTCAAGGAATTTATACCGGTTTCAATAGTTTTTATGGTTGAATCGAATTCATAATCTGATATTTTTCCCTTCTGAATGTCCTCCAATTGCTTTTCGATTATCCCTTCTGTTTTTTCCTTGTTTCCGGTTTCAATTCCCCCGCTTATAATCATTACACCTTTGAATTTATCCAGCCTTGAGTAAATGTAATATGCCAGACTCTCCTTCTCCCTTACATTCTGGAACAGCTTGGAGTGCATTCCGCCTCCCAGAATTCCGTTATAGACCAGCAAAGGATAGTAGTCCTTATTGTTAGAAGCCGTATAAGTCCTGAAACCAAGAGCCAGCTTGGCCTGATTGACATTGATGTTTTCATTGACCTTCTTTATTTCACCTACATCAGTGTTAATCTTTTCGATATCAACTTTTTTCACTTGAGAGCGCGGTATTTTTGAAAGCTTTTCGATCAGGCCGGAAATTACGTCCTCTTTTACATTTCCTGTAATAAAAACAGAAATAGGGAAAGTAGAGATTGCCGTTTTATAATGTTCATAAAGGTTATTTCCGTTTATCCCGCTTAAATCCGAAACCGATCCATATTCAAAAATCCCGAAGGGTTCTCCCTTGCACATCTCTTCATAGCATCTTTCCATGGCATACTGAACTTTATCATTTATTCTTGATTCTATGAGGTTTTTCAGGTTCTCCTTTTCCTGTTCCATATATTCACTTTTAAATCCCCCGTTCTCGACAACAGGGTCGGTCAATATTTCATATATCAGTTGAGCTGCTTTTTCAAATATTTTTTCATCAGCGCCTGTAAACTTGTCGGAAACACATTCCATATAGAAATGGAGAATCTGCCTTTCACCCTTTTTTACAACTCCACAGTCAAATGAAGCTCCATACAGTTCCTCAAGGTACAAGGCTATGTCCTGAAATTTAGGAAGCCTTTTGCATCCCCTTCTCAGCACGGCCGGCAGCAGTGCATTTTTGGTCACGTTCTCCCTGCAAAGATTATCATGCAGAAAAATGTTTATTGTGCTTGTTTTAAATTTGTCCATTTTGATGTGATAGACATCAATGCCGTTAAAAGAAGCAATGTTCGTTAAGATCTCCGAAGATATGGCTTGCATGTGATTCTTCCTTTCCATAGATGTAATATGCACGATTCTTTTATTTCTAATATATAGTATAATAAAAAAACCCAGTAATATTCAATATATGGAAGGCAAAAATACTAGAACTCTTTGCCATTTAATTTAAATGTTTTAAATATTATAAAAGCATAACCTTTTTTCTTCTATATTTTTCCATATATATTTTATATCATTTGCAGATAATAAAATATACTTTATTTTTCACGGAGGTATCAATGGAATATACAAGATACAGAAAATATCCAAGAGTTTACAAGAAAAACTGTTCACATGAAGAAAGCATTATCGACCTCAGTGTTACAACGGCTGCAGGCATAGTTGCGGCTGTTTTCGTAGGCGGAGCCGTTTTAGGATACTGTTTGAAACGCAGGTTTCTTAATTAGCGGGGGCTTCAGCCCCTGTTAATTATAAAATTCCAGCTAAGTATATAAATTATTTTCTACTAACATATGAAGGAATTGCCTGATTATTCCGATATAAAGTATACTACATTTATATTTTATCAAAATCAGGAGTGTTGTTGCTATGTTCTATCTTTCTCTGTCAAATCAGTTGCATTTGCTGTCATTAATTTGTTTTTCGATCGCAATAATAATAATTTCAAGCTTTTTTAGTAAATATGAAAAAAGTTTAGCATTGCTCGGAAGTTCATTCTTCTCGGTATTCTCCCTTGCAGCAGCTTCATTTTTATCTATAAGGGAATCTAATGCAGAAGTCTTCCTCCATTTTGCCAATATCATATTCCTGTATATCATATTTTTTACTCTGGCAGTTAAAACAAGAAATCATCAAAAGCTTGTGACCTTTATAATATATATGCTCCCTGTAATTTTCATACTGGCTGTTATAAACATTGATTCACTTCCCGACAAGATTGTTTCAACAGGTTTATACATTTCATTGCTTGCTGTAGGAACTTTAGCAGATATGTTTATTCTCAGGAACGAGAAAGGTAAAAAAAGCATTCTATTCTGGGCCTTGCTGCTAATCCTTTTCAGCGGCCTTGTCAAATTGCTTGAGCATTCATCTTTTACTGTATACGCCTCAGTTTTGCTCAATTCCCTGGGCTTTGCATCCTTCCTGTTATATTTCTTTAAAGAGGCATCTGGTATTTTGTCAGAAAAAATCGATGATGCAGAAAAGAAAGTCGCTGCTGTAAACAAGAATCTGGACCTTGAAGTAAAAAAGAGAATGTTTGATATTGAGCGATCACATGAAAAGCTTGTAAACATATCCAAGACGGATCCCCTTACAAAGGCCTTGAATAAAGCTGCTACATTTGAAAAAATTGAACTTATGATAACCACCAAAGCAAACCAAGAATTTTCCATCCTTATGTTTGATATAGATAAATTCAAGACAATCAATGATTCTCTTGGCCATATTGCAGGTGACAAGTGCATTAAAAAGCTTGCCCTGATTGCGGGTAACTGTTTAAGAGATATTGACTTTCTCGGAAGGTTCGGCGGCGATGAATTCCTTATAATACTGCCGGGAGTCTCATTTTTACAGGCCAGGCTGATAGCAGAACGTTTCCGGAAGAAGGTTGACGAAACCGAAGCTCCCCATTTTACAATTTCAATAGGCATTGCATGCTACCCCAAGGATGCAGATAATCTAAAAAGTCTGATAGCTGTTGCCGATGACGGTTTGTACATGTCAAAGCAGAAAGGCAGAAATGCCGTATCACATAAGGGATATTTTTAAATGAGCCCTATCTTGCGGCCTAAATCGACTGCCACCATACGGGATGAGACTCCCAGCTTGCTGAAAATACTAAGTACGTGAGTTTTTACTGTGGCTTGTGATATACAAAGCTTTTCGGCAATCTCTCGGTTGGTGATGCCCAGAGACATTTCATACAGCACTTCAAGTTCACGTGCAGACAATAATTCCGGTTCCTTTGCAAATGATTTTGTATGACCGCAAACTTCTATGATGTCGCTTAAGAAGGCTGCTTCATTAGCAACCATGGTATTTTTGCCCGTCTGTTCAGAAAGTCCAAGCAGCAAGGGCAAAAGTGTTGAACGGTCAAGATAAAAAGGCATGAGAATACGGTTTTCACAAGCATAATGGATGGATTCACGCAGCAAATTATAGATCTCCCGCTGTCCACTGTTCTTTTTATCTGAGCGTACCAGCATGAATATTTTTAGCAGACCTGCTTCTACAAGGCGAAGCTTGTTTTTATGCAAACGGGAAAAAGCTAAAATTTCATCGGTTTCTCTTAAAGCCTCATCGGTTTCACCTCGCTTAAAAAGAAGTCTGGCACGTAAAAGCCTCATAAAAGGCTGAGATTGGTAGCTTTTAGCAATATCAAGCTCTTTCAGATAATCACCGGCAAGACCGGAAGAAAGTTTTTCGGCACAGTCAAGCTCGTGTATAAGACGTCCGAGCATAAGCACACTGAAAGGTGAAAACTCGGACAATATCCCTTCAACATAGGAGGCGCCGGTCTCGTTATCACCGGATAGAAATTTCATTTCAGCCAGGTGATAGGACAGCGTAATATCTGTTATATTCATATGAATTCGCTGTGCTTCCATCAACAACCGGGCCTGTTCCAACGTCTCAGCTGCTTTATCCAGTTCCATTCTTCGCATATATACGCCGGCCAAGCCAAAATAATAACTGGTTCCGATCGCCGACATCATTGACGGTGACTTAAACAGCTCCCTTGATTTGGTATAACATGAAAGGCTGTCATTTAGTCGTCCGGTTTCTTCATAAACCTGCGCCAACTGGTTATATGCGAAGAAATCCACAAAAACATTGACTCCTGCGCATGTTTGAATAGCTCTATTTATACAGTTTTCCGCCTCTTCGTACTGCATCAGCTCCACAAGCGCAATAGAATTTTCCACCAATATCATCGCTTTCGCAACAGGTCCGAAGTTAAGGCGTTCAATCTGCTTGGCAGTCAGCGCATTATATTGCGGCAGTATACCCTCATCTTGGGAGAGATAAACCTCCGCAAACTTTACAATGCTGAAGATATCAGAATCTCCGTAATGCTCCCTGAATTTCTCAAACAGCAAGCGGAAACGTTCCATATTCATATTACCGAGATTATACATGAAGCACTGAGCAGCAAGGTCAGCATCCAAAATCAGCTGTTCAACCGGAACCTTATCAAGATGGCTCCAGGCCTCAATCCTGCCACCCATCGTCCGTGCCACCCGAAGGACATCATCATAATCCTCTGCCATGCAATACTGATGCAGGGCTTCCTCACAGTCTCCGAGCTGTTCAAAGGCACCGGCAGCTTTGATATAAAGCTCCTTTCTGCGATCCTCCGGAAGACAATTAAATTGTTGTGTCAGATAATCGGAGAGAATGTTGTGGTAACGGTAAATGCCATTCTGCTCATCCACGCAGATAATGAATAGATTTCTTCGGATAAGGCAATCAAGCATCCGGTCAAAATCGTTTCTGGTAAAATTATCAAAAAGCAATACACAGATTCCAGCGTCAAAATAAGTAAGAGAGCCGGTTTTTATTAGAAAATCCTTTTCTTGAGGAGTTAAAGATTCGAACAATTCGCGGGTCAGATACTCCGCTGCAATGCCTCCGCCGGCACGCAGCAGCTGACCGGAGTATTTACCTGCCGCTCCGGCCGCCGCCGCCAGCTGTAAGCCTCCGATCCACCCTTCTGCATATATATTAAGCCTGTTAAGTTCCTCATCACTGCCTGTAAGCTGCAGTGTATCCTTCAAAAATGCAATACCTTCCTCCGGTGAAAGCTGCATCTGTTTTCCGTCTATGAACAAAAATCGGCCGGAGACTGCCATCGGGCCCAAGTATAAAGGCGGATCCTCTCTGGATAGCATGAAAATGTGAAAATTGGAGGGCATGGCTCCGACAAAAAACTCGAATGTCCGGATCAAAGCAGCATCGCTGATATAGTGAACGTCATCAAGCACAATATAGTAGTCTTCTTCGCCACATAGCCGGTTTATCAGCATAATCAGCAGATTTTCCATATGAGAAGCATCCGGATTAGAGCGCATCAGAGTAAGAAAGCTGTCACCATCCTCCCAGAAAGCACTTAAGGCCGCTGCGAAATATAGCCAGAAGGAATATACATTTGCGTTTGATGTATCAATTGACATCCAGCAGACATTTTTCAGCCTTGTCTCACGGATAAAGGAGGACAGCAGTGTTGTCTTTCCTGTCCCTGCGCCTCCCCGCACAAAGATTACACCCATATCTATGCACTGCGAAAGCTTATCAAACAAGGTTGTGCGCACGATATAGTTTTTACGTGGCGCCGGTATTTTCAGTTTCGTGGAAAGAAGCAGAGTGTCTGAGGAAAAATCCATTTATTTCTCCTAAATGAATACTTTATTTTTATTGTAATCCTGTTCTATTTCTTTGACAAGCAAAGTCTTTCGGCTCAAACCTTTTTAACATACATTTTCCGTAAAACAGTGCAGGAAAAGACAAATAGGACAAGCGAAAAGGCTATGACATAAAAAATAGAACCGATATGCTCTCCTGCGCTGCCATTTTGTAAATACTGTGCAAAATTCATCAGCTCTTTCTGCGGCAGCACTTTAATAATATTGTCCAGCACTTCATTATTTTTGCTGAAGGAGTAAAAGCTGCCCGCTAGCACCGAGGTCAGTACAGTTACTGAATTCCCCAGCATGCTGGCGTTGTCCGGCTTTTTAATCAGTGTGTTAAGCAGTATTGCAAAGGCGATGCCCAAAAAGCTAAGCACTGCCATCAGACCTGCATATTGCAGAAGGGAAAATCCGATATTCCAGCGGCTGAGCTTTAAAATGACAAGCAGAATATATTCCGGCAGCAGCAGCGACAGACAATAGACGCAATGCGCCGCCAGATAGCAGCCGAAGGAAGCCGGTGCTGCGGCAATCCTGCGTAGCTGCCCCTGTTCCTTGTCCTCTGCAAAGGCAAATAGATTGGAAAATGAGATCATCAGCAGAAACATCATCATAAAGCCGATGATATTTACCCCCACACCGCGTTCCGTTTTACCGTCATTCACAATGGCATTTGGTTTTTTTAGCAGCATAGACAGCATTTTTTTATAATCGTTATTGCGCAGCGTTTCAATCTGGTAGTATCCATCCTTGTTAACTGTTACAAACGCATCATATTTTTGCTTGACAAGCGTAGAGTGCGGGGGTTTTTCAGACACAACGCTGATGTCCAGATATTTTGTTGTGGGTATGGCATCTGAACCGCTTTGTGTAATAAAAGCTACGTGCCCTTTGACCTGCTGAATGCCAGTCATATAAACGGCAAATACCATTATAGCAAGCGTTATAACTGTCATCACAAGCACCAGAATTACGCGTGGTATTGTCCGCAGGTAATTGTTTTTCAGTATGCAAAAAAACGTACTCATATATAATCCTCCGTTCTGAAAAGCCTCCGACAGCCTAAAACAAGCAGAGTCGAAACAATAGATGCACCGATAAATACCGGCCAGAAATAACCCAAACTGTCATCACAGGAAATTGAAAAAAAAGCGTCATTCAACCACTTGACCGGGGACAGGCGTGTAGCGAATGCCAGGATCCCGCCCATACCATCCAGCGAGAAAAACGATCCGCCCAATACGCACAGCAGACTGATCACTGTACTGAGCAATGTGCTTGTGGTCTCTTCGCAATGAAAAACACAGCAGAAGAAAATCCCCAAAGCCGCAGCAGCAAATTCAACAGGCACCATGAGCAGGATAAAAAATATCGGCCGGCTTCCTAGGGTCACATTCAGAAGCGGGCAGAGAATTGCTAGAAGTAAAACATGAAGGACGTAATCAAAAACAAAAGACGACAGAATTTTAGAAAAATAGATCGGAAAACTTCCGACCGGGGAATATATTATTCGTAGGTTCGGCCTCTTGATGTCACGCTCCATGAAGCAGTTGGAGGCCGTCATCGCTCCATTAAGGATTCCATAAATGAGCAGAGTAACGGTATAGTATTGATAAGCATCCTTTATATTGGCATAATTGCCGCCGGTTAAAAAGCCCATGATTAAAATCAAAAGTGCTGCAAATATTGTATTGTACCCTACAAGAACAGGGTTTTTGAAAAGATTGATCATATCCATTCTGAAAATTGATGAAAAACGTTGCATTCTTATCCCTCCCCCCATTAGTCACGCAGCTTTCGGCCTGTCAGTTTAAGAAAAACCATTTCCAGACTTGCTGTTTCGCTTGTAATATTTCGAATTTTCTCGCCACGGTTAGATAATAAGGCAATAATGCGGTCAAGGTTTTCAATGCCCTTGATCGAAGTAATTTCAATGGTGCTGCCTTCGATTTTCACCGATCTCACACCTTCCACCATAAAGAATTCATCATGTGCTATTTTCCCGTTTTCTTCGACTTCAATGATATACCGTTTTTCATTCTCAATGTCCTCCTTGAGGCTTTCCTTGCTTCCTTCAGCGATGATGGTACCATGATCCATGATAATGATTCGTGTTGAGATCGCCTCAACCTCTTCCATATAGTGAGTTGTATAGATCACCGTCATGCCGTTATCACGAAGTTTTTTTATAGAATCAAGGATGTAATTACGGCTTTGGGGGTCAATCCCCACAGTAGGCTCATCCATGATAACCAGTTCTGGGTGATGCGCGATGGAGCAGGCAATATTAAGCCGCCGCTTCATACCGCCTGAAAATGTTTTAACTTTATCATGTCTTCGATCCTCGAGACCGGCGAATTTAAGCGCTTCATTTACTGCTTCCTTGAGTCTGTTTCCCTTTAAACCATAAAGAGAAGCGAAGAAACTCAGATTGCGCTCTGCACTTAGTTCCTCATACAGCGCTACATCCTGCGGTACAATACCAAGCTCATGCTTGTAAGTACGCAGCTGCTGCCCAATTTTACTGCCCTTATAGCAAATCTCACCATCGTCGCTATTGAGAGCCGCAGTGAGGATATTAATGGTGGTACTTTTCCCTGCACCGTTGGGGCCTAATATACACAGCACCTCTCCGCGGTGCACTTCGAAACTGATTTCTTTGAGCACCTTATTTTCCTTGAAGCTTTTTGTCAAATGACTGACACTCATTAATTTTTCCATAAAATCATCTCCTGTGTTCTATCATACGACATGAGCCAAATAAAGAAATCAACCGTTCGGATGATTTTAGAGGTTGATTTTTTAGAGTTTTATCCAGGTGTAAAACGACCATCCGGTTGAGCTCAGAAATATTCCCATAAATAAATGAACTCTTTTTATTTGCATCATATTTACAAACTGATTCCATAGTATTAATATTTAGAATAAGAATAAAAATGGAAGAATGCAAGAATGCCGCAAATACCGGTTATAAAAGGAAAATTGGCGTTATGCACCATGTACCTTAAAAATCTTTTGTCTAACAAGTGAAATGTCTGTGTTTGTAATATTCTGGTTATCCTAACAGGTAAATTTCATGCAACCCGGAAAAAGCAAGCCAAAAGAAATAGAGTAAATAAGCGTATAACTTCTGCATGCAACAATTTATTTATTAGACAAGGATATAAGTGTTAACAAAAGTACTTTGTTTAATTTTTAAATATGTTTAATAAATTACTAAAACATTATGCATATTTGAAATATAATATAATTATATTGGTATTTAACCTGAAAATATTTTTAACGCTTTAGGAGTTATGAAATGAAGAGGAAGGTCTTTACTTATTATATTATTCTGATTGTGGTAGGGGTAACGATTACTGGTTTTTTTATATCGGAGCTTGCTCAAAGATACTATAAGAACGAAGTGGAAGTAAACCTTACCAATTCTGCAGTCTTAATAGGGCATCAATTGAAATCGGCTGAAACAAACGGCAAACTGATCAACTACAGTAAGCTTGCTAAAGAATATTCCAATTTGATGAACCACTTCCCCGAAGCTGATACTGAACTGAAAAATACCGGTATAAGGGTAACTGTCATAAATTTCAGCGGTAAAGTGCTCGGTGACTCGGAAGCTGATTTCAGAACGATGGAGAACCACAAAAACCGTAAAGAGATAAAGGAATCAATTCAGGGAAAAATCGGCAAAGACAGCCGATACAGCGAAACACTCAAGGTGGATCTTCTTTATATTGCAGTTCCTATAAAGTCGTCTAACATAATAATAAGGGTGTCCATGCCTCTTTTGAATATTAAGAAAATCAATGAGGCGATTTGGTATTACACCGCTCTAAGCATCCTATTCGGACTTGCTTTTACAAGCTTTCTTGCATTGAGGTTCTCATCCTATATAACCAATCCGATAAAAAGTATCATTGAAATGTCTAAAGAGTTCTCTTCAGGCAATTATTCCAAAAGAATTAAAATAGAATCCAATGATGAGTTCAGACAGTTGGGAGATACCTTCAATAAGATGGCAGATAAGCTGGAAGAAACTATAGCAAATTTGATAGACAATAATATAAAAGTGGATTCAATACTCAACAACCTCTCTACCGGCATTCTTGCAGTCGATAGAAATTACGGCATAGTCCTTATAAATTCAGTGATGTGCGACTTCCTTGAAATCCGATTCGGTCCGGGTGTTTATGGAATTAACTCTACTGTTTTGATAGAGAACTCGCAAATTAAAATGCTGCTTGAAGAAACCATTTCAAGAAACAAGAGCATTAATGACGAAATAGTCGTCAACGAACCGGAGGAGAAGATTCTAAGAGTTCTTGCTACCCCTATCAAATCAAAGGATGCAAATACGCCTAACAACGGGGGGATCATATCAATACAAGATATTACATCACTTAAGAAACTCGAGCGAATAAGGACAGAATTTGTTTCCAATGTCACCCACGAGCTTAAAACTCCATTGACATCAATCAGAGGTTTTGTTGAGACATTGAGAGCCGGTGCTATCGATGATAAGGAAGTAGCGGAGAAATTTCTGCAAATCATAGATATCGAGTCAGAGAGGCTTTACATCCTTATAAATGACATTCTCCAGCTTTCCGAAATTGAAATGAAACAAAAAGACACAAATATGGGTTATCACAACCTTAAGCCAATCATAAAGGAGACTTTCCAGATACTTGAGCTTGCAGCCGAAAAGAAAAGCGTTGCTCTAATAGATGAATCTGACGATAGCGTTATAATTTACGCCAACAGGGACAGAATAAAGCAAATGCTGATAAACCTTGTTGATAACGGTATTAAGTATAATATGGAAAATGGCTCGGTAACAGTAAAGGCTTATGAAGAGAATAACAAGCATATAATTGAAATTAGAGATACAGGCATCGGTATCGCAGAATCTAATCTTCCGAGAATATTCGAGCGTTTTTACAGAGTCGACAAAGGCCGATCCAGAAGTATGGGAGGCACCGGCCTTGGTCTTTCTATCGTAAAGCACATTGTTAATTTGTATAACGGAGAAATCAAGGTAGAAAGTGAATCCGGCATGGGAAGCCGATTCATAGTAGAACTGCCCAAGTAATCTATCAGACTATCAGCTTAATTAACAATATTATTAGCGCACCTATTCCCGCAGTAACCGGTATGGTCAGAACCCAAGCCCAAACAATATTTTTTGCAAGCGCCCACCTTACCGCTGTCAGTCTTTTTGATGCTCCTACCCCCATAATGGAAGTAGATATGATATGGGTAGTGCTTACTGGGGCACCGAAACGTGTCATGGTCTCAATCAGTATGGCTGCTCCTGTTTCAGCTGCAAACCCGTTTATAGGCTGAAGTCTGATCATGTTTACACCCATTGTTTTAATTATCTTCCAGCCCCCTATTGAGGTTCCCAGACCCATAGCAATAGCACAGGCAATGATTACAGGAAGGATCGGCGTTTGCTGCCCATTGTTCATATCGACCGAAACCAATGCAATAGTAATTATACCCATTGACTTTTGGGCATCGTTTCCGCCATGTGAAAAAGCCATGAATGCGGCAGAAATTATCTGAAGCTTTGAAAACCACTTATTTACTGCTCTTTGTGAAAGCTTCTGAAGTGCAAAGTATAAAAACTTCATTACTACAAAGCCTAAAACAAAGCCAATGATTGGTGAGGAAAAGAGAGGTATAATGACCTTCATCAAAATTCCCTTTGCCTCATAAAACATATGCCCTTGCTTGGGCGCTTCATACCACTTCAACACAACCATAGAACCTATGTATGCCACAGAAGCTCCCATCAGTCCACCCAGCAAAGCATGTGAAGAGCTGCTTGGAATCCCTATATACCATGTAAACAAATCCCAGATTATTGCTGCTGCAAGCGCCGCAATAACAATATAAAGCATTCCGTTCTCATCTGTTATGTGTTTTTCATTGATTATCCCGTTTGAAATAGTTGCGGCAACTTTTTGGCTTGTTACCGCACCTATTATGTTTAGTCCTGCTGCCATAAGTATTGCCGCTCTCGGTGACAAAACTCTTGTTGATACAGACGTTGCTATAGCATTTGCAGTGTCGTGGAAGCCATTGATAAAGTCGAAGGATAGGGCTAGAATAATTACAATAATCACCAGACTAAGCATGCTTCATCACAACCCCCTCAACAATATTTGCAACGTCTTCGCATGCATCCAGAGTACTTTCAAGTAATTCATAAATCTCTTTCCACTTGATTACCTCAATCGGGTCCTTTTCAGAGACAAAAAGCTTTGCTATAACATTCCTGTATATCACATCTCCCTCGTTTTCAAGCCTGTTAATTTCTATGATTTGACCGTTCATAGCCTTGGAAGTTTTCAGGTTCTTCAGCTCAAGCATTACCTTCTTCAGCTCGGCAGTACTTTTGACAATCAAGCTTGCAAACGCAAGAGATTCTTCCATTATCTTCTGTACGTTATACATTCTGAACCTGTGAGCAGTAGACTCGATTGCATCTGTTATATTATCCAATTCCTTAGCTATAAGGTATATGTCTTCCCTGTCAATGGGAGTAATAAATGAAGAATTCAGTTTCTGCATGATCTTATGCACCTGTTGGTCACAATCATGTTCTACCTGTTCTATAGCTTCGATTTTCTCCTGAATACCGGTGTAATTATTCATCAGATCCTCAAGCATGGTAGCAGCTTTATAAACTATCTCTGATGCCTCATAAAACATATCGAAGAATACTACTTCCTTTGATGATAAACTAAACATTACATAATCCTCCTATGTGTCTGCGTATAAATTGATTATAAATAATGTAAAACACCTATACAACCGAGTTAACATATAATTAACATACATATAACATCAGCTTTACAAATGTAAGTTAAAAGCTTAAGGGCATCGAGCCCATTCGCTTTTGGAACACTTGCCAAGACAAGTCTCTCAAATAAAAAAATGCCTATTCGATAGTTTTAACCAAATAGGCATTTTTATTTTGTTATTTTTTATGACTTTCCATAAAAAAATTCGCTAATAAAAAGATGTATTTTCTGCTTCACTCTATTAATATGACACCGTAGTCATGCTTTTTTGCATATTGATATGCCACCGAATCCTTATAGCAATGGATCACTGCTATTGGGGGTTCCTCCTCATCATATAAAATGGACCTCCCTATCTTTGTTACACTGGCCGGTATCGTTACTTTCTTTAGATAGTAACAGAAGGGAAATGCATAATCACCTATCGCCTGAACACCCTCTTCAAATTCAACTTCCTTCACACTGCTGGATTGAAACACCCAATTATCAATGTATTTTACTGATCCTGGTATGGTAATCCTATTAATAATCGCTCCCTCAAATGCATAACTGACGATTCCTGTGATATTTTCGGGGATAGTAATATCTGTTTTTTTACCCTTATATGCTATCAATATTCCATCGGACAACGTGACAAAATCTCCCTTATAATTCTTAAGCCATGCGGTTCCTTTAAAAGCATCCTGCTCCACGGATATTCTATTACCGGGATAGGATACCACGGACAATCCGCTGCAGTCGGAAAAAGCTTCCATCCCGATTTTTTTTGTATTCTTTGGAATTTTTACTTCTTTCAGCGATACACATGAACGAAATGCACCGGTTCCTATATTCTCCAAACTATCGCTTAACTTTACATCTGTTAAGGAAGAACAGGAAGAAAATGCATCATCTTCTATAGCCTTGATGTTCTTGTCAAGATTGATTGACTTCAATCTGTTGCAATTCCAAAAAGCACCCATACCTATTTTAGTAACATTATTGCCTAATATTACTGTCTCTAGTTCCCGGCAATCGGAGAACATCCAGTTTTTAATCACATTCATCGTATCCGGAATAACAAGCCTCTTAATCTTGCTTTGTTTGAATGCACCCTGAGCGATCACTTTCATTGTTCCGGGTATTGTTATGGTTGAGGCGCTGCCTTTATATGCGAATAAATATCCATTATTATAACCGACATAGTCATTAGGATAATTCCTGTAAAACTTCGTTCCTGCCACAACATCCGAACCCAGAAAGGTTAAGGTGTCAGGCAATGCAATATTCTCAAGGCTTGAGCAGCCGTAAAAAGCCATACTTTCAATGGATGCAACCCCTTTTGGTATGCTTATATCCTGCAGGCTTTGGCAGTCCTGAAATGCCGATTCTTCTATCTTTTTTAAATGCTCGGGCATTCTGACACTCTTAAGCTGTGTACACTTCTCAAAGGAATTTCGTGATATAATACTTACGCCATGAGGAATAATAATACCGGTTAATTTCCTGCACTTATAGAATGCCCGGTAATCAATGCTCTCTAACCTTTTTGGCAAGGTAACCTGTTCAAGTTCGCTGCAGCCGGCGAAGGCCTGACTTTCTATGTGCTTTATGCCGTTCGGTAATACAGCTTTCTTAAGTTTCGTACAATTCTTAAAAACACAGCCTCCCATACTTTTCATTGTTGATGGTAAAGAAATACTTTCTAGGGCGCTGCATGCATAGAACACGTTAAAGTCCATACTCTTTAGATAATCCGGCAGTATAACCTTGGATAGTGTCTTACAATTCATAAACAATCCTGTACTTAGCACCTTCAAAGCTTTTGGGAGTTTAATGCTTTTGAGGTTCTTACAATTTCGGAAGGCTTCATTTCCCAGACTATTCAGCCTGCTATCATCTTCAAAATCTGCCTTTTCCAGTTTGCTGCAATTATAAAAAGCACTGAAGCCTATACTTTTGGCCCCCCTTGGTATATAAATGCTGCCTAGTTTACGGCAGCCTTCAAAAGCGCCATTCCCTATTGAAGTCAAACCATCCGACATTTTAATTTTTATTAGACTATTACAATCTTTGAATGCATAGTCCTTGATATGCTCCACAGAGTCGGGTATGATCACTTCTTTCATCGTGGAGTTATTGGAAAACACATTCGTCCCGATTATTTTAATTCCCTTCGGCAGGAACACCTTTTCCGAACTGCCTGTATACTTTACCAGGACACTGTCTTTAATAACGAAATCCTTACTTTGACTACTTTTTTCACTAAGCGAAATAAATAAATATGCACAGAAAAATAATATTATTATAAGTACAATACCAAACAGTTTGCGCTTCATCGTGTTGCTCCTCGTAAAGTCTTATTTCACGACATTTTACCATAAACATCCATGGGTTGCAATGATTAGAGTTAAGGTTGTGAATAATTATTGCCTGAAAAAAAATCAGACTGACAATTCATTATAAATGATGTCAGACTGATTTTTTCCTATGGATTTTTATATTCCCAGTAATTTTCAATCATTGTTAAAAACCCGGCTTGCTTCCGACTAATACCGCTTTCATAAGAGCAAAGTCAAGTGCATCAACTAAACCACTATCATCAACGTCTGCTGCTTTAAGCTGTTGGTCGGTAAAATCTGTCTGCAGCTTCAGCAAGTAGAGCTTCATAGTAGCGAGATCAAGTGCATCGAAAGTATTATCACCGTTCATATCTCCTTTTATATATGTTTGTGCAGACGCACCTATTTGGAGAATGTACGCCTCTAATTGGTCAATTTGCTGACTCGAAAGCTGTGATGTTTTTCCATGTTTGTCACCAACATTTTTAGTTGTCAGTACATCACGGATTGTAGCAGCAGATCCGTCGTGCAGATATGGAGCAGTCCTCCACATTTCCTTAAGTGTTGGTGTATAATACATTCCGTCAGGATCAAGAATGTCTTTGGTACCTACATCATGAGCTTTTAAATCAGTATACATCGGGCCCGAATGGCAATATGAGCATTTTGCCTCGCTGCTTTCAAAGATTGCTTTTCCGACAGCAGCATCTGCAGTCATTGTGCCATCTTTGTTTGAATAAGGATTAGGTTCTGAAGCCAGGCTCTTGATATAAGCAGTTACATCATCCAGCTCCTGCTGGGTTGGCTCTTTAAATTTTATATATCTGAAGCCGGCTTTTATGCCAACATGGGCATCATCCCTTACCCCTCGCCACATTGCAGGAGGTGTATCAAAAACATTCAGCATCGATTTGGTATTTTTTGTATTACCTATACCGTCGTTTGGCATATCCCAATCAAGACCGTCAGCTCTGCCTTCAGGATGGCAGGATGCACAGCTCAGCCATTTCTGTGTAGTAGTTGACGCATCATAGAATATGCGTTCACCTCTTCGTTCCTGGCTTTCAATCGGTTGAACACCAAGCTTCACTGTACTTTTCAGCGTACTTCCAACTGCATCAATAAAATATACTTCTCCCGCAAAATATGCACCTACAGCAATAGTTTTACCGTCAGGAGATATTGAAATTCCCCTTGGCCCCTGACCCGGTAAGTTTATCTCTTTCAGCAAACCTGCTCCCCACAATGCTCCTAGATCATATTTCAGGTTATCCTTTTTAGTGGGATCGGCCTTGATCTGCAGCCAAATATCGGAATAAGGCTTGTCAAAACCCGCTTTTGAGCGGAATAACAAGGAGTAGTTTGATGAACCTGTTGTGCCGCTTATTGATATTTTCCATTGCTGGCTCAAGCTTGTACTGCTGCTGTTTGTTACAATACCGGCGTTATTATCGTTCGAAGCATTAAGTACATCCATATATTTCTGACTGGACTTAACCTGAAGCTTGCAGTAGCCGTCCCCTGTATCAATTATTTTCCACTTCTGATTGTCGGAAGAAGTCTGGTCCCATTCAACCACAGCAGAATTCTCGCCTGTAGCACCGGCATTATCCAGAGCTTTGTTAGTACCTCTGTTGATAATGCTATAATAACCGTTACTGTCTGCAACCAATCGATACTGCTGGTTATTGTTTCCGTTATCATCCCATTGTACCAGCTGAGTATTGTTTGCAGAATTACCACCCGGTACGTCAACTGCTTTTCCGCTTTTCCTGTTTATTATTTTGTAGTAAGAGTTCGGATTAATTTGTGAACCGTCATCGCCGTTTATATTCCCGATTAATAGCTGATGGAGGCCATACAGGTCGATTTTAAGCACCTGATGAGTTCCTGATACGCTGACCCACATGGTTTTGCTGTCGGAGGATATTGCCAATCCCCATGGGTCTGCCGCTCCTTCCATCATCCTGTCCAATAAAAACGTAGTATAAATATTTTTATTCGCTATATTAATTATTGTAACTGCATTTGTAATTACCCAGCCCTTTGTTATCTGGGTAGTAGGAAGCGATGTTTTACCGAATGTGTGCAGTACATAAGCCCACTTGCCGTCGGGAGAACATTTTATTCCCCTTACATTTGATGATCCCTGCGGAAGCATTATATTTGCAGCCACATTATTGGTGCTCATGTCTATAAATGAAACCGATGAGGCATATTTGGGCTCAAATGCATTACCCGATGGCAATGCATGGCCAACTATTGCATATTTACCGTCAACCGTTCCATCCAATAAATAGGGATAATCCTTCACAGGTATGTCCTTTTCAACTTTTCCTGATGTCAAATCAACAACTGATACCTTTTTAAGTCCAAAATCAGATACAACAAGTTTTCCGGCTACTACCGCAACCCCAAGGGGTTTGGAGCCTATTGAAAACCTTCTTGTCACAGACCCTGAGACTGCATTTACTTCAGCAACAGTTCCTGCTCCGTATTCACAAACATAGATATTTTGATTCCCGTTCCATGTAAGAGCTTTAGGCTGTCCATTCAACGGTATGATCTTTTGTATTCCTCCATCCGATGCGTTTATTATTTCCAGTTGGGCTTTTGTTGAATCAGATACTGCAATCATACTGCCATCTGGGGAATACTCTGTATCGAAAGGTGAAAAATACGAATTATCAGCCGAATAAACATATTTACTTTCCGGAAACAGGAAACTTAGCATTGTTATAGTTAATGCTATGCACAGAATCAAGGGAATTATATTTTTAGTAATATGTCGATTCATTTTCAACACTCCTATCCATTATATTAAAGCCGATTTTTTAATTCAGAGACGGCTCGACCTGTTCTCCTCTAAGCTGTGCATCTATGTTCTTATAATCTCCAAAGAACGGTGCTATACCGGAATCCATCCAAACTACAAACGAGTGAAGCTCGCTTGGGGTGAGGTCTCCATGTCCTGTCTTCAGTTTCTGATAGAGTTTCGATGCTCTGGATCCGAATTTTCCGGGTTCAGTTCTTGGGTAAACATGATCCCAGTTGGCACCGGGATAAATAACGTCAAATAATGCAATATAGGGTTTCAAATTTATATATGAACTAAACCATTTGGTTTGCGAATCTATAGAGCCCTTTCTAAGATCAGGCACCTGTGAACCGTTGTGACACGAAATACATTTCTTATCCAAAATCGGCTGAATGAGCCTTGGAAAACTCAGAGGCCTTGTTCCCTGTGCTGCATCAGGTGTTATTGTTGATGGTGTTCTTCTTAGCGCAAGCGGAACACTTTCCGGATTTGGAGCCGCTTGACGGGCTGGTTCATGGCATCCCGAACAGAGTAAGCGTGTTTGACCCGGAACTATGTATGTATCGGACCTCATCGTCTGAACGGCCGTTCCATCCTGATCAACAGCCTGGAAGAAAACAGGTCTTCCGGCCGGCAAATAAAAGGAGGCGCTTCCATCAGACTCAACAGGTACTGTGCCTAAGAGTCCGCGTGTATTTCTTCCGGCCCATGAACTTTCTGTCCCTTCATAACTTACTATAGGATCTGTTGCCAAGGGTGTGGTCTTCGGATAGACCTGCCATATACGCAGTTCTTTAATTTTTGTACCTTCCGGGAAGGGAAGCAGTGTGTCGTAGATGTTCATTATCGATACAACTCCGTCTGGGGCCTGCCCGGTTGGCTTCGTTGAGCCCGGAATACTATTCGGCACGGTACGTGGGCGGAGTGGTATCGGACTGTAACAGGAAATATTCGGGTCATTATATAAAAGTGATTTATTACCTTTAGTATCTATTGCGTATATGCCATAGCGCTTGTTTGCACCATCGGAATTGGCATTGGGATCATATACACACAGAAAATAGTCTTCACTTAAGGGGTATGGAGTTCCGTATTTCTGATCGGTTGTTGCAGCTGTTTCAGTTTCAGGATACTTTGCATCAGGTGTAATTTTAGTAATGGTGGAAAGGTTGTCATCATCCTCAACATCGGGGTCAATAACAATGAGCGGACCATAGTTTTGTGCGTGATGCGGGGCTGCTGTTGCAACATATTTATTGGAATTGGGAATAGCCCTTAAAGAATTCTGCATCATCGGAACATTTTTCCACCACTCACTGCCTGAGTTCGGATAGTTCAAAACAAGAGCTCTTGCATCCAGACCATCCGGACTGGTTATCCATGCGGAATGCGGATGAGTTGCACCCCTGTCAACGTAGTCCCAACGTGTGTATACGATCATTCCGTTGTTATCCACACATGGACTCCATTCATTTGTTTCATGGTAGCTTATGCATCTTATATCGGTTCCATCTGCATTCATTGAATGAAGATTAAAGGTAGGAACTATTCGCTGGTGACAGCGGCCATATCCACCCCTTCTCTCCGATATGAAAACTATTCTTCCGTCAGGAAGCCAGCGGGGATCAAAATCGTTATAATTTCCGTCAGTCAGTTGAGTAAGATTTGTCCCATCCACATTCACCTTGAAAATATGATATGTAGTGTTCACGTTCCAAACATCATAAGAATTTTGAGCGTCTGTATAGGCAAATACAATTTGTTTTGCATCGTAGCTTAAATCGAAGGAATAGAAAGCCCCGCCTGTCAGCTTCTTACCAGCATAACGCCCATTTGAACAAATAGAGTTCTGCAAAACATCGGTTACTGTCGGATTACCTGATAAAGCATTATTCAGAATATACAATCCACCGCCTTTAACCGCCGTAAAACCAAAGTTTCCATCAATCATGTGGTTCTCAACACCGGTATATGGCTGATGTTTGGTAAAGATGATTTTGTCAAAGTCAAATACCGACTTGTCAAAAACAACACTTCCCGACTGCACAGTAGAAGTCTGAATTGACAGGATGATTGCCATCACTGCTACGATGACAATCCTACTGAATAGCTTTGATACTTTAATCATTTTGACCCCTCCCGCTTTTTTCCTTATTTATATAGCTTTTATATTATTTAATTTTGTATTAACCGTGCTTTTTTCTTTAAAAACATAATGCAACAATGCACCTGCAATCAATAAAAGGCTTCCAATCCAAACAAGGCTGACCCACTTTAAAACCATGACTTTTAATGTTATATTGTCATTCTCATCTATTCCTTCAAAGATTATGTATAAATCATCTCTCAGCCCTGATTTTATTACTGCCCGGGAGTGAGATATTTTCATTTTTTGATAATACGAAAGCTCGGGTTTCAATTGAAGCTTCCCTTTTGGGCCCCTTACTCCTATCACAGCAACGGCGGTAGTTTTCCCCGGTTCCTCTTTCCAGTACAGATTCCTGTATTTTACTTCATATTTGCCGACAGTAATTGTACTGTCTTTTTCCAGTGTTTTATGTGTGCTTAAAAGCATACCTCTGGAGCCTGCAAATCCAACTGTCATAATTATCAGCGCAGCATGCAAGATAAGAAATGCCATGAACCTCGGATTGGAAAGGACTTTTTTATAATTAATCACAATTTCTATAACCAGATTTACCGCAAGCATTGCACAAACAGCTATAGACAGCTTTGTAAGGAATCCGTAATCAGTAAGCAAAACCATTAAAATCAGCACTGCCAATCCGCAGGCAGCACCGGGAATCAGCAGAAGAATTTTTCCGGTAGAAAATTTGGGACAAATAGCCAGAATTAATAGCATCAAAATGCCGAAAATCCCAAAAGCATACTCATAGAAGCCGGTTGGAGTTATTGATGCATTTTTGGAGAATATTCCTCCAAACAAGGGATAAATGGTACCTCCGAAAATCAAAACAGCTATTATAATACTCAAGGTTGTAAAAACACTGTCAGGTTTCTTTAAGGTCAGGAGTATATTCCTTATCTTTAAACCTGCTTCTCTAGATCCGTTAACACCTTCCTTATATAACCGTTTAATTCTGAAATAAAAAAATATGAAAGACAGTAAAAGTGCCAGCAACACAACGCCGAAAACAATTTTAACACCTTGGCTACTGTAAGCATGTACCGACTTTAACAAACCGCTTCTTGCAAAGTATGTTCCGATAAGCATGGTAAATACCGTCATAAAAATTAATATAAAATTCATTCTTTTTCTGTTGTTTCCATTTCCTTTTCGGCTTAATCCATGAAGGAAAGTTGTTGCGAATAGCCAGTTAACCAGCGATGAATTCTCTATGGTATCCCATCCCCAGTAACCTCCCCACCCAAGCTCCGTATATGCCCATATACCACCGGTAACAATTCCGGCTGTAAGTAGAATCCATCCCCACATTGCCCATTTCCAGGCAGTACATTCATTTTCTTCAATATTATTTCTGAGGTCAAATAATTGATAACCGAATGCTATAAAGAAAAAAGAAAATGCAATAATCACAACGGGAGGGTGAAAGACCATACCTAAACTCTGAAGGGCCGGATTGAGCCCGAAACCGTCAGTTTGCTGCGAAACGTGATTGAATGGATTTTTTATAAAGGTTACAACAAACATAAAAAGAGTCATTACAAATAATATTACACCATATATCGTTTTGGTAGATTTCTTATCCATGTTCTTGAAATAGACTATTATAAGCAGAACTGCAAATACAGTAGTCCAAAACAGCATTGAACCTGAGCTGCCAGACCAGAATGCCGAGATTTTATATATTAACGGAAGTGATTTTTCTGTATTATGATATACATATTCAACCGAATAATTCCCGCTCACAAGAGAATAAAATAAAAGAAGTGATGATATCACAACTCCAATACAAGCTACTATTCCAGTCAGGACTCCCAGATTTTTACTTCTTTCGTTATCCTTTTTAAAGATTATGAGAAAGAAAGCAATAAGTCCGCATGAAAAAGCAAAACGCAACATCCATGTACCAATAAAATTCAATTCAAATCCCCCCACTTAATACCAATTATCTCCAAATTCAAGCCTTTTTTTACATTTTCTACCCTTTTACAGTAATTATATATAAAAAACCAACCCCTTACAATTGAATATCTTTGTCTAAATGTTGAAAAATCCACTAAAAAATAATCTTCATTTTCTGCAATATCTCTTCCTCCTGCAATAAATATTTATTTATACGAATGCTTTAAATTTATCATCTTTATCAGCATTAACTGCAATGCCTTCAATTTCCACTAACCAGCCTGGCCTACATATTGGTGCTTTTAGAATAATATATGGAATTGAGCCTTGAAAACGCTTTTCAAGGTAATCAGAAATAACTTGATAATCCGAGTAATCCCGTAAATATACTAAAATGATTTTCAAATCGCTTATACTTGCTTTATAACCGACTAATAATGCTTCAATATTAGTAAAAACTCTTTCAATTTGTTTAACAACATCATTTGGATATAAAATATTACCCTCATTATCTATACTAGCCGTTCCGGATATGTAGTAATGCGTTCGGTCCCCGTAGGTCACTTTAACTCCACGTTCAAAAGTAACACCGTACTCATGTGTCGGGTTCATATATTCCGGAGCAGCCAAAAACTCTATCTGTTCTTTTTTTACACCTAATGCAGAAATATAACTTAGTTGCACCAGATTGGAGGCAAGTGCACTACAACCTTCTATTCCTGTTGAAGTAATATAATGAGTGTCTTTTGTCATATTTTCTTTGTCAAACCATTCTCTTCGAGCATTAACCATACCATGATAATTATTATCTATATCCCGTATATAAAACCATGTGCGTAATACATTATCCTTAATATTTCCTCCCGTTTCTTTTACCTCTGAAGAAAGGTCACCGATCAATTTCTCAGTCTGTTTATAAGAGTCCTCGTGTGAATCAGGCACTAAGTTTCCCCATGTTGTCACATAATCCCCATGCTTAACCGATACAGAATTTTTTTTCACATGCAGTTCGATTTCAACATTATTTACCGGTTTGCAAAAGTATGCTTCAAAAGCTATTTTAGCCCCCGAAGCCGGAGCTTGTCCTACAAGTATATAAAACTTTTGATTATCGTTCTTTTTTAAGTATTCACTTATTAAATCCGCCTGATTACATATATCGCTTAAGAAAATTTTTGTATAGATTAGGTATTGTTTATCTAAGTCATTTTCCTCACAAAGCATGTTGAATCTTTTAAATATTGAATTGATTATTTCATAAAAAGGTGTGCTTGTTGCAGGCAGTTCCATTGTTATAAAATACTCTATACAATTATTTGATCTAAACTCTGACATCATATTATCACCCCATACGTCTTGATATCTCAATATTCGAGTCCGTTTTACATATTTATGTTCCTTTTTTATTTCGTAACAATTATATAAATATTTTCTATATCTTACAAGCATATCTTCTATAAAAAACTACACAATAATACAATCTGTCTTATAACTCAGCAAAATATCCCTTTGAAATTAATCCATTATATGTAATAATATACATAAAAACATACAAGGGGGAATAATATTGCGTTTTCATAATCCTATAATGGTTGAGAACCAAGCAAAACAGCCTGTTAAATCACCAGAAAATCTTGTATTCAGCGGTGGAGGAATAAAAGGCTTGGCATATGCCGGTGCTATTTGTGCCTTGGAGGAAAAAGGACTTTTTAAAGCAGTAAAACGTATGGCTGGTGCCAGCGCGGGAGCTATCACGGCATCGCTTCTGGCAATAGGCATGAATGGAAGTGAAATAAAAAATGAGATGAAGAAAGTGGATTTTGCCACTTTCCTTCAGAAATCAAATGTCAACATTCAGGAAATTGCCGATAATCCCAAAAAGATTCTTGATCCGATAATAGGCTTTAAAGTTATATACGATGAAGCGGAACATAAAGGCCTTTGTGATGCCAGCGTCTTCACTCAATGGCTTACTTCCATGTTTAAGAAAAAAGGTTTCGATGAAAAAACAACATTTTTAAAGCTTAATATTGAGACCAACAAAGAGCTGTCAATTGCTATTTGCAATATTAATTACGGCAAAACCATAATTGCCAACTATACCAACACCCCTGATATGCCTGTAGTTGCAGCAGTCCGTGCATCCATGTCCATGCCGTTTATTTTCCAGCCTTTTCTATGGAAGGGTGACCTGTATGTTGATGGCGGAACCATGTATAATTATCCTATCGAAGTTTTCGATGAAGAATGTCCGCCGGAAAAAACACTTGGATTTATATTATCCAAGGAAGATTCTGTTCTAAATCCAAAAAGAAAAGCAGATGACGGAATCGTGGAACATATAGAATGCTTCTTCGATGCTGTAATGAATGTATCGTACGAATACTGTTTCAGGCTTGGAAATCAGTACAGGACTGTCTTTATCGATCCAGCCGGGGTTGGAACTCTTGATTTTAAATTAACTGATGAACAAAAAAATAATCTGGTAAACAACGGGCATGCTGCTACGTTAGATTATTTCAAGTAAATATATAAGTTTAAAATAAATTTATGTACTCATGTACTAGTTATTTAATTCAACTTATATGCCTCCCAATCGGGAGGTTTTTTTGTGCCGTAAAGGTTAGAACATTCTCAAATTATCATAAAAAACAAGTGTAATTATCGTCCCGCCTGCAACAGCATAAGAAAACCGGAACAGCCCCTTGTCATTCTTGTCTAATTCCTGATATTCATGTACCTTTATGGTTATTAAGCAATATTTCAAATAATTGAATAAGTGCTTAAGCCGTTCAAGCGCATTCTTTCTTAAGACGATTATGATTACTGCTATGAAACCACCAAGGAGTATTGAAATTGCCATTGAATGTATTATAAACTTCCAGCCCATTATTGCACCGATCGTGGAAAAGAGTTTTATATCGCCTTTGTACTTACACCAAGTATATACAGAATAAGCCGATTCAATTTCATCCAATGAAACTTTCTTTAAAAGCACACCTCTTTTGTCAGGAAAAAATCCGTTTAGCAAATCATCATTGCTATATGAAAGTAATCAATAGTTTGCATCGCCTGATACAAGTTTGTATTCTTTACCTTTATAAACTGCGTAGTATCCCTGTCTTATCATCGGCATTATCCTTCCACACCTCATACATTGTCTACCTTTAAACAAAAGAAAACCTCGAAGCATAATTGATATGTCGAGGTCTGTTGTATACTAAAGATTTATTCAGGTTTAAATGTAACTCCAGAGAAATCAAATTTCGGAACTCTTCCACCTTTATCTTTGTAAGATAGAGCCCGCTTATTATCCCAAACAAAAGCATCTTCTCCAAGATATTTCTTTATTGTTGCCTTAACTTCATCATGTATATCTTCAAACAAATTCTCTGTTGCTTGAATAGCTATAAGACCATCAGATATTTTTTCAACCTTATAGCAAGGAGTTCTCATAAGCTTTTCTTCCCCAAACATCTCTATATACGGCTTTCCATAGTAATTCATCCAACGAATCTCAGGTAGACGTATTTCGAGTTCTACTGGTTCACCCCAATTAGGGAAACTAGAATTTGTTATTTGCCCTTGAATAGGCTTAAACAAAGCTGCAAATTCATTACACATTGCAACAAATTTTATATAGTTTTCCTGTCTTTTTAGCAACCTAATTGGAACAGAAAATCCAAAATAATTAAATCTAGGTTTTGTAGTAGATTTACCCCACTCAATATGATAAAAAATTTCTCCGCTCTTTTTCTTCATCATCAAGCTGCCTCCTGCCTGTCCATGCATTGCTAACTTTTTATTTATCTCTTCATGCATATAAATATTGGCAGGTCCTGAAATGTCATTTGGTTTGTATTTTAATTTTAATGGTTCACTATATCCATAAACATCTGGAATAAACGTGTCACCATATTTATTAATTGTTAAGAGAAACTTTTCTACAATTTCTTTACTTTGTAAATCATGTGAAACTGATAAGTTTAATCCTATTTTCTGATATAACCTTTCCATTATTGTGCCACCACCTCAAGTACTTTAACACCATATCTTGCTGCAAAACTTGTCATGTTGTAAGACACGTATTCTCCTGCATCAGGTACATAATATATAAGAGTTTTTGTAGTTGTTTCATCAGCAGTTAGCCAAACCAACCTTTTAAATTGCTCATCATTAGCAATTTCCCCTGTTAAAGCAGTCTTTGCATCAGCAAAAGCAACTTTTTCTTGAGTTGCATGACTTTTTATTGTAAAGTCAGGTTTAACTTGTACTAACTGACCTGTTTGCTTATCAATTATACCATATAAATCCTGTATATCATAATCTACGTGTGCTAACTTTGTACCTTCAACATAGTTTTCAAAAGCTGTTCCAACTTCCTTGTTTATTACTACCTGGGGCTTAGTTTTCAACCCTGATAAATATTGGGGCAAATTGGATTTAATTTCTGTAATAGCAACTAACGATTCACCTATAACATCAGTAGCTGTTTCACCCTTATGGACATTACTAAACAACTTTGCAAGCAAGCCAGTTTTTGAACTAATTTGTACAGCTTCTAACACTGAATCTACACCCTTTGAACCTGCAACAGCTATCAGAATCTGTCCAACAATTTCTCCCAACATACTTGCTCTTTGCTCTATATTCCCATTTGCAAAGTCGTCACCCCATCCAATTATCGCTTGTACCATCATAGAATAATATAGTTTATTTTCTTTAGGATATTCTTCTGGGTGCAGAGCCCTCCAAAGAAATACTATTCCTTCATAAGTTCTAATAGGGTGTGCTATAGCAGTCGCCGTTCCTTCTAAAGCTTTTCCTACTCCTAACGCTATCCCCGAACAGAAGGCAACACCTACATTCAGGTAGCCATCTAATTTATGCCAGAATTTTTCAATTCCGTCAAGTCCATAGGTATTATCCTTCCACACCTCATACATTGTCAAATACGGTGTACTAAAATGCATTACTCTATCAGTCGGGAAAATATATTTATTGTAATACTTCGCCTTAGTCTTTTCATCTTTGGTAATCGGCGGAAGCTTCCATTTCTCGTACCATTCTACAGGTGCAGGGTTGCTTAACAGCGACTTTCCTTCCGCCTGCATTTTTAACCAGTAAAATTCAACAAAATACCTGTCGCTTTTATTAAATGCGCTATATGCAGTTTTGAGCTGTTTTTTCTCCAAATAGTCTCTTAATGCTTGCTTAAATGGTCCGTCCTCAGGGCCCCACTTGCTATCAAGAATTCCATCCTCATTTCTGAGGTTAATCTTTTTAAGCACAAACCCGTTGTCCAATGCATGCTGCATTAATTTTTCAAGATTGCTTTTAGCTGCTTTTATGTCATTCTCGGTTATCAAATCGTTTAGTTTCTTCGAAACCTTCTTTATCTGTGCTTTATCCAACCCATTGCTGTATAATAAATTGGTGTATTTTGAATTTGTCCTGTCAGGATGTTTGTTCTTGCTATCCCATGGCAGACCTAACGCTATCCATGTGTCGGACTTTACTACTCCATTCGGATTAAGCCTGTTATTTTTCTGGAAGTTTGTTACTGCTGTTTGTGTTATGCTTCCGTATTCTCCATATGCCACAGGCTTTTTTGTATTTGGGTCTATCGGCATTACAAGGTAACCTTTGGCAACCAGTGTCTTTTGAAGTACGATTACATCATTTTTATTATTTGATGGACTTACTTGCAATACCCATTCAGGATCGGTTTTAGCTTTAACAACCTTTAAATAAACACGTTTTATGGAGGAACCGTCATTTGAATTTATTGTGTCTCTAACTATCAAGCCTTCTTTTCCATCCAGTATTCCGTTACCGTCCGTATCAGGGTTGGAAGGATCGCTGTATATGATATTTCCGTTGCTTAAGCGTATGCCTTTTCTTTCAACTATATCCGGCATTCCATCGTTGTCGGAATCAGTAGGGTCTATTTCGTCTACTGTCTCATTAGATATTCTCTCAAAAGCTTCTGCTAGTTGGAGTGAGCTTGTTAACTGATAGTATTTCCCTCCTGTCCCATCTGCAATTGACTTAAGGAGGCTTTCATCAACGTAATTTCCAAGTCCTATTGTATATATTTTTATATTGCTTGCTGCCGCGATTTGCGTTAAAGACTCATTATAGTAGCCTTGTCCGTCTGTCAGCAATATTATTGCCTTACTGTTTTTTACAGTTGCATTCTCTGATATAAGTTCATTTATTGAAGTACTTACTGCAATTCCAATATCTGTACCACCACTGGAGTTTATTTTATCTATTGCAGCTTTTATACCGTCTTTATCCTGGGTAAGATGAATAAGCACGGTTGCGTAGTCATCAAAGTCCACTACTGCTCCCTTATCACCCGGTAAAAATGCATCAACGAAGCTTTTAGCCGCAGTTTTTCTAAGATTATTCGGATCACTGTCAAGCATACTTCCTGAACTGTCTATTGAAAGCACTACATCATAATATTTTATTTCTGTACTCGTATTCCTGTAAGATATTCTGTTGCGCCATGTATCAAACCACTTCTTCAAGTCAACCAGCATGTATTTGCTGAAATGAGTGGTTTCAAACGTTACAGTATTGTTAACCTTATCTACCGTAGACGGTAAATATACAAAGCTGTCGTTTTCTTCGTCATACCACAATATGCCCAGATCATCTTCCGATGTGCCGTTCAGCAGGTTTTCATCGTATGTAAATTTAACTTTGGCACTGTCAAATTTTGAACTTGATTCTATACTTACAGGATAACCGACTAATCCCTGCACGTCTGACGACACAGCATCTGTTCCATAGACACTTTCAACAACTGTAGTGTTGTCTGTATCCCCTGTACAAGTTAAATTAATACTGACATTTTTCAATGCCGGAGGAATAGGCCAACTGCCAGGCTGTATATCCTTTGAGATAGTTTGGTTGAATTTCTCATCCCCGTCTGGAACCCCGTCTCCGTCAGTGTCTTTATTCAGCGGGTTTGTTCTCAGCCTTAATTCATCCCCATCCGAAAGGCCATCACTATCTGTATCGTTTTTTGCTGGGTCTGTTCCATATATATTCAGTTCAGCTACGTCAGGCAATCCGTCTCCGTCACTGTCCTTATTGTATAGATCAGTACCCAGAGCTTCTTCTTCTTCATTAGTAAGCCCGTCTTTATCGTAGTCTTCTTTTCCGTCCGGCACACCGTTATTGTCTGTATCAGGATTATACATATCGGTTCCGGCAATACTTTCATATGCATCAGGCAGGCCGTCATTATCGGAATCTTCTTTGAGGTGCTTTACCGTTGCAGCATTGGATTCCTCGCTATCTGCACAAACCTTGTAGGAGTATTGTTTGGATGCTTCTACGTTTTCATCAAGGTATCTGGTTCCTGTTACACCAGATGCTATTTCTACATATTCTCCCGAATCTGCAGACCTTTTTATTGTGTAGGTTCTTTCTCCCTTTAAATCAGACCAGTCAAGTATTATCCCAAACATTTCATCCCGGCATCCAAGACTTAAGCTGCCTGAGTCTGACTCTTCGTCAGGGTCAATTCCTGTATTGTTTACAGTTACAATGCAATCAGCCGTTAACCCACTTGCTTTTTCAACAGCCGATATTCTTGCCATGCCGTCTGCTACTCCTGAAATCGAACCATTCTGGTCAACCGTTGCTACACTGGGATCTGAGCTTGTCCATTGAATGATAGGCGTAGAAGCTTCATTTCTTTTATCAAACACAGCATCTATTTTCGAGGTTTCACCAAGCTTAAGGGTTAATACCGACGGATCGAGAATCATATCTATTATATTCGGACTTGAGCCTGCTATAAGGCAGCCGTTTATCAGAATGGCAACTTTATCGGTATCAACATATGTTATAGCTGTACTGTTAAATGAGTAATCGTCAGCCTGATTGTAGTTACTCCAATCCCCATTAGCAATACGGGTGTGAACTTCTATGACATTACCTGGGTTTATAACTCCTGCATCACTTGTAAAGCCCAGCTCGCAATAGCTTGTATCAGGGGTTTTGGCAAAAGTACCAGTTACCTTTGAAGAGCCTATATTTGAATAATCACAAAAAAACTGCTGTTTTTTATCATTTTCTGGCGTATAGAAATACCTGAGCTTAAGTTCCTTAAGGTTAATGGGTTCAGTTCCTGTATTTTGGATTTTAAATCTGGGTGATAGGGTATTGCATTGAGCCGATGTATTTGTATTGTACGCTTGGACACGTGCCGATATGCTGTACAATAATATATCGCCGCTTGCCTCGTTTCCCCAAACCAGATTATTGCCAATGTATGCAGCAACATTATCAAAATCAGCATAATTAGTGTCATTTGAGTCAAAGGAGAAGTCATTTTGCTGATTATATGGGGTATTGTCGATTCTGTTAATTCTACAATACACTTCGGCTGAACCGTTAGGCGCGATAGTACCTGAAGAATTAAAGCCCAATTCTAGATAATAGTCTGCTGTAGTTAAATGCTCGGGCATTTTCACAAAAGCTCCTGTAACATTTGAATTCCCAACGGTGGAATAATCACAGGAAAAGCTTTGCTGCTTCTCATCGTCTACTGTAAAGTAGTACCTGACTTTAATGTCCGAAAGCTTTACAGGCTGCGTACCTGTATTAACTATTTTGAACCTTGGCGAAATTGTATTGGTGAAGCCGTTTTTGTCTGCATTATACAACTGAACCTTAATACTTGTATCTGTTCCTGTTTCAGCAAATACACTCTGAGCAAAATAGCTTAAATTGAGACATTGAAGTATTAGAATCAACATTAAAACTATTGAAGTACACTTCTTAAAAACTCTCACAATTTTTCCCCCTCATATTAATTATTTTATATTCAGCCAAAAATCAAAATACCATGTACATTTATTACATGTTACAACATATTTTATATGGCATAATATACATAATCATTATATCCTATTATTTTTTAAATTAGGGTAACGTTGTCAATTATCTTATTTTTTTTTGGGGGAAACAAGGCAACTGTTGGAATTGCCCTGTTCCTTTTACTGGTCTTGCTTCATTTACTGGCACTTCTCCCCTTCAAGTCTCAACCACATCAGTCCCAGTCCCCAAATGCTATCTATATTAAGTACAATGTACCGATAGCCGAATTATCCGGCTTTGTTATAGTAGAAGTATTCGTGAATAACCCCGGCATATCTGTTGTTTGAATATACTTT
>JAEXSP010000035.1 GCA_023453795.1 Bacillota bacterium
CTCCAATGGAATATAGGCAATATCTTATTAATCAGATAGCATAAAAATGACGTCAACCAATTAAATGATTGACGTCATTAAGGAATTTTTATTTTTCCACTGTCTACTTGACAGGGGGCGGTTCAAAATAGGCTGTTTTTTTGTTGCTCAAAATTCTTTATCAAATCCTAAAATGGCATAAGCAATTTAAATAAAAAACCAGAAAGGAGGTGTATTTCAGATGATTATAATTTCAGGTAGTATTGCAAGAAAATGTGAAGAAAAGGAGGTGAAATCTCAATGAATGCATATTCCGGCACATCCGGACGGCAATTCCGGTTTTATCCGTCCGTGCCGCGATGCATGGTTAAGCGAATGCGACAAGGGACGGTTCTCATGTCGCATTTATGCACGGGCTATAATATCTTTACTTATCCCTATGATCCTTGAAAGTTCTCTAACCGGGGCCCCTGTTCTTTCCTTAATTTCAGAAAGCATCCTTCTCCTTTGCTGCTTTTCTTTGCAATTCCTTAGAAATTCTATTCCATCGGGGCTTTTTACGATTTCACAGATTATTTCTTTTATTTCTAAATGACCTAATACCTTTTTATTGTTTTGTTTATATTCTATAAATTGATCATCGTTATGTTCAGTTGTAAAATTAATAAATTGTTGGACAGCATTAGGCTTATTACTGCTATACATAGCCAATAACCGCTCCTTTTCAATAAGTCCATCGTCCACATAATCACTAATATAAATATTATAACTGCTCCATTTATAATCCCCAGGGTTCTTTACCATACCGGCCTTGACAGGATTGTTATGAATATACCTTGCTGCTGATAGTAAGTAAGCATCTTCATCAATCACTTCGCTTTTGAACCGGTCTTGAAACAGATGTCCGATTCGTCCATTCTTTCGATTAAAGTAATATGCATAACTGACCCCGATCCTTTTCATTGACCTCGACAAACTGTCCTCACCTTCAGCAATTAGGAGATGGACATGGTTGTCCATCAAACAGTAAGAATAAAGGTAGTAATTGTCCTTTTCCTTCATTCTTTTAAGCGTATCAAGGAATCTTGCCTTATCCTCATCATCAACAAATATGTTCTTACCTTCATTACCTCTTAACATAACATGATAAATTTTGCTTGGGCTTTGCTGTCGATGGTATCTCGGCATAATTCTCACCTCCGGGCTTTTCGGCTTATTATACCACATAATTGCAAATGCGACAAGAGAACCGTCCCCTGTCGCATTCTACTTTTTCCCAGCGTCATAAATCACCTTGCCACCAGAAGTAACCCTGCCTGTGTCTCCGTTGAAGCTGAATTTCGTGAGCTTACCGCCGCTGTTAACAAATGCCTTAACAGCTGCAGCACACATTTTAACATACGGACGTGAATCGGCCTTATATAAAACTGATAGGGTTTTATAATCGGTTTTATCTACCTTGTATAAGCCCCATGCAATTTTGAAAGTTTGTTTGCTCTTTATAAGGGATGCCAGAACACAATCTCCGATTTTTGGAGCTAGAACCGGATTCCCTTTATCATTATAGTAGAAGGCATATCCGGTAACGCCTGAAATTGTAACCGTTTTTAAGCTTAGCTGCTTTTTAGGTGCACCGGCATTCAAATCTTTTGCACTGATAATGCTTTTCACAACCTTAACCGTTATTTTGTCACCGCTGACTTTTGTTACCTGACCGATTACCAGAGCATCGTGGTCATTGTGCATAAAGCGGTAAAGAGCGTCTGCTGCGGATACTGTAACCGGTAAAATCAGTAAAAAGGCAACTGCCAGAATAATTGTCTTAAGTTTTTTGAAGGTCATAAATCAACACTCCCCTTAACTCTTACTATTTCCAAAACCTTTGCAGTTCATCCTCTATATCACTTATTGTCCTTACCTTGATATTGTGGCTCCATTCATTCGGAAACAACTCCTCGTACCTATCGGTTGAAAACCTCTCATCAATCAGCATTACTACTCCCCTGTCGTTCTCTGTCCGGATGACTCTCCCGGCAGCCTGCAGCACTTTGTTCATTCCCGGATACATGTATGAATACTCAAAGCCCAATCCGTTCCGTTCCTTAAAGTGAGCCATGATTATATTCTGTTCAAGATTGATCTGAGGAAGCCCAACGCCAACAATAACCGCGCCAATCAACCTGTCACCCGGGAGATCCACCCCCTCAGAGAAAACGCCTCCCATGACGCAAAAGCCAACCAGTGTCTGCCCACCATCCGGAACAAACCTTTCAAGGAAGCTTATTCTTTCTTCATCAGACATTACAGGTGATTGCACTGCTATTTCGATGTCGTAAGCAGTCTCCCTGAACCTTTGGACAACCTCGTTCATGTATTGGTACGAAGGAAAATACACCATATAATTGCCTTTTTTCTGAAGCACAAGCGCTTTGATAAAATCGGCAATACTCTGATAGCTTTTATAACGCTCCTTATATCTCGTCGGTATTCTGTCAGCTATCAGAAGGCAAAGATTCTCACTGTCGAAAGGCGATTGCAGCTTCATCAGAAAGGAGTTCTCATCCCCTCCAAGAATACTCCTGAAATAATCCAAGGGTGTCAAAGTTGCAGAAAAGAATATTGCGGTTTTCCCTGTATTCGAGAATTTTTTCAAGAGGAAGGATGGGTCCAGGCAGTACATCCTGACCTTCAGATCATTCCTTAAAGGCTCGAAATAGGTTACAAACCTTTCATCGTACAATTCAGATACCTTCATGAAAAAAAGGACATCGAAATAGAGACTTTGAAGCTCTTCAAAAAGTAATGCAGCACTGTTTTGGGTAAGCCATGGATCAACCTCCTTGGCAAAAGCTTTCAATAGTGGGTACAGTTCCTTCGGCTCCTCTGTCTGCACAATCGGTCCCTGATTGCTTTCACACTGTTTTCCAAGGTCGATGAAGTAGGAATTTATTTTACCCGCTGCCTTACTGATATCCTTTGAAATGTTTTTAAAGTTCTTCTTTATCTTGAGAAATGCGCTTTTTAAAAGCTGCGAAGAATACATTTCTCTTGCCCTGTCTGCAAGATTGTGGGCTTCATCCACAAGAAAAGCGTACTCACCTTTATTATTGAGGAAAAACCTTTTAAGATACACTCTCGGGTCAAAGACATAATTGTAATCACATATGACGCAATCAGCCCAAAGGGTCAAATCCAGCGAAAATTCGAATGGACATATTCTGAATTTCCTGGCGAAATCCTCTAAGATATCCCGGGTTATATTGCTTTGTTCCTTAAGTATTGCAAAAATTGCTTCATTAACCCTGTCATAATAGCCTTTTGCAAACTCACAGCTTTCCGGACTGCATGAAGCTCCTTTATCAAAGCAGACTTTATCCTTTGCCGTCAGGGTAACTGTCTTGAATTGCAGTCCGCATTTGTTCATCCTTTCGAAAGCCTCTTCCGCTATCTGGCGTGTAGTTGTTCTGGCTGTCAGATAAAAAACCTTTGAAATATGGCCTTCACCTACGGCTTTAACTGCCGGAAAAAGAACCGAAATGGTTTTTCCTGTTCCCGTTGGAGCCTGAGCGAAAAGCTTATTTCCTTCCTTCATCGTCCTGTATGCAGCCTTAATGAGGCCCTTCTGCCCTTTTCTGTAGGCTTCGAAAGGGAACTTGAGATTTTTAATGGATTCATCTCTTCTCGAATTCCAATTATATTGCAATTCAGCCCAAAGGATATATTTATTGATAATCGAATAAAAATAATCCTTTAATTCTTCATATATTAAATGTTTTCGAAAAATCCTTGAGTCCTGGGTGTCAATGTTAATGTAGGTGAGCTGGAAACTGATTTCTTTAAGTCCATTCTGTTCGGCATAAATATACGCATAGAATTTGACCTGCGCCCAATGAAGAATATTATGTTCTTCATTTACAAGTTCAAGCGGAAGTCCTGTTGTCTTGATTTCGTCTACAACAGTATGGCCGTTTTCCTCGAATATACCGTCAGCTCGTCCTTCAAGAGTTAAAGTAAACCCCTTGTATTCCATAGTAAATTTGAGGGGCACTTCGGCATTATATCCCTCTCCCAAACTATTTTGATGTTTCTGATGGTACAGCGTTCCTTCAACCATCCTTGAAGAACCAACAAATCCGGAATCCAGATCTCCGGATCTTAAAACAAATTCAATCAGATTTCTTACAGATATCCTAATCTCCATGATCAATTCCCTGTGTGTAGTTTTGTAATTGCTCAATTTTTCCTACAATATTATAGTTCTTCAATATATTTGTGGGAAAACAGCATTAACCACCTATAATTAAACTATATCACAGCAAGTTTGTCAAACGTATGTTCTGCCCGGATAGTTACTTGGAATAGACGAGGCAGCCCTAAAAGCTGCCTCGTCATTTTTAGTGAGAATTGAAACTATAGTTTTTGCCTGAATTGTTATCCCAGTTGTTTGCGCCGTCTTTGAATGCAACATTGATGTCCATATTATCAGTAACAGGAAGTGATACCTCGAAAGTGCCGCGTCCATTGTTGTTCATTCGGTAGTAGTTTTCTCTGTCCCATTGTCTGTTGTCGCCATTACTCACAACAGCATAAACTTCAGGTGCCCCGCTCTTTGACAATAATCCTGAATACTTTAACTTCAGTCTGTCACCTTCAACACTCGTAAGGATGCCGTTTGAGGTATAATTGCCAAAAGAAGGGTTTTCCTCTGAAAATTCGGTTGAAAACTTATTGCTTATGCTTATGCTGCTTTCGCGTCTTTCCGGCTTTCTTGTGTTTCCGAACAAACTGAACAAAGGCATACTATTACCTCCTATTATTATAATTTCAATAATATTTTGTTCCCTTCAACAGAAATTATATAGGAAATAAAATCAACTATTGATGAAAGGTGTAAGTTAATTTTATAATTTCACTTTTGTAAAAAAAATGAGAAAAAAACCAGTATCCCCCCTTAAGAGTTTCTGTTATAATAATTAAAGTATTTTTATATGTGGGGTGAAAATTATCAAATACATAAGAAAAGCATTATCCTACCTTTTCGGGGGGAATAAATTTTGGGTATACACTTATCTGGCCGTAATCATTAAGGCCATCATTTTACTTGCACTTGCCTGCGATTTTCAATTTGAAAACATATCATTGTTTCAGGCTTTTATAAGTTTACCGAATCTTTTGGTATTCTTCTGTTTTCCTGCAATCGTGCTGTCTTTTGGATTTTTGTTTAAGGATCGTTCTCAGTTCCGGTTTCTTATCATACTTAATTTTTTGCTGTCATTTTTATTTGTTATTGATCTTTGGAACTACAGGGGGTTCGGAGACTTCATTTCACTTCATGCACTTAGCGAAACAGCAAACTTGAATAATCTTCAAGATAGTGTAATCTCAATGATGAGAATTTATGATATTGTTTTGTTTATCGACTTACCTTTTATCCTGTACCGGTCTTTTAAAAAGAAAAGCTTATATAAGGAAAATAAAAGAAAAGTTGCATCCTTCGCAGCTCTTGTCATAGTCCCGTTAGTATGTATCCTTTCAGCACACTATATACTTGACAAAAAGCATTTATTTAAACACTTTCAGCTGTTCCAAACATGCTGGTCCCCAAATCAAACCATCTCAAACCTATCGCCCATAGGCTATCATTTTTATGACACCTATGAGTATTGGAAGGAATCGGGACCACAGGTACTTACATACAAAGACAAAAAAAGAATAAAGTCATACTTCGAAAAAAATAAAGAAAATCTGCCTGACAACAAATTCAAAGGCCTGTTTAAAGGGAAAAACCTCATATTACTTCAGGTCGAATCCCTTGAAGGCTTTGTGATTAATAAAAAGGTAAACGGTCAGGAGATAACCCCTAATCTAAACAATTTATTGGGGAACAGCTTATACTTTACGAATTTTTATGAGCAGGTGCACAACGGAACAACATCAGATGCGGAACTAATGGCGAATACATCTCTTTTCCCCGTCAGAAGAGGCAGCACCTTTTTCAGGTGTCCGACCAATACCTATAACTCTTTGCCCATGCTTTTCAGAAAAATCGGTTATTCAACAACGGCTATCCATCCCGACAAAGGGGCCTATTGGAATTGGATGAAAGCCTTAAGTTCCTTTGGTTTTGAAAAATGCATAGATGAGACATATTTTAATCCTGATGAAATGATAGGCCTTGGAATAAGCGATGAAACTTACTTCAAACAAATTACGCCATATTTCAAAAAGATCAAGCAGCCATTCTATACATTTATGATCACTCTTACATCCCATGGCCCTTTCAATCTGCCTAAAAAGCATAGGGACATGGTTTTGGACAAAGAACTTGAGAAATCGAAACTTGGCGGTTACTTTCAGAGCATCCATTACACAGATAAGCAAATCGGGTATTTTATTGACGGCTTAAGAAAAGAAGGACTATTAAATAATACTGTTATTGCCATATACGGCGATCATGAGGGCATTCACAAATACTATCAGGATGATGTCGATTCCGTCAATCCTTCTCAGGATTGGTGGCTTAAAAACGGCAAGAAAACTCCTTTGATAATTTACCAGAATAATTTGAATGGCGAAAAGATCAAAACGATCGGCGGACAAGTCGACATCCTTCCCACAATAGCTTACTTGATGGGAATAGACAAAAGCAAATACGAAGGAACCGCGATAGGAAGAAACTTGCTCAATACTAAAAGAAACTTTGTTATTCTTGACAGCATGAAATATATAGGTACCTCAACTCACGACTGGGGTAAAGCCAACGCTCAAAATGCCATTAAAATATCTGACATGATAATTGGCTCCAACTATTTTAAAAATTATTTTAACTAGTTATGACAAGGGACGGTTTTCAGACACGATTGTATGGTCATGTCGGGAAAGCCGTCCCTTTCTGCGTGCATTAATGTAAGGAAGCTTATTTATGGCTATGGTCGACTAATTAAACTTCTGATGTACGCCGACTATTTGCAATCAAATGCTCCATCACATGCGGGGCCTGTGCATCCCCAGAACAGTAAAAGGAATACAAGGATAAAGAAAAGTATTGTTGCATTTTCTCCGCAAAATGCGTTAGAAAGAATTCCTCCCATAATTATATATCCTCCTATAATTTGATTAAGGTATGCAGTTAATTACATAGCTGCATATATCCTGATACATATTATGAAACTGCCGGTAAAAGTGTGAATTTAACATAATGTGATTTTGATTCAATTATAGGCTTGAAATTTAAAGAAAACCCAAGCCGAAAAGATTTCCGGCCTGGGTTTTTGTTGATATAAACATTTTAACTTTCTTCGGTCAATGTAACATTCACAGTCATTGTACGTTCGTCTCTGTATACCTTTAAAGCAATCTTATCCCCAACCTTATGCTGTTTTATGATGTTGTCAAGAGTCTTCAGAGATGCTACATTTTTGCCATCTACGCTCATAATAATATCTTCTTCCTGAATGCCTGCATTTGCGGCACCGCTTCCGGGTGCAACACTTGTTACATATACCCCCTGAGGTATTCTGTATACCTGGGCGAGAATACTGCTGATATCCTGTCCGTCCACTCCAAGTGATGGCCTGCCTTTTACATATCCGAACATCATAAGCTGATTGATTATAGGTTTGGCATCATTGATCGGAATTGCGAAGCCTAGCCCTTCAACGCCTGTCTCAGATATCTTTGAAGAATTTATACCTATAACCTGGCCTTGAGAATTTACAAGTGCACCACCGCTGTTTCCGGGGTTTATCGCTGCATCAGTTTGGATGACCTTGATTGAGCTGTCTTCCGTATTAATAGTTCTGTTCAGAGCACTTATAATACCTGATGTAACAGAGCCTGCGAATTCCATTCCTAACGGATTTCCTATTGCAACAGCCAGTTCTCCAACCTCAAGCTTCGATGAATCCCCTAATTCCGCAATTTTAAGATCCTTTGCATCTATCTTGATAACAGCAAGGTCAGTAGTTTGGTCTCCGCCAATGAATTTTGCCTTAAACTGTCTCCCGTCAGGAAGAAATACCTCCAGAGTAGCCGAAGAGCTCCAGCCGCTCTTAGGATCTGCATAGCTAACAACATGATAGTTGGTCATGATATATCCGCTCTTGTCAAATATAATGCCTGAACCTTCCGAGACAGATCCATTATCCCGTCCGAACCAGGAATTTGAACGTGAAACAGTCATTCTTATTCCTATAACAGATGGTCCTACTGCTTTAGCTATCTGTGTTATTGACGAATCCTTGACTAAAGCAAGCTTGCTTACAGAATTAACGTTATTGGTATTACTGCTTTTTGTCAACGCTGCACTTGCAGTATTAATATTTGATGAATCAGAATTGTCAATAGCTGAAAGTTTCTTATCAAGTACGGAGTTAAAATGTGAATTCATCACATATCCGGTTGAGAAGCTGCTTATCAAAGCCACAATCAGTATTGCAGCAATCATTCCAAAAAAGCCGAACCTTTTTTTTGAAGCTTTACGTACTGTTTTCGTGTTCTCATTATGTATCACTTCTTCATAAAAACCGTTCCGGCTTTCATCATTGAAATCGCTATCCATACCTATCCCTCCATGTCGTTTATATTCTATATTTTAAATATACCAATTAAATTTGTATAAATTGTGAAAAAACTTTTAAGAATATATTAAATGCTTTTGAATACTATATCATTATTTTTTCAATTAGAGGGGTAGGTTGATCTGAAAAGTATAGGTATAGCACGTGCAAAGCTCTGGTCATAGCAACATAGAGAAGCTTTATATCCAGCTCGGACATCCCGTAGTTTTCCACACCTGTAATAAATACAACGTCAAATTCAAGGCCTTTGGAAAGATATGACGGTACGATTACCAATCCGCCTTTATACTCTTCCTCTTTACCTGTAATAATATGAAGCTCCGGTAAATCCTCCTTCATCAGGTCAAAAATCCCTTTACATTCTTCAGGAGTCCTACCTATTACGGCAACAGATTTTAATCCGTTTGCACTTATTTCCATAATTTTTTCTTTGATGCTTTTAACGGAATCTATAAAATTAAGCGAGTTTTGGATATGAACCTTTTCTCCATGCCTTATTACAGGCTTTGCAATAAAGGATTCATTTTCACCCAGCATTCCAATGACTTTATTCGCGGAATCCATAATCTCGACAGTAGTTCTGTAGCTTTGTTCCAGCGTAAGATATCCCGCTTTTTCTCCAAAAACCTGTTCCAGCACATCTCCCCAGTTTCTGACGCCTCTGTAAGAGTGTATACCCTGGTTCAAGTCGCCCAGAATGGTAAATGAACTATACTTTATTATCTGTCTAAGGGCATACAGTTGAAAAATACTGAAGTCCTGAGCCTCGTCGATTATTATCTGCTTTACCGGTATCTTTTCATCGATCCCATGAATCAGGTATTTCAGATATATTAACGGTGCGAAGTCTTCCAATTCAATATAACCTGTTTTCAGATAACGTCCCGTATATTCAGCCATATGTTCAATAACAGTTTGGTCTTCCATGCCGCTTGAAATATCCTTCAGAAGAGAAGAATCCATAATAAGGCTGCTGTAATATTCCCAAGGGCTTATCCTGGAAATAGATTTGATATATTCATTTACAACCTTTTTTGAACTGCTTTCTATCTTTTGAATTGCATTGTTTCTATCGTCTATTGCCTTAATTATGAGTTTTTGCCTTCCCTCGCTGTCCTTCATGCTTTCCTTCAGGTATAGAACCTTTAAATCTGATTTTTCATGAAGGCGGTAAATAATCTCTTCTCTTTTGGCCTTTATCCTTGTATTCAAATGCTTCTTTATCTCGTCAATCCTTTTGACCAGCGGAAGCCTCTTATACTCCTTGAGAAATAATCCGTTTATTTCCTGATAGCTGAATATTTTAATCCCTTCGAGCTTAAAGTCCTCTTTAGGGATGAAATCTTTTTCTATATGTTCAACATATTTATCTATAACATCCTTGAATTTCATTGAGGACTTAAAGACGGAAGCCCTGTAATGCAAGCTATTTTCCCCATCTTTGCCGTCCCCGGTTCTTGTAATAAAGGAAAGCAGCTTTTCATTCTGATCTTTTATCTTGAACTTTTTTCCCAAAAGATCCATTGCAAAGGTTTCAAAGGTTGACTGAACAACCCTTTCCACTCCCAATTCGGGAAGAACCTCCGATATGTAATTCAAGAAAAGTCTGTTAGGTGCAATTATCATGAAATTCTCGGGATCAAGTGTCTTGTCATGGGTATAGATAAGGTATGCTATCCTATGAAGAGCTATTGTAGTCTTTCCGCTGCCGGCAGCCCCCTGAACTATCAGGGATTTCCACATATCCGCCCTGATTATTTTATTCTGCTCAACCTGTATTGTGGACACAATCTGCTTAAGCCTGTTATCTGCATTTGCTCCGAGGTAAGCCTGCAGGAACTCGTCATTTGTCGTGATATCAATGTCAAATATCTCCCGGAGCTCTCCTTCTTCAATAGAATACTGCCTTTTTAGAAGCATACTGCCCTTTATTTCTCCGTCGGGGCAAGCATAATGAGCTTCACCAAGCCTTTCTTCATAGTATAGGTTCGCCACGGGTGCTCTCCAGTCAACTATGATGACCTGCTGGTCTTCTTCCCTCATGAGTGACATTTTCCCGATGTACAGCTTTTCGGTTTCTTTTCCGTCAATCTCACGGAAATCCACTCTTGCAAAATAAGGCTTGCTTGTTGCAGTAACAAGATTCCGCAATTTCAGTGTCATGCTTCCCTGAAGCAGAGAATTGATCATCAGATCAATATAGTTCTGACTGCTATCGGAATTAATATGCTTTTTAAGCCTTTCCACCTCTTTGTCAATCTTTTCTTTTTTCCCATATGTGGCTTCAAGCGTCTTCTCCACATAGTCCAGAGTGTACCTGCACCTTTCCAGTTCCTCCTGATATGCCGGATGGTTTGCAGCTGGCATATTCACATCACCTCCAAAAATAAATAGGATTTATATTTTATACTATTGGAGGTAAAAATAAAACACTTTTTTGCAATAAAACGGAAGCTATTGAACAAGTTTTATTCCGTACGTCCCGAAATCAATGGCAGTACTTGATGTCTGTCCGTCCATGCAATAAGTTATAAACCTTCCGACAACATCGGCCTGACCGTTAGCTGAAGTTACCCCCTCAAGAAAAAAGGTCGCAAACCCAAGGACTTTTATAGCCTTTTTGCCATTTACCGTCAAAGTATTCACGACCGGAACAAAAATAACCCTTGGACAGTTGATGCTGTAATTATCATAGGTATCAGAGCTTTGGCTTATTAATTGATTTATTGCCCTTTGAGTAGAACCGGCCATATTACCGGTTTCAGTCATTATTACATCACCGATTTTGATTGTATACGGATATCCGTATGTCAGATTGTCTTCGTAATTGGATGAGCCTGATCCGCCAAGAGAGATAGGTGCATAGTTTCCGGCAGAACCGTCTCCGCCGCCCTCTTTAAGAGTATACAGCTTTCCGTATGTAAAAGTCTGTTGAACTACCGCAATAGGCCTTACACCTGACAAAGCAGATATATTTTCCACTCTTGCTCTTGCCGTTGCTGCCACGTCATGATTCTTTATTCCAATAATTTGGGCAAAGAAATAGTTGACATTTTTTATAAGCTGAACCTGAATCCCGCGGTTATCAGGGTCAATCTGTATTGTTGTGCTTTTCAGTCCTGTTTCATTTTTTAAAATATAATCCTGAGTGACATTCCTTGCATTCAAGCTGTCAGTGACCAGTTCCTGAGCTCCGGCAAGGACAGAAGCGTCAGCTGCCTTTGAAATCTTTGACTTCTCTGCATAAACGTTTCCCAAGTCCAGAACTAGTGCGCACATCACTGTAAGAATCGTAAGAGTGATTGAAAGAGTTATTAGTGCGGAGCCTTTATTGCTGCTTAGTGCTCTCATTGCGATCCCCCCAAATATAAAGCTGTGTTTCTTATAAATATATAATTCGAAACACAATGCATTATTTTTAGGGTAATGGATAGGCTTAAATGCTTATTGGAGAGGGGTAATAAGGACTATTTTCTCTGCAGATCGAGGGGACGTTTGTTGGTGAGTTTGTATAGTTTAAGTAAATCCTTTGGACTGTAATGAAGTATGCCCATTTGTGCCAGCTAAATACATGGAAGGCTAGGGGGTTAGATAATCCAAGCGGCAAGGATGATGCGCCCTTTGAGTATACGTGCGCACCATCGAAGCCAAAATTTTGGATTTGAAAAGCGTATACCTGAGTTGACAGGGTAAAGAGCCTAACGGATTTCTTTCATCTCTTAGTCAACATCGACCCAATTGCCACCGATTTTATTACTTGCCAGACAAGCATGGATGAATTTTACGCCTGCGATACCATCATCAATGGATGGAAAATCATTATCATATTTGCTGAATTCTTCACCATTGAGTTTTTTCAAATTCGCATCAATCCACACTTTGTAGATATTGGCGAATGCTTCATACACTCCTTCCGGATGACCAGACGGAATGCGGCTCATTTGTGCTGATCTTTCCGACACGTATGACATGCCTCGGTTATAGATCTGAGTTGGTTTTCCTTTTAGTGTCACGAAAAGGATATTGGGATTTTCTTGTACCCATTCAATTGAGCCTTTTGTTCCAAAGATGCGCACAACAAGTCCATTCATATGGCCAACACAAACTTGAGATGAGGAAAACACGCCATGTGCTCCATTGTCAAACTCTACAAGAATATTGGCATTCAAATCAAGGAGTTGCCCGAAATAGTCCATTTTTGCGGCAACCTTTTTCACTTTCAAGCCTGTGATATAAGAAACCGTATGTTCAATGTGCGTGCCTATATCACCTACACAATTGGAGCCACCCGATAATTTCGGATCTTTCCGCCATACGGATAGCTTATTCATGGTGTTGTCACCGGCACCAATATCATCAATTAACCATTCCTGCAAATATTCAGCATTGACATTGATGATGTCACCTATAAGGCCTTGTTCAACAAGTTCTTTTGCTTCTTTAACCATGTTGTTACCTGAGTAAGAGTAGTTAACAGCAAATAAAAGTCCTTTTTCATTTGCAATCTTTTTCAGTTCCTCACCTTCGCTGACTTCAAAAGAGAGCGGCTTTTCACACAGAACATTGATACCATGTAAAAGGAAAGTCTTTGCGACTAGATAGTGCATATTGTTTGGTGCTGCAATTGTCACAAAATTGATGCCATCCTCTCTCGAGCTTTCTTTTGCAGCCATTTCTACATAGTCCTTGTACACCCGATCTGAATCGAGTCCTAAGAATTCACCGCACTCTTTATTCGGTTCAGGCTTAGAACTAAAACATCCCGCTACCAATTGAGCTCTTCCGTCGAAGGAAGCACCTACTCTATGAACACCGCCGATAAAAGCATTTAAATGTCCGCCGACCATACCATAATTCAATCGCTTTATCATACAAGCCTCCTAATTCGCGATAGCATCATCGAACTTTATATTTGATGCTTCAAAATCAATTTTTCGAACAAATGCCGCTGCCTCAGCTGCACCATATTCTCTTTCCATTCCGGAATCTTCCCATTCTACAGACAACGGGCCCATATATCCGACTTTGTTCAACACACGTATAATGCTTTCGAAATCCACATCACCGTGTCCCAAAGACCGGAAGTTCCAGCCCCTGTTTAATTCTCCAAAATCAACATGAGAGCCAAGCAAACCGTTTCTGCCATCAAGCGTTACTGCCGCATCTTTCATGTGGACATGATAAACGCGAGCTGCAAAATCCAACAAAAACAGCTCTGGTTTGAGACCTTGCCAGATAAGATGGCTTGGATCAAAATTCAATCCGAATTCAGGTCTGTCAACAAACTTTTCCAACAACCTTTTTGTTGAATAGTAATCAAATGCAATCTCGGCAGGATGTACTTCCAAAGCGAATTTTATACCGTTTTCTTTGAAAACATCCAGTATTGGCGACCACAGATCATAAATCTCCTGGTAGCCAGCTTCTATAATTGATTCCGTTGTCTGGGGAAAGCTATACATGTATTTCCAAATCGGTGAACCTGTAAAACCGGTAACCACTTTGCATCCAAGCTTCTTCGCTGCAATAGCAGCATATTTCATATTGGTAACTGCCCATTCACGAATAGCCTCAGGGTTATCCGCAAGCTCAGCCGGTGCAAAATTATTCAAGCGAGGATCATTATAATCCCCTACGCATTGCCCGATAATATGTGTTGCCAGAGCATATACCTTAAGATCATACTTATCGAGTAGTTTTTTGATATCCTCAATGTACTGGTCACTATCAACAGCTTTTTTCAAATTCAGATGGTTACCCCAGCAGGCAAGTTCAAGTCCGTCATATCCCATCGTTTTCGCTTTCTGGCACATAGTTTCCATTTCAAGATCTGCCCATTGACAGGTCATAAGAGTCAACAATCTTCCCATCATTCTATCCTCCTGCTCTATCGATTTTTGTTTGGTGACAAATATTCTTGCACATACTACTGAACGATTCATAAAATTGCATTTTGTAGGAAAAGGCGCTTTGATAAGAATCAAAACACCTTTTCAAGAGAAAGTCCTAAGTTATCCTAAATATGCTGCTTTTTTAGGACATTCAATTTCACATGCATAGCAATCAAAACATTTTTCCTTGTCAACTTCCATGTGCTTTTCGCCCTTTGAAATAGCTCCAACAGGGCATAATTTTACGCAAATACCACAGTTAATGCAATCATCATCTATAACTCTAGCCATAATTTATTTCCACCTTTCAATATTCTAACCGTTTTATAACGGTCGCTCATTATTATATCTGTCAATCAAGTGTGTTTTGCCTTCAGCTTTCCTTCAGCTTTGATCATATCCACATACTCAGTTGTGTAGTGCTTGTCATAGGTAGCACAGCCACAATTGTGTTGACGAATGAGCAACTCTACACAATGGTCGCAAAGGGTACACCAGTGTATTTCCTTCTCCTTGCCTTCTATCATCTTCGCAGGCAGATAAGGGTCAGCAAATGCCTGTCGGCCGATAGCGACTGCATCCACAACACCATCTTTGATATTTTTGTTACCCCAGAAGCGAATTGTATTGTTTTCTGGCTTTACAGCACAGAAGGGTTGTTTACCATCGCGGAAGATGGAATATGCAGAACCCATTACAACGGTTTCTGGCTTCAAATTATCTCTGCATATCTTCTGGAAGTAGAAGTGCATATAAGCATAGTCAGGTGTGCGACGGTCAGGATGAGCAAGATCCAATGTATGGGATGGTGAACCAGCAGATTGTAAAATGTAATGTGCTCCATGTGCTTCCAAGGTTTTGATGAGATCAATTGATTCTGTTAAATCCATACAAGCACTGTCTGGACTCATTGTACCTACACCACCTGGGAAACCTTCATACATAGAAATTTTGGATCCAAGAATGAAGTTATCATCGTTCACAGCAAGACGTACGCGATCATAAATATCAACAGCAAACTGTCTTCTGTTTTCCCAAGCTCCGCCATATTTCCAGTTATCTTTGTTAAATGGGCGTAAGATCTGTGTGCCAAGGTAACCATGGCACAGTTTCAGGTCAACACCATCAGCTCCGACTTCATACGCATATTTTGCTCCAAGGACGTAATCTTTGATAACTTGTTCGATTTCAGTCTCTCTAACAAGTTTAGCATCCTCATATCCGGCAAGTGGCTCTTCGGTGACGCGGATTCTTTGTGAATACACATTATTGCTTATTTCACCTGAGTGTGTGATTTGAAACAAGAAAATGGTTTCTGGGTTAATCGCCTTGAGGTGACTAACAAATTTCTTCAATGCAGGCAGATTGTGTTCCTTAATAGAAAGCTGATTTTTACGCGCAATGTAATCATATTGTGGTGTAATAGCCTCTAAAACAACTACGCCGGCTTTGCCT
>JAEXSP010000043.1 GCA_023453795.1 Bacillota bacterium
AGGATGTATGCCTGATTAAGTTTCTTCTGTGACAAAGTGATTCTCCTATCCATGTGTACATTCTACCGTAAGGGTGACATTATCTCACGATAATTGATAGGGTGACATTATCACAAGATAAACACAAGATTTAATAAATACATCTTTTAATCCAAGCAATTCTTCAGTATAATTAGTATAGAGCATAAGTTGGATCTCCTTTTGAATGGTTTGTCGCGATTTCATTCTACTTGAGATTTCAATTTTATGCTCTATTTTTTTAAAAAAATGTTGGAGCAGTTTTTTGAATACCACCCCAACATTTATTATAGAACCTAAATTTTAAGGCTGCTTGAATAATATAAAACAACAAGCAGCCTTTTTGTTTAATTGGCGAAATGTACAACAGCATATGTTAAATACAATTGTACCGGGCGATAATTATCTTGCAGCCAGTCTCCTTACATTTGTCCTGGACAGCGAGGTTGCCAGACTGTAGCCTACAACAACACTTATCCCTGCTTGTATCAGGTTTGGACCGATATTGGCTATCGCCGCGGACAAGCCAAGGTCTTTATTAACGAAACTTAATATAAATGCTTCTGCAACAAAATATCCTGCAACCATTAACAGAGTTCCCGCAATCGAAGCCGCTATTCTAAAGGATTCCGTCTTTCCGAGCTTTTCCCCCTTATCGGCGATAATCCCTATAAGATATCCCTCAGCTCCTTTTACAATAAGTGTTACGGGTGCATAAATCACTGCCCCAAGCAAAATGTCCGATAAGCATGATCCAATGCCTCCTGCCAATAAAGCGCTGTTTTTACCATAAAGCACAGCCGCTATAATTATTGTAGCATCTCCAATATTGAGGTAACCTGGCGGTATAGGTGTTTTAACAAAACCTGTAATATATGTAACTACAAAAACTATGGCAATAAGAAGCCCATTCAGAACTATTTCCTTCGTCGATAGACGATTCATATCCCACTCCCCCCTCAGACCGTATCGATACAGTTTTAAAGTGTATCGGTTGATTAAAGGTATTTTAATGGCTTTATATCTATTTGTCAATATATTTTGTGTTTATTGTGTTTATTTTGTGAGTATTTTTCAAGTTTTATTATGGAAGTAAAACCTTAAGAACAGGGCATAAATAATGCGGTTGGATATATATCCAACCGCCTGTGCAATCTTGCTCTTTTAGAAGAATTCCTTATACAATGCCCTGACTGCCGTATCACTGTCTGAAGCTTTAATTCCGAAAACTATACTCACCTCTGACGAGCCCTGGTTAATCATCTCAATGTTCACGCCGGCATCAGCAAGAGCTTTTGTTGCCCTGCAGGCTATACCTACAGTATGCATCATTCCCTCACCCACTATCATGGCTAGAGCCTGTTCCCGTTCAATTGAAACATCATCAACATTCAGTTCATCCTTAATACGTTTTATGACACGCTCTTCTGTATCTGCATCCAATTGCTTTTCATGCAAAATAATAGAGATGTTATCTATTCCCGAAGGTGTATGTTCATATGAAATGCCTTCATCCTCAAGTATGCTGAGAAGCTTCCTTCCAAAACCTATTTCCCTGTTCATCATATACTTGCTGAGGTAAATACTGCAAAAGCCCTTATCACATGCTATTCCTACAACCGGCCCATTCTGGCTGCTCCGTTCAGGTACAATCATTGTCCCAGACGCTGTCGGATTATTTGTGTTTCTGATGTTAACAGGAATCTTCATGTAGAAGACAGGTTCAAGAGTCTCCTCATGCAGTACAGAAAAGCCTGCATATGACAACTCCCGCATTTCCCGGTATGTGAATACGGGTATTGGTTTAGGATCCTTTATTATATTTGGGTTGGCTGCATAAACAGAATCAACATCAGTAAAATTCTCATATACATCAGCTTTTACAGCCGCTGCCAGAATTGAACCTGTTATATCCGAACCGCCGCGAGGGAATGTAACCACATCACCTACAGCAGAATAGCCGAAGAATCCCGGGAAAACCATGATTCCAGGTTTGTTAAGATAGTTCTTAAGGTTGTCGTATGACTCGGGCAGAACACGTGCATTGCCGAATTCATCACTTAGCAGCAGGCCTGCATCTTTTGGGTTTATATAACTGGCTTCATAGCCTTTGCTTTTTAAGTATTCAGCTACGATTTTCGCACTGTTGTCCTCTCCGGCTGCCTTTAACAGATCCATAAACTTAGCGTTATTTGTGACTTCTCCGGAAAGCCTTCCTTTTAGGTCTTCGGCAATAATATCAGATATTTCGCTTGACAGCTCCAATTCCCTGGCAATTTCATCATATCTGGCAATTACTGCATCCAATTCGGCTTTTGCCGAACCGGTTTCTATATACGTTTCAGCACATTTTATAAGCAGATCGGTTACCTTTATGTCATCTTTATACCTTTTGCCTGGTGCTGATACTACAGCAATAGTTCGCAAAGGATCAGACGTAATAATATCACATACTTTTTTAATTTGTTCGCCATTCGCAAGCGATGTTCCGCCAAATTTTACAACTTTCATAAAATTACCCCCGTATTATAGCTATTCTTCCAGCATTCTTATTACATTAAGTATTTCTCTGACCGACTCTTTTCCGTCTATTTGATCGAGCATGGACTTGAACTTTCCTTCTTTGCCGGTCGGTGTTACAAAGCCCAGTTCATCCTCTATTTTAGTATTTGAAACCAAGACAAAGCTGACATCCCCAAAAATCTCTCTTACAAGCCTTTTGGCCTCTTCCGCATTTTGTGTTTTGAGCCTGACAAAGAGTTTTGTTTCCGTATCGTCGAAATCGATTACATTCTTGGATTCCTTTACTTTCCAAACATTATTCACACCAACATCGAAATGCTTTGCGATATCTATTACATCTGCAACAACAGCACTTGCTGTCGGGAGCTTGCCTGCGCCTCTTCCGTAAAACATTGCATCTCCTATTGCGTCACCTTTGACTACTATAGCATTAAATACATCTTCAACTGTCGCAAGAGGATTGGATTTGCTTATAATTGCAGGACTTACCCTTGCTGTTATTTTTTCCCCTACTTTTTTACTTATAGCTATAAGCTTTATTACAGAATTCATAGCATCGGCATATGCCATATCAGCAAGCGAAAGCTTTGATATCCCCTCTGTATATATATCCCTGCAATCAACATATTCATTATATGCTATTGATGACAATATCGCGATTTTCCTGCATGCATCATGCCCCTCAACATCAGCAGTGGGATCAGCTTCAGCATATCCGTTTTCCTGTGCGCCTTTCAGAGCTTCCGCAAAGTCTTTTCCTTCTTTTCTCATCTGAGATAGAATATAATTGGTTGTACCGTTTAGGATACCTGTAATACCATGTATTTCATTTGCAGCCAGGCACTGGTTCAAAGGACGGATTATAGGTATTCCGCCTCCAACACTGGCTTCAAAAAGGTAATTCACGTTGTTTTCTTTTGCAAGCTTAAGTAATTCAGGCCCATGTGTAGCAACAAGCTCCTTATTCGAGGTAACAACATGCTTCCTCGCTGCTAAGGCCCTTTTGGTAAACTCATAGGCAATTCTGGCTCCGCCGATTGTCTCCACGACTATGCTTATAGAATCGTCATTGAATACATCATCCGCATTCTTTGTGAGCAAATGCCCGAATGGATCATCCTGAAAATCACGTATATCAAGGATTTTTTTTACTCTTATTTCATCCCCCGCTCTTAAGCTTATGCTCGAGCTGTTCTTATTAATTACTTCCACTACCCCCGAGCCTACGACCCCGTAGCCCAGAACAGCAACATTAATCATACTATTGCCTCCCCTTATTCTCTTGCAAGAATTTCTTGCCTTCTTACCCCTTCAATTTTGCTTATTTCTTCCATTAGTTCATTTATGTCCTTGTTCATCTCATCTGTTTCTATCGATATTGTTATATCAGCCAGGCCATTTATAGGTATATTTTGATTGATTGTAAGAATATTGGCCTTTGAAAGCGCTATTTGATTTATTATTCCTGAAAGAATCCCGGAAAAATCCTCAACCACAAAAAAAAGTGTAATTACACGTCCCCTTGAGGTTTCATAAAAGGGAAATACATAATCCCTGTATTTGTAATAAGCGCTCCGGCTTATTCCGGCTTCTTTTACCGCCTCGTTGACCGCACGAGTCACTCCCTTGCTAAGTATCTTTTTCACTTCAATCACTTTGGCAAATACTTCGGGAAGCACAGATGCATCAACAAGAAAATATGTTGATTTTTTTTTCATACACACCTCCGTGTCCTTCGATTGCGTACACTTGTGTTTCTATTGTGTAATGTTAACATATTTTATGATAATTTTCAAGAGTTAAAAGAGTATTAATATTAAAAGAGAAAAACAAAAGCACTTCACATAAGAAGTGCTCCGGTATCAGTTTCCGTTTATTGATTCTGAGCCAATTGATTTAAGTAGTTTTTCGAGTAAGCGACATATATGCTGTTCGGATAGTTGGCTAAAACCTTATTAAATGCATCAAGCGCATTCTTTGTATCTTTTAACCCGTAGTAGCTCTTTCCGATATAGTAATATACCCTATCGTTACTTTCCCATTTATCATCATAGAGTATGGCCTTGTTCAGCTTTTGTATGGCTTCCTGAAATTTTCCCGAAGAGAACAGCTTTCTTCCGTCTCCCGTAACAACCCTCAAGGCGTTTGGCATTACTTCAGCATTCAGTTCATCGTATTTTTGTTTGTCTGCATTTTTAAACTCAGCTGATTTAAGAAGTACAAGCAAATCCGCCGCTTCCTCATATTTTCTTTGAGACAGCAGATCTTTTACATCGCTAAGCTTACTGATATTCCGGTAGTAGCTGATTTCATTGTTAGCAGCCTGGAGGTCTGTTTTCAACTTATCATAGTCCTTTTTAAGGCTGTTATACTTATTATTGTCAGTCTGTTTAACAAGTGTAGAATCTGGATCCGTTGAGACAGTCGTTGAACCTTGCCCGTTTGAAATAAACAGTGACTGTATGATAAATAATATCAGAATTCCGGCAGCAAAGCCTGCAACATATTTAAAAATGTCCTTCTTCCCACTTTTTCGTATATTGATTATGTCTTTAAATAATGGTTTTTCTGATTCATTAGTTTTAGCTGCGCTTTTCCTCTTTACCGGCGAAGCTGTGGTCTGATCATTTGAATTCAAGGCACTTAAATATTTCTCAGCCTTAACGCCATTATTCTCCTTTGACGTTACCTGCTCAAAAATTGCCGAAGCCTTTGCCAAATCCTTCATATACATGTAGCAAAGGCCAAGAAGGTTCATGGCTTCAGGAAAATCAGGGTTCTCCGAAATGGCCTTCTTAAGCTCTATTACAGCCATATCCTCATTACCGTTTTTAATGCTCTCAAGGGCCTTGTTATATAGCAGTGCAGAGTTTCTGACATTCTCAGGAACCTGAGCTTCTGTATTATTTTCCAGATTTATTGCCGAATAGTTGGATAACTCCTGTCTGAGATTCATCAAACAAACACCTCCGCAACGTCATTGCTCCGTTAGCTTTAATAATTTCACTGATACACCTATAAATATTCCGGAATACATCAATTCTGAACAAAGCTTTTTCTTATTTCACCGATAAATGTGAGCGATCCAAAAACACAAATGACATCATCTTTTAATGCATTTTGTAAACATGTCTTTACTGCTTCTTTAATTTTATCACTAAAAAATACATTATTACAATAGGGCTCAATAAATTTTACCAGTTCAATAGCCGGAAGGGCCCTTTCGCTTGGAGGCGTTACAGTAATGAATCTATCTGCCAAAGGCGCAACAATCTCAATCATTCTTTGATAGTCCTTATCCTTTAAAACGCCAAAAATGAAGTTTATCTTTTTTTCCGGGAAATATACCTTTAAAGCTTCAACCAGCGCACTTGCCGCTTCAGGGTTATGAGCCCCGTCTATTATTACAACAGGCTTCTTATGTATTACCTCGAGCCTTCCGGGCCAGCGCGCGTTTTCAAGCCCACTTCTTATATTTTTTTCGCTTATTCCAAGCCCCTTGGATGAAAGGATCTCACATGCCTTAACCGCCAGTGCCGCATTATATATCTGATGTTTTCCAAGGAGCTTTATTTTCAAGCCCTTATAATTCTCAAAACTGAACTCTTGCCCATCTATTCCGAAGCTCTCTGTTGAAATATCACCGATTCTGAATGAGTAATGCTTTGACCGTGTTAACTCACATTTGTCCAAAAAAACTCTTTCAACTCCTTCAGTACATGGATAGAAAAGAACATCGCCTTCATCCTTGATGATTCCGGCCTTCTCGAATGCAATTTTTTCAAGAGTATCTCCCAGCTTATCCATATGATCGTAATTGATCGTAGCTATAACCGATAAAAGAGGTGTCTTGATTACATTTGTTGAATCGAACCTTCCCCCCAAGCCTACTTCCAAAACAACAACATCGCAGCCCATTTCGTAATAATATTGAAATGCAACTGCAGTTACAACCTCGAATTCAGTAGGATGATTATTACCGTTTTGAAGCATTATATCAACCTTGCTCTTGACGAATTCCGTTATTCTCGCTAAATCTTCCTCTGATATTTCAACCCCGTTTATTTTGATTCTCTCTGTAAACCGTTCAATGTAGGGAGATGTGTATATACCAACTTTATAACCGGCATCTATCAGTATGCTGCTTATATATGCAACAGTGGAGCCTTTTCCGTTTGTGCCCGCGACGTGCACATACTTAAGCTTGTCCTGAGGATTTCCCATAAGCCCGAGCAGTTTACTTATATTGTCAAGCCCAAGCTTTATTCCGAATTTATAAGTACCATGAATGTATTCCAACGCTTCTTCGTAATTCATTCCAGTCACCTTTCACAATTAACATCTTAAAAGGGCGGCCACATGGGTCCGCCCTACATTTCATATAAATTGTCAACCGGTATTATGTGTTTGCTCCGCAGCACTTCTTATACTTCTTGCCGCTGCCGCACGGACAAGCATCATTTCGGCCTACCTTGTCGCTTTTCACTACTGGCTTTTTAGCTTCTTCGCCATGGCTTGCAACAACAGGCTCCGCTACCTTTTCACGTTGAGGAGCATTTTCACGGTCGATATGAGTGTTCATGATCATTCTTATTGAGTCCTCCTGTATGTTCTTGATCATTTCCTCGAACATCTCAAAACCTTCAAACTTGTATTCAATTACAGGATCGCGCTGTCCGTAAGCCCTCAGGTATACCCCGTGCTTAAGCTGTTCCATGGCATCTATATGATCCATCCATTTCTGGTCAACAACCCTGAGCAAGACCACCCTTTCAACCTCACGCATAAGCTCGGAGCCAAATTCATTTTCCTTCGCATCATATGCTTTGTTGGCATGCTCAAGAATTATTTCTTTTAGATCTTCCTTATCAATAGTAGGATCCTCTCGTGCCTCATCCAAAGCACCCTTCGGAAGAAAGATTCCTTCAGCGTAGCTGATCATTCCGTCCCAATCCCAGAAATCAGGATGCGGGCTCTCATGACAGAACATGGCAGTAATGCTGTCTGTCAAGCCCTCAATCATTTTTATAAACGAATCCTTTAAGTTTTCACCGTTAAGAACCTGACTTCTCTGAGCATAAATGATTTCTCTCTGCTTATTCATGACATCGTCAAACTGGAGCACATTTTTACGTATCGAAAAGTTCTTTCCTTCTACTCTTCTCTGTGCACTTTCTATAGCATTGGAAAGCATTCTGTGTTCTATCGGCTGATCTTCCTCCAGCTTCAATGCATTAACAATACCTGTAAGCCTATCCGATCCGAAAAGCCTCATCAGGTCATCCTCGAGCGAGATGTAAAACCTTGAAATACCAGGGTCCCCCTGACGCCCTGCACGTCCGCGCAGCTGATTGTCTATACGTCTTGATTCATGCCTTTCGGTACCCATTATATAAAGTCCGCCTAATTCAGTTACCTTGTCGCGCTCTGCATTTGTTATCTTTTTAAACCCATCCTGCAGCTGGCGGAATTTATTTCTTGCCTCTATAATTAATTCATCGTCAGTCTCGTTAAATCCTGTGGACTGGCTAATAAGCTCCTCCGGATACCCCTGCTTCCTCATTTCCTGTTTAGCCATATATTCAGGATTACCGCCCAGCATAATGTCAGTACCACGGCCAGCCATGTTTGTAGCGATCGTAACTGCTCCAAGCTTGCCTGCCTGAGCAATTATCTCAGCTTCCTTGTCATGGAACTTGGCATTCAGAACCTGATGCGGCACACCCTTCCTTTTAAGCATTGAACTTAAAAGCTCTGACTTTTCAATTGAGATCGTACCGACGAGTACCGGTTGTCCTCTCTTATTGCATTCTGCTATTTCATTTATTATTGCTCTAAACTTTCCAACTTCATTTTTATATACGCTGTCAGGCTTATCCTGCCTTACCATTGGCATATTTGTCGGGATAACGATAACATCCAGCTTATAAATTGTCTGAAATTCCTGTTCTTCTGTTTGTGCTGTACCTGTCATACCTGCAAGCTTTTTATACATCCTGAAGTAGTTCTGGAATGTAATGGTGGCAAGGGTTTTACTTTCTCTCTCAACCTTCACTCCCTCTTTTGCCTCAATAGCCTGATGAAGTCCGTCGCTGTATCTGCGTCCAAACATCATACGTCCGGTGAATTCATCAACTATGATTATTTCTCCGTCTTTTATTACATAATCCTTATCTCTTTTCATCAAACCATGAGCCTTGAGTGCCTGGTTTACATGATGCAGAATAGTCATATTGTCAGGATCCGAAAGGTTGCCGATTCCAAAAAACTGTTCGGCCTTCTTTACGCCGATAGCTGTCAAAACGGCTGTATGCGCCTTTTCATCAACAATATAATCTTCCTCTACTTCATCATGGTGCTGCTTATCATCGGTTTGTGTAAATACTTTGACCTTCAGCTTGCCGACAAAAGAATTTGCCCTCTTGTACATGTCGGTAGACTTGTCCCCGGCACCTGATATTATAAGAGGAGTTCTGGCTTCATCAACAAGGATACTGTCAACTTCGTCGACTATGGCATAATGCAGATCTCTCTGAACCTTTTCCTCTTTATAGATGACCATATTGTCCCTGAGATAGTCAAAACCCAGTTCATTATTCGTCCCGTAGGTAATATCGCAATTGTATGCTTCTCTTCTCTCTTCGTTATCCATGTCATGCACTATCAGTCCGACAGACAGTCCAAGGAAGGAATACACCTTGCCCATCCATTCACTGTCACGGCGTGCCAAGTAATCATTCACCGTCACGACATGAACGCCCTTGCCTTCAAGCGCATTCAAATACACAGGCAAGGTTGCAACCAAGGTTTTACCTTCACCTGTTTTCATCTCTGAAATTCTTCCCTGATGGAGTACGATACCTCCAATGAGCTGTACCGTAAAATGTCTCATTCCTAAAACACGTTTTGAAGCCTCTCTCATTACAGCAAAAGCTTCCGGCAGAATATCATTGACTGTCTCGCCTTCCTCAAGCCTTTTTTTCAATTCCGGAGTCTTAGCCTTAAGTTCAGCATCACTCAATGCCTGCATGCTAGATTCAAGTTCTTCTATCTCCTCCACTATGGGCATAATTCTTTTTAATTCCCTGTCACTGTAGCTTCCTATTATCTTTTCAATTATTTTAACAACTCCCATATATTTAAGCCTCCAATCTTTTTTCCTATAACCAATTCCACTGTCAGTACGAATAATCCTAAAGCAATGACAATATCCCCAACGCTGATGATATCCATCCCGTAGCTCAGAAAATACGGAGGGTGGATTATGTCTGCCAGAAAAGGCAGCTTTATCTTGTCTGCATTGCTAAAAATATTGTGTTTTATATCAATATCATCCAAACTCTGTATTAAACCCGACTTTTTAATAACCTCTATGCTGACAGGCATTTTACCTCCATTTAGCATAATAACCAAAAAGTTTAAAAAATATCCAACTGCTATAATGCATACTCCCAAACGGTTCCTATTGAACCAAAAGCCAGCTGCCAGCAGCAACAGCATAACAACTTGAAATGCCATCGTTACAACTGTATTGAACCTTATTTCCCTGCTTGCAATTTGAACAGCCGCAGTTATACAGAATGCGCTTAAAATCAGCCAAACCTTATTAAGCCTTATATTGAATAAGTTTGACAATTTGCCTTTTGCCAGCATTCCAACAACAAGTCCCATAATAACAGCCAGTGCATATGACATATATTACCCTCCCTGAAAATGGGGTATGGTTAATCATAGGCTACTATACCGCAACTGCCAAATTATAATATATTATTGCTGCCAACCGGAGGAGACAATCCCGAATTGGAAAAAGACATGACGTTTTCAGTCCAAATTTCAGGCTGAAGTCCGGCTAAATCTGAAGAATGCAGCAAGTATTCATTACCTGCTGTCTCATAGTAAATCAGACAGGAATTATTGTATTTAAGCTTTTCTTTTGTATTATGAGTTAGTATAAAAGCATTGCTTGAAGAAGCGTTACCTAATAAAGCCCGCCCGTTTGAATCGGACTGCTCTCTGCATGCAGATGCATTCAATTCTGCGAGTATGCTTACTTCATTGGCAGAACCGATGCAAAAAGCTGCATAGTTTGCCGGAAGAGCACAAATACCCTCCGAAGTAACCGCCGATAAAATTAAAAGACTTATAAACAGCTTCTTAAACATGGTACCCTTTCTATATAACCTTGCTGATATTCAGCAAACGCAACTAATCTTCAGGCTTTTGCAGCCGTTCAAGGATCATATTGTACCCATCTGCCCCATATATAAGACATCGGTTCACCCTGCTTATAGTAGCAGTACTTGCACCTGTTTTTTCGCTTATATCAGTGTAAGTTTTCTTTTCCTTCAGCATTTTTGCAACCTCAAGCCTTTGAGCCAAAGCCTTGATTTCAGAAACAGTGCAGATATCTTCAAAAAAATTATAGCATTCATTGCTGTCTCTTAAAAGCAGAATAGCCTCAAAAAGCTTATCGGTCAATTCATCCTTAATCTTGGAATTCAAGCTTCATCAACTCCGATATTCTTAAAGCCATGTTAATTAAGGCTTCTATTTTAACATTGCACGTTTCTGTTTTCTAAATGAATACATTTGTTTCATATCTTATGCAAGTGCATCCTATAACAATAACATTATCAGCTTTTGACGAAACAGTCAAGTTTGCATAAAAAGCATCACCGCAACCATCTGTTTACTTAATTACTCTTCTGCGATGCATGTAAGCATATTGTTGCATTGCAGCTATTTTTTTGTCGTTTAATGCCTTATATTAGTAAATTGTTCCATGTTTGCAGATATTATGCTATATTTGACTAGTAAAACTGAATTTACTCCCCTATATTCCCGTGATTTCCGCCCCATCAATGGATTCACGGGATTTTTCTATTCTTTAGAATTTATTTTCCATCCATAAAATACTTGTTACCAGACGAGGGTACAACCTGCTTCCCAGATCTTTTCCGTCTTCACTGTCCACCTGATCTACAGCACATGCCTCACCACAGCCTGCCTGCCATTTAGCATGTACTTCATCCCACTTTTCAGACTCAAGATCCATATGTATTTGAAGGATATTTTCCGATATAAACTGATTTAAGAAGATCTTACTCATCCAGGTATTCCTGCTTGTAGAGGACAGCTTCCAACCGCCTGAAACGCTATCAATGCATATACCCGGCTTAAGAACACCCCCGAGGTGACTTTTAAGAGTCTTCAAAAGCTTTCCATACCTGCCTTCCATGCTGACAGCATTGTAGTCATTTATAATGTATGGATAAACAAGTCCTTCTATAGCAGGTATTATCCTTGAATTGTTATTGTTTTCAAATACAGCAGGGATATAGCTTTCTGCTTCATCAAAGCGGCTGTGTAAGCTTTCAGCAATAAGAATAGCCCTATCCTGAGCTTTCTGCCAGTATTCTGCCATTTTGAGTTTGGCAAAGCAGTTTTCGAGGCAAACCAATGCAGCCCATGTCTTTACAGCTATATAAAGGTTGTTTCGCGCTTGACCCAAGCTTTCATCCAAACTGTCGTAAGTCGTTATTTCATAACCCTTTCCACAGCGTATACTATCCGAATCCATTATGCCGTCATTGTTAAGATCCCTTGCAGCTATTGATTCAAAGCACTCGGAAAATGTTTTCCTGTATTTTGCCATCCATTCAAAGTCGCCGCTTTTATATATATATACTGCTGAAGTTAAAATCCAATTAAGAAGCTCCTCATATGTCATGAAGCTGAAGCAACCGGCTGTATTCTCTCTTTCATACGCTGAACTGCCGGGCCTGGAAAACATATTAGCCTGACCCATGTCATGTGTGAATGATATTCCGCCGGGGTAAACGCCTCCATTGACATCTCTGTTTTTTTCATAATATGAATACCTGTCTGCAAATAATTCAAGCGTATTTTTTACTGTCCATGGATGATACTTCATTTCCCAAAAAATGTGATCTATTGTCAGATCAAGGGTATTGATCATTCTGTACTCTCCCTCATTGACAATCCATAAAGGACAGGAACTGCCGTCAATCATCAGTTGAGTGTTTGCCAGGTAACTGCGGGTTGCTTGGGAAACAAGAAATCTTCTATGTTCATTCAATCTGCTATCAAGCAGCTCATTATCCCTTTTAGCCGCAAGTTTTAAGTAGTAATCCTTATTGCTGAGCGCAAAATCAAGAACATCTTCTATGTTTTTATAATGAAGTGTATATGCATATCTCGAATCTATTCCGCTTGTAATAAGTCCATCCTGAAACACTGCAAGCGTAAAAGTGAACGTTCTTTTTGTGTGCGCCGGAACTTCCATGGTCAGTATGACTTCATCACCTAACCTGTTCTTCTCGGTTTTCTCTGCTGCAATTTGATCAGTCAGGTTCCATCCAATGCTTTCTTCAATTCCTTCCTCCCTCTGGCATGCAAATGCCATGCGCCTGTCCAGAGCCCCTCCAAGCATTTTGGGGACTTCATCAGAAACAAGTCTTCCCATTCCGTTCATTCCAAAAACGATCTTGGCATTGGTATCGGAATTAGAATTATCGAGTGTCAGTTGTGCAAAAATTGCCGGAATAAGAGATAATTTGAGATTACTATTATTCTTTTTGTCCATTGGATCCGGTACCTCTCCAAATGGAGTAATAAGCTTGAATTCAATGTCCCCGGCCTTCCATAAATCGGTTGCCCACCTGAGATCTCTTGTAATATCCTTTTCCGAAAAGAATTTTATTAAAGGATTGTCTGCCTTCGCCTCTTCATCTCTACTAAGACCGAAGACTGCATTCCTGTCAAATTTTTTATCAACAACAAAAGGGAGAAGCATTAGTTCTTGTTTTTCCCGGATGTATCCGATATAAACGCTGTTTTCAGGCGATCTTACATCGTTAAGTATAAATCCGCCGCCCTTTCCGGCCCTGCCCAGAACGAAACTCGAATATGTACCAAATGCGCTATGATGAGAATTAAAAGATACCTGATCCATAGATGTTTCCCCCGTAATAATGAAATTCCCTCACAAAAATTGTATTATTATTCCTATATTGAATCATAAATATTATATACTCATGGGAAATAAAATTAAAGTATTTTTGCGTTTGTATCCTCAAGAATTGCTCCGTAAATCAAAACAAGAGAGCCCAGACAGGCTCCCCGGAGGATTTGGAAGATTAGAGTGCAAAAATCTTATTACATAATATGCATAATGCTGCGAAAATGTTCTTACATACTATGTTTTAAAATTATTTAAAATCGGCACTTAACCTTGATAACTTCTGCATATACTTGACAGCTTGAAGTTTATTTCTGATCTTAATGTTTTTAATTCCTCTTCAATCTCTTTCATCTCCATATCGTCTAACTTAACAGTCTTATTGTTGAAATATTCACGCATCAACCGGATCCTGTAAACCGTAGGAGGATGTGATGCATCTATGGAACTTAACAACTCAGTATCCAGCCTTTCTACTCTTTGCAGTTCCCTTTCCGGAATAGAGCTGAGCCTGTTTTTAAAGTCTGCAATCAGATCTTTTGAGTAACCGTATCGAGTAAGATCTGACATGATTGACCAGAAGGAATCACCAAAATGAATTTTTTTATGTAGTGTTATCATAGCTTCTGTCCCAGCAGCTTTGGATGCCAAAAAGTCAGCCAAGTATTCAGCCCGTTGGTTGTCTCTCCATATTAAGGCTGCAAGCAAAAACCATATTCCCTCCACATATTTCCATAGGAGCCATCTTAGTGGAAACATTATCATAAGAACAGGATAGAATATTGCAATAAAACCGACTTCAGCAATTTTATTAGAAGGACCTAAAATTTTTTGCCAATTAATAAGCAGTCTATAAGCGCCTCCTACAAATCTTCCTCTTGTTATGTCGGAGTTGGCTCCATGTGCAACTTCGTGGGAAAGTAAAGCTACTCTCTCATCATTACTTAAGATGTAGAATAACGGAAGCCCTATTGTAATTATTCTTTCACCCTTAATAAAAGTCTGGTAATAGGATGCGTTAAATGATTCGTCAATACAGATTCTGTCAATATGTTTTGTTCCCATATTGTCTGCAATCTTGTCAAGAAGTTTATAGAGATTAGGATACTCATCTCTTTTGACAGGATAATTCTCATATTTTTTATATTTTGGTATTATCACGTAAGCCATTATAAGGCAGAGCAGTCCTAATATGACAAATACCGCTTCAACGATATCTTTAATGAATACCGTTCCCCTAAGAAACAAAAAAATTCCGGCGATAACAAGAGTAAGAAACAAAATAAGATTAGTAAGGTATATAAAGCCAACGAGTGCATAAGCCAATGGTCTTGCGGGTGTACTGTATTTTTCTTTCAGATCTTTTTTAAGAAGGGAATCCAACAGCTTTTTACTGAACTTTTTACCAAGGTATCTATAAATTCTGAATGATAGGTCTTTATTGCTTTCTTCACCATATGGATTCAGGTTCCAGCCGCATTTATCGCACCATGTGGTGTATCCCGGATTCACAGGAATACTTGCACCGCACTCACAGCAGGTCGTTGTAGAATTGTTTGGATTAGCCATTCCATTTCTCCCTTTAAAATATTTATAGGCCTTACGAATCAGTTTCAATAAGGATAATTAATTATTGTAAACTTATAGTTTTTATAATACCATAAAATCAGATAAATTAAATTAAATATTATCAGGATTGGGAAAAATTATGCTTAAAGACAAGACTTTGGATACGTTGAACAAAAAGCTGATAATTCTATTTTTGGCTCTGCTGCCCTTCTTTTCGCTGATCAGGCCTCTTTTCGACAATGACACTTATACGCTTCTAAATACGGGAAAATACATACTTCATAATGGGTTTCCACATGTAGAGCCCTTTACAATCCATGCAAACCTCCATTTTGTTGTTGAGCAATGGCTTACTGCAGCAATCTATTATATTCTGTATTCAAACCTGGGACTGTTTTCTCTTTATATCTTTGCAATAATCAATTTTTATGGAATAGGCTTACTTATATATCTGCTATCAAGAAATATTTCTGATGGCAACAAACCGGCAGCTTTTACTGTTTCCTTGTTCTCCTGCCTGTTTCTAAGCATTTTTATGGTTTTGCGCCCCCAAACATTGTCTTTATTGATATTATTAGCTGAAATCCTATTACTTGAGAACTATATAAAAAACGGCAATAAAAAGCCATTGCTGTTCCTGCCCTTATTGTCCCTTCTGCTGATAAATCTGCATTCGGCATTATGGATCTTCTTTTTCATTCTGCTGATACCCTACTTTATAGACGGATTTAAGATAAATTTATTCTTTATAAGGGGACAGGGATATCCGAAAAGTTTTTTGCTTATTATTACTTTGATTTCCTTTGCAGCAGGGTTTATTAATCCGTATGGCTTTGAAGCCATGACCTATTTGTTCAAATCCTACGGAAACACAAGCCTTAACCTCATTCAGGAGGTCAAAAGCCCTGATTTCAAGACCGGTTTGGGGATAATCATTTTTGTTATATATGCACTTCTCCTAGCCCTTTATATGATAAACAAAAAAGGCGGCATAAAACTAAGGTATGCTTTAATAACATTGGGAACAGCTTATCTTGGCCTGTCATCTGTCCGGAACCTGCTGCTTTTCATTGGGCTGTCCTATCCTCTGTTAGCTTACAATTATAGGGCTTTCAGGCTTCCTTCCGTTACTGAAGCCAAAGAAACAAACAAATCAAAGTTAACAAAAACTGTTTTGATTGTAACTATGCTTTGCCTTATGACAGGGATGAAAATATCATTCAGTTCATCAGACATAAGCAGCGATTACGTCCCGGAAGGGGCTGTTAAATACATGAAAGCCAACCTGGACATCAATAAAATAAGATTATTTAATGATTTCAATTCAGGTGCCTATCTGGAATTTGAGGGTATAAGAACGTTTATTGATCCCCGCGCTGAAGTGTTTTTCAAGTCCATTAACCGGAAGGAAGACATCATGAAGGATTATGTGGATCTACTCTCCGGAAAGTTCCATTATAGGGATTTTGTAAAAAAGTATAGATTTACTCACCTTCTGGTCCAGAAAGGCAGCCTTATAGAAACTTATCTAATGCATGACACAGATTTCAAGCCACTCTACAAAGATAAAGATTATTCTTTGTTTAAGACAAACACCCCTTAGTTCTTTCTTTAGTTTCTTATAGGTTTGATCATTAATATTGATATAATTGCGACTAAAGCGGCAGCTGATGCTATTATGAAAGCTGGGAACATGAGATTTATATCAGTTGAAGCAATATTTTTGTAATATCCGGCAATATAAGATGATACTACAGCACCAATTCCAAAGCCAACTAAAACAATTCCATAGTTTGTTGCATTATATTTTGCACCAAACAGATCCGCAGTAAAGGCAGGAAATGTGCTTAAAAAACCGCCATAAGCAAAACCAATACAAGCAATTAATACATAGATCATATATCCTGCAGCTATATTTACACAAAGTGATAGTATCGTGGTTAAAGCAAGTAGTAAAACAATCGTTTTCTTACGTCCAAGCTTATCAGATACACCCCCCCAGAAAAGCCTGCCAAGCGAATTGAATAAAGTAATCGCAAGCACCCCTACTGTTGCGGTTTCCTCCAGGCCACGCGCCACGGCAATAGGTTTTGCGAAACCAATCATCATCAGCCCCCCCATACATGCGAGCATCAAAGAAAATGCCAGTAAATATAACTGAGGTGTTTTCAAAGCCTGTGATGGCATCAAAGCCGCAGCTCTGGAGTTTGCATCTTTAGGTATCCAACCCGCTGGTACATAATCCGCAGGTGGATTTTGAATAAACCAACCACAAACAGTACATACCACAGCAAAAATAATAGCAAGTATTTTAAAGGATATCAATTCTCCTTGCCCGGCAATTCCATTTCCAAAGTTGTCAATGATCCACTCAACTAACGGTGTGAAGAGGACTCCGCCAAAACCAAGTGCAGATACAATAACACCAGTGATAAGTCCTCTCTTATCAGGATACCATTTTTGAGCACATGCAATGGTAGTGGAATAAATAAATCCCATTCCCAAACCGCCTAAAACGCCGTATGTAATCCAAAGAACCCAAGGAGCTGATGTTGTGGTGAAAGATGCGAAGAAAAAGCCAAATGCTAAAACCAAACCTCCGATGATTACCGTTAACCGGGATCCGATTTTATCTTGCATTTTTCCGCCTATAGTGCTGCCAATACCTAAAACCGCCAATAAAATTGAAAATGTGAGTGCTGCGTTTGCATTATTGCCAGCGAATAAACTTTGAGCGATCCCAGCTTGAAAGACACTCCAAATATATGCTGTTCCCAGACATAATTGGATTACAATGGCGGCGATGACAGGTATCATGCGATTGTGTTTATGTTTCATTTACCTTCTCTCCTTTATTTTCTAATATTTATTACTAGTTCATCACAATTATAAGGGGCTGTCTCAAAATAAACTTTGAGGCAGCTCTTTTTTCGTCGAAAAAACGCAAGAAGTGCACCCTAAGATGCACCAAATGTGGTAGAATATAGTTGTGAACAAAATATTACTACACAAAGAC
>JAEXSP010000011.1 GCA_023453795.1 Bacillota bacterium
GTGCCTAAAATCTTGTTAAGAACTGCTTTTACAGTACTTTTGCTTAGTTTTGCTGTTTGAATATTAATGGCTAGAGAAAAGGGACTGTCCCTAATCAGATTTTATCTGATTTTGAGACAGCCCCTTGAATGAATGCTGCGATTTTATGGACAGGTCTGAGTTACAGGACCGTTGAGGATATTTCGTGGCATATCTTCTACCTGTCCGATTAGTGTTACCTTTGGTTTTTCACCTGACGAATTGTTTTTATCCTTAAGTGTGATAGTTACCAGGTAGTTGTTGACAGAGACGGAATCAATTTCAAAGCCGTCCACCGTAAAATCGGAATCCTGTACAGAGGGCACATACAAATTCTCTGAGAATGTCAATACTACAGACTTCAATTTACCCTCAGTAATATAGCCAACTGCTGCCGACACAAATTTCGGAGGATACTTGTCTGTGCATACAGTCATTGCAGAAATCTTCACCCTTTGCCCAAGTGCATTCTTCGCATTTGCAGCAGCATTCCCGATCATCATACCATCAGTTGTTGCAAGGTATAAGGGTGTTACAAGTCCGGTGTTTGTTCCTATGTCTGATACCAGTGCAAGTTCAATATAAGTTTTGTTGTTTGCAGGATCAAGATTTACTGAAACAATCCCTCCTATATTGACCCATGTACCAGAACCGATTTTATAAACATAGTCGTTTATTGTTCCCGGATTGGATATCTGATCGTTTATTGTTATTCTGATTCTGTCGCCTGCTATTACTTCTACCGCTGAAGGTATAATGTCTGCATTATTATACCCTATTGAGCCTGCGTCATATGAGAGCCAGGGCGAAGTATTTCCGGCTGCATCTTTAACCGCCCCGATAAACAAGTGATCATTTCCTGCAGGAGCTGTACCGAATGTGATAACTGCGCTTTTATTATTATTTGCTAAGGTTACAGTATCGACATCCTTAAGAACCTGTTGATGATTTACATCAGGACCTATCCTGTATATACCCCTATCCGATATTGATGCCGGGTCCATAGTTTCACTGAAGTTGACTCTGATGACTTTATCCGATATCTTTGCCAGAGGTGCCGAAGCATCCAAGGTAGGAGCAACCAGATCCTTTGCATTAATCGTAAGTGTAACATCATCAATCTTATTTTGCGCCATAGTCGTGTCTTTTACATTTTTGATCGAAAGAGACAACGTTCCACCGTTCATTTCAACATTTGTGTTTAATAAAAATACAGTATTTGCACTGACTATGTTGGGAGTTCCTCCCATCCACGGAATAGTAGTACCTGTTGAATCCTTAAGAATATAGTTACTGTAATTAATTGCACTTCCGGGATCATTGAATATCATATTAACAGATTTCGAAAAAGTAACTTTTATTTGTTTTGCGTTCATGAATTCAGCTGTTGCCGTTGGTTTCGTCAAATCGGCAACAATTGTAACTTCAAATGATGTTGGAGCAAATATGTTTCCATAGTTATCTTGGAGCTTTTTAGAGTTATCGGTGTTGTCTGCGTAATCCAGCCAAACCTTGCAGGTTCCGGGAGGCAGCGGATTAAGGAATGTAATCGTAAACTCCTGATTAAGACTATCGCTGGTAACTGCAGCACCATTTACCTGATTAAGTCCCTGATAAGTATGGGATAGCAAAACCGCAGTATTGCCGGCAAATGAATATTGCTTCAGAGGCTTATTGAACTTAATCTTCACTGTTCTTTCCTTGGATTCTGTTACAACTGCCGTTAAAGCAGATGTGTCCTGAACAAAGTTGAAAGAAATAGTATCAGGCGCAACATTATATCCTGCAGAATCCTTGATAAAACCGCCTTCCGCCGGAGACTTGATCTTAAGAGTATGCGCCCCCGCTACTATCGGTACTGCAAGTTTAAGATATACAGCTGTTGAATCTTTTGAATATGTAGTATTTACACTGTCCAATCCGACTTTATTATCATCTATAACCAGTGAACTTGCTGTAAAATAGTTTGTAACCCTGTCATCCAAAGGCTCTGAGAAATTCACAGTAAGATTGAGCGGACCATTTGCAACGACCGAAACAACCTTTGGAACATCGATATCCTTGACAGAAATATTTTCTATTGTTTGGTCTGCACTAAAGCCTAATGCTTTGTTTATGACAAGCTTATTATTAGTAGAATAATTGGTCATAAAGTTAGCGGAACCTGTAGTAAGCGTTACACTCTTTTTATCAGTTGATAATGCTGCATCAACAGGGTTTACCCCGTTTATTGTATAGTTGGTAAGCTTTGTTGCTTCATCTGTGCTTGATACGGCATTATTAAAATCAACAACAATCTGTCTCAGGTTCTTTGGAGTTACATTATTAACATTAAATACCAAAGCCTTTACAGTAATTTTTACACTGACACCCGGATCATATCCGGTAACTTTTCCGGTAATTGCGTAATCCCCTGCCTTGTTGGAATCATATTTGCTTGTATCCCATGTTACAGCGGCATCGGTTGTTTTTCCGTCCGACATGGTTGCCTTTACAGTCTGGGGCAGGTTTAGGTTTGTTGTTCCGGCGTCAACTGTTTTGTCCGCGGGAGCTTGAACAGATACTATCGTGGCTGTGATTATTTTAAAACCGTTTGCCACAGCACTGCTTTCTGTTATCCTACCGTTCTTGACAAGCTTGGCTATAAGAGTGTCATTTGCACCGCCGTTCTTCATTTTGGTGCCCAATGTCTCAACCAGGGCTGTTGCCATATCCCCATTGTTTAGCTTGGCTACCTTTGAAATTGAACCCATTCCTAAAAACTTTGCAAATGGCAAAGTCTCACTATAACTAAAATCCTGGCCTTGAGAATACCCAAGGACAGTAAGCATTACTTTGTAGAACTGTTGAGCAGAAACTTCTTCCAAAGGACTGAACTTTTTCCCGTCTCCAACCCAACCTAGCTTTGGATTTGCTTTCAAATAGGCCAGAATGTTTGTTGCACCCGAAATATTAGATACGAGAGAAGCATCTTCAAAATTGTCAGTACCATTATAGGCCTTTGCCTCATCTTCTAAACCCATCATTCTAAGATAAATGATTGCTGCCTGTATTCTTTGAGTAGGTATTGCAAGGTATGAAGCATCAACTCCATTCGTCCCGCCTTTTAAAACACCGAGACTTGCACAGATTTCGCCCGCAGACTTACTTGTGTCGGCAAAAACCGTAACCATTATGCTGGAATTGATTATTAAAATAGTCATAATGGCGGCCAAAACCTTTTTAAATTTCCTCATTAGTTTAACCCCTCTTTCTGCTATGGTTTTCCCATCATAAATAAAAAGTCCTCATCAATAATTCTTATGCATTGTTGATAAGGATTATCTCATTACAAGTATACTATTTTTAATGCCATTATTCAACATTGTAAATGGCTTTACACAGTCATTTTACAATATCGTAACATAAATGTAAGCTTTGCTTCAGAGAACTTATTGACACTCTCCCTACATAAGCAAAAACAGACACCCAATGCGGATGCCTGTTTCTATAGTATTCTATAAATTTTTTATCAATACTGGTAAGTCTGCTCTACAGGGCCTGCAAGTACATTTCGATTCATGCCTTCAATTGATCCAACCAAAGTAACCTTTGGCTTCTCGTTAAATGTGTTATGTTTATGTTCTAACTCTATTATTACGTATGCTTTCCCATCAGCATTGTTATCTACAGATACACTGGCAACTTCAAAGCCTTCTACCATAAAATCGCTATCGGATACGGAAGGTTGATAAATATGTTCCGAGAAGGTAAGAACTATTCTTTTCAAGCTATCAGGCGTAACGTTTTCTGTAGGATTGTCATTGCAAATGGTCGGTTCAATTTTCAATGTCTGACCAAAAATATTTCTCACATTTGGCGAAGCATTTCCTACGATACCGCTGCCGGTTGTTGCAATATAAACCGGTGTTTTGAATCCGCTATCACCTGTGTTATAGCTTATTTTCATTTCCAGAAAAGTCTTATCATGAAGATAATCATACGAGATTGTGAGTGTTGATATGTTATACCATGTCTGTCCGTCTGTGCTGTAAACATAGTCTGTCGGTGTACCTGGGTCAGTTAGTACACTATTGATTGTAAGTTTAATCATGTTGGCCTGAACCGTAGCATCACTAATAGTAATATGAGTATATAAAGGCGGCTGCATACCGTATACCTGATCAGCGCCCGCAAAAGCTGCAATTTTATTATTTGTGGTATAAAATCCTGCCGGCATGTATGAATAGTCGTTTGACTGGTCATAATTTGTCCAATCATTTCTTGCGACTCTCGTCTGCACCTCAATAGATCCCCCTGCCGGGATGCTTCCGGCATCACTTTCAAATGAAATTTCCAGGCAGTTGTCTATCTTAGATCCCTGCAGCTCTATGAAAGTACCTTTTACTTTACTTGTAACATCCATGTACCTGTAGCCATTCATCATCCCTGCGTGATCACACCAGAAATTCTGCGGCTTATCAGCATCTTTTTGATAATAATACCTTAGTTTTAAATCTCCAAGATTTAATGCCGAGGCTCCGTCATTAATAACCTTAAATCTAGCATAAATTGTATTGCTGTTTACCGGCATTCCCCCATTACTGAACAATACCGTTATTTTGGGGTTATCTGCTGCAACAACAGAAGCTTGAGGAATAACAAATGACAACAGCATGATTACGGTAATCAGAAAAGCAACCAACTTTCTCCTCATGATAAAAACCTCCTATTTACTTTTAACGTTGATAGATACATAGGTTTTGTATTGGAAATGTTGCATTTAATATTACCGAAAAATGAATTATGATTTCTTACAACTAATGGTATATGGTTTAATGCCAAGACTAATCATTTCATTATAAACCCACGATTTACAATAGTCAACTCTATAGTATTTACCTGGTAATTGTATTTCTGAATAAATATCAGGCGCTACTTTCATTTCAAGTTTTGACAAAAAACAGGCACCCTTTCGGATGCCTGATTTGATATTAACTTTGATTTTTAATCATTACGGGCAAGTCTGTTCTACAGAACCTGCAAGTACATTACGGTTTGCATCTTCAACTGAGCCTGTCAAAGTAACCTTTGGCTTTTCAGTTGATGAGTTATCCTTATCCTTCAATGTTACAGTTACATATGCTTTTCCGTCTGCATTGTTGTCTACTGCGATTCCGGATACTTCGAAGCCTGCTACTGTAAAGTCGCTATCTTGTACTGATGCAAGATAGAGGTGTTCTGAGAAGGTAAGAACTACTGTGTTCAATCTTCCTGATGAAATAGCTCCTGTTGCAACTGAGAGGTACTTAGGTGCATATTTGTCTGTGCAGGTTGCTGCTGCAATCTTCAATGTCTGATCCTGACCGTTCTTAACATTTGCCGATGCATTTCCTGCTGTTGTTCCGTCAGTTGTTGCAACTAATATAGGAGTTGTAAGTGCTGTATCATTTGCTGCGTCATAACCAATATTCAATTCGATATAAGTCTTGTTGTTAGCAGCATCAACTGTGAAGGAAGCTATACCTGTTACATTGAACCAATTAGCTCCGCCATCTATTGAGTATACATAATCTGCTACAGTTCCTGTTGTAGCCAACTGGTCATCAACAGTTACCTTTATCTTGCTTGCTCCGATTAATTCTGCTGCTGACTGTGCGATTGTATCAAAGCTGGATTTTGTAGTACCAACTGTTTTTGACAACCATGTTGACCAGTTGCCGGCAACGTCTTTCACTCTTCCTACAACTACTGTTGATCCTGTTGCAGGTGCAGATTCAAATGTGATTACAGCACTCTTGTTGCCGTTTATTGCTGTAACTGTATCATTTGCTCCGAGTGCACTTCCGCTTACAGTGTAGTTATTCTTGTCTGTAAGTGTTGAAGCATCGATAGCTTCAGTAAAGTTAACTCTGATCTTTGTAGCTGAAATCTGAACGAACGGTGTTGCATCAAGATCCGGAGTAACCTTGTCTGTTGCAGCGATAGTAAGTGCAGTTTCTACTATCTGATTCTGTGCAACTGCTATGTCTTTAATGTTCTTAACTGTCAATGTGAGTGTTCCACCATTGATTGTACCTGTAGTAAGGTTTATTATCTTTGTGCTTGTTCCGCCATCTCTTGCAGCACCGATAATGCTAATTGTATCAGTACCGTTCTTGAGTGTATAGTTAGCTGTGTTTAATGCTCCGTTTGTACCGGCTGTTACATCAACATCTTCTGAGAATGTAACCTTGATGTGTGTTGCATCTGTAAATTCTGCAGTTACTGTAGGAGCTGTAACGTCTGCAGTTACAGTTACCTGGAATGAAGCAGCTGCAAATACATTTCCGTATCCATCCTGTATCTTGTTGGCATCAAGAGTTCCATCCGGATAGGAGAGCCATACTGTTGAAGTTCCAGGAGGCAATGGTTTTGCGAAAGTAACTGTGAATTCCTGATCATCTGTAGTTGATACAGCAGCACCTGTTACTTCATTCAATGGTGTATTATAAGTGTGTGTGAGCTTAACGTTTGCATTTGTTGCAAATGTTCCAGCCTTTATTGCTTTGTTGAACTTGATTTTAACAGTATTTTCTGTTGCACTTGTTACTGTAGCTGTCAATGGGCTTGTATCCTTAGCATAATTGAAGGTTAAAGTATTGCTTGCTACCGGGTATGCAGCTCCGTCTTTAAGGTTGCTTCCTGTTACCTTGATGGTATGCGCACCCTCTGTCATATCAGCAAGTGTGGAAAGAGTAAGAACTGTATCTGTAGTATTGAAGCTTGCACTTGCTGAGTTAAGACCTATTTTCCCATCATCCAATGAGAATGAAGCTGCTCTTTCTATTGCTGTATCTGCTGATGCAGTTGCTGAGTCAATTGGTTCTGAGAAAGTTACCTTGATTGTACGAGGTCCTGTAGCTTCTGCTGAAACCATTGTAGGAACTGCAGTATCTCTAACAGCAAGGTTTTCTATTGTCTTATCAGCGCTTAAACCTACGTTTTTGCTTATAACAAGCTTATTGTTTGTTGAATAGTTGCTCATGAAGTTAGCAGCTGCAGTAGTAAGAGTTACTGATTTTCCGTCTACTGACAATGAGGCGTCTGCTACTGCATTACCATTGATAACGTAGTTAGCTGCAGTCTTGACAGCGTCACCTGTAACAGTACCATTGTAGTTAACAACCATTTGCCTTGCATTAGGAACGTCAATGCTTACTATGTCCAATACAAAAGCTTTTACAGCAACATCAACAGTTACACCTGCTTCAAAGCCTTCTACAGCACCCTTGATTGTTACTTTTCCGGCTTTGTTTGCATCATAGCCTGTCATATCCCAAGTTACATCAGCATCCATAGCTGAACCATCAGTCAAAGTAGCTTTAACAGTTGAAGGAAGGCCTAGGTCAGTAGTTCCGAATACAACTTCTATAGCTGCAGGAGCTTCTACTGAAACAATCTTATTAACATTTACCTCGAAGCCGTTATCTTCTGCTGCTTCTTCTGATATCAAACCTTCATTGACAAGTTTGGATACAAGAGTATCTTTTGGTCCGCCACCCTTTAATGGTGTGCCCAATGCTTCAACTAATGCTGTAGCTAAATCTGCATTAGTCAGCTTTGAAATATTAGCTATCTTGTTCATTCCAATGAATTTTGCAAAATATAAGGTTTCGTTATAGTCAAAGTCTGCTCCCTGCTCATATCCCAGAATTGTAAGCATTACTTTGTATAAATGCTGAGCTGAAACCTGTTCTATAGGGCTAAATATTTTTCCGTCTCCAACCCAACCCAAATCCGGGTTTGCTTTCAAATAAGCCAGAATGTTTGTAGCTCCGGGAACATTGGCAACTAAAGAAGCGTCATTAAAGTTGTCTGTACCCTCAAAAGCTCTTGCCTCATCCTCAAGACCTAACATCCTAAGATAAATGATTGCTGCCTGGATTCTTTGTGTTGCTGTAGCCAAATACTGGCTGTCAACACCATTTGATCCGCCTTTGAGAACACCAAGATCTTTACAGATCTCTGCTGCAGTCTTTTCGACTGTTACAATATCTTCTTCTGGTGTAGTGACCTCGTCAGCGAATACAGAAACCATCATAGTTGAGAGAACCATTGTTACTATAATGATCGCTGCAAAAACCTTTTTGAGATTTCTCATGCTCTAATCCTCCTTGTTTTTTTGTGGAAGCAGACTCTAATAGTAGGTCAGGTTACGCCTACTTCCTGATTAATAACCTGACTTTTTAGCTGTCCAAGATAAGACTGTTTACAATCTTGAACTCAAAAAAATTATAGCATCGGTATTTTTTTGAGTCAACATTATGTAAACAAGTGTAACAAAACTGTAATTCTTCTGGCATAATCTTGCACATTAGCAAAAATAGGCATTACGAGAACCGTTCATGCATTCTGTCTGTATAGATAATAATAATTATGGTACATGTTATGTCAACCAATATTATAGCATATCTTATTACTTGTTTGTAATCTTGAAATAATGTAAAGAAACAATGCTTTGATATGTTTCGCTAATGAAAAAAAGAGGGGCATTCCCTCTTTTGACTTTGATGAAGATGTGTTTAAATCAATGACCTGGCATTATGTTATTTGTAATCTGTGACTTTAAAGGCATTTTGGCTTTGAATGCTATTGCCTTTACCGCCTTCGACAACTCCTTTGCTAAAAAGGACATTGTAAAATGTCATAAAAAGGATCTTCAAATCCAATCTGATTGACATATGCTCAAGATAGTATCTGTCATACTCTACTTTCTCGGGTATTTCAAGTTCATCCCGGCCGTTTACCTGCGCCCATCCCGATATTCCGGGCTTAATTCTATTTACCCCGAATTCTTCCCTTAGTGCAATTAAGTCTTCCTGATTGTATAAAGCCGGTCTTGGCCCAATAAAGCTCATATCGCCTTTCAAAATATTAAACAGCTGAGGCAGTTCATCCAGACTCGTCTTACGAAGAAGCTTGCCGATCGGGGTAATAAACCTTTCAGGGTCTTTCAATAAATGAGTGGGAACATTCTTCGGTGTCTCTGCATACATCGTGCGAAACTTGTAAATGATGAATTCTTTTCTATTGACTCCAATCCGCCTTTGCTTAAAAAAAACAGGTCCCTTGGAAGTCAATTTTACAGTCAATGAAATGATGATTAAAAACGGAGACAACAAAAGAATTAACAAAAAGGAAAAAATCAAATCCGATACCTTCTTCAAATAAATCCCCCCGCAAATAATCTAAATAATTAGTACATAAATTATCTTCAACTAGGCTAATTAAAATAGCCTGCGCTTTTCAGATAATCCATCAGTCTGCTGATACCTTCTTCAAATGTAACAGGGTCATATCCGAAGTCTCTCACAGCCGGTGAAATATCATATGAGATATCTTCGTTCACCCTTTTAACCATCGCATAGTTGATATAAGTCCCAGGCCGGAGAAGCCTGTAAAGGAATACCGCAATATATCCCATAAAAGCCGGGACATGCAGCAGATAACCCCTCTTCGGCATTGCACCCCTAATTGATTTTAACATATTCTTATATGGGATAGGCTGCTTTCCTGAAATAACATACACCTTTCCATTAACCTTATCGCTTTGAAGACATTTTATTATTGCACCAGCCACATCTCCCGCGTAAACAGGACATTTTAAAGCATTTCCGCTTCCAATTACAGGATAAAAGCCATGCTTCCTAATAAAGCTTATAATCTGCATAATGTTTTTGTCTCTGCCGACTCCGTAAACCATGGTCGGATGCAGGATTACAGTATTCAACCCGCTTTTTTGTATCACAGCTTCAGCTTCAGCCAGACTTGAGGCCAGCTTTCTCTCATTCACGTCAATGCTGTCAAGCTTCTTATATCTGCTGGTTGAACCGATAAAAACGATTCTTTGAACAGATCTCGAAGAACAAGCCTTTAAAATCATGGGCGCATACCACATGCCTGCAATATGAACGATTGAGGCAACATCCTCCAGCGCCTGTTCCAAAGTAGGCTGGTCTTGTATATCTCCAACTGCAAATTCAACCTGCAGGCTCTTAAGCTTTTCAATATTACTTGTTTTCCTTACAAGGCACCTTACCTTATGCCCTTCCTGCACCAGTTTTTTTACAAGAACTATTCCCACCTGAGAGGTTGCGCCTGTTACTAAAATCAATTCAAGTCTTCCTTCCAAAATGCTTTACTTTATGAATGGTTATTGCAGAAAAATGTATAAATACGATTGAAAACACAAGGAAATAATAAGCAATAGGGTTTTCAGCCTTATAATTCTTCTTGAAATACAACTTGGCGGATTTATAAAATTCGCCTATTACGTACTTTCTTCTCAGCTTGCTGCTCTGACCCTTAAGGTGCACAACTTCCGCATCATGCTTGTAATACACTTTCTGCCCGAGCTTTTTCACCCGGAAACAAAGGTCAATGTCTTCAAAATGCATGAAGAAATCCTCATCAAGCAGCTTTCCCAGTTGCTCGACAATGCTTCTTCTGATCATGAGGCAAGCGCCGGAAACAGCATCCACCTCATGTGTTTCTTTATCATTCTTATACGACATGGTATAGCTTCCCAGAATCCTATTGCCGGAAAATACCTTCCCCAAGCCGCAAAAATATGCGAGCGAATTAATAAACCTGGGAAATCCTCTGCGGCAAGGCGGCTGAAGCGTCAAATCCGTGTTAAGCAGTCTTGGACCTACAAGAGCAGCTTCCTGATGCTTGTCCAAAAAATCTACCAGCCTGTTCAAGGAATCTTCCCGGGCCACCGTATCGGAATTCATCAGCAGAACATATTCTCCCTGGCTTATGGCGTAACCTTGGTTATTTGCTCTTGAAAATCCTGCGTTGTAGTTATTCTCTATAATTTTCACTTCGCTGTATTCGGATTTAAGTAACTCTACACTTCCGTCAATAGAGTTGTTGTCAACGACAATGATTTCATAATCTATTTGAGAAATACTATTTTTAATGGATTCAATGCAGTCTCTCAATAGATCGAGCGTGTTGTAATTTACTATAATAATAGAAAGTTTCATGCAACTCTCCTGTGCTATTTTTAAGCTACCATAAATGTTTCTTTTTGTAGACCATTATATCATAATATACAAAAACATATCGAAAAAATTACTTGACATCTTTTTTTATACTATAATGCCGCTTAATGATTTCCCACAGAAGGTCCTTTCTCCATATAAGGGATTGTATAATGGAATCCCTTTTCAGAACTGTGGCATTCTGCCCGTGCCTTCTATAATACACAAGCTTGTCAGGAATAAAAAGAACCTTTCCGTTAAGCTCTGCCATAAGACCGATCCAGCTGTCATGCATTGGGATCCTTTCCGGAAAGGGAAGGATAACATCCTTTAAGGAGCTTTTAAACGCCATGCAGCAGCCCAGAAAAGTATTTTTTCTGAAGTTTTTTATGAACCCGCCGCCCGAATTCATGAGTTCATAAAAGGAAGCATGGATTATATTGAGGTTTTCGTCCGTTACATACGCGTCGGAAACTATTAGGTCAGCCTTTGTTTCAGAGAAGTGCTTTTTTATAACATCAAGCTTATTGCCCGACCACACATCATCCTGATCACAAAGGAGAATAATTTCATTCCCGGCATGGCGAATTGCATTTTCAAAGTTGGACATGACTCCTTTTCCGGGATTGTGAACAATATTTATTCTATTGCTTTTCAGGGTTTCCGCCAATTCTAAAGTTCTGTCACTCGAGCCATCATCTGACAGTATGATTTCATCACCCTCCGAAAGCTGAGAAAGAATGCTTTGCAGTTGGGCCTCTATATACTTTTCGCCGTTATAGGCGGCAAGAGCGACTGATACATTCATACGGATACTCCTTTGGTTCGTGGTCCATGGTTGGTGGTTCGTGGTTTATGGTTCAGGATTTGTGGTTTGTGGTTCAGGGTCCATACCAACTATCAACTAACTACCTCCAACTATCTCCTAACAACTACTAACTATCAACTAACAACTATCAACCACCAACTATATTTCTCTTAGAACCTAGGTACAACTTCTTATTATCCTTAAAAATCCTGACTAAGTCAGTATCGCTAATGACACGATTTTTCATTATATCACGGCGTTTGATTTTCATTTTTTTAATCATTCTTATACCACTGACAATTCCTTTAAAGAATGTCCATCCAAGTCCTTTTGTAAGAAAATACGCCTGCATCGACGATATATACCAGACAATGTGCGGCAGATACCTGAGTATAAGCCTCAAAGGATAATTTTTAACAATAACATTTATTGTATTTTGAGCGTGGTGAAATACGGTAAACTTATTGTATCTGCTCCCCGTAGTTGCACTTCCGATATGATATACAACCGCATTTGGTACATACAGGCACCTATAACCCAAGAGGGACGCTCTAAAACTAAGGTCTATATCCTCAAGGTACGCAAAAAAGTCTTCATCAAAAAATCCGACTTTTTCGAAAAATTCTCTTCTATAAACAGAAGCACAGCCGCTTGCTCCGAAAACAAGACACAGCTCGTTATATTGTCCGGAGTCTCTTTCACTATTTCCCAGCTTGTACACTTTTCCCGATGGAAGAATGACATCTCCAACATCATCTAACAAGTCTCTATTTGCAAAACTACGTATTTTTGAGGTGATAAACATAGCTTCCGAGTTCTTCTCAAATACGGATATTACATTTTCAACCCAATCAGGGGATAGTTCTGTGTCATTGTTGAGAATAGCTATATATTCACCTTTTGCTTGTTTAATGCCAATGTTCACTGCAGCCGAGAAACCGAGATTATCCTGAAGATTAATAACCTTTACGTAATGGCATTTTTTAAGTTCAAGATTTATTATGGGATTTGTAGAACCATTATCGACAACTATTATTTCTAAGGTTTCATATCTCGAACTAGCTATTGAGTCAAGGCATTTTTCAAGATATTTTTCGCCATTCCAATTTGGTATTATTATTGTTAAAGTCTGTTTAGCTAAAAACATACATATCCACTCATTTTCCTTAATATAAACATTATTTTATATTTTAATGAATGTTGGCTTACAAATATTTTTAAGTCTTTGATTATTTAATGCCAATATGGTTATTTTGATTCAATAAGCACAGGATTAAGCCAGTATGCTTCATCAAAAAAAATATCATCCCCGCCATCATTAACTATCATTTCTAGGTTTTTTACACCTTTTATGTCAACAGTTACAGCTTTAGGTGATGAACCTGATTTTATTATATCGCTTTGAAATAAAACTTTCCCATCACCTTTTACTATATATACAACACTCCCTTTGTGGTTCAATGCAGCATGGTCATCAAGACCCATTGAAAATTCTAACTTTGAATACTTTCCATTCTTTAAAATGTACCTTATTAAAGAGTTAGAATTTGTATAAATAAATTCGGAATTATCTATAGGTTTTCCACCAATGGACCATTTTAAATACTTATCAGTATTATCACGTTTTGTAAGAATTAAACCATATTGCAGTTCAGTCTGTTCAGGCTTTCTTAAATCCTTGTTACTTAAGTCTAAAACAATTCTCTTAGGCATTAAGTAGCTCTTCCAATCAATTCTGCCCGTTTGGTAATCCATGACGAATGAAAGGATTGTACATGATACAATAATTACTATTCCAAGTAAAAAAAATAGCAAGACTTTAAATTTCTTTCTTAAGCGAGTTTTTGAATTATGAATTGAACTTACCAAAACATTAACACCATAACCAGAAAAAATTAATAAAAGCAAATATATAGGATAACCGAATCTTGATTCCACTGCAGTCGTTCCAATAAATACTATATAAATCAACGCAGCTGCAATTGAAATAGTCATAAAAAGTAAATTACTATCCAAGCTTTTAAATAAATCATTTTTAATTATTCTAAATTTCTTTTTAGTCCAAACAATTACCCCTACAATTATTAATGACCAGAAAATATATAATACAGCTGACCAGAAAATCCTACTTATACTATAAAAGTCAGTAATGTATGTATTGATATAACCCCAGTCAAAAGCTCCAAAAACATGAGCAGAAAAAGTGAAGACAAACGCCACAAAATTTTCAATCATAAGATGAAACATAGATACTGGGTTTCCTGAGTAAAACGGGTTGTAATAGTACAATTGAGGTGCTTGTCTAGGCGCCACAACTGTGCCATACTTAATGTATGAAGCGCCCCATGTAGTCTGTTGGCTATAGAGGTCTGTGGCAATCAATGGAGTCCATTTATTGAAATAATGAACATTATTATATAATTGCGGTATAAAGATCAAGAATTGTGCAAAAAAAGCAAAAAAAGTTTTCATGTATGAATGTAAACTACCCTGCTTAAATCTAATAATGATAATACAAAAAATTACTGGTGTAAAGATTAGGTTTGATGGCCTAATCATAATGCTTATTATAAGCAAACCAATTGACAAAAAAACATTACATAATTTATTTAGTTTTAATGTGGAAGTATTTAATAATGATAATACTATAAGGCACGCTGCTAAAATGTCTGTAAGAAATAATGTCGTTGCTTGAATCATATATGGGTTTATAAGCCCAAGTAAAATTACTATTTTTACAGCTGTTTTATTGCTTTCTACAACCCATATTGTATTTGCTAATAAAAGAATAGTGTATATAAAAACAGAATACTGAAAAACAGACATTATAATTTTTGTTATAATTAGATTATTACATGATAAAACCTTAAAAATGGAAATTAGTAGTGGGTACATATAGGTTCTTAATCCATCATCAAAGTGGAAAAGACCATTTCTTATTATTTTATCCGCTATATATACGTACATATTCTCATCATAATAGCTTACGCTAGTGTTTCTAATTAAATAATGTAAAAATATTAGAAAAGATATGGACCCTACTAAAATAAAAAATATTTTATCCCTTTTATCTGCTTTATAATTTGTAAATAGTCTCATTTTATCCCTCACCTATAGACTTTTTATAATTTTTTATAACACCCTTTATCTTTTAATAATATATATAAATAACTGATATAAAATATTTTGTGTTGAAAATTACGAAAAATTCGCACTTTTAATTAATCCCTTAATTTATGTAAAATCAAGGTAAATATTTGATGCTTTTAATCCATAAGCCAATGAAAATTGGAGATCATGTGCCTTGTCTTATAATCCAATCTTTTCTTCAATAATGAATACTGGCCTTTTTCTGCTTTCATCAAACGTCCTCCATAAATATTCCCCGATAATCCCAAGCATAACCATCTGCACTCCCGAGACAAATAAGAAGATAACCATTAATGAAGTCCACCCCTGAACGCTAACCCCCATAATGAATTTGTTCAGTATGAGCAAAAGGCCAAAGATAAAAGAAAAACAAGATATTGCTACGCCCAATACAGACATAAACCTAATAGGAACATAAGAAAAAGCCAAAAAAGAATCGATAAACAGTTTTATCTTTTTGGATAAAGTCCACATCGATTTTCCCTCTTCTCTTTTTTGGCGAACATAATAAATTTTTTCTGTTTTAAAGCCACACCAAAGTATCTGTCCCATTAAGCTGGTATTTTTCTCTTCAATAGATTTGATAATTTCTATAACCTTTTTATCCGCTAAGAAGCAGTCAAATCCACCCTTTGGCATACTTTTCAATGCATACTTTCTCATCAAATTATAATAAGTATTGGAAAATGCTTTTTGAAAGAAAGATTCTTCCCTATCCTGCCTAACGGCTAAAACAACTTTGTTTCCTTCCTTCCACTTGTTAAGCATATGCAATATAATTTCTGGAGGGTCTTGTAAATCTGCTGAAATAACAGTCACACAATCGCCTTTAACATGGCTTAGTCCTGCTAAAATTGCGGTATGAGATCCAAAGTTTCTTGATAGTTTAATTATCTTTACGTTTTCATCTTTTTCTCTAAGTTTTATCAGTTCATTATAGGAATTATCTCCAGATCCATCATCAATAAAAATTAACTCATACTTAAAATCTTTATTTTCAATAATTGTTGAGTTAAGTTTTTCATAAAGCGATGGAATATTCTTTTCATTAAAGTAAACAGGTATAACAATTGAAAGAGTAAACAACACCTTATCCCCCATTCTTTACTTCAAATAAGAAGTCATTGTAGTCTCTTAAATATTCGGATCCATCATAGTATTCACTAGCAAGAACAAGCAGTAAAGAGTCATTAGAAAAATCATACATATCTTTCCACACCATACTATCAATAAAAACACCTTTATGAGGTCTGTCTAATACAATAGTATCCTTTGATACACCATCATCTATCAATACCTTACAGGTACCCCTAAGATTAATCAGAACAAATTTTGTATATCTGTTAGCATGCTGGCCTCGTATTACTCCTTTTTCAGTGCCATAAATATAAAAAATTCTTTTTATTTCGAATGGGATATCTTTCATACTTTCAGCTACAACTAAATGCCCACGGTTATCTCCTAACTGATTAAAATTAAGAATTTGATAGCTTCTCATTCATTTTACCCCCGTTAAATATTGCATACCAACTAAGAGATTTGTATTCATTCCTTAAGTAGATGTGATTCTTAAACTCACCCTCAAATCGAAAACCCACTTTTTTGTAAAATCGAATAGCTCTAATGTTCTCTGATAGTACACTTAAGTAAACTTTACCTAAGTTTAGCTCTTCAAATGCTACTTTTAGTATTTCTCTTGTAGCAAATTGTGCTGTACCATTACCAATAGCTCTTTTTCTAAGAGATATTGCATATTCAGCGTTACTGTCAGTAGTATTAATATTTTTTAAACTTACTGTACCTAGATATTCGTCATTGTCGTTAACAATACCATAATGTAAGTTTTTACTATCATTTTGTGAGTTATAAATAAACTCTAATATACTGGCTTTACTAACCTTATCAGGATCAAACCGAAAATTTCTATTTATTTCTGAGTCACTCATCCATTCGAAGATCAAATCTACATCTTTTTCAAGTAACTTTCTTATTTTCATTCTAGAATCACCTTTTAAATCTATTTACAATATTAATAACATAGTTAATCTCTTCCTCAGTCATTCCATTATAAAGAGGTAAAGATAATACTTCTTTTGCATATTTTTCAGTTATTGGTAAAGCCCCCTCTTGTACTCGAAGGTAACTATAAGCCTCTGATAAGTGTGGCGGTATAGGGTAGTGAATTAAAGTACTAATTTCGTAATTATTCAAGTATTCTATTAATTCTTCCCTGTAATCTGTTCTAATTACAAACTGATGCCATACGGTTGCCGCATTTTCAGCAATTTGTGGAACTTTTACTAATTCATTATTTATTTCTTTTAAATATTTATTACAAATCTGAGCCCTTTCCTCATTATAAACATCCAAATGTTTTAATTTTACCCGTAAAAGACCGGCTTGTATTTCATCAAGCCTAGAGTTTGTACCAACCATCATATTGTGGTATCTTTTTTCACTCCCATAGTTTCTGAAAACGCAAAACTGTTGGTTAATTACATCACTATTAGTTGTTATAGCTCCGCCATCACCAAAGCACCCCAGATTCTTTGAAGGATAAAAGCTAAAACATCCAATATCACCCCACGTACCAACCTGTTTACCATTATAACAGGCTCCATGGGACTGCGCACAGTCTTCAACAACTTTGAGATTGTATTTGTTGGCAATAGACATTATAACTTTCATATTTGAAGCTTGCCCATATAAGTGTACCACTAAAATTGCCTTTGTTCTACATGTTATTTTTTCTTCAATTTTTGTTACATCTATGTTGAAAAACTCATCTGGTTCAACGAATACCGGTTTAGCTCCATTTATTGTAATTCCCATAACACATGCAATATAAGCATTCCCCTGGACAATAACCTCATCACCTTTTCCTATACCGAGCAGACGAAAGGCAATCCATAATGCATCCAAGCCGCTTGCTAATCCTACGCAATGTCTTGATCCGATATATTCTGCAAATTCCTTTTCAAATTCTTTGACTTCATTACCAAGTATATACCAACCACTTCGTAGCACAGACAAAGCTTTTTCTTCGTATTCCTCCTGAAACATATAAAACTGTCTGTCAAGAGTATTAGCATGGATTTTCATGTTATATCTCCTTTGATTTAAAAGTCCAATACTTACTAAAAATAAAGTTATAAGGTATGGTTATTATAAGAGTTAGCAATGGTGCAACGGTTTTTTGTATGTTTAATATGTCTATCCAAAGATACATTGTTGACACATTTATGAGAAATGAGGAACAATAGACAACATAGTATCTTATCATAGAATTTGCAATATTCCTCTTAGCATCTTTAAATACCCAAATCTTATTAAACACATATCCCGTTAGTGAACTTATTATATACCCAGCAATATTAGCTATTAGGTAGCTTATACCCAAATAGATAAGAAAGTAGTAAACAACAAGAGATATTATAGTATTCGAAAAGCCCACTAAACCAAATTTTATAAACTGGACTGTTTTACAAATTGTAATATTCATATAACATCCTAAAAATTAAATAATATTTAGATATAAATATACCGTTATTAACTCCTGTCTTAGTATCAGCTTATATCTAATCAGAAAGCTTTACAATAACAACACCATTTTTACATGTAACAGAATTAATATCAGGCCATGAAGGCATTGGTTTTGATATTTCTTTTGCATTATCCACCTGCTCCTTGGTTGGGAAATTGTAATTATACCCTAAAGTGTTCATAAACGCAATGATCCTATAAACATTTCCATTATCCCACTCGAAAAATGAGTGTCCTAAGACCTCGGAGCTTATAATATTTTTAGTTAACCTTTGTGAGTGCTTACCTACATAGACTACTGGTTGAATAGGAATTTCTCCTACCCCGAGGGATTCAATTCTATAGGCAATCTGATTTCCTAAAGCAATATCCTGTTGATATCTGCAATGATCACCATAAAAAAGTTTCGCTATTGACTGTGATTGATAAACTACTGCAAAAGCAACAATTAATATAGTTATATATCTAATGAACTTTTTATCTATTGAATAATAGAATAAACACCAAACTGAACCCATCATAAAAGGTAAAGTCTGTTGAGCTCTAAGCGGAGTTGGACTTCCAAGAACAATTGATAGAATAAAAGGCGATACTAATAAGCCTATAATAGATAATGGAATAATAAACCTTTGCCTCTTATTCCTGAAGAAGTAAAAGCCAGCTATAATAATACCAACACCAATTGTTGGCATAACAAACTTTCCACCAAAAATTCTATTACCGTATACTATTGATTGAATATCTTTATATAGTTGATTTAAAATTATTTTATAATTGCCTTTACCCCATTGAAAAAAACCTTCTATATACCCTGTTGAAGGGTAAAATATTTTTAAAAATGAAGAAATACATTCATATATAACCAAAGCAGCAATAATGGCTAAAAGAAATTTTAAAAATATTGTCATAATTTCCCTTTTACTAAAATACTGGGCTGAATCATATGAAGTTGAGAAGAAATAAACACAGTAAGTACAGAAGCCAGAAAAGAATAGAAAAAGGAAAGACTGGTATATAGAAATGGAAAGAGTTAGGGCAAAGATCCCTGAAATCAGATAAACTTTCGATTTACTATATAAAATCCATTGTGTTATTAACTGCAAACTTAGTGCAGCTATAATAAATCCTAATGAAACCTCAATGTTGTACGTGCAAAAAGATATGTATTCTGCATGCACAGGAAAAGAAATAAATACGACAGTAAATAAAATAAGACCTATCTTATTTAGGCTAACTTTTCGAGTGTTGTTCTTTCCACCTGCGAATGAAAATACTGTACACCATAAAATTGCCGCAATTATAAGAAGTATTACAGAAATTAAGGTGTCCCAGAATGGAAAAATTTTATTAGTTCCAAAAATTAGTTTAATAAGTGTAATTCCAAACCTTCCCTGAGAAATCCATGCTGAAAGGCTTATATTATAGACAGAAGCAACTTCTTCATCAATAGAAAGAGTAAAATTTACTATTTCATAGCCATAACATACGATTGCAACCAAAGATGATAAAAAAATTAGGAGTTTATTCTTTGATATAAAGTCAATAATACTGCAAAGCCATCTTTTAAATACATATTGAACTTGTAATAATTTACTCATTTCTCTAACTCCTTTGATAAACTATTAATATTAGTATACTTGCTATAAATATTTGTTTGGTTGAACATAAATCTTAATTCATTTTGTAACTTAGTATTTTTTGCTTACAATAACTTCAATATATTCAGCCCTGATCCCAAGTTCAATGTTGTCTATATAATAGATTGTACTAATCATACCACATGAATTATATATATAATCAACAATATCATTACCCCAATGGTAAGTAACCGGGCTACCATTGTTATCTATTGGGTTACCATGGAACTCTGGTTCATGAAGGAAACAAATCTCTCCGTTCTGTCCAAGTCTTGCCCATCTTTCACTCTTCCCAGATTTATTAATTAGCGGAACAGTGAAAATATGTGCGCCCCCTGGTTTTAAAGTTCTTGCTATCTCAGCAAACCCCTTGTTAGGGTTAAACAGGTGTTCAAATACATCTTGAGTTACCACAATATCAAAAGCATTATTCTCAAAAGTCTGCTCTTCTAAATTTTCATTTCTAAAGCCACTTACAATTTTACCTCTTGGTAAGTTAGCCCAGAATTGAGTTGCAATATATCCTTTACACCTTTCCTTCATTTTAATGCTGCAACCCCTCATAACAGGAGATGATTCATGAATGCTTAATTTTTCCCAATCGGGATAGAGAGTTTCTATTATATACATCATAGCACGTTCTCTAGGAATACTTTTGCAATTATCACATATATACCAATCCCTATACCATTCTTTTTCTGCAATAAAGTTCACTTCTCTATCACAGCAGCAACAAAAACCTGTATTACAAAAAGGATATTTATATAAATTTACATTCGCCATAAAAAGCCTCTTTCATGCGCAGATATAGTATCTACACCCTTAAAAATTTTTTTACTTGTTCTCTGTAATCAATAACTTTTTTTAAAGTAGTATTATCAATCTTGAATTTATTCATAATATAATCTTGCATTCTAACAATTTCTTCAAAGTGTCTGCTTGAATTTTCACTAACCGTCACACTCGATGTATGTCGTCTGTGAATATTAAGCGAGCGACTACAGAACCCGACTCTCCCTTTTTGAAGCATCCATACATAGTAGAATAAGTCACCAGCCACTTTAAAAGATTGAAGTTCTTCTAAAATTGGAGAAATATCTTTCTTTTTAGATACTACTGCAGAAACATTAAGAATAGTGTTCTTTACTGCCAAAGACTTCTGTATTTCTTCAACTCCGTCAACTATATAATCCGTTTTCCACTTCTCCGTGTCAATGTCATCTGTATACGCCCTATAATCATTAGCGATTAATTTATTATGCTCATCTATTTGTTTTGACTGGCAATACGCCAATTCCAGCTTTTCATCAGAAGCAAACAGCTTTTCAAGAGATTCTAGCATTTCTGGTTCACAAAGGTCATCTGCCTCTGCAATCCATATATGCTCACCTTTTGCATAAGACATACCCTTCGCCCACTGTTTGAATACGCATCCAGAATTTACCTCATTGCTATAAATATGATAATCCAATAGTTTAGATTTTTTTAAAAGTATCTCATTGACATATGGTACGCTTCCATCGTTTGAGCAATCGTCCAAGAAAATAACCTCATATAGTGGATAGGTCTGAGAAAGAATACTGTCTATTCTTCCTTCTAAAAAGTTTTTATAATTATAATTCGGAATAATTACGCTAATCTTTGAATAATTGTCTCCCAACAAACTTAGAAGATCATAAATGTAATCTTTAAACAAAAAGCTTTTACTAATTAATGTCGAAGTATTTTCTCTAATCTTTCTTATTGCCTCTGACCCTTTTACAAGTATACATTCTAAAGATTGTGCCATTTTATCTGTGTCACAAAAATCGACCAATATCCCTGTCTCTTTAGTAATTAAATCCGAAAAACCACCTGCATCTTTGAAGCCAATAACGGGTAGCCCTGCATCAAATGCTTCAAGCACTACTGATGGAAATGGGTCTTCTCGTGATGTAAGTAAAAAAACATCTGCGGCAGAATAATAAAGATCTACATTATCTATTAAACCCGTAAATATTACATTCTTCTTTAACTTTTGAGGTACATTTCTGAAAAATTCATCATCTATACTTCCAGCCCATATAAAATAAGTGTTTATTTCTTTTGTTCTAACTTTTTCTGCAACTTCACAAAATAAGTCTACACCCTTACGTTTATCTGCACATCCCACACCAAGTACCACTTTCGATTCCTTTGGAAGATCATGCATTTTAACAATCTTTGCTTTTGCCTCAAGCCTTTTACCTTTCCATGAATTTTTCTTGTATAACCCTTGAGGCCGTACTATTTCTTTATTAGGAATTACTCCCGTTAGCTTTTTAAACTTGTCAGCAACATAATTTGATGGAAAGACAACACAATCCGAAAATTTTGAAAGTTCTTTGGCGTGTTCGGTAAAGTTTCCATTCTTAATAACCCCGGGAAGTTCATGTACAAGTGTTATAACTTTATATCCAATTTCTTTAAGGATAGCACAAAGTCTACCTGTAACTACAGTATTACAAATTGCTTTATTATATCCACCCTTTAAAAAAATTTCTTTCAAATATGCGTTCACCTTTGTATTCGTCAAGTAATCTTGTCCTAAGACGACTACTTCTCCTATCTCTTCAAATGCCTTTATGAGTGGCCCTCCTTCAAGACAGATAATTCTTATATTATAATTAAACATAAATTTAAGATATTTCAATATATATAAAGATAATTCCTGAGCCCCATATCTATGCGCATCATGGCTTATATAAAGAATTTTTCTATTATCAAGAGTGCTTTCTAGTCCAGACAGAACGTCAGCAGTAGCTTTTAGATATGAGTATCCAAAGCGTCTATCTGGCTCCAAATGCGCTCCCTCTGCCCACTCATTCCATGCATTAATAAAGACAAAACGTTCCTGTTGTTGCATATTTCTAATAGTCCACTCAGATACATCCTTTAACCACTTTTTGTAAATACTAGGACGTGCGTTGTGGAAAATTAAACTATTATTAGGTTTCCGTGCTGTATTATCCCAAGAAGGTACAACCGTAGCAAATGTTTTACATGTTCGGTTTTTTATCTCATACATTTTCTCTTCAACAAATGTTTTGTAATCATAAACTATACCTGAAAAATTGGTGTTGGCCATCCACAGTTCAGAGTTTATTGGCATGGGTATTTTAAAATTATGCGGAGGAAATTCTACGGCCCCATTAAAACCAAATTGTTCAGGACTATTAAATCCAAACGTATTGCAGCTGTATAGTACTATCTCACCTATGCCATTTTCTCTACAATAATTTCTCCATCTTTCAACAGTCCTCTTAGGGTCTGGAAAAATTTGCGGTCTATAGACTATAAGAAGTGGACTCCCATCAACCTTAATATATCTTTCATCACTAAAATATTTGGAAACGTCGGCGATAAAGTTTATGTCATCCTCTGGAGAGTGTTGTTGTGAAATTATTACATCATTTTCAAGTCCATCCCATCGCTTTGTCCAATTTTCATTTGCCCAACACAAACAGTAATTGATGTCTATATCTTTATTTTTGTACAATAGTTCAAGAGGAGTTTCTAAAAGTCTTTTACCACCAAACCAATATAAATACATACAAAATCCAAAAATACCATATTGCTTAGCTAGTTCTGCCTGTCTCTTAATTGTTTCAACCATACGTAAGTCATAAAACCCGAGATCAATCGGAAGCTGCGGTTGGTAATGCCCTGAGAAGATAGGCACTGCTCTTGTTACATTAGACCATTCTGTAAACCCCTTTCCCCAGAACTTATCATTTTCTGGTATAGGATGAAACTGCGGAAGGTAAAATGCAATATATTTTACACTATTATTTGATATATTAATCCTTAAACTGGGGATATAGTCAACAAATTCATCATCCTTGTTTAAGTTAACGCTATTTACCCAGTTGATGTATTCTACGTAATCTTTTAAATGATTTTTTTTTGTTGCATTCGCTGTTTCTCCAAAAGCATTGAGTTTTTGGTCCTCCTTAAGTCTTTTCTGATTTTTTCTCATTTCTTTATGACTAATAATGTAAGTTGAGTTATGGAAGAAAACTCCGGCAGTAAACAAAAACAGTCTCTTAAACAAACTTTTAATCTTCAAAGGCAACTTAATAGTATTGTAAAGTTTACTGAAAAAAAAGAATACCTTCAATTTAAAACTAACAGAAGAATGTTTATTATTAATTTTTTTAGCTTCCCTTTTTGCTTTGTGTTTATACTGACGATACACCTTACTTAAAAGCTTTTTTCCGACGATTTCCTTATTACCCGCAATGTCTTCAAAGCATATGTAACTAATTTCACTTAACAATAATTGAATAGTAAAGTTAAACCCACACGCTGAGTCAAATAAATAACTAGAATAATGCTTTACTACATCCTGTCTCATTATACTCGTGGGAGCAGAATATATAAGCTTTTTTTTTGAATCATATATCTTTATATTAACATGATTTTTAACATTTTCTGAAAAAGCCCATCCACTAATCCTTATAAAATTTTTTTCACAGCAAAATTGTTCAAAATAATGCATAAAATCCCCCACAAAAAGTGATCTACTTCAAATTAATTGATTATATTATATTAACTATTTTTGCAAACTTCCTAGGTCAAATGACTAAATGGATTTAACTAATTATTAATTTTAGTTATAAAAATTACATACCTTATCCAATAGTTTAAAATCTAAACAATTTTTAAAATGGATTTAATTATGTTTCCAGCTTTACGGAATGGTGCAGTTATTTTCCATACATGCGAGTTTAATATTTTGGATAGTTGCTCTTCCGTTTGTTTAACCTTTACAATCATTTCTTGCAATAATTGTATTTGCAGTTCATTTTCCTTCAACAGTAAGTCTTTACTTTTGATAATATTTATTTGTGATTCTAATTTAAACAAAAAATTGTTAAGTTGTATCTTTTGTTCTATAATAAGTAAATCCTTATCTTTTACAACCCTGTCATTTTCACTGTGCAAACTATCTATATAGTCAATAATTTTCTTAATTCCACTAACAATAAGTTTACTGTCTAATTTCACAACACTCAGTTGACAATATAGTCTTACTGATTTACTTATATTGCTTGCTATATTCAAGAAAAGCTGAGGATCATTATCAAAACATACAAGAGAATAGATTTCTTCATTCTTTATCTTATAGGCACCTCTTGCAATACTTAACCCTTCATAACTGTTAGCACTTGTACAACTCAATATTGTACTTTCGTTATTACTGTCATCTACCTCAACAACTCTTATTTCTTTTATTTCTACATATGCAGGACAATTAGTTGGATCAATACGTAAACAGCCACATTTAAATGGAGTAACTTGGTAAGCTAGGCATACGTCGCTTCCATCTGCTACTCCATTATTCAATAATGAATCATCCTCCGAATATTCCCCGCTTATAGGTATAAATATTTGCATTTGGAACTCTGGTTGACCTATGCTTTTTATTTTTTCTTTAACAGCTTTTATTCTATCTTCAATTTGGGTATTGTCAAGTACTATGCATTTACCAGATAAATAAAAGTTAGTAAATTCTTCTTGATCAACTTTAAAATAAAGCATTGGGTCAAAAGTATCAAAAAATATAAATCCTTCTCTATAAGTCCCATTTGACTCTACATTTTTTATATCAAGATCCACTCTTCTATTCAAATTGTCTATAATATAGGCTTCTTCTATCTTAGTAATACAAAAACTATTCTCTATAGGATCCCACCTAATCTTTTTAACTGGCTTTCGCATTCTAGATGGAATTTCATATGATAATGTAAACCTTTTTTCAATAATATTTAAATCCTTAATTAATGAGTTTTCCTCAGAAAAATCATTCCCAAAATCTAAGAATAACTTAGAAGTTTTTTTGAATACCTTCGAATTATTTTTTAGTTCCCTAATATAATATTTGTTATGTTCATTTATATATGAGAACTTAAAAATTTCCATAAAACTTACGCATTTAGAGTTACTTATTATTTCTAGGGCATCTAAAAGATTTTTATTTAAAGAGTACCTTGATAAAGCAAATTCGTTTAAATAACTCCTATCGTTAAAAGTATCATTAAACCCATTCAATATTTCTTCATAAATTTCCTGCCCAAGTAATTTCCGCCTACAACACCTGCCAGAAAAATTAAAATGCTCGGACCTTAGTACATTATATCTGGTTAGCCATCCAGGCCCTCCGAAACGATCATAACAATATACTGGAATACCTGCTGCAAAACATTGTTGAACAGTTCTACCTATAGTAATAACAGCATCATAATGAGCCAAAAGCCGATGAGTAACTAAAACAAATTTATTTTCCATTCCAATCTTATCTACATTAATATTTGCCTGCACTAATAAATCAATGCATTTTTTCAGTTCTTCAGGAACATGGTTTGATATTATAGCAATGTTTCTAAGGGTACATTTTTTATTTGTATCATATTTTTCATAAAAATCCTCTGTTACAGAGTTAACGAAAACTTTAACTTTTTTTTCTTCAATAATCCTCAATTCAGAAATATGTTCCTTAGTTTCTTCAGAATTTGCTAAACATAATGTCAGCTCATTTGCGAAAATCGGAGGGACTTCTAAAGGATCAAATGATGACAAAGAATTAAAAAATATATACTTTGCCTGTACCTTTTTTTCAAATATAATATGATATAACACCGGTGTATGCTGGGACCAGATTAAATCGAATTCAATTTCATCCATATCAAGCAATAGTACGTTAAAAACCTTAATCTTACATTCTTCAAAATACTTTTTCAAGGGATAGTCGTAAACAAATGTTGCAACAGTAATTTCATGTCCAAACTTTTTTAACTGTTTTGCAAAATCTAAAATGTTCAGCTCTGCACCTGTGAAATATTTTAAATTATGTGTTGTTAAAAGTATCTTCATGCTTGCTGCCCTTCCTATGAATCTAATGTACATCTAATTTCTTTGGAGTCTATATTCAATTCTATATAAAATATCACTTATTTAAGTACCACAAGTGATCAATTGCAACTATCCCATCAAATATCCTCCAACCACATTTAGACGTAGGGGTTTTTACCTGAATTTTATCAATATTTTCAATAGTATGTATAGATTCTACAATATTAGCTTTAGCTAGATAAAATGAAAGTAAATATTCCCCCATTAATAAATTTAGATTTTTTATTTTTAATTGAATATAATTGACACCAGAAAGTAGTTTTATAGGTATATCATCTCTAATATTATTGATTCTACATATTTCAATGTTATCTGTCCTAACAATTGCTACACCAATTGAAACATCAATAGTATTATGTGTACTATTTTGTATTTCAAACTCCAATATCATGGGTTCTCCAGTGTAAAACACGTCTGTATGTTGTCCCTTACTATTATATATTCCGATGTTAGCTATCCAATATGGGCTTCTTTCCAACAAGCTCCCCTTGTTTTTATATTTTCCTTCTATAACTTCAGTACTATTCATTGTTAATGTATTTAACACTCTTTTATAACTTACAGATTTACTGCATTCAATTTCATAAATTTCCGTAACTGTATCTGTTTCATCAAAGTATAAAATTTCTCCGTCATTTATCCATATTGTCCTATTACACAATAGCCTAATAGCACTTAAACTATGAGACACAAACAAAACAGTTTTCCCTTTTTCCATTAAGCCGAGTATTTTATTGAAGCATTTATTCTGAAATGCCATATCTCCTACAGCCAAAGCTTCATCAACAATCAATATATCAGGATCAACACTAATTGCCAATGCAAATGCAAGCCTCGCAAACATGCCACTTGAGTAAGTTTTTACTGGTTGATAAACAAAATCACCTATATCTGCAAACTGAAGAATGTCTTGTAATTTACTTTCTATCTCACTTTTACTAAACCCCATTATCGTCCCGTTCAAATAAATGTTTTCTATTCCGGTATACTCAGGGTTAAAACCAGCACCAAGTTCAAGTAAAGCCGATATCTTACCATTAACTTGAACAGAACCTGATGATGGAGTTAAAACACCGGTTATTATCTTAAGTAAAGTAGATTTACCAGACCCATTCTTTCCGATTATTCCTATGGTTTCACCCTTTTTAACCTCAAAGCTTAAATCTTTTAAGGCATAAAAATCCTTATGATACTTCTTCCTTAAAGGATTAATTGACTCTTTCAAACGGTCTATAGGTTTTTCATATAATTTATATACTTTAGACAGGTTTTCAACCTTAATTGCTATATCTTCCATCAGTACTTCTCCTTTGTCATTACAACCTTTACTATAAATATTAATAATAACTTACAGCACATCTGCAAAATGTGGCCTAAGTCTCCTAAATAGCAAAATCCCTATAATAAATACTGAACACGTTATAACCCAGAAGTTAACCGTCAAATTGTAATGCTGCCAGAACCAAATATGGTTAATGAAAGTATCCCTATAACCTTCAACAATATAATATACAGGATTCAATTTAAATAAGAAATGGTATTTATCCGGCATTATCTTAAATGACCAGAATATTGGTGTCAGCCAAAATCCAAACTGAATTACTATTGAGATAATTTGTCCCAAATCCCTTAAAAAAATAACAAGTGCCGACGTAATCCACGACAACCCCAGAACGAGTACAATAGTAGCCAGTAAATAATAAATAACCTGCAGATTATAAATACTAGGCTTGTATCCATAGATAAAGAACATAATAAATATAAGTATTATAAAAAATAAGTGTATGAATAATGCCGACATTATTCTTATAATAGGTAATATATCGACTCTGAAAACAACCTTTTTTACAAGGTAGCTATTATCTATTACCGAGCTTGTAGCACTTTGCAATCCTTCAGAGAAGAAGAACCATGGCACCATTCCGCAAATGAGCCAAAGGATAAAAGGAAAATCTTCTACCGGTGCTGATTTGAAACCTACCTGAAACACAAACCAAAATATGGATATCGTCACCAAGGGCTGAATAAATGCCCAGATAATGCCTAGATAAGACCCGGTATACCTGTTTTTCAGATCCTTTTTTGCTAGCTCGGTTATTAATCTTCTAGCTTGCAATATATCTCTTATAAAAGCCCATACCCTTCTATAGAAGGATAGAAAGACAAATATGAAGCATAAACTAATGATTATGATACTTAACCACACATAAATGTCGATATTGCTGTTGAGTGCCAGCTTGTTGCATATATCGGTAATATCCCCCGATACAAAGAAGGGATCAGTATCTTTAACTTCATACTTTAAAACACCATTTTGCTGAGAAATATTGCCTATCCCACCCGAAGGCTTAAAGTCCTTAAAAATTGATGTTGAATCCCATCTATAGGTATTTTTATACACCCTAACATCTATGTTTTTAATTTCATAATTTCCAGGCACAGTGCCTGTATCTATCCTAAAACTGTTAATGCTCTTTTTGGGTATTATAAAATTAACAGTTTGGTAGTCCGCGCTTCCCTTAACCCCAACACTGATTGAGTTTTCCTCTTTGAATTGACTATTATCCTCAGTATAAAAAAGCTGAATGACATCATCATGATCAACCTTTAAGGTAGCGCTCATCCTTAGCTGAGGCCCCTCAATCAAGTACTGCCAAGGTGACTTGATACCTATTATGAATATAATAATAATTGAGAGAATTAATAGAATTTTCTTCAGAAACCTACGTTTATTCAGCATTTTGTATATCCCCATTTATATAAAAATCAATGTTTATAAAATTATCTTCCTTCATACATCTTTGCATAGTAACTTGTGTATTCCCCTGATTTAACCTTTTCCATCCATTCAGTATTCTCCAAATACCACTTTATCGTCTTCCTTATTCCGCCGTCAAACATTACTGACGGCTCCCAGCCAAGCTCAATTTTAATTTTGCTTGCATCAATTGCATACCTTCTATCGTGACCTAGCCTGTCCGTAACGTACTTGATGAGAGCTTCCGGCTTGACTAATTCCGATAAAATAAGTTTAACTATTTCAATATTTGCTTTCTCGTTATGTCCGCCTACATTGTAAACCTCACCGGATTTACCCTGATGAAGGACAAGGTCAATCGCCTGGCAATGATCCTCCACATAAAGCCAATCCCTTATGTTCAAGCCGTCTCCATAAACGGGAAGGGGCTTGTCCTCCACAGCATTGCCAATCATTAACGGAATAAGCTTCTCCGGAAATTGGAAAGGCCCATAGTTATTTGAACATCTGGTTATATTGACATTTAAGCCATAGGTTTCATGGTACGCTCTCACAAACATGTCTGCGGAGGCCTTGCTAGCCGAATATGGACTGTTTGGAGCCAGCGGCGTTTCCTCTGTAAAATAACCTGTTTGACCCAAGGAGCCATAAACCTCATCTGTTGAAACCTGGAGAAACTTATTTGTTGATGGTTGTTGGTTGATCCAATATTTTTTACAGGTATCCAGTAAAACCTGTGTACCCATAATGTTTGTTTTCAAAAATATTTGCGGGTCTGCAATGCTGCGGTCCACATGAGATTCAGCAGCGAAATTCACAACATAATCGGGCTTATATTCATTAAAAATATTTTCAATTAGCACAGAATCACATATGTCACCCTTAATAAAGTAATAATTCTTATTACCCTCTATTGCTTTCAGGTTATCAAGATTACCCGCGTAAGTTAATAAATCCAAATTTACGAATTTGTACTCAGGATACTTTTTGCACATGTATATTAAGAAATTACTTCCAATAAAGCCCGCTCCTCCGGTTACCAGCAGTGTTCGTTCTTTTTGCAGACTTGATTCTTTATCCATACCTGTTTTTCCTCTCATAAAAGTGAATAATCCAACTAAAACCCTTGCTCCTTCAATGTTTTCAATACCTTATCCTTCTCAGACATTATGATCTCATTTATATAATGCAAAGGCCATTCAATTCCTATTTCCTCATCGTTCCAGGCAATTCCGCCTTCATCCTCCGGATGATAGAAGTCTGTGCACTTATATACAAATTCAGCTTCCTCTGATAATACCAGAAATCCATGCGCAAAGCCTTCAGGTACATAAAACTGCTTTTTATTTTCCGCTGAAAGGATAATGCCAAACCATTTTTTATATGTCGGCGAGCTTTTCCTCAAATCAACCGCAACGTCAAATACTTCTCCTGAAATAACCCTTACAAGCTTTCCCTGGGGATATGTCTTCTGAAAATGCAATCCCCTCAGAACACCCTTTCTTGACTTTGATTGATTGTCCTGTACAAAAGCTACACTCACACCTGCAGCTGAAAAATCATTATAGTTATATGTTTCCATAAAGTATCCCCGGCTGTCACCGAATACTTTAGTCTCAATTATGGTTAGACCATTTATTCCTGTATCAATAAAATTAAATTGTCCCATCCTTACATTCCTTCCGCAACTCTAAACAAGTAATTACCGTAATCAGTTTTTAAAAGGTTTTCAGCTAGCATAATTAATTGCCGCTTATCTATATAACCCTTTTTATAAGCTATTTCCTCAAGGCAGGCTATATATAGTCCCTGTCTCTTCTGTACCGCCTCAACGAAATTGCTCGCTTCAAGCATTGTATTATGCGTACCTGTATCAAGCCATGCCATACCTCGGCCAAGCAGCTTGACATTAAGCTTTCCTAATCTCAAATACTCATTATTTACGTCTGTTATTTCCTTTTCCCCTCTGGCAGAAGGCTTTACAGCCTTTGCAATTTCTACTACCCTGTTATCATAGAAATATAATCCCGGTACAGCATATTTAGATTTGGGTGTCTTTGGCTTTTCTTCTATTGAGACAGCCCTTCCTTCAGCGTCAAAATTTATTACGCCATAAGCTTCCGGATTGTTTACGTAGTACCCGAAAATGGTTGCGCCATCTTCAAGCTGTGCGGCTTCCTCAAGTATTTTACCAAAGCTCTGTCCATAAAAAATATTGTCACCCAGGATCAAGCTTACGCTGTCGTTTCCTATGAATTGGTCTCCGATAATAAATGCCTCGGCCAAGCCCCCTGGCTTTTCCTGAACTGCATATGATATATTTAAACCTAAGTGACTTCCATCACAGAATAATTCCTTAAATAGCCCAATATCTCTTGGTGTAGATATAATAAGGATATCTTTTATTCCAGCGAGCATAAGTACCGACATCGGGTAAAAAATCATCGGTTTATCATACACTGGTACCATTTGTTTTGATATTACCTTTGTTACAGGATATAACCTTGTACCTGATCCCCCTGCAAGTATTATACCTTTCACGATGACTGCCCCCTTTATTTTGGTTCGTGGTTTATGGTTCGTAGTTCATGGTTCATGGTTGGTAGTTCATAGTTTACTAACAACTAACCAACTAACATCTATCAACCATCAACTACTTCTTCCAGCTACCAACTACTAACTATCAACCACCAACTTAATCGCACTTCAAATATTCTTCAAGAGCCTCTTCCCATTGCCTGAAAGAATTTAAACCTATAAGCTTAAGCATAAAATTCTCCAAAACGGAATACTTCGGCCTTGGAGCCTGTCTATTCAATTGTTCTGTGCTAATAGCATTTACCTTTATGTTTAGTCCCTTGAGCTCAAAAATCTTTTTGGCAAATTCATACCAGCTGCATTCACCCTCGCAGGTTCCATGATAGGTTCCATAGCTTTCTGTTACTATGAGGCTTAAAATACATCTGGCCAAATCAACAGTGCTCGTCGGACTGCCGAACTGGTCGTTAACAACGCTGACCTCTTCATTTTCCTTTGCAAGCCTAAGCATGGTTCTCACGAAGTTATTACCCTCACCGTACAGCCAGGCAGTCCTGACAATAAAGTGCTTCGGATTGTTATCCCTTACAAGCTTTTCGCCAAGCTCCTTGCTCTTCCCATAAACACTGACAGGATTTATTTTATCATATTCTCTCTTAGGAGCATTTCCTGTTCCGTCAAATACATAATCAGTTGATATTTGTACTATCTTTGCATTTACACGGTATGCAGCTACCGATAAGTTCTGAGCACCGATTGCATTTATTCTGAATGCGTTATATTCATCCGTCTCACATTTATCCACGTTCGTATGTGCTGCAGAATTTATTATAACATCCGGCTTATTGCCATCAACAAAAGTAAATACTTTTCCTTGGTCTGTTATATCAAGATTATGAATGTCTGTTAGAATGATTTCATGTCCTTTAACTGATAACTGCCTGGATAGCTCATTTCCCAGCTGCCCCTTGCAGCCTGTTATTAGAATTTTCATGATAATCCTCACCAAAAGTTATTTATATTTCATTATTTCTTCTATTATTTTTTTTGTATTCTCATTGAAATCAAATGGTGCAATCGAATTACTGTTATCATTTTCAATATCATCTTTAATTTTCAGTGCTTCCTTAGCGAGTACTTTTGTTGAAGCATTATCCCCTTTACCTTCATAATACCTGATAACCTGATAATATGCTGTCAACTCTTGTTCCCAAGCATTCGGGGACAAAGGCATCATCTTTCTTGCCTTATCTATTGTTCTCAGTCCTTTGACAATATCGCCTCTCTTAAGGTAATAATCACCCAAGCCGGAAACAATCTGATATTCATTGCTTCCCCATCTCTCAGCCTCTTTAACAATGGCGTCTCCTTCGTCAATATCGTCTATCGTCTTTGTGCTTTTTGCAGTTAAAAGGTTGGCATAATCAATTTTATACTGCGGTTTAATCGGGTCTAAAGTCTTCGCTGTACTATAATATGAAAGAGCCTTGTCCAGATTTCCTGAATCGTATGCTTCTACTCCCTTAGTTGCCTGATTAAACGCCACTGTAAACAGCAACGGAACAAACAGGACAGCCGCGGAAATCAAAAGTGTAACTACAGGCTTATAGGATATCTTTTTAATTGAAAAATAATTATATACCTTAAAGGGTAGGCTTACAGACTGACTTTTTTCCTCATCAGGTTTTGTAGTTCTATGGCCTGAGTTCAACAACGCCGCTAGTGTCCACAGTAGTAAAAATATTGACATCATTCCAAAGTCAAAATCCATTGCAGCATGGGCCAGCAATGCCATTATACTGACAAATAAAGCTGTATCTATAGCCTTTTCCGTAATGTTTCGAGCTTCATTTTTATAATTATTATATATAAAATATACAACTATTGCTCCAATAAACAACAGCAATGCCAGCAGTCCGATAAATCCGGTTTCAAGCCACACCTGCATTACATAGCTGTGCAGGTAGTTTCCGCTGTAATTAAAGGACTGATATTCCCTGTAAATCACAGCCCATGCGCCACCGCCGGCACCTAGTATCAAATGCTTGCCTATTGTTTTTGACCAATCCTTGGCATAGACATTTCTTATTAATCCGCTTGTGCTAGCCTTTGTATCTTCCAGAATTCTGGAAGCAAAAAACTCCGGCAATAGTCTATATTTAAGCTTTATATTTTTGACCGTTTTTCCCGTGTCTTTTTCTACAACCTTTGCTTCTGAGAATTTAACACTCGTACCGCTATATGTATTGATAAAATTTATACCAATAATTTTACTTTCCTCAGGCACCTTAAAATCTATCTCTCTAACTTCTTTGCCGTTGGTCGCATTCCCGCCTACTGAGTTAACACTTGTAGTGGTGCTAAGAAGAATGTCTTTCTTACTTTTACTGCCTATATCTATCCTATAAGCATAGGGTTTATTTTGTATTGCTGTTGCCTCGACCCCTAATTTTAAAGTATATGTTTTGCCCGGAGTAAGGGATACATACCTCAAAACAGTCTTGTCAGAGTCCGCTTGGCTTGCTGAATGGCTGAGTACCAAAGAAGTTGTCCAATTAAATGTCAGAAGAGCAGCAGCTATTACAAGCGGCACAATTATCAAACCAGCATAAAAATAGGTTTTAGTACTGAATTTTTTTAAGAATATTTCCGCATACTTAACCGAAATACCTAAGACAGCCGATACAATCAAGCCTCCAAGAATAAACAGCCAAATGCGCTCTTTTGAAGCATCTGCTGTCTGAATATAATGATATACAGGCAACAAAACAATTAATCCGGGTATCACCGGAATCACATATGATAAAACACTCCTGATTTTAAGACCTCGCGGAATAAGTACTACATATACCAACAAAGCCATAGCAAAGATTACATAAGCAATACGGCTTTGCGTCAGTACGAAAGTAACAAACATTAAAAAACTTGCCGAACTCGTTACAATCTTTTGTATTCTGCTTTTAGCTGTTAAGAAAAGGACATTATTTACAAAGAAAACCACCATTAAATAAGCAGCCAGAGTATTCGAATACTGAAATGCAGAGTTTATTCTGCCAAAGCCGTCAACAAGCGCAAAAAACACCCCTTCTTTCCAGTTCATAAAGCTTAATGCCTTATTAAGAAAGGAAACCAGATTCCCGCCTGCTGCACCGTCAATACCTATAATACACATGCCTGCGGAAGATAAAACCATGATCCACATAAAAAGCTTTTTTATTGTCTCTATTGCTGCCATTTCCGTAATCATAACAAATACAGCAAATGCGGATACATATTTTAGAAACTCCGACACGGCAGCTCTGGTGCTAACTGCATATACAATCGAAATCAGATAAAGTAATACTATTAAGAGAGAAGCATAATCCAGAGGTGACGATAAAAATAGTTTCTCCTTCTTTATAATTTTCAGAACAGAAAAGATAATAAAAGCTGAAAAGATAAATATCTCAGCAATTAACTGCTGCTGTTCAAAGAAAAGTCCTTTCAAAAACGGCGGGTAAAAAATGATAAAGGATAATAATATTAATGTAACTGTTTTCAAACAGGTCTGAATATTCTTATATACCGGTTCTTTTGTATATGGAGAAGTGCTATGTTTATTAAGTGAATTGCTTTTTGATATGCTAGTATCCAATGCTTATACCCCTTTACATTAGAAAATTGCCCCCTGAACAAAAGAAGGCCAAGTTAATTCTAATAAATTGAGTACTGTTTGTCAACTTACGCCAAGTTTCTTTTTCTTTAAAATTCTGTGACACAATGCATAAGGTCCTGTACCAGTACACAAAAAGGCACCCTTTCGGGTGCCTTAAGTGTACTTGAGTAATTAGCTCAAATATTACGGACAAGTCTTGTCAACAGGACCGGTAAGAACATTACGTGCAGTATCTTCTACTGAACCAGTTAATGTTACCTTCGGTTTTTCGTTTACAGAGTTATCCTTATCAGCCAATGTAATAGTTACCACATTACCGGTAACTTCTACACCTGATACTGTGAATCCATCAACTGTAAAGTCACTATCAGAAACTGATGGTACATAGAGAGCTTCTGAGAATGTGAGAACTACAGTATGGAGCTTCGGTTTAGCATCATTGATTGCAGCACCTGTAGCAACTGATAAATACTTAGGAGCTAACTTATCTGTAGCTATTGCAGCTGTAGTTACAGCCAATAACTGATCCTGGCCGTTCTTAATGTTCGGTGAAGCACTACCTACAAAACCGCCGCCAGTAGTTGCAATATAAACAGGAGCTGTAAGATCTGTATCATCACCTGCATCGTAGCCGATTATCAACTCGATATATGTCTTGTTGTTAGCTGTATCAACAGAGAATGAAGCTATACCATTTACAGGTAACCAATCAGAACTACCTACTTTGTAAACATAGTCTGCAGTTGTACCTGTTGATGACAACTGGTCTTCGATAGTAAGCTTGATCTTGTTTCCGCCGATCATTTCAGCTGACTTGTAACCAATTGTTGCAAAACCACTAGTTATTGTTGTACCAGCTAACTGGGACAACCATCCGCTAACATTGCCTGCAGTATCTTTCAATCTACCAACTACAACATTAACACCAGCTGCTTTTGCGGTCTTCAAAGTGATAAGAACACTCTTGCCATTGTTTAATGAAGTAAGTGTGTCATCAGCTGTAAGAGCAACGCCACCGATAAAGTAGTTGTTCTTGTCAAGAAGTACTGTAGAGTCTATAGCTTCTGTGAAGTTGATTTTAATCTTAGTAAGAGAAATCTGTACAAACGGAGTTGTTCCATCGAGATCAGGAGCAACTTTGTCTGTGCAAGCTACTGTCAATGTAGTATCAGCAAGCTTATTAGCTGCTACAGATACGTCTTTAACGTTCTTAATAGTCAATGTAACGTTTCCGCCATTGATTGCATTAGCTGCAGTGTTAACAAGGAATACTGTATTGCTTGTTCCATCTTGCCTTGCAACGTTATCAATAGTTATTACATTTCCGGAGCTGTCCTTCAATGTATAATTATCCTTGTTTGTAGCATCAGCGATATTAACGTTTTCATTATAAGTAACCTTCAATTGTGCTGCATTTACAAATTCAGCAGCTACTGTAGGAGCAACTGTATCTGCATTGCAAGTAACTGAGAATGTAGTTGCTGCAAATATATTGCCGTAACCATCCTGAATCTTGTTGGAATCAGAAGTGTTATCTACATAGTTCAACCATACAGTTGAAGTTCCAGGAGCCAAAGGATTGACGAATGTGATTGTAAATTCCTGGTTGTCAGATGTATCAACTGCTGCACCAGTAACTTCGTTTTGGCCGCTGTAAGTGTGGCTCAATTTAACAGCTGCATTACCTTTAAATGTATTAAGTTTAATAGCTTTGTTGAATTTGATCTTAACTGTCTTTTCTTTAACTTCAGATACAGTTGCTGTCAAAGGTGAAGTATCCTTTACATAGTTGTAGGACAATGTGTTTCCTGCTACAGGATAACCTGCACTGTCTTTAACGATTGTTCCGGAAATCTTTATTGTGTGTGCGCCTTCTACCATATCAGCAAGTGTATTAAGAGTTACCTGAGTATCTGTAGCGTTCATTGATACGTTTATAGAATCAAGACCGATCTTTCCATCGTCCATTGAGAACGCGCCAACTATGCCAGCACCTGTAACAGGTTCTGAGAAGACAACATTCAATGAACGAGGTCCGGTTGGTGTTGCGGAAACGATTGTAGGAACTGTTGTGTCTTTTGCAGCTATGTTTTCAATAGTCTTGTCAGCAGCCAAACCGTTGCCGATATCTTTCTTAATTAACAACTTGTTATCAGTTGAGTAATTAATCATTGCATTTGCAACTGAAGTTGTAAGTGTAACTACTTTGCCGTCATCTGACAAAGCAACATTATCAGGAGCTTTGTCTTTAATAGCATAGTTTGCTGCAGTCTTAACTGCATCGCCAGAAACAGCGCCGTTAAATGTGATAACCATCTGTCTCAAGTTAGGAACGTCTACTGAAACAACGTCCAATACAAGAGCTTTTACGTTAACATCGATAGTAACGCCATCAGCGAAACCTTCAACTGTACCGCTAATTGTGTATTTTCCTACTGTGTTTCCGTCATATTTAGCACCTGCTAAATCCCAAGTTACATCGCAATCAACTGATGAACCATCAGACAATTTACCAACAACTGTTGCAGGGAGTTCAGGAGTTGCTGTTCCGAAAACAACATCGATAGCTTCTGGAGCTACTACTGATACTACATCATTAGTATTAACTTCAAAGCCAGCAGCTATTGCCTTAGCAGCATCGATTATACCATCGTTAACCAATTTGGAAATAAGAGTATCGCTTGGTCCGCCGCCCTTGAAGGAGCTAGCCAAAGCTTCTGTCAAAGCTGTAGCCATATCAGCGTTAGTAAGCTTATTAACTGATGCAATCTTGCTCAATCCTGAGAATTTTGCAAAAGCTATAGTTTCAGAATATTCAAAGTCTTCACCTTGAGTATATCCGAGAGTTGTAAGCAATACTTTATAGAACTGTTGTGCTGAAACTTGCTCTGTAGGATTGAAGTTTTTACCGTCACCTACCCAACCCAAGTCCGGGTTAGCTTTCAAGTAAGCCATTAATTTAACTGCGCTTGCGTCAGCAACTTTTGAAGCATCAGCAAAGTTTTCTGTTCCGTCGAATGCCCTTGCTTCTTCCTCAAGACCCAACAGTCTTAAGTAAATGATTGCTGCCTGAATTCTTTGAGTTGATGTTGAAAGATATTCTTCATCAACCTTTCCATTTGCTCCACCTTTGAGAATGCCAAGATCTGCACAGATCTCACCAGCACTCTTTTCAACAACAGGTGTTTCGTCGTCAGATGAATTGTCAGCATTAACTGCACTGTCAGTAGTAGTTGAGTTGTCAACTGTATTAGCTGAGTTGTCAACTGTAGTAGTTGAGTTGTCAGTAGTAGTTGCGCTGTCATCCGCGAAGACAGAAACCATCATAGTTGAGAGAATCATAGTAACTACAACGATTACTGCTAAAAACTTTTTGAGATTTCTCATGCTCTAATCCTCCTTGTAAAATTTAGAAGTAGGCTTTATTCGGAAAGTCAGGTTAAGCCTTCTTCTATATGAATATCCTGACTCTCTTTACTTCAATTTTCATGATAAGAACAGTTTTCCTATCATGAGTTCAAACAAATTATACCATCGGTAATTTTTGGAGTCAACACGTAGAAAATAAGTGTAAACAAACTGTAATAGAACTGAAATATTTGAAATTGAATTTAGTAGTTACCAGTGAACATTATACAACATTTTGGAAATATTAATTATGAATATGGGAAATTGTAAAATAAATGAAATATTTAGATAAGATATATTAAAAGCCGGCATAAAAGCCGGCTTTGCTACGCTAATGCATTTAATTATCTGCCGATGTTCCTCTCTGCCATCTCAATCGCTTTTTTGACAATATTTCCGCAATCTCTTGACGAAACGGAACCCCAACCCTCAGATTTTACCGTATCGTAGACTCCAAGTTCTTTTGCTATCTCTTCCTTTAGGGAATCTGACATCAATCCACCTCGTCTACTCACAGCCATGCCTCCTTTACGCAGCACATGCCCAACCATGCTGCGAAGTAATTTAGCGTACGATATTATTATTTTCTTTTCATATATAATTAATAAATGAAATTTTTTCATTATTAAATTTATACTTGCAAAATAACTTCGGTATTTTAGTTACCTTTTATACCTTATGTTAATATACTGTAATATGTCTAATACCAAACGCTTTTTGCCATTCGGTTATGCATTAATATTCACAGAAGAAAGTCAAGGTGATCATTATGTATTCTACACGAGAAATGTTTGCAAGAATGTTAAAATGTGAGGCAGGCGGGGAAGGCGATAACGGTATGAAAGCCGTTGCAAGTGTAATCATGAACAGAGTACACGTGACAGGAGGAGAATATCTCAGGACAAATGAAGGAGACCTGCGAAGAGTATTGACTGAACCAGGAGAGTTCACGTGTTTCCTTTCAACAGTCTATGGTGAGGTTAACCCCCAAACCATATGGAGCAGTCCACCTGAGGAAATACACTATCAAATAGCTGATTGGGCTCTTTCCGGTAATACCCTGTCTGGAGCAGGTGAAAGTCTTTGGTACATGAATCCATTTATACCTACATGTCCGCCAACTTTTCCCTACAATGGCTCCGGATCTATATTTAACAGGTTGGGTCAGCATTGCTTTTATATCCCTACCGAACAATACTATCTAACTTAAGGAGGTAATAATATGAGTAGTTTCAACCCATGTCCGAGGCAAATGGACGCGTTTCCCTCCATTGCACCCGGCACCCCTATGATAATGAACCCGACAGAACAAATGTTACAAACAGGCTTGCCCACGCTTCCTACAGGCATGCCTACAGGTCCGTCTTTAAGCGGTACAACTCCTGTTCCTGCAACGGGAGCCACATTAGGAGGATCACCAATTGCACCATCCACTCTTACAAATCCTGCTTTTATTCCAGGCTTCCTGAGAACTCAGATAGGCCAAAGAGTCAGAGTAGAATTTCTAATCGGAACAGGTACTACCACAGACAGAATCGGTACACTTGTTGGTGTAGGTGCAAGCTATATCCTTATATTGCTTCAAGAGACGGATGACATACTTATGGCTGATCTCTTTTCAATTAAATTTGTTACTTTCTATCATTAACAATATAATGGAAATTAACAGCAACATTTTAATAATTCAATATTATAATAACCCCCGTTACCGAGGGTTATTTTCATTTAGCATACTTTTTACAGCGGCATTTCAAGCTTACATCATCTCTGGTTTTGAGGGTTTTGATATTTCACTCAAAGCGCTTGATATCTCAGAACTGAACCCGTCGGTTGCAATATCACCCAATGCAACAATTCCAACCAGCTTATTATTTTCAACTACCGGAAGCCTCCTTACCTTATCACGGGACATGAGAGATGAAACATCACTTACATCAGTGTCCGGTGATACGGTTGTTACTTGTGAAGTCATTACATCCTGTACGCTGATACTTTGTGGATTTGTTCCGTGGGCTACATTCCTTACAACAATGTCTCTGTCGGTTACTATTCCGATTACACCGCTCTGGTCGCAAACAGGTATAGATCCGACATTATGCTTTTGCATAAGCTGTGCAGCTTCGGTAACTGTGGCCTTTGGGTTTATATATGCTACGCTTTTTGTCATTATATCCTTTACTTTCAAATTACCATCTCCTTATCTTTTTATTATCAAAAATATTTTTTACCTTATAAATAAACAATAACCCATGAAAAATACGGTATTATTTTTGGAAAATATGACGTATTACATCAACTTTCCATTCTAATGATATTTTTGGAATGATATAATTAAATTAATAGTTTATGTAGGCTGAAAATTACTTAAAGTAATTTAATCTAGCTTGTCAATTGGCAGCTATTTTATACCTTTAACTGAAAAAGGACTGATATGATGTTTGAAAAAATAAAATTTTGGCTTGTTGCTGTAATAGCAATATTAATTCTTATATATATTCTGCCTGTTCAGAACATTTTTAACTATGTAAAATTTGAGTTCTACCCGAAAAGCAGCCTTCATATAAAATTAAGTCTTGTTAACCCAAACATAAAGTTATTATCTTCAGATCCTTCAAACCGCCTTATAATGAAGGTAGAAGTTTTTAATGCTGATGGTCAGCCTGTTCCAAATGCACATGTAAACCTTACCGTTTCTGAGAACCTCGGAAGAATTTCCCCATCCAATCTAAGAACTGACAAAGACGGAGAATCTATTGTCAGCTATATTCCTCCTGACTATGAAAAGAACGGGCATAGTCCTGCAAAACGCAAGGTCAGACTGACAGCAAGAATATATAAATCAAAGGTAAGCTCTTCAATTGATGTGACTCTAGTCTCAAATCCAATAGTTTATATTCCGGGTTATCAGGAAAATACGAGTGCATTTGACAATATGAACGATTACCTTAACTCAAAGGGCTATACCGGCAACATTTTGGCATATGATTCTTCAAAGGGTGTAATTGATGGAGCAAAAAACTTAAAAAATTATCTTGAGCAATTAACCAAAAAGTATTATTCCGAGGGCTTCCAGACAAGTAAATTCATAATAATATCTCACAGTATGGGAGGACTTATAGCAAGATACTATACTGCCAGTCAGCAATATATTACAGAGAACAATGTAGCAAAAATGATATTCATTTCTGTTCCTCACTCGGGCTCGCCCTGGGCATCCTTAGGTATGAAGTACTTTAATGACCAGAGTATAAAGGATCTGAGGCCTGAAAGCGACCTTCTGATGAAAGACCTTCCGGGGATGCTCAATAGAGGTCTGAACGGAACAATTGAGGTTGGAAATATACTTGGACAATATGACGAAGTTGTATCTCAGGAAAGCGCAAATCTGGATGATTGGAGCATAAAAACAGAATTGTTCAGTGTCGGTGATAATAATTTGACAATGAACAATTTGTTTAACGGCACCCTATTAAATGCCGCCAACCATCAGGCAATATTAAGTAATAAAAAAGTATTTAATAGAATATATCAAATGATTTCTACCAGACTGCCTTCTCCTGCTTTTAAGTAAATCTTTTATAGAAGAATTGCTGTTAATATTGTGGAAAAGTTGAATTTTGTTAACAAAATCGAAGAAAATAACTGTAGTTATCCACATGCGTGTGGATAACTTTTTGTATTAAAAATCTTACAACCCTTTATTTTCAATGGCTACAAGGTATGCACACAGTTTCCCCAAGTCTTTAATGTGAATTCTGTGGATAACTTTTGGTTTTATCCACAGGTTGTCTTTACATCTTGACTTAACATCGATTTAACCAAAGTCGTACAATCCATACCTTAAAAATTAAGCATGAGATTAAATAAATCTCATGCTTATATCCAAACCTTTTACAGAATGGGTCAGTTCGCCTATAGATATGATGTCAACACCAGTTTTTGCTATCCCCAGAACTGTTTCCATATTGACATTGCCCGATGCTTCTACAACAGCCCTATGGTCAATTAAAGCTACTGCCTTTGCCATTGTTTCAAGATCCATATTATCAAGCATAATTATGTCTGCCTTGCTTTCAAGAGCTTCCCTTACTTGTTCCAGTGTTTCGGTTTCAACTTCAATTTTTATTGTATGAGGAATATTTCTTCTAACAGTCTCGATTGCCTTTCTTATTCCACCTGCCGCCTTAATGTGGTTGTCTTTTATTAAGACTCCGTCAGATAATGAATACCTGTGATTTGAACCACCGCCCATTTTCACTGCATATTTATCCAGAATCCTAAGTCCGGGTACAGTTTTCCTCGTATCGGCAATCCTTACTTGAAGACCATTTACTATATCACAGTAGCGGCCTGTAAGCGTTGCAATTCCAGACATTCGCTGCAATAGGTTAAGCGAAGTTCTTTCAGCCTTAAGTAAAGCTCGGCTGCGTCCCGATATTTCTGCTAACAGATCACCTTTTTTAACAATCGAACCATCTTCCACCTTGCTGTCAAAAACACAACCGTCGTCAAGAATTTTAAATACCCTCTCCGCTACGCCAAGGCCCGCTGCTATTCCATCAGCTTTTGCTATAAATACTGCCTTTGACTCAGCTTTTTCATCGATTGTATTGTCTGTTGTAATGTCCCCTAAGGGCATATCTTCCTTGAGAGCTGTCATAATAATCTGATCAATAAGTAACTTATCCAGCAATAATTTCCCTCCCATATCTTATAAACTGATTTATCGGTTAATGCTTAACAGGAACAGCATTACCGGTTTATTTTTTATTATTAATTGTTACTGATTGAGATGTTTCGTTTTACAATATTTCTCTTCCATTCAGCATCATCTGTTTTGTTAAAATCAGACCTGAAATGAGCACCTCGGCTTTCTTCTCTTTCAAGAGCCGATTCAGTAATAAGTCTGGAAAGCAAAGCAATATTTTGGAGTTCAAAGTCCTCCATTTTTTCGCTCCTCATCTCTTCTATCATTTCAAGCTTTCCTTTTACAAAGTCAAGTGCATTAAGAAGGCCGTTTTTGCTTCTGATTATACCGACATTCTCAGTCATAGTATTCTGAATTTCTTTTTTTGCCGAATCGGTATCCAGCTTCTTTCCGCTCCTGTTTGAAACATATTCTATATCAACTTTAATTTCCTTATTATTATTGCCATTTAAATAATCGCTAACCTCTTTGCTTATCTTGTGCCCGAAAACAAGCCCTTCCAATAGGGAATTGCTTGCAAGCCTGTTGGCGCCGTGTATACCGGTGCAAGCCGCCTCTCCGCATGCATAAAATCCCGGTATGTTTGTCCTTCCGAAAACATCAGTCTTTATTCCGCCCATACAATAATGCTCAGCCGAATATACCGGGATATAGTCTTTCGACATGTCAATGCCGTAGCTTAGACAGGTTTTGTATATATTAGGAAATCTCTTTTTGAGATATTCTTTACCCTTGAAAGTAATATCAAGGAAAACATTCGTAGAACCAGTTTTCCTCATTTCTTCAAATATTGCGCGCGATACAACATCCCTTGGGGCAAGCTCATTCAATTCATGGTATTCAGGCATAAACCTTTTGCCATGAACATTTTTTAGCAGAGCTCCTTCACCTCTTACCGCTTCTGAAATCAAAAACGTCTTATTTTGAGGGTGGTATAAAACAGTAGGATGAAATTGTACAAACTCCAGATCCATCAATTCAGCTCCTGCACGATAGGCCAGACAAACTCCGTCACCAGTAGCTACCTCAGGATTAGTCGTATTGGAGAAAACTTGTCCGAAGCCTCCTGTTGCACAAATTACCAGGTTGGACAAGTAGAGCTTTGTTTTCGAGGTTGCTTCATCAAAGGCAAGAACCCCCTTGCAGACATTGTTTTCAGTCAGTAAATCTATAGCAAGTGTTCTTTCTTTAATTTTAACATTTTTGCGTTTTCTTACCCCCGAAATAAGCTTATCACAAACCTCTTTACCGGTAGTATCGCCTGCATGAATTATTCTATTCTTACTGTGCGCCCCTTCTCTTGTAAGCGACATCTCCTTTGGATTCTTCATATCAAAATTCACTCCGAATTTGCAAAGGCAATCAATATTATATGCTGCTTCATTAACTAATACCCATACGCTTTTTTCATCGCATAGCCCCGCCCCTGCGTAAATCGTATCCTTAAAATGAAGCTCCGGAGAATCCTCCTTATCCAGGGAAACGGCAATTCCCCCTTGAGCAAGCACTGAATTGCTTATGTCGATACTTTCCTTTGTAAGTATTGCGATATCATAATTTGCCGATATTTCAAGCGCAGTATAGACGCCAGCTATACCGCTTCCTATAATTAATACATCATGGTATTCGGTTTCTATATCCTTAGAGTTAAAGTCTGCCAGATATCTATATTTGTCCAATTTCCCTACCCCTTTTTAAATAATAGTCGGTAGTTATCAACGAGTGACTCTAATAAAAACGGGCCATTCACTAACTGCCAAGCTCAAGCATCCTGTCAAGTGATCCTTTTGCTCTTAATCTTATATCTTCATCAAGCTCGATGACATACTTCATCTCATTCAATGCATTATAAACGCTTTCTAAAGATGTTTTTTTCATATTTGGACATAGTAGACCCTGGGACATAAGATAGAAAACCTTATCCGGATTATTCATCCTAAGCTTGTAAAGCACGCCCATTTCTGTTCCAATTATGAATTTCCTATTTTCAGACTCTGTGGCGAAATCTATAATCTGTTTAGTGCTGCCTACAAAGTCGGCTATTTCAACTATATCAGACTGGCATTCCGGATGTACTGCCAATAATGCGTCCGGATGTATTTCCTTAATTTTTTCAACCTCAGCTTTTTTAATTTTATGGTGAGTAATACAGAAGCCGTTCCACAGATTTATATTCTTTTCAGGAACCATCTTCGCAACATAACTCCCAAGATTTTTGTCTGGAACAAACAATATGTCCTTTTCCTTAATAGATTTTACGATTTTAATTGCATTTGAAGAAGTACAGCAAACATCACACTCTGCTTTCACCTCTGCAGAAGAGTTTATATAACAAACCGTAACTGCCCCGGGATGACGCTCTTTTTCCTTCTTTAAGGCTTCAGCCGTTACCATATCTGCCATTGGGCACCCTGCATCCGATTCCGGAAGAAGTACTGTTTTTTCAGGCGATAATATTTTTGCGCTTTCTGCCATAAAATGTACACCGCAAAAAACGATTATGTCTGCACTGTTTTCGGCACAATATTTGCTAAGTGCAAAAGAATCACCGACAATATCTGCAATTTCTTGTACTTCATCAACCTGATAATTGTGCGCAACAATTACCGCATTTTTTTCTTTCTTAAGCTCATTTATCTTGTTTTTGAGAATTTTTTCATTCATACTAAATCCACCATAATTTGTAATGATTTTGCAAGTTTTTATATATGAAATTTCATACTTTTATTCATTTTAATACTTTAACATGTTTTTGTAAAGGAATATAAATGGTTTTGTTAATTAAATCACAAATGATTATTCATTAAAGTTTAATGTTACTTCTAATGATTGAATTCATAAGACAAAATCATATATGTTTATGCCTTTCTTTTATAGAGTACAGGACTTGAGATTACTTCACCAATAAAAAAAACCTGCTATATGCAGGCTAATGTGAAATAATTTTTTTTTGTTTACCCATTTTATTTAATTGACCTTTTATAAGGTCAAAAAACCTGGTTCCTACCGGAGTGATAGTAAATATCTCAAGTATTACTCCGAAGCATCCGGCTATAACCACCAGTTTGTATTCCCAAATCTTAAAATATATAAATGCCAGTGAAGCAATTAGCCAAATGAATTCATATAATAGTGTTAGTGTTCGAAACCTTTTTATTTCCTCAGGTTCTGTTATAGGCCTGTTGGGATTATCTAAAGGAGCCCATTTTATAGATGCAGCTACTGAAAATATAAAAGTCACAGCTACTAAGATAAAAAGTTGAAAGTTGCTCCAATATTTATATGTATATTGGTCAAAAACGCTAGAAATTATAAAAAGAGTTAGTGAAGTACAAATACACCTTCCGTAGGTGTCCATATGATACCCGCCTGCAAAAATCCTTAAGGATCCGAATACACCAATCATTAAAATCGCGGGTATTAATGAACCTGTCAAAAGGGATATTGAGACTACAAGAAATGCTTTAACCAAGCTGCCTATGATTACCTGAAAGGCATAATAGTAAACTCCACGTTTTTCATGCCCCTCTTTAAGTTGGCACATCAGGAAATTAGCACATCCATAGGACCATTTCTTAATAAATCTCATCCAACCATCCCCAAACGCAAGTTTTCAAAGGCACTCGTTACTATATATTACATTTAATTATATCACATGTAATATTTGGTCACAACAGGTCGAATAGCCTATATTGGCAACTCTGAACATACCCACGTCTTACGATTTAAATCGTATATTTTAAGTTTTTTCGAATTTATATAATACTTCGCAATTTTCACATAAAAAACAAAGCCTTACGGAATAACCGTAAGGCTTTGATATAAATCTGGCGGCGATCTACTTTCCCGGGACGCTTCCATCCAAGTATCATCGACACTGAGAAGCTTAACTGCCGTG
>JAEXSP010000028.1 GCA_023453795.1 Bacillota bacterium
ATGCAGTGATGGATAAAATTTTTTCCTTAGAAGAAACTTTTCCTTTTCTCCCCATAAAAATATGCCCCTCCTTGTGCTAAACAGTTTTTATTATTTAAACTGTCTACCACAATGGGAGCATATCACTGAGGGTGTTTTTCTTTTTTATCAATACCTAAAACAATATGGTAGATTAACAAGCTGTACAATGATGTACAAAATATATCGATTATAATATTGACATTATAATGCAATAATAATATACTATGTATAAAGGTGTACAATAAAGTGCAAATATGGAGAGTGTTATAATGAAAGCGAGTTTAATTATAAATTTAATTTCAGCGCATTTGACTGGTGATGAAAATGAATTTGAAAAAGCTTTGACGGATCTGGCGACGGATGAAGAGAAAAAGGGTAATGTTGCATTAGCAAATCAATTAACCAGTATATATAAGGGCGGAAAGAAACAAATTCATAAAAAAATGGATATCTATCAAAATAGTGGTGCAATTGTGCCTCAAGGTATTACGTCATCAGCATTACCTAGAGATAAAGATAGTTTGCTGGAATTATATGAAATGATTAATTCTGATATTTGCTTAGAGGATGTAATTTTGCCTAAGAAACAGAAAAATATATTAATGCAAATGATAAAAGAGCAAAAAGATTCAGAAACTTTATATAAACACAATATTATTCCTTCGAATAGATTGCTTTTATGTGGACCTCCAGGTTGTGGTAAAACTATGACAGCTAAGGCAGTTGCAACAGAATTAGGATTACCTATGGCATATGTTAGATTAGATGGTTTAGTATCTTCATATCTTGGGCAGACCAGTACAAATTTAAGGAAGGTTTTTGATTCTGTTAGAAATCAGCGCTTGGTTTTATTTTTAGATGAATTTGATGCAATTGCTAAGAAAAGAGATGATGCTCATGAATTGGGTGAGTTAAAGCGTGTTGTTACAACTTTGCTACAAAACTTCGATAATATGCCTGAAAATATTTTTTTAATAGCAGCTACTAACCATCACCATCTCTTAGATCCGGCAATTTGGAGGCGTTTTAATGTTTCTATTATTTTAGATCTCCCTGATGAAGAGCAGAGAAATGGACTTGTTAATAAATGGTTGTTAGAATATACAGTTAATGATAAACTGGATTTAGTTTTACTTTCAAAAATAACTGAGGGGATGAATGGTGCTCAAATCCGCGAGTTAATTATTTCTACAGCTAAGAGCTATTTATCAAATGGAGAAAAAATAACAACTGAGGAGGTAATAAGTATTTTACTTCAACAGTTGACGTTATACTCGGAAAATTCTGATGAAATGTGGAACGTATTAAGAAGGTTAAATGAAAAGGGAGTTGGCTTAAGGGTATTAGCTAAAGCTACTGGAATTGCTCATACTACCTTGGGCTACAGAATTAAAAATGTAAGGGACGGTGAGATAGATGGACAACAATGAAACTCGAATCCATCTTTGGATACCAGAGGAAGAGGTTGTAAGGAAAGATAATAACCCGACTGCAAGGAGCAAAGACAGAGGAGTAGTACCATCTGAACATGGGAAGAAGCTTTCTGTTGGCTTACAAAATATATTAACAGTATATAAAAAAATTCAGGCTGGAGACTCTTTAGGTAACGAAGATTTAATGATTTTTAAAGTAATACTACCTGAAGGTGAAAAAATTGATAATTCAGAGAGACAAAAATTTCTTCAAAATGAGGGCCTTACCATTAATGCTGTTAAAAATAGAAGAAGTGTTATTGTATCTGCCAAAAAGTCAATGTTTGAACGTTTGTGCAGCAGAGTAAATAGTTATAAATCAAGTGGCAGAATTAAAGATTTTCAGTTTATTGATGATTTTGAACCGTATACAAATATGGAAAAACAATCAAGTTCATTAAGAAGTGCCATAAATAATATGGTAGATAGGGAATTAAGTATTGATATCCAAATGATGTTGGTTCCAAATCTTAATAAGGTTCAGAATGACGTAGCTATAAAAAAACTAACTCAAAAAGTTGTAAATATTAATGGGGAATTACCTACTAAGCCATACTTGCTTACAGATGGCACTCCCGTAATTAGGGCGATTATCCCTATGAGTGCAGTAAATACCATTTCTGAAGATATGGCTATTTGTCGTGTTGAGCAAACCAGATTTTATTCGCCTTTAATGCCAAGTTCAGTAAACCCTTTTAAAAGTACAGTAATGTTGGACGATACTATAGATATTGACTCGCTGCCCATTGTTGCTGTGCTAGATTGTGGAATTAAGTTCTCGGAGGAACTGGAACAATTAGTTTTCGAACATTGGGAACCTGTAGGTTGTAAGGGTGGAGATTGTCATCATGGTACACAAGTGGCGAGTAAAGTGATTTTTTCAAATATAGGAGAACATTATAATCAAAGGAAATTTACACCAAGGGCAAGAGTTATTGATTGTGCTGTAATGGGTAATGAGCCTGTATCCGAAGACATAATGATAAATCGAATACAAGCTGCAGTAAAAAATTATAAAGAGGTTACTCAAATTTATAATTTATCAGCAAACACAGAGCAACCAATTGACGGTGATGAAATCAGCATAATTGGGTATGAGCTTGATAGTTTAATGCTTAATAATGGGATCCAGTTTGTGGTTTCTGCAGGAAATCATAATTTGTGGGAAACTTCTGATTCACTTGAAGAAATAATCGATGATGATGATACAAGAATTTCAGCCCCGGCTGATTCGATGTTAGGTATAACTGTTGGAGCTATTGTTGGTTGTGAACACAAAGATAAACTGTGTATAGTAAACCATATTACTCCTTATTCAAGAAAAGGCCCAGGATTTTCTGGGTTTAGAAAGCCTGATATGGTCGCTTATGGGGCGGCAACTTCTTCAAAAGGGGTAGTACATACTGATGACTATTCTATGGTAATTGATAAAGATGGAATTTTCGGATGGAATGCTGGGACTAGTTTTACGGCTCCTGTAATCGCAGGTGATTTAGCTGAAATTTCTAACCTTGTTCCAGGAAGAGATATTCTATTAGCAAAAGCATTACTTTATCATGGCGCCCAATCTATATGGACAAAAAAAGATTTGGATGATGATGAAGCAGAATATATTGCTAATCTATATGGAAGAGGTATTTCAAATCCATATATTAGTAAATATTCATCGCCTCATAGAGTTACTTTTGTACGAACTGGCGAGTTAAATAGGAAGACGAAAGAACGAGTCAAATTCTTTATGCCAACGGTCTTAGCAACTATGAAGGGTAACAGAAAAGCCAGGGTTATTGTTACATGTGTTTCAAGGCCACCTATAGATAGAAGAAAAGGTCCATTATACTTAGGAGCATGCATTACAGCCTCATTACATAAAATTGATACAAAAGGTCAAAACAAATGCTCGAATCCCTCCATAGAAGAAGGAAGAAAAAAATGGGATACATGCTTTCATTTTGAGGAGTACTTTTCAAAATTTAATCCTGGTGATTGGGAAATATGGCTTGAATTATATTCTCGCTGGGAGGTAGAGAAAACTCAAGATATACCATATGCTTTAGCTGTTACAGTTGAGGATGTTACAAAATCATTTGATATATATAACGAGATACAGCTTGAGGCTGAGGGAAGATTTAGACCGATAAATACAATTCGTATACCAGTAAATATTTAAATTTATTAAGATATTTGTTTGTTTTTGAAAGGAGGTGATAATATGGCTGAGGATGCAAAAGGTATGAAAGGCTATAGGTCAAGAAACGAAGATGGCGAACTACGAAGGAAAAGAGGAGACTCTCATGTTTCTAGTATCGAACAAAAATATAATAAAGATTTTAATGTTCGGTCAGATATGCATTTGGATACGCTCCTTAAAAAAGAAAATGTTAATTCTCTTGACCAATTATTAAGGAAGCAAAAATGATTTCTTCTTAAGTTAATCCTATTTAACTGCTACTAAATAGGAAATGAAAGCAGAAATAAGGGGAGGTGAAAAACATAAGTACGGTTGATTATTAGTAAAAAAGAGCTAGTATTAGCCCTTTTGTTGGTGTAGGTTTAGCGATTTCCACACCGAATGTAGATGAAAAATTGTATTGGCTGCTACCCCAAGTATAATAGTTTATACCTACATTTTTAATGCCTTTTTAGTGTCTTTAATTATACTACATAATAATAGTATATTCAAGACTTAGCAAAATAATCGCAAAATTTAACAATAAGGAGATATTATTATGCCCAAAATTAACATGCAAGATTTTACTGCGATTATTAATAACACATCCAGATATGGATTGCCATATGATATGGTTCATGTTGAAACTTTATTAATTACTGATGAACCAATATCAACAGAAACAAACTGGTTTGTTCCAGCAGGGGTGTCTGTTCCCCCAGAAGTCATGCAGTTTTTTAATTCAACCAATGTTACAAATTTACCTATGTACCCTATTAAGGAAGATAGAATACTTGTTGGAACGGAAGATATTCGACAGCAAGCTGAAGCTGGTAATCTTCAGGAAGTAATGAGCGATGCAGCTAGATATATGTTTAGAGCTGTAATGAAGAAGACGCCACTAATTCCATTGGCTGGAGCAACAAACGCATATATGGTAACCTATGATTATAAAATATATCCTATTTCACCAAGTATATATGAGTTTAAATTTGTACTTCCTTTTGATGGACTTGAGTTAAATTCCCAAGGAGGCAGGGTTCAGGCCTCGGTAATAACACCAATAGGAGCTATTATAGACCAAAATGGAACTAAAGGAATTGCTCAGAATGGTGCTGAAATAAATGAGTTTGTTGCTTCAATACAAAATACTGGTCGTAATATAGTAAGCTTTTATTATCAGCTTGATCCTGAATTTGTAATACAATATAAGTATTAATTAGATGTTATGCCAATGGGGGCGAATGCCCCCAAAATGGCGTATGATCAAGAAAAATTAGAGTATTTTATCCCTGGATTTAAAATATGTTGCTTTTACAAGGAAAAATGGAAAGGAGTGATTTGATGGCTATAAGTGATATTATTTCTATAATAGGTGTTATTGCTACAATTGTTTTCGGACTTTTAGCATTGCTTGGAACATCAGTTAAAGGGAATGCACATAATACGAATATAAAAGGAAATAAAAATAAAGTAAGTATTGATAACTTCAATATAAAGCACAATTCAGATAATACAGAAAAGTATCATAATACTGGAAATAGTATTTATAAAAGTACAGTATCAGGATCTGTTATAATAGATGGTTCAAGAAGGGAAACTAACCATTATTACAATGGCCATAAAAGCAGTAGTGCAGATGAAAATGGTATTTGGACAGTTATAATATTAGTATTATTTGGTGTCGGAATGGCATTGGCAGCATATATTGCATTTCAAAATATAATATTCAGAGCTCTTCAATGGATTTCAATAATTGGGTTGACTGTAACATTGATATGCGCAATTAAGGTATATAGGGATAGAAACTATGCTGAAAATCCAGTCATACATGCGTACTCATTATTTTCTATTCCCGGATTATTTATGGGGGTACTAATTTGTACCTTTTTTCTTAAACAATCTTTATATACACCTTCACACCTTAAAGATTTCATTAAATTGTTTAAAAAAGACGGAATTTTTTCTTATCTTTCACCTAATTTAAAATATAAGCCTGAAAGCATGTATCTTTTATTTCAAATAGCATCAGTAATATTTATGGCACTGATTATTATTTTACTGTTTGGTGCATTAATACATAATCTGTCTATTTGGAAACTGGAGACAATGGGTAGGAGATCAAGTCTCTATAAGATGTGGAAAAAGATATTTTCTTTAAAGCTTTTTTCCTATAATATCAAAGTTTCTATAATATATTCAATTATACTACTTATAATAATTTTCCCCTTTTCAAGTGGTATTGCAGCAATCTTCTTTAAATAAATGTTATTAAATATCAGAAATAATAAATAGTATAACCCCAATTAAAAGTGTCAATAAATTATGTAAAACACTTAATTGGGGTTATTTAATGGAGAAACAGTTTACAATCAGACTTAAGCCTTATGAAGGTGAGTCACTATCAAGTTTTATGCTGCGTTTCGCATACGAAAATGGGGTGAATTTTCTCTTTTTTTGGAATGCAATGAGAAAGTCTAGAAACAAATACTGCCAAATGCGGTATCTATATCTTTTGAATTATACACCTTTAAATGTAATAGATTACACAAAGTTTTCGTATAAAACCGGACTAAACCAGGAATCAGTATTCAAATTAACGTTATATAACGTCCTTAAAAAATTCAGTATAAATGATAATCTTGTTAGGGCAAGGTTTCTTAACGGCATGATAAGGGATGAAATTTTTTTTTATTGTCCTGAGTGTTTAAAGGAAAAGGCTTATCATCGCTTAACTTGGATGATTGAAGATATAAAAGGTTGTCATGTCCATAAAACAAGCCTTCGGAACTCATGTCCACATTGCAGGAGTACTTTAAAGTATAAAGATTTAAGAGAGATTAGCCTTTGCCCTTATTGTGCTGGAAATTTAGCTGAATCAAAAGAAATGTATAAACTAAATGATGATGAATACAAAAAGCAGCTATGGATATATGAATCATGGAACCAATTAATGAATCCAAATGAGCAAAAATACAATGCCCAGTCTTTAGCTCTCAAAGCCCTATATATATTGAATAAAAAGAATTTATTATTTGATAGATATCTTGTAAGCCGGAATATGAAAAATTCTAAAATGTTGCCAACATTGCTTCAGCATGCCCGAGGCACTCTTGTGCAGGAGAGGACCATACACTTACAATTTATACTTTCGATAGCTTATAGTAATAATATTAGTCTTCAAGATTTTTTAAACCATGAACTCCCGCAAAGCTTTTTAGATTCTATATTACTTAAACCAGATACGAAACAGGAAACTCCTTGTTGTAAAGCTGCTTGGTGTAATAATTATAACAGGCTTGATTCACTTATAAAGATAGCTACATCATTTCAGAGAAAAAATGATGGTAACTTTAAATCTTTCTATTTTATTTGTCCGGAATGTGGATGTGAATATGTTTACGATATAGAAGGGAGTATAACCGAGAGGACACGATTTATTGAAGGATATCAATTACTTAAGGATTTATCTTTGGATAGTATGGAGTTGAAAGATTTATGTGTTTCGACAGGTGTTCAAAAGGAAAGGATGCGAAGGTATATTGCCTACTTCAGTTCAAATCTAATTTTAAAACCTATTAGAAGATATGCAAAAGTGCAAATTGATAAAATGCTTTTAGAGAAATTTATTATCGATATCAAGCAAGGTGATAATATTGAAGATATAAAAAATAAAGGCTATTGGAACGATAATTTCCATTACCTTATTCACAGGTATAACAATAAAGTATTACAAGCAGTTGCTGTAGCACATAGCAGAAGACACCTGAACCATAACCCTGAGGATAATCTAGAGATTGTAAGGGATGTGCTGGACAAGATGTATAAAAATAATATAAAAATAACAATTGCTAACGTCTGCAAAAATCTTGGTATAGGTCATGAAACAATTAGGGCTTGGGAATGTAATAGAATAATTGCTAGTATGAAAAAATTACAAAAGAATAAGTTGTGAATAAATTTACTTGAGTTGACAGATCTAGAATGAACCGTTCCCTAAATTTTCCAAATGCGGCTAAAACCTCAGAAAAACATTCAATTACTAATAGTCGGGAGATTATAACCAAAAGCCCTAGAAAATTCCGACATTCTCTAGGACTTTTACGTTGAAATCCAGATTCTTATTGTTATATATATAATACCCTAAATTTTGTTTTAGTAAACTTGTTTTCTTAATACATACAAATAATGTCAGTCGAAATTAATTGATGCCCATATGGAAGAAGAAAAAATAATGGGTAAAGGATAAAGTACAAAGAATGTTGTGAAAAAATATAAATTAATTAATAGGTAAAGTGAGTTTTTATTACTTTCGAATTTAAAAATATTTTCTCAACCTCTTTAATATCATCTTTAGAAAGTGTTTTCTCAACTGTATAGTTTTCAATATAATGCTGTAAAACATCTACTCTTATAACATTTAAAGGGCTGTTTTTTGTACCGGTTAGGGTAAATTCCTTTCTTGTTAATACAATAACATCAATAATCGGAAATTTACCTATTAAAAGACTGTTGAGTATACTATGGTGGCGTTGACTTTGGAATAGAGGGTTTTCTAATGTTTCTTTCCTTCCGAAATTTTCACGTGTCCAGTTACCATCTTCATCAATTGTAATGTTCCCGGAATAAGCCTTTGTTTCAATATTGAATATGCCATTCTCGCCAATTACTATATGGTCAAATTGTTGCTTTCTATCTTCGTGCTGAAGTGTAATGTCATTAATAACAATATACTTTCTATCTTTGTCTAGCCAACTTAAAGCATAAGCAACCTCTTTCTCGCCCTTTTCACCGGATTCTCTTATGGCAGCACTACTGTCAGCACTTATATATCCTTTTTTCATCCAATTTATTTTACGATTCTTTATAAATTGATATCCAACAACAATGAAAATAGCTCCAATAAAATTAAACGGGAGCATTTGAAAATTTATTATAAAACTAACTCCCAAAAGTATAAAAAATCCCCCAAATAGACAGCCCAAAATTGATAATGATTTTTTATCCACGATTAGTTCCTCCGATCTTTGATAACATACCATCCAAAAAAGAATATAATAAATAATTCTTATAGTCAATATTTGATTCTTACGAGCCATTAAGTATGCAAAGAAATAACTGTAAAGTAATAGGTGGAGGTTGGTGATGTGGATTATAAGGAGCTTGGTAAAAGAATAAGGGCTGAAAGAATTAAAATGAATATGACTCAGGAAAAGCTTGCAGAAAAGATTGAAATATCAGAATCTTTTTTAGGGCATATAGAAAGAGGAGATAGAAAGCTAAGCATAGAAACTCTTCTAAAAATTGCTCAAGAATTCAAAGTAAGTATTGACTATTTACTACTGGGTTTTATCAAACAGCCCCCGGAAGTTTTTATAAAAGAGCTAGCTCACAGTATTGAAAGAACAGATAAAGAGCGAAGAAATACATTAATTAGCATTATAAAAGTACTTGCTGATAACAGCGAAAATTGGTAACTGGTATAAATTTTTTGTATCATTCGGTTAATTTTATTTGTTTGAGACAATTATCTTTTGATTAAATCGAGGGCAGTATGAATGACAGATTTACCAAACGGCTTAGCTCATTACCAGAAGAATCACTAACAGGATATCTAATGCGTATGGGTGAAGAAAATGGATATAAAATCAGCGGTCTTTTAAAACTCTTAAATATATCTTTTCATGACAGGCATCAGTTGGATATTCTACCCCAGAAAGTCGTTGACTTAGAAAAACTATGCTATTTATTAGGTTTGTCCAAGATTAAAATCGAGGATATGACCTTCCTAACACTTTTAAAAAAATTTTATAGTCAAATATCAGAAAAAGATGCTGATATTGGAGCCTCAGTTAGAAGTATTTTTATAAAAGACAGGAGAAGGTTTTGCGTAAGTTGTCTGAATGAAAAGTCTCCTTTTAAATTGATTTGGCAAATTTCTGATATAAAAATATGTAATATTCACTATACAAAGTTGCAGTCAATGTGTGAAAATTGTTCTTCAAACATTCCATATTTAAACAACTTTGTTGGTAAGTATGTTTGCTATAGATGTGGATTTAAATTTAATCAGCAAGATGAAGAAAAAATTGATGATATAAACTTGATTCTGGAACAAGAGAAAATTTACAATGACTATAATTTTTTACTAAACAATAAATTTGAAAATACTAATACAATTAATGGTTTATCGATAGAAAAGAGAATTGCTGCCTCTTTTCTGTTTTTCAATAAGAAAAGTAACTACTATAAAAGTAAAGAGCGGCATTTATATAATCTTATACTGGATAAAACTCCTTCAATGCAGTTATCGCCTAATATGCTTTTAAAAATGCTAAATCCTATAAATGTAACATTAGAACAATTTTTTAATTTTAGTGTTCCGCAATCATTTGTTCAAGAAATTATATTATCTCAAGATAAAGCCTTTCCAAAGAAACCTGGAATCTGTCTTGCCCCATGGTGCAAATCTTATAAAACAAGCAGTAAAATGAGAGTTCTTAAGAAAGGTATTTCTATTAATAAACATTACATGGTTTGTATATGTTCAGAATGTATGATGAAGTATGGCTATAACCGTAAAAATAGAAAATGGGAGACTATTGATAATCGTATTGAATTAATAATGAATATAATAGTTCCTAATACAAATATGGGAACATCCCTCAGGAAGATTACTGAAAATTGTAATATTAGATATAGCTTATTGATTGATTTGATAACATACTGTTTAAATTATAACTTAATTAAGGACGAAAAATATTTCAAAAATATCCCTCACAAAATGCCCAAAGATTTAGTTTCGATCTTCAGGAGGCTAAAAAACCTTAATGGCAAAATGCAGGCTAATGCACATAAAGTTCTTGGATGGTCAGATAAGGAATATTATTATTATCTAAACACACCTGAAGTTCAAAGATTCTTATTATTTGATTTAAAAAATAAAAATAAAGAAAAAGATATAAAAAAATCAAAACTATTGATCCAAATAGACAATGCAATAAATCGGCTAATAGAAAGTGAAGAGCCTATCACGATAAAAAGGATATGTAAAAAGATTAATTGTTCAAAAGGAACATTATACAATTATGGTATGACGGTCCATATTTTACAGAAAAGCCAGCAACAAAAAAAACCACAAAAAAGTTTAAAAGAGAACAGTATTAGATGTGATATAGAAAAGTATTTGGAGTCCATAACAAAATCCGGAAAGTTCATTTCAATGAAAAAAATATTTAACTATTTGAAAATTTCAAAAAGTTTTTTTGTAAAAAACTATCCTGAACTTTTTCTATGGCTAAAGGATAAAATAAAATTTTTAAATTCTGAAATAAAGAATAATCGTAAAACTACAATAAAGGGTTTGATTATTAAAGCTGTAAAGGATTTAAACAAGTCTAATCTTCCTGTAAATAAAATTAGTGTAGCAAAATATTTAGGTTTTCACTATAGAAGGTTTAATTCTGATCCATTTTATAAAGAATGCTACAATGATGCTATTAACTCGTTAGATTAATTTTTAAAGGGTCTGAAAAATTTTCTGTGTGCGGGAATCAGATAGCTGTTTCCCGATAAGAAGTTGAACCGTTAAAATAATGAGTAAACATCATATCTTATTAAAGATTAATGCCAGTTTTATTAGGTTTTATGCTTAACTCTGAATAAATCTGGCAATAATTTTACATAATAGGAGAATTTTGACTCTGTCTCATATTATGTGAGGTCTAGCCCGTCCGGCAATGAGGACGAGCCATTTAGGGCGGTGTGGGGGTGATTTTTAAAGGTACTGCTCCAACCTTCCTTGAAATATGAACATAAGTTGGCATAATGCCTGATCCCAGTTCCGGTATCGCTGTGTCCATTTCTTCATTACGTTATAGAAGCCAAGTATAGCATCTTTTCAAGGGAACTGTCTGTCGGGAAGACCGATTTTGTCTTCGTCACCTTACGGAATTGTCGATGCAAGCCTTCAATAATGTTGGTGGTGTAAATAATCTTTCTAATCTCTCCTGGAAATTTGTAAAACGGACTCAGTACGTCCTAGTTACTTTCCCAACTCTTTAATGCATAATGATATTGTCTACCCCACTTATCCTGCAGCTCACAAAGTGATTCTAGGGCAGCATCTTCGCTGGTAACTGTATATACAGCCTTAAAGTCCTTGGAGAATGATTTGATATCCTTGTAGGATATGTACTTGAAGGATTTACGCAACTGATGGATGATGCGCCCTTGTATTTCCGCCTTAGGAAATGCTGATATAGCATCCTTAAGTCCCGTAAGCCCATCTGCGAAGAACATGAGTACATCTCTACACCTCTGTTCTTAAGCTCATTTAGAACCCCTAGTCAGAACTTAGAAGATTCGTTTTCGCCAATCCATATACCAATCATATCTTTGTTGAGAAACACTATAACTAGTAGAATAAAAAGCTATACGGAATTTCTTAAAAATTTCATATAGCTTTTTTATTTTTTCATTTTTAGGTAGCTTATCAAAATGCATCAGCTAAATAAATAGAAGTAAGAGGATTGCGCGAATTGTGTAAAAAATATAGATATGTTTACTAAACTTGTTTGATTTTGTAATTTAACTATAATATAATTATATTTGGTAAGAATCATATACGGAGGTTGCTTATATGACTACAATAAATTTTGAAAAAGCTAATGCATATGGAATTACGGTTGAAGACTTTAAGAATTTAGAAAAATCTACATTTAAAAACGTATATATTAAGGCATCAAAATGTATTTGCGATATTGTTAAACCATCAAAAAACAATGGAAAAGATGAAAACAGTAGGTTTTTTTATGACGTTGAAGAAAATAATAACATTATAGCATTTACAGGTGACAGGGGTAGTGGAAAAACAACTGCAATGCTGTCATTTGTTAATTTTATGCGTGAAGATTCAAAACGGGAAAAATTCATAGAACAAATAAAGAAATGGTCTAAAAAGGAAGAGAACAAAGAGTATGAAGGCTGCGACTTGAGCAAGTATAAGTTTGTGTCTCTTCCGGTTATCGACCCTTCAAAACTATTAGATGGTGAGAGCTTGCTCGGGCTGGTTGTGGCACGCATCTATGAGGCAGTCAAGCAAATTGCTAAAGATAAACTTAAAGAAGATTGCCATTCTCAGCCTTTGAGAAATGCAGTCGAGAAATGCGAAGAAACATATAAGGCCATACGGGTAAAGTATCAATCCTTTAAAGAAAGCCTTCAGCAAAATCCAGATGATTTGGAGCATCTGAGTGAATTAGCCAATACAAGCCAACTTAGAAAAGGAATGCAGGAGTTGATAGAATCATATTTATTACTTTGGGCAATTGCAGAAGACAAAGATAATTTGGTAGGAATTGGGAAGGGACGATTGAGTAAATATTTCTTGATCATTCCTGTAGATGACTTGGATGCCAATATAGAAAAGGGTTATATCATTGCAGAGGAAATCAGATGCTTTTTCATGCTTCCCAGTGTTATTATTCCCATTGCATTAAAGATAGAACAACTTAGCGATCTTGTCGAACAGAAATTCATGTTGGATTTTGGAAAAATGTTGGGTAAGAAAAATGTACTTGATGCACAACCTGCCGAAATGGCTGTAAAGTATATTCAAAAGCTTATTCCCATGCAGAGGCGGATTATGCTGCCAATTGTTGAATTTAGTTCACTAAATGATATAAAAATCATTACAAAAAAAGTAGAGGGAAAACAAATAGTTGGTTATTTCTTGGAATTGGTTTGGAAAACTACAGGTATTCTTTTAACCAGTAACCAATATGGGCATCCTTTGATTCCATTGAATCTTCGGGCTATGCATCAGATGATTGATTTGCTGGAGGGATTGCCCGAAATCTGGGAGGCAGAAAAGGATAATAGTTTGACAGAAGAACAGTTTGAAAAGCTTTACAATAATCTTGACAGGTTCGAAGAGTGGGTTATGGACAGCGTGTCGTCTAATGCGGTACCAAGAGGGATGGCAAATATCCTAAGACGGGTTGCGGCTCATCCGAGTGTTGGGATGAACAGTTACTTGGTGAAGCAACTGATGCAATATGGAATAGATGAAGATATAAGATCTATTGATAAAGAAGGGGGAATTCATTTTTCTGGTCTTTTTGGAAGAGATGAGACAGCTTTAAGAATCCTGCAGTCAGATGTGAATCCCGATAATATCAGCATCGGTGATATTTTTTATCTTTTGGCTAAAATGATGCAATCGGATTCGTCTGAAGGAATACGCCACTTTATTGCTGCAGTAAAGGTTTTATATTCAATAAAAGCTACGAGACTGTTATATACATACGATAAAGGTGATAGTGAGCACAAGGTCGTTTTAAAACCTAATTATGGTGAGCTGCAGTGGCTGCTGGGCGGGCTGATCTGCAACCCTGCTGTTAAATTGTCTCCTACTGGAAATGAATGGATTGCAAATTCCGATTTATCCACTGCAAAGATTAAAATAGCAGAGAAATCATACTATTTTAAAGACATAATAAAGAATAAAACAGGCGAACAGAAAGAGGAAGATAAATTACAAGATAAAGAGATGACAATTAAACAAGCAAAGTGGGTTAGTTTTTTTATTGTTGCATATGGCAGGGTAAAACGGAGAGACCTGCATATGTTTACTGAAGGAAGTTATACCTTCAGTACCACCTCCTTTGGAACTATCAGGGATGACTCAGAATGTTTTATTTCTGCACATTGGATGGCATTTGTCACATCCGTATTGACAATAGATAAAACTATTAAACGACTTCATGGGATTTTTGAAGAAATAGAGATTTATAAAAAAGTAGAAGAGGCTGAAAATGCAAAAGAATTTATTGATAAAATACGTGACTGGCAAAAAGAGTATCATGTCCCGCTTCCTATTAACAGCATGGATGTAATTGACTTGATTTTGGAGAACATGCATATAAATAGGTATCAAATGGATAATGGAGACGACATTGGAAAGATGAGAGAGTATTTTACGGTAATGAAATCGTTGAAGAAAGAATTAAAAGGTGCTTTAGACAAAACTTATCTGCTCTCTGACGACACTGTCAATAGAGAAAAAATAATTAATGCTTTGGAAAAATGCCCTTTGGTCAGGGATAAGTGCGAGAATTGTGAAATTGTAGGAAGTTATGTTAAAGACACGGAAAATAAAAGATGCTTTGATTGGTTGATTAACGACTAGATGTTGAGGGTTATATGGATATTTCATTAATTCATGGTCTTGCAGTAATGATGAGGTCAATGCCGGTGGAACCCCTTCTTAAAAGCTCCGATAGTTTGACAGTTGATACTAAATCAAGACCTTATTCGTTGGAACTCTATGATAAAGAATATTTTGTACGTGCCTGCTTGCGGGAATACCCATTTTATTCGGAAAATGAAGCGGATAATCTATATTTTCACATTAAGCAGTTTGCTGAAAAAGAGGAATACGGTAACCTTGGAATATTCTCCATGATTATATTCCTGGCAGAACAGGCCTTGCGTATGGAAGGTAATGACATACGCTGTAGACATGAAGAAATCATCAACTGGCGTGAAACAGTTCATGGAATAGGTCAACCTATATTTAATTGTGCATATATGGCATGGCAGGATGTAAAAAACCAGAGAGAGCAGCAAACTCGCATTGATTTTCCTATTTGTGTAAAAACGGACAATATGAGGCTTCGCAATATGCTTTCACAGGGAATGGCAGAAAACCATTTTCACTTAAAGGGTTCCTCTCCGGTATTCCTGCTTTCCTGGGTGTGCCTCATGAATCATGTAACAAACCGAAAGCAGGAATTTGAATCGGTACAAATGAAACGGAGTTTTTTTAGTATGGAACAAGAAGACAAGTATCTTTCTCTTTACGATTTGACTTTGAATGCGGCGGCCATCCGCCTCTATTTAACGAGACTTCTCACAGATGAAAGTTTTGGCATGGAACAAAATAAGACATACTGTTTAAAAGTAAAGAGAAAGAAAATAGTAATAAAGAAAATAACAACGAAGAAAATATTTGTGAAAAAAAACAATGTGGTGAAGGCTGAAGAAAATGAAGCAATCAGTTTAAAAAAATTGATATTTTATTCAGGGACTTTAATTGGTGATGTAAGTTTTTTGCAGAGATTAATAGATACACAGCGTTTTTTAATTCCCAAATCACTGGATTATGTTATTGATACAAGCAAATTATCCAATACTTATAGTGCAATTTCCGGAGAGAATGTTTTTCTTTACCGTACTTTTTCCGCCATTCTGACAAAAAACCCGAAGATGATGCAGAATGTAGACCTGTTCTATGCGTACCTTTTAATATTTGTAAAAATACGGGGAGAATTGATACAGTCCAATCGCGCAGTAGGATTTCATAATTTCAGCTTATATGAACAAAGAAAAGAGGTTTTTACTGAGAAATATAAAAAATATACAGATGAACTTATAAGAATGGCTCAGTGCTCAGCGCTGGATGAACCATCGGTAAGAAGTCTTGAGGCCCGAATTGTTCCTAAAAAAAGTGTTGGGGAAATCAATAAAGCTGTTGATAATACACTTAAGCTTGCTCGTTCACGTTCTCTAGAACAATGTAAATCATGCTCTAACTTTGATGGATTAATACAAAGGTGTGGTGATAAATATTGTATCAATACTTCAGAAAGACTGGCGTATGTTTTCCATCTTGTAAAAGAAGCTGATAAGGGTATAAAAAACAAGATGTATGAAAATTACAGACATCGGCATTACAAATATATCCATAATGTTGTAAATCCCACGGTGAATGCGATTATCAAATGGCGGAAGTCTGGAAATAGGACTACGGAGTTTGTGTATGGGATTGATGGGTGTAATGCAGAAATTGGTTGTCGTCCCGAAGTGTTTGCTCCGGGTTTTCGAAAAATCAGAGCATCCAAAGTACCTGAAATAAGCAGCCATCTTATGAAAACAAACATCCCCATTATGAGGATAACCTATCATGTGGGTGAAGATTTTCTGGATATTGCAGATGGGCTCAGGGCTATTGATGAGACAATATATTTTATGGAACTCTACCATGGAGACCGTTTGGGGCATGCCATAGCATTGGGTATCAATGTCAAAGACTGGTATCGGTTCAAGGGTGGAAGGGTTCTATTGGCAAGACAGGATTTGCTCGATAATGCCATGTGGATGTATATGAAACTGCATAAACTCGGAATATGCGATCATGAGCTTGCACATGAGTTAACGGAGATATTCAGGGAAAACTTTAATTACGTTTATCGAAGTTCTCTTCCGTATACTGAACGTGATCATGATATAACTTTAAATAATTATTATGACTCGTGGCAGCTGAGGGGTGATCATCCCAAATATTATCGCAATATTACCGAACAACAGGCATTTTCAGAGAGTATTTGTTTTGCCGATGCAGGTGAATTGCGAAATGGATTTGCTCTTGAGCAGACCAGGAATGAAAATTGGCAGGCACGATATTTGATGCACCACTATCACTATAATCCGCAAGTAAAAAAACGTGGAGCGGAGATTGCAGATTACTGTATATCCAGCCGTTATATCGGGGCAGTTGAGGACTTGCAGAATGCCATGCAGAAAGAGATTGCTCATATTGGAATAGCAATTGAAACCAACCCATCTTCAAACTACCTGATAAGTACTTTCAAAAAGTATGAAAAACACCCACTGGTTGTTTTTAATGACCAGGGACTTTGCACACCGGAAGAAAGGCCACAGATGTTTGTTTCGATTAATACGGATGATCAGGGCGTTTTTGATACCAACCTAGAAAACGAATATGCTCTTATGGCAAATGCACTTGAAAACTGCAAGGACGAAAATGGCAAATATTTATATAAACCAGCAGATGTATACCGCTGGCTCGATAATATACGGCGTATGGGATTGGAACAAAGCTTCAAGAATGTACAAATTTGATTTAAGGGGACTTATACATGACTGATCAACAGAAAAATTTGAGTCGTATCATAAAGAACTGGTCTAATCGTAAAATAGCTGTAAAAGGTACCAGATACTCTTCAAAAGATAAGAAATTAAAGATTGTCAAATGCCCTGCAGATGTGTCACTTCCGAAAGAAATAATTCAATATATTAATGAAATAGAAGAATTGGATATAAGTGATACACAGATTCATGAAGAATCAATTGAAATAATAGAAAAGTTAATCTTACTGAAAAAGCTTTCTCTTGATAAGGTTGGCTTTGCTGGACGTTCATTTTCTAAATGGAGTAAGTTAAGAAATATCAGTGAGCTTAAATTAAACGCTGTTCCTATTACTGAGTTGCCAAGCTGGTTGTGTGAATTGGAGAATCTAAAAATCTTAAAGATTACCAATGCCGCAATTAGAAGGATGCCAAGTGAAATACTCCGTAATTTAACATCATTATGTATAAGTAATACACAGATTGAAAAGCTACCCAAAACAAATACCCTAAAGATTAAGTCATTAAATATTAGTAATACAAAAATATCTGAAATACCACGATGCTATTTGTCTCAAAATTTAAAAGAATTAAATATGCAATGGTGTAATATAGAACAAATGCCTGAAGGAATATCAAGAATTCAAAACCTTGAATTAATAAACTTCGCAGGATTAAGAATCAAAGTTTTGCCGGAGTCAATGGCGAGCGCATCAAAAATAAAAAGGATTGATATAAGCAATACACCTATAGAGAAATTACCAGACTGGATTCAACAGACTGGAAAGCTTGAGTATCTTGGCCTTAATAGGTGTAAACTTAAGTCTATCAGTAAAGAAATTATTAGTCACCTTTCTAAGCGCAATTTTAAAAATGAACAAGGTGACTTTACAAATAAAGATCATAAGGGTATCTATATTAAGCAATTGGAATTGGAAGATATGGATGTAAGAAACTTTAAAAAAAATAATAAAGAGTTAATAAAAGCTTTGATAGGCATAGAGGAATCATTGACTCCTTCGAGAGAAATGAAGATCATTGTTATGGGTGATCAAGGGGTTGGAAAGACTACTGTTATCCGTCATATATTAGATGAAGGCAACGACAATGATTTTATGATTTCTGCCGGCGGATTACAAGCTGTGGATGAGACAGTTGAAATAAATGCATACAGTTCAAAAATAAGATTGGATAATGATGCGCACATAACCATATGGGAACTGGGCAGTGAACCGGCAGTTCAACCTGTTCACCATATGTTTATTACTGATGAAAGTCTTTATATCATAGTCCTAGATGCGAGAGAAACAAATAAACTTTATCAAAGGGCAATGTACTGGATTCATTTTATTGAAAAACAGGCAGTAAATGCATCTGTCATTTTTATTCTTACACATGCTGTGAAAAAGGACAGAGACTATATAAATGCTCAACTCATTGAAACCTCAACAAATTTACGCATTCATGAAAATGTGTGCAGATTTTTTACTGATGAAGTGCAGCAGAAAATGGAAGATGATGCCGATTATGATATTGAAAAAAATGTTCTTGAACTAAGAGAAACGCTGATCCGTGTTATTAAAGAAATGCCTATGTACCGAATGAAAATACCATCCTCGTGGAAACGTATTAAACGTCATAGCCAGTCTTTACTGGAAGCCAGAAATTTGATTTCATACCAGCGTTTTGAAGATGTTTGCAGGTATTATGGTGTTAAAGACGAAAAAATAATGAAAGCACTTGCCAAATGGTTATGTGAAGCGGGAGCTGCATTTATTCCAAGGGTATATAGAGACAACACGCTTGGGGTAAATAAAGATGGTATGCCTGAATTCATATATAATGTCTTATGGATTGCCAAAGGCTTGTATTCAATTGCTTTATTTACCGGCAAATATACAAGCTGTAAAAAAAATACAATAAAAGATTTAATTAATGAATTTGAAGATGAAGTCTCTGATGATCAGGACTATACTCCAAAAAATATTCAAACAATGATTGAAATATATCAAGATAACAAACTGTGCTACAGGCAAGGTGATGAACTTATTTTCCCACATGCATGCAGTCTGATGGATAGCGACTATAGTAAAAAAGGCAAAAAAAATTCAGAAAAGACTGCTTCAAAATGGATAAAGGATATTTTAAAAAATCAAAACACAAACCACTATATTATTAAATGCCCTATATTGACGGCTGATCTGTTATCTTCAATTATTGTAATAACATGGGAATTTTACCTTAAAAACCTGAACGATGATCAGAAGTTAAAAGCCGGTGAGAATTTACTGATTGGAAGAGAGGGTATTGTAATTCCTTTTTTATCCGGATATAAATTGGGGGATGGAACTTTTGCGGTAGAGGATGGGACTCTGATGGTATTAGGGAGCATGGGATGTCCGTCCGAACTCCATATATATGCTTCTCCGGTTAGTGGAGCCGATACTTCCTCATCTATAGGAGGAGAAGAGCAAAAAAAGTTTTTAAAAGAATGTGCAGATGATATAGCACTGCGCGCATTTGATGAATCTATAAAACGGTTGCCTGAAGCAGGTACATATGAATTTGAAAAATTTATTGAAGTACGGCAAAATGATAAAAAAATACTTATTTCCTTTGACGATGTAGAGGGGTATTTGTCTGTGGGGATGGGGATATATTACAAGTGGAAATATAACATGGAATTTGACACATACGACCTTGCGGACAGATATTTACCGGATAAGTATTGGAACAAAAATAAAAAGGATGATATCCCTGAAATATAAAACTTTTGTTTATTAAATCTGTACTTTTATTTCTTACGATACCACAATATTTTATAGAATATAATTATTAGTTCATATTTCTTGACAGTTATAAAATGTAAGGAATATAATGTATATGTATTTTAGGGAGCCGAATTCCTCCTGGCAGAGCTTCGGAAAAGCTCGTGATTTCAAGTGTTTAGATGATTTCTTGCAGAGCAAATAAGGGGAGGAATTTTGCAGTATGAGAGCAGGGGTTTTTTATCAGCTTAGGGGAGGTGATAGACATAAAGAAGGAATTTTCTCCAAAGATTGAAGTGTTTGATCCTTTCAAAGTACCTTTTTCAAGCGAAAGTGAAGTCGTTTTCGAACTCAGAGATATGGATGCCTGCTGTGCTTGTACGGCATGTACTGCTTGCAGTGCATGTAAATAATCCGGCATTTGAAAAATCAACTGCTCTCATAGTGCCAGCTTAAATAAGGAGAATCTATGTGATAGAAAAAATTCATAGGGGCAAAGCACCGTTTTACATACAATTTGAAATTACAGAAAGATGTAATAATAAATGTTATTTTTGTTATAATCCCATGGGACATGTTCAGGGAAACGAATTAAGTTTAGATAAAATCAAACAAATCCTGAACCAACTATCTGAAGTCGGTGTATTCAGAATAAATTTTAACGGCGGCGAGCCGCTGGCACGGCTTGATTTATTAGATATTATTGAATATGCGGGTTCTTTGGGTTTTGATTTACATATGAATACCAATGCAACTTTGGTAACAGATGAAATAGCAGAAAAAATTGCAAAACATATGAAAAGTATTTGTACCTCCGTTCTTCATTCCGACAGGGTAAAGCATGATAAGATGACAGGCAGACCGGGAGCCTACGACGATGTGATTAATGGCATAAAAACTTTAAGACGCCATGGAGTAGAAGTTGAAGTAAATGTTTGTACCTCGTCGGAAAATTATGAAGATATTTATAATATAGGCAGGTTGATCGACAGCTTGGGTTGTTATTCTTTGTGCTCAACCCGTTATATTCTGAATGATAAAAGCAATAAAAACCTATTGCTTGACACTAAAGCCACAATGAAGCTCATTGATATGCTTATGAGGGTGAAGGAGGATTTTCAGGGAATAAGAGATGTAGCTTTACCCGGACCGGTACCTTACTGTGAAATAGATGAGGAATACTATGACAAATTGAAGGTGCTGAACATACCGTGCCAATATGGTTACGGGCTGTGCAGAATCAGTCCGAACGGCAAAGTTACACCTTGTACCATATCAAATGATGTTATCGGTGATTTGAATACTCAAACTTTTGAAGAGGTTTGGAATGCATCCGGCTGGCAGAAATACGAGGCATTATGCCATATACCGGTACCGTGCAGAAGCTGCGAAGAATTTTCGCGGTGTAAAGGCGGCTGTGTTGTATATGATGAGTCTATAAAAGCTTGCGGGGAAACTATTTTAACCAGAAAGTGGGGAAAATAGTTTATGAATAAAGACAAGCTGCTTGATTTTAATATTAAAATAAATCCTGTGAGAGTTGAACTTGAATTGACAGAACAGTGCAATCTGTTCTGCCGTTTTTGTTATAACAGTCAGGAGCCTTTAATTTCCCACAGGGTCTTCGAAATAATTGACAGACTGGCCCAAAGTGGTGTTATGGAAATCGTTTTAACCGGCGGAGAACCGTTATTACATCCCAAATTTGACGATATCGTAAGGAAATGCAGTGATACCTTTGAAAAAACGATGGTTCAGACAAACGGTACGTGTATTAAAAAGGAGACTACGGATCTTTTTAAAGAATGTAATGTCTTCGGAGTTAATATATCTTTACATGGTCCGGCATCTGTTCATGATCAATTGACATGTGTTGCCGGCAGCTATGATTTAGCGTTTTCAGCATTAAAGCTTCTGTTGGAAAGTGGCATCAGGACAGCATCAAATTTTGTCTTAACCAACGAAAACTCAAGCTATCTGGGTGATTTTGTTGATGTTTTATATAAAAACGGATTGAGGGAAATAACTCTTACCCGCTTTACTCCAACCGGTGTTGGGAGAGAAAATGCATATATGGCATTATCCCGTGCACAGTTAATATCTGCATTAAGGATAGTCAAGCAAAAAATGATGCAATATACTGACCTTAAAATAATAATGGCCAATTCGGTTCCTTACTGCGCTTTACCGGATGAATTGAAGTCATTTTGCGAGTATTGCCATTTCGGTACATCGAGATTCTATATAGATATCAACGGGAATGTATTAATGTGTGGTATGTCAAGAATCAGTATAGGGAATATTCTTGATACCTCATTTATGGAAATGAAAATTAATTCAAATAATTTCAAGGATCATGTCATTGGAGCAGATGTTCCTGAAAAGTGCAGGAACTGTGGGTATTTTTTGCAGTGCCGCGGTGGGTGCAGAGCTGCTGCGTATGCTTGTTCAAGCAATATTTGTGGAGCTGATCCTTATGCAGTATATTAGTATTGGAGGTCTTTTATATGGAAAATATGATAGGCAGTGATATGGTTTTTGATGTTGCAGAAGGTGTTAAAACCAGAACAGAGGATTTCGGCTTGCTGGTGGTATCGAAAGCTACACCTGCTTTGTCATTTAATAAGGATGCAATGGCAGTTTGGGAACTTTGTAATGGAACAAATACGGTTAATACTATTATTAAGATAATACAGGAAAGTTATCAAGATGAAGGTGTGGAAACTCTGGTCATTGAAACTTTGGATAATTTCCTGAAGCTTGGTTTAATCAAGCAGATTCTTTGAGGTATTTGTATGAGTACAAAAGGAATGCATCTTTTTATACCACCCAATTTTGACCCTACTGTTCCTTTGTTGGGACCAATCCAATTGGCAGGGTTTGCCTCAAGTGTTAATTATGAGTTCTATTTGCAGGACTTTAATAACAGACTGGTCAGATATATCATTGACAATGCTGTAATGATAGCAAGGCAAAATGCAAGCCTGCCCAATAGTGTCAACCTTAACGAATTGGAAGTTGAGGCCTGCAAAAAGTTTATTAGATTGCGTAAGGATATTACAGGTTATAGTGAGCTTATCAATGAATTATCAATCTGCAAAACCCCAGGGGAATACTGGCAGTTGATAGATTATGTGCGGGCTTGTTATGACCTTTATTCGTATAATGAACATAATTTGCGCTTCAGACTTGATGGATTGGACACCAAGTATCGTTGGAATATTTGGAAGGATATTGAGGGCTTTATAACTGAATATCAAAATTCAAACCTTGCACTCCTTATCAGAGAATGGCTGACAACATATGATTTTAAGGGCTGTAATCTTGTTGGAATCAATATTACGTTTGAAAGCCAACTTTTTATTGCCGCCCTATTTTGTAAAATTATAAGGGAGATAAAGCCGGAGGCATTTATTGTGATAGGCGGGGGTTTTGTTAACTCGTTTATCGAATCGGAAGACTCAATGGGCCCAATTGGGAGATATTGCGATGTGGTTTTTGCAGGTGAAGGAGAAGCACTGATTCAATATTTGTCCGAACAAGAATATCCGGACTATAATCAATTGCGGATTTTGGGTAAGTCTATTAACGGATATGCCTGCTTTATAAAGGCAGCGGACATATGCTGTAAACGATTAACAGTAAGTCCCCCAATGATACAAAATGGAGAGATTGATGAGTATTTGTCTCCCGGCAGGGTTCTTCCGTTAAGATTTACTTACAAATGCTATTGGGGAAAGTGCAAGTTTTGTTCTGATGATGAATCTCATTCCTGCCTTGATCCACGCTATGATTATGAGAAAATGACGGATTATTGTATTAGACAAAGGGAAAAAAAGCTGTTTGATTGTATATATTTTTTGGATAGTGCTATTCCTGCCAAAATCCTGAATTTTTTTGCAGAACAGCTTGTTAAGCATAACATGAGGTTTAATTGGGGAACTAATGCCCGTTTGGATCGGGAGTTTTGTGATGAACAATTTATTAAAAAACTCTCAGAAAGCGGATGCAATTTTATTAAGTTCGGGCTTGAATCAGGATCTCAAAGTGTATTGGACTTGATGGATAAAGGAACAGATTTGAATACAGCGGCTAAAATAATTAACCTATGCCGTAAATATAATATTCTTGTACATACATATATTATGTTTGCATATCCTGGAGAAAGAGAAGAGGATAGAAACCTAACAAGAGAGTTCCTGCTGAATGATTATTCACATCCGGATAACTATAATTGTTCTGAGTTCATACTGTATGGAACTGCTCCTGTTGCCCAAGAACTGTCATACAATTTTGATATTATAAGTAGTAATGAAGGATGGCACAGTGCTTCATACAGTTTTACAAGTAATGAGATTAAATCGGATATCTCAAAAATGCGTGAAGACTTTGACAAAAAATTTTCTCCTGCCAATATTCTAATCTCTACGGGACATACAATTTCATTATCCGGTCAGCTTGCAGAAAGAAACCATAACAAAATTGTTCTGTATGACAATACGATTGTATCTTTATCCGATGTAGTTGTGTATATAAATGAAAAGGAATGTATTCTTGCCAAATGGCGAAGGAGAGATGGGATAATCTACATAAGAGGTGAAATTGCTTTAAGGATCAAATCATATTTTAATAATGTCCCAGTGAAAGATGTTTTAGACCTTGGTTTTACTTTAGATACCATTTTTAACTTGATAAATGAAGGTTTCGTTAGAATTATCAAAAACGGCGCCGGTACACCGTTAGAATATAACAATTCAAGCCAGGTTGATTTTTTTTATGGCAATAAATTTAACAAATTTAAATGGTACGGATATTATGATGCTAACTAAGGTTGGTGATTTATATGAGTAACATTGATTCTTGGAATGGTTATGCAAAAGAATTTAATCAATTATCAAGTTTTGACCCGAAACTTGTTCATTTAGGTTTAGGAATCGAAGGGATTAAAGCAGTTGAATTAGTAACACAACCAAAGATAAATATTCTGGATGTTGGTTGTGGAAATGGTAAAAATACGCATTTGCTTGCGCAGGCAACAAATGGTCAGGTTGATGGAATAGATATAGCTAAAAGCGCGATTGATGAGGCTAAAGGGGCCTATAGAAAGTCAAATCTCATATTTGCTAACCGGGATTTATATGAACATCGTAAACTGTGTAAAGTTAAATATGATTTGGTTACGTTTTTCGGGTCAATTGATTATATTTCTATTGGAAATGAGTTCTTTTCAACATTAAATGCCATAACAAATAGCAGTGCTATATGCTATATTAGTAAATTTCACCCATTTTGGACAACGCTTTTTGAAAATGATATTAGCCCATCTAGAGATCAGTCGTATTTTGAAAATGGCAGGATTGATGAAGTGATATATGGACAGTCAAATAAATTTGTTTTCCACCGATATCATTACACTTTTGAGTATCTTTTTTCTTCATTCAGGTCCAATGGTTGGATGATTTCGTCTTTAAATGAACCGAAGCCCAGTTATTCGAGTGCTGCTTTTGCGTATGAGAACTATAACACAGATGAAGTATTGCGAAAGAGAATGGAAAAGATACCGATGACCTTGGTTTTAAAGTTCCAAAAGTTAATTAATGGATAGGGAGCATTCAATGGAAAATATAATTATTAAACAGGCAAAAGCCAACAACTTAAAGGACATATCTATTGAAATACCAATTAATAAGTATATTGCTTTTGTAGGTAAAAGCGGCAGCGGGAAATCTACTCTTGCTGTTGACGTTATCCTTGCCGGTTATTATAAGAATAACCCTAATGTCAAAGTGCCTGTGAAACCGGCATTATTTAAACAGAAAGTAGCGGTTACTTCACAAAGCGTCAGTTTGGTTAAGTATTTTACCGGAAAAGATAAAACTAAATTCAGGGAACTATCAATTTATGAATATTGCAGGAATATAGCGCATCTTAACTTGTCTCAAGAAGACTTATGTTTTATTGTACATGTGTTAAATATAGACACTGTAAAGCTGGATAGTGATATTAGCACTATGAGTTTGACAATGTATAATAAAATTAGATTTATAAAGCTTCTTATTAACAGTGATGCAAAATTACTTATTATAGACGAATTGTGTGCGGGAATGATATTTGATGAAGCAAAAAGTATTGCTCAAATATATTCTTTTTTAGTATCGAAAGGATTTACAGTCATTGCAATAGAACATTCACTGCCGGTAATAAAAGCTGCAGAATATATTGTTGAACTTGGCCCGGGTGCAGGACGAAACGGTGGACAAGTTGTATTTAATGACGACATTTCTTTATATAAAAATACCCTGTCATGGAAAACATTCATTGATTCATATAAGCAAATATCGGATATGTCTCAAGGTTCAAAACGAAACTTAAAATTGCCTGCTATTAATCACAATAATTTGAATGTTTGTAATCTTAATATTCCACTTGACGGTATTGTTGCAATATGCGGAGGCATGGCATCTGGCAAAAGCAGCTTGCTGGAAATTCTGTTCAGAGCTGTTGATAAATCAGTTGATGCTTGGAAAAACAGGCAGGGAATTGATGGAGAAGTAGCAGGAAAGAACTATATACGGCGTCCATATATAATTGACCAAACTCCCATCGGTGAAAATTCTATGAGTACACCAGCAACTTACACCGGAATCATGAATACGCTCCGTGAGATGGTTTTTTCTTCAGAGTCTAATCAGAGTGCAAAAATGAATAAATCTGATTTTTCTTACAATTCAACAGGAAAATGCAGCCATTGCGGAGGAAAAGGTTATTTCAACTGTAAGATTGATGGTGAAGATGTTTTTGCTCCATGCGAGAAATGTAAGGGGTTGAGGTATGATAATAAAGTAAACGGTGTAAGTATGTATGGGCATAATATTGGTCAATTCCTTGCTCTTTCCTGTGAGGAGGCATATATTCTTTTAGATGAGAATAAAGTTAATAATTCTATTAAACAAAAATTGGGATTTCTAAAATCGGTTGGATTATCCTATTTATGCCTTGGACAGCCATCGGGGACACTAAGTGGCGGAGAAAGCCAGCGAATAAAAATCACAAAAGAGTTAGCTAAAAAATTGGGTGATAGATGTTTGTTTCTTCTGGACTGCCCATCAAAAGGCCTTTTTGTGACTGATTTATACGATGTAATGAATATGCTAAAGATGCTAGTTTCAAAAAATAATAGTATCGTTATTGTAGATAATAACCCGTTGTTTATTCAAAACTCAGATTGGATAATTTATCTTGATTCGGGTAAACCGGTTTTCCAGGGCAAACCGAAAGATATGCCGATAAATATAAAAGCACGACTCGGAATTGGAGTAGAAATATGAGCATACTTAATGACGGTTTATTTATTGAGAGGTTACATGTAGAGTTAACCAGCAGGTGTAATTTTCGCTGTATTACTTGCCGTCATGGATTTGAATCCTTTGGAGAAGATCTTAGTGATGAAGTGTGTAATATGTTAATTAATAAAATAATTCCTAATCTGAAGGAGATTGAACTGCAGGGAACAGGAGAATCTTTACTATGTAAGAATTTTAACAAGATATTTCATGCAGCTAAAGTAAATAATTGCAGGATTAATTTAATTACAAATGCTTCTCTTCTGAATCAAGAACTTATCAAAGAATTTGTAGAAAGTAACATGCAATTGGTTATTTCTTTGGATGGAGCAAATGAATCTACTTTCAGAAAGCATCGTCCGGTAGGCGATTTTAATGAAATTATAGCTAATTTAAACTCAATTAAAAAATATAAGGATTCTGTCAGGAACGGAAAGTTTTCTATAGCGATTAATACTGTTATTACTAAATTGAATTATATTGAACTTAATCAAATGATAGACCTTGCATCACTATTACATATAGATTTTGTATTTGCATCTGAAGTACGGGAATGTATGCCGGACAAAAAAATATGGGAAGAGCTTAGACTTGACAACCATGATATTAGGGATAAAGTAATGAAGTGCATTAAACAAACTGAGCAGTATGCTAAACATAAAAACATTGGTTTCTATTTCAATCCGTACAAGATTAATATGGTCAGAAAAAAAGATATTTGCATATCGCCCTGGAAACACTTGTATTTGTATGCAAGTGGAGATATATCAATTTGCTGTGAACTAAATGCAAAGTTTGGAAATATCAATAAGGTAAGTATTATCGATGTTCTGAATGGGGAAAGGCTAAACAGCTTTAGAAATAACATGTTATTGAGAGAATATGATAATCGTTGTTTAAGGTGTTGTCTGCCTTGGGGTATTATGAATGAATAAACTATTTTTTTTACATACACATTATGTTCCAAAAGCAATCATTGAAGATTGTTGTCTTGCTGGAGCTGTTATTGTTCCCGATTTCTATGCTGATTTAAACAAGTATTATTGGGGAACTGAAAAAAGCTTTACAAATGTAGTTGATTACTTGCACAACAATTCGTTTATTGACCTGATGAATACACAAATAATATTTAGTATAGAAAACATTAATATGATAAATGACCTGAGTATTATTCCTGTCCTAAAAGAGCATGGGGTTAAAGTAATTCAATTGTTCCATGGCAAGGATAACCGGTATTTTACTTTACAGAACGGGTTGTCACTTGAAGGAATAAAGTTATTAAAATGTATGGAAAAATCAGAATTAATATTAGATCTAAGTCATATTCCGGACGAACATATTTATAAAATATTAGAATCTTATGATGGCCGGATAATTGTATCGCATTGTGCTTGTAGTGATTTGTATAAATATGATTCATATCGCTCGAATTCTTTGAAAAGAAGCACCTTTAGCTTACTATCAAATCGAAAAGTTCTTTTTGGAATAGCATTCATAAATGATATAATATCTGCTTTTCCATACTCAAATAGTGAAAATGATGATATTTTATTAAATGATTTAGTAGAGCAAATAACATATATAAGTTCGATTGTAGGAGTATCTCAAATTGCATTAGGACCTGACTTTATCGATTTATTACACTTTTCGAGAGTGTTTGGTGTCAATCTTAAAATATCCAAATATCTGAATAGCGGATATGGATTTGACCTTTTGAGAGCATCAATGAGGGGAAGAGGTTTTAAAGACAAAGACATAGATAATGTTTATTGTGATAACGCTATAGAATATTTGAGATTGTAAATATTTAAAATGTAGTCACGTCAGTATTTAGAAAGCTTAAGGTCAGTAATGAGTGACAACTTATATCCAAACAATTAACAAAGTTACTCCTAAAAACTATTATATTGCTAACGGCTAATGGTAAATAAGTAAATACATATTACTTTTAGAAATTGCCAATTCTAATTATAAAAACTACGCTTTTTGCCAATTTGCCTTATAAAGTATGCCAAAACTAATTATATTTTGCCATTATTTCAGATAGTTTTATTGCCAATATTAAATATAACCCACAAAATCAAAAGAATTAAGTTCATTTCTTGTTGCTATTTATCAGAAGAATTCCATTCATAATTTCTTAGAAGTGGACTGCAGAGGATAAACAAGTATAATATTAAAAGCTGTAGAATGGCCGAAGCCCTTCTACAGCTTTAAAATTATCTAAAGTATTCTTAGAAGTGACTAATAATCTTCAGAAGATACTGCTTGATTAGTGCAAAGTCGAGTGCGTCTACCGCATTATCAAGATTGACATCAGATGCTACAAGATCAACACCTTCAGGGTTTTTTGTCAACAAGTAAACCTTTATTGCTGACAAGTCCAAAGCATCGACAAATTTGTCTTTATTGACATCACCCAGAAGAACGGTGCTGCTGCTAGCTAGTGGACCCTGTTCATCCAGATATGCAGTGATCCATGCTAACGGTGCATTCCAGTTAATGGTGATTTCATTTGTAGACCATGATTCAATGTTGTCCATGAAGCATTTTTGCGCTGCTCTTGCACCCGGCTTCCATCCGGAGCCTTTTACCCAAGGATCCTCCAACCCGGAGTTCGGTCCGCCGGATAAGCATCCTGCAGGAGCTTTCGGGAAGGTGTTGTCAGCCTGGAATGCCCAGAAACGGTGATGAGGGTTTTCCAGCGGGTTCTCGCCGTATCCGGTTATATAGCTCTGTACATTAGGGTTTCGTCCCAGAATGTAATCCATTGCACCGGTTGCGCCGCTAAGGTATTTTGTGGCCTTCCTGTCACTGAATTCATACGCATAAGACATTAAAATCGCTTCATTTACAATGAAGGAATTTGAACCCCAAGGATAACCGACTAAAGTACCGGTGGTTGGAGATTCTTCAATAGGTGAACCATATCCCTCTTTGTTTTCGATATTGATAAATGTATCTGCCGCACTCATGATATTGGCTCTTGCGGTTGCTATATCTGCCGAAGGAAGGTTGTTAGGAACCAGGGCCAAGTCAATAGTTCCCATACCTGCTACATTACCCCAGTCAAAAGCACCTGTAAGGCCTTTATCTTCTCCGCCAGTCAGTTTTGAATATGATTTCAGATAATGGGGAGAACTCTTTAGGAAGTCCAGATATTTAGCTTTGCCGGTTGTAATGTACAATTCGGCAGCAGCCCAATAGAATTCATCGGTTACATTGTCGTCGCCGTAAGCACCACCACCGGTTCCGCCGGTCATTGGAGCATAGATAGCAGGATTTTTAACTGCAGCATCCCATGCAACTTCTGAGGCTGTTAAGGTTTTGTTGGCAAAGGTTGCATCATAAGGCTTCCAGAGACGGGAGGCCTGTGCGGTAACAGCTGCGAAATTCAGAGTAGCTGCTGTACTTGGTGGCTGCAAGTAACGATCCATGGGATCCTGATCAGGACGGATTGCCAATGCAGTCCAACGTTCGTCATGGGCTTTGTGGTGTACCATGCCTGCGTAGGCTCCCGTCTTTACCTGCATTTTCAGGAACAGCTCGGTATTCCAACGGGCTTCATCCAGAATGTCAGGGACACCGTTTCCGCTTTCCGGAATGTTCATGGTATTATCGGCAAACGGAGCAACTTTAACATTACCTTTCAGCAGGGCACGTTCATACTCGTTGTACATAGTCCAGGTAGAAATACCGCCGTTTACGATATACTTACCATGGTCGCCGGCATCATACCATCCACCGGTAATATCAAGAGTATAGCTTTCTTTATACCATGTATCCTTAGCATTTGGCAATACATCATTTGGATGGCCTGCAGGACGCTTCAAATCGTCCCTGTCGGCATACGGCATCTTGATTTCAATACCGCTGCGGTTGTGATAAAAGTATTTGATCGAATCGTATTTCATTTGTGTATACAGGCTTTTAGAAATATCAAAAGGAAAACTTTCAGCGGGTGTAGCACTGGCGCTGCCCGAGTCCACTACCAGCTTGTAGCCTTTGCCTTCAGTCTTATAGGAGCTGAAATCGATAATATGTACATTGTCTCCAGATGCGTGATCAGACCCTTTTACAGTTGTCTGACCGTTTGCAACAACAGTACCTGCACTATTTAACAATTTCCAGGCTACAGGTGAAGTTGAATTGGATACTAAGGTTGCTTTCTTTTCCAATTCAGGGAAATACCCGTTCTGATTTACACGTATTGCATTGGTAGGTTCGGGCGGATCTGGCTCATATCCTTGGAATTGAGGATCCAAGAGATGGATATCGTCAAACGTCAGGGTGTAAGGCAACGGAGAAGTCGCAACATCGCCGGCAATGTGGAAAGTAAATTCACATGTCTTTGAAGTTGTGCTTGTCATTTGGAATTGCTGTGTAATGGTTACCGGAGTGTTTGCGGTTAATGGAATTCTGGAATAGTTCTGGTTGTAATTCCAGTAATCATTGTAAGGGGGGCCCTGCTCACCGATTTTAGGGAAGATTTCGCAATTCTTTGTAGAAGATACTGTAAATTTCACAGTGTACCAATGTTGATTTTCAAGGGTTAGTCCCCTGTGACGGAACTGTACATCCCACCTGTTTGTACCTTTGTTGTTGATTGTTATATAGTATTTGCCGTCTTTGATATCAAAGTCAGCATCCGCAGGATAGCTTTCCACTACATGCCACGGAAGTCCAACATCGTTATCAAACGTTGAGTTTTTAATCAAATCTCCGGCACCGACAAGTGCGGCGTAAGAAGTTGAATTAAAAACCATCGTCAGCAGGAAAACCAGAGCGACAATCAACGCTCCTCTTTTACCACTTCTTTTTCTTACCATTATTTTTCCCCCTCATAATTAATTTACATTTTGTTACAAAAATTTAGAATTTATAACAAAATGTTATATCGTGTATATTAAATATTCGTTAGATTTTAAAATTTTGGGTGGGTGATGTCGATTTTTATTCATAATTTTTTTTATTAATAGCAAAATCATCCGTTATCTACTTGCAGGAAGAACTTACTTCCTACCTGAAACGTCATTACTATGCCATCAGAGGTTAATAATTTTTCTAAAAAATGTTTTATTTCCGATAAAAATCGTATATACTATATTGTAAATGCAAATGATTCTTATTTATATTTGGAGGAAACTATGAGATTAAAGATAGCAACGGTGTTATCTATCGTACTGATACCATTACTGCTTTTTACCGGCTGCGGCTCTAAAACTACAGCCGGCAATAAAGAGAAGAGCGACAAGCTTGTTATTGCTACCAGCTTTTACCCGATGTATATATTCACTCAGAATATTACCATGGATGTTCCAGGCGTAAAGGTTGTCAACATGACAAAGCCAACTACAGGCTGCCTTCACGATTACTCTATTACTACGGAGGATATGAAGAAGCTCCACGAAGCCGGCATACTTGTTGTTAACGGTGCGGGGATGGAGTCTTTCATGGACAAAGTTATTGATCAGCAGCCAGATTTGAAAATAATCGACGCTGGTGAATCGATAAAACTCATAAAAGGCGATAATCCGCATTTGTGGGTGAGCATTTCTAATGCGATTAAGCAGGTAAGGAACATCGGCACTAAATTGGCAGAACTTGATCCGGACAATGCAGACAAGTACCGTAAAAACATGGAGGCTTATATAAAGAAGCTTGAGGCTGAAAGAGTAAAGATGCATAACGTTTTGGACGGAATCAAAAACCGTAATATCATAACCTTCCATGAGGCTTTTCCGTATTTTGCAAAGGAATTCAACCTTAATATAGCCGGAGTGGTTGAACGGGAGCCAAACTCGGAACCCAGCGCAAGAGAACTGTCGGATACTATTAAGATGATTAAAAAGCTTAAGGTTAAAGCTATTTTCGCAGAACCCCAGTATTCTTCAAAAGCCGCCGATACCATAGCCAATGAAACCGGCACCAAGGTATACACGTTGGATCCGGTTGTTACCGGGCCGATGAAGCCGGAGGCATATATAGAAATCATGGATAATAACCTTAAAATATTGAAAGAGGCATTGAAATGACAATTCATCATGATGCAAGTCAAAAAGGGCAGTGCAGTACATGCACCTGTGGACTGTGTTGTACGAAAATCAATAATTTCGGTGTTGTAAGAGGCAAGACCGAGATTCTCAGGGATGTCAATCTCCATATACACTGCGGAGATCTGACTGCGATTATAGGCCCGAACGGCGCAGGAAAGAGTACGCTTCTTAAAGCCATATTGGGCGAAATATCCCATACCGGAGCAGTTGAATTTGTCAGCGGAAAGAACTCGGGCTCGGGGCGTCCGCTGATGGGCTATGTACCGCAGAAGCTGGATTTTGACGTAAGTTCGCCTTTGAGCGTGCTTGATCTGTATGCTGCTGCCCATTCCAAGCGCCCCGTCTGGCTCTCCTACTCCAAAAAAGTGCGTGAAAGAGCTCTGGAAGGGTTGGCGAGGGTAGAAGCGGAGCATTTGGCAAGCAGAAAGCTGGGCGCTCTTTCGGGTGGGGAACTGCAAAGAGTGCTGCTGGCTCTTGCTTTGGATCCCATCCCTGACCTTTTGCTGTTGGACGAGCCGGTATCGGGTATCGACCAGAATGGTTTGAAGCTTTTTTATAAAACCGTTTCCGAATTAAGAGAAAATTATGACCTCTCTGTTATTCTTGTTTCTCATGATCTACCCCTGGTTGCCCAGTTTGCCGACAGAGTTGTATTTATAAACAACAAGACAGTTGAATGCAGCGGCAATGCAAAGGAAGTTTTCGGCAATAAAAAGGTCATAGAGACCTTTGGCTTCGATCTTGTGAAAGGTTTGACCGAAAGGGGAGGAGGCGACATAAATGATTGAGTTTCTGCAAAGCGCATTTGAGTATTCCTTTATGAGAAACGCCTTATTCGGCATCCTCCTTGTTACACCTGCCTTCGGAATACTTGGAACAATGATCGTCAACAACAGGATGGCCTTTTTCTCGGATGCCTTAGGACATTCGGCACTGACAGGGATTGCAATTGGAGTGATATTTGGAATCAAGGCTCCGATTTGGTCCATGATGGCCTTTTCCATATTGCTTGCGGTTGCGATTATAGCCGTAAAAAATGCCAACACTGCCTCCACCGATACGATTATAGGTGTGTTCTCATCTACGGCTGTAGCTCTTGGAATAGTCATTCTTTCATACAATGGCGGCTTCAGTAAAAATACAGTCTACCTGATCGGTGATTTCCTCAGTATAAACAAAACCGATCTGGTAATGCTCGGGATTTTATTGGTTGCGGTAATAGTATTATGGGTCGTTATTTTCAATAAGCTTCTTCTGGTGAGCTTAAACCAGTCACTTGCAGGAAGCAGAGGAATAAAGGTTCGTTTCTACGAGTATGCCTTTACCCTGGTAATGGCTGTAATAGTAACATTTTCAATACAGTGGGTCGGGATATTGGTAATAAGTTCAATGCTGGTTCTGCCTGCTGCCTCTGCCAGAAATATTGCAAAAAATGTTAGGCAGTATCATATATGTTCTGTAGCTATATCTTTGATCTCAGGCCTTTTGGGTCTTTTGCTATCCTACTTCCTCGGAAGTGCAACAGGGGCAACTATTGTGTTGATTTCAGCCTTTTTCTTCGCAGTAACGTTTCTTTTCAAGCTGAGATCGGCCTAAGAGTTTGCGGCACCCCAAAATATTGGCAGTTGAAGGGATTGATCCGATGCAGTGCGACGATAATAAAGAGGTTTTTAACAGCCTTGGAATAAAGAATACAAAACCCAGAAACCTGATATATGACTTGCTTAAACAGGCTGATATGCCGGTTACTGCAGAACAGATATACCTTAAGCTGAAGGAAGCTGGTGTAACTATCAATCTGTCTACGATTTACAGGGTTCTGGATTATTTCATATCTAAAGGGATAGTCTTGAAATCAAGCATTTCTGATGAGAACAAGGCTTTATTCGAACTGAACAGAATGGAGCATAAGCATCATATAGTATGTATTGAGTGCAAAAAGATGTTTTCTATAGCCGATTGCCCCTTTGAGGATTACGAGAAAAGGATAGAAAACAGTCTTGGCTTTGACGTAAGGGGGCACAAGCTGGAGATATTCGGCTACTGCAGTCAATGCAAGGGTTCAAAATGAAGCAATATATTGTTCACACAATCTTCACATAGATGCTTTATAATTATTCTACATATATGCATACTGATTGTTCAGGCGTTCTGCGGGAGGGTTGTATGGAAGGTATAAGAATATTGATTGCTGACGATGAAGAGAGAATGCGCAGGTTGGTGTCTGATTTTCTTAAGAAGCAGGGCTATTCGGTTTTAGAAGCCGGAGATGGAGAGAAAACGCTTGAAATTTATCAAAACGAAAAAGGAAAGATAGATCTTATAATACTGGATATTATGATGCCAAAGGTAGATGGGTGGGAGGTTTGCAAGGAAATCAGGGCGAGCTCGCAGGTGCCGATTATAATGCTGACGGCGAAAAGCGAGGAATTGGATGAGCTGCTCGGATTTGGAATAGGTGCTGATGAATATATTACGAAGCCTTTCAGTCCTCTGATTCTGGTAGCAAGGGTACAGGCTCTCCTGAAAAGAACCGCAGCAAACAGGAGTAAAGGAATAAGGTCGTATCAGGGCCTGGAGATAGATGAAGCGGGGCACTGCGTTCATATAGACGGTAATATTGTAGACCTGACACCCAAGGAATTTGAACTGCTGATATATTTGGCCGACAATAAGGGCATTGCTTTAACGCGTGAACAAATTCTCAATTCCGTTTGGGATTATGATTATTTTGGAGATGTCAGGACTGTGGACACTCATATCAAAAAGCTGAGACTGAAGCTTGGTTCGAAGGAAGATTATATTCAAACTGTCAGGGGCATGGGCTATAAATTTGAGGTGGTAAAATGAGATACTCCATACGTACAAAGCTTTTCTCCACACTATATGCTCTTATTTTGCTTTTTGTAGCTCTGTCATGGTTTTTCAACAATTTTTTCCTCGAGAAATACTATTTATATTCTAAAGAAAAATCACTCAAGGGCATTTATTCAACTATAGAAAGCCTCTATAACGGCAATCCGGATGTTTTTAGCCTTGAGCTTGAAAGGTTGGAGCGTCTGAAGAGCGTCAATATAATCATATTCGATAAAAAGTTGAATATCGTATACAATTCCATGCAGAGAGAACGCCCGAAATTCAGGAATCAAAAGCAAGCCTCTATAGGGCCAAACCCTTTACAGGCAATGATTAAGGACAGGCTTGGACAGTTGAAGGGTGACAGACCTGTGATACTAAAGGGGCATGACAATAGGATGAGATCTTATTTTCTTAACTTGTTTTCGAGACTCAAGGATGATGATTATATCTATTTAAGCACTGCTGTTGCCGCAATACAGGAAAATGTAAAGATTGCAAATAAATTCTTCTTATTTACCGGACTCATTACGATGCTTATAGGGGGAATACTGATCCTCTCCATTACCTCCAAATTTACCAAGCCGATACTGGAATTGAATGATATCGCAAGGAGGATGGCAGTCCTTGATTTCAGCAAGAGATACCGAGCAAGGTCGAAGGATGAGATTGGCAACCTTGGAGGCAGTATCAATTCTATGTCAGTCCAATTGGAAAAATCCATCAAGGAGCTTAAGGATGCCAATGAAAAACTTAAAAGAGATATTGAGCGCGAACGAAAAATCGACGAAATGCGCAAAGAGTTTATAACCAACGTCTCTCATGAGCTGAAAACCCCTATTGCCCTTATACAAGGCTATGCTGAAGGGCTAAAGGTTAATATCAATGAGGACGAGGAGAATAAGAATTATTACTGTGACGTTATTACGGACGAAGCGATCAAAATGAACAGGCTCGTAATGAACCTCCTCGACCTTTCACAGCTGGAATCAGGTGTGATTGAACTGGACAGGAGTGTTTTCGACATATCGGAACTGATCGAAATCATATTGAAGAAGAATTCAATTGTATTAAAGGATAAGGAAGTTAAGCTTGATTTTAATAACAATGGAGACTTCAAAGTTTATGCCGATTACTACAGAACAGAGCAGGTTTTTGTCAATTACCTGAATAATGCTTTGAACCATCTGAATGAAGAAAAGACTCTACAAATAGGGATTCAGAAAATCAAAGACAAAATCAGGGTAACGGTTTTCAACACCGGAAAACATATACCTGCTAAAAGTCTGGAACGGGTATGGGACAGCTTCTACAAGGTTGAAAAAGCCAGAACCAGATCATATGGGGGCTGTGGTATGGGCCTTTCCATAGTAAAAGCGATCCAGGAAGCGCACAAAAATGGATGCGGTGTTGCAAATACAGACAGGGGAGTTGTGTTCTGGTTCGAGCTGGACGCTGCAGCAATTTAATGTGTGAAAAAGTTTGAATTATTTTATTTTAAACGTATCCGTTATTTCAAATTTTGTCTTTCCGTTTTTGGTTCCCTTAACGATTACCTTATATGTACCTTTAGGAGACACCGTATTTGTTAATTTCAGATTGCATTGATAATATGTGTTTTTAGCAGGTCCATCCAGTACTGTCGGCGCAGCATCCGCTATATGCTGCTTGCCGAAGTAAAAGCTTGACTTTATTGAAGTGCCGGCGGGTACATAGTTTAGCTTAACTACGTAGTAAAATATTTTATCTTCCTGTGTAAAGGAGGAGGTTTTATTGACCGGTTTGCCCGTTTCCTTATCTATTGACCGCGAAAAGCCCACCGGATCTACATCCGAGCTTCCGAAACTAACGTTAGTAGTGCAGGCTCCCAGCGATGCAGAAACCATTATTACAAGCAAAATAACTGATAATAATTTTCTCATTATAAATAATACCCCCAAATAATTTTTTGATTTTCATTTTACTCTGTCCGTCAATAAAAGTGCATGCTATTTCAAATCGCAAAAGCTGACAATTTTTTGAAGGCTTCTCGGAACAGCATCTTTTGAGTTACCCCAGGGAGCATCGTTATTCCTGTAATCGAATTTTTTTGTGAACCAGTTAACCTCCTCCTGAATTCTTTCCATATTGCCGAGCTGCATTTCAAAAACAGCCGGGGTAAATGCCGCAAGGTCTTTGGAACTAAGATAGGTTTTGGCACCGAGCAGAAGCTGCTTGAAATGTCTGAGGCAGAAGCCCTTTTTAGATGCAAAGAGATCTCTGAAATCTTTTTCCTTAGCCCAAAGATAGAATATTACATCAATGTACCTTCCCATTGTATAATCCAGTTTACCGCATACCGTGCATTTGGATTCGAGGTCGGACAGCCGTTTAAGCATGTCATCCAGAAATTTTTCAGTTTCAGACTGCTTTGAAGAGATTTTCTTTGTTATGGTTTTCAATAAAGGAGTTTCGCTTTCCTGTTTGATCGCCGCTGATTTTCCTTCAAAAGCCTGCCGCATTTCCCTGTTATGCTCGGCTAAATGGGTATCTATTATTAATGAAAGACCGTGCCTGTTTGCCTGGGTGTTATAAAGCATTTCGAAATGTCTTCTGCAAAAGCCTTTTTCATTCGTCTCTGTCCGCCCGTCAGGTTCCATAAGGAAAGGACCGAGAACATAATTAATATATTCATCCTCAAACTTCTTCTCAAGAAGGCATAAAGGGCATTCACAATCAGCTTTGAAAGCATCGGTAACAGGAATAGTATAGATTTTTTCTTTCATGGGCTTCTCCTTTTAGTATAATCGACAACTTTATTATAGCAGAAAACTTTACCAAAGTAATGAGGAACCTTTATGCGAATTAAGTACTGATCACTTATAAAATTTTTTAAAATGCGTTACCGACCTGTAAAGTAGGGTAATATTTACTATGTATATAAGTTGAATTAAATAATTAGTACGAAAGCGAGCAAAATATCCAATGACTCTGGGGATTTTTGCGAAGGTTGAGTACATAAATTATTTTCAATTTATGTAAATTAAAGGCGGTGATTTTTTGAATTACAAAGGCTTCGAAATCATTGAAACCGATGGTGGAGTCATAATAAAAGGTGTCAGGGACTTTGACCCTGTTCATATATTTGAATGCGGTCAGTGCTTCAGGTGGATCAGACAGGATAACGGGAGCTATGTGGGGATTGTTAAGGACAAGGCTGTTAATGTCAGCTTTCAGGATGGCATACTTGCAATATCCAACTCGTCATTCTCAGATTTCAAAAATCTTTGGTATGATTATTTCGATCTTGGTACAGACTATTCGGAGATAAAGGAAAAATTATCACAAAAAGACGGGATAATGGCCAAGGCGGTTGAATTCGGCCATGGTATAAGGATACTGAAGCAGGATATATGGGAGACCTTGATTTCATTTATTATATCTGCAAATAACAGGATACCAAGGATAATGAAAACAGTTGCTGCAATTTCGGTAATGCTGGGTAGGGAAATATGCTTCGAAGGAAAGTCCTTCTATACCTTTCCGGGAGTACATGAGCTTTCAGCTTCCTGTATAACCGAGCTTGAGGCGTGCAAAGGCGGGTTCAGGTGCAAATATATCCATGCAACTGCCAAGATGATTGAGAATGGTTCGGTTAATCTGGACGAGTTGAAAAGCATGAAGACAGACGAAGCTAGGAATGAGCTCAATAAACTTCCGGGAGTAGGCAATAAGGTAGCAGATTGCACTCTCCTTTACAGCGGGACGAAAAGGGATGTCTTCCCTACAGACGTTTGGGTTAAAAGGGTCATGGAAGAGCTTTATTTTAAGCGCAATGCAAGCTTCAAGGAAATACAGGAGTTTGCGCAGGACTACTTCGGAGAGTTGTCCGGTATAGCTCAGCAATATCTGTTTTATTACGCCCGGGAGAATAAAATAGGGGTGGAATAAATACAAGTATTCAGATATTTGAAGCTATCTAAAGGTTAACATCAAAAGACATTGTATAATGGACATAAAAGCATTCAGAGTAATTTGTTTATAATACTCGTACGGTGTTATAATTTATCTACAGAGTTGATTTCCTGGAATGTTCGGATGAACCTATTATTTTGAACCTACAAAAGACATAAGGGAGTCTGATGTCTAGCAGCGAATGTCAGGCCTCGATCTAACTCCGAAACCCGGCACTAACCGGGTGCAACGGCAGAGGAAGGCAGTAGCTTCTATCAGGACACCCACCTAGCCGAGGCTAGGTGTCAAAATATAGGGGAACGGCATTTCGGGTTCAATAAGCTAAAAAGGGGTTGCTTAAATCATTATTGATTTGAAGCAGCCCTTTTTATAATTATGTTGAAATTATGATCACGTTATATGAATTACATGGCTTTACCGGGTATAACGGCATCAACTATACCATAAACCAAAGCACCCAAAATTGTTCCCCATAAGGTTATCGAAAAGCCCGGAACAATAGCGGCGGTTAAATAAATGATAACAGCGGCCATTATGAATCCTGTGATACCCCTCCCGAACGGTGAAGCCTGCAAGCCTAAAAATCTAAATGCCAGATAGTCGAGAACTGCTAAAATTACTGCTCCTAATACGAGAGACCATAAACTCCCTATTCTGAACCCGGGTGTCACCCAAGCAGTTATTCCCAGCACAACTGCACCTACTACAAGCCTTATCACGAAATGGGCCAGATTGAAAGTCCCGGTTCTTGCGTTTTCGTATTGATTTGCCATCTTATCACATCCTTTCGGTTTACTCTACAACAAAAATATTGTACTAATATTATCTATAAAACGACCCTTATTTATTCAAAGGAAAATTTCAGCAACAGAATCTTAAAAGGGCCCGTAAGTTACGATGTTTACTTTTTAAATTATTTTTGGTAATATAATTAATGCAGGATTTATTATTAATATTTCAACGACAATGATCAGGAAAGTATTTTGTGCAAATCCACAGAGAGAAGCTGTCAGAGGCTGAAAACAGTTTCGGAAATTTGTACGAAGGAAGTGCACCTGTGAGTCTGTGAGCCGAAATTATTCAGGCTTTCACGGAGATGCTCCGTTATGCTGACAAGATGGGATTTTCCCAAATAGAGTGGAACCGCGAATTACCCCGCCTCTATAAGTATATACTTATAGGGCGGGGATTCTTATTGCATATTGGAAACTTTAGACTATTAGAAATGGAGGCATGCATATGGGATTGTTAAATGACGCAAGATCTATTGCTCAGAGAGATCCTGCAGCCAAAAGCACTTTGGAAGTTGTTTTGCTGTATCCTGGCTTTCATGCCTTGATATACCATAGGATATCCCATTGGTTTTATAAGAAAAGACTTTTATTTATAGCGAGATTGATATCGCAGGTTGGCCGGTTCTTTACGGGAATTGAAATCCACCCGGGTGCGAAAATCGGAAACGGGCTTTTCATTGACCATGGTATGGGTGTGGTTATAGGTGAGACGGCTGAAGTCGGGGATAATTGTACGATTTACCATGGTGTAACCTTGGGAGGCAATGGCAGGGAAAAAGGTAAAAAGCGCCATCCGACTATTGGAAATAACGTTCTGATCGGTTCCGGTGCAAAGGTGCTGGGTCCGTTTACAGTTGAAGACAATGCGACAATAGGTGCAAATACTTTTGTATCAAGCGATGTTGAGGAGAATTCTACTGTTGTCGGTGTCAAAGGAAGAATTGTGAAGAAGGGCAATATTAGGGTTAGGGCTTCGGAAGAGCTTGACCAGATCCATATGCCTGACCCGGTATCACAGGAAATATGCAGGCTTTTGGCAAGGATAGAGCATCTTGAAGCTGTCATAAACAGGGGTGTGGCTCCAAACCACAGCTTTGAGACAAAGAAAGAAGAAACCAAGATCTATAATATGGATGACTATAAGGAATAACAGGGAGGATAAGTATGAAGCTGTATAATACATTAACAAGAAAAAAAGAGGAATTTGTGCCTCAGGACAAAGATGAGGTGAGAATGTACTCGTGCGGACCTACTGTCTATAATTATTTCCATATAGGGAATGCAAGACCGTTCATTATATTTGATACTTTAAGAAGATACCTTGAGTATAGAAGCTATAAGGTTAAATTTGTTCAGAATTTTACCGACATAGACGACAAAATGATAAAAAGGGCCAATGAAGAAGGAATTACGGTTAAGGAATTGGCAGATAAATTTATAAACGAATATTTTGTTGATGCAAAAGGGCTTGGGATAGAAGAAGCGACAGTTCACCCTCGTGCTACTGAAAACATAGACACCATTATCAGCTTAATCAAGCGGCTTGAGGAAAAGGGCTTTGCATATGCCGTTAATGGGGATGTGTATTTTTCAACAAAAAAGTTTGCAGAGTATGGGAAGCTTTCGCACCAAGCTCTGGATGACCTGGAAATGGGCGCAAGAATAGATGTTGACGATAGAAAAAGAGATCCTATGGATTTTGCTGTATGGAAAGCTCAGAAACCCAGCGAACCTGCGTGGGAAAGCCCTTGGGGGATGGGAAGGCCGGGATGGCATATAGAATGCTCTGCAATGGCAACAAAATATCTCGGGGATACCATTGATATCCACAGCGGAGGACAGGATCTGATCTTCCCGCACCATGAAAACGAGATCGCACAAAGTGAGGCGGCTACGGGCAAACCGTTTGCAAATTACTGGATTCATAACGGTTTTATAAATGTGAACAATGAAAAAATGTCAAAGTCAAAGGGCAACTTCTTTACGGTAAGGGATATCGTGAAAAGCTTTGATTATGAGGTGATTAGATTCTTCATGCTTTCCGCACATTACAGGAATCCCATAAATTTCAGTGATGAACTGCTGGATCAGGCAAAAAATGCCCTGGAGAGGATATATAATTGCCTAAACAATCTTGAACATCTCAAAAAACATGCGGAAGAAAGCAAAGGAATGGATGCAGCCGAGGAGAAGGCAGTCAGGGAAAAGCTGACCCAACTGAAAGACAGCTTCATAGAAGCTATGGATGACGACCTTAATACTGCGGATGCAATTGGAGCCCTCTTTGAAATAGTAAAAGAAGTCAACCTAAGAGTGAACTCAGCAACAAAGCCGACAGCCGACATAATAGATTTCAGCGGTTCTTTGATTAAAGAGCTAGGCGGAGTTCTCGGCGTACTAAATAAAAAGGAAGAAAGCCTTGACTCCGAGGTGGAAGATTTGATCAACAGGCGCCAGAAGGCCAGGGCAGAGAAGAATTGGAAGCTTTCTGACGAAATTCGTGATAAGCTGAAAGGGATGGGGATTGCCTTGGAAGATACCCCTCAAGGTGTAAAGTGGAAAAGAATATGATGTTGAATAATTTTTTTGAAGGAATGCTGAATGAAATCAACCTAAGTGAAATGGAGATCAGGCAGCTTTCTCCTCTTGTACTGGCATACATGGGGGATGCTGTCTATGAGGTTTATATCCGTACTCTTTTGGTTACGGGAGTGCATGAACCGGTACACAAGCTCCATAAGAAATCGACGGAGTATGTTAAGGCTAAAGCCCAATCTGATATCATACACAGAATTATGGATTCATTAACTCCTGAGGAGCAGGATGTAGTCCGCAGGGGCAGAAATGCCAAATCAGGGACGATACCTAAGAATGCAGATGTAACGGATTACAAATATGCTACAGGCTATGAGTCGCTGATCGGCTTCCTTTATTTATCCGGGAGCTATGACCGAATGGAAGAAATCTTAAAAATGTCGGTTGCAGGAGAAAAGAACCGGGAATAAATTAAATCTGGTTATCTTAGACATTAATGATGATATAATTTTCTTAAATAGGCAGATAATAAAAATAAAAAGCTTGTTATAAACATGCGAAAGGAATGATTTGTTTTGCCGTGGAACAGTGACAGAAAACCTTTTAGAGGTAAGGACATACCTGAAAGCAGGGATCGGGGCGATAAAAAAGGTAATTTTGGTAAAAAGGAAGGCTCCGGAAGAAGAGAGGGTTTTGCAAAAAGGGCCGTTAAAACCAGCGAAAATAGCAGCTTCAAACAGCATAGAGAGCTTGATGAAGCGGATATGCTGCAGGAGGATCCGGATAAAATAGAAGGAAGGAATTCTGTACTTGAAGCTTTAAAGGCAGGCAGGACAATAAACAAGATACTGATATCAAAGGGTGACAAAGAAGGGTCAATAAAGTATATTACCGCTCTGGCAAGGGAAAAGGGAATTATAATTCAGGAAGTTGAGAGAACCAAGCTTGACAGTATCTCTTCTACACGAGCTCATCAGGGCGTTGTAGCCTATGTGGCTCCCAAGGATTATGTGGAGATTGAGGATATATTGAAGATTGCCGAAGAAAAGGGAGAACCTCCTTTTATTGTATTACTTGATGAAATAACAGATCCGCACAATCTCGGATCTATTATGAGGACTGCAGATGCGGTAGGAGCGCATGGTATCGTAATACCGAAAAGACGTTCAGTGAGCCTTACAGCCACAGTTTCAAAGGCTTCAGCCGGAGCTGTAGAGTACGTACCCGTTGCACGTGTCACAAATATCGCACAGACGATTGAATATCTTAAAAAGCAGAATATATGGATCATCGGAACAGACTCAACCGGAGACAAGGCTTTCTACGAGAGCGACCTAAAGGGCGGAGTAGGCTTGGTAATCGGAAGTGAAGGAGAGGGCATCGGAAAGCTTATAAGAGAAAAATGCGACTTTGTAGTCAATATTCCGATGAAGGGAAAGATATCGTCCCTGAATGCCGCTGTAGCAGCAGGGGTAGTAATGTACGAAATACTAAGACAGAGGGGCATATAGGTCGATAATAATATAGAGAAGTCCTTTTATAATTTGGACTTGTACAGATGTACCATTAAAAATTAATACAATAATGACTTATTAAATAGGAACAGCTTGAAAAAATTCGCAGAAGCAAGTTTTAACTTGACACTGGTGCGAGTATAAAATATAATTACGCTTAGGTGTACCTTGTTTATGCCTTATTTTGCTGTTGGCAAGAGATATGTAATTATTGCAGATTATTAGGGGGGCATTATCTTGAAATTGGATGCACGCACCGATATATCCGGTACATACAGTACAATGATGGATGAGGAAATAATTGAAGATGCAAAAACAGGCGACAATAAAGCCCTTGAATATATAATCAACAAGTATAAGAGTTTTGTCAGGGCAAAAGCAAGGACTTATTTTCTGATAGGCGCAGACAGGGAGGACATCATACAGGAAGGTATGATTGGGTTGTACAAGGCTATACGGGACTTCAGGGAGGACAAGCTTTCGTCTTTCAGAGCCTTTGCAGAGCTCTGCATTACCAGGCAGATCATAACGGCTATCAAGACAGCCACCAGACAGAAGCACATACCGTTAAATTCATATGTCTCACTTAATAAACCCATATTCGATGAAGAATCAGACCGCACTCTGATGGATGTCATAGGTGAAGAAAGCATTTCGGATCCGGAAGAGATGATTATAAACCGGGAAGAATTCAAGGGCATTGAGTCAAAAATGGGCGAGATCCTCAGTGAGCTTGAGTGGGAGGTTTTATCCCTTTATCTCGAAGGCAAATCGTACCAGGAAATCGCCGAGGAACTGGACAGGCATATAAAATCAATTGACAATGCGCTGCAGAGGGTTAAACGCAAGTTGGAAAAATACCTTGAAGAAGGAAAGAATTAATTTTCTGGGATTCTAAGGCATAGCAGGATTTATTTTATATAAATTTATTGCAAAAGCTACTGGACTTCGAAGTCAATATATGTTACAATACTTTTCGATTAGTGAATGCAAGCAGAGTTTGGATTAAAACTATCTGACCTCTGTTTTCTGTTCTCTATAGTAAACGCGGGTGTAATTCAATGGTAGAATATCAGCTTCCCAAGCTGACTGCGTGGGTTCGATTCCCATCACCCGCTCCATACGCCCTCATAGCTCAGTCGGCAGAGCGCATCCATGGTAAGGATGAGGTCATCGGTTACAGTTAAAGGTGCTAATTGGATAAAACGGCGACAATATGACTATAAATAATTGAATATGCCCTCATAGCTCAGTAGGTAGAGCGCTTCCATGGTAAGGAAGAGGTTTCATCGGTTCGATTCCGATTGAGGGCTCCAATAAATATCAAAAAAGCTTTCAGGGTTTAAACCTTGGGAGCTTTTTGATATTTACTATTCCTTAATACAAAAAAGTAGGAATAATTATTAATATAAAACCTTGATTGAACACTATTGCTTAATCGTGGTAAAAAATATAAAATTATGAATATATAAGCATAAGTGGGGTGAAATAATATGAGGTTTATACAAAAATGCTCTTATAGCTTTGCAAATAAAATTACTATATCTTTAAATGAGAATCACCAAAAAAGGTCAATTTATTACTATGGCTTTCAAATTATTATAGGTGCATTTGTAAAAGGTGTTATTTTAGTATCATTGGCTTTCGTGCTTGGAGTACTGCTGCCGACACTGTTTATTACTGCTGCTTTTGCTTCTTTGCGAAAGCTTGCAGGGGGCTACCATATGGATACATACGGAAAGTGCATTTTAGTATCCTTGGGGCTTTTCCTTGCAGCAGCTTTAATCGTGCAACATACATATACTTGCTGGAGCATCATAAATATTGCGGCATTAATAGGAATAACATTCATAATGGGGCTGTATGTGCTGATTAGATATGCTCCGAAGGATACACCCAATAAACCTATTATAGACCCGAAAGAGATAAGGAAATTCAAAAGTTTATCAACAGTGTACATCTTTTTATGGGCTGTAGTAGTTACTGTTTTAACTATTTTCGGATACAAAATGATTGTGTTATGTCTGTGTTCCGGTGTGCTTCTGGAACTATTCGTAATTTCACCTATTGGTCACAAATTTTTTGACATAATAAAGTATAAACTCGACAAAAAGAAAAAGGTTAAAGTCAAATGATTTGGCATTTAATTTACTTTACTGGCGATATATAGTAGAATATTAAAATAAAGGATAAGGCTACATTGAGTTTGAGTTTTTGAAAGGAGTAGTTCTTCAAGTGCATATAGATTTATTTATGCTAATATTTTTATCTCTGCCAGAATTTCTTCTAGAATTACCTCTCATACTTTTAATCTCTGGTGAGAAAGAAAAATTAAAGTTTAATGCAAAAAATACTATTAAATTCTCTATGGCAATAGCATTAATGTTAAGTGCAACATGGCTTATACGCCCACATGTTTCCAATACTGTTCAAAGTATAGCTTGCCATACGGTTGCATATGTACTTATCATTCTTGTTGTATATAGAATACATCCTTTCAGAGCATTATTAGGTGTGACGTGGGCAATTTTGTATGTTGATACACTCGAAAATACCTTTATTCCTTTTGTAATAGCGTATATAAGCAAAGGGTTAAATAATTTTTATGGTAGCAACATAACTTTGATATTAGTCTCCTTACCTGTAAGGACATTTCAATTTTTAGCAGTTAGATATTTTTACAAAAATGACGAGTATCTTAATGCTATTCGTAGTGAAAAGAAATATAGCATTATCTTTGCTGTTAGTTGCTATTTAATGACCTTGTCAGAAGTGTTTATTGCATATGTATACTATACATATTTTGATAAATTTTCTTTTATGGTACAATTGCTGTTTTCATGTGCTTTATTGATATTGATGATTTCATTCTTCATGGCCATATTCGGCTTTATATATATAGTGGTAAAGAAATTTGCAAATGACGTAAAATGCAGGGATGAAAAACAAAAGCAACAATCAGCAATAAAAATAAAAAGGGTCAATGAGAAAAACCATGATACTCTCAAAGAATTGTATAATATCTTAAAAAATGAAAAGTACACAGGCGATGCTATTGACCTTTTGGAAGAACATTTACATATAGGGAGCGAACAAAAGGCTAAGTAACAAGATTACGATTAATAAGAACGGAGGTGACAAAGAATGAAAATTCGTTTAAGTAGCATGAAGTGGATTATATGTATGCTTGCCGCAAGTCTGATGCTTGTAGCTAGTTCATCCGTTGCTAGTGCATGTGGAACATTACTGTATCAGCCTAAAGTACCTAAAGCCCTTCAAAAATAGGTTGCCTATATGTCTACTAATTGGAACACTCTCAAAGCACCCAATTAAGGGTGTTTCTTTTTGCCTTTTTCTGTTTTCAGTAGGTACTTTGCGATGCTGTCAACATAATTCTCCACATCGTTAATATCTAAACCCAAGTCTTTAATTTTTGCTGCAAGCTGCAAATAGGGGGTAAAATTTCCATCATTCAAATAAAGCTCAAACCGTTTAAGCTCATTATAATTGTTAAGAACGATATATTCATCATCAGTTACTATCGAATCAATGGGAACTCCAAAATGCCTTGAAAATTTAGTCAGCGTGTCCAAGTCCGGCTCATTTTCTCCGGTTTCATATTTTGCAACCACATCCCTGCTTTTACCGACTGCACTTCCAAGCTTTGCCTGTGATTCGCCTTTTTTACTTCTGAACCATCGCAGATTTTCACTAAAAATCGACATAATATTCCCCCTGCAAGAATATTATATGCTACAAACAGGAGAAAACGCAATACGGAATTTAGTATTTTATCCATATATTTATATTTTTTTATTGACATTTGGTAATACCGGAGATATAATATGTGATAAATAATCACAAATAAGTAATATTTAATATAAATAATCACAGCGTATTGCTGTTTAGATTTACATGGCTGATATCATGGTTGGAGGCAATAAAACTTTATGTGAGGTGTGGGAATTATGACAGATAATAAGCTGATAACAGTTCGCTCCATTTTTAACCTCTAATCTTCGCTATTTAAGCGGTGGCTCAATACTCTGCAATACGGAAAGAATACTATGCCAAGTTTATAAACTCGTATATGGATATAACCGACCTTGAATATTCAATGTTTCGTAAATATATATTAAAGCTGAAGCACAATAGGAGGCAAATATGTATAAAGGATTGAGGATGTTCAGAAAAGCAAAGAATATTACCTGTTTTGAAATGGCAGCTATCTTGGGATTGTCAAAATCCAGCTATTGCAAGAAAGAGAAGGGAATAGTCAAGTTTTCGCTGACAGAGGCCAAAACGGTTGCCGATTATTTAGGCTGTTCGATAGACTATATTTTTTTTGAAAGCGAATGCTGGTAATAGAAAAAATAAAGGATAAAAGTTTGTGAGGGGTGGAAATTATGGAATTTGAAAAGCTGATAACAGTTCGCTCTATTTTAACCTCTAATCTCCGCTATTTAAAGCGGTGGCTCAATATTCTCTGCAATACGGAAGAATACTATGCCAAGTTCGTAAACTCTTATATGGATATAACCGACCTTGAATACTCAATGTTTGAATTCCGTAACTATTTAAAGCATATCGGCAGGGGACAGGATATAACTATCGGTCAATTACAGGAAAGCATAAAAGTGAGAGATAAAACAGAGCTAAAGGCCCTGTTGGAGGAATTGCTGTTAATACCCGTCGATAACAAGGAAATCATGAAGGTTTTGAAAATCAAGAGTTATGCGGAATTGCAGGATTTCATAGACAAAACCAAAGTATATTCAAACAACAGATATGCCGGGGTTATTCACGAATACTTCTACTATAACAAAGCCGGATAATTCGGCTATCGGTACATTGTACTTAATATAGATAGCATTTGGGGACTGGGACTGATGT
>JAEXSP010000020.1 GCA_023453795.1 Bacillota bacterium
TCCCCTCCCTTTGATTTTATAGGAGGGGAAAATTAAAAGTGCGTACAGGTAATTAGCCTACACGCACCTAAAATTTGCAAAATAAGATAAAAGCAAGTATAATAGTGTTGGTTGCTGTGGCGGACGAGGTCCGTACGTGTGGGTAGCTCTACTACCTGCATGAGCCTTCAAGTGTTCCACCACTTGAGGGTCACGGCAACTATTCAATTTTCCCCTAACAAAATTATATATTATTGGGATAAAAATGGCAAGAAATATATTTATTCTCATGTTGATTTGTTTTTAGGTTTAGTCTTGCAAGCAGGAAGCGATGGAAAAGCCGACATACCGGGAATTTCATTCGGTTGTGGCCTTAGAACACTTGAAATCACTGGATTGTAGAGTTTAGACAGTGGAACAACCATGACTTTCCGACACAGCAGAATAGATGAAAACAAAAAGTTTTCACACTAACCGTACCCAAATTGTATCACATTAGGAGGTCACCTCAAACCGTCCCATCTATTTAATCACGCTAATAATGATCATGATCAATGGTACGAAGTTCAATGACCCGTGAACGATTATACCGACCCACGTGTTTTTTGTCTTTTGAGCGACGAAAGACAGGGCAAGGCAGGTTATGAATAGAACCGGGAAATTCCATTTCCAGAAGAAATGCCACAGTCCCCAGAATGAACCCTGTATAAGCCATGCGTATTTTCCGAATGCCGCTTCCTGTTTTGGCAGCAGATAACCGCGGAACAGAAGCTCTTCACCAAAAATGTTAAAGAACCAGCCCGCGAAATAGATTAGCGGAATCCACCATTTACCGTGGAGAGCCATTCCAAACATTACCCCCGGTGCCGCCGGCGGAACATTGGGATTGATTTCGGGCGGAAAACAGGTGTTCGGTGCGAAGAAAGGGATTTTAGCCAGAGCTTTGCCGACTGCCGGCTCGATAAATATCAGCAGGACAAACCAGAAAACGAACAACCCGGTAGTCCAGAGCACAGTAGTTCGGTCAAATTTGTTCAAGCGATAGCGGTTTTTAAACATTGCCCAGGTTAGTTTTCGACCTTTTGCCTCGGCTTTTATCAGCACAAGTGCTGTTATCAGAAGTAGGGCAAAAGGGTAATAGAAAAAAATGAGGTAACTGTAGCCGAAATTCATGCCCTTCTGCACAGTCAACGGGATAATGACATAAAGAGATAAGTAGATCAACGCGAAGCTGACGCCGAAAATCGCCAGAGTCGCCCATAAGGTTTTAGTCCTGAGAGTCTTTACATTCTCCATAATTGTCTCCTTTTGATGATAATAACTCAAATATTTCTGAGGCCGCACCAAAGAAGCTTCAGCTGAGTTTTGTAAGCGTTGCAGATATCTGAGAACGCTGCATCTTTCAATGTGAATGGAACACCGATAAGGATGCTGTTGAGTGACAGTTCGATGGTCGAAAGGTCGACTTTGTGGGGCAATTCGCCTATCCGTTTTGCATTTTCGACAGCATCAGCCAGCATTTTATGGAACCCAAGTGCAGGCATTTCTTGCTGCGTCAAAGCATCACCCCCCCAAATTATCATTTCCGCCTTCGTCAGTTGGCTAACCTCAGTGGCATCAACGTCCGCGCTAAAAATGCTGGAAAAAATCTGAAAAGAGGCTCTGGGCTGTTCTGAGATTTTTTTTCCGAAATCCTCGAATGCCGTCTCGATGCTTGAAAGCCCTGCCGATGGGCCATGTATTTTGCGCGTCACGTTTGTCGTGTCAATAATCCATACCTGAAGAAGGTACAAAAACACATAATGAATCGAGTTGTAGTAGTTGAAAAACGTCCTTTTTGATATTCTTATTTCTTTACACAAATCAGTGATGTTGATCTGGTCGAATGACGTTTTTTCAAGCTCTTCCAGGACGTGATTCAGAATTGTTACTTTCGTCATGGCATACTTTTGCTCACGTAAAGGTATGCCATAATCGCTCAGCCGAATTCCTATATTTGGTTTCATTAAATTCCTCCTCCAAATTAATGCACTACATATAATATTTTACCATGTATAATTTTACACTAAGTGCAATTTTATTGTCAAGAAAGATTTATCCTTACATTATCAAATATTGTTTACCCCGGAGTATTTTTACCTCTTGCAAAGTATAAAAAAACAGCTACTTCTTTTTAGTTCATGACTAAAAGAAGAGCCGTTTTTTTCCCAAAATTTTTATTCCAAAGCCTTCTTGATCAAATTGCCCATTTCCTTTGTACCGATCACAGTCGTTCCTTCCGAAGCTATATCTCCTGTTCTGTAGCCTTTGTCAAGAACGCTCCTTACGGCGTTTTCAATGTCATCTGAGGCTTCATTCAAGCCTAATGAGTATTTCATCAGCATTGCAACGGAAAGTATTGTTGCAATAGGGTTTGCCTTATCCTGCCCTGCTATATCCGGTGCCGATCCATGGATGGGTTCGTATAATCCCAATGTTCCTGCGCCAAGGCTTGCAGAAGGCAGCATGCCGATGGAGCCCGTTATCATAGATGCCTCGTCTGACAGGATATCCCCGAACATATTAGTAGTGACTATTACGTCAAATTGCTTTGGATTCCTTACAAGCTGCATTGCTGCATTATCAACATACATGTGGCTCAGCTCGACATCGGGATAGTCCCCTGACACATCGATTACTACTTCTCTCCAAAGCCTTGAGCTTTCCAGAACATTAGCCTTGTCTACAGACATGACCTTCTTGTTTCTTTTCAGGGCTATTTCAAAAGCAAGCCTTGCGATTCTTTCAACTTCCAAAACGCTGTACTTTTCGGTATCATAAGCTGCTTGCCCGTTGCTTTCCGTCATAGTTCTTCCTCGTTCTCCGAAATACATGCCCCCTGTAAGCTCGCGGACTACCATAATGTCTATACCCTTGCTTACTATGTCCTGTCTGAGGGGAGACGCGTCCTTAAGAGCTTCATATATTACAGCAGGCCTTAGGTTTGCAAATAATTTCAGCCCGCTGCGTATTCCGAGAAGTCCGGCCTCCGGCCTTTGGCTGCCCGGGAGGGTGTCCCATTTGGGGCCTCCAACAGCTCCAAGCAGAACAGCATCACTTGCAAGGCACTTCTGCAAAGTCTCTTGCGGCAGCGGTTCTCCTGTTTTATCTATTGCGCATCCGCCCAGCAATGCTTCCTCAATCTCGAATCCGATGCCATATTTACGGCCTACAGTCTTAATTATCTCCAATGCCTGTTCAATAACCTCAGGTCCTATCCCGTCCCCGGGCAAAACAGTTATTTTGAAATTTTTCAAGCTTTCCACCCCTTCTTAATCAAGCTTCTTCATTATCTCTTTATATAACATTTCACTTACCGGTGTTGCAATGCCATGCTTTTTGCCAAGCCGTATCAGTGTACCAGCAAGCAGATCCCCCTCATTCCTGCGGCTTTTTCTTTCAATGTCCCTCTGGAAGGAGGTTTTTGCATCCTTTGAAAGGCTGCCCCTCCCAAGTCCCGCAGAATACAAGACTGATTCTTTTGTAAGTTCTATTCCTTCCTTTTTCGCTACAGCAATCACTTCACCAAGGACACTGTCTGCCAGTTTTCGTGACTCCTCGTCTTCAACTACCTCGCCTAATCCTTTCCCCGAGTAAGCAGTCACAAGAGCAAAGGTTGTAATAAAAGCATACTTCAGCCATATTGCATACCTCGGATCATCAAGCCAGCTATAATTAATTTCTGTATTATCCAACAAGGTTAACAGCGCTTTGGAATCGAATCCCTTAATACCCGGATCAGGGCCGAGTACAATCTTCCCCCCTTCACTGTTCATGGTGACAGTTCCCGGCTTTTCAACAAAAGAACTTACATAAACACATGCAGGAAGAACTATACCCTTATCGAGCCTGCTGCGGACTCTTTCATATACATCCGCACCATTGAGGAGCGGAAGTACTATCGTATCATCGCTTATATTGCATGAAATCTGCTTTACCGCTTCTTCAAGGCCATAGCCCTTAACGCAAAGCAATACCAAGTCCGGAGGCGGTATGCCATTCATATCATTTCTCGCTTCGTCAGGTTTTACTATAAGCTTTTCTCCGTTATAAGCATTTAATGTCAATCCGTTTTTCCTGATTTCATCAAGGTGATTTCCTCTGGCGATAAAATAGGTTTTAAGGCTTTCACCCATTGTCTTTGAAGCGCCAAGAACGATTTTGCTTCCGAAATACCCTCCTACGCCGCCAATCCCAAATATACAGATCGTCTTTATTGTATTATTTTCCAGCATGATCACCTTCTAATCCGGCAAACTCTTTTTTCCCCATTTACATCATTAATTAATATATCAATTATTAATTGTCTTTTTAATATACCCGATCAATCCATCGGCGGCAATAAGCTCTTGCATGAATTCCGGAAAGGGTACTCCCTTATAGGTCTTGTTTTTTGTAACATTGGTTATGATTCCGCTGTCAAAGTCAATACTTATTTCGTCTCCGTTTTCAATATCCCTTGCAGCTTCAGGACTTTCCACTATCGGGAGCCCGATATTTATCGCATTCCTGTAAAATATTCTTGCAAAGGTTTCTGCGATTACGCAGGAAATGCCGGAAGCCTTTATTGCGATAGGAGCATGCTCCCTTGACGATCCGCAGCCAAAATTTTTGCCGGCGACTATAATGTCACCCTTTTTTACATTCTTAACAAAATCCTTGTCAATATCCTCCATGCAGTGGCTTGCAAGCTCTGCCGGATCTGATGTATTAAGATATCTTGCAGGGATAATGACGTCTGTATCTACGTTATTGCCATATTTTATTACTTTTCCTTGAGCTTTCATATATATACACTCCTCTTTATGGGACGTTTTTGGCGTGTCCCCTCATTTATCGCATTCTTCATCCTTCTAACCGCTAACTGAATTTATACCGCCTCCGGCGAAGCAATCTTTCCTGCAATCGCAGAAGCAGCTGCAACAGCGGGACTGGCAAGGTATACTTCACTTTCAGGGTGTCCCATTCTGCCTACAAAGTTTCTGTTTGTGGTAGCTACAGCCCTTTCACCCTTTGCAAGTATTCCCATATGTCCTCCCAGGCAAGGACCGCAGGTCGGAGTGCTGACTGCAGCACCGGACTCGATAAATATGTCAAAGAGCCCTTCGTTCATAGCCTGCTTCCATATCTTCTGGGTTGCCGGAATTATGATGCACCTTACATCCCCGTGAACCTTTTTGCCTTTCAGTATTTCGGCTGCCATCCTTAAGTCTTCGATTCTGCCGTTTGTGCATGAACCTATTACAACCTGGTCAATCTTAACATCGCCTACATTGTCAATGGTTCTTGCATTCTCAGGAAGGTGCGGAAATGCTACCGTCAGCTTTATTGTACTTAGATCTATTTCATAGGTTGCCGAATACTCAGCGTCATCATCTGCAGTGTATATCTTATATGGCTTGGAGGAATGTTCTTTTACATACTCTATAGTCTTTTCATCGACCTGGAATATGCCGTTTTTACCGCCTGCCTCTATTGCCATATTAGCCATGGCTAATCTGTCGTCCATTGAAAGGCTGCCGACACCTTCCCCCACGAATTCCATTGATTTGTACAAAGCTCCGTCAACGCCGATCATGCCTATTATATGCAAGATTACATCTTTCCCGGTAACCCATTTGGAAGGCTTGCCTTTAAGAACAAATTTTATAGCCTCAGGTACTTTGAACCATGCTTCCCCGGTTGCCATACCTGCTGCCATATCTGTGCTGCCTATTCCTGTTGAAAATGCTCCTAATGCGCCATAGGTGCATGTATGGGAGTCTGCTCCGATAACCACATCCCCCGCAACAACAAGTCCCTTCTCAGGAAGAAGCGCGTGCTCAACACCCATCTGACCAACTTCAAAGAAATTGACAATACCCATTTCCTTTGCAAATTCTCTTATATATTTTACCTGTTCTGCCGATTTGATGTCCTTGTTTGGTGTAAAGTGATCAGGAACTATAGCTATCTTATTCACGTCGAAAACCCGGTCCAACCCGATTTTTCTGAATTCGTTAACCGCTACCGGTGTCGTTATGTCATTGCCGAGAACCATATCCAATTTAGCTTTTATAAGCTGACCAGCCTTCACAGATTCCAGACCGGCATGGTCTGCAAGAATTTTTTGAGTCATAGTCATTCCCATGCTTATTACCTCCCATATTTTTTGAATGCATATTATATATTTTATTACGGAATATACAGAATCGGATTTTATAACTCCTGCTAATTGATCATTCTGCACAGTTACGCTTCGTATTTTATAGAGAAATTATACAATGCGTCAAAAGTTTGTTCTTCCTGTTATCTGTTTACTTTGATTGCATTATTTAATGTTTTTTGCTTAAACACCAGTAGAATTCCCGGATAAAAATAATCCTTCTGATATTGGATGATGTAAGAAGGATTACTTTTTGACAGTTATAAAGAACCGCTCTTTAAATCAAATATTATAATTTTGGATCTTCCATTTTTCTATATTGCAGCGGTGTCATTTTTGTATGCTTTTTAAATATTTCATTAAACCTCTGCTGGTTTGAAAAGCCTACATTCAAAGCTATGTCGCTGACTTTACAAGCTGTGTCCTTCAAAAGCTCTTTAGCCCTGTCTATTCTAATTTTAAGGAGGTAGCTTATCGGACTCACTCCGACCTCTTCCTTAAAAGCTCTTGTGAAATAGCTTGGGCTTAAAAAAACATATTTTGCGATATCTCCTACCGATATATCCCTTTCATAGTTGTTGTTAATATAGTTCAAGGATATTTCGATGAGTTCCTTCAGTTTGGGGCTCTTACTTTTTATGCTGTTCTCCCATTCCATTTTCAAAGCTCTTGAAATCAGCACAAAAAGCTCAAGGACGAGCAGGTAGTTTAAGAATTCGCTGCCTATCTCATGGTTTTCTCTTTCATTAAGTATCTTGTTCATAATATTAATGATTTCATTTTTCTGGCTTACCTTAAGTGTTATGAAATCCCCCGATTCCCTGCTGCTGACAAAGTTGAGGAAATCCTCAAGAGAAGCCTCCGAAAAATCACCGTTAATCTGGTTGGTAAATTTAAAACTGAGTACGATAAATTCGCAGCCGGTTTCCGACTTCACTATAAACTTATGAGGCTGGTTGGGCTTTATGATTATGATGTCATTCGGGCCTATATTGGCAGGCTTGCCGGATATCTCAAACACTGCGTTGCCCTTCTTTATATACACCATCTCAAAGTGCTCATGCCTGTTGGGCTCCATCGACCAGCTCGTATCATGGAACCTTTCTATTGTCTTAACTATGACCGGCAAAAAGCTGGAAGCGTTGAGCATGCTTTCCCATGCCTTTGGAAGTACGTTTTCATCCATAGTTTATTATCCTACCCCATTCTACCGATTTCAGATATATCTAATTATATCTCTTTAATTAACGTACTTCAAGAATCAGCCGCTATTTCTGGTAATATTTTACTTCTTGCTTAGAAATGAGCCAAATATATTATGCAGTTTGAAGAAGCCCAGATATGCTTCCCGAGAATTGTTATTGTGGGGGAAAACACCCCTGTTTGCAGTCCTTGTATCTTCAATGGAGTAAAATATCCTTGACCCGCAATTGTGGATAATATCTAGCACAGACCGAAGATCCTTTCTTTTTATCGTTGTATATATGACTTTCACCTTATCGGTTACTCCCTCAGCATCTATGCTGGTAACTCCGAAGCCTTCTTCAGAAAGCCTTTCCTTCAATGCACAGGCATATTTTGTTGTAATTATCCTGACTGTAAGTAAGCCCAATGCAAGCTTTCCTTCCAGGTAAATACCGATAAAATTACCCGCTGCGAAGCCTACCGCATAGGCAATATAGTAAACAATGTTATGAAGCCTCTGCATAAGCTGGCTGATGGCAAGAATCCAAATAAACACCTCAAAAAAGCCAAGCAGAGGCGATATAAGCTTATTGCCTCTTGAAACAAATATTATTCGTATTGTTCCAAGCGTAACGTCGCAAATCCTGGCTGCAATTATCAGTAAAGGTATAACAACCCATTCAACAATTTCCGAATTGGAATTTAGTATATTCAGCATTATATTGGTCTCCACATTATTAAGTTGCTTAATGGTTATATTATGTCCGTAAAAATTATTTAATTTCTTATTTAATTTGGCAAGTCTTAATCATCTCGAAGCGGTTTTATTACAAAATATAAAAAGTCGTATCAAGCAAGGGAGCAAAGAAAATACTTAGACTGGTTTAGATTATATTGACCATGTAATATTTTTCTAGTACAATATAAATACCGACGGTCGGTTTATGAAGGAGGAGAATATGACTAAAAAAGAATCTAAAGACAAGCGCGTAAGTGAAATACTTCAAGCAGCAGTGGATGTCTTTCTGGAAAAGGGCTATGAGAATGCTTCCATGGATTCCATTGCAGAAAAGGCAGGCATCAGTAAAGGCGGACTGTACCACCATTTCCTGAGCAAGGACATACTTCTCCTGCAAGCTAACGGAAAGCTTATGGAGCCTGTCGATGAAATAATGAAAAAGGCTAAAGAATACAAAAGCGCAGCAGAAGGATTAAAGTATTTCATAGGAGAATACCTTAGTTTCTGGCTCAGTCGCAGGAAAGAGCTTGTTTTCTTCTTTCTTTCAATGACCAAGGCCCTGAATGATAACGCATTATCAATGTTGTATCAGGCATTTTCGGAGAAGTATATAGGCTTCTATGAAGGACTTTATATAAAAGGCATAAGATACGGAGAATTCATAGATCATGACACAAGAGGCAGTGCAATAGCTTTAATGTCTGCTTTGGACGGTGTTCTGGGTTATATGGCCTTTGATAAAAAGCTTGAATACGACCAGGTATGCAAAGCTTATGAAGAAAGATTTATCGATTCTTTAAAAATAAATACCCTTGAATAAGGAGAACTCGTATGAATTGGTTTTTTCTGTTTTCGGCAATTATTCTTGAAGTAGCGGGTACAACATCAATGAAGCTGTCTCACGGCTTTACTAAGCCTGTTCCCTCTGTTCTCATGTTTGTCTTTTACATATCCTGCTTTGCTGTACTGAACCTCGCTCTCAAAAAAATCGATGTCAGCGTGGCATATGCCATTTGGTCAGGGTTTGGAACAGCCCTCATTGCAGTGATTGGAATAATGGCATTTCACGAATCGGCAAGCTTGTTGAAGTTCGGATCAATAGCACTTATCATTATCGGAGTAATAGGCCTGAATATGAGTGGAATAAGCCATTAGTAAGGCGCAGTTATGTTCAATTCTCTTAAGCTCTACGTTTATTCCGGCACCGGAAATACCGACCTATTACTGGAGAAAATATCGGGAGCCTAATACCAAATAATTATTGCCGGCATCCTATACTCCTTCCAGGTCAAAGGCCGGTATATAATCTTCTTCAGCAGAGTTTCTTTCCTGAACGTATCCATTCTCAAACCCCAGCTTGCAGAAGTGCTTTAAAACTTTATCATATTCCCTGCGTATCAAGCGTCGGTTGATTTCGGGGTAAAGCTCAGCTTTATAAAAAGGTATATACTGGCTCATCAAACTTACATAGACATCCTGCGGCAGCTTTGCCCTTATCCAGTCAAGTATTTTAATGGACTCGTTAGTGTGGCATGGAAGTATGAGATGTCTTATTATCATTCCTTTTTTTATAATCCCGTCTTCATCGAAAACCGTTTCCCCAACCTGCCTGTACATTTCCATTACTGCCGATGAAGCATGCACGAAATAGTCCGGGCAGCCGGAATACTTGAGTGCACTTTCTCTACCATGATACTTTATGTCGGGAAGATAAACATCGACAAGACCTTCTATCGCTTTTAGCTGTTCAAGGCTTTCATACCCGTTGGAATTGTATATGACGGGAATGTCAAGCTTCGCAATTTTAATGCTTTGTATAATCGCTTCCGTGTAATGGGTGGGATTTACAAGGTTAATATTATGCGCGCCTTTTTCCTGCAGCTCCAGGCAGATTTCCGCGAGCCTTTCAATTGTAATTTCTTTGCCGTAATTCTCCTGACTGATCGGGTAGTTCTGACAAAAGGCGCATTTTAAGTTGCAGCCGGAAAAAAAGATGGTTCCCGACCCTTTAGTTCCGCTTATGCATGGTTCTTCCCACATGTGCAAAAATGCCTTAGCCACTCTCGGTAAACCACTCGCACCACAAAATCCCTTTTTTGTTTTCCTGTCAATCCCGCACCTTCTGGGACAGCTGCTACAGGCATTTTTTATCTCTTCCATATTTGCTCCTATTGCGAAATGGATTATCATTGAACCTTTTTAATATAAACTATAATAATGCTCTGTTTTATAAGCATAATAAGTTTATTATATTAAAAAAAATGTTATTTCACCATATACGGCTGCGGAATTCTTAAAAACCGGATTTAACATCCATCATGCTAACATGGAGGCAATTATGAGGATACACAATATTACCTTTGTTCAGAGAAAAAGAAAATTAAAGTTAGGAACTTTTTTAATGATTATTATTATTGCACTTCTAGTTATAGTTTTAGGCTTTGTTGCATACTTGAGTTATGTCGGATGGTCGCTGGTCCATCCCGGCAGAGAATCATTTACAGTCTCTTCTGCAACTGCTCCGGCAGGCTATAAAAATGTCAGTTTTACGGACAGTACGGGCTCTATACCCCTAAAAGGCTGGTATTTCGCTTCTCCAGGAAGTAAAAAGACCATAATACTGTGCCATGGGTATAGAGAGAACAGACTTCAGTTCAAACCTGAAATGATTAAAGAATTCATTAAAGCAGGATACAATGTCCTGACGTTTGACTTTAGGAATTGCGGGAAATCCGGAGGCAGCACAACATCTGTAGGCTATTATGAAAAATATGATTTACTTGGTGCTATTAACTTTATTAAGAAAAACTACAGTTCCAAAATATCTGTCATGGGCTGGTCCATGGGCGCGGCAACTTCTATTACCGCCGCCGCAGAGGATAAAGCTGTCTGCGCAGTGATCGCAGACAGTCCTTTTGCCGACCTGAACGATTACCTTAATGCCCAACTGCCTGTTTGGAGCCATATCCCTCCCAAGTGGAGCCATTTGCCGCAAGCACCGTTCAACAAGGTTATACTCCTTGCGACCAGAATATTAACAGGGATGAATCCATCTCAGGTCAGTCCGAGAAACTCAATATCCAAAATAGCTCCCAGGCCTCTTCTCCTGATTCACAGTGAAGACGATAATGCAATCAGCATAAAAAACAGCGTTGAACTTTACAGCATCTATGAAAAGGCTGCAGGCAGTAAAGCTGAATTTTGGAACGCAGACGGAGCAGGACATGTGGGAACTTACGGAAGAAGCCCCGATATATACATGTCAAAAGTAATCGATTTTCTTAACAGGGCATACAGATAAAATGCACGCTTCTCCAATTAGTGCTAAATCACTATATACTTACCTGGTTATATGGTATATACTTTAATTGGTAGGGTCTACCATGAATTAGGAGGTGAGTATGATGATCGGATTTAATGGCGTAAATTACAGCAAGCTGTTTTCTTCCCCTGTCAGTCAATATCAGAATAGTCCGATTTCAAATCTGATTTACGGATCAGCTGCAAGCAGAATTTATTCGCAGACTGTCGCAAAAAATATGAAATCCTCCATGTCATCATATTTAACTTCTTTGAATAGTTCGGCGAGCAGTATTAAAAATACTTCCAAGCCCTTTACATCCGGCGCAAGCAGCGCCGCATTCAGCCAAAAGTCAGTCTCCTCCGACAGTTCGGCTGCATCAGGTTCAGCATCTGTGAACGCCGATTTGGGTACATATACCTTGAAGGTGTCTCAGCTTGCCGCATCACAGGAAAACAGCGGCAATAAGCTGGATTCGGACAGTAAATCCCTTTTTAGCGTCGGCGTAAATACGGTTAATGTGAAAGTCGGAAACACTTCTAAAAATATATCTTTTACAATAGACGAAAATGACTCCAATAAATCCGGTCTGCAGAAAATGGCAGCTGCACTTAATTATGCAAAAGCCGGTGTAACGGCAAGTGTTGTTTCGGATTCAAAAACAGGAACAAGTTCTTTAAAACTAACCGCAGATAATACCGGAACTGAAAGTGCATTCTCTCTGAGCGATGTTACAGGAAATGCCGTATCCGTATCAAGTGGCGGCAATATATCTGCTCAGGCCCGGAATGCCGAGTATACGCTGGATGAGAAAGAATATTCTTCCCAAAGCAACACTGTCAGCGCAAACAACGGCAAAGTAAAGATTACGCTGCTCAAAGCTGACAATAAGGATACAAAGCTTACAGTTTCATCTGATGTCAAAGGCGTTGCTGACGACATTGAAAAGCTGGTCGATAGCTATAACAGCATGATGAAGCTGGCAAACTCATATACATCAACATTTGACGGGGCCAGTAAGCTTAAAGAAGAACTGAACAGTATTATAAAAGGTCAAAAGTCTTCCCTTTCAAATATCGGCATTACCCAGAGCAGTGACGGAACCCTAGCAATTGACAAGGATAAGCTTGAAAGCTCAATAGATAAGAACAACGGCTATGTTAAGGATGTTATAGGCGGGAACAATGGTTTTGCCCAAAAGCTCTACAGCAAAGCCAATGAAGTTCTGAATTCTCCTGTTAAGTATTCCAAGCCTCAGGATGTCGCCGACAGTCTGGGATTGAAATCAAATTCCCCCTTTTACAACACATCACCTTTTACATTTAATTATCGGGCACGCACGAATCTTTACCTTGGCCTTGTAGTTGATACAATACTGTAAAGAGTAATGGACAATTGCTGCTATAGCATAATATCAAATACTATTAAATCCTGGAGTGACCCCCAGGATTTATTTATTGCTGCAAAAACAAGAGAATTACAATAAAACTAAAAAGGACTGAGCCCGGTATAATACCGGATCCAGTCCAATAGAGCTTATTTCATACAGTTGTGTCAACAATAATTCCCGCAAGCTTCCGCATATAAGCCGCCATTTCAAGGTCTTTCTTGGAAGGAATTTGCTTTATGACCTTTCCGGTTTCGCTGTCCTTGATCTTTACTACTATTTCGTTGGTCTGCTTGTATACACTGAATTCAACTCGTGTATTAGTGCCGGCTAAAGCTTTATTAACTTCCTTGGAAGCCCCCTCAATGACCTTGTGGGAAAAGCCCTTTGCCTGACTTTTATTTTGATTCGGATTTTCATTTTTTCTAAGGCCTTCAAGCTTCTGCTGTTCTTGAACATTTAGTTCAAGCGGCCGAACAGCAGTGCCATTAATTACATCCTGTACCATACTTTAATCCTCAAAGCTATGCTCTCATCCATGAAACAAATCTTAAGCATATTTTATTATAATTTGTTAAAAAAATCAAACACTTTTAATCAATTATGAACAATGCAGGCATTTAAACCTGTAGCCTTACTTTTTCTTGTCAATAAAATAGGATGGGGGAGCGCTGGCCGGCATAGTATACGCCGAACCAAGCTTCTTTGTCTGGCTTATCTTTTTCATTTCACCGCTGAGAGAATTAAAAAGATCGTTTGCCTTTTCACTGTTCCCGCTGTCGATAATGGTGATACCCTTCAGAAGCTTCATGATACTCCCTATTACATCCTGAAGTTCCTTAACACCGGGAATTTTTTTACCATCCAATTCGTCTAGGCTTTTTACCTGTAAAGTCTGTTTAAGCCTTTGGAAATAAACTCCAAAATCTTCATCCAGCTTGTCGATTTGTTCAATTCTGGCCTTTTTTTTATCTACCAGTTCCTGCAATTCGGGAATCTGGTTTTCGTTTATGGTTCCCGACTGGGCCTGAGTCAATAAAAGCAAGTCTTTCAACAGTACAAGCTTCTTATTTGATATCTCAGTCAACCTGCCTATATATTCTTCAGGATTCATTACTACCTCCGATGTTGCAAAAATCATTCAGCAACGGCTTGTCTTGGTTGTTTTTGTTTGGCCAGCTTCATTGCCTGAGCCCATACATCTCTAAGTTCTTTTGCAAGGCCAAGCACTTCTTCCAGAACTTCTTTATCTTTTTTCATGTTTGCCTGAATTAAACGTCTTACCATATAATCATATATAAGTGCAAGGTTTGATGAAATATCATAACTCATATCCAGAGTATTTTGAAACTCGTAAAGAATATTTTGAGCCTTTATTATACAATTGTTTGATTTTTCAATGTTTTTTTCATCTATAGCCATCTGCGCCTGCATAATAAATTTAACAAGGCCATTATACAGCATCAATGTCAATTCTTCAGGTGCTGCTGTATATACCGAATTTTCTTTATACTGATTATAGGCATTGTTTGGTATCATAAATATTCCTCCGATTAATGTAGTGTTATTATTAGCTTCTCCAGATCAAAGTAAATCATTTATTAACCTTGTCCAAGCTGCTGACTTAACCATGAGCTTTGCGCATTCATGTTGTTAAGCGCCGTCTCCATAGCAGAGAACTTATTATAGTAAGCAGTCTGTTTATCATTCAATTTTCTAATAAAATCATCTATTCGATCTGAATAATCATCTATCTGGGTGGATAAAACATTCTGAGAATCCGTTATGTCTCCTGTAATACCTGCCTTCTCCAGCAAGGATCCCTTTTGTCCGCTGTTGCTCCTGGTCGTACGGATATTATCCTGGATAATATCATACAAGCGCTGACCCAATCCGGATTCATTATACCTTGTTGACCTTAATGCAGAGTCATTAATAGCCTGACTGTATGTAGTAGTAGAAGTATTTGTAAACAGCTTTGTAACCTTATCGGGATCTGCTGCAATAGCTGCCTTCAGCTTGGTCTCATCAATAGTAAGCTTGCCTTTATCCAGATATGACCCTGTAGAAATACCGATTGAAGATAGACTTGTTGCCACTCCGGATACAGGATCATATAAAGCTTTTCTCATGTTATCGACTATACCGCGCAGAATACTGTCATCTTTAAGGAGTCCGCTTTTTGCTTTCGTTTCCCAGGCGGTTACATCAGCATCTTTCATTGCCGACTTTTGTTCATCTGTAAGGGGAGAATAATCGCTATATTTCTTTTCAGATAACATACTGTTGATCTTGTCGATCAGCGTATTGTACTTTGTGACAAAGTTCTTTACCAGATCGATTGTTGTCGAAGGATCTGATGCAACATTTACATTAATCGGTCCGGCTGTTTCTAATTTTAGGCTGAAGGCTATATTATTGATTGTAAAGTCGTTAGTCGAACGTATAACAGTCTGCGGACCGGAACCATCATTATATGTGAGGCTTGAATCACTGCCGATCGCATTGCTCCCATGCAGGCCCATTGCCGTCATAAAATTCCCGACTGTATCGGAAATCTGGACTTTGGCAGTCACACCCGTCTGCTTTGACTCAACCGTCATTTTATTGTTCAACTCATCATACTTCATTGTTACATTGGCATCAGAATCTGCGTTAACAGCAGCTATTATATCATTCATAGATGTTTTTGTTGAGTCAAACTTGAAGGTCTTTCCGTTAATAGCAAATTGAATGTCATCCGCTGCCCCTGCTACATTTAAAGGTGTATTGAAAGTTCCTTTTATATCAAACAAGCGAGAATACATATTTGTCTTGTTGGACAGATTCATATTCGCCATTCCCATCGCAGCAAGGCCGCCGTTTTCTGTTCTGGCAAAACTAAATGTGGTCGTGGAATCAACAGCTTCAAATCTCAGTGTTTTTCCGTCGCTGTTCATGCTGACCATGCCCTTGCCGGCACCGAATGCACTGTCAATTTGGGATTGTAATGCACTGATTATGTCGCTTTTTACATAATCACCTGGTTTTAAAGTAATGGTTTTCGTAACGCCATTCAAGGTTATATCCATACTCTGGTTCGAAGCATCTATTGTTGTTCCCGATGTTATATCCGCAGTTGCTAAAGCTCCTGTTGCACTTCCTCCGCCATTGCTAGAATCTATGGCCTTAAGCGATATGATATTATTTTGATTGAGGACCCTCACTTTACCTGAAAATGCAGGTATTGCGTCTATTTGATTTTGGATTTCAGCGGCAAGGGCATCCGGCGAGGCATATTCCTTAGCTGTCAAGCTTATATCTTGGGTCGTTGCACCGTATGTAAGCTTGAACTTATTGTTTGAGGCATCCAAAGTAATGCCCTTCCTCAAGTCTTGTCCAAATATTTCAGAAGCACCTGTGTTGTAAGCATAGTTTAAAGCAAAGGTATCGGTGCTTGCACTGGTAAAGGACAAAGTTCCTCCGGTCGCATCAGTTGCCAGATTTACATTAATCTTGCCGTTACCGAACGCTGCATTTAATTTCGCTTGTAAATCAGTCTTCAGTGCCGTCACATTTGCAGGGTTGTCACTCAAGGTAATAGTCTGAGTATTTCCGTTAAATGTTACGGTAACCTTGTTATTATCATTTGCACTGCTGATATTTGCAACACTTGCATCGGTAACATGTGAACCGGTTACAGCTCCCGCAAGAGTTCCACCCGTCACCTTGGCAGTTTTAGCAAGAACTATATCACTTATTGTATAGTTCCCGGGGATAGCTCCGCTTCCTGCATTCATGGTCAGGTAGGAAGAGGTATCGGCTCCGTTATAAGTGCTCTTAAAGGCATTAAAAGCGGCAGATGACCTTATGTTCGTTGCTTGATTCAAAACATCAAAACAGTCAGAAGAGAATCCCCGCATCAGGGAAGTGACAGACCTGTATGCATCCTGCCTCCACTGAAGATATGTCCTCTTCTGGTATAGTTTGTCTCCCTTTGACTTTTCTGCAGTAATAAGCTTTGAAACCATTCCGTCAATATCAAGCCCTGATGATATACCTGTCATTCGTAATCTTGCATTTAGCGTATTAGCAATACCATTTGTTGCCATACAATCACCTTCTTTCGTCTACTACAATACCGGCCATTTCCCACATTTTCGCAACCATGTCCAATGTTTTTTCGGGTGGGATCTCTCTGATAACATCACCGGTATCAGAATCTATTACCTTTACCATGATTTGCTTTGTTTTCTGGTGTATTGAGAATTCAAACTTGGTATTGGCGCCTGAAATAGCTTTGTTTGCCCTTTCAATCGCATTTATTACCGTTTTTTCAGCTATAGGCAGCTCTTGCTTTTCTAAAGCCGTAAGCTGAGAAATATTTACTGTATCTATGGAAGCATTGACTTTATTTTTTTCAATAGTCTCCGCCTGATTATCTTTAGTAATGTTTTCTTTAACAGGAGTATTCGAACCCGATTCCTGGGTCCCGGAATAATTTACTGCCGCAGCATCCATGCCGTCGATTCTCATAAAACCCCTCCTTGAAAATAAAACAGTTAATTTATATATATATCGGCATGCTTTTGTAAAAGTTTAGAAGTATTTTTACGCTGCTCATATACTCACGATTATATTTATTATATCGGGAAAAAAGCTTTTTTGCTTTAGGTTCAAAATCATTAGCACTATTAAATGTATCCGAATTATTTTCTTAAGTTTACATAAAATTTAATTGTATCATTTTTTTACATAATAAAACAGACTTTTACTTTTTATTACACAAGAGTAATATGGATTTAATTAAATCATAGGAGGTAGTTTTTATGAAAAAACTAAAGTATTTACTATTTCTTTCGATTGTCGCCAGCTCAGTTTTGTTTCTTTATTCAACAGTGTTCGCAGCAACAATCGGACAATCTTTGACGGCACCGGAAGATGGGTGGATCAGAATTGATGATACCGACCCAAATATTTCCTATTTTAGTTTTAACGGGTCATATACTGACTCAAGATATTATAATGGTTCTGCCCATTATGCATCACAAAACAATTCACAAATTAAATTTAACTTTACAGGTTCTAAAATTCGACTTATGCTTCATATGGCAAACGGGGCATCTCCATCTATGGAAATAAAAATTGATGGAATCGCATATACATTTTCGCTTATGCAGACAGACTATGTACCACAGGGCTTTGCTTTTGAAAAAACAGGATTGGCTAACGATGAACATACTGTAGAAATTACTAATTTAGTTCACGGTTACTGGACAACTGATGTATATTTTGATTCTATTGACTTAGATCAAAACGGCCAAGTTAAACCTTTCGCTTCAGTAGTACCACCAGCTGGTTTAACTGCTATATTAGAGAATAATCATGTTAATTTGACTTGGAATATAGTAAATAGTGCAACGGGATATAATGTTAGAAGGGCTGAAACAGCTGATGGTCCTTTCACAACAATTGCATCAAACATTACTACAAATTCTTATACAGATACTCAGGTTACTCCAGGTAATACATATTACTATGCTGTTACTGCTATTTCCTCATCAGAAAGCGGCAACTCAGACATAATATCGATAACAATGCCAACAACTTCTACCCCGACAATTGATGTAACCTCGCAGGATCTTGTTAAAGTCGGCGATCAGTTCACTGCAGACATAGTGCTGAATAACGTAACCAACATATGTGCAGAAGACGTAAAGATAACTTACGACACAGCCTTATTCGACTATGTTGGAACCCAAGACATAACAGGTCTTAAAATCTACAGTTCAACACAGACTACTCCCGGAGCATTACGTTTTATTGTCGCAAGCCTGGGAAAAGACAATGCGGTAAATGGGCAAAAAGCGATCCTGAAGCTTGTCTTTAAGGCAAAAGCTATCGGTCAAGGCAAGATAGACATTATAAAAGGACGCATTGCCGACAACGGTACTCTTGAAATGGATGTAGCTGATGAAAACTGCGGCGAAAAACTGATCACCGTTAAAGGCAAGGATGTTAACAGGACCGGCGATTTTACACTTCTTGATCTGGCAATCGACGCTTGGTACTATGGCGATACGGCAGCAAATACGGATACGACAAAATATGATGCGGATGTGGTCGTAAACGGAAACATAGACGATGCAGACCTTTCGGTTATTGTAACTGAAATGCTTAAAAATACAAACTATACCCCGAATACTTAACAGTACATACTTTTATAAAAATACAACTCCATCTATAGTCAATTTAGCCCTTGTAATCTATATGCAAGGGCTTTGTTTTACCCTTCAGCATTATATAATCGTTTTGTGACTGTTGTTTACATAAAATTTAATTGTATCATTTTTTTACATAATAAAACAGACTTTTACTTTTTGTGACACAAGAGTAGTATGGATTTAAAATAATTATTGGAGGTAATCTTATGAAACATCTGAAGTATTTACTATTTATTTCGATTGTTGCCTGCTCCATTTTATTTCTTTATTCAACCGCATTGGCAGCAACAGTTGGACAACCTTTGACCGCACCGGAAGATGGTTGGACTAGAATTGATGACAGTGATCTGAATATTACTTATGTAAGCTTTGATAAACCTTATGACGACAGTGGAGATTATAATGGTGCTGCACATGCTTCTACTTCTCAAAGTGCAAAAATAAAATTCAATTTTGTCGGTTCAAAAATCAGGCTTATGTTTATAATGGGAACTGGTGCTTCTTCATCTATGAATGTAGAAATTGACGGGCATTCAGAAAACTTTAGTCTTGTAAAACCTAGTAATATTTATCAAGGCCTTGCTTATGAAAAAACTGGGTTAGCTTATGGTGAACATTCTGTTGTAATAAGCAACGTTCAACATGGCTCATGGAATTGGGATATTTATTTTGATGCCATGGATATAGATCAGAGCGGCAGTATAAAACCTTTTAATTCCGTTATACCCCCAAGTAACTTAACAGCTTCAGTAACAAATAATAATGTAGCATTAACATGGAATACCGTTAGTGGTGCAACAGGATATAATGTTAAGAGATCAACCTCCTCTGGTGGCTCTTTTACAACAATTGCGTCAAATATTTCTGCTAATTCATATATTGATACTACTGTAACCCCTGGAACTACTTATTACTATGTTGTTTCCGCTATCACCTCAACAGAAAGTGGTTATTCTAATGAAGTATCGGTTGCCGTGCAGTCAAGCAATCCCGTCATTGATGTAACATCACAAGATCTCGTAAAAGTTGGCGATGAATTCACCGCTGATATCGTCCTGAACAATGTAACCAACATATGCGCAGAAGATGTAAAGATAACTTACGACACAGCCTTGTTCGACTATGTCGGAACTCAGGACATAACAGGTCTTAAACTCTACAGTTCAACACAACATACTCCCGGAGCATTGCGTTTTATAGTTGCAAGTCTGGGAAAAGACAATGCGGTAAATGGACAAAAAGCGATACTGAAGCTTGTCTTTAAGGCAAAAGCAATCGGGCAAGGCAAGATAGACGTTATAAAAGGACGCATTGCCGACAACGGTACTCTTGAAATGGATGTAGCTGATGAAAACTGCGGCGAAAAACTGATCACCGTTCAAGGCAAGGATGTTAACAGGACCGGCGATTTTACACTGCTTGATCTGGCAATCGACGCCTGGTACTATGGTGATACGGCAGCAAATACAGATACGACAAAATATGATGCGGATGTGGTTGTAAACGGAAACATAGACGATGCAGACCTTTCGGTTATTGTAACCGAAATGCTTAAAAATTCAAACTATACGCCGAATACTTAACAGTACATACTTTTATTAAAAAACAACTCCATATATAGTCAATTTAGCCCTTGTAATCTATATGCAAGGGCTTTGTTTTACCCTTCAGCATTATATAATCGTTTTGTGGTTGTTGTTTACATAGAATTTAATTGTATCATTTTTTTACATAATAAAAAAACATACTTTTACTTTATATAACACAAGATTAGTATGGATTTAATTAAATATTAATATAAATACAGCATACTAAAATGTTATCGTTAAAATAATATTATACATGAGCAAGGTTTTCTAGTAAGAAAGGAATTTCAAATTGTTAAAATCGGTATAAATATGATATACTCAATTTGTATCGCTTAACCAGCATTCTTTTATTCCTATCAAAATTGTAATGGAGGTTATTTATGGATAACCCAAAAATGCTTAATCTTGGCTGTGGTAAAAACATTCTGGCTGGCTGGGTAAATATTGACTGTACAAAGCTGGACGGAGTCGATATTATAGCCGACTTTGATAAATGCGCAACAATTCCCCTTCCCTTTGAAGATAACAGTATTGATGGATTTTACGCAAGCCATCTTATAGAACATTTGAAAAACCCGCTGCCTTTCATGCAGGAACTGTATAGAATTGCGAAACCTAACGCCGAAGCTTTATTTCTTCTTCCATATGGTTCGAGTGACGATGCTTGTGAAGATCCGACCCATGTAAGGCAATATTTCTTAAACTCCTTCGGATACTTCTCTCAGCCATTTTATTGGCGTGCAGATTATGGGTATAGAGGTGATTGGCTCACAACAAGAATTTCATTAAAGGTAGATCGGAAAAGGTTTCACGGAAAATCCTCGGATGAAATAATGTTTGAAGTAGAAACATACCGTAATGTAGTAAAAGAAATGATTGTCGAGCTTTCCGCTGTTAAGCCTGCAAGATCCCAATTAAAGGAACTTCAAAGGCGGCCTGATATCAAGTTTGAACTTAGCGATTAAACTTATTTATGAAGAAAATACTGGTTCGGGGGTAACCAATGCTGTCTGAAATATATAAGGCTTTTAACTTAAAGCAGTATAACAATTGCATATGCATGATAAATCAATACCTGGAATCGGATATTGAAAAAAGCAATCTTTCGGAATTCTATTATTTATTGGGTCAATGCTTTTTTGAGCTGAAAGATTATAGTTCTTCAAAGAAAGCATTTTTTGAAAGTATCCGGCTTAGTGAAAGTAAAAAATATTCTTTTTCCGGCTCGGGAAATTATATGAGTAAATTGATGCTTGCAAGAATCTACTCTCTGGAGATGGATGTTAGTAATGCTGTTAAAGCGTATATCGAAGCAGTATTTGATGTAAATAATTATAGAAGAATCGGGGCAGATGAAGCTATACAGTTTTTAAAAATACACCAAATAAATGATGTATTAAATGAACTTCTGTCTTTAATCCAGGCTGATGGGCTTTCTGCAGGCATAATAAAATCATTTAAGCTTCTTCAGGAACTTTATATGGATTATCCCAAAGAAATCCATATAGAAACCACCGGACGATGTAATGCTTCTTGTGATTTTTGCCCACATTCGGAATTGGACAGAAAAAATTCCGAAATGCCTGACGAGTTGTTCAAAAAAATAGTGCACGATCTTAAAATGATACCTTCAAGTGTCAAATTCCACATATCCCCTTTCAAGGTAAATGAGCCTCTTATGGATAAAAACTTCTTTAAAAAAATTGAGTTGATTAATCAGGAGCTTCCCACAGCTTTTATTCGATTTTTTTCCAACTTTAATATGGCGGATTCATTTACTCCTACAAAGATTGCCCGAATAAAGAATCTTTCAAGTATCTGCATTTCATTAAACTCTCTTGATCATGAGGAATACTTCCAGGCGATGGGGTTACGGCTTGAAAAAACGGTAAGCAATATAAAATGCTTATTCGAATTCAATAAACAAAATAAATTTATAGATGAAATTACAATATTACGTGTCGGTGACGGAACTTCCAAAGACGTTAATTTTATCTCAGCGGTAAAAGAAGTTTTTAGTGAATATGAGGATCAATTCAGAGTAAGTGTGCTTGCAAGGGGAGAATGGATCAGCCATATTAAAGGGGCCGAAAAAAGGCATCAAAGCAATCCCTGCCTACGATGGTACGAAATCTCGATAACATGCACAGGTAAGGTTGCCTTTTGCTGCATGGATGGGAAATGTGAATATCCGATAGGAGATGCCTGGGACCAAAACGTACTTGATATTTATAACAATCCTGTTTACAGAGGTTACAGGATAAACGGATATGAACGGAGGAATGTAAGTCCTTGTAATAAATGCTCTTATGATTAAGTTGTCCAAATTTCAGCAAGTCTTTTTTGAGCGGGAATATATCCGCCGCAATTACCATAATAGGTAATAGCTTCCTTTTTATAGCCCAGGCAGTCATAAATGACACCTATATTGTAATTTGGTAGGTACGAGTTCACCCCTTCCATATTTCCCTCTTTGCCGCCGATACATTGCTTAAAGCTATTTACTGCCTCATTGAACATAGCATTATTCATATAAATCAGGCCTGATAAAAATAAAAAATCCTTATCTCCGCTATAATATTTTTCATATTTAAGGATCTCCAATGCCTCTTTGTATTTACCGCTATTTATAAGTGAGTATCCCAAGCATCCAATCAAATCGCCAACATATTCATATTTGAAATCCGCTCCATGACTTAATGCCCTTTGAAAGCTATCGCAAGCTTTTGAAAATTCCTTTGCCATAAAAAATGTCTTCCCCAACTGATAATGAAGGTATTGATCTTTATTATCAATTTTAAGGGCATTTTCGAGCATTTGGAGGTTCCGTCCAAGTTTATCCGTCCTGTTAATAACCTCTTTCATGTATCCTATATGATCGGCACTAATATCCACACTTTTAGTAGAAATATCATTTTGACTGATAGACACTACCTGCTCATGAAATATCCCTTTATACATATAATAATTTTTGTTAAAAAGCCTGCTGATTCTGTTTGAATACCTCTTTATTCCTTCAAGGTCTTCAAATATATCTACCCTTTTAATCCTTCCTGCACACAGAGGTTCCTTTATCATGAAATCCGCTACAGATTTCTCATCGAAGCACGTTACTATTTCATCCGCATCAAGTATGAGGACCCAGTCATTTGTAGCCATTTGAACAGAATAGTTTCGAGCCGCTGAAAAATCATTGCACCATTCAAAATCATAGATTTTGTCTGTGAATTCGGCAGCAATACTTTTCGTCTTGTCAGTCGAACCCGTATCCGCAATGATGATCTCATCGACCTTGTCATATATACTTTTTAAAGAGTCCCGTAAATTCTGTTCTTCATTTTTAACTATCATGCATAAGCTGATTTTCATAGTTTCACCATGTATAAAGAATGTAATATGTTCGAATCTGCAGGTTATTTATTATATATCTCAGTCTTAAAGCAACTTAAATTGGCTCTAATCCATTCTATTGTCTTTTCCAGCCCCTGATCCAATGAATATTTTGGAGACCATCCCAAAATATTTTTCGCTTTTTGATTGTTGCTTAAAAGTCTGTTAACCTCGCTCTTTTCAGGCCTTAAGCGTTCATCATCGCACTCTATTTCCACTTCTTTACCTATGAGGGAGATTATTTTTACTGCCAAATCTCCTATCGAAATTTCACTGTTAATGCCCAGATTAAACACTTGGCCTGTGCTTTCATCTGACTCCGCCGCTTTTATAAAACCTTCTGCTGTGTCGGTAACATAAGTCAAATCACGCTTTGGTGATAATGCGCCAAGTTTCACCTTACTGCTTCCGGCCAGTATCTGAGAAATAATTGTCGGAATCACTGCCCTTGCCGATTGTCTAGGCCCATAAGTATTAAACGGCCTTACGGTTGTGACAGGAAGCCCAAAGGAATTATAAAAGCTTTCTGCTACCTTGTCAGCCCCTATCTTGCTGGCAGAATATGGAGACTGTCCCTGTAAAGGATGATTTTCATCAATCGGAACATACAATGCAGTTCCATAGACTTCGCTCGTTGAGGTATGTATCACCTTGGAAACCCCATGATCCAAACATGCCTGCAATACATTCAGAGTACCCTCAACATTTGTTCTTACATAGGCTGCCGGTGAAGTATATGAATAAGGAATAGCAATCAAAGCCGCCAGATGAAATACAATGTCATTCCCCTGCACGGCTTTTTTAATATTGTCATACTCCCTTATATCCCCTGTAAAAACCCTTAGTTCCTTTTTGATTTTGGAATCAAGGCTGTCAATCCATCCCCAACTATTAAAGGAATTATATTGAACCAACGCTGTCAATTCCGCCCCCGACTCAACCAGTCTTTCAGCGAGGTGACTTCCTATAAAGCCATCTGCACCGGTTAGGAGTACTTTTTTACTATTTAGGTCCAAACTATATCAACCTCTCAAAACTTTTTTATTATAAATCCTTACTTAGAGTTTAGCATTATCTTATTATCATTTTGCGATTATTACTTTTACTTCTTTTAATTGACAAATCACTAAAAATAGATTCATATTCAGTATTTGCCTTATTATAATCTTCAATTCGTCCTATATCCATCCAGTAATCCTTAATGTGGTAACTACCTATTTTTCTTCTGTCATGAAGACAGGTTGTAATCAAGGAAGTAATATCGTAATACTCGTTTTTAGGAATATATTCTATAAGTTCCGGACTCACACAATATACACCTGCATTAATTGTACAATTATTTACCGGCTTTTCAGTAATAGCGGATATGCTATTCCCGTCAATGTCAATTACTCCATATGGTATTTGATACTCATATTGTCTAACACCCATTGTCATATCAAATTTATTGGCTACATGAAATTTGAGCATGTCTTCAAAATCCAGTCTTGTAAGAAGGTCACCGTTCATTACATAAAAAGGCTTACTCAGGCTTTGTTCTATAAGCTTTAAGCAGCCCGCCGTGCCAAGCCTTTTTGTCTCCCTGACATATTGAATATTTATATCAAAATCGCTTCCGTCACCAAAATACCCCTCGACAATATCTGCTTTGTAATTTATAGAAATAATGAAATTGGTAAATCCATAGTTTTTGAACTGATTCATTATAATTTCAAGTATAGGTTTTTCACCAACCTTCAACATTGGCTTAGGCAAATCATCTGTAAGCGGCCTAAGCCTGCTGCCCATTCCGCCTGCCATTAATACCACATAATTATCTTTTGACTTTTGAGTAATAATATCCTTCAGCAGGACAATATCTATAACTTTTCTATCTTCATCAACAATGGGCATTTGCTTGAAGTAGTGCTTTTTCATAAGGCGTATTATGTCCTTTATGGGTGTTGAACACGGAACAGCCGTAAAATTCTGGTTCATAATCCTTCCAATTTTTTCATTCAATTCTACTCCAGAAAGAATAGCCCTTCTTATATCTCCATCAGATACCAGTCCAATAAGTCTCTGATTTTCATCAATGACAAGTATGGTTTCCATTGAACTGGAATCCATAGCCTTCATTGCCTCTTTTATTGAAAAGTCAGGAGATACCTGAATATCCTTAACATCATCTCTGTACATGTAACTCACTGCCTTTGAGCTAGATTTTTTCGTTTTTTGATTTGCAGATTTTTTTTTGCTAAAGGAATCCATCGAAATGATACTCATAAGATTCAGCCCCAAAAACTGATTTTTTTGCAAGGGTTTTATAGTATCTATGTTACATTATAATATAAAAGATTAATTTTCGCCATTGTAATTGATATATCGACCAAATAAGGATAGACTATAATAAGTTTTTCCCCGTTTTGTCTAAAAAAATTCTTTTATTTACGGCACAATAAATTTGATTCCACCTACCTCAGTAAACGCTCCAGGTGCACCTGGAAATGTCACAGCTCTGACGCGTCTTGCAACCTCTTCCGGTGTCATATCGCTTGTTATTTTACAAAGTGCATTCAACTCATCCCGTTTATAAGGCTTTCTTTTCCAGGTATCCCCACATAATTGGATGGGCTCTCCTGAGATTATATTTGAAACTACTTCATAAAAAGTTGTCAATATGAATGCATAACATCTTTGTGTAAGTGAATAAACACTATCAGAATCAAATACCTTAAATCTTTTTACTGCTATTATTTGCCCGGTATCAACCTTCGGGAGCATATGATGGCATGTGATGCCAAAAGTTGACTCCCCATTATATAATGCAAAGTTTGTACAGCCTATCCCGGGATATTCAGGCGGACCGGGATGAAAATTGATGCTTGCCCTTTTTGCACACTTCAAGGTATGTTCAGGTATAATCCACGGTGACAGGTATGATATAATGTAATCTCCCTCCCACTCTCCTTTGTGAAGCGGGTAATTATCTCCCCGTTTACCAAGAAAAACCTTGAAATCGTTAAAGTTCTGTCCGATAAAGTCTACTGCTTTTTTGCAATACGGATCATTTACCTTTCCGAAAAAAAGAAGCGACATTATTTATTCCCCCTCCGGCAACTTCCATTACGATAATCTCTATCCCAGAAATGTAATTATTCACTGACTTTTATTGAAATACCGCAAAGGTATTCACAGTTTTTGCACATGCCGATTTCGTTATACCTTCCGCATTTGTGAGCTTTTCTCAAACTATTAAGCTTTTCACCATTCCATACTTCGCGAATGGACTCCTGGAATGCATTCCCTAAAACATAATTCTTTTTACTGTCAATACAGCATGGAAATATAATCCCATCTTGTCTGACAAAAAGTCTTTGCCATGGCTGGTCACAGCGATATTTGGGATTATAAGGCATTTCATGAGATCCCTCAAGATCCAATAATGATCCAAACCCAATTACATCGACATGGTCTTCCCAAAACTTGATATAATCAAGTAAGTCTTGCTCACTTTCCGTTGGTAAAAGAATTTTGGAAATACGTATTTGAGTTCCAAAGAATTTCTCGTTGCTATTCCTTATCCTTGTAAATTGTTTAACATTATTGACAACATCTTCGAATTTAGCCCCAACTCTGATAGATTCATATTCCTCTTTCTTCACAGAGTCAAATGAAATAAATATTCCATCAATGCCTGCCTCCAGCAAGTCATAGCTCATCTTTTCCTTTAGCAATACACCATTAGTATTGAACATTACATCCAGGATTCCTCTATCCTTACAGTACTTTACCATCTCAGCCACACGCGGATGCATCAAAGGTTCACCGAGGTAATTAAATTTAACAGAGCACAATCCGTTTTCTGCACCCTCATCGATTAACTTTTTGAACAGGTTAAAATCTATATGTTCTACCTTGCCGAAAATACCCTCTTTAATCTGAACGGTTCTTGGACACATTGGACAACCAAGATTGCAAAAATTGGTTATCTCAACATCCAAATGAATCGGAAAATCTCCTACAATCATGTTTGCAGGATTATCATACCATTTTCTCCTATATTCAAAATAATCTTCGGAGCGATATTTCTTCCACCTTTCGCTAACGACGTATTCATCATATGTCTTATTAACAATTTTTTCCTCTTCATTGATTATTTCAAATCTTTTTCCCATAATATCCTCTCCCCCACTCAACACCATATGGGTGTGCGCTTTTCAGATTTTTTAATTTGACAGTTGATGGTGTTTCCAATATAAATGCTATCCTTTGGCAAATCATTATCCATCAGAAGTGCTCCTGCAGAAAGCTTACAATTCTCACCTATATTACATTTTCCCAGGATCGACGAGCCGGGATGCATACTTACATATTCACCCAATGTTGGGTAAATGCCGTGATTGCTTCCCACATTGCACCTCTGGTAGACAAGAAAGTAATTTGAATACTTTGCTCTTCCAAGAACTGTTCCCAATGGATGGACAAATAGGAATATTTCAGGAAGCTCTATTTCATAAAAAGCGTCTATGCCGTGAAGGTATCTGTTTAACTGAAATATTTTTGAGCAAAGTGCTATGTCTGACTCATTTCTGTAGATCGTATTTGAGGCAAAGTATAAAAACATGGCATACTGGTCGGCATTCAAATGATTGAATATTACTTCTCCATTGTCATCTTTGTAGTACTTCCCATTAACCTTTGAAAAACAAAACTCCGTTCTATAAAGGATATGATCCAAATTGCTGTCAATCTCTTCTTTTCGTATACCTATCCTGTCAGGGAAAAAAACTTTCAATTGATTTGCAAGATAGTCCGATAAATCCTGTTTTTCTATAGACAACTTCACTTCTATCCCACCTTAAACAACGAATCTAAGCTGATAATGTCCTTTTCAAGCAGAAATTCCGCCCACAACCAATCCAAGGGCTCATCAATTTCAAGGCCGTTAATATCAGGCACAAGATAAGCCAACGTTTTTTCCGTATAGAAGCTTCTTTTTTCTTTAAAAGCATTCCACCTTGAAATATAAATCCCACCGCTTGGTGTGATTTCCTTCCTTTCATCTTGCCTTCTGAGAATTCCTTTTTGAGCAATATTTCTTGCAATCACATCAAGAAATCTATTATCAGGTTGAATATAAAACGTACTTGGCCTTGTTTCTCTGACTGCAACAATGCAGTTTGATTCTGAATTGTTAAAAAGCATCTGTAGTGAATCCAGCAATTGGTTCGCTGTGATAAATGGTGATGTTGGTTCAAGAACCGCTATCGCATCATATTTTTTCCCAAGCTTTTCAGCCCATTCCATAGCATGGATGATGGCGTCCTCGGATTTGGATGTATCTACTGACAACTCCGCAGGTCTAAGGAAAGGTACAGTAGCACCGTATGATTCGGCTATTCCAGCATATTCATTGCTATCTGTGGATATCCATACATCCTCCTTTTCAGCAAAAGCAAGTGCACTCTTTATCCTAATGGCTAATAGCGGAATGCCGCCTAATGGTTTGATGTTTTTATTAGGTATGCTTTTAGATCCTGACCTTGCTGTTACCAACCATAAAACTTTTTTAGACATTTATACACCACCCACTAATTACGACTGTTTTTACTTGCACGTATATTAATATTCTTCGACCAAAGGTATGATCGCAGCTTAATCGGACTGTGATCTGTAAATATAAACATGCTGCTTACTGTAATTGCCGAAGCACCTGCTTCAAAAGCATCTATGCAATGTTGTAAGCTACCGGCTCCGCTTGAAGCAATCAAAGGTACAGTTAAAATCTCACTTGCCCTGTTAATCATCTCAGTATCATATCCCAGCATAGTTCCATCGCGGTCAATAGAACAAAGGACCACTTCCCCGCAATTATTTTCCTGCATTCTTAGGGCTGTATCAAGCGGATCAAGGTCTGTCCTTACAGTACCACCGTTCGTAAACACTTTAAAACACCCCGGAGATACTTCCCTGTAATCGATGCAAACCGTGATGCACTGATCACCAAATATTCCCGCAGCTTCTTTTACAAAACCGGGATTTTCAATTGCTGCAGTACATACGGAAACCTTATCGGCGCCCGACCTTAAAAGATCATTTACATCAGATATTGTGCGTATACCGCCTCCTACGGTTAGAGGCATAAAGACTTCTTTAGATACCCTTTCAATAACATCTAGTACTGCTTTCCTGCTTTCAAGGCTTGCCATGATATCAAGAAAAAAAAGCTCATCTACCCCATACGCATCGTATACTTTTGCTGTTGATACAGGATTTCCTGCTTCACGAATATTTTCTTGAAAATGTACTCCCTTTACTAACCGTCCATCCTTTAAAAGGAATTTCGGAATAATTCTCTTTTTAAGCATGACTTTACGGTCTCCAGTTCACAAAGTTTTCCATAACTTGAATACCATTTTCCTGGCTCTTTTCCGGATGGAATTGAGTTGCAATAAAATTATCCTCATATACAGCTGCTGCAAAGTCATAACCATAATTGCATACAGCAACAACATTTTTTTCATTGGAGCAAACTATATGATAACTGTGTACAAAATAGAAAGCCGTTTGGTCTTCATTCAATCCTGAAAATAAAGGATGATCTACCATCAGCTTAATGTCATTCCAGCCCATATGCGGGATTTTTAAGCTTGTCCCCTCCAGCTTGAACTTGATCACTTCAGCATCAAGCCAACCCAAACCATTGTGGAAGCCATGCTCATGCCCAAATTTTGCAAGAAGCTGAAGTCCAAGGCATATACCTAGAAACGGTTTTCCTTTTTCAAAAACCTGCTGTCTTAAAACATCAATAAGGTCTCTTTTTGCCAGATTAGTCATTGCATCTCCAAAAGCCCCTACCCCTGGCAGTATTATATGAGATGCATCGTTTATCTCTGAAGGATCCGAGGTTATGATTGCTTCCTCACCAATATACTCAATTGTGTTATATACTGAGCGAACATTGCCCATCCCATAGTCGATTATGGCAATCATAAATATGTCCCACTTTTCCCGTTATCTTTCTTTTCCGGTCCAACCCTCGGGTTATCGACACGTGTTTTATCCCATTTATCCATATCGGGTAACGGATCTGCTTTTTCAACCTTATCTGGGTCGAATTCCCATGGGTACACTCTATGCTTTGATAATATATCCATAAGCTCTTCCTCAGTAATCTGAAGGAATTCGAGCATCAAGTCAAGTGAAGCCGGCCTTTTGCCATCATACTTATTCGTCAGTTCTAATCCCTCTTCACGGGAAAGCCTCTTATTCCTTATGTCAATACAGCATAAATGATTGGTTCTTCCGTACCCACGCTTAACAAACTTGCAGTAATCCCTTATTCCTTGCCACTGGCATTCTATCTTCTCATAATCATACTCCGGCGGTACACCTTCGACAGGTTGGCCTTTCCAGCCCAGTTCTCTTTTGATGATTTTGGTCTGTTCTTTTATATCCCATTTAATATAATTACCAAGGCAAACGGAACGGCATTTTATTTTTCTCAATTCAGCTCTAGGTGGATATGCAAAAGGATAAAGGTCTCTTTTACTGATCCTTCCCCCTAAAAATTCATACATGTCGTCTGCTGTAATACCAAGGTTGCAAGCACGGTTAAACCGCTTTTCATCTACCTCTTCGAATTCATTGTATGAATACATTGATGCGTATTCCGCAATAGATTCACCCCATATAAGTAAGGGAGTATTATATTTAAGAGCGATTTGCATAGTATGTGCATATATGCCTGTGTGACAATGCCAACAAAAATCGCCTCGACGCTTTAGCGATTCAAGCATTAACTCTCTGACAACATGCCAGTTAGGTGTAAACCTTAATACATCAACACCAAGAATTTTAAATGTCCTTGTGTTGTTTTCATTTACAAGAGGCCTATACCCCCAGTGATCAAAACTCACAACCAGAGGCTTTAATCCAAGTTCCTTGACGACATACCATAATTGAAATGTGCTATCCTTTCCTCCGCTAAAAGGAATAATACAGTCGTATTCCCCCTTATCTCTGTACTGCCCAACCAAATCTAGGAGCATTTTTTTTCTTTCATTCCAATCAATTTGCTCATCTCTATAGTCAATCTGCTGGCAAACACTGCAAACCCCTTCTTCATTGAACATAATTGTGTCATGAGTCTCAGGGAGTAAACATCTTTTGCAATATCTCATTTATAACCGCCTCTTTTCCTCTATCCTTAATAACTTACTTTATTGTAAATATCTATTTGTCAGAGGATACATAGAATGTTTTAACACACCTTTGACATGCCTCTCTTGTATACTGGCCTTTCATCAACTCTTCCCGCAAAGTATTCATAATTTCTCCGTTCCAAATATCATAAATGGAACTATTTGAAATATTACCCAAAACAACATGAGCTCCATACAGCGAGCAGCAAGGAAGCACATCACCATTTGCACGGATTACAACCTGCTGCCAAGGAGAATTGCAAACAAAATCATCAATAATAATTGGTTTAAACCCAGGTGGACAAAGGTTTTCGGTATAACCCTCGAGAGCAGAAAAATTTTGAAAATCAACCAAATCCACTTTATCTTCCCAAAACTCTTTAAAATTCTGCATTTCATGATGGTTGTTTTTATTTACTACAAAAGAAACTCGTGTAATCGGGACCTCCAAATTTAATTCCTTCTTTAACTTAAGAAAAGTAAAAATATTGCTTTTTACAAGATTAAAATCAGACTTTTCTCTATTTATCCTATATGTCTCATCACTAAAAGCATCTATGCTGAAAGTGATTTTCGTAACGCCCGAATTCAGCAGCTCTAAAGATTTTTCTTCAGCAAGAAGAGTTGCATTGGTCACAACAATAATATCAAAAATCCCAGCTTTCTTCGCAAGACGAATTTTTTGTCCAAGCTGTTTATCCAGCAAAGGCTCGCTGTTATTATGAAATGAGATGGAAGGACAGCCATATGAGGATGCCTCATCAATTACTTTATTAAATAATTTATCATCGAGAATGTTTTCTATCTTGACATATTCTTTGCTTAGTTCTTTTTGTCCGTGAAGACAAGAACAGCAAGATAAATTGCAGTGCGGCATAAGTTCAAACTGTATATAGAGTGGAAAGTCCGTAATAATTTCCCTGTTGCCGGCCTTATTCCACTTTTCTCTGTATATCAAATATTTTTCGCCGATATTTTTAACGAGGATTTCTTCTCCATAGTGGTTACGCTTATTAACCATTCTCTGAGGAGTAATTTCCATAGTAACACTCCTTTCAAAATACATTGAGAATTTTTGCTGATGGCTTAAATTATAACAAAAATTGATGTTCAACTTCTAATGTAAATTTTGTTGTTTTTATGTCTTTATAATCTATTTATCGTAAATTTATCAATTATTCTAAACCAATATTTCAGAATATGTCCCTAATCAGCATAAAAGCTTCCGCGTAATTTACACCTGCAGCAGCTCCCCGAAAAACCGCCAGTGATTTAATGTTTTCCAGGCTCCTCGGCAAAGGAGGATTCTGGATTTCAGATTCATAAATACGCATTATCTCCATTTTTTTATCAATAAAATCAGAAATATCAGAGTAAACATTGGGCAGAAAAACATTTTCTGCTAACGGGTAAGCCATTTCTGTTTCTGAAATACATTCATACATCAGAATACGTTTTATAAATGGATATCTAAAGGCCTTTGTACAACTCATGATTGCTTTTGAAGCTACCTGATGATCGGTATGTATATCGGACCTATTTACTGTGTAAACGATTTCAGGCCTGACTTCATTAATAATGGATGATATTTTCATTATCAGGTCATTAAAATCAATGTTATGCATCTGAGTAGCAGGGAACTTCAAATTAAATATTTTCTTGAAATTATAAGCTTTTGACATAGAATTGATTTGGCTTTTCCTTTTGGCTATAAATTCCTTATCAAAGCAAACCGACTCAAAAACATCAGTTATTACCATCAGAAAAATCTCATCCCCATTTGCATGATGCTTTAATATGGTTCCACCGCAACCAAGCGTTTCATCATCAGGATGCACTGCAACAAAAAGAACCTTCATAATTTTTTCCCCCTAAATATATCAATTAATACCGTAATCTATATCATAGAACCCTTTTTTTAAAAGCTTGAATTTATCACTAAAGTCAATAGATTTTAGTATATTTATAATCCTTTCAGAAGCATGTCCATCCCCATATGGGTTTTCCATTTTTGAAATCATCCCGCCAAATTCGTCTGATAATGCATAATCTATTGCATTTGAAACAGATGCTTTTTCACATATGCAGTCTATAACATTTCCCGGTTTCATTCTTCCCGATTGCCGGTCCCCTATATTAACCACCGGAAGCTTAAAAGACGCGCTTTCAATAATTCCACTTGAAGAGTTGCCCACCATTAGTCTAGCGTACTTCATTGTGCTCAAATAAGCTCTCTGTCCTAAACTTTTTATCAAATATATCTTATCTGGGTACTTTTCTTTAAACTTCTTAATTTCAAGATAGATGGAATTCCCACCAGCGTCCATATTCGGCATGGTAGCAAGAACCAGCAAGTCTTTATCAAGAAAAGCATTTAATACTTCTATTGCTTGTTTTGAGGCTTGGTGGTACTCATCAAAAGTAACAGGATGGTAGGTCATTAATGCTATATTTTTTCGGAAATCTATTCCAGTGAATTCTGAAAGCTCATCCCGATCCATTAAAGGAATGTCAAAAACATTGTCTATTCCTAATGAACCAACCGCAAAAACCATCTCGGGCTTTTCACCCATCTGAATAATCCTTTTTGCATACTGTTCAATAGTGGGAAAATGGATTGTAGACATCTTTGTAATGGAATTTCTCACAACGTCGTCGATAGCTCCAAAAGTAGCTTCTCCGCCATGAATATGAGCAATAGGTATTTTATTAATGATTGAGGTAATTGCTATTGGCCATAGCTCATACCGGTCTCCAAGAATAATAATTAAATCCGGCTTTTCACTAAAAATAGCTTCTCCAAAACCAATAATCCCTTTTGCTATAGAATTGCACACATCTTTCTCAGAATCACCTTCTTCAGAGATATCTATTTTGTAATCAATATTAGTTCCATCATTCAAGATATTATCTATAGTCTTTCCATGTAATTCTGACAAATGGCTGCCTGAGGCAATCAATTTGACTTCAAAATAACTGTCTTTTGTAAGCTTGCGTATTAATGGATACAGAATTCCGTAGTCAGCCCTTGACGTTGTTACCAGTATTATTTTCACCTTTTCCAAACAAATATCTTCTCCTTAAACATTTTTACTATAAGAGTGTTTAATAGTATACCTCTTGAATAGAGTAAATATTACATAAGTGGATTCTTATTATTCATTTTCCTAGAATCACAAAAACACATTAATATGCTATCTGCTTATTTATAAGTTTCTTATCAATTTCTGTTTCTGCAATAATTTTTGCAATCCTTTGGCCACTGAATCCGTCACCATATGGGTTGCTGCAATCTCTACACCTTTTTATAAAGTCACAGTCAAAAATCGCAGTGTTTATTGCATTTTTAATTTTATCTTTATCATGAGATACAAAAATTATGTTTTCTGAATGCTGCCGTTGTTTCTGCCTGTTTCCCACATTAACGACAGGCAGCTTAAGAAAAGGTGCCTCGAGCAGTCCACAACTTGAATTTCCCAAAAGTAATGATGCCTTTCTTTGGAGATTTACAAACACATCCCTTGGAAGGGTTTGGTACGCTTTAATAAAATCAAATCTATTTTCATAATCCTTTATTACTTCAATCATTTTATACCCGCCGGCATCTGAGTTGGGATAAGTTATTACAGTTTTATAGCCTAGTTCAGAAACAGCCTCCAACGTTATTCTCATTTGTTCACCTGCCTGAGAAACCTCTGAACTTAACGGATGTTTAATAAGCAGAATAAACGGTTCATCGGGCCCAATTTTAAAATGAAGCCTATTACTGATTTCCTCATGGGAAAGATCAGGCTGTTTTCTTATTGAATCAAGCGCTGGATTTCCTACAACATTTACCCGCCATGGTTCCTCACCCATTTTCAGTATTCTTTCGCCATTTTCCTGAGTCGTTGGAAAATGAAGGTGGGCAAGCTTTGTAACTGCATGTCTTACAGAATCATCTACGTTTCCAACTACCCTGTCTCCGCCGCATATATGTGCTACAGGAATGTTCAAGTATGAGCCTACTATAGCTGTAGTTATGCTTTCTTCTCTGTCGCCAAGAACCATTAGCCAGTCAGGTTTTTCCATGCCTACAATATCGGCAAGTCCCATTAACTGAATCCCCAACGATTTACACCTTCCAAGCAGCGAATCTGAAGTAATCAAGCTTTCAAGCTTGATTACTTCGTATCCATCATTCTCTATTAGTTGATAAGTATTTCCAAACATGGGGGATAAATGCGTTCCAGTGACAACTATTTTCAATTGAAAATCCTTTCTTTTATTAATCTCTTCAATTACAGGCTGAAGAATAAAGTATTCGGAACGTATACCTGTAATAGCAAGTATTTTTTTCACTTAGCCTTCACCTCAAGTTTGATCTTTTTAATTTTTCTATATAATTTAAAGCATTTTTTTGATCATCTAAAAAGAACTCAAGTGCCATACACCCATCAAAAAAATTATCACAATTTCTTTGTTTGTAGATAGGATGGATAAAATCTTGATATAACACTTTGATATCAGATTCCTCGAATATTTCTTCCCTCATATATGATTTGGCTCCCTTGCCCGACAAATAGATATTGCCGCCAGTTTTTTTAACGATTTCAAGAACCAGCTCATCTTTCCTTCCACAAGCACTTAATTCGGATGCTTTTATCCTTTTTGTCTCTATACCAAATACTGACATAGTAAGTTCCATAGAGTTGATTATCATGTCACACACATTTGCATACTCTTTTTCGCAAAAAAATTCATAAATTTTATCACCAATGATATTCCATCCATCCGAATGACTATATCTATGTCTTAGTGTTTCATAGTGTTTCTTTAATATCCTTTCTTGTAAATCTGCAAACTTTATTTCATTAATTTTCACTTCGTTTTCCAGATGATTTTCTGCCTTAACAGGGATGGTAAGATATTTAATACCTTCAGGAGTAGAATAAACCGCCCTATTCTGATACCCTCCCCTTTGAAACTGCACACTATCCAGGTAAACAAACAAATCGCTTTTGGCTATTTTATCCAAAAGACCAAGCCATAGAAAATATTGAGGTTGATGAATTGAAACTATCACAATAACTTTTAATCCTTTCTATCCAGCTTTTTAATGTACTCTATTAATTTTTGGGCGATAAAGCTTGCGTCAGATTCTGATATTTTTGTATGAATCGGCAAGCAAATATGACTGCCCAAAATGGCTTCAGAATGCTTGTATGTTCCATTTTCCGGGTATTTGTTTTTTAAGGCAGGCTGTAAATGGAGCAAAGGCGAGTATGCCCAATCAACGGTGATACCGTACTTTCTCATGTGTTCTTTTACTTTTGCTCTGTCTATGCCCTCATTTAACTTTAGAATAAATCTCCAATAACTATGTATTGTATTTTGTGGAATGCTCAATAAAGTAATTTTACCTGTATCGTTCAATCCTTTTAAACTTTTTTGATAGATCTCTGCTATATTATTTCTATGCCTAACAAATTCATTAACACGCTTAAGTTGAGCAAGCCCCATTAATGCATTCACTTCCGTAAGCCGATAATTACTTGAAATTGTTGAATACATCTCACAGCTTGCTTCAATATCCAATCCCCGATTTCGATACCCATTTGCCTTTTTATAAAGTGTCTCATCATCCATTAGCAGCATGCCTGCTTCTCCCGCTGCCATTATTTTCGTGGATCCAAATGAAAAGCAAGAGATATTGCCGATTGCTCCTGCCTTGATACCATTAATGGAAGCTCCATGAGCATGAGATGCATCCTCAATAAGATAAATTCCCTTACTTCGGCAAAAATTCCTGATTTCAAAAATATCTGGGGGAACCAGTCCTGCCATATAGACTACAATAACCGCTTTTGTCCTTGAAGTTACCTTTTTTTCTATATCCTCTAATGAAATACAAAGTGTATCCGGCTCAATTTCAGCAAAAACAGGTATGCCTTTTTCTCTTATAATGCAGCTAGCATCAGCAATAAAAGCCTCTACGGGAATAATGACTTCATCCCCGTCATTTATCCCTATGGTTCTTAGTGCAATTTCCAAGGCTCCAGTACAAGAATTAACCGCAATTGCATATTTAGCACCAATATATTCAGAAAACTGTTCTTCAAAATTTCTCACATATTTCCCCATGCTTAACATGCCTTTGCCTTCTAATATTGAACGGAAATTGTTAATGATCCATTCGATATCTTCCTCAGGGAAATAAGGACAGGCCATGGCATATTTTATATCCATGTAATCACCCCATTTCACTATAATCATTTTTTAAACTCATTATATAGGAAACAATGTTGTCTTTTAACGAAGCAGGGGAATATTTTAATTCATTACGTGCTTTTTCAATATTGAATACAAAATTTTCCCTTGGAGCCGGAGTAGAAATCGGAATAATGTTACTGTCCGATCCAAGCAAATTACACACCAGTTTAGCAATATCCCCAGTCTTAACTGCCTGTCCCGAACCGATATTGAATTCGTAATAACCTGGTTTTTCATTTTCCAGTTTTGCTACAAGGATAAATGCATTTATGCAATCGTTAAGTGATAAGTAATCACGGCATATATTCCCATTTGAAAATACCTCTATAGGTTGATTAGCCATCGCTCTACTAATAAAATAGCTTATAACTGAACCGGAATATTCAATAAAACCTGTTAGCCGTAAAACATAAGTGATTGAATGATATTTCATTTGAAACCAACGCAACCAATTTTCACAATTAACTTTACTGCATGCGTACGGTGTGTTATACCCTATTAAAGGGAAGTTCTCATCAACAGTTAAACTGTTTGGATCCCCATATACTACTTGAGATGAAGCATAGACCACTCTTTTGATATATGGCATACAGGATTCAAAAACATTTAAAGATGCCATTTCATTATTTTTCAAAAAGGCTCCTACATCCTCACCATCATCTATTGATATAGTTCCAGCTAAATGAAATAGCATATCGACTCCATCAACTTCTGCCTTTGAAAATCCGGATACACTTAAATTACGTTGAATGGGCTGAAATAGAGAATGATTTAGTAAATCCTCAGGGGGCCTTTGTTGGTTGAAAACGCCTATTACATTCCAACCGTATTCCAATAAATTCTTACATAGTCTTCTTCCCACAAATCCGCTTGCTCCAGTAACAATTGTATTCAAAAGTTAACTCCTTCTGTAAGGTACTACTACCCATAAGTTTAATTTGCTATTTCCAAAAAATATATAATTGAATCCTAACCTTAAACAGAAAAGTGTTTTCCACTACATTTTAACTTCCATATCTATATCATCCCAATTTATTTGCTCATCAATGCTAATATCCCTTTTTGCAATACCTTGAGTTAGTACAGCAAGATATTTTGGCTCAATACCTGTTCCGGGTCTTTTTACTGTTAAGCAACTATTATCCAGTTTACATCCTTTTAATATTTCTTTAGCTGCAATAACTGATTTTCTTGCAGCTTTCATATTATCTATTTCCTTTGCCGAAGGCTTTTTAACTCCATCACCCAATGCTATCTCTATATTTCTTATTGCACGAATCATATTTTTCAACTCTAGTGGCTCAAGGGATGCTTTATGATCTGGACCATCCATATTCTTGTCCAATGTAAAATGTTTTTCAATAATGCACGCACCCATTGCCACAGCCGCAATTGGCACTTCTATCCCTAATGTATGGTCTGAGTATCCTACAGGCAGCTTGAATGACTGCCTCAGTGTATCTATTGCCTTTAGGTTAACATTATTGTATGGGGTTGGATATTCTGTAGTACAATGAAGAAGAATAATCTCGCACGCACGTTGTGCTCCACACGCTTGTCTCAACCAATATACAGCTTCCTCTACTTCTCTCGGTTCCGACATACCAGTAGACAATATTATAGGTTTACCTTTTCGTGCTATATGCATGAGCATAGGCATATTTGTCAAATCACCCGAACTAATCTTATAAGCTGCTACCCCTAGACTTTCCAGAAAATCCGCACTTTCAATGTCAAAAGGAGTTGACAAGAACATAATTCCCTTTGATTCACAGTAGTTCATAAGCTCAAAATGATATTTTTCCGGTAGTTCCAATCTTTTTAACATGTCAAACTGTGATTCTTCTTTATTAGTAGTTACCTTCTGATATTCAGCCTTTGGGGCATATTTCGTAACCAACCTTTCCGTCTTAAAGGTTTGAAATTTAACAGCATCCGCATTGGCATCAACGGCAATATCTACAAGTTTTTTTGCCAGTTCAATATCCCCATTATGATTCACTCCAGCCTCTGCAATGATAAATACTCTTTCTTTCCCTAAATTGTTCACCAAATAGACCATCCCCCATCAACAACAAGATTATGTCCATTCACATAAGAGGAGGCGTCTGAGGCAAGGTATGCAATTGCACCTTTAATTTCATCCCTCTTGCCCATTCGTCCCAAGGGGCATCTTCTGGAATAGTTTTTTACAAATGTATCATTTTGCCCGCTGAAAATCCCACCGGGAGTAATGGAATTGGTTCTGATGCCAATTTTACCCCAGTAGGAAGCCAAATACCTTGTAAGCATAAATACTCCGCCTTTGCTTGCTGAATATATCGCAGGTGTATTTATACTTCTTCCCATGTATTCGGAGCCCTCATAAATAGATTGATCGGGAGCTACAATACCGTATATTGAAACAAAGTTTATAATGCTGCCTTTTTGATTTGCTTTCATATATCTGCCGGCCTGCTGTGCACATAAAAACATAGCGTCCAGGTTGACAGACATAACTTCACGCCAATCCTCCAAAGGAAAACTCTCAAACGGTTCAAAAAAATTTTCTGATTTGGCAGCTGCATTATTTACTAAAATGTCTATTCGGCCATAATCCTTAAAGGTCTCGTTGAATATGCTTTCAATAGAATCTTTCTCTTGCAGGTTAACTTTTTTGAATGTAACAGAGCTTCCGGTTTGCATAGATATTTTTTCTGCTGATTCACTGCCTTTTATTTCATCCTTGTCAAGCATTATTACCTTTGCACCAAGTTCAGCAAGCGTTTCGCAGTGCTGCTCTCCAAGAATGCCTGCGCCACCTGTAACAAGTGCAACTCTATCTTTTAAAGAAAACATTTCACTAATTGATGCCATATATTAATTGTCCTCCATAATCAGTTATACTTCCTGAATACCGGTTTCACAGCCCTTCCGATCAGATAGTTTTCAACACCGTTTTCAAGGGCCGCCTTATACACCTTCATGCTGTCTTGAATTGCATCAACTGTATTTTTAATATCCTCATCGGTATGTGAATAGCTTAATGCAATATAAGGTGCAAGTATACCTCTCTTTATGGTTTCCTGAAGGAATAATGTCCTGAATTCCATAGATATCTGCTTGTCCTTATCTCTGCATAATATTATCGGACTGCAGGGCAATCCGGCAACTTCTATAAAACCAGTCAGCCCTGCTGCCTCTGCAGCTTTGTTAATTCCGCTAACAATGCTTGTTCCCTGCCTCCAAACGTGATCAACAACTTTTCCCTTTTCATATATTTCAAGGGTCTTCATACATGCAGCCAGAGATAGGTTTTCTGCTCCATGTGTCGTAGAAATTAAAAATACCCTTTCATGCTCACCATATATTGAACCAAGGTTCATAATCTCTCTTTTCCCTAAAAGGGCAGCTACGGAAAAACCGTTGGCAATCCCCTTGCCGAAGGTGCACAAATCCGGTTCAACCCCATAATAGGCCTGAGCCCCGTTCAAATGCCACCTAAAACCGGTTATCATTTCATCTAATATGAATACTGCACCATTTTTTCTGCATTCATCCTTAACTTTCTGTAGAAAATTATCTTTTGGTTCTATATGTGTAGCCGGCTCTAAAATTACGCAGGCTATCTGATTCGGATGCTTATCAAATAAGGTTTTCAAACTTTCTATATTATTATAATTAAACTGAACGGTAAGATTTTTAATTGCCTCCGGAACACCGTTGTTCATGTCGGTAGATCCAATAAACCAATCGTCATAGGAAAAGAACGAGTGCTCCGCACATCTTGCAACCATATCTCTTCCCGTATAAGCCCTTGCAAGTTTTACTGCAGCAGTTGTAACAGTTGATCCATTTTTACCGAATTTGCACATTTCCATACCTTTAATCAAAGAAACAAGCTTTTCGGCTGTTTCAGTCTCAAGGTATGAAGGCCTTGTAAAATTATTACCTTTAAGCATCTGAGCATATGCAGCCTCATTAACAGGTGCATATCCATAACCAAGCGTCACAGATCTCAGACCCATGCCATAGTCAATAAATTCATTACCGTCAACATCCCAAACATGGGCTCCCTGACCTCTTTCAACAAATGCAGGAGCTTCAACAGGGAATTGGTCATCTCCTTTACTGTAAGTGTGCGCTCCACCGGGAATCAGTTTATGAGATTTTTGCTTAAGGATATTTGATTTTTCAAAGCTGTACAGACTTTTCATTGTAAAGCCCCATTTCATAAGAATTTTATGGATTACTTTCCATATATATCGGTAAATTTACTGCTTATTTTTATAATAAACTTACAATTAAAATACTTGATTGAAATCATATTTTTGATAAAAATACTTGCCCGTCGCTTCTTCAAAAGTCATGTGGAGTGCACCTTCTATTTTCGCACCGCCTTGTGTGCAATTTATAAAAGTTCTTGTTTTCTCATCTTTAATTCTATTTTCAATAGTTTTCTTGTAACTCAACATTCCTAATGTAGTGTTTAAAATCTTTCCATCAATTCCTTGCACCTTTCTCATGTTCTTAACATCATTAACAAATGAATCCTCTTCTTCCATTACAGAAACATGATGTTTACCATCAGTGTATGCTAAATCCTGTCCTACAAATAAAATCGGATCGCCTCCCATTTTTAATGCGATATCAAGGGCTGTTGTAGCAACCGATCCTCCAGGCTTAATAAGGTAGTTCTGTTTATCTTGGTCAAGTAATTTCTTATTATCAACTGCCAAAAATTTGGGACCCTTGTAGATGTTAACGCATTCTCTGGAGGATGTAACTAAAAAAATCCCAGGTATTTGCATTTCCTCAAGTCCTTTCAGGTCATCGCAAACCTCATCATGGGGATCAATTATCACAAAAAAATGTGGTATGGTACCATTATTAATAAGAGCCTTCAATGCCCTTCCCACACATATTATGATACAATTATTTTTAACATTTTTTATCAGGTTTATGTTATTTGCGAGGGATGGTCCTGCTGAGACAATTAAAAACGGTATATTGGCAAACTTCCCGAACAGTTCACCGATATTTTTATCTATGCTCTTAATGTTGCTGTCTATGTTTTTTTGAAGTCTGGCTCTATAGTCATCCGTAATTGCCTTACGGATATTCCAGTCTTCAAGTATAAATTTCAATTCTTTTGCTGAATCAGGTATTGTTTGAACACTTGGAACATGGATAACAAGTTTTTTAGCGCTTCTTTCTGTTAATACTTTACTTAATTGTTTTGATAATACACCTATGTCATCTGATATACTTAAATGAATCCTTTCATCATTAAAGGTCTCCGTTAAGTCTAAAATTCCGATTGCTATATTTAGTATCGCAATATTGACATCAAAAACAAATAAGGAACCGGTCTTTCCTAAAATGTTCCTTATTTCTATTATATGATATCCTAATCCAAATCCGAAAATTACATTTACAGGCTGCTGATCCCCAAAATTCTCCACAGCAAACACCTTTGCCTCTTTAACAGGGTTAAACCTGCTGTGAAGATAATTCTGAGTTCCATCACTGTTTTTTATCCGGACAGTAGTGTTGCCATCTTTACATTTTTCCACTTCCAAATTATTTCTGTCAAACTGGTGATTGAGCAGTTCTTCATAAATCTGAGGGAATCTGTACTTTATAACATTTATATTCTTGGAGTAAGTATCCACTTATTTTCATCTCTTTATTTTAGTATATTCTCAAACTGTGTTTTCCACCCGCTGATTATTGGCATAAACTCATATTCCAGCAGATCTGCAAGTAAAACATAATCCTTATTCTCGAAAGCTTTTGTTATATCTTCTAAAATAGTATTTATCTCTTCTGAATCAATTATAATTCCCCTGTCTTTTTGTAACGGTTTTGTAAGATTTGCACACTCAATAAGCCATTTTAAGCCTTCAAAGAGGTCTGAACAAAGTGGAAGCGCCTTTTCTTCCCTTCCGCTTTGTAGATTATATACAATCCCGCCTATTCCATCAATAACCCTTTGAATGTATTCATTTGCACTTTCAATTGTTTCTTTCATGAGTTCCATTTCATTGTTCATCTTTCACATCTCCTTCGTTAAATCCCTTTAACATTTCATTAGTGGCAACCATCAAAAATACAATATTCTCTTCTATGTCCAGGAACTGTTTAAGCAGTCCGTCATAAAGTATTATCAGTTTTTTCTTAAGTATTGTTTCCGATGAAGCCCGCTGTTCAGCCGCATGCTTATACACCGAAATAATATCTTTGTTTTTCTTCAGAATAAAATATAAGTAGAAATCATCTTTTTCAAGTTCTTCTGTAATGGAATTGATCCTTTTCAAATTACCTGTATGGCTTTTTACATTCCCTTTTTCCAAATCCGCAATAGTCTTTCTGCATAGTTTTATCCTCTTGTCGGACAGCTCCTTTGCATTCTTCGAAGAATCATTTATTTCCCTAATGTATAACTTAATATCCTCCTGTGACAGCATAATGCTTTCAAGACCTTCTTGATGACATTTCTTCAGTTTTTCCCTGACATTAATACTTTCAGAGCAGTATTTTTTCAGGGCACTTTCAAAATCCATCCGGGTTGAATACTCCAATTCCAGTCCGGCAGCACTGGAGTTGATAAATGTTCTTTTTCCGGCCGAGTTTTTAAAATAATCCTCAAACCAGTATTTCATAGTGAGCATAACCTGAGTTGAATATATGTCATTTCCGAACATGTCTTTTGTCTTTATAAAATTACTGTTGTTTTCAGCTTCATCAATATCAATGCTCCTGTTTCCTATTGTTCCTTCTGCTCTAAATCTCATGCCTGTGAAAGAAAGATCCTGACCGATAAAAATAATAGGATCGCATCCCAGTTTGCAAACAAAGTCCAGAGCAACATTTGAGACGGAACCTCCAGCAAAAATCAAATCTGTAGAAATATCAAACCTTTTTTCGAAGTATTCCGCTTGAGGCTCAGAGGTAGATTTTATATATATTTTCGGGCCCCTATATTTATTGACGCAATCATAATGCAGATTAAGTACAAAAGCCAGAAAAATATCATCCCTGTCAACTTTATTGAATACAACACTCATATCCTGGCCGCCGTCAATTCCAAGAGTAATATGCGGAACTATTCCATGTTCAAGAACTGCATTCACAGCTGAACCTGATGCCATAATTAAAGCTTTGTCTTCAAATCCTTTCAGCAAATGGATGTTTTCACTTAGAGAAGGACCTGAGGATATAAGAACTGCAGGTACATTTTTAAACTTATCCTTGAAAGAATTTATATTAGGCGTTTTATCCATATGAAAAAGATTTGAGAGATAATTATACATCCATGTATGGTTGAACATCTTGATCGTCCTGATATTAATCACATTTCCCTTGAAAAACTTTGTGTAATGTTTTTTTATATCTGCCCAAAGTTCACCATAATGTGAATTATATGATCCGAGTTGGACAAATTCAATCTTGTATATTCTGGATATCCTTATTAAATTGATTATTTCACCCGTTATTTCCTGACAATCAGAACTAAGTATAACATCTACATTCTTTCCCGATAGTATGTCTCTGATATCCCTGTTTTCCATACATGCTATAAAAACATCAATATCAGGTTCAATAATAAGCTTGTTCTTCTCGGGAAATCTTTCAATTATCTGCTCAATGTGATATCCGAGCCCAAAGCCTAAAATTACAATTGTATCAAAGGAATCATCATCAATATCAGCTATAATAGAACCCTCTTTATAAGGGTCATAGTTGCTGTGTAAAAAAAAACTCATGCTGTCTATTGTTTTTCTGATATTTACCAGATTATTTTTTGTCTTGACAATATCAATCCGGCTTTCAGCATTACTTTTTACATTAAGTTTTTCATGTATTTTATTATATAAGTAATCATTATTCTTTTTAATATACTCACAGTTGGGAATGAAGAAATTGCAGTTATTTTCTACATCAGGCATTTGAGGCCTCCAGAAAGTCAAAGTAATAAGTAAACTTTTTTCATAACTTACTATAATATAATAACAAATAAATGAGAAAGAGGCAAAGGTCAATAATGCCTCTTTGCCTCTTTAATCACTTTAAAAAATAATTCTACCTGAGTAATTGCAATACTCCCTGCGGAGCCTGGTTCGCCTGTGCCAGCATTGCTGTGGCTGCCTGGTTAAGAATATTGTTCTTGGTGTAAGTCATCATTTCCTTAGCCATGTCAACATCTCTGATCCGCGATTCTGAAGCCTGTAAGTTCTCTGCGGCTGTATCAAGGTTATTTATTGTATGCTCAAGTCTGTTTTGTTTTGCTCCTAAGGTTGCTCTATTGGTCGAAACTTCAGCAATAGCGGAGTTTACCAGGGTAATAGTAGAAGCAGCACTCGCGTTTCCTGCGACTGTTAAGCCATTTACACCCAATCCGGCAGCATCCAAATCGGTTCCTATTACAATTGAAATTGTTTCGCCTGCATTTGCGCCAACCTGGATATCTGCGGCTAAGGTGCCATCTAAGAGGTTCTTTGTATTAAACTGCGTATTATCAGAAATTCTTGTGATTTCTGCCGAAAGGTCGGTAAGCTCTGTTTGTATTGCAGTTCTGTCAGCTGTAACATTTGTGTCATTTGCTGCCTGTACTGCAAGTTCTCTCATTCTTTGAAGAATTGAGTGTGTTTCAGAAAGAGCACCTTCTGCAGTCTGTATCATCGAAACTCCATCCTGGGAATTTTTAGATGCCATTTGCAAGCCTCTGATCTGTCCTCTCATTTTTTCAGAGATTGCAAGCCCTGCTGCATCATCTCCGGCCCTGTTGATCCTGTAGCCCGAGGATAACTTTTCTAGGGATTTTTCCTGTGCAGAACCGTTAACCTTCAATTGTCTGTGTGCATTCATTGCCATAATGTTATTATTGATTCTCATAAAATCTCCTCCTTGATTTTATTATTAGGGATTCCCTTCCCCTTTTAGCAGTAACTTAATTCCATTATCTCAATAGCTGAAGCACGCCTTGCGGAGCTTGGTTAGCCTGTGCCAACATAGCGGTTGCCGCCTGATTCAAGATATTGGTCTTGGTATATGTCATCATTTCCTTCGCCATATCTACATCTCTGATACGGGACTCTGATGCCTGCAAATTCTCTGCAGCTGTGTCAAGATTGTTGATTGTATGCTCCAATCTGTTCTGTTTTGCTCCAAGTTTTGCTCTTTCTGTTGAAACAGTTGTTATAGCTGTATTAATTAGACTTAGAGTTATTGCAGCACTTGCATTTGTGGCTACAGTGGTAACATCACTTCCGACACCGAGACCTGAAGCACTCATACTTGCGGTAGTTATAAGTATTGAAATTGTTTCACCTGCATTTGCTCCAACCTGAATAGTAGCTTGCAGCTGTCCATCCAGAAGTTTTTGAGTATTGAATTGAGTGTCAGTGGATATTCTTTTGATTTCCAGAGACAATTCATCCAACTCAGTCTTAACAGCAGTTCTGTCAGCAGTTACGTTTGTGTCATTTGCTGCTTGTACTGCAAGTTCTCTCATCCTTTGAAGAATTGAATGCGTTTCAGCCAACGCGCCCTCTGCGGTCTGTATCAATGAGATACCGTCCTGAGAGTTTTTAGATGCCATTTGAAGACCTCTTATCTGCCCTCTCATTTTTTCAGAGATTGCAAGCCCTGCTGCATCGTCTCCAGCTCTGTTGATCCTATAGCCTGAAGATAACTTTTCAAGAGATTTCTCTTGACTGGAACCATTAACCTTCAATTGTCTGTGCGCATTCATTGCCATAATGTTATTATTGATTCTCATAAAATCTCCTCCTTGATTTTATTTGGGGATTCCTTTCCCCTCTTTACCAGGAATTAATTACGAGTTATCGTAATAGCTGCAATACTCCCTGTGGAGCCTGATTAGCCTGTGCCAGCATCGCTGTAGCTGCTTGGTTGAGGATGTTGTTCTTTGTATAAGTCATCATTTCCTTCGCCATATCTACATCTCTGATACGGGACTCTGATGCCTGCAGGTTCTCTGCTGCAGTATCAAGGTTATTTATTGTATGCTCCAATCTGTTTTGTTTTGCTCCAAGAGTAGCCCTTACAGTTGAAACTTCTGCTATTGCAGATTGAACCAGCGTAATGGCAGCCTGTGCATTAGCACTTGTATCTACAGTAGCTACATTAACACCAAGTCCTGCTGCATCCATGTCCGTATTAATTGAAATTGCTATTGTTTCAGCTGCATTAGCTCCAACTTGAACTGTTGCCTGAAAACCACCGTTTAGCAGGTTGCGTGTATTAAACTGTGTATTGTCCGATATCCTTGTGATTTCTTCCTTCAGGTCAGTAAGTTCGGTAGTTATGGCAGTTCTGTCAGCAGTAACGTTTGTGTCGTTTGCTGCCTGTACAGTAAGCTCTCTCATCCTTTGAAGGATTGAGTGAGTTTCCGAAAGGGCACCTTCTGCAGTCTGGATCAATGAGATCCCATCCTGAGAATTTTTTGATGCCATTTGAAGGCCTCTGATTTGCCCTCTCATTTTTTCAGAAATTGCAAGCCCTGCTGCATCGTCTCCGGCCCTGTTGATCCTATAGCCTGAAGACAGCTTCTCAAGTGATTTCTCTTGACCGGCACCATTAACTTTTAATTGCCTGTGCGCATTCATCGCCATAATGTTATTATTGATTCTCATAAAATCTCCTCCTTGATTTTATTATTGGGGATTCCCTTCCCCTATTGTCAGGTACCTGACTATACATTATCTCAATAGCTGAAGTACACCTTGCGGAGCCTGATTAGCCTGCGCCAACATAGCCGTAGCAGCTTGGTTGAGGATGTTGTTCTTGGTGTAGGTCATCATTTCCTTAGCCATATCAACGTCTCTGATTCTGGATTCTGATGCCTGCAGGTTTTCTGCTGCAGTGTCGAGATTGGAAATCGTATGTTCAAGTCTATTCTGCTTCGCTCCAAGTTTGGCTCTCTCTGTCGAAACCTTTGCTATAGCTGAGTTTATAAAGTTTATACCCGACTGTGCCAGCAAAGATGAGGATACATCAAGCGCATCAACACTCAGTGCAGCCGAATCCATAGTCGCAATTGCAACTGTAATTGTCTCTGCCGCATTTGCGCCGACCTGAATTACTGCTCCTGTTAGCGAACCGGTAAGAAGGTTCTGTGTATTGAATTGCGTTTTACCGGATATTCTGTCAACTTCAGCTACCAAATCATCTATTTCCGTTTGTATTGCACTTCTGTCAGCAGTAA
>JAEXSP010000016.1 GCA_023453795.1 Bacillota bacterium
ATAATAAAGCCGGATAATTCGGCTATCGGTACATTGTACTTAATATAGATAGCATTTGGGGACTGGGACTGATGTGGTTGAGACTTGAAGGGGAGAAGTGCCAGTAAATGAAGCAAGACCAGTAAAAAGAAACAAGGCAATTCCAACAGTTGCCTTGTTTCCCCCCCAAAAAATAATATGATAATTGACAACGTTACCCTAATTTAAAAAATAATAGGATATAATGGTTATGTATATTATGCCAGAAATATAAAATATGTTGTAATACGTAATAAATGTTCATGATATTTTGATTTTTGGCTGAATATAAAAAATTAATATGAGGGGGAAAAATTGTGAGAGTTTTTAAGAAAAGCACTTCAATAGTTTTAATGTTAATTCTAATGCTCCAATGTCTCAATCTAAGCTGTTTCACTCAGAGCGTATTTGCCGAAACAGGAACAGATACAAGCATTAAAGTTCAGATGTACAATGCAGACAGAAACGGCATCACAAATACGCTTTCACCAAGATTTAAAATAGTCAATACAGGTACGCAGCCTGTAAAGCTTTCGGACATTAAAGTAAGGTACTACTTTACAGTAGACGATGAAAAGCAGCAAAGCTTTTCCTGTGATTATTCCACCGTTGGGAATTCAAATGTTACAGGAGCTTTTGTGAAAATGCCCGAGCATTTAACTACAGCAGACTATTATCTTGAACTTGGCTTTAATTCTTCAGGCACTATTGCGCCAAACAGTTCGGTTGAGGTGCAGTCAAGGATATATAAAACAGATTGGTCAAATTATACCCAGACAAATGATTACTCATTTAATTCAAATGATACGAATTATACAGACTTTGACAAAGTTACAGCATATATCGGCGGTAGGCTTGTATGGGGGAAAGAAGCAAGCAGCAATGCTGTTAAGAAAGCTATAGCGGCAAAGGCACAGATGTACAATGCAAACACATCGGCTCAATGCAATACCATATCCCCCAGATTCAAAATACAAAACACAGGCACAGAGCCGATAAATCTGACAGACCTTAAGCTTAGATATTTTTATACGGCAGAAAATACAGGAATAAAACAGAATTTCTTTTGTGACTATTCCAACATTGGAGCATCAAAAGCAACAGGGGTATTTCAACAATTGCCTGACTCGGAGAACGGCTGTAATTGCTATTTGGAAATAGGTTTTACAAGTGATTCGGGCATTTTAAACCCGGGTAATACAGTTGAGTTACATACCCGTATTGCTAAAGAGGATTGGAGCAATTATAACCAGACAAATGACTATTCCTTTAATGGAAAGTCAACAAATTATGTTGATTGGGACAAGGTAGTGATATTGATTAACGGCAAACCGGTTTCAGGGGTATACCCATATCATGTAACCGGTATTGTTCTTACGCCTGCCCAGTTAACGCTGAATACCGGGGAAAGTACAAAAATCAGTGCAGAGGTACTGCCAAAGGAAGCCATTTACAACAATATTGAATGGACAAGCTCAGACCCCGGCGTGGCAACTGTTGATCAATATGGTACAGTTACAGCGTTGGGTCAAGGTACGACAGAAATCACAGCAGCGGAAAAGACCAGCGGTGTAAGCTCAAAATGTACAGTAAATGTATTGAATCCAGAGCCTGAAACCCCATGGCTGGATTACAGCGATGAAGCCTTCGGGGTAATACTTGACTGGTCAGGCGTCGAAGGTACGGAAACTTACTGTGTCAAAAAGAAAACCGATACAGGAGACTATGCAACTGTGGCAGCCGACGTAAGCGGAACAAGATATCTGGATACAGATGTAGAACCGTTAAAGGTCTATACCTACAAGGTTTGTCCGGTAAACAGCCAGGGTTCGGGATACGACTCGAACGAAGTAACCGTAAAGCACCTTAATGAGGATGCCGACAATGACGGCTTGCCGGATGCGTATGAAGGACTTGCGGAGTGCGATAGATTTAACCCGGATACCAATGCCAACGGAATACCTGACGGGAAAGAAGACTTTGATAATGACGGGGTTACAAACGAAGATGAGGTTGTACACGGAACCTTGATATATGATGCAGATAGCGACCAGGACGGATTGCCTGACGGAGCCGAACTGAAAACATACGGAACAGACCCGGCAAAGCCCGACACAGATGAAGACGGACTTTGGGACGGGGATGAAATAAAGCTTGGAACAAACCCTCTGAACAAAGACACTGACGGAGACGGGATTCGAGACGGGGAAGAGAAATTCAACCAGACCATTTCTAAGGATATACAACCGGACGGGTCAGCCATTCCGCCGACTTTGAAAAATGTAAGCATAGAATTGACCTGTACAGGAGATGCCCAAAGGACAACAGTTGTAGAAAGTGTTTACGGGGCAGATGCTATGTCCTCGGACGTAGTAGGCCTTGTAGGATACCCTGTAAGTATTGAAACCGAATCCAAGTTTGACAGCGCGAAAGTTAAATTTACATATGATGAAGCCCTGCTGAACGGCACATCAGAGGATGACTTGGGTGTACTGTGGTACGATGAGCAGAACGACAACTTTGTATATATTCAGCCGACAGTAGATAAGGTTAACAATATAGTAGAATTTGAGACAACCCATTTCAGCAAATACATGCTGGTTGACAGAAAAAAATGGTTTGATACATGGCGGAACAGAATATCCTACAGGAATCCAAATAGTACGGAAACAAAATATTATGACGTAGTACTTTCAATAGACAGTTCAGGAAGTATGATTGACAGTGATCCCAATAATCTTAGAAAAACAGCGGCTAAAAGCTTCGCTGATGCATTTTTACCGGGTGATAAGGGAGCAGTAGTGGACTTTGATGGATATGCAACAGTACTTATTCATCTTACTCAGGACAAAGATGGGATAAAAGCTGCAATAGATAAAATCGATTCAGATGGTGGCACAGATATTGGAGAGGCTGTAAGTGCTTCAATAAATGAACTTATATCAGAACATGCAACTGTTGGAAACAGCAAGGCAATAATATTGTTGACGGACGGATATGGAGACTATGATGAATCATTAACACAGACTGCAGCAGCAAATAATATAAAAATATATACAATAGGCCTTGGAGATTACGTTGATGAAAGCCTCCTTAAGTCAATAGCAAGCGGGACAGGAGGGAAATACTATAAGCTTTCAGACTCATCGCAGCTAATTGATGCATTTAGCCGAATATCCGAAGATACGATAGATCAGATAGACCCGACAGATTCAGACAATGACGGTCTTCCCGATATTGTTGAAAGAAACGGAATACGGTTAAGCAATGGAAGGATAATATACAGCGATCCGGCGAAACCGGATACTGATGAGGACGGCTTGTATGACGGCTCTGAAGCAGTAAAAATAGCAAGAGATCAAATAAGCTCTTATGATGGTTCAATAATAAAATGCACATATTTAAAGGTGAATAGCTATTCAGACAGGAAAGATACTGACGGAGATGGAATAAATGATAAAAATGACCCATATCCTCGTGATAAAAACAAGCCTTGGTATTTGGCAGCACCTCGTGAAAATATTAAACATGAAAATAACAAAAATGACGTAATCGTCTTGCAAAAAGCGCTGGTTGCCGGGGGCTACCTTGTAATGCCGATAGATTCAAATACAAATAACCCTCAAGCTTATGGAGAGTTTGGCGGAATAACCGACAATGCAGTAATGAAGTTTCAGAAAGCAAAAGGATTAAATCAGGATGGAATAGTAGGGAGCGATACATGGAATGCCCTGAAGCTCCCGTGGGATGATAATAAAAAGCAACCGGACAGGTCAAGCATAAAGTATAAGAACATTTTGAATAACAATCTTGTATTAAGTCAGAGAAATCTTGCATTAAACAAGCCTGTTTCAGTAAGCTCCGTACAGGCTAATAGCGGATTTGTCGCTAAAAATGCGGTAGATGGCAATACATTGACCAGATGGTCATCAGAATATTCAGACCCACAGTGGATATGTGTCGATTTAGGATCAAATCAGAAGGTAGGCAGAGTAGTACTCAAATGGGAGACAGCATATGCAAAGTCATTCAAGATTCAAGTGGCAACAGACAAACTGAAGCTGGATTGGCGAGATGTTTACTCTACGACTTCCGGTAATGGAGGGAAAGACGATATAAGCTTTGCAACGGTAAAAGCCAGATATGTAAGGGTTTATGGGATTGAAAGAGCTACATCTAATGGATATTCGCTATACAGCTTTGATGTGTATGCTAATGAGACGAGTAATGATGTAGTTACTGTTGCTGAAGCAAAAGCTTATTTACTACTTTTACTAGAAGGCTTTAACTCAGAATTGATTTTAAACAAGGATGGAAATATAGATGATGTTCTTACAGATAATTTCTTAAAAGTGGCAAAAACTTCGGCAGAAAGCTTTGAACCTTGGTATCCTGATGATTATAATAGGTATAAGACTAGTAATTCAACAACTGACTTATTTAGTTTTATTAAAAAGTGTGCTTTAATGAAAAGTGAGATATGGGAAGACATTGAACTTTATATGCCTGACGACTATCAAGAAAACTTAAGCTCAATTAATGTAAGTGATATTGCTCAAAAATTATATAAGAATGCCACTCCAGAAATGAAACGGGCATTGGGAGATTTCTATGGAGTGGCGGTATCAGATTATATACAAGCCCTTATTATTTTTGGTGGATTGAAACTTTATAGTCCAGAAATTAGTCAACAAAATGTTGGCGGAAAAAAAATATATTATCAAGTAACATCAAAAGAAAGGGCTCAACAAATTATGCAAACAGGGGAACTAACAGGAGAGGAGTTTAAAGAAGTATATGCTTTTAGTAAAAGACCTACTTTATCACAGGCTAAATTGTCAGGAGCAAGATACTATGAAACTGTAATTGCTTTTGAGACAGATACATCATTTATAAATGATCCTATGATAAATGGTAAACTTGCAGGAATTGCGAAAATCAGCGCACGTCCAGGACCGATTTCTATTAGTAACGTGCAGGAAGTGGGGTTTTATAGACCATGGTATCTATTTTGGAGAAGGTAGAAATAAAAGATTTAAATATAACTTGTATATGTCGGTTTAATGATTATGGAAATATTAGAGATACGCTTGCCAATTTTTCATATACCTTTTTACCAGGTAGGGTTTATGGGTTAATTGGTGAGTTTGGAACAGGTGGTTGGGCTTTATCGTACGTGCTAACAGGAAATGTAAAATCTTTTGAAGGAAAGATAAGTATTAATCAGGATTTAGCAGATGCTAGTTATTTAAAAAGGATATCATGCTATACTGGTGCAGATGACTATAGCAGTATTTTGAGCAAGTTTAATAAAACAGTTCAAAAACAAATAGATATGGGTATAAATAATAAAAAAAGTTTCGATGTGAACTACAATAGTATTATTGATAAATTTAAACTAACAAAAGAGAGAGTAGGTCGTCCACTAAAATACACAGGCGAAGAAAAATGGAAATGCTCTATGGCTATTGGTTATGCGAACGGAAAGCTTATCTACTGTTTTCCATGGCTAAATTCAGGAAGTATATATCATCTAAAGGAGCATATATTATTATGTATGTCTATTTTAAAAGAAGCAGGTGCTATTGTAATAATTCCTACTACAAAGAAAGAGACGCTGTTAAATATTGCTGATGAATTTGTAAATATTAAAGGCGTTTATGATGTTATTCACGGTTTATAGCTATATAAGAATAATAACAACAACTGTATTTTAAATTATAAGGCAGTGAAGCCTAGTGAAAATCAGTATTTGCCACACTGGTTCAATAACATGAGGCTGGGATAAATAAGACTTAAACCTCGATAGATAGTAATATACTACTCTATTGAGGTTTTGTTTTAGCTATAAAAAATATCAAAGATAAATAGTGCTTGCTTAATGACTAACAACAGTGAAATACGCATAACAAGAAAACAGTTTTACAATTAGATAGTAATAGGGACAGATTAACTGTTAGACGTAGGTGAGGTAAAAGTGTATGGAACAGACCTATTAAAAATGATATGTATGGCAGTGATTACCATAGCAAGGATCAACTTTATACAACCACCATAGCACTTTAATATCAACTTTTTACACCTTTTAAATTGTAAATTTAAACCGATTAAAAAAGTTGTCGGTTATAAGAGCATTAATAATACTTATAATTACTAAAGCAATAAGGAGCAATATCTAACAGCAGCTGAAAACAATCCAGCATTATGTTTGTAGTTCTGTTTGACTTCTTGTGCGCACAATATTATATTTAATGTACGCACAAGAAAAGAGGTGAATATATGGCGCAAGGGAAAAAAGGGCGCCCGCCGTCCGATAAATCCCTAAAAGACAGAATCTTTATAAGGGTAGATGACGATACAAAGGGAAAACTTGACAAATGCACTGTAAAACTAAATACTACTCGTTCAGATGTTGTACGAAAGGGTATTGGAATGGTGTACAAATCCCTTGATAAAAAATAAGGAAGCGGCGCTCTCCAACCAAGAATCACGCTACTTCCCTCCTGCAACCTAAAAGGCAGACTGCACAAATATTCTATTATGTGCGAGCCTTTCCTTCAAGGAGTTGCAAATAAAGATTGAAAGGATGAAGCATATGAAAAGCATTTTGGAAGAACTCTTTGATGCCATTAAACCCCAAAATATTTGGTACTATGGGCATATGGAAAAACAAGCTTTCAAAGGACTGGAAGGGGGAAGCTAGTGCTAATGAAGATTGAAACTTGCACATATAATGATGAGAACGATACGATTAATGTACTTGCCACGGATGGCAGAAAAATGTGTATCTTGTGTACCGCAATTGAGAACAGTATACATATGGACTTGATAGGCCGCTCAAAGCTGGTATGGCTTAAAGACAATGAACCCTCTACCTATGCGGAGCTTGTTATCACAGAAAGGTTACAGGGCTTCTTAGATCAATATGCGAAAAGCTACTACCTGCAACAGGAGATAATCGAAAACCGGCTTACAGAGCATTTTGACGGCGATAAGGCTTACGCTGCCGCTATTGCAAGGGAAATTATGATGTATAATAGATAATAAATTACAATAACCCCAACTAATCGAAATTACTTTTGGTATCAATTGGGCGGGGTTATTTTGCCTTTCGTTATTTTGTTAAGCTTTCAGTTCCAGTTTATAGGCTACAAGTGTTTTGAATTAGCTTATGTGCAAGCTGAGCCAATTTATTTATTCCCAAGCCATTCCTTTAATTCATCTAAAGATGGCTTCTCGTTTTCTGGTAGCCTACTATCTTCACAAAGTTGAGTTTTTTCAAGGGCTTTTACATTCCACTCTTTAAAATCTTTCTTTGTCAGCATCCCATATTTGATACGAGCGTGCATCCGCTTGTAGGCCGTTAAATATTCTTTGTAGGCATCAGATTTTTTCGTTCGTGCGTTAAAATCCCTTGTGGAGCCAAGGTGCTGGCAGGTCTGCTTTTTCCCTTTCGGAATTCTGCTGCAATACTTCGTACCGTAATCACCCTTTAATACAAAATACTTCCCGCACCATTCACATTTTTTGACTGCAATGTTGTTCAAAATCATTTGATACAATTCAAGGTAAATTATGTCGGCAAAGCTGTTTACCTCATAGGCATCATAAAGCTGCACATTCTCCTGCTTCAAAAATTCAATAGTACTGTCTATTGCATCCTGCGGTGTTTTGAGTTCATCAAGGGAAGCCAATTCCCATACTGTGCTTACATCAAAATCGTCAGGCAGCTTTTTGTAAAACACATTGTAATCCTTCATAGGGATTTTATCGGGCAGGGTGATGATCCTGCTCTTAAAGCTCCGGGGCAGGCTTCCCCTTCGGCTGGCTGCGTAGAAAAAATATCTTTTTTCTGCTGTCAAGCTGTTCAGCTTTTCCGTATCCATATCCAGGCAGAACCCGATGATTTCCAAAGCTTTTTCTTTCAGACACTTCACATTCAGCAAATCATTCAACAGTATAGTATTATCCACAGGCAGGATGGAAGTATATAAATCAACCAGCTTGAAATAGGGATGTATATGCTCGTGCCGTTTTACGAAATCATAAATGGCTACTTTCTTTGCAAACTCGTCAAGGCTGATATGATTCTGCTTTAAATAATTCTCCACGTACTCATTCAGTACGCCTTTCAAATCATAATCAAAGTCGGAAGCATTTACAAGATGAAGGTTTTCAAGCAGTTCCAATCTGTCTTCCTCATAAAGAGATAGGGAAACTTCATCGTCCAGGGTAACAAAATCAATCAATAGTTCCCCGATGGCATAGGTATTCTGCCCATTGATTCCAAAAACGGTTATTTCTTTTTTCTGTGCGTTAAAGGTGACATAGTTTCTCAAATCGTACTCACTGTTTAAGCGGATATATCCTTCTCTGTCCTCCATGGTAAAATAGTTTTTACGTATCATATCCTTCCCTGCTCCTTTTATGGAAAATATAAATATGCCCTAAAATCGAAAATATATATTGTTCACAATTATATTATAAATTGTATTGACACGTAATACAATAGAAAATACAATAAAAACAGAAAAATATTTATTGGTGTAATAAATATTTTCCATAAGGGAAACGGGGATAATGACAAAGCTGCAACTGAATAGCATATCACGGTGAGAGATACAACGTCTTGATAACTGTTGCGCCAAGACCCCGGATGCATGGGCGAGCGAGCCAGCCTAAGGCTGATACATCAAGACTGGTAAAGTGGCTGGCAACGGCGGCTTGTTCGCCAAATGGCGGGAAAAACATGGCAGCTTCTGCGGTGCAGGGTGAAGGCATAGGAAAAGGGTAGCCGGGATATGTGCGTAAAGTACGTTGGAGCAATGGCTTGATGGGGTGGGTCAATCCCTGCTTCGGCTATGGTGGACAAAGGGGTGTTCACAGGAGCGCCGGGGTGCTCTAACTACCCCTTCAGGGTAGGCCAGCATATTGTTTGTATAGACGGCTGGCTTTCGCCGCCACCTATACAAACAGCTTGTCGGGGTATACCCCCGAACCCCCAAAAGCTTCCCCCAGCCCCTAAAGGGGAGCAAAAACCAGAGAAAGGATGAATGTATGAATAAATCAAAAATGTTTGCAATGCGAATGAGCCAGAAGGATTATGACCGCATTCAACACAAGGCCGGAGAAGTAGGAATGAGTATGACAGGCTTCATAACCGCTTCTGCCTTAAACAAGAAAATTGTTGTAGTGAATGGGCTGGACAATGTGCTTACCGAACTGAAAGCTATTGGCAGAAATCTCAACCAGTTGACCGTCCTTTGTAATATGGGCAGGATTACCTGCCTTGACCTGACGGAAATCAAGAAAGGTTTTGGAACTGTCTTTGATTCCCTTTATGACCTGATGGACAGGAGTTGATGCCATGGCTATCATCTACGCAGTCCGGGAAAAAACACAGAGCAGGACAGCTATGCGTAAGGTGATGGAATATGTTATGCAGGATAAGAAGACCGTGTATGTCGATAAAAACGGTCAAAAATGCAAGCTGCTGTCCGGTCAAAACTGCTGCGGGGATACCGCCTTCAAGGAGTTTATGGCAACCAAGCGGCAATACGGAAAGGAAAAAGGCGTGTACTTTTACCAGTATGTCCAGTCCTTCAAGCCGGGTATTAATGCTACAACACAGGAAATCCACCAAATGGGCGTGGAGCTTGCCGGGTATTTCAAAGGCTATGAAGTGCAGATTGCCACTCACATTGACCGTGATCACGTACATAACCACCTTTTGGTCAATTCGGTAAGCTGTGAAACGGGGTTAAAATTGCAGTTTAACGAAAAGAACCTGGAGCAGCTACGCAACCTGTCAGATGAAATCTGCGCCAGACACGGTCTGAAAGTCCTGCAACCCTATCAGAAGCCGCAGCAAAAGCCAGTTAGTGCAGGTGAGTACCATGCTGCGGTAAGGGGCGGCAGCTATAAATTCAAGCTGATGAATGCTATCGACCAAGCAATAGCACAAAGCCGAACAAGGGAAGAATTTATATCCTGCATGAAGCAAATGGGCTATCAGGTGAAATGGATACCTCACTATAAATACATCACCTACACCACCCCGGAAGGACAACGGTGCAGGGACAACAAGCTTCACGAAACCAAATATCTAAAGGCTGAAATGGAGGGATATTTCAGTGCCAAGCTTAGAGGAATTGAAACAGCGCAACAAGCCGGAAAGCCTTCCGGCAGCAAATACGGAACAGACAGTCACAGTGCCTTACCTGCCGATGGTCAGCGCAATACCGACAGACCAATGGAACATGATGCTGGAGAGCCAGACCGCAGCCATCCAGCGATTGCAGGAATTGACAATGCATGTATCCGTTCTGCCTACCGTGGAAGACGTAAACAAAATGATGAAGAATTATTACCAGAGCATTTACGACAGGCAGACGGATCACCTGTCGGACACGATTCGGATGGAACATCAGCAGATTACGAAGACAGTGGTTACAAATATGGACAAGATGACGGATACGATTGGATGGAAGCTGGCGAATGCAATGGAGCTTTGGGAAGAAAAGCTGCGGCACAGGGACATGTCGCCGCTCAAAATCAAGGCCAAGTGGGCAGGCATCGGGGCATTGATTTCGACGATATTGTGGATCTTGCTAAAGCTGTTGATGACCTTGTAAATCCCTACAATCCCGAAGAGGAACGGGAAAAGAAAAAGAAATATGTGCCCAAAGGAGACCGCAAAAAGCAGAAAAAGAAGCACCATAACTATAGCAATGATTATGATTTAAGCCTGTAAAGGGGGGCGATTTTATCTTAAAACAAGCTTTAAAGGATAAAAGCAAAACCTACAAAAAGAAAATAGGGAAGACCGTCTATATTATATCCACCCACTACTCCGGGGATAAAAATATTGTACAGAAGCTGGAGGAGATCATACTGGAGGATTTTAAAAGCAATAAGGTGGACGAAACAAGCTGCAACAAATAGGTTTATAGGCGAGCAGATTCCAATGCTGACTGTAATTACAGTCAGCATTGGAACAGAAAACTTGCAACAGCAATTATGATTATTCTGATGGAAAATGGAATGATTAAAAGGTATAATAATTGTATAGTCATATTGTTGCTGTTTGGAAAGAGAGGATTTAATGATTACTAAACAGCAAACATATAATGCAGGGATTTACAGCAGGCTTTCAGCAGAGGACAATCTTGCAGGGGAAAGCGGCAGTATTTCAACGCAACGCACATTGTTAACTCAATATTGTAAGGATAAAGGGTTTAATATCGCAGGACATTACGTCGATGACGGATACTCGGGAACTAACTTCAACAGGCCCGATTTTGAACGATTGCTGAATGACATTGATAAAGGAAAAATCAATGTTGTACTGACCAAAGACCTTTCCCGGTTTGGCAGGGATTACATCCAGGCAGGCTATTTCATTGAAAAGGTATTTGAAAAGAAGAATGTCAGGTACATCGCTGTAGATGATAACATTGATACCTTGAATAATAACAACGACATCCTGATGCCAATTAAAAATGTGCTCAATGACATGTATGCAAGGGATGTTTCGAGAAAGACAAGAGCCGCCTTCAATGCCAAAGCCCGCAACGGTGAATACATCGTGTCAAGGCCGCCATTTGGGTATAAAAAAGACCCGAACAACAAGCATAAGCTCATTGTTGATGAGGAAGCCGCTCGAACTGTCCGCTATATATTCCAGCTTTGCTGCGAAGGAAACGGATACAACCGGATTACAAAAATCCTGCGAGAAGAGGGTTGCTTAAACCCGATAGCCTATTTTAACCAAAACAACCCCGACTACTACAAGGCAGACTATTGGCGAAAACCATATGACTGGCATATCACATCTATTCGGTGCATCCTGAGCAATATGGTATACCTGGGGCATACGGTGTATGGAAAGCAGCGGGTAAAAATTATGAGTACCAGTAAAAAGGTGAAAGTTCCTGAAGAAGAGTGGGTTATAACATATAACACCCACGAGCCTTTGGTATCACAAGAAACCTGGGACTTGGTGCAATCCATGATAAAGAGCCGGAAGCGTGAAACGAGGACAGGGGAAGTGCAGATATTTTCTGGACTACTCCGCTGTTCAGACTGCGGATCAGCACTGACCTATGCAGGCAAGAAAAAAGGAAATACCCGCAAGGGAGAATACAGCTGCTGGTTTTATAAGACCCATGGCAGGGAATATTGTTCTTCCCACTTCATCACTTATGATAATATCTATAATATTGTGCTGGGGGACATCAGGACAAACGCAAGGCTGGCAGAAAGGTTTGAAGACAGGTACTTAAAGAAGCTTTTGGATGTGGATTCTATTAAGCAGAAGAAGCAGCTTGAAAAGGACAAAAAAGAGATTGAAGACTTGAAGAACCGTATATCAGACCTTGATAAAATCATCAAAAAGCTGTATGAGGACAATGCCCTTGGGAAGATAACCGACAAGCGTTTTGCAAGCCTATCTGGTGAATACGAAAAAGAACAGCAGGAGCTTACAGAAAAGCTGGATTCACTTCGAGAGAAGGTTCAGTCAGTTAAGGAAAATGCCAATAAAGCGCAACAGTTTTTAGGGTTTATACGGAAATATACCGACATAGAAACGCTGGATGCAAAAATCCTGAACGAGCTTATAGACAAAATTGAGGTGCACCATAAGACGGTGAATGAAGCAGGGGAAAAGGTGCAAAATATTGAGATATATTATAAGTTTGTAGGGCTTTTACAGGCAGCATAAATACTACCTTTAAATACAACCGGAGGTCATCGGTTCGATTCCGATTGAGGGCTCCAAACAAATAAAGTGTTTCAAGACTTTGATCTTGAAACACTTTATTTTTATATTACAAATTCTTATCAGGAAAGAGTATTTCATTACTCTTAATACTCTTTAAAGTATTGCTTTAAAAGCTTCACGTATTGCCTCTATGCTATGTGGAGAGTCATTTGTATCCAATAGCTGTTGGTGAAGTTTTTTTACTTCATCGGTCTTGCCGGTTTTATGATAAATTTTTGCAAGGGTTACGGCATACTTTAAAAGCGGGTCAATACTGTAAGCTTTTTGCAAACACTTTATTGACAATTCATACATTCCCTTTTGAGAAAATACCCGGGCTGAATCATAGGCATCCTTGCCTGTTACAAAGCTATCTACCAGGTTCTTCTGATCCTCATATTTTTCCATTTCAATAAGGTTATTTCTTGCACCCTGATTTTCGGGATTGATCTCCAGCGCTCTTGAGTACATTTTTTTTGCTTCGGCAAGATTATCATGAAGCCTGTAATATTTTGCAAGTCTGGTACAGGCAGCCGAGTTGCTGCTATCCATTTCCAGGATCATCATGTTTATCTTTAAGGCCTTATCGTCCCAACTATTTGCAAGAGCCATCCCGCTTGCCTTATCCACCAACTTGCTAAGAAGATTCTTATTCATTATCAATATACCCTCTTTTCCTGTTCTATGAATATTACATTATTTCATTTAAAGCAACTATTACCTATCAATACTTAAATGCACTCATTTTGAATCGGCAGGAAATCCTCGATGTTAAATGTATTGCAGGGGTTTTAAAGCCTTTTTTTGTGGGATTTTATTTCTCCCAACAAATTCAAATGACCGCAGCATTCACACCTGAAGTTTAAACCACTCAATTTAGCTGCTTCCGTTTCAGGAAGATTCAGCATTACTGAATTGCAGTTATAGCATATTAGTGTTTGAAAATTATACATAATATTGTCTCCTTTCATTTAGTAATACATCCCGGTAAATAAAAAAGAAGAGCCAAGACTCTTCTACATATTCCATTTACCAGGTAAATAGGATATTACAGCACAAGTATTACCAAATGAAAGGGCTATATTTAAGGTATATGCCTTATATATTGTAATAAACAAATATAAATCCAAATAACAATCAGTTAAACATAATCAAACACAATTCATAACGTAATATCGGCTAAAAGCCTAATTCTACATTTACTTTTCTTTTGTGGAATTGTAAATGCAATTAAATAATAATATCATGTTAAAACTCCTTTGTCAATTTTATTTATTCTAATCTGGATAATATTGCCGAAAACAATTGATGCCAAATAATTTGCAAATAAATATACAAATCTACTTAATAATGATATAATTAAGTAATTACAAAAATAGGAAGTTTATACTTCTCGTTTTGAGTGGCGGTTTTGTTTAAAGCTTAACTAAAATTCAATTAATGCTTAATTGTGGCGAAGGGTGGATTGCTTTGAGTAATTCACTCTTTTATTTTTATAATCACAAGTGTAGATGGAAAAAATATTAATGGAGGTGTTTTGTATTAGTAAAAATGAATTGCCTATGAATGAGGAAATACGCGACAGAGAGATCCGGCTTATTGATACCGATGGAGCAATGCTGGGTGTTATGGCAATCAAGGATGCACGTGAAATGGCGGATTCAAAGAATCTGGACCTTGTTAAAATTGTACCGAATGCGGTACCGCCGGTCTGTAAGATAATGGACCATGGAAAGTTTATTTTTGAAAAAAACAAGAAGGAAAAAGAATCTAAGAAAAATCAAAAGGTCGTTTCAATTAAGGAAATAAGGTTGTCTGCCAAGATTGAGGAACATGACTTTGACTTTAAGGCTAAAAATGCATGCAAGTTTTTGCAGGATGGAGATAAGGTCAAAGTATGCGTAAGATTCCGTGGCAGGGAAATGAAATACACGTTGGTAGGAAAAGAAGTGCTTGAGAAATTCGCAGATACAATTAAAGATGCAGGGGCAGTTGAAAAGCAACCCATGCTGGAAGGCAAAAGCATGATAATGATACTTGTTCCTAAAAAATAGTGAGGAGGGTTGTTATGGTATCATGGAAGGGCTTGGATATAGGGGATTTAACGGCAAAGCTGCCGATTGTTCAAGGTGGCATGGGTGTTGGGGTTTCTTTAAGTGGGCTTGCATCAGCTGTAGCTAATGAGGGTGGTATAGGAGTTATTTCATGTGCAGCTGTATAGTCACTTGTTATTACGATTCGAGTCCATACTGTATTGCCCTTGCATTGATAAATGTAAAAATGGGCAAAATGAAAAATGGATTCGCTTTTGCCGGTGAAAATGCATATAGGGCGGGAAATATCGTATCTGTGAGAGACCTGGTTGGAACCCTTTTTGAAGAGTATGCAAGAGCTATGAGGTCATAACAATTTTCAAATGTATTTTTATCAGGCAAGGAAAAGGATGAATAATGATTGCATTAGGTTAACATAATACATATAGCATGACTATAATTATATGCTATATATGAGTACATTAGGAGGTGTAACTAAAATGGTCGGAACAGTAAAATGGTTTAATGCGGACAAGGGTTTCGGTTTTATTGAAAGAGAAGGCGGGGAGGATGTATTTGTGCATTTCTCTGCAATTAATTCACAAGGCTACAGGTCACTTGAAGAAGGACAGAAGGTCGAGTTTGATCTGGAAAAGGGGCAACGAGGTCCACAAGCGTCAAATGTCAGGATTTCATAACGGGAAATATTTTAAATGTTGTTGCTTTATTATTAACATCATGGTACACTTATAACGTTAGTCACTATATATTAAGATGGATTGATTTTCTGGATACAACTCTCTTTGATTTATTGGAGCGGGAAGTTAAGAATTATATGATCCAAATAAATTGAGGAGGTATATAGATATGGCGGATAAAGTTTTAACATGTAAGGATTGCAATGCAGAATTCATTTTCAATGAAAGCGAGCAGGCTTTCTACAAAGAGAAGGGATTTGAGAACGAACCACAGAGATGTCCGGATTGCAGGAGAGCAAGAAAACAGCAAAGGAACAACAACAGGGGCGGCTTCGGTGGTGGTAACAGAAATGGCGGAGGCTTCGGCAACAGATGGTAATCAAGAGGAGAGCATATGCTCTCCTTTTTTAGTGCGCGTATTTATGCAAAATATGAGGCACTCAGTCCAATGAGAAGCTGTCCGACAAAATAGAATGGGGGTGCCTGAAACATAGGGAATTTTTTGTTGATATATTGATATATACCCAATTGAAGATCACCTAAAAAGAAGCTAATAGTTCCGACAGTTAATAATATTGCCTGCGCTTTTGAAAACTCGGTTCCGTAAAAACAGGAAATTGCTCTTGAAATGACAAAACAGAAATTAGCTGCGTATATCATCGCTGGAATGCGCGCTTTCATGCTCATTTTACCTTCTGTCTTTCTTATAAAGCCTATCATCAGCAGAGAATAAAATATCAATAGAATCCCACATATTATAATATCTGCTTTATGAAATCCGTTAAAAGCAGTCAGCGTAATCCCATAGATCAGCAGGGCCAGGAAAAATATAAGCATACCTTTAATTAGAGCGGATTTGTCATCTCTGTTGACAAGGATTGAATCGGCGTAGGTAGAAACTAAAAGTCCGATTAATATCGGAATTGTATATCTTAATTGGTGTTCCGGCATGAAAAGGCTCAAGGCAGCAGCTATTGCCGCTATAAAGGTAGTTAATGGCTGGAATATCTTCACATATTTTAAAATATTCTTTTTTCTGGCTAGCATATCTCCAATCATAGAAATAATAAAAAAAGGAATCGTTAATAAGCAGTAATGCATGATGGTTCCTCCTTACGATAATAGTCTCTGTTCATTGCACCAATATATCTCAGAAATACGAAAAATCAGACTCTTTTTACTTACGAAGTATCAAAGCATATGTATCATATTTACCATAATTACAATAATATTATATCTTAAGTATACCTAAGTCAAGTAACAATAAGGAAGATGGAGACAGGACATCAAAATATAAGTTTTGGGACTAATTTCATACAGTAATGGATTTTTTGTGACTTTTTGGTTGTATATAGATTGTAAATATTGTACAATTATAAAGGCAAATTCTTATTATTTCTGCTTATTTTAAACAACTTTCACTGCTATTTATCTGACCTTTTCTGTCGGATCGCCTGATATACATATTGTAAAGATATACAAAATTTTGCGGTATGGAGGTATATATGATAAATGTGACAAAGGAAAACAGTATCCAATCTGTTAAGAGAGGTGCACAGGAGCATCCGCTTTCGTGGTTTCAGGAGAGGATGTGGATGCTCAACTGGAAAAGGCCTGATGACTTGAGCTACAACATTCCTGTAGTTTTTCTTCTTGAAGGTGCACTAAACGTGGATGTTTTAAATAAAAGTCTGACTGAGATTCTCAGACGCCACGAAACACTGCGTGCGCGTTTTACAACTAATACGCGCGGTGAACCGGTTCAGGTAATTACACCGGAGCATCCGTTTACGTTACCGGTAATCCAGACTAAAGAGAGTGAAATCCCGCGTCACATATCACAAAATGCAGCACATGTATTTGACCTTTCAAAGGGCCCGATTTTCACCGGGCGGCTCCTCGCTATAAATCCCGAGCGTCATTTGCTTCTGCTCAATGTACATCACATAGCTGCAGACGGCTGGTCAGTCGAAAGCATATTTTTCTCAGAATTGCAGGAGTGCTATGCCGCTTTCAGCAATGGAAGACCGCCGGTGCTTAAGACGTTGCCTGTTCAGTATACTGACTTTGCCTATTGGCAGCGTCGTCTCGATATGTCAAAAGATCTTGAATATTGGCAGAAGCATCTGGTTGACTATGAAGCATCCCTTGAGCTGCCGTCAGATTTTCTGCGAACTCCTCAATCAGGCAGCACAAGTGAACGTTTTGAATATCACTATCCGGCAGAATTCTCCCATTCTCTTGAGAAATTTGCTCAGTCTCACGGTTGTACAATGTTCATGGCTCTGCTTGCCGGTTTTGTAGTTACAGTAAACCGTTATACAGGCAAAGAGGATCTCTGTATAGGCACAACTGTTTCCGGCCGCGTTCTTCCGGAAATCGAGGGGCTTATAGGATTCTTCATCAATATTCTTCCGCTTCGGTTTTTCATAAATGAAGGTATAACAGTGGATGAATTTATGGAAATAGTGAGAAAAACTGCGCTTGATGGTTTTGAGCATCAAACGGTACCATTCGAACGCATCGTTTATTCTTCTGCTGTCGAGCGCAGTGCTTCCGGTTCAATCGTACCGCTTGTGATCCGTCATCAGAATTTTCCACGAACAAATCTGAAAAAAGAACTCCCGGGTGGAGTAAAATTCGGCTCATATCCGGGATATGAAGGTTACCGCACTGCAACAGGTCAAGGTGCAATCGCAAGATGCGAAGTAGAGATGTCTTATACAGGCGACAGCAGTGACCTTGAGGTTGAGATAATGTATGCTTCAGATCTGTATCGCGAGGAAACTATCGAGCGCCTGCTGCGTCACCATGAACAGATCCTGCGTGAAATGATGGCAAATGGCAGGAAACGCTTGTCTGAACTTGACATGCTGACAGAAACAGATCGGAACCGTTTGTTAATCGAATATAATAATACTCAAAACAAAATTGAAAATCCGTTGGATTTCGTCGGACGCTGGGAACAGCAGGTTCATAAAACCCCTGATGCCATAGCCTGCCACGATTCATACGGATCATGGCGATACAGGGAAGTTAGCACTGCAGCAAATGCACTTGCTGCAAAGCTAGCCGGACAAGGTATCCGAAAGGGTGATATGCTGGCCGTCTGCATGGAGCGGAGCGCACCTCTTCTTGCGGCCTTTCTGGCTGTATGGAAAATCGGAGCAGCCTATGTTCCGCTTGATCCGGCATATCCGGAATCATATCTTAAGATAATACTGAAAGATGCATTACCGAAGCTTGTTGTGTGCACCAGGGAACAACAGGCGAAACTGGGATTAAAGGAGGAATCCTGTTGTATCGTTGATTCGAAACTTGATGAGATAAAGGCGCCGGATAATTTTGTAATGACATCTGATCATTACGTAGCATGCAACCCCGGTGATCTTGCTTATATTATGTATACCTCAGGCTCTACAGGAATACCTAAAGGGGTACGTATACCGCACATGCAACTGATCAACTGGCTTGATGGTCTGGAAAAGAAATGGCCCTTCCAAGCAGGTGAAGTTATCGCCCAGAAAACAACCATAGCATTTGCAGTATCAGTGAAAGAAATATTTACGGGACTGCTCAATGGCTGTCCGCTTGAATTTATTGATACAGATACTGTGAAGGATACCGCACTGTTTGTTGCAGCACTTCAAAAATCCAATTCAAGCCGCCTCAATATAGTTCCTTCACACCTTCAGACAGTACTTGTATATTTAAAAAAGGAGGGCATTACTCTTCCTGCACTGCGTTTATGTATAACCGCAGGTGAACCCCTGACTGCCGAACTGGTGGCGATGTTCCGGGAGGTTTTGCCGCATGTACTGCTTGTGAATAATTACGGCTGCACAGAGCTTAATGACATCTGCTACTACGATACCACGGATTTTGACGGTTCACACGGCTTTGTTCCTATTGGAAGACCGATTCAGAATACACAGATTTATGTGCTCGACCGTATGGGACGACAGGTTCCTGAGGGAGTTCCCGGAGAGGTTCATGTGGCAGGAGCTTCAATGGCACTTGGTTATCATAATCTTGATGACACGACAAAAGAGCGGTTTTTACACAATCCGTATAGTAATGATCCGGACAGCGTTCTCTATAATACGGGTGATGTAGTCAGGTATCTTACAGACGGAAATCTGGAGTACCTGGGACGGTGGGATCTGCAGGTAAAGGTAAGGGGATTCCGCGTTGATGTTCGTCACATCGAAAAGATTCTTGGCGAGTATGAAGGAATGGGTGTCCGTGCAGTGGTTGGTGAGGGAGGACAGCTGATTGCCTTTTATGTTGAACAGCCCGAACATTCCATTGACATCAGCAGGCTTAGGCTGTTCCTGGAGGAAAAGCTTCCGCCGTACATGATACCGACAACCTTTGTTGCGCTGCCTGAAATGCCGAAACTTCCAAACGGAAAACTCAACCGTCGTGCGCTTAAGACTTCGATCGGGAAGCTTCAGCAGAGTGATACCTACGAAGCTCCTACAACAGAAATGGAAAAGAAACTTGTTGAAATCTGGTCAGAAGTGCTTGAAATACCGGAAGAACGTATTGGAAGAAAAGCACACTTCTTTGAAATGGGAGGGCATTCACTTTCGGCAACGCGACTCATTTCGAAAATAAAAGAACAGTTTGAGGTTGAAATCGGACTTTCGTACGTGTTTGAGCATCCTCGGCTCAATGAGATCGCCGACTATTTGACTGATATACGCAGTAAATCGAATAACAGTGACGATTATACGGCAATTCATGTACCCCGTAAATCTTCGGGCAAGGGACATCAGGTTAGCGTACCGGGACTTCTTGAAAATAAGGTGGTTCTTGTGACCGGTGGCAGCAGGGGGATTGGCCGCAGCACTGTAAGGCTTCTTGCTAGTCAGGGAGCTTCCGTGGCTATTAACTACCTTAAGAGTGAGGAACAAGCCAGGATGATAAAGGAAATAATTGAGGAGGATGGCGGTGTTGCGGATATATTCCAGGGAGATACAACAGATCCGCAGCAGGTTAATGAGCTTGTCAATAACGTTCGCCGCCGCTTCGGCAGAATTGATGTCTTGGTATCAAATGCGGCTATCGGATTTAAGGTTGCACCATTTGTTGACAGTGAATGGGCTGATTTTGAACTGAAGCTTACTAACGAGCTTAAATCAATTTTCTTGCTCTGTAAAGCAGTGACACCTGAGATGATAGAGCGCAAAAGCGGCAGCATTATTGCTGTGTCGAGCACCATGTCCAAGTTTGCTCAGCACGGTTATGTTGCACACAGCTCAGCCAAGGCGGCACTTGATGCATTTGTGAGGGCTGTGGCCTCGGAACTTGGTCCTGACGGAATTCGAATCAATATAGTTGCGCCGGGTCTTACATTAACCGACTCTACGGCTACAATGTCGAACCAATTAAAGGATGCCTCTGCAACACGGTGTCCACTGCGCCGCAATGGCTTGCCGCGAGATATTGCCGGAGCGATTCTGTTCCTTGCCAGTGATCTTTCGCAGTTTATGACCGGTGTTTACCTGCCGGTTGACGGCGGGCATACGATGGTGTGATCAACGAGCAGGGGACATTTCTTAAAAAAGAAGAGATACTGCCTTATCTGGCACTGGTTCTGTGGTAATCGTAGAACTGGTGCCGGATAAGTTGAAAGTAATTTATGTACTCAAACATCGCAAAAATCCCCAGAATCGTTGGATATTTTGCTCGTTTCGTACTAATTATTTATTCAACTTATATAGATGGCTGCATTCAGAAAAATTCATGTTTCCCTGTTGACGAAAGTATCTTTCCTGCCGCTAAACTCGTGTATCATTGAAGTGAGATCATTTTCCCTCTGCAGAGAACTTTTAATACGCGTTCTGTCTGCATAATTCCATCCGGAGGGTTCCCATAGATGTATTACATCTTTGTTGAATTCACCATAATATTTCATTAGTCCCATATCAGTTTCAAGCTCTTCACCGACATGTTTACCGATTATCAGTTTTCCCTGAAAAAATAAAAAGCCTTGAGTGCCTTCACTGCGAGTTCCTTTAGCTCTGTAATAAACCCTCAAAATCCAGTCACCCTTTTTTTCTAAATAATGATTATCAGGATATATTGCTGCAACATAGTTCAATATACTGAGCGCACCTTTGATTTCTCTGTTGATTTCGTCTGACTGTTCGGTCCAACTTACAACGCAACCGGCGACATTCAGGTAATCCAGCCATTCTGTGATCTGAATGGGAGATGAAATCAAATATTTCTGAGAGATGATTTCAAGATCGCTTTTCAGTTTCGTTTCATATTTTTCCCTTATAATATGCGCATTGCCGGAGTCTGTTGTTTCTGAGATATACTCTTTTTCAAATAGAACGATTATTCTTTCAGGATCTTTTTCCATTATCCCGCCTCCAGAATTAATTTCGGCTTACTGCCCTGTACACAATTCAACATTTGGATAATATTATTTACTTAATACTGCGATTGCATGTACAAGGAGTTATTTACCAAGGGGCAAGGAATAGCAAGGCGGATGAAGCTCGTCTACTGAGAAATACTTGTGAAAATAAACGACTCAAATTTTAATATTAATTCGAATATACTTAGTAAATTAATACATTATGGAAAATGGGGGAATTAACAATGTCTATAAAAAAGGGAATTGCTTTTATGATTGTTTTGTTACTGTTTATGACGACAGTAATTCCTGCCGGAGCAGTGTTGGCAGCTGATTCAACGGCTGGTGCAGGGATCATATACGGAGATTACAACAATGACCAGAACGTTGATGCATTGGATTTCGCAGGCTTTAAGCAGTATTTGATGAATCCGAACCGTACATATACTTCTTGCTTGGATCTCAATATTGATAATACGGTAGATGCGATTGACTTTGCTATTATGAAACAGTATCTTCTGAAAATTATAACTACTCTGCCTTACGGCGAGAGCAAGCCCGGCGTTCTTATAATAGGCCGATTTGATACCAGCGACCCTGCCGGTCCTAAATTTGCCTGGAGTGACACAACCATTAAAGCCAATTTCCAGGGAACGGGAATCAGTGTAAAGTTAAATTCCATGGGTGATAACTGGTTTAGTGTAATAATAGACGGCGTGGTTAAATCACCGATAAATGTCCCGGCTGGTTCATCATCTTCCTATACTCTGGCGTCAGGTCTGGCGAACGGAAACCATACCGTTGAACTGGTAAAGAGAACCGAATGCTGGGTAGGAGATGTACAGTTTCTAGGCTTTACTGTAACAGGCGGAAATCTTCTTGCTCCTCCAGCCCCATCTTCCAAACGAATAGAGTTTATTGGTGATTCTATAACCTGCGGCTACGGAAATGAAGGGACAAGCCAATACCAATCGTTTACAACGAAAAATGAAAATGCCTATCTGGCATATGGGGCTGTAACAGCCAGACTTTTGGGTGCAGATCCCATCACTGTTTGCTGGTCGGGTAAAGGCGTAGTCCAGAACTATGGCGGAGACACCGCAAATGATTTAATGCCTGCACTATATCCGCAAATACTGTCTTATAACAAAACCCTGACTTGGGATACCAGCAAATGGATTCCGCAGGTAGTGGTAATCAATCTTGGCACTAATGATTTCAGCACCAGTGCTCCTGACACAACAGCCTTTACGACAGCTTACGAAAAACTTGTGAACCGTATCAGGGGGCAGTACCCAAATGCCCATATCTATTGTGCAATAGGGCCAATGCTGGGTGGGGATCAACTGAAAAATTGCAGGAATTGCATCACTTCAGTCGTTAACAAGAAAAACTCCGCAGGAGATCAAAAGGTACATTTTATTGAGTTCCCTGTGCAAGATCAGGCAAACGGCTATGGGGAAGACTGGCATCCAAGTATAAAAACCCATCAGCTTATGGCAGACCAGCTTGCGGCACAGATACGCAAGGATTTAGGATGGTAAGACCACATTTTGTCAATGATGGTACTCAAATCCATTAGAATCTTATTTTTATTTATACCTTGGGGGTCATAATATGAAAATTGGACTTAAATGCAGTGGGATTTGGACAGAAATCGGAGACAAGGATGTTTTAAATGCTTTTTTTTCAACTATTTGTTATCGTTTGGAATCTAACAGGGCAGGCAGTAGGTATCCTAATATGCAAAATAAACTTAATTACGGTAGCCTTGAGCCTGATGATATACCAAGTGCCCTGGCGGAACTGGAGGATATCAGGAAAGAATTCATGTCTTTAAAGCCGGAAGACGTTGTTTGGGATTCCGAGGACTTGAATAAAAAGGCGCCGCAAGCTTTTTTCAGACAGCCTGATGCTTCAAACCTTTCGGAATGCTTTATCACTCAGGGAAGAAGAAATTATTTTGATGTCTTCACCGAGGTATTGGAGTTTAGTAAAAATCGTTTAATCAGTGTTAATTTCGAGGAAAGATAATTAAAGGATTTACTTATTTCATGTGAAAGCCGGTGTTTCTTATCTGCACATGCAGGTTGATAATACCGGCTTTTTATGCGTGTGTTAGCTGTATTTTACATAAAGTAGTTTAGAAAAGTATTGTACACTTTAAGCATTTTTGGTATATTTGTTTAAGTTGAGTAAAGTTCAATCTGAAGCAAATTATAATATAGATCTATAAGTGGAAAAAGAAAGAGGTTAGTATATGATTATTAAACCAAGGTTTCGCGGATTTATTTGCACTACTGCACACCCAACCGGATGTGAACAATATGTGAAGAGTCAAGTGGAATATGCTTCAAACAGGAAATTATCAAGTGGTCCCAAAAAGGTTCTGGTAATTGGTGCTTCTACCGGTTATGGCTTGGCTTCAAGGATTGTATCGGCTTTTAGCTGTGGGGCTGCTACAATCGGGATTTTTTATGAAAAAGCCGCATCGGATAATAGAACTGCTACTGCCGGATGGTATAACGCTGCTGCATTCGAAAGGTTTGCGAATGAAAAAGGTTATTATGCAAAAAGTATCAATGGAGATGCATTTTCCAACGAAATAAAAAATCAAACCATAGATATGATAAAAAGGGATTTGGGCAAAATAGACATGGTTGTATACAGTGTTGCTACGGCAAGACGTACTGATCCATTAACAGGCATTACCTATACTTCCGCGTTAAAGCCGGTAGGAAATACTTACACCAGCAAGACAGTCAACTTTCATACAGGAGAAGTGTCTCAAGTAACTCTTGAACCTGCAAATGAAGACGAGATAGCTCAAACTATAAAGGTTATGGGCGGAGAAGATTGGGAGATGTGGATGACGGCTTTGGCACAGGCGGGTGTTCTTGCGGACGGAGTAATTACCCTTGCTTACTCGTATATCGGACCTGAAATTACCCATTCCGTCTACCGTGAAGGCACTATTGGAAAAGCCAAGGATCACCTTGAAGAAACAGCAAAGAAACTGACCGGACAATTGGCTGAAATCAACGGTAAGGCTTATGTTTCGGTAAATAAAGGGCTTGTTACTCAGGCAAGCTCGGCTATACCCGTTGTTCCTTTGTATATATCCCTTCTTTATCGGAGCATGAAGGAAAAGGGTCTCCATGAAGGTTGCATAGAACAAATGCACCGTTTGTTTGCCGAACGTATATATTTGGAAAATGTCCCTGTAGACGAAAGCGGAAGGATCCGTATGGATGACTGGGAAATGAAGCCGGAAATTCAGGCAGAGGTGGATGAAAAATGGAGAACTATTGATACGGATAATATTGAATGCATTTCAGATATTGCCGGCTATCGTCAAGAGTTTTTCAACTTGTTTGGCTTCGGATATCCGGACGTTGACTATGGCAGTGATGTAAATGTTGATATCCTTGTACCAAGTATAGATGATTAATATAAAGGTTTAAATATCATAGAATCAAAAATAGAAAGCTGGGGCTTAATATGCCACAGCTTTTTTGACATTAATGAGAGAAAAAACTGTTTTTTTGTTGTAATTGGTGGTAAAATCAGGTTAACATATTTTACTTGGGATAGGTAAAATAATAATTCTACTTTCGGGATTCATTAAATTATAACTTTAGATAATCTTTAACAGTGTATTTCCGGGTTTGTTCATTGGTAAGAGCTGTGGTATCGGTAAAGAACTGAATTTTTAAATTTTGATTGTGCAGAGTTCGAATTAGTTTACATTAAAATAATTACACAAGGGGACATAATTATGAGCAAACGTTACTTTGAATTCAATCAAGGCACATCTGACAAGTTTTGGGAGATCGAATTTTCAGAATTGAGTTTTAAAGTCAGGTGGGGACGCTGCGGAACAGCAGGACAATCAAAGGAAAAAAGCTTTGAATCCGAGGCTGAGACAGTAAAAAAAGGCGAACAGCTCATAAAGGAAAAGCTTAAAGAGGGATATCTGGAAATTACCGCCGGTAATAGTGGTTCGGAACAGCAGGACTCAGAGGCTTCAACCAAAGTATCTGCTCCAAAGGCTGTAAATAAGGCTAAAACAGCACCTGAATCCTCAAATCTATCTCAGGCAGCTTCAGCAAAATCAGAGTCATCGAAGGTTTCTGCTGTAGCTGAGCCTTCTTCGGAAGAGGTGAAACCATCAGTTTCAAAAGACACGGAAATCCTGCCCTGCGAGAGAACTCTCGGGTTGACAGATAAGGAACTGCGTTGGGCGCCGTGGCGTAATATCCCGCCTCTACCCAAACAGGAGCCGCAGCCGTTTGACAAGGAAGATGCGCTGAAAAGGCTAAAAGCGCTCAAACTAGGGTCGTATGGCTGGGATCCAAACTGGTCAGGTGTTAAACTGCCCTTATACATGAGCAGGATTGAGGCGCATTTTTGGGTGGAGGCAATGGCGAATATTTTCAGAAGTACAGAACCAGATGCAGTACAAAAGTTGGTTAACCGTATGGAAGGTTTTCAACCGACAGGGGATTTTAGCTTTGAAACAGCTATTTCTCTATTTAATGGAAAGCAATCGCTTGTGATTTCTCCTGATGTAGTTCTGCCTCTCTTTTACCTACTAGAAATAGAGGAACTGTGCGAATTTATAATGACCATTAAATGTAATCCTACTGTGAATGGAAACGTAAACAAACTGATGGTTGAAAAATTCAGACTTGTTTTGCCGTACATTACTACTGAACAATTAGAGAGGTGCCGTACTTTACTACGCCCCAAGCTTGATAAAAAAGAATGGCCGGATAGTTTTAGCGTTGTTGATGAAGAATTTTTACTTGCAGCCTTTATAGGAATGCATGAGGAACTGCTTGAGGTGGTTGAGTCCTGGCCTGATGACTTGTGTAATATAAAATATAACACCTGGCAGCAGCAACAAGTGATCTTCGCGTTAAGAGATCCTTCGCTTATTAACCTGCATATAAGACGCCTGAAAGTTATACCCTATGAACCTGAACATATAAAAGCCTGGCTGGCAAGCACTGAATTTTCCAATCTTGATATAATAGTCTCAGCTATAAACATGGAGACCAACAAGGGAGTTGCTGAATCAATGGTCAAGGCATTTTCGTGTGCGAAATCGCCAGAGACAGCAGTGGCAATGCTTGAGATTTATCTGGGCTCCAAAGCTTCGCGTTTAGCCAAGGAATGGATAGAACGCAACAAGTATACTGCAATTGAAGGCTTTGCAACAATTGCAGGTGGAAGCGGAAAAATAACGGAAGCAGCTCTTGATATGCTTCGAATGTTCCAGACACAAGGACTAGGTGATATTATTGCCAAAGTATCGGAAAGCCTTCCAGAAGCAACACGGGAAAGAATACGCATCGAGGTTCTGGGAAATGAAGCTCTTTCTGTACCTTTGCTGGATGAAGTGACAACCCCGAAAAGAATTTCATCACTTCTTTCGGAGTATCCCTCCAAGGCAAAACGGCCTCTATGGCTCAACATTGAAGAACTTCCTCCCATATTGGTAAATAAGTGCCGTTTTACCACTGAACAAACTACAAGGGTACTTTTATATCTTATTGCTCCATCAGAAAAGACGCTTGAGCTTGTAGATGAAATCAAAAAAGAGGGTGACCCGATATTTTTTGAAAACTTCGGCTGGAAGCTGTTTGAACTTTGGTTGGGGGCGGGTGCACCGAGTAAAGAAAAATGGGCTTTTGAAGCGCTTGGCTATACCGGTGGAGACCGTACTGCACTTAAACTTTCACCCATGATTCGTGTTTGGCCGGGTGAAGCACAGCATAAAAGAGCTGTGGCCGGTCTTGATATACTGCGTGTTATTGGCACTGATACAGCGCTTATGCAGCTTAACGGAATAGCACAAAAGGTTCCGTTTAAAGCGCTTAAGGAGCGTGCAAACGAATGTATGGATGAAATTGCCAGGGACAAGGGCTTGACAAAAGCTGAGCTTGAGGATCGTATTGTACCTGATTGCGGATTAGATGAAAAAGGGAGATTTGAATTTGATTTCGGAACACGTAAATTTACCTTTGCCCTGAGTTCTGATATGAAACCAATGGTTCGCGACGAGGATGGAAAGCTGCGTGATGACCTGCCGAAACCAAACTCAAAGGACGATCAGGAAAAAGCAGCAGCTTCTGTAGCTACATGGAAGCTTTTGAAGAAGCAGATCAGAGAAGTAGCGAAAATACAGGCGGGCAGGCTTGAACAGGCAATGATTATCGGAAGACGCTGGACCCGTGAACAGTTTGAATTGCTGCTGGTAAGGCATCCTCTAATGGTACATCTTGCACGTATGCTTGTATGGGCAGGATATACCAAAGAAGGTGCTTTCATCAAGACCTTCAGGGTAAACGAGGAAGGTAGCTATGCCGACGAAAGCGATTCTGCAGTTAACTTGGAAGAGTGTGACAGAATCGGTATTATTCATCCCCTGAACTTGACCCATGAAAGTGCTGCTACATGGGGAGAACTGTTTAGCGATTATGAAATTCTTCCGCCGTTCCCACAGTTGGGAAGGGCTGTATATACGCTTGATGATGCAGAATTGAAATGCGATACTATTACAAGGTTTGACGGTATGGAATTCCCGGCTCCTACGTTGGTATTTACTTTGGAGAAATTCGGATGGGAGAGAGGGACAGCTATGGATGGTGGGTGCTTTGAAGAGCATTCGAAACAGTTCCCAGCTGCAGGTGTCACTATTGTGTTAACCTACAACGGATATGTAGGAATGGGATGGATTGATCCGAGTGAGCAACTTGAAATCACAAATATCTACTTTGTTAATGGATTACGCGAGCCGACATGTTATGCAGGTAAGGAAGACAAGCTTGCACTGGAAAAGGTAGACAAGGTTGTAATCAGTGAAGTTCTGCATGATTTGTCTTCTTTAGCTGCAAAGGCAATATAGCCATAAAAGGACTAAAAATCGAGATTAAACCGGTCCGGAATTGGATAACTAAAATTAATAAAAGAACACATAAACTTCGTAAGGGGACGAAATTATGAGCAAACGATACTTTGAATTCAATCAAGGCACATCCAACAAGTTCTGGGAGATTGAACTATCAGAATTGAGTTTTACAGTTAGATGGGGGCGCTGCGGAACAGCAGGTCAGTCAAAGGAAAAAAGCTTTGAAACGGAAGCTGAGACTGTAAAAAAAGGTGAACAACTAATAAGGGAAAAGCTTAAGGAAGGATATCTCGAGATTACTGATAATGGTTCAGTACAGCAGTCAGCAGTTGCTCCAGTAAAAGTATCTGCTCCAAAGGCTGAAAAAAAGGCTAAAACAGCATCTGAATCCTCAAGCTTATCTCAGGCAGCTTCAGCAAAATTAGAGTCATCAAAGGCAATTGAGCCTTCTTCGGTAGAGGTGAAACCATCAGTTTTAAAAAACACGGAAATCCTGCCCTGCGAGAGAACTCTCGGATTAACAGATGAAGAACTCCGTTGGGCCCCGTGGCGTAATATCCCGCCTCTGCCTAAACAGGAGCCGCAGCCATTTAACAGGGATGAAGCACTGGAAAAGCTTAATGAGGTCGATTTGGGACCTTATGGCTGGGATGCAGACTGGTCAGGTGTCAGACTTCCAATGTATATGAGCCGCGTCGAAGCACATTTCTGGGCGGAAGCTATGACAAACCTGCATAGAGGCAATGGTAACAGAGAACAATGGATTCAAAATATGATCGACCATATGAAAAACTTTCAGCCTACCGGAGATATCAGCATTGACACAGCTATTTCCATGTTTAAAAGCGAAAGGGAACAGCTAGTATCATCAGCCATTGTTCTTCCACTATTTTACCTGCTGGAAATAGAACAGCTCTGTGAATTAATTACAACACCATTGAAAAAGGATTATTACGATAGATGGGAAGAAAACGATGGGCTTGCAGATGGTTTTAGGCTGCTTGTGCTGCCACTTCTTACATCGGAGCAATTAGACCGGAGCCGTGCTTTTATGCGTTCCAAAGTAGAAAGAAAAGCATGGCCCGATAGTTTTCATCCTGTTCCGGCAGCATTTTTACTTGCTTCCACACTGGGAATGCATGAGGAACTGCTTGAAGTGGTTGAATCCTGGCCTGATGACTTTTGCGACGGGTATTATTACAGCCAGCAGCAGCAGGAAGTGATCTTCGGCTTAAGGGATCCTTTGCTTGTTAACCTTCATATGAGACGACTTAAAATTGAACCTAATAAACCTGAATATATTAAAGCCTGGCTGGCGCACACAGAGTTTTCCAACCTTGATTTGATCGTCTCATCAATAAACAAAAGGACCAATAAGGAAGAAGCGGAAAATCTGGTCAAGGCATTTTTATGTGTGAAATCACCTGAGGCGGCAGTAGCTATGCTGGAGATTTATCTTGGGTCCAAAGCACCGCGTTTAGCCAAGGAATGGATAGAACTCAACAAGTATTATGCAATTGAAGGCTTTTCGACAATTGCAGGGGGAAGCGGAAAGTTAGCAGAAGCTGCTCTTGACATGCTTCGAACGTTCCAGGCGCAAGGTCTGAAGGATACCATTGCCAAAGTATCGGAAAGCCTTCCGGAAGCAACCAGGGAAAGGATACGCAGCGAAGTTCTTGAAAACGAAGCTCTTTCTGCACCCTTGCTGGACGAAGCAGCAACGCCGGAAAGGCTTGCATCACTTCTTTCTGAGTGCCCCTCCAAGGCAAAAAAGCCTCTATGGCTTAATATTGAAGAGCTTCCACCGATACTGGTGAAAAAATGCCGTTTAACCCCTGAGCAAACCACAAGGGTACTTTTGCATCTTATTGCTCCATCAGAAAAGACTCTTGAGCTTATAAATGAAATTAAAACAGAAGGTGATCCTACGTCACTTGAAAACTTTGGATGGAAGCTCTTTCAGCTTTGGCTGGGAGTGGGTGCACCGAGTAAAGAAAAATGGGCTTTTGCAGCACTCGGCTATACCGGCGGTGACCGTACCGCACTTAAGCTTTCACCCATGATTCGTCTCTGGCCGGGTGAAGCGCAGCATCAAAGAGCTGTGGCCGGTCTTGATATCCTGCGTGTTATTGGCACCGATACTGCACTCATGCAGCTTAACGGAATAGCACAAAAGGTTCCGTTTAAAGCACTTAAACAGCGTGCAAATCAATGTATGGATGCAATAGCCAGAGACAAGGGCTTAACAAAAGCAGAGCTTGAAGACCGTATTGTACCGGACTGCGGACTGGACGAAAAAGGAAGCTTCGAATTTGATTTCGGAACACGTAAATTTACCTTTGCTCTGAATTCTGAAATGAAACCAATGGTTCGCGATGAGGATGGAAAACTGCGTGATGATCTGCCGAAACCGAACTCAAAGGACGACCAGGAAAAAGCAGCAGCTTCGGTAGCTGCCTGGAAGCTTATGAAGAAGCAGATCAAAGAAGTAGCGAAAATCCAGGCAGGCAGGCTTGAACAGGCAATGATCATAGGAAGACGCTGGAACCGTGAACAATTTGAATTGCTGCTGGTAAAGCATCCTCTTATGGCACATCTTTCCCGTATGCTTTTATGGGCAGGTTATACCAAAGAGGGTACTTTTATCAAGACCTTCCGGGTAACCGAAGAAGGTGATTATTCCGATGAAACGGATTCTGCGGTTAGCTTGGAGGAATGTGACAGAATCGGCATTATTCATCCCCTGAACTTAACTCGTGAAAGTGCGGCTGCATGGGGAGAACTGTTCAGTGATTATGAAATAATTCCGCCTTTCCCACAGTTGGGCAGGGCCGTTTATACCCTTGATGCCGAGGAATTGAAAGGCGACTCGCTTACAAGATTTATCGGAATGAAATTTCCGGCCCCCACGCTGGTATTTACTCTTGAGAAATTCGGATGGGAGAGAGGAACCCCTATGGACGCAGGGTGCTTTGACGAGCTTTCGAAACAGTTCCCGGCTGCAGGTGTTACAATTGTGTTAACCTATGACGGAAATGTAGGTATGGGATATATTGATCCGGGAGAGGAACTTGAAATTACAGAAGTTTACTTTGTTAAGGGATTACGCGAGCCGACAGGTTATGCCAGAAAGGAGAACAAGCTTGTGCTGGAAAAGGCTGACAAGGTTGTAATCAGTGAAGTTCTGCATGATTTGTCTTCTTTAGCTGCTAAGGCAATATAAGTCGTATAAGGACTAAAAATCGAGATTAAACCGATCCGGAATTGATTAATAAAAGAACACATAAACTTCGTAAGGGGACGAAATTATGAGCAAACGATACTTTGAATTCAATCAAGGCACATCCAACAAGTTCTGGGAGATTGAACTATCAGAATTGAGTTTTACAGTCAGGTGGGGACGCTGCGGAACAGCTGGTCAATCAAAGGAAAAAAACTTTGAAACAGAAGCTGAAACGTTAAAAAAAGGTGAACAACTAATTAGGGAAAAGCTTAAGGAAGGATACATTGAGATTACTGATAATGGTTCAGTACAGCAGTCAGTTGCTCCAGCAAAAGTATCCGCTCCAAAAGCTGTAAAAGCTGTAAAAACGGCATCGGAAACTACAAATTTATCAGCAAAATCAGTGTCAACACAGGTTTCCGATGCAATTGAGCCTTCTTCAAAAGAGGTTTCAAAAGACACGGAAATCCAGCCAACCGAGAGGACCCTTGGATTAACAGACGATGAAATGCGTTGGGCGACATGGCGTAATATCCCGCCTCTGTCCAAACAGGAGCCGCAGCCGTTTAACAAGGAAGAGGCACTGAAAAAGCTTAAAGCAGTCAGGTGCTTGTATTATGGTTATGGTTATCATTCGGACTGGTCGGGTGCTAAGCTTCCAATCTATATGAGCCGTATCGAGGCACATTTTTGGATGGAAGCGATGGTCAATTTTGAAAAAGACTACAACTCTTCTGAGAAACAATGTATGCTGAAGCTTATTGATCATATGAAGAACTTTGAGCCAACAGGGGAGGTAAGCCTTAAAACTGCTATTTCCTCTTTTGCGGGTAGTTTTAGTAAATTAAGTACACCAGACATTGTTCTGCCCCTCTTTTATCTTCTGGACATCGAAGAACTTTTAAAATTTATGACAACACCTGTGGGAAAAGATTATAATGGAAAGCCAATGGAGTACAATAATTTTTCCGGCAGTTTCAGGCGGTTTGTGCTTCCACTCCTTACAGCAGAACAATTGGAGCAGTGCCGCACTTTTTTGCGCCCTAAAATTGTAAAAAAAGCTTGGCCGAGTGAATTTGGATGGATACCTATAGGGTTTTTACTTGCTTCTGCAGTCGGAATGCAAGAAGAAATGCTGGAGGTAGTTGAAGCTTGGCCTGATGACTTATGTGCTGAGTGTTATCAACCTCAGCAGCAGGAAGTAATATTTGGATTAAACGATCCTTCCCTTGTAAATAAGCATATCAGAAGGCTAAAGCTTTCACTATATAAGCCCCAATATATTAAAGCCTGGCTGGCACATACGGAATTTTCCAACCTTGATTTGATCGTTTCAACAATAAACAAAACTACAAATAAGGAAGAAGCAGAACAGCTGGTCAAGGCATTTTCGTGCGTGAAATCGCCTGAGGGGGCAGTGGCTATGCTTGAGATTTATCTGGGATCTAAAGCTCCGCGTTTAGCTAAGGAATGGATAGAACTCAACAAGTATCATGCAATTGAAGGCTTTACAGCGATTGCAGGCGGAACCGGAAGGACAACAGAGACGGCTCTTGACATGCTTTGCTCGTTTCAGGAACAAGGACTGAAGAATACCATATCCAAAATGTCTGAAACCTTACCTGAAGCAACCAAGGAAAGGATACGCAGCGAAGTTCTTGAAAACGAGGCACTTTCTGCCCCTTTACTGGATGAAGCGGCAACCCCGAAAGGACTTGCATTACTTATTCAGGAACATTCATCCACAGCAAAACTGCCTTTATGGCTTACCATAGAAGAGCTTCCGCCTATATTGGTGAAAAAGTGCCGTTTAACCTGTGAACAAACTTCAAAGGTACTTCTGCATCTTACTGCTCCAACTGATAAGACACTTCAATTAATGAGCGAGATTAAAAGGGAAGGTGACCCTGCATCACTTGAAAAATTCGGCTGGAAGCTTTTTGAGCTTTGGATGGGGACGGGTGCACCGAGTAAAGAAAAATGGGCGTTTGCAGCACTTGGCTATACCGGGGGAGACCGTACTGCACTTAAGCTTTCACCTATGATTCGTGTCTGGCCAGGAGAAGCACAGCATCAAAGAGCTGTGGCCGGTCTCGAAGTACTACGTCTTATTGGAACCGATACCGCACTCATGCAGCTTAACGGGATAGCACAAAAGGTTCCGTTTAAAGCACTTAAGCAGCGTGCAAACGAATGTATGGATGCAATTGCCAGGGACAAGGGCTTGACAAAAGCTGAGCTTGAAGACCGTATTGTACCAGACTGCGGACTGGACGAAAAAGGGAGATTTGAATTTGATTTCGGAACACGTAAATTTACCTTTGCTCTGAATTCTGAAATGAAACCAATGGTTCGCGATGAGGATGGAAAGCTGCGTGATGAGCTGCCGAAACCGAACTCAAAGGACGACCAGGAAAAAGCAGCTGCTTCGGTAGCTGCCTGGAAGCTTATGAAGAAGCAGATCAGAGAAGTTGCGAAGATCCAGGCAGGCAGGCTTGAACAGGCCATGATTATCGGAAGACGCTGGAACCGTGAACAGTTTGAATTGCTGCTGGTAAGGCATCCTCTTATGGTCCATCTTTCCCGTATGCTTTTATGGGCAGGTTATACCAAAGAGGGTACTTTCATCAAGACCTTCCGGGTAACCGAAGAAGGTGACTACTCCGATGAAACCGATTCTGCAGTTAACTTGGAGGAATGTGACATAATCGGCATTATTCATCCCCTGAACTTAACTCGTGAAAGTGCAGCTGCATGGGGAGAACTGTTCAGTGATTATGAAATAATTCCACCTTTCCCTCAGTTGGGAAGGGCTGTTTATACCCTTGATGAAACGGAATTGAAAGGCGACTCGCTTACAAGATTTATCGGAATGAAATTGCCGGCTCCCACGCTGGTATTTACTCTTGAGAAATTCGGATGGGAGAGAGGAACCCCTATGGATGCAGGGTGTTTTGACGAGCATTCCAAACAGTTTCCGGCTGCCGATGTTACAATTGTGTTAACCTATGACGGAACTGCAGCAATGGGATATATTGATCCAAATGAGGATCTTGATGTTACAGGTGTTTACTTTGTTAAGGGATTACGCGAGCCGACAGGTTATGCCAGCAAGGAGAACAAGCTTGTACTGGAAAAGGTAGACAAGGTTGTAATCAGCGAAGTTCTGCATGATTTGTCTTTATTGGCTGCCAAGGCAAAATAGCCATGCATGTTTTTACTGAAGGTGAAGAAAGACTCTAACTTAGGTATTGGAGGAATATTATGTCCAAAAAAACCAATCAGGAATCGGAAAATAAAAATAAAAATTTACAACGTCCACCCGCAGAACTATTATATGCCGATGATCTTGCTGCTTTGCAGGAACGTGACAAAGATATTCCCAAGCCGCCAGGATGGCTTTTGTCACCACGGGCTGTGCTGGATTTTATACTTGGAGATGCAAAGGGAAAAATAGAACCTAAATTTGTCGGCCGCAGGTCATTTATAGAGTGCTGCATTGTGGCACTGGCTACCAACCGGGGACTCATGTTGATTGGAGATCCAGGCACTGCAAAGAGCTACCTGAGTGAACTCCTTGCTGCCGCAATTTCAGGTGATTCCACTCTGACAATACAGGGGAGTGCGGGAACTACCGAAGACCAGATAAGGTATTCGTGGAATTATGCACTCTTACTTTCAGAAGGGCCCTCGGAACGTGCTTTGGTTGCGGCACCGCTGCATAAGGGTATGAGTGAGGGAAAACTGGTGCGCTTTGAAGAACTGTCAAGATGTCCGATCGAAATACAGGACTCTCTGTTATCGGTGCTAAGTGACAGAGTGCTTCATATTCCTGAGCTTAAGAGTGAAAATAATGTACTCTTTGCACGTCAGGGCTTCAATGTAATAGCTACATCAAATACACGCGACAGGGGCGTTAATGAGATGAGTGCTGCACTCAAACGCCGTTTTAACTTTGAAACCGTACAGCCGATACCTGATCTTAAGGAGGAGTTTGAGCTTGTACAGAGAGAGACCGACAAAATGCTAAAACGTGCAGGGGTTAGCATTACTCTGCCACCCGATAAAACAGAGGTTCTTGTTACTGCTTTTCATGAGCTTAGAAATGCACAAAGCTGTGAAGGAAAGTCTATGGAGCCCATAAGCTCAGTAATGAGTACAGCTGAGGCAATATCGGTGGGTTATGCTGCTGCTATGCATGCTTTTTACTATGATGACGGAGTCGTCCGGGCGGAGCATCTTGTTACAAATATGCTTGGATCCGCATTAAAAGACTCCAATGACGATGTCAAAAAACTTCGCCATTACTTTGAACATGTAGTTGCAAACCGCTCAGGAAGCCATTGGAAGGAGTTCTATGCAGCACGGCGGTGTATTGATGGAAGATAAAATAATAAACGATGTATATAATGAAAATAAAAGGGTTTTCTTTTTGCCGGTAAGACATCACAGCCCGGCAGCTGCGAGAGCGGTAAATGAGTTGATTGAGAGGCTTCAGCCATCTGCTGTTTTGATCGAAGGTCCAAGTGATTTCAATCAGAAAATGGATGAGCTGTTCCTGCCGCACCGTCTCCCGCTGGCTGTTTATTGCTATTTCAGGGATACCGTTGGTGAAAGGCGGGGGGCATTCTACCCGTTTATTACTTACTCGCCGGAATGGCAGGCATTGCAAAAGGGTCGTGCTGCCGGTGCAGAGGTTTTGTTCATTGATATGCCCTGGTCCCGTATATGCCAAATGGAAACTGCACTGCAGGAGCCATCTGAACGCCCTGTTCTTGAAGAACAGAGGTATGCCGATGTCCATTTGCGCAGAAGCTCCTATATAGCCCGCTTATGTGCGGAACTGGGCGTGGATGATTTTGACGGTCTCTGGGATGAATTGTTTGAAATTGATCCGGAATTGACATGTGATGAATATGTTTTACGGGCGCGCACCTTTTGCGCTCACAGCCGCGAGTTTGACATCCCCGATCCGGTAGATACCGCACGTGAACGATTTATGGCTGGACAGATACTTGAAGCCATGGATAAACATACGGGAAATATTCTTGTTGTTACAGGCGGCTATCATACATCAGCACTTGAGGTTCTTATCACTCAGAAGGACCTGCCTGATGAAGCTGAGGTTGAAACAGAACAAACGATTGAATGCGGCTGTGCATTAACTCCATTCTCAAATGATCGTTTGGACAGCCTGACAGGATATAAATCGGGAATGCCCGGACCGGGATTTTATGAATTTGTATGGGAAGACAGATCAAAAAATAAATGCTTTGATTATAAGCCTCTGCTGACAAGCCTTGTAAAGGTGTTTCGTAAGAAAGGTATCCTTTTTAGTACAGCAGATTTGATTGCAGCCGATTCTACGTGCAGAGCTCTTGCAGACCTTCGCGGTCACAAGGATGTGTGGCGCAGGGATATAATTGACGGCTTGCGGGGTTCACTTATAAAGGATGACCTTGCACGTGGCGGTACGCATCCGCTGCTGGAGGTTGTATCGGAGATATTCAGGGGCAATGGAGTGGGACGACTGGCAGAAGGAACTACTGTCCCGCCGCTTATGCGTGAAATTGAAGCCATGCTCGAAGAATTCAATCTGGTACCTGAAGCAAAGCAGCGTGATATAGAGCTGCAGCTTACCAGGCAGGATGAACGCAAACAAAGCCGTGCCCTTCATTGCTTGCGAATACTTGAAATTAGCGGATTTTCATTGGCAGAAACAGATACAGGTACTGCTTCCGGCTTGTCGGATGTCCGGGAGGTGTGGTCAATCAAATGGGTACCCGAATTTGCATCTTCTGTGATTGAGGCTGCTTCGTTTGGTTCTACTCTTATAGATGCGGCATCTGCTGCACTGGCTGAAAATGCAGGCAAAGCAGGACGTGATATTGAAAAGGCTTCACAGCTTCTTATAGACGCTGCACTGGCAGGGTTGGGCGGCAAAATCGGCAAATTGACAGAGCGTCTTGAGGAAACGGTGAGGTGTGGTCATGATTTTCCGGCAATTACCGCAGTGCTTGATAATCTCTTGTACCTGTACAGTTATGAAACCGTGCTGGAGCCGGAATATCGTGAAACCATGACCGGGCTGTTTCTGGAGACCTACAGACGCTGTCTTTACCTAATTGAGAATTTAGGTGTCACTTCACAGGGAGATAAAAGCTATGTAGATGGAGTCAGATGCATGGTTGCAGTATATGAACGCTGTGCCGGTCCGCTGGGATTAACTTCGGAAGAGACAGGGGAAGTGTATAGGCGTGTCAACGAAGACCGGGAACAATCGGCAATGTTGAGGGGTGCAGCTGCCGGTGCACGCTGGTCGCAAAAATTCGTTGAAAACTCCTCGATACTTAAGGATCTTCGCCTTTTTTATGATCCGGGACTTATGGGCGACTATCTTACAGGCCTTTTTGCATTGGCCCGGGAAACAATACAGAGGGATAAAAATTTCCTTAATGAGATAGATCGCTGGCTTACAGAACTGAAGGATGATGAATTTCTTGAAGCAGTTCCTTCCTTAAGACTGGCATTTACTTATTTTACACCGAGGGAAAAGCATTACTTGTCTATGCATCTGCTTGCAATCGAGGATGGTAATAGTTCGCAAAGGATAGTTTCGGAAAAATCGCCGGAAGACTTGATGGTCAATGCTGAACAAGCCATTCTATCCTTGCGTTTTGAAAACAGGTTATATGAGACGCTTTCGGAATATGGGCTCAAAGGAGGCAGCCATGACGGATAAAAATCAAGTGCGTAATGCAAGATGGAGGCTGGCTCTGGGAGAGGGCAGTGAGGCCGCTTTCGGAGGATGCCTTTCCGACATTGACAAGAAACGCGATCTGGCTCTCGGGTATCTATATTCGAGGGAGTATAATTCAAGAAATGTTCGGGGCTTCGGCCGCAACGGTTCTCTTGATGATTCTCAGATCACCATTCCGGAATGGATAAACGATGTACATGATCTTTTCCCGCACAAGACAATTGAACGGCTTGAGAAAGATGCTCTTGAGAGGTATGAAATCCAGGAGCTGGTTACCAACCCCGAATTGCTCCAACGTGCAACACCAAGTGTAACCCTGCTGAAAGCAGTGCTTCATACCAAACACCTTATGAACCAGAATGTTCTGGCTATGGCTCGCCAGCTGGTTAGAAAAGTAGTCGATGAGCTTATGCAAAAGCTTGCTCGGCAAGTACAATCGCCTCTTTTTGGGGTAAGAGATCGTCAGCATCGTTCTTACCGTAAAATAGCCAGAAACTTCGATGTAAAAACAACCATACGCCGCAATCTTCGGCATTTTGATACTTCCAGAGGTCTTCTGGTTATTCAGGACCCGGTATTTAATTCGAGGATACGCGTCAACGCCGACCGCTGGCAGGTAATTATACTGGTTGACGAATCAGGGAGCATGGTTAACAGTGTTATTCACTCGGCTATTGTTGCATCGATTTTTTGGGGTATTAAAGCACTGAAAACTCATCTGGTGTTATTTGATACGAATATAGTAGATGTGACTGAAGATTGCAGCGACCCTGTTGAAATGCTTATGAAAGTACAGCTGGGCGGAGGCACTGATATTGGAAAGGCTCTTGCATACGGACAATCTTTAATTGAAAATCCACGGAAGGCAATAGTTATTTTGATTACTGATTTTTATGAAGGAGCTTCCCTGAATAGGCTTTTTGAAACAACACATGCCATTGCCGAGAGCGGTGCAAGGTTATTGGGGCTTGCCGCACTTGATGAACAGGCTAATCCCAGCTATGACAGGTCTGTCGCACAGCGCATGGTCAATTTGGGGGCTGAAGTAGCTGCAATGACACCCGGTGAACTTGCTGCATGGGTAGGCGAGAAGATCCGCTAGATGCGTTTTTGACGGGATAATACTATACAAAATCTTGTTTTAAATTTTCTATGGAGACTTATATGAGAAATGATTTATTGACAATTTCCGAAGCCGATCTGGAGGTATTTACAAACCGGGGAACTGTTAAAAGAGCGGCTCGTGATCTTGATGAAGCACTTTTTACAGGTACATTGAGCGAGACTGATGAGGGCTTGGTGGAGGTGGCATGGTCTGATGGCGTTGTTTGCCGGTTTGCACCGGGTGTACTGATTAACGACGGGCGGTGTACGTGCCCGTCAACAGCTATGTGCCGCCATTTGGTAAGAACAGTGCTTTTCTATAAACGTTTTTATAAGGAAGCTGCAACCTGGCCTGAAAACGAGGCTTTATCGGAATGGGATCCGGGCGACTTTTCGGATGCCGAAATTGAAGCCCAGATTCTGCCGAAGGATTTGTCAAAAGCTAAAAAACTTTTTTCCGAAGGCCTTTTAGTGGGATGTATAAGGTCTTCAAAGCCATATGCTGTGATCCATGGTCTTGGGATAATGGTGCGTTTTCCTGTACCCGGTGATTTTCGTTATGTTCATGCAGACTGCGAAGGGAATATGGCGGTATATGCTTCTGCAATTGCCGTATGGGCTTTCAGGCTTCTTGAAAAGGGCAAAGAGTCAGGCTTTGTGGTAACGGCACCTTCGAGCGGTATCTCCACGGAAGTATTTGATCCGGGAAATATAAATATTTGTGAAGTTATTAATTACGGGTTTGCCGGCCTTTCGCCGCGTTTTGAAGATAGGTTCAAAAGTGCGGAGAAACAGCTCCGTGAGGCTAATCTTACATGGCCGGCTGATATTATGTCGGATCTGGCACTTGAATTCAGAAGATATACTGAGCATGACAGCCTTTTTTCACCTGAACGCTGTATCGAGTATGCAGGAGAGTTTTTGTTGCGGGCCGATTGTTTAGCCTCATCTCAGAATGCAATTCCACCGGCTCTTGTAGGAGGTACACGTTATGATATGTCCCAGGAGCTTGGTTCCCGCCGTTTTACCGGATTAGGCTCAGGAGTAAGGATTCTCGCAAAGAGTACGGTTGTACAGGTATTTCTGGAGGATGCCGACAGTGGTGCGATAGTTGTTGTTGAAAAAGAGTTTCCGAATACTGAAAACGGACGTACCCGTGAGTTTAGATTTCTTGGTGAGACACCGGTTGCTGCAGGTGCGAAACTTATTGATATTGCACGATCACAGCTTCTATCGGGAGCATCGAAGCGTACTGCTTCAGGTCTTTTGTCCTTCGGTCGCAAACTTGTTGTCAATCCTCAGTCTTTTCAATGGGAAAGACTCCGTGAGAACAATTACCATACCGATTATGCAGAACTGCACAACCGTATGGCGCTTCAACCCCCATCCTCCCTTAGAGCCCGGCGTATGGCCGAGTCTTTTCAAATAATAGGAATTACAGGGGTTGAGAATGTAAGATTTGATCCTGTAGCGCAGGAGGTCCGGTGTGAGTTTATCGATAGTCAGGGTGCAAGGGTCTCAATGGTTCAGCCGTATCTTTCACAAGCGGCATCAGGCTGTGAATTGCTGTTGAAAAGCCTTTCACAGGAAAATGTACGCCCTGTTTTTGCTTCCGGACAAATTAAAATAACTCCAGCAGGTCTGTCAATTTTTCCGGCATCAGTGGTTGTTGAACAGGATGGCCGCAGGACAATGATACAGCCTTGGCTGGATGGTCCTCAAGGATTGACGGGAGGCGATGCCGGGAACAGCCATGGTGAACTTCCCATAGGTGATCCGATAGCACGATGGTTTTTTTCCTTGGAGTATGCCTTGTCTGAAATATTGCAGCTAGGTATCAGAAAGACAGACAGCCAAACAGCTGCTTTATGGAAGCAAGTTGCAAAAGACGCAGGGGCTATAGGCTTTGTGAGGATTGCTCGACAGGTAGAACTCATTGCTGAGGCATTGGAAAAAAGACTGCACAATATTGAAGAAAGGGAAGATGAGGTCTGTAGTTTGATTTTGGACATGCTTAGATTATTGAGGCTGGCGAAGGATTTATTTTGAGTTTAAAAACTCTTAAAAGTTATACAATAAGCATGAAAAAGACTCCAACCGGAAGCCTGTTTTGCAAAGTAAAAAGGAGTTGCACGCAACTCCTATAATTGAACTATGTTTGAATATTTTTCTTTGAGTTTTCATTTATTAATTTATACCGAATATCTCCCTTAAAATGCTGTCTTCATGAATTGCCTTTTTTGCTTTTTCCCTGTACTCCTGAATATGTATGTAGGTCATTCTGTTCGGCTTTATGCATGGAGCCATATCAATGGCCTCTTCATAATCTGATGGATTAAGGCCCAAGGTTTTAACATAATTGAAGAAGCCTGTATCGGTGAGAAATTTCCTTACTCTTTCATGACGGTGGTTTTGTACAATGCTCATTATATAGGTGGCTATGCCGACCTGAATACCGTGCAGCTGAGGCGTTTTAGTCATTTTGTCAAGAGCGTGGGATATTAGGTGTTCACTTCCGCTTGCAGGCGAGCTGTTGCCTGCAATCTCCATAGCTATGCCGCTCATGGTGAGAGAATCTACCAACTCCTTGATGAAGAAGTCTTCCTTAATATCGGTATAGGGCATTCTCGCAATGCTGTTAACCGACTTTTTTGCTATCATTGCCGCCACATCGTCAATTCTTGTAATACCCTGCTGCTCTTCAAAATGCCAATCGAATATTGCCGTTACCTTTGACACAATGTCCCCGATGCCGGAATAAATGAATTTCTCAGGCGATTTTTTGATTATTGAGGTGTCTACAATGATGCCGAAGGGCATTCGTGCATGTACGGAGGTTCTGCGCTCGTTAACATACAGGGAACAGCCTGAACTTGCAAAGCCGTCGTGAGCTGTAGACGTCGGAACACTTATAAAAGGAATGTCATTCAAAAAAGCGACGTATTTTGCTACATCAAGAGCTTTTCCACCGCCGATACCTACTATGGCTTGAGTTTCGGAAGGAATAGAAAAAGCCTGGCCTATTATGTAATCCATCGAATTCTGGTCGCATTCATTTTCGGCCAGAACCTTCAATTCCTTGTTTGGGGCGAGAGTCGTGTCTATTATATCCCCAAAAAGCTCTCTGATACCTTCTCCAAGAAAGACTGTTATTTTCTTGATGCCGGTTTTTGTTATATACCTGTCCAGCTCTTTTAGCTTATCAGGTCCTACCTCAAGAATTACCGGAATGGAAATTCTATGTGTTTGAACTTTCATTTCAGCCATCCCTCCTTAATTAAATCCTTTTCAATTTCTTTAAAATCTGAAAATGCTGTAAACTGTAAGTCTTCTTTCACTAGCATTTCCTGAAGCTCTCCTCTTGCATATATCCTGTCGGCGGCTTTGGCTGCCTGAAGATCAGGCTCGCTGTCTCCCGCAAATATTATGAATTCATGATTTTTTCTCAAGCTTTCTACGACTTTCCTCTTATCAAGTCCGAAAACATCGGAGTAATAAGGACTCTCCGAATCCGGCATTATTCTTATGCCGCCTTTAAAGTATTCCCCTTCCATGGAAATTATCTGAACATCCTTTATATCAAGGTATTCAAACAGAACCTTGATGTAGTAAGATGTTCCTGCGCTGACTATGAAGAAATCCCCTTCATTCTTTTTGACATTATTGATAAAATCCCTGGCGTATGGGTCGATAGGTATTTTTATTATCTCATCGAAGATTTCTTTTTCGCTTAAATTTATAGAACCGAATATCTTATTTAAAAACTCAACGTTTATCTTCCTGGTTTTCTTCCATTCGGTATAGAATTCCCGGCCCTTGTTTCCCATGTATTTGTCGATGATGATATGGTAAAAATCTCTTGACGAAAGAGTACCGTCAAAATCAGATACGAAAGCAAACCTTTTCATTCAATAACCTCCGGTTAAATTATGCTTTAAATATATATTGATTATATAATATTTAAGACAAGGAACAAGGCCTTTTAGATAAAATTAATATACAACTTTCCCGGTTCAAATTAAATAGCCATTCACAGATGATGGAAATCAATAAATGAATGGCTATACCATTATAAGTTGTGGAAAAGTTAAGCTGCTTATCAGCAAAAAAAGCGGCAGGTTACCTGGGGGGTAAAATATCGCCTGCCGTGATAGTAGTTTATTTGTAAGGATCTATTGTTTGAATTGTACCGTCAGGGTTGTATGTCAACTCTGCATATTTTACACAGCGTTTGTTATCCGCTCCGCCTGATAGGGAAGAGTCATGATAAAACAAATACCATTTGCCTTCATACTGAACAATTGAATGATGCGTTGTCCAGCCTACTACCGGGTTTAGTATCCTTCCTTTGTAGGTAAAAGGTCCTTTTGGATTATTGCTTATTGCATAAACAATATAATGAGTGTTTCCGGTTGAGTAGGAAAGATAATAATTTCCATTATATTTATGAACCCAGGGACCTTCGAAATACCTTCTTTCCTCATCACCGGCAGTCAATGGTTTTCCGTTATCATCCAGAATTACAATTTCCTGCGAGCTTTCTTTAAATGAAAGCATATCGTCGCTTAACTCAGCTACTCTCGGGCCCAGTGCAGGCTCTGTTCCACAAGGACCTGCCGGATTGGGGTTAAAAGTTCCCGTTTGCCATTTTTCCAGTTGGCCTCCCCAGAGACCGCCGAAATATATGTATGACCTATTGTCATCGTCAGTAAAAACAGCGGGATCTATACTGAAGCTGCCTGAAATATATTCCTCCTGGGGTGTAAAAGGCCCGTAAGGGCATGTACTTGTGGCTACGCCGATTCTGAATATGTCATTTTTATCTCTTGCAGGAAAATACAAATAATACGTATTGTTCTTATATGCAGCATCCGGAGCCCACAGCTGCTGCTTCGCCCAAGGGATATCCTTCAGATGGAGCACTTCACCGCAGTCTTTGCATGGTGAGTCAAAGGAATCAATAGCCAATACATGATAGTCTTCCATGGCATATTGATCGCCGTTGTCATTTGAAGGTATATCCTTATCCAAATCATGAGAAGGATATATGTATATTTTTCCCTCAAACACATGTGCAGAAGGATCCGCTGTATAAATGTGGGAAACCAGCGGCTTATTGGGTATTATAGGTTTTGTCATACTCTTATTCTCCTGATATTCTTGAATTTCAATTTGGAAAATTTTTGAGCAACCGTCCAAAAGTTAATAAAACTTGGATACTAAGCTCTCATTATGATTATATCAATGCTATAGGAACAAACAAGAGAATTTCTATACCTGTTTATTTAATATCTTAACCTTTTTCCTACAGATTTTGATACATTATCAATCTTCAGCTGCCAGAGTGTCATAGAACTCCATGTAGTCTGTTCTTCCTTCTTTAAGGAACTTTATTGCCGACGAGGGATGAATGTTCAACTTACCCGTAAGCATATAGGGAATATCATATCCCCAGGTGATTTCCTTTTTAATGGGGTTAATTCTTTCTTCAATAAATTTCAGTATCGGGCGCAGGTGAAATTTGGGATTTTTCAGGAACCCGAGAAGCAACTCGGTGGCACAGTTTCCTGCTCCTCTTCCAAGACCGGAAACAGTAGTGTCCAGATAGCTTGCCCCTAAAATCAGTGCCTCTATTGTATTGGCATATGCGAGCTGCTGGTTGTTATGTGTATGGATTCCTACTGATTTGCCCTCTGCATGAGCATAAGAAAGGTATTTGGCTACCAATTCCCTTATATCTTCGGAGTACAGAGAGCCGAAGCTGTCGACGAGGTATATTACATCAACTTCTGTAGACGCAAGAATTTGAAGCGCCTCATTAAGTTCACTCTCCTTAATCAGAGAAGCTGCCATAAGGTTGACCGTTGTCTCATAACCTTTATCATGGGCATCCTTGATCATTTCTACGGCAGTGGGTATTTGATGAGCATAAGTCGCAATACGTATCATATCTATGACGCTTTGCTCCTTGGGCAGTATGTCTTCATGATAGTTTGTTCTTTCAGCATCTGCCATGACTGAGATTTTCAAATCCGTTTTACTGTCGCCGATTATTTTTCTTAAATCCTCTTCACTGCAGAATTTCCATTTTCCGAATTGACCTGGGGCGAAAATCTTTTTTGATGCCTTGTAACCAAACTCCATGTAGTCTACTCCCGCATCAGTTGATGCTTGGTACAGTGCCTTTACAAAATTGTCTTCAAACTCAAAATTGTTTACCAATCCCCCGTCTCTTATCGTACAATCTACAACCTTGATATCAGGCCGGTAGGTCATCCGTGTGCCTTTCTTTTCAATTACTTCGCTTTTGTGATTTTTTTCGTTTTTTTCCATACTACCATCCTCCTAAAATACTTTTCTCCAAAAACAAAGAATACCCTTGATTTGCAGGGTATTCTTAAACAGGCAGACAATGACAAATGCTTGCCACGATTCTATTGACAAACTGTTGTCCTCTTAAAATTTATTTATTTAGTCTACCGTAATACCATGCTACATCGTTCTATTTTATATTGCATTTTAGAATACTTCAATACCATTATACAACAAATTTTTTAAAGAATATTGATTTTTTCTCCGTTCAACACCTTGTTCATATTTCTTACAGCACACATTTTTCCGCACATTGTACAGCTGTCATCATGCTCCGGCATGGAACTTTCTCTATACTTCCTTGGCTTTTCACTGTCAATAGCAAGGTTGAACATACCATCCCAGTCAAGATTTTTTCTTGCTTCACTCATCCTATAGTCCCAGTCGCGTGCGCCTTTTATTCCTTTTGCTATATCCGCGGCATGAGCGGCAATCCTTGAAGCAATAATGCCTTCCTTCATATCCTCCAGATCCGGAAGTCTTAGGTGTTCCGCAGGGGTAACATAACATAAAAAATCTGCTCCATTGGCTGCTGCAATAGCACCTCCTATTGCACTGGTAATATGGTCATATCCCGGTGCAACGTCTGTAACAAGCGGACCGAGCACATAAAACGGAGCTCCATGGCAGAGCCTTTTTTCCAGCACCATATTAGCTGCAATTTCATTAAGTGCCATATGGCCTGGACCTTCAATCATAACCTGTACGTTCCTTTCCCAAGCCCTTTTGGTTAATTCCCCCAGGACAATAAGCTCTTCTATTTGGGATGCATCCGTCGAATCATTTATGCTTCCAGGCCTGCAGGCATCGCCAAGACTTATTGTGACATCACATTTTTCGAAGATGTCAAGAACCTTGTCATAATGTTCATAAAACGGGTTCTCGTTGCCCGTTAGCTCCATCCATGCGAAAATAAGTGAACCGCCTCTGGAAACAATATTTGTCAACCGCCTGTTTTTCTTGAATCTCTCAGCGGTTGCCCTGTTTATGCCGGCGTGGATGGTCATGAAATCCACCCCGTCCTTTGCATGCTGCAGGACAACATCCAGAAACTCCTGAGCGGTAATGCTTGCTAATTCTTTGTCATAAAAACCGACGGCATCATAAACGGGCACAGTTCCGATCATTGCGGGGGAGAGATCAATCAACCTTTGTCTGAACTCCTTTGTCTTTCCAAAAGAGCTTAGGTCCATGATTGCTTCCGCTTTCAATTCAATGGCTTTTCTTACTTTTGCAAGCTCAGAATCAAAATTGCAGCAGTCCTTAGAGATGCCGAGGTTGACATTTATTTTTGTTCTCAGACCTTGTCCGACACCTTCCGGATCCAGGCTTGCATGGTTTTTGTTTGCCGGAATTATTACCTTTCCCTCGGCTATTAACGGCATAATTTCTTCAACACACTTATTTTCCTTGAGCGCAACACTTTTCATTTCCTTTGTAATAATCCCTTTTCTTGCAGCATCCATCTGGGTGGTATAATCCATTGTGCATTCATCCTCCTTATTTAGTTTCCTGGTCGGACTAATAAAATATCATTGCCACGGGCCATTGGGTTCTGATTATTATTCGTAGGTTTTGCACAATAAAAGAGCTTACCTGAAAACAGGCAAGCTCAAAAATTTAAAATGATTGTAAATTTTCTGCGCTTCCCTACGGCGGTATTAACCACATCAGGTTCAAAGGGTCAAGATTTCTCTTTCTCAGCCTATCGGCACCCCTAGCAAGTGATATTCAATTATAAAACCATTATATAGAAGCTGTATAACTCTGTAAAGCTAAAACTTTTTATTAACCCTTGTTAATGTTAGCGAGACTCAAGTCCTCGATTCTTTTTCCGTTCAGGGTTACATAAATGCCCTGCCCGCTATGATTTTCCTTCAAACGTATTGTTTTTACTTCGATGAAAGGATCCATTTTAAGCTGCTTAATACTATTTGAAAAATTCTCATAAAGCTCTTTAGAACCCTTGCTTATACAGGAGTCGCACATACAAATTGTATATTCCCTTGTTACAAAAGCGGAATTCGCCTTTTTCCTTACAGTTGCACAGGCATTATCGCCGCTTCTTGGGGTGTAATGAGTGTGCAAAAGCTCATGGGCCTTATGTGAGTTCGCTTTTTCGTAGAATTCATCATAAAGTCTCAATATGTCAGGATTCTCCTGTGATTTACGATATTTTGCAGTCTTGTCGATATTGACGAGAACCTGCTGGCGTCTTTCCAAAGCATCTATTTTTTCTGGAACAGGATGTCCCGCTCCGCAAATGCAGCCGCCCGGACATGCCATAACTTCTATCAGGTCATAGCCTACATCGACCCCTTGACGGATTTTTTCAAGGATAGGTTCGACATTGTGTAAGCCGCTGATGACTGCAACACGCACGGTCAGATCATTTGCATTGACAGTAGCTTCCTTGACGCCTTCAAACCCACGGATTTCTTCGAATTCTAGATGATCTGTAAGGACATTCCCGGTAAGCTTTTCAACTGCCATTCTGAGAGTGGCCTCCGCTACGCCGCCGGATGCACCGAACAGAATTCCCGCACCTGAAACCTGCTTGTAGGGATCATCGAATTCCTGAGGTACGATATCCGCTTTTTCTATATTTGTAAGCTTCATCATTTCAAACATTTCAGTAGTCGTAAGCACTGCATCTACATCCCGAATTCCGTCAATTTCAAATTCAGGACGGGCAGCCTCATACTTTTTAGCAAGGCAGGGAACGATAGAGACAACATACAGATCGTTTTTGCCGATACCTGACAGTTTTGAGTAGTGGTTCTTCACTGTTGCACCCATCATCATCTGGGGCGATTTGCAGCTTGACAGATGAGGAATGAGATCAGGGTAACGCCTTTCAATAAAGTTTACCCATCCCGGGCAGCAGGAGGTGAAATGAGGCATAACCCCTTTAGTTTCAACCCTTGTAAGGAACTCAGTTGTCTCCTCGACAATGGTAAGGTCAGCAGCAAATGTGAAATCAAACACCTTGTCAAAGCCAAGCTTCTTAAGGAGGCCTGCCATAAATGGCGATGCCTCTTCAAAGGAAATATCGAAGGTCTTTGTTATAAGGCTTCTAACAGCAGGAGCTACAAAAGCGACAACTGTTTTTGAAGGATCATTGATTGCTCTGAAGACCTTGCCTCTTTCACGTCGATAATCCAATGCTCCGCATGGGCAGGCATTTACACACTGACCGCAGCTTACGCAGTCTGTTTCCTGCAGCGGCAGACCGCTCTTAGTACCTACAAGCTGACGTCCGTGTTTCATATAGAAGGAAAGGACATCAGGCCCTTCAATCTCTGCACATGCAGCAATACAGCGGCCGCAGGAGATACATTTATTGTGGTCTCTCATTATGAACGGGTGATCATCAACAATCGGTATATACGGGCGTTCATGAACAGGGCTTTTAAATTCAATATTATGTTCGCTTGCCTCTTTCCTTAAATCGCAGACGAAACGCTCCGTACAACCGCATTTGAGGCAACGGCGGGCTTCCTCTCTTGCTTCAGCTTCCGACAAGCCCAATTCAACCTCGGTAAAGTTGCTTTTACGTTCGTTGACACCTATAGCGGGCATTACTGCACGTCCTATTCTGGGCATTTCTTCAAATTCCCATTTTGGCAGGTCTTCCAATGAACCTCTGCTGCAGCTGTAGTCCGCATTCTCTTCTTTAACATAACCCCTCATAAGGAAGCTGTCCATGGCTTCAGCGGCATGACGGCCTGCGGCAACAGCCTGAATTACCGTAGCAGGACCTGTTACACAGTCTCCTCCCGCAAATACTTTGACTTCAGAGGTCTGAGAAGTCTTACCGTTAATTTCTATATCTCCCCATTTATTAAGTTTAACAGGGAGGTCATTATACAGGAATTGAGTATTTGTACTTTGTCCGATGGCACCGATAATTGTATCTGCCTCAATTTCAGTCTCGCTTCCTTCAACAGGCACAGGACGGCGGCGTCCGGAACGGTCCGGTTCGCCAAGCATCATTTTTATGCACTGCAGCTTCTTTTTGCCTTCTTCAGACACAATCTTGGTAGGAGCCATGAGAAAGAGCATTTCAACTCCTTCGTGCAGAGCTTCTTCAACCTCGTACGGTTCTGCAGGCATTTCCTCACGTGTACGGCGATAAACGAGCTTGACCGATTTTGCTCCCTTCCTGAGGGCTGTACGTGCACAGTCGATAGCAGTATTTCCACCGCCTATAACTATAACAGTGTCACCAAGCTTGATTTCAGTATTTTTTGTTACCTGTTCAAGGTATTGTATTCCAAGCCAAACACCTTCAAGATTTTCTCCCTCAATGTGCATCGGAGTAGCACGCCAGGAACCGATAGCCAGATATACCGCATCGAAATCCTTATGAAGGTCTTCAAGGCTTATATGAGTACCAAGGGCTTTTCCTGTCATTACTTTAACACCCAGATTTTTAATAATATCAATTTCTTTGTCCAAAGTAGCTTTCGGCAGACGGTATTCAGGAATTCCGTACCTCATCATACCTCCGGCATGGGGCTGGCGTTCAAATACTGTAACGTCATGGCCTCTGACAGCACTGTAATACGCTGCGGAAAGACCTGACGGTCCTGCACCGACAATGGCAATTTTCTTTCCTGTCTCAGGGCTCTTTGCAGGCATCCAGGGCTGTTCCCTTGACATATCCCAATCTGCGGCAAAACGCTTTACATGGTTGATTGCAACAGGAGAATCAACAAGGTTGCGGCGGCACTTGGACTCACATGGGTGAGGACATACACGACCGCATACAATAGGGAAGGGATTGCTGTCTTTAATTACGCGTACGGCAGCTTCATAATTTCCGTTGCCGACATGCCTTAGGTAGGATTGAATGTCAATGTTGGCAGGGCATGTCATTACGCATGGAGCAACGCAGTCTGCATTGTGATCGGAAAGCAGCTGCTCCAGACGGATTTTTCGATAATCCTCAATCTTCGGACTGTTTGTGCATATAACCATACCCTCTTTAATAGGGGTTTGGCATGCTTTAACATCACGCTTGTTGTCTCCTTCGCCTACCTCGACAACACACAATCCGCAATTGCCGTTTGAGCGCTCAAGCCTTATGTCATAACACAAATGTGGTATGTGGATCCCTTCCTGGATCAAGGCCTGCAGGATTGTAAGATTTTCATAAACTTCGGTTTCGCGGCCATTTACTATGACCTTAATTCTGTTTTTGTTAGTTAATGTTTTCATAGCACCACTCTTTTATATATATTTTATTTTATTAAAAGTACATTCATTAATTGGGAAGCTTATAGAAAGACCCAGAAAAATTGAACAAGTCAACGCTGACTGGAATGTAAACTTTTTAACCCCTCGTATATTATAAACCAAGGAATAGGATTTTGTCATTGTCATATTCGACAATTTTTTAACAATAATTCACCCAAAGCACCTGTTTTTCTTTTTGATGTTCGCTAAAGCTCCAAAAATAATGTAAATTTGTCTTTTTTAATAGACAGCCTGACAAGTTTTTCAAAAAACATGCTCTATGAATACAGTACGTTCTTTCCCGAGATCAACAACCTTAGGTACCGCAAGAGGACGATTCACTCTATTATAATAAACCCTTACAACAGGACGGGGCCCTAAATTTTTTCTGACATTTGCTACGACTCCAACCTCGCCTGAAGTCAGCCTGACCAGCGAACCCAGAGGATAGACGGAAAGATTGTTCGTAAAGCATTTAACCACGTTAAGATCAAAATAGTAATTGCCTGCACCATAGAGGTATTCAATGGCGTGGTGCTTGGTATAATTCTCATGAAGCATCAACCGGCTGTAGGTTTCGCAAACGGAAATGATTCTTGCCCCCAGAGGTATGTTTTCGCCTGACAGTCCCTGAGGATAGCCTGAACCGTTCCAGTTTTCATGATGATATAATATCATATTTATTATCGTATCCGGCAGCCCTGCTTCCTTTGCAAAGTAATAACCATATTTCGGGTGCTCTTTCCAAGCCAGCTCTTCCTGAGGGTTTCTTTTAGGAGATCTGATGACAGCAGGCATTTCTCTCAAGCCCATATCATGCAGCAAAGCACCGGTGCCGATTGCGGTTGTTTCAGCTTCGCTCAATCCCAATGCGCCTGCTACAAGCAGTGATAAGGCACAGGTTTCGATAGAATGCTTATATAGAAAATTAACATCCACCAGCTTCATTTCTACACAAAACCTTCTTACGTTTGAATCATTAAGTATTTTAACTGCAATTTCTCTGGATTTTTTCGATACCTCAACCATTTTGTCGGAAGTGTTTGCTTCCGCTTGGTCAGGAGCAAGCATAACAATTTCGTCAACCAGAAGCTTCTTTATTTCTTTCGCGGTAGTTTCCGACGGGTCAACCAGCAAAGTATAGCGGTCAGCTATTTCCAGGCTTATTATGCCCCAGCTTCTAAGAGAGGAGATTATTGATTCGTTGAGAATAATGCCTTCATTCAGCAGCTTTTTCCCCGATTGCGGAGAGAATATAGGTTCGGCTAAAACCATTCCCTCTAATAATTCACAAACATCTACCTTGCCCATGAAAACACCCCAATCAACCTTTATGACATATTAAGTACTCTACATAATTATATTTCATAAATGGTTTACTGTAAACAAAACAGATTGAATATTGCAGCATAAGAGGCGTGTCATGCAAAAGATATTTGAATATTATGTAACTCACGTAAGGTAATGGAAGCAGACGGATGTTTGCAGCGGGGTTAAGCATGCTTGAAGCAGTAAATTACAATAGCATGAACACAATGCTTCCAAGTAAAAAGATCAAAGCTATCAGTTCTATATTGGAGATTGTTGAATACAGAAAGAATACTGCAAAAAGTGAGAGGGCTATAATTGCAATATCATGGATTTTTTGTCGTGTTAAAGCCATAAAGAGCTCCTTAATGGAAATCAGCTACTCGGTATACCTGCCCAGAAATGCCTTTAATACATCATCAAAGGGCATGCTTCCTATTTGGTCAAGCATCTTTTCAAGATCTGTCTTTTGCTTTAGAGAGCCTTCCAATACTATTTGTACTGCCTGATCCCTATCGATAAGGACTGAGAGTACATTCAGGCTGCCGCTCAACAGGCCGGCTATGACAAGAGCATTTGAGGGTGTAAGCGTAAGCCCTTTGGATGAGGCATCCTGGCTGTTTTTACGGGTGCTTGAATTATTTGAAGCAGTGGGATTCAACCTTGACATAGCATCCTTAAGTAAATTATTCAAGTCACCTGGTTGAAACACAATATTCCCCTCCCAAAACCCCAATGTTCTTTCAAGCTTAGGGTATTACCGTAGCGGTTGCAGTAGTCTGAAGGGGAATAACCAAACCCGTTGCAAAAATTATGAACAGTACTGAAACTATGAAAAGTAGAATGTCATGCTGCTTGTTTTCAGTGATACCCATTGTAATCACCCGTAATATCTTTCATTCAGTAATATTATATTAGGGCAGATAGGACAATTGTGACTGTCTATGCAATTTAAACTTTTCCTATAAAAGTAAGCAAAAGCAATATAGCATTAGCGGCTATTACAGTACCGGCTATAACCCAACCGAGCACATTTGTCACCGGCTTGTTGACTAACGGGCCCATTAAATCTTTACGCCTGGTTATCAACAGCATGGGTATGATTGCAGCCGGAAGTATGAAGCTTAGGGTAACCTGGCTTAAGACAAGAGCCTGCATGGGGTTGACCCCCAATATTATTATGAGCATGCCGGGAAGCATTGTAACAAGTCTTGTAACATTGTCGCTTATATTAAGCCCGACAAATCCCTGCATTATAGTTTGACCGGCCATCGTACCGACAGCCGAGGATGAAAGGCCAGAGGCTATTAGTGCCAGGCCGAAGGCTCCGCTCGAGGCAGCACCCAGTAAGGGAGACAAGGATTTATGGGCCTGCTCGATTGAACTGACAGCCACACCGTTCCTAAAGAATACTGCTGCGGAAACTATCACCATTGCGGCATTAACTACGAAGGCAATGTTCATTGCGATTACTATATCCAGTCTTTCCATTTTAAAATGCCTTTTTTTGTCCCTTTCAGTTAAATCCTTATTCCTGTGCTGAACCAGTTGGGAATGAAGGTAGATTACATGCGGCATTACAGTTGCTCCCAGCATTCCTACCGCAATAAGGACCGCATCTCCATTGGGAAGAGACGGCAGCAGTGCGTGAAGTCCGGCTGAACTCCAGGAAGGCCTTGAGAGGAACAATTCGATTGTATAAGAAACACAGATAACCGCAACTAAAGCGAAAATAATTAATTCAATGAGCCTTTGACCATATTTCCCCAGATATACAATGAAAAAAGTAAGAGCTGCAGTTATAATTCCTGCATAAACCATAGGTATGTTAAACAGCAAATAAAACCCAAGAGTTGCTCCCAGAAATTCTGCAAGGTCAGTTGCCATTGCAGCAAGCTCAGCGACTATCAGGAAACACCAGTTGGTCTTTCTTGAAAAGACCTTGCCGCACATCCGGGGAAGATTCTGACCTGTAGCAATTCCCAGCTTGGCAGACAAGGACTGAAGGAAAATAGCCATGAGATTGCTCCAAAGGATTACCCATAAAAGATTATAATTGAATTTTGATCCGCCGCTGATATTTGTGGCAAAGTTACCGGGGTCAATATAGGCGACGCTAACTATAAAAGCAGGCCCCAGAAATTTGGTAAAAGTGCTGATCCTCCTCAGCACACTCGTCTTTTTTGTCCGCACTCTTCCAACAAGCAATGATTGAGCCGCAGGGACGATTGTTTGAACATAGCTGTCATCTTGCATTATACGCACCCTCTCTTGTATGTCTAAGCTAAACAAGTTATGTATTACTAATAACTTTAGCCGGGTCTAAAATTGTTTACCTAATCCAGAATATGAGAATGCCAGGAATAATGTTACATAACGTTTAATTCGAAACAGGAATCGATCATTTAAGATGTATTCTGAGAATGGTTCAATCACCCGAAATATAAAAAAGAAAACTCAAACGAGTTCCCCAAAAATAGACTTGATTTAATTTGTAGCTTCAGCTTTCAAAACGTTATCAACCTATGTAGTACTGCGAAAACTGTTCGAACTTCAGGATTACCTCAGGATTCTGTTCCAGGAATTTATTAAAAATGCTTATTTTATGTAATGTCCCGGCAGATATGTTGTGCTCAATAAGTTCTGTCTCGACAAGGGCGTCCTCCTTTACTCCCAGGTTCATTAAAAATGCTTCAATGATAGTATGCCGCTGTAAAAGAAACTTTCCCAGTTCTCTTCCGTTTTCGGTCATGAATATAATCCCGTATTTCTTATACTCAAGCAAGCCGAGCTTATTGAGTTTCTGAACCATTTTTGTCGCAGAAGGGGCTGCGACGTTAAGAAGCTCGGAAAGAGTGTTTATACGCATATAGCCTTCAACAAGGCTGTTTCTGTAAATCATTTCGAGATAATCCTCCATTGCCGGGGTCAATAGCTTCTTGTTTTGCTGCAACAGCTGGTAGCCACGGACAGTATGAAATTTAGACACTTCCTCCATAATATCAACACCTTGCGGCAGGTTAACCTGCTTAACTTCCAATATCAATATATTCATTAATTGCGGATTTTATTTTAATGGCAGCTAAATTTCCCATGGGTTCAATTGTATAAATAATCAGTTTACAATTGTTTATTTTGAAGCACCCAAAAAAATACTACCATTCAGCCGAAATAAATCTACTTATAATATAATAGCAGGATGATAAAATCATATTGTAATAACATTTTAAGATTGGGGGAATAAAAAATGAGGCATTTTATTAATAAAAAAATCTTTTTTGTTATTATTGCATTTATTCTTATGCTTCAACCTGTACTGACGAAAGCTTCATCCACTTCAAATGCAAGTTCCGTAAAGGAAAAAGCAAAAATTGTGTTTACTGATCTTAAAAAGGTTCCTTGGGCAGAAAAAGCTATAGAGAAGCTTTTGGCTAAAGGGATAATAAAAGGCAATGCCGAAAAACGGTATTACCCGGAAAGAGACATAACAAGGGGAGAGTTTGTTGGAATGCTCATAAAAGTTCTCGGGCTTAATGCGGATTTTACCGATAACTTTACAGATGTGCAAAAGTATGACGAATACTATCAGCAGCTCGGGACAGCAAAGGCATTGGGAATAATTCAAGGTGAAAGCTGTAACAGATTCCGCCCGAAGGATCCCATACTGAGGCAGGACATGATGGTATACAGTACAGTCGCTTTGGGTGTAGCAAAAAAGCTCAGGAAAACAGTTTCTGTTAAAGTGCTGGATAAATATGAAGATAAGTATGAAACCTCATGTTATGCATTCAATAGCTCAGCCACCCTTGTAGGGGAGGGGCTCATTGTCGGATGCAAAAACAAGCTGAACTCACATTCAAATGCATCAAGGGCTTCTGCGGCAGTGCTGCTTTATAGAATTATGAAGCTTTAGAACCGTTGAAATATTACTTCAGCTTTTCTATTTAATTTTTATGAGGAAACTATACTGAAAAATCATGACAATCAGCTTAAAATACAGGGTAAAAAATTAAAACTTGTCTTGCATATAACGTCAATTTTTGCTATATTATTCTTGATATTGTTCCATTTGCCTTTAATCAGAATAAGTTATGTAGGTTAGGGGCCATTATTATTAGAGAGAGGCGACCATATGTTTACAGACAAGGCTTTGATTTGCAAGGACTGTTCAAAGGAGTTCATTTTTACTGCAGGAGAGCAGGAATTCTATGCTGCTAAAGGTTTCCAAAATGAACCGACAAGATGCAAAGAGTGCAGGGACTTAAAAAAGGCTCAATTTAATAAAGGCTCTTCAGTTAAGAAACCTAAAGAGATGTATGACGCTGTTTGTTCAGAATGCGGGAAGGAAACAAAAATACCTTTCAAACCTCACCTAGATAAACCTGTATACTGTGAAGATTGCTTTTCAAACCGCAGGTAATCTCTAAACAAAAAATAATTAATGATATAAACGGCTTGGCTCTGTGGATAAATTTTCGCAGGGCTATGTCTATGTGTATAACTTTTCTAATTTACATAAAATCACTTATGTAATAAAATGGAAAATGGAGATGGGTAAGTTCATCTTTTTAATTATTGGATTCTTTGCTTCAAAACAGCTATTTGAAGCGTTTGACAGTGATTTATTATAGAATTAAGGCGGGTATTTTTTCATAAACGAATAAGTTTACATAAAGTAGATAAATTGTAATTATATTATCAAGATGCTTATCCACACCTCAAACATACTTATATAAGTTATTCACAGTTTTATACACATTATCCACAGGTTTTATATTCACAAAACAGATGTTTTGTGGGGTAATTGTGGATACTTGGACAAGTTCCCCGTATACCAAGAATAATACGGATAACGAGGTGTTGATAAAAAACAATATTTTAAGAAGGATTTATTTCCCGGATGGAGAATAATAATAATTAAGATATTTTACCAACATACATGAGGCTTTTGTTTTATAATCGTGTTTTTGGGGAAAATAAAGACATTGAGTTTGAAAGGAGCCGTGGCAATTATGAAATTCATCGTAAGCGGAAAGAATATAGAAGTTACACCAGCACTTAAGGATAGAGTGATAACAAAGGTAGGAAAGCTTGAAAAGTTTTTCAATGCTGATACCGAGGCTCACATTACTATGAGTGTTCAAAAAACACGTCAGATTGTTGAAGTAACCATACCTTTTAACGGTGTTGTACTTAGAGCTGAAGTGGAAAATGAGGATATGTATGCTTCTGTTGATAAGGCTGTAGATATATTGGAAAGGCAGATCAGAAGGAATAAGACAAGATTGGAGAAGAAACTCCATGAAGCAGCATTTAAAACCGCTCCTTCCGGAATTGACCACGAGATTGACGAGGAGCAGGAATTTAAGGTAGTGCGTTCCAAGAAATTTGCAGTAAAGCCTATGACTACTGAAGAAGCCATACTCCAAATGAATCTTGTAGGACATGAGTTCTTTATGTTCTCAAATGCAGATACAAAGGAAGTTAACGTGGTCTATAAAAGGAAGGATGGAAACTACGGGCTGATTGAACCCGAGTTCTAAAAAACTGTATTTTTCCCGATAAACTTCAATATTTAATAGACAAGAGAATGCCGTGATAAAAAATGCGGCATTTTTTTACGTCTAAAATAATATAGAACCTAAGAGTCGTAATGTAGAGTAATCAATGCCAATTCGTCAGATCAATGTTAATAATCAAAAATTTTTCGGTAAATTTTAAAAGTATGCTATAATAATTTTTAGGGAGAGTGAAGTCATGGAAGATAAATCTTTTGATTTACTTAGTAAAATGTATTCCGAAATGACGGAACAGTTTAAGACTGTAAGGGAAGATATAAATGCCTTAAAAAAGGATGTCATAAGAATTGAAAATGACCATGGCAAAAAAATCGATGCTTTACTTGATGGTTACAAACAGCATACTGATATGTTAGAACGTATCGAGAAAGAAGTAACCAAGCAGGAAGAAATTATTATGCGTCGTGTAAAATAGTTCCTAACTGTAAAAGGAAAGGTTCGACGATTAATTGCATTCGATCTAAATTACATATATAATTAAAATACCGTGATAACAGCTCACGGTATTTTCACGTCTAAGGGGTATATTCAAAGGGGGTAAATAAAATGGGCGAATTACTGGATTCCTTAAAAAACTTAATAACTCCGGATGAAGTTTCAAATTTATCTGCTGAGGATATCATAGGTGAAATCAGTTTGCGGTTATATGGGCAAGAAAACTATCACATAAGAGATAATAGAATTTTCTCAGTGCTTCCTACTATTCTAAGGGATATCATTTTGATTATTGATTTAGACACTGAGGTTACAATGGAAGGTATATTAGGGTTTTTAGAGAACTCTACGGGGCTGTATCTTGATGATACGATTGAAACGCTTGAGAGAATTAAAGCTTATGAAGACTATCGGGCAATGAGCAACATAAGGGATATATTGAAGAAATATAAAGTAAGCACATTTGACTTAAGGGAAAATGTAAACAAAGGTAATTTGTATGACATAAGCAGTTTTAGCCAAACTCACGGTTCTCAATACGATGAAATGGCTGAGGAGATTTCTAAGGAAGCTAAAAAGCTTTACCTTGATAGAGAAGAGGAAAATATATTTACTTATTTGATTGAATATGTTGAGGAGAACAAGAAACAGCTGTATGATGGCCTGATTCAAGCATAATCATGGATTTTATATGAATGGAAAAGCTTTCATTGGGAGACCGTATTATGAAAGATTAGTTTAAAATAGTAGTTGATTAGATTACAATCAAAAATAATATACTAAAAAGTATATAAAAATATCTATGGAAAAGGAAAATATTTAAATGAAAAGAAAATCGGGATTAATTATCGCCTTATTTCTGGCTGCTGTAACACTGCTTTCCGGTTGGTCATCCCCAACTAGTATTAATGGAGTTACTACAAGTAATGCAGTTCAAACTGCAAAGGTAAATCCTGATGCGAATAAAATGATGGCTACTATTAGCAAGATGATTGGCGGCAGACAATATGGGTCTGATAATGAAAAAAAAGCATGTGAATATTTGAAAACAATATTGAAGTCCTATGGATATGCGCCACAGGTTCAAGCATTTCAAGATAAGATAACTACGTATGACGGTGAAACGTTGGATTTTCGGAGTCAAAATCTGATTGTAGTCAAAAAGAACACTGCGAAAATCAGTAAGGGTATTATAATTATCTGTGCACATTATGATTGCGGGGGGGATTCACAAGGTGCCAATGACGATGCATCCGGAGTCTCTGTTGTTCTTGAAACAGCCCGTTTGATGAATCGTTTATCAAGTGCCTATGAAATCAGATTTGTTCTTTTTGGAGGAGAAGAATTTGGGTTGCGTGGTTCCCAAAATTATGTAAAAAACCTATCTGATAATGATAAGAAAAATATCAAGGCTGTAATTGATCTTGACTGTATTGCACAGAAGAATAACGTCAATCCAAAAATATTTAACATGACCGGTAAGGAAAACAATGCAACAAGATTAATAAAAACTACCTCAGGGAAACAAGCTCCTTCTGTAAACAAAGCGAACAAAGAAATATCCGATTATTATGTCTTTGAAGAGTTGGGAATTCCAGCTTTGTGCATAGGCCAGCCGTATGATGAAAATTTATTAATAAATAATTCAAAAGATGTTATATCATTAATTGACAAAACAAAACTTCTATATGTTGCAAATATTGTTATGAGGGCTTTGGGACATTAAGCGGCTATAACTATGAAAATGGCGCAAGAGACTTTCTTTGCGCCATTTTTAATGAAATCCTTCATAATCCGGTTTGTAATTAAAAATCTTTTCAATTGTATCTGTATTTTCGGCTCCATAAGTTATTACTAATTGAATAAAATCATTATAATCTATAGCAACCCGGTTTGCTTTTATTCCAATAGTCTTCAAGTAACTTTAGTTAATATTCCAATTCTACCATATTTTCAAACGAATCGATTGTCCACTTATCCAAAAACTTCAGCTGTTCCGGTGTGTGAAACCAGTGTTCGCCGTTTTCCATAATAGTCAGTTTGCATCCAAAACGTTTGATGAAACTCTCCACAATGCTGCGTTCCGTGAGATTGTCTTTGTCACCGTACAGAATTTCTGTTGGAAATGACCAATTCGTAATCGGATGTTCTTTCACATAGGATAGATATTCCCACGAAAGTGTTTGACCAAAGGATGTGGGAATTATTTGTTCCTGTCGGAGTTGATCTTCCGAGACACCAGCCCAAAGCATCATATTTTGAATTAGTTGCTGCATGTCAAGAATTGGTGATACGAAAAGGCATTTTTTTAGATTCATGTTTGAATAACTTAACATACTAAACCATGCCCCAATGCTATTGGCCCTTAATGCAATACAATTCCAATGGGCTTTGGCGTATTCCATAACCTTCAACAATTCAGGGACGACATGCCAGGGGTCAAATGAAGTTTTCTCTTCCTTGCGCGCTCCATGCTCCGGAAGGTCAATGCTTAAAACCTGCCAGCCATAGCGTACGGCAATTTCAGCAAAAGGTTCTGCTTCTTCTTTGCAGCCTTTTTGACCGTGAATAAATAAATATAGATTCTTAGAAGGCTCTCCCCATAGAATCGATGGAATTCCATGAACTTGAAAATGTTTTATCTCCATAAATATGACTCCTTTGCTTCAATATCAATCATTAATTATAATACTAATTCGATTAATATCATACGAAAAAAGCTTATTAGTTTTGATTTTTAAGAAATTAAAAATATTTTTAAAAGGAATGACTCCAATTGCATTCACTTCAAATTACCTATATAATTAATATGCCGTGATAACAGGTCACGGTATTTTAATGTCTAAGGGGAATTTTTATGGACTTGTTTAAGGGCTTGAACAATGAACAGAAGGAAGCTGTAATGCATACGGAAGGGCCTCTTCTGATACTGGCAGGTGCAGGCAGCGGCAAAACAAAAGTGCTGACCCACAGGATTGCCTATCTTATAAAAGAAAAGGGAGTTTACCCCGGTAGCATCCTTGCAATCACTTTTACAAACAAGGCTGCTAAAGAAATGAAGGCCAGAATAGACAGCCTGGTGGAGGCTGCCGGTGAGCGCATTTGGGTAAGCACCTTCCATTCAACATGTGTCAAGATACTTAGAAGAGATATAGATAAGATCGGCTTTGATAGAAGCTTCGTTATTTTTGATTCATCTGACCAGCAGACCGTTATAAAGGACTGTCTCAAGGAACTGAGCCTTAATGAGAAGAATTTCCCACCGAAAGCCATGCTTGAGACCATCGGAAGGGCAAAGGATGAACTTATAGACTCCAAAATGTATTCGAAAATGTACGCTTCAGACTTCAGAATGAACAAGATAGCCCAAATATATGAGCTGTACCAGAAAAAGCTCGCCCAGAACAATGCGCTTGATTTTGACGATATCATCATGCATACCATCAGGCTTTTTTCATCTGTTCCGGAGGTTTTGGACTTTTACCAGCGCAAGTTCAAGTATGTGCTTGTCGATGAGTATCAGGATACCAATACTGCTCAATATTCGCTTATAAGCCTTCTGGCTCAAGGCAGCAGGAACCTTTGTGTTGTTGGCGATGATGACCAGTGTATCGTTGAGGGAACAAAAGTATTGACAGATGAAGGGGAAATTCCTGTTGAAAGAATTACGTATGATCACAATTTGATATGTGCAGCCGGGAGGGGAAATACTCTGCCGGGAAAACCGGATAAGATAATGAAAAAGGACTATACGGGTCCCATAGTTAAAATAAAAACAAAATCGGGGAAAGAGATTAAAGCTACTCCGAATCATATTGGATTTGCCAAGCTAAACCCTCAGTCAGGTGTCTATTATGTATATCTGATGTATAAAAAGGGAAAAGGCTATAGGATAGGTCAGACTCAGGGAGTAAGAAGCAGGAAGGGAGAAATTGTAAACGGGCTGTTTGTAAGGCTGAATCAGGAACATGGGGACAAGATGTGGATTTTGAGAGTCTGTTTAAGTAAAGAAGAGGCTGCTTTTTATGAGCAACTGCTTTGCTTTAAGTATGGGATTCCAACAACTGTATTTCATGGAATTGGCAGAAGTATTTCCTTATCACAGCCATATATAAATAGAATTTTTGATGAAATTGATACTGAGAAGGCTGCAGCAGCACTGATGAAGGAGCTTATGCTTTTTGAAGAATATCCCCATCATGTTTGTAATGCAGTCATAAGAGGACAGACTGCACGACAGATAATAAATATTACCACATTCGGCGGAAGAAAGACCGGGACGGATGCAGGTTGGTGCAGCCATAGAATTTGCCTGAATACATCAGGTGAAGCCCTAAAATGCCAAGTTGGAAGTAGTTTCCCGGTAAGGGACGGTAACAGAAATACATGGCGTATAGAAACAGAACGGAAGGACTACGATGAAGCTGATGCTTATGCGGTAAAAATTGCGGGTGTTGATGAAAATCTCGAAATACTAAAAAGGGCAAGGCTGACTGAAGAAACAAGCTATTCTTATATGCCTTTTTCACATATGAGGCCTACAATGAGCATTCCGGTATTCTGCGATGGACGTATTGTTGAGGATATTATTGAAACTGTAGAATTTGAAAACTATGAAGGAAGTGTGTTTGATTTATCAGTTCCGCATTTCAGACAGTATATAAGTTCCGGAATCGTTATACACAATTCGATCTATGGATGGCGTGGGGCCAATATAAGGAACATCCTGGATTTCGAGAAGGAATTCAAGGACTGCAAGGTTATAAAGCTGGAGCAGAATTACCGCTCGACTCAAGTCATTCTTGATGCAGCGAATTATGTTATAAAAAACAATACAGGCAGGAAGAACAAGAGCCTTTGGACCGAGAAGCAGGGGGGCAATAGGATCCAATGCTTTGAAGGAGGTAACGAACACGAGGAGGCTTTGTATGTATGCAGTGAAATAAAGCGACTGCTTGTTTCTCAAAACAGGGAATACAAGGACTTTTCAATTTTATACAGGGTCAACGCCATGTCACGTGTCATGGAAGAAATGCTTGTCCGTGAAGGTATACCGTACAGGATTTTCGGGGGCTTGCGGTTCTATGACAGGAAAGAAATTAAGGACATAGTCGCTTATATGAGAGTTATCCAGAATCCTGCCGACAATATAAGCTTAAAAAGGATAATAAATGTTCCTAAGAGGGGACTGGGCAGCACGACTGTTGAAAACGCTGAAGCGATAGCTAATAAAAGAGGCTGCAGCATTTTTGCAATAATCTCTTCTGCATCCGAAATACCTGAACTTCAGAGAGCATCGCAGAAACTTGATAACTTTGTGACTTTGATATCCAAATTCAGGGTTCTCAAGGAGACAATGAAGGTCTCGGAACTGATACAGGAGATAATAGAGCAGTCCGGCATATTAAAGGAGCTTGAAGAGGAAAACACAGTTGAAGCGGAAACAAGGATGGAGAACATCAAGGAATTGATTTCGGTTGCGTTAGAATTTGAGAACCAAAGCGAGGAACAGGGGTTGGAGGAATTCCTTGCACAGGTATCTCTTGTTTCGGACATAGATAATATGGAGGAAGGAAATAACAATATTGTCCTGATGACGCTTCACAGTGCAAAAGGTCTTGAATTTCCGGTAGTATTCATGGTAGGGATGGAAGAAGGGGTTTTCCCCGGATATCGTTCCATGTCTGATGAGAACGAAATAGAGGAGGAAAGAAGGCTTTGTTATGTCGGCATTACCCGTGCAAGAGAAACCTTGTACATGACAAGCGCCTTCTGCAGGACATTATTCGGAAATACAACGTATAACAGGGCTTCGAGATTTTTGAGGGAAATACCCCCGGATTTGCTGGACGGCTTAAGAAAGAAGGAAGAGGTTAGCACCGGCTTGAAAAATAGGAGTGAGGACTTCTTCCTCGCCCCAAGCAAGCTTGAAAACGAAGCAAAAAGAGTTTTAAGTACATTTTCAAACATGCCCAAACTGTCTTCCGATGCTGATTTTCAGGTTGGGGATAAAGTAGAGCATAAGAAATTCGGAGTTGGCGTCATCACTTCAGCGGAAAAGGAAAACGGTGACTTCAAGCTGGAAATAAGGTTCAAGGATGCAGGAATGAAGAGGCTTATGGCAGCCTATGCAAACCTTAAGAAGATTGAGGGATAGCTTCCGTAAATTGCTTGAATGAAATAAGTAAACATTACAGAATAAGAAATTATTCATTATTTTGCAGGTAGATTTTTTATACAGAGTATAAATTTAATTGTATTGGACAATACTTATAACTAATAATAAATTTTCATTTCTTAGCAGAAAGAGGCGGGGGATTAGTTATGAGTAAGGTTTTGTTAATATTAAAAAATTTCGGTTCGTTTCAGAAGAAGGCTGCAATACTTAAAACATCTATAGCAATTATTGCGGTTTTGGTGCTTACGATGGGCATGTTTTTTGCATCGTCCTATTCTGAGAGCGTAAATAAAGGGCTTGCAGATAATCTGATCAGGCTTCATGTAATCGCAAATAGTGATTCACCGGAGGATCAGTCTTTAAAAAGAGACGTCAGGGATAAAATTCTTGTTTACATGAAGGACAAGCTTAAGGCTTCAAGAGATATCGAGCAGACAAAATATATTATTAATAACAATCTTAAAGCAATTGAGAAGATTTCCAGAGACGAGATACAAAGACAGGGTAAAAGCTATAGCGTAAAGACTATGCTTGGAACCTATCCGTTCCCAACTAAAAAGTATGGCGATATTGCACTCCCGGCAGGTAATTATCAGGCATTAAGAGTGGTTATCGGAAAAGGAAGCGGAGCAAATTGGTGGTGTGTGCTGTTCCCGCCGCTCTGTTTTGTGGATGCAACCCATGGTACGGTTCCGGATTCGGTAAAGTCCGACCTTAAAAAGGTTTTGACCAAAAAAGAGTACAAAATAATAACTACCGCAGACAATGATGCTGACATACCGGTTAAAGTCAAGTTCAAGGTGGTTGAATACTTTCAGGCTGCAAAAATAAAGATAACGGGCCTTATAAGCAAAATATTTTAGGTCGAGCCTCTTTCTTGGAGGGAGGTGTCACGATAATAACGGTAGGAGTTAATGGATTCATCGAAAAATACGATAAATATGATGAATCCATTTTTATATTTTAGGCATCGTTAAAATATAATTTCCGGTAATCTCTTTACAGAAACCCATAAATTCGAGGGTATTATGAAAAAAGAACCGAGAATTAATATTTTAGCCGAGCCTTAAGTGAGGCTGATCTGATGACAATTTTCGAAACATTAAAGCACCACCCTGAAATGTACTATTTTATTCTGCTTGGCAGGCTATTGCTGGCATGCTTGCTGGGAGGAATCATTGGGTATGAGAGAGAGCAGACTCATCGGCCGGCAGGTTTTCGAACCCACATACTGGTTTGCATTGGATCGGCACTTGTGATGGTTACTTCAGAATTTATCTTTAAGCAGTACAGCGGGCATACGAACGCTGACCCTGCTCGTCTTGGGGCACAGGTAATCAGCGGAATAGGCTTCCTTGGTGCCGGAACCATAATACGCGAAGGGTTTAATGTAAAGGGTCTGACTACTGCGGCAAGCCTATGGGCCGTATCATGTGTAGGAATCGCAGTAGGAATAGGGTTCTACGAAGGCGCGATAGCTGCGACAATATTGATTTATCTTACGTTAATAACCCTAAAAAAGATTGAAGATCACATAGCAAAGAAAAGCAACTACAGGTATATTTATGTAAAATCTGAAAATATAGTGGGCAGGATTGGAATATTCAGCGCAGCAATTGAAAAACACCAGCTTCGTATCAAAAGCATAGACTTTATAAGCGGTGAGAAGGGTGAGGCGCTTTTAATGAGGTTTTTGGTCGCAGTTCCCGCCGATTACAACAACTCCAGCCTTATATCCGAGCTGCAGGGGATAGATGGCGTAAAAAAAGTGTACGACGAATAAACACTTTTCCGTTACCATATTTATTGTTCATAATGTGGCATTATCAGTTTTTTTTCATAGAATGTATGAAGAGAAATTTTTGATAATGCTTTTGTATTTTCGGGGGGTATTTGACGTGGTGCGGCTGGATCAGAAAAGGACTCCTTTATTTGATGCTGTAAAAAAGTATGTTGACGACAAGGTAGTCCAGTTTCATGTACCTGGACATAAACAGGGAAGAGGAATAAAAGAGCTGACGGATTACATAGGGGAACGGGCTTTGCAGATGGATGCAAACGGAATGGAGGATCTGGATTATGCCAATAATCCGACGGGAGTTATTTTTGAAGCCGAAAAGCTTCTTGCGTATGCATTCGGTGCTGAGAAGGCCTATTTCTCGGTAAATGGGACGACGGCAGGCGTACAGGCTATGATAATGAGCGCCTGTGACCCGGGCGATAAGATAATAATTCCAAGGAATGCACATAAATCAACCATAGGTGGCATTATCCTGAGTGGTGCGATGCCTGTTTACATACAACCGGAAATCAACCAGAAACTCGGTATTGCGATGGGCATCACAGAAGAGAGCTTGAAAAAAGCCATTAAGGAAAATCCTCATGCTAAGGCGGTTTTCGTGATTAATCCTACATATTACGGGGCTGCGTCCGATCTGAAGGCAATCGTAAGAACTGCGCATAGGCATGGTATGGCTGTTCTTGTTGACGAGGCGCATGGCGCTCATATGTCGTTTCATGATGATTTTCCGCTTACCGCAATGGAAGTAGGCGCAGACATGAGTGCTGCGAGTATACACAAAACAGGCGGTTCAATGACGCAAAGCTCTGTTGTGCTCCTGAGGAGCAACCTGATCTCGCCGGAAAAGGTAAAGCAGGTTATGAGCCTTACATATACTTCAAGTGCCTCGTATCTTCTCATGTGTTCGTTGGATATAGCCAGAAAGCAATTGGCTACAATAGGGTGCGACATGCTGGAAGAAACCCTTAAGCTTGCGGCCTGGGCAAGGGAAGAGATCAACAGGATTGACGGCTTGTACGCTTTCGGAAAAGAACTCGTCGGAACTCCCGGATGCTTTGATTTCGATGAAACCAAGCTGGGCATCAACGTAAGCGGACTGGGCTATACAGGCTATCAAATGGAGTCAAAACTGCGGAAGGAATATAATATACAGATTGAATTGTCCGATTTATGCAATATACTGGCTATAGTAAGCATAGGTGACAGAAAACAGGACTTGGAGGCCCTGGTTAATGCTTTAAAGGATATATCCTCCAAGACTCAGGCTGTAGAATACCGCAGCACTGTTATGATACCCAACAATCCCAAGATGATAGTATCTCCGAGAGATGCCTTCTACAGCACGAAAAAGACTGTTCTGCTTGAAGAATCCGTCGGAGAGATCGCCGGTGAAATGGTGATGGCTTATCCGCCGGGAATTCCTGTAATATGCATGGGTGAGAGAGTTACTAAAGAAATAGTTGATTACATAAAAGTGCTCAAAGCCGAAAAATGCGAGCTTCAAGGGGCAGCAGATCCGTATGTAGACTATTTGAGGGTGCTTGGGGCGGAGTAACTGCTTAACTTTTTTCATAATAGTCTCTGATACCTTTAACTATGCTGTCAACAAGCTTTTGTTGATAGCTTTCGTCTTTTAGCAGGCTTTTTTCCCTCATATTAGATATGAATCCCGTTTCGACAATTATCCCGGGTATGTTTGAATGTCTTAAAATGAAATAATTCGATCGTGAAGGAGAGCGGATCGTATTCGAGCCGAGAAGCTCTTCGGAATGTTTGTTCAATCTTTCCTGGACACATTCCCCAAGCAGTTTTGATTTTGGACTTCCATCTGCATAGAGTACAAAAGGGCCGATCGCTCTGGAGCTGGTGGAATGATTTACGTGTATGCTGATAAAAATATCATATTTCCCACTGTTGAATTGAGATACTCTTGCAGTCAGGTCTTCAAGGTGCCTTGAGCCGCTTGAGGGATTTTTGCTGTCCAATGAAACATCGGTATACCGGGTTAGTTCGGCAGCAGCTTTATTTGCATGGAGTTTTTCCTGCAGAGCTTTGGCTATCTGGAGATTAATATCCTTTTCAAAGAAAGAAATACCGTCATTTGTGCCGCCATCGACTCCGCCATGCCCGGGGTCGATGATTATATTTACCCCTTCAAGGGGATTGCGATGGCCTTTAATGAGAGCAGCAAATATTACTGTATTTACCGCCAGAACGGCTACAATTATTATAATTGCCGCTGCGACAAGCTTTCTTCCATTCGGAGTCAATACAATGAAAAAATTTCTTCGTATCACACGACCCACCATTCCCGAGACTTTTATGGGTATTATATGCTTCTCGGGGCACTTTAGAACATCGGCCTGTTATACGGGCTTAATAAATTCTGATGATGGCAAGACTTATAAGAAGTATTCCGGGCAGCAGGCTGAGCACCTTTTTGTTGATGCTGCCTATTAATGCAAACTTTTCGCCGAAATAGGCGCCTATGTAAAGAAAACCAAGCTGAAAAAGTCCGATTGCAAAAGGAATAAGGGATGAGCTGAACCCCGCAAGCGCACTTCCTATTCCTACACCTATGGCATCAACAGAAAGAGCAAGCCCTAAAAGCACAGACTCCTTTATATCTATAGTCCCGGATTTGTCTATATCACCCTCTTTGGGATCCTTGATGACCTGGATGGTAATGCCTAGTGACTTGATGACAATTTTTATTAGCGTAACTTCTTTATTAACATACGCTTCGTTTAGCGAAGGGTTTTCCTTTTTAACGAGGGCCTGAATTATTATCCAGACACCCATTCCTAAAAGGATTGTTATGCCGATGAGCTTGCCGGCCAACGGCGGTATTGCCATGGATAGAGATTTGCCCAGCATCAGGGCTGCTTCTGAATATAATATGGAAAAAAAGCATATGACCAATTTGGGCAGCAGCGGAATCTTTATTCTTCTAAGTCCGTAAGCTATTCCGACACCAAGGGCATCAAGGCTTAAAGACATCGCAAGCAGGGAAACGGAAAATATCATTTGATCATCTCCTGTATGTTTAGAGTGCGCAGCTTTTCTTGTGTATAAGAATCACTGTCTTTGTATTATATGAAGAGAAACGGGTAAGTGTTATCTGCAAATATTCGGAGCAGTACTATTTCAGGTTCAAAATGAATAAAAATAGGACGGGGTGATTTCATTGAGTGTTCTGGAAACTAAACTGAAAAATTTTGGAAAAGCAGAATCTATTGTTAGCGGACTTACAGCGAAGGAGGCCCGCAAGAAGTTAGAAAAGCATGGTCCCAATGCGTTAAACGAGAAAAAGAAGATTTCTCCCCTTAGGATCCTTTTTGAGCAATTCACTGATTTTATGGTGTTGATTCTTCTTGCCTCCACAGCTGTCTCGGCTTTCATGGGGGAAATTACGGAAGCTGTTACGATTATCGCAATAGTAGTGGTGAATGCAATATTAGGATTCATTCAGGAATATCGAACTGAAAAGACGATTGAAGCATTGAAAAATCTGGCTGCTCCAAGTGCAAGAGTCATCAGGGACGGGAAGCTGTGTACAATTGCAGCAGAGCAAATAGTTCCCGGCGATTTAATAGTGCTCGAAACGGGAGACAGGATTCCGGCAGACGCCGAACTGGCAGAAGCAATTAATCTTCAGGTAGACGAATCGCTTCTTACCGGAGAATCCATACCCGTTGAAAAGAATGGTGAAAGGGGCAGCAAAAAGAATTCTGTTTATATGGGAACAATTATAACCTCGGGAAGGGGCATAGCAAAAGTAACATCCACAGGCATGAATACAGAAATGGGTAAAATCGCAGACCTGATACAAAATATTGAGGAAGACGACACGCCGCTTCAGAAAAGGTTGGAGACTCTCGGTAAATTCATAGTATTCGGGTGCCTTGTGATATGTGCTTTTGTGGCTCTTACCGGGGTTCTAAGGGGTGAATCCGTCTTTTCCATGCTTCTGGCGGGCATAAGCCTTGCAGTAGCAGCTGTTCCTGAAGGTCTTCCGGCAATTGTAACGATTGCGCTGGCATTGGGCGTCCAAAGAATGGTTAAAAGAAATGCACTTATAAGAAAGCTTCCGGCAGTTGAAACCCTTGGCTGCGCCAGTGTGATCTGTTCTGACAAGACAGGTACCTTGACGGAGAACAAGATGACTGTTCGTAAATTATATTCTGACGGTAATTTCATTGAAGTTAAGGGGAATGCATACAGCACTGAAGGTCAGTTTAACCTGGATGGCAAGCTAATAGAACCGGCTAAAACAGGTATTGTGAAATTAACCCTTGAAATAGGCGCTATATGCAATAATGCCAAGTTTGAGAAGATTTCTGAAAAAAGCAACGGTGTGGAGAAAATAAAGAATATGTTTTCGCGGCAGGATAAATGGCAGGCTTCCGGCGATCCGACCGAAGTTGCCCTGCTTATTGCAGCAATCAAGGGCGGGCTGAATTCCGAAACTCTTAACAGGTCATATTGCAGAATTGACGAATTGCCTTTCGATTCGGATAGAAAATGCATGTCAGTCATATGCAGCGACAACAAGGGAGATACCTTTGCCTTCACTAAGGGCGCGCCGGATGTAATAATCGACAAGTGCACAAAAATTCATACGTCTAAAGGAATAATAGATTTGACGCCAGACGGCAGGAAGAGAATTATCAAGATCAACGACAGTATGGCAGGTGAGGCTCTCAGGGTTATCGGCGTTGCATATAAAAGGCTGCGTTCAAGCTCGTATAAGCATGCTGACATAGAAAAAGAACTTGTTTTTATCGGATTGATCGGTATGATAGATCCTCCCAGAAAAGAGGCTGTGGAGGCCGTCTATAAGTGCAGAATGGCTGGAATCAAACCGGTTATGATTACAGGTGATCATAAAGCAACTGCAGTGGCAATAGCGACCGAGCTTAAGATATTTAAAGAGGGAGACAGGGTGTTGACAGGCAGGGAGCTTGACACAATAGACGAAAAAAGGCTGGAAAAGGTTGCCGAGAATGTTTCTGTTTATGCAAGAGTGTCGCCGAAGCATAAGCTTATGATCGTCAAGGTGCTGAAAAAGCTCGGGCATATCGTGGCGATGACCGGGGACGGTGTAAATGACGCTCCGGCAATCAAGGAAGCCGACATAGGAGTTTCCATGGGCATTGCCGGAACCGATGTAACGAAGGAAGCTTCATCAATGATACTTATGGATGACAATTTTGCAACCATAGTGGCTGCTGTTGAAGAAGGAAGGGTAATTTACAATAACATCAGGAAATTCATACGATATATGCTTGCCTGCAACCTTGGAGAGGTTCTTACAATGTTCCTCGGAATGCTTCTGGGCATGCCTCTTCCGCTGCTTCCGATACAGATACTTTGGGTGAACCTTGTAACGGATGGACTGCCTGCCATTGCCCTCGGACTGGACCCTCCTGAGAAGGATATAATGATGCAGCCACCCAGAGGCGCTAAGGAAAATGTATTTTCCAACGGATTGCTGGGACTTATAGTTTTAAGAGGAACATTAATAGGATTAAGTACACTTGCTGTATTTGCAAGCGCACTTTACTTCACTCACAGCGTTGATATATCCAGGACAGCGGCGTTTGTTACACTGGTTGTAACACAGCTGATACATGTATTTGAATGCAAATCGGAGAAGAAGACAATATTTGAAATACCGTTATTCAATAATTTCGCACTGGTGCTGTCGGTTATTTGTTCCCTTGCCATGATCCTTGGAGTTGTGTATATCAATCCTTTACAGGGAGTCTTTAAGACAGTGCCGTTGACAATGAACGAGTGGATACTTATAATAGGATTTTCTTGCATAGGGCCTATTGTATCAAGCATTTTCAGAGGAAAAAGAAGATAGTATTAAATATTATCTAAATATGTTAAAAAACCTGCAAGGAAAAGTATTGACTTTTTCTTAGCAGGTTTTTTTGGAGATTCATCCGACACAGCTTGTATGGGCTTGCCGGATTAAATATTTATATTCAGTGAAGGTTCTTTATATTTTATTAGCACTTATTACTTATCTGCAGGGAATTTGGATATAATTTTAAGCAGATATTGCTTAATAAGGGCCATATCAATTGCATCTACTGATCCGCTGGCATCTACATCTCCAACAAACAGACCATTATCAGCTGGGAATTTGGTTATTTGTTTGAGCATGTATTGCTTCACAAGCGATAAATCTAAAGCATCTACACTGCCGCTGCCGTCAACATCACCATATACTACTGTCGGAGATGGAGGAATAGCGCCTTGCATTGCATAATAAGATGGTTTCGGATTATAGTTGGAGTCAAAGATTAAAGCTGCGCCTCTGCCTTGGAACGTCCCAGGTACCCAGGAATATTTATCTGTGAAGCCCCATACCTGGATAGCCTTAACTGCAGGCTGTGCCATACATTTCTCGATAATGTTCTTGTAGTAGCTGGCTTGAGTTTGCAATTCTGATGATGAGGGATTGCTGGATACGCGTACATCCATCTCGGTTATGTATATCTCAAGGCCTAAATCAGCAAAACGCTGTAAATTCTTAGCGAAGTCATCATAGTTAATTGAGTATTGAATATCCAGATGCATCTGGAAGCCGATACCGTCTACAGGTATACCACGGCTCTTAAAGTCTTTGAGCATATTATAGGCAGCATTTGACTTATTGCCTGTATACTCAAGATTGTAATCGTTGTATATCAGCTTGGCACTAGGGTCAGCAGCACGAGCCCGGATAAATGCTTTCTCAATAAAGCTTTTACCCATGGTTCTGTACCAGAAGGAATTCCTGTAGGTTCCATCTTCCTCTAAAGCTTCATTAACTACGTCCCAATAAGGAATCTTTCCTTTATAGTGGCCCAGTACCTTATCAATATGATTGTTCATGGCAGACTCCATAGCACTGGCACTAAGACTCTGCACCCAGCCCGGAGTTTGATTGTGCCAGACCAGAGCATGGCCATGAACCTTGAAATTGTTGTTTTGCGCCCAGTTAAGAATCGTATCCCCATCGTTAAAGCTAAAGTTATTTTGTGAATTTTCGGTAGCATCCCATTTCATGCAATTTTCAGGAGTTACCAGATTAAACTCGGCTTTGGCGGTGCTTAGAAACGTGGAAGAATCTGACATTGTGTTAAAGCCAGTAGGGAATTCGGTTCCAATCAGAACCTTGCTTTGAATGTCCTTTAACCTTGTACCTGTTGGAGTAGCGGCGTTAACCGTCGTCGAGAAAACCATCACAGATGTCATAAAGCCAATAAGCGCCATTGACACTAATCTAAAACCTTTTTTTCTCATAAATCAACTCTCCTTTATTTTAATAATAGTTCCTGTGCTGCCGTATCTGCCCTTGCCAAAGGGTTATCGGCATAACAGACTGCCGGAAGAATCTGAGAAGCATTAAACAGAGGACTGTAAACTTACATACCTCTTCGATATATTCACCTCCATTCGAATTGATTTTCATTTATATTGAGATTTTACACAAAGGACACGGTTAACCGGCAGTATCCGTATCTTTGCTTCTCATTTTTTAAACATAGTCACTATTGCTTATCTATAGTTTAAAATTTGTTATAAAATATTCCTTTATTACATATTCGTAGTTATTATTTAATTTAGGTCGCATTTCTGTTCTGAAGTAACAGCTTGTCAAAATAATAGTCAAAATAATTATGGAAAGGCTATGGTTGTTTTTTTACAGCAAAGCAAATATAATTAGATGGAAAATATGTAACATATCGTATAAAAATGGAATAATTCTTTATTGCAACAGGTTGAAAATTGTAGATAAGAGGGATGTGCAGGCATGAAACATTTTTGGCGGAATTTTGTCGGATATATATACTCAAGAAGATATATTGAGAATTTTTTTCTTATTTTGATAACTGTTTTTCTTTTCTCTTTTGCTTTTCATAATAAGAGCTTCCAAATTAATGATATTAATGTTTTGCTGACTATAACCGCTCTTAACCTTGCTATTGCGGCTTTAACACCTTATTTTATTACAAAAGGAGCAATCAAGGACTCCATAAAGGAAGAAATAGATAACGATCTGAAGGTGTCAATGCTGGAGCAGATGGAGGAAAATAAAAAAACAGATGCCCATATTTCCAGAATGATTGCTTTATGGCTCATATCAAAAAAACAGTACATTTGGGCAACGGGCTGGTGTTTCAGGTCGTTGAAAAAGTATGCATCATTGTCGGGAAAATACAAGCATGCTTATGATGACCTGATAATCCTGACGATAAATATATTGAAAGACTCAATAAATAAGGTGAAAAAGGAACTTCAAATCGAAGATTTTGAAGAATTCGTTGAAAAAAGAGGGGTATTGCAATGCGATAAAATGAAAACTTTTCAAAATGAATATGAAACTGAAGATTACAGCGTTGCATTCCGTGCAGTAAAGGATTACCTGGATATTAGATATTGCATGACTGAAATGGATACAATTCTGGGGACCGCAGATGACACTGACCTTAAAGAATATGATGATTATGCGGTGTTTTTACTTTATTATATTATCAGCTGCAAATTGAAAAAGATTACTGATGACAGCATAAGTATCTCCGAGCTCAAACATAAAGAGGATAAAATCAGAAGCGAAATTAAAAAGAATTTACAAAAGCTTGCAAGAGTTAAAGAAAAACATGCTTTTGACATAATTGATACTTATTTTGAAATCATACCGGGCTTGTACGGTCAAAAGGCCGTACCGGCTGAAAAAGAAAAGGAAAACTGCAATGCATAAACCGCAATACATCAATGGCTCAGCACTTGAGTCATTTGCTTATTTTACTGTAACTCAAAGATTCCCATTCATTATTGATCTGGTTATAGACAGCAATTCTCTTTCCGGGAAGCAGAAGCAAAAGCTTGAAGAGTTGAAATCGGAAATCAAAAGCAAAGAAATGAAGCTTTTACCGCATTGTGAAATCGATTCCGGTTTTTGGAATGAGATGCTTTCAAAACATGCAAAAAGCTGGTTAGATGCACCTTTTATGTTTGTTGAGTTTTACTTTTACAGAAGGCTGCTTGAAGCCGTAGATTACTTTGAAAACAAAAATGATCCCTTTAAGATTATCAAGATAAATAGTTTAAGGAATAGCTTAGCTGAAGCGTTTTTTATTGCCAATACTATTAGTAACCTGAAAAATCCTTTAGAAATCCTGCTGAAATATGACTTGTGGAGCAATAGGGCTGATTTCAGCCAAATGCACCGGCATGATTCGCTTATAGGACAAAATATAATAATAGATGATACGGAAAATGTCTTAAAGCTATTTCAAGCAAAGCTGGGACAGGTTGATATAGTACTCGACAATTCAGGTCTAGAGCTGTCAGTTGATCTGCTTGTAAGCTATCACCTCATCAATGAAAGACTGGCTGAACGGGTTTTCATCCATGCGAAGAGCCAACCGATTTTCGTCTCAGATGCTACAAGGGAAGATGTATTATATGCAGTGGAGTTTTTTGCCGGCAGTGAGGACTATTTATTGCAGGAGGCAGGGAAAAAGCTGAAAGGATTTATTGAAAAAGGCATGCTTGTAATAGAAGAGGATCCTTTCTGGGTACTGCCGAAAGCTTTTGAAGAAATTAATGGGAGCCTTAGAGACCATTTTGCTAAGTCGGAGCTTATTATTTTAAAAGGCGACCTCAACTACAGACGTTTGGTTGAAGACCGGCAGTGGGCTTTTAACACGGATATAAGTCAATTAATAGGCTATTTGCCGACGAATATTCTGGTCATCAGAGCTTTGAAGTCCGAATTGATGGTGGGTCTGTCCGATGAGACCGTAAAAAGGCTTTTTGATGAAGATCCCCGGTGGATGATAAACGGTAAATACGGAATTATTCAGCTGTTCAAGAGAGAAGAGGATTATGCGTTGCATCGCTCGGAGTAATTTCAACAGAAGTAGAGGGAATGTACATAAAAAATTGACAATGGTCAAAAACTAATTGACTACAGTCAATTAAAATGGATATAATATACTCAAGCAACAAAGTTGCCGAATTAATATTAATTGAGTAGCCACATTACTAAAAACCCCGAAGGATTGTGCCCTTCGGGGTTTTGACTGTTTAAAGCTTTTTCATAATCTCAACAATCAAATTAATGACTGCCTTGATTAACTGAAATATGCTTTTCCAGTCTGGGTTCCCTGGTTTTTTATGTTTTTTTGTCTTTTGAGTAGCCACAATATTCACCTCCTCTCATTTAAGGAGGCTACTAAACCAAGGAACAACAAGTATATTATACCAGAAACTACAAAGGCAAAGATTTATTATTGTATTTATAGATATAAATTGTTAAAATACCAATATTAGACACAGAACTAATATATTAGTAAGAAAAAAGTAAACTTTTAACGTGTATTCGATTATTAGGAGGTATTTTCATGAAAATTAAAGTCGTTGCAAACAAAACTTGGGAAGCAGATCCGCTTATTAGTGCTCTTCTCAATCCTGTATTCAAACCGGCGGCGCTTCCGTATCCTGTAGTAATTAATCAACCTCGCTTATATAATCAGGGAAGTGCTCATATGCCAAGACTTATATATGAGATCAATTCCCACGTTGTTGAAGTGTGGTGTATTGAAGATCAAATGAACCCCAATGTAAGCGGTTCCAGTACTTCTGAAAAAGTAAGAATCCTGCCTAATATAATTAATAATTATGAAGAGCCCATTGATCTAGTAATTGCTTTTGGAACAGCTGGTCATCCGGACAAAAACAACATTGGGAGTGTTTCTACAGGTTCTAATTTTTTTATTCACAACGGTAAGGATTCTTCCAACACAGATCCTTGGAACGGCTGTATTGGAGATCAATGTTATATGAGTCAGGTGTTGCATAGGGATATACCTGATAATCTAAAAGCGTTATTCACCAGCTTTGATGTCATTGAATTGTCAAAAAAACTTCTTGCCCCACCTTTAAATCCATCAAAAAATCCGCAGGTATTAATCAATGATGCTAACATCGCAGTTAGTGATATCAATATTATTAATTATGCTCTTTATAGTACTGAAGATAAAAAGGCAATAATCGAAGCGAAAAAATGCGCCCCGAAATATAAAATCGTATCAGCCGAGACTACTCACGGAGTTATAGCTGCAAATACCTTTTATTACACAAATGCACCAGTAGCATTTGTAACAGCAATAACCGATCAGGTGGGTCATTTTGATCAAGAAGTTAATCCAAAACCCGAAGCTCAGAATTTTACGGCGGCTTTTAATGCCGGAATTTATGTTTCATACGTTTTGGCTAACCTGGCGGGGCTGGAATAAATTCTAGAATTTTTAATCCGATTCGGATAACATTCGAAATTATTATTAATGTAGGGCAAATATGGAATCTGCCCTTACATATTTTCTGGGGATAATCCATTCTTTAATCCCCCCTTCTGGACAATCCCGTCATTTTATTGCATAATAACAGTGCAATTAAGATGGGTGGGAGATACAAAATGAAAAGAAAGCTGGTTTGGTGGGTTTTAATCATTGCATGGTGTGCGTTGATATTCTATGGATCATCAAATAGCGGGGATACATCAGGCAACCAAAGTGCGTCCTTTTTGAAGGTTCTGGCCGACCTCTTCGGCGGAAACTTCCCTTTATCCGAGTATTTTATAAGAAAATGCGCTCACTTTTCAGAATATTTTATATTAGGCTGCCTTCTCTTTAAAGGCTTTTATAAGGACAAGCTTTTGAATGCAATGGCTTTTTCAACTCTGGCAGGGATTGCATATGCAGCTTCTGATGAAATGCATCAATACTTTATTCCGGGCAGAGCACCAAGAGTTTTTGATGTATTCATCGACTCTTCAGGTCTGATTTCTGGAATACTCTTACTGCTGTTTTTTGCATATATGAAAAGGACGAAAGCTGGGAACTCGTGATAATTCTGCCATAGTGTGAATTTCTCTTGAAAAGAAATATAAAAAACTATATAATGTACTAGAATTATCGGCTTTAATTGAAGCCGCATTCCAGCCATTATATGCTAAACGCAGCTTAAAGATTTAATAAGAAACAAGTGGCCTGTAAAGTCAAAAAGTTATGGATATGCAGTCCACAAACAGAGGAATTACATTTGTAAAATCTTTTTTATCTTAAAGATTATGATTTTACAAAGTACTAGTAACAATTTGTTCATACTTTATTAAAATCTATCAAGCATAATGGATTTACGCATTGTATTTTATTTTATATAATCTTTTTTAATGCGTAGCTCAAAAAAAGCGGGGGGGAATAAAATGATAGAAATACAGAATTTGACCAAGTCCTATGGTCAGATAAAAGCTGTTAATGACCTGAATTTTACTGTTGAAAAAGGTGAGATTCTTGGTTTCCTGGGACCAAACGGTGCAGGCAAATCTACAACAATGAATATCATAACGGGGTTCATACCTCCATCTGAAGGGAGCGTAAAAGTATGTGGTTATGACATTCTGGAAAATCCGAAAGAAGTAAAGAAACGCATAGGCTACCTGCCTGAACAGCCACCCCTGTATTTTGATATGACAGTCAAGGATTATCTTGATTTTGTCAGTGACCTTAAAATGGTTGAAAGAAAACAGAAAAAAGCTCAATTAGACGATATAATGGAGCTCGTAAAAATAACTCACGTTAAGAACAGGCTTATAAAAAACCTTTCAAAGGGATACAAGCAAAGAGTAGGACTTGCACAGGCGCTTGTCGGCGGCCCGGAAGTTCTGATACTCGATGAACCCACTGTAGGTCTTGACCCGTCTCAAATCATAGAAATCAGAAAACTTATTAAAGCATTAGGTAAAGAGCATACAATTATTCTGAGCTCCCATATACTCCCTGAAGTCAGCGCTGTTTGTGAAAGAGTAGTAATCATAAACAAGGGACAGATAGCTGCAGTCGATACCCCGGAAAATCTTTCAAAGGGCTTCAGATCGGCATCCAAACTTACTGCCTCAATAGTGGGGCCGAAGAGTTCGGTGCTTACAGCCATTAGAGGAATCTATGGAGTAAAATATGCAGATATCAATATTGAAAATGACAAGGAAACGGTCAACTACATTATAGAATCAGATAAAGATATTGATATAAGGAAACCTCTTTTCTTTGCGATGGCAAAGGGTGGTTACCCGATATTGGAGTTGAAATCAATGGACATGACGCTTGAAGACATATTCCTTCAGGTCGTTACCAATGAAAAGGAGGTTGTCTGATATGTATGCGGTTTTTAAAAGAGAGCTAAAGGCGTACTTCTATTCTCCGATAGCATATGTCTTAACCGGCTTGTTCATACTTATGTCATCGATTATATTCCTTCTTATGAACGTAAGTGCTGAATATGCTCAGTTTAATATGTCTCTGACCTATATGGGCCTTATCCTGACAGTTATTATACCGATGCTTACAATGAAAACTCTTGCGGAGGATAGAAAAAACGGTACGGAAGTATTGCTAATATCTTCACCGGTAAGTCTTTCGTCAATTGTTATGGGAAAATTCCTTGCGGCATGTTCGGTATTTTTCGTAATGACGGCAATATCATTGATTTATCCGATAGTCACTTATGTATATGGTATTCCAAATACTCCGGAATTAATTGGAGGATACCTCGGTTTTATACTATTGGGAATAACATTTATTTCAATCGGTATACTTGCTTCCTCACTTACCGAAAACCAGGTTATAGCTGCTGTAATATCATTTGTTTCCTTGCTTGTTATGTTTTTTATGATGTTCGTAGCTGAACTTTTCGGCGGGACTGTTGCAAAAGTTCTTAATTGGTTTTCACTCCTGTCAAGGGATTCGGAATTCAATCAAGGCATTCTGAGTTTAGGTTCAATTATTTACTATTTGAGCTTTACTGCAGTTATTTTGTTTTTAACTGTCAGAATAATAGATAGAAAACGCTGGAGTCAGGGGTGATAAAATGAAAAATACGGGTGGAATAAACAAGCTTTTTAATAAAAGAAGCATGAAATACGGCACAAATTCACTAATAATGATAATTGCTGTAGTAGGCATTGTTTTTGTTATAAACCTTATGTTTTCTAATGTTGATGTCTTCAAGAATATGAAATTGGACTTGACGCCCAATAAGGTTTATTCGATAGGGGACACATCAAAGTCAATTCTTAAAGATGTAAAAGAGGATGTAACGATTTACGGAATGTTTGATGAATCCCAGAGTACTGTAAATACCATAGAGTACAAACAGTACGGAGTGATGGAGCTTCTCAACAAGTACGGCTCATATCCTCATATTAAGGTAGTGTATAAAGATCCTGTCAAATATCCGACGATAACAAAGCAAATCGATCCCGATAATTTGAAAAACATTCAAAGGGGATATATAGTTGTCAAATCCGGCGACAAGCTTAGGGCACTGAGCGTTGATGACCTGTTTGATTATGAGTATTCCTCCGATTACAGTTCAATCAATGTAACAAAGATCAAAGTGGAGGATGCCGTTACTTCTGCAATAAAATATGTTACGGCAAGCAAAACTCCTGTTGCTTATTTCCTGACAGGTGAAAATGAACTGGATGCGGATACAAATTATTCGGTAGCAAAGGATTATATTGAAAAAAATAATTACGAGGTTAAGACTCTTAATCTGAGGTCTGAGAGTAAGGTTCCGGGGGATGCATCTCTGTTGGTATTCCTTTCACCTCAGGCAGATTTGACGGTATCTTCAAGGGAGGCAATAAAGGATTACTTGAAGGTTGGCGGAAACGCAGTGTTCATGTTTGATTATTTGAAAACTAATCCGTCTCTTGAACAGTTCAATAACCTGTTAAGCGACTATAACCTTTCATTGGATTATGATATTATTAAGGAAAAAGATTCAACAAGATCAAGCAGCCAAAACAGGTACTTGTTTGCGCCTGAAGTTCAGGCTACTGATGTTACTTCAAGCTTCAACATCAATTCCAATGTTACAATGTATCAGGCAAGAAGCATAAATATGCTTAAAAATCAAAAGGATTATATTACACTGTATGAACTTTTGAAAACGAGCGATCTGGCAGAAGGCGAACAGGTTGATAAGACTAAGGGCGTAAATATAAACGGTCCGATGGATGTTGCTGTTGCTGTTGAAAGCAAAGCTTACAGCAAGCCTTCAAGAATATTGGTATTCGGTAACAGCCAGTTTATCAGTGATGGTATATTAGGCACTTACGGAAGCGGCGGCTTGGACTTCTTATTATCCTCACTCAACTGGATGCAGGACAATAAGGATTCTGTAGATATATCCCCGAAGGTTAATCAGCAAAGCTCAATGATATTGACTACAAGCCAGTCAAGGGTTATAACCTGGTCGACTGTAGTCATACTTCCTGTACTGATTCTCGGAGTTGGCATATTCGTTTGGATCAGGAGGAGGCATTTATGAAACTGTATAGAAATGCCATTATTCTTGTAGTAGTGCTCGGTTTATTGGTCGGGGCCTACATGATATTCGGAAAGAACAAGAAAGAAAACAATTCTGTTCAGGGAACAACAACGGTGTCGGAGACCAAAAAGGCAGAAAAAGTTTTTAGTGCCGATACGGAAAAAATAATCGAATTTACTGTTCAAAACAAGAACGGGACGTTTGTTTTCACCAAAAAGGGAGACTCTTGGGAATACCCAGCCGGGGAAAAGGGTTTCAGACTCAGCAGTGAAAAGGTAGAGGCTATGGTTAGCAGCATAGCGGATGTTGATTCAGAAGAAGTTATAGAAAAAAATGCAACAGATTTGGCACAGTATGGTCTTAACAATCCTATAAATGTAACTATTAAGACTAAAAACGGAAAAACAACCGTATTGCAGGTCGGCAGTAGTACATCATCGGGAGATGCTTATTATATTAAGCTGAAAGACAGCAGCAAGGTATACACAGTAGGCGCATATGCATGCGATTCGCTAAACTTTGATAAGAATGACATTACTGACATTACGCTGTTTTCTTCAAATGCTGATGACATTACCAAGTTTATATTGGAAAAACAGGGCCAGTTGCCTATAACTATGCAGATGAAAAATAAGACATGGCATATGACGGCTCCGGTTGAAGGCGAAATCGACTCTGATATGATGAATAAAATGTTATCGGGTTTGACACAATCCACTATAGTCAGCTATGTTGAGACAAATGCGGCCGATCTTAGCAAGTATGCGCTGAAAGATCCTCATTATGTAGTGGATGTAGAAACAGCCAAAACTAAAACTAAATTGCTGATCGGTAAAGAGGACAAAGTAAACGGACTCTTCTTTGCAAGACTTGACGGCAGCAATGACGTATTCACAATTGATTCGGACAACTATACTTTTATTGACAAACCGTTGAAGGAATTCATTATTCCTTTGGTATACCTGCAGGACATAAATCATGTATCTAAAGTAGTAGTTGAGCTTGATGGCAAAAAAACTGTATGCAATATTGAGTCGGATAAAAATGACTTATCAAATGAAACCTTTACCGTAAACGGAAAAGATGCCAACATGGAGGATGAAAAGGGCTATTCAATATTCAGGCAGTATTATGAATCACTTATAGGGGTTACCTTTGATACAATTGAAATGGGAGCCCAGCCTACAGGAAAATCCGAGTTTACTATAACCTACACCTATAAGGATGGTTCGGCACCGGTCAAGATTGAGTATATTCCGAAGGACAAAGATTATTATTACGCTGTTAAGAACGGCAAGTACACCAACTTCCTGGTATTGAAAAAAGAATTGAACGATTCGGACGGTGTAAGGGCTATGTACAGCCAACTGATGAAGGCGCTGAAGTAGCAGAAATTTACTGAAAAGATAGGGGACGCTCAGCGTTCCCTATTTATTATAATAGCATGGTTAAATATCTCAAGGATCATTATGATGTTCTTGAGATTTTTTGTTGTTATTAACGGAAAAGCTGATACATACAATTATATTGTGACATTCATATCAGGGGTTGTTCAATTTGTCAGGAGAAGTTAGAAACATATTCAAAGTGGCAAGCATCTATATGACTACTATTATTGGAGCAGGCTTTGCATCGGGCCAGGAAATAGTGCAGTTTTTTTCCAATTACAGCAAAGGCGGATTCTATGGAGTTATATTTGCGGGGCTTTTATTTGCTGCGATAGGTTATTTGGTTCTTGACAGGGTATACAAAGAGAGAATAAGGAACTATGAAGAATTTCTTTACCCGGCAGTAGGTTATTTTTGGGGACGTATAATGGAAATTGCAGTCTCGCTTTTTATGATATCAGTATTTTGCATAATGATCGCCGGTTCGGCGAATATTCTAAAAGATAAATTCTACATTCCTTACAGCATGGGTATTATAATTATGTCAATAATATGCACGGCTGCGATATTGACGGACATAAGAGGCATCATATCCATGAGCACTTTTGTTTCACCTATTCTTATATTAGGGATTATCATAATAGGTATATATATAATTGTGTGCAGGGATACTTCGGTTTTCAGCTTGAACATCGGTTTTAAGGGAATGACAAACAACTGGTTTTTTTCTGCCCTCATATATGTAGGTTATAACAGCATTATTGCTGTGGTTGTACTTTGCAGTCTCCTTCCGTATCTCAAGACCAGAAGAACGGGAATAGTAGGAGGGATTACAGGCGGTGTGCTTCTGTGTGCTGCTGCGTTCATTATTAATTACGCCATATACCTGTTTTATCCGGGGGCAGCTTTAAATGAACTGCCCGTATTGAGTATTGTGAAAAGGTACGGAAAGACCTTAAATGTTTTCTATTCATTTGTTCTATGGCTTGCAATGTTTTCCTCGGCAGTTACTTCAGGCTATTGTTTTGCAGACAGGGTCAGAAGTAAAATAAAAATCAACCTTAAGGTTATAGCTCTGGCAACCTGTGCTATTGCGCTTCCCCTATCAAGCATTGGCTTTTCCAAGCTGATAGCAACAATTTATCCTTTGTTCGGATATCTGGGGCTGTTTATGGTTTTCCTAATACTTCTTCAGGCGCTGACGTCAATTACTGTTCCTGTACAAATAAAAAATAAATATAAAACGTTGAGAAATAAATAGACATTGGAATAAGCAATTTGAAAAATTGGATAGACCGGACAGTAATGATTATGGTAAAATTATAACAAAAATTAGTTATAATTACTAAAGAAAATGCGGGGGGACTGTTTTGAATTTACAAAGGAAACAAGAAAAAGTTGAGCATAACAGCAATAAATCCAGTTTAATAATGGCTGTGCTCCTTCTCGCCGTAATTGTGGTTACGGCTTTTATTGTTTACTTGAAAAGTCAGGATATTGACCTCGGGAATTTTAACGTGATGGACTTTTTTACAAAAGGCTTTTCTTCCGGCAGCAAGGGAAATGAGCCTGCTCTTTCGGCTTTTAAATGCGACGGATCCGAGAATTCGGTTTTCACAGCTCTGAAGGGATATATTATAAGGTGTGACCGTAACTCTATCAGCGGGCTTAATAGAAACGGAGGGGTTGAGTGGCAGGTTGACGTATCTATGTCTAACCCTATTGTGAAAACGGCAGGGCCATATCTTTTGGTTGGAGATAAGGGTGGAAGAGACATCTATGTTATAAAAAATAAAACCGTTAAATGGAATAAAAAGCTGGATAGCAATATTATTAATCTCAGTATAAACGATGATGGTTATGTTGGTGTTGTTATTGAAAAAGACGGATACAACGGTATTGCAAGAGTCTTTGATCCTGAAGGGGATGTTATTTATACAAAATACAAGCATGATGTATATTTGCTTGATGCGAAGGTTTCACCTTCAGACAGACGTGTCCTGATTTCAGAAGTTGATGCTTCCGGCATTTCAACTAATTCGCACCTTGAGGTTACAGACTTTAAAGGAGATGTCGAAGCTGTATTCAAAGGTACGGATGAAATAATTGCTTCTACGTGGTTCATGAAGAATGACACGGTTCTGGCTGTAAGCGATAAAGAGGCAAAATACTTTGATAAAGAGCTTGAAAGCCAATGGCAGCAAGCACAGAACGGAAATATACTGACCTCAAATGCTGCAGCAGGCAAATATGCAGTTCTTGCATACGGTAATGTCAGTCAAACCGGACTGTTCAGCGGAAATACAACAACTGTAAAGATACTTGATACAGACGGTGAGCTGAACGGTGAATATGAGGCTAAAGGTAAAGTTAAAAATATTGATGTCATAGGCAGCGTCATTGCATTGAACACAGAAAATACTGTGTATTTTATAAATACAAAAGGAAATTTAATCGGGAAATATACAGACAAGGCTGATATATTGGAAGTGCATTTTATTGATTCCAGAGAGGCATTGCTGGTTACGGCAAATAGTATTAAGGTTGTAAAAGTAGGATGATAGGGGGATGTATAGTGAATTGGACTGATTTAATTGTTGTGGCGGTAATTATTGGATTTGCAATTTGGGGGATGAAAACAGGTTTTATTCTTTCGGTGTACAGGCTTGCTTCATATTTTATATCGATACTTCTGGCAATAAAGCTTTACCCCATAGTTTCAAAAGTGTTAAGAGAAACAGCATTGTATACGAATGTCGACAACGCTATATACAAGAGTTTAATGCATCAACAGGAGTCACATGAGGTTAAGAAGGTTGCTGCAAAGACTGTTGTTGACAGCTTGAACCTTCCGGGATTTCTAAAAGATTCCGTACTTGGCAAGGTTACAAATTCAACAGAATTAATGGATGTTTCATGGATTGTTCATAAGATAAGCCATGAATTGGCAGGCGTAGTCATGGACATTATCAGTCTTATACTGCTTTACATATTGGTAAGGGTTATATTAATTTTTGCCAGATTCATTCTGAAGGGTATTTCCAAGCTTCCGGTATTCAAACAGATTGACAAGGTTGGAGGCTTGATTCTTGGGGGAGTCGAGGGGCTGCTCACGGTTTATATAATATTTGCAATATTGACTCTTTTCAGGACCTCGGATCAGCTAAAGGGATTCTTCGATGCAGTAAGCACTTCGGCTGTTGCGAACTTCTTCTACCAGCATAACTTCATAATACAGTGGATGTTTCCGAGCTAGATATTGGAGTAGTGGTTGTGAAATTGTTTCTAATGCTTCAAAGCCATTAGTATGAGTTTGAAAAGGCTTCGTTGTACTTTCAGATTGTAATTGCAACGACTCTGTAAAATGAACACGATGTTCATTTTAGGAGCAATTGCGCCAAGGATGGCGTCATTTGCTCCGACAGACAAAGGCAGCAATTAGAAGCTGCTAAAAGTACAGAAGGCTTTTCACTGTGCCCTAGTAAGCCTCTACGGCGTTGAGTAGCGCCTTTTCCTCCGATTTTGGGCGGTCAAAAGCGGATAGACAAGTTTTTAGACTTCAGAGAACAGCTTAATTGATTATTTGTTTTAGATTTGTTTTAACGAATTTAATGAAAAGGATGAAAAATTTACTGAATCCTGCTTTTTTCATAAAATACTGGACATCTGATTGCATCAAGTAGTAAAATAAGCTTAATAAATAGCCGGGTCAGCCCGGCTATTGTTGTACAATAGGTCATGAATGAATAATTTGGAGCAGGTGGGTTTTGCTGCTGATATTTAACGATACTAAAACCAGAAATGTGTATATATTAATAAAAGAAAGCCGGGGTAATGATTATGAAAAGCGACATTGTTAAAAAGGGAATTGAAAAGGCGCCTCACAGGTCTCTTTTCAAGGCAATGGGTTATACTGATGAAGAAATAAGAAGGCCTTTGATCGGAATAGCAAATTCAAAAAGCGAAATTATACCGGGGCATATAAATCTGGATAAGATTACAGAGGCGGTCAAGGCAGGAATAAGAATTGCCGGCGGCACGCCGATAGAATTCGGTGCCATTGGTGTATGCGACGGAATTGCAATGGGGCATATGGGCATGAAATACTCTCTTGCTACGAGAGAGCTCATAGCGGACTCCTGTGAAGCAATGGGGATGGCGCACAGCTTTGACGGAATGGTTTTCATACCCAACTGCGACAAGATTGTCCCGGGAATGCTCATGGCCGCTGCCAGAGTAAATGTACCCTCAATTGTTATAAGCGGCGGCCCGATGCTGTCAGTAGTACGCAATGGCAAACAGCTGGACTTCAACAGCATGATGGAAGCAGTAGGTTCTGTAAAAGCAGGGATCATGACCGAGGAAGAAATGTGCGACCTTGAGAATTATGCATGTCCCGGATGCGGCTCGTGCTCGGGAATGTTTACAGCAAACTCAATGAATTGTCTGACTGAGGTTTTAGGCATGGGATTGCCGGGTAACGGCACTATACCGGCTGTTTATGCCGAAAGGATAAGACTGGCTAAATTGGCCGGCATGAAGATAATGGAACTGGTAGAAAAGGATATAAAGCCATTGGACATACTGACTGAAAAGGCTTTTGAGAACGCCCTTACTGTTGATATGGCTCTGGGATGCTCGACAAATTCAGTCCTACATCTTCCGGCAATTGCTCATGAAGCAGGTGTAGAAATAAACCTTGACATCATAAACGAAATTAGCGGGAGGGTGCCCAATCTTTGTAAGCTGGCACCGTCCGGGCCTCACCACATGCAGGATTTGTACGGAGCCGGGGGGGTTCAGGCAGTTATGAAGGAATTATCAAGGAAAAGCTATATTCATACAGACTTAATGACTGCTACAGGAAAAACTGTAGGTGAAAACATAGAAAGCGCAAGCATTCTGGATCCCAACGTCATAAGAAGTATTGACAATCCCTACAGTGCAACCGGAGGAATAGCGGTTCTGCGCGGCAATATTGCTCCTGACGGTGCGGTGGTAAAACGTTCTGCAGTAGCTAAGGAAATGCTAGCACATAAAGGTCCGGCAAGAGTTTTTGACTCAGAGGATGCAGCAATAGATGCTATTTATAACGGCAGAATAGTAAAAGGTGATGTCGTCATAATCCGTTATGAGGGCCCAAAGGGAGGCCCTGGAATGAGAGAAATGCTGGGGCCTACCTCGGCGATTGCCGGCATGGGGCTTGATAAAGATGTAGCTTTGATCACAGACGGAAGATTTTCAGGAGCTTCAAGAGGAGCCTCCATCGGACATGTATCGCCCGAGGCTATGGAAGGCGGCCCTATAGCCGCTGTTAGAGAAGGCGATATAATCTGTATTGATATAGAGAACGGAAAATTGAATGCAGATATTTCAGAAGAGGAAATTGAAAAAAGGATGAAGGATTGGAAAGCTCCGGAACCAAAGATAACAAAGGGTTATCTCGGCAGATATGCGAAGCTTGTTTCATCTGCAAGCACCGGGGCCGTACTGAAAGGCAATTAGCAAATGACAATTATTAATTATTTCTAGGGGCGTATCCGCTATATGCCCTTATGGGGGTAGACATATGAGTCTGCCCCTGCACAATACATAAATTAGAAATTAATGCTTAGGAGGGTTTTTATGAAGCTTACAGGAGCCCAAATACTTATAGAGTGCTTAAAGGAACAGGGGGTCGATACAGTATTCGGCTTCCCCGGCGGAGCCGTTCTTAATATATATGATGCCCTTTATAAGGCTAAGGATGATATAAAGCATATACTCACTTCTCATGAGCAAGGAGCTTCACATGCGGCTGACGGTTATGCCAGGGCAACCGGTAAGGTTGGTGTATGCATTGCTACTTCAGGGCCAGGCGCAACAAACCTTGTAACAGGTATAGCAACTGCATATATGGATTCCGTTCCCATGGTGGCGATAACGGGGCAGGTGGCTACACCCCTTCTGGGAAAGGATTCGTTTCAGGAGGTTGATATAACAGGCATTACGATGCCTGTAACCAAACATAACTTTATAGTTAAGGATGTAACTAAGCTTGCCGGAATTCTCAGAAGAGCTTTCATAATCGCCAAGGAGGGGCGTCCGGGGCCTGTATTGGTTGATATCTGCAAGGATGTAACTGCGGCGGTTACCGATTTTGAAAATAAGCCGCTGGAGAAGCCGCATAATATTCCTATAGGCGCTGCGGAAGACGAAATTGAAAATGCGGCAGAACTTATTAATAATGCGAAAAGTCCCATTATTCTGTCTGGCGGGGGGGTTGTGATCGCAGACGCGAATGAGGAAGTTCTGACCCTTGCGGAAAAAGCTAAGATTCCGGTTACCACCACACTTATGGGGCTGGGATCCTTTCCGGGCACACATGAACTGTTTACGGGACTTGTAGGAATGCACGGAACAAGGACGTCGAATATGGCAGTATCGGAGTCTGACCTTTTCATTGCTATAGGAGCAAGGTTCAGTGACAGGGTAATCAGCAATGTTAAGATGTTTGCCCCGAATGCAAAAATTATGCACATAGATATTGATCCGGCTGAAATAGGGAAGAATATAGTTGTAAATTACCCCCTTGTGGGAAACATAAAGAAAATACTTAAGCATTTGAATGCCAAGATAGTTAAAAAGGAGCATTCGGAATGGATTAAAAAAATATCCGGGTGGAAACAGGCTTTTCCTTTGAAATATTCTCAGGAAGGGCCGCTTAAACCGCATTATGTCGTTGAAAGGATTTACGAGTTGACCGAGGGTGATGCGTTGATAACGACAGAAGTCGGACAGAACCAGCTTTGGGCTGCTCAATTTTATAAATATAACTCACCCAGACAGTTTATCTCCTCGGGAGGCCTCGGAACAATGGGATTTGGTCTCGGTGCGTGTATTGGTGCACAACTGGGCAGGCCGAATAAAAAAGTAATTAACATTGCGGGTGACGGGAGTTTCAGGATGAATCTTACGGAGCTTGCGACAGCGGTAGAGTATAAGATCCCGATAGTCATCGCACTTTTAAATAATCATGTTTTGGGTATGGTAAGACAGTGGCAGGAGCTTTTTTATGACAGCAGATTTTCATCAACTACGATTGACAGGAAAACAGACTTCGTCGCTTTAGCTCGGGCATTTGGTGCAATAGGCATTAATGTAACCAAGCCTGAAGAAGTGGACGATGCTATAAAAACAGCACTTGCTTCAACAGATACGCCTGTTTTGATCAATTTTGAAATAGACAGGGATGACAAGGTATTCCCCATAGTTCCGCCGGGTGCACCGATAAGTGAACTGATTGAAGATTAATGAAGTGGAATTTAATTTTTCAATCGAGGGTTAAAGGGAAATAATATCTTCATAAATTAAATAGCTTGACAACACATTGAAATTGTGTTAAATTATTTATTGCTTCGCTGCATAGGCCTTTTTTTTTATTGTCAAAAAATAATCCTATTAGCAGTATGCATCTTGAAGCTGGAGGTGTAGAAAATGAGAGTGAAAATTACAATGGCTTGTACAGATTGCAAGCAGAGAAATTACAGTAATATGAAGAACAAGAAGAACGATCCCGACAGAATAGAATTGAAGAAATACTGTAAGTTCTGCCATAAGCATACGGTTCATAAAGAAACTAAATAATCTGGTGACTGGGAGATGTGAACTATGGCTGAAGAAGTAAAAGTTTCGAAATTTGCTAAATTCCGTAAAGGTATAGCTAAATTTTTCAGGGAGATTAGGACCGAACTTAAAAAAGTAGTATGGTTGACAAGAGAGCAGTTGGTTCATAACACTATTACTGTTATTGTGACATGCATAATAATCGGTGCTATCATTTGGATTGCTGATCTTGGACTTAACAGACTTTTGAAACTCTGGGTTGGTTAATAGGGTATTTGTACCAATAAAGGAGGGCATTGATTTTAATGCTTCTTAGTGATGTATCTGAAAACGCAAAATGGTATGTAGTCCATACTTATTCTGGATATGAGAATAAGGTTAAGGCAAACCTTGAGAAGATTGTGGAAAACAGGAGTATGCAGGAGTATATTCTTGATATTGTCGTCCCTATGGAAGAACAGATAGAAATAAAGGACGGCAAGAAAAAGGCGACCTTGAGAAAGGTATTTCCCGGATATGTTTTGGTAAAAATGATAATGAGCGATGAATCCTGGTACGTGGTTAGAAACACACGCGGTGTTACCGGATTTGTTGGCCCGGGATCCAAGCCGGTTCCACTGACAGACGAGGAAGTAAAGACTATGGGTGTTGAAGAATTCATGCCTGTTGTCGATTATGCAGTCGGTGATAATGTAAGAGTAGTTTCCGGACCGTTGGAGAACTTCATCGGTATAGTGGAAGAGATCAATCTTGAAAAGAAGAAAGTAAGAGTTTCCGTTTCCATGTTCGGAAGGGAAACACCCGTTGAATTGGAACTTGTACAGATACAAAAAATATAAGTGCAAGTACAATAGTATTTTAAGCTGTTTAGGTTTAGTGTTGAAGGCTGATTGGTAAAAGGTGTGGCTTTGGTTGGTGGTTGGGCAATTCAAACTCCAAGTGCAGGCCATTATCCAAGAACAATTAACCAATAACCGTGAACTATAAACATACATGCGATTAATCGCAATTAAATTGGGAGGTGGAATTGATGGCAAAGAAAATTACCGGTTATGTAAAGCTTCAAATTCCTGCAGGGAAGGCAACTCCGGCTCCACCGGTTGGACCAGCTTTAGGACAGCATGGCGTTAACATAATGGGATTTTGTAAGGAGTTTAATGAAAGGACTGCAAAGGATGCAGGATTAATAATTCCTGTAGTAATTACAGTTTATGCAGACAGATCTTTCTCTTTTATTACGAAAACTCCGCCGGCTTCTGTTTTATTGAAGAAGGCATGCAAAATAGAGAGCGGTTCAGGCAAACCGAACAAGGAAAAGGTTGCTAAGATATCCAAAGCAGAAGTTAGGAAGATTGCAGAACTTAAGATGCCTGATTTGAATGCAGGAAGTGTTGATGCTGCTGCAAGCATGATCGCGGGAACTGCAAGAAGCATGGGTATCGTAGTTGAAGAATAGTGTCAACTGTACACTTATGCTGTGGGAGGGACGGAACGGTCCCGGAAAAGAATACCACGAAGGAGAGGATTAATTATGCAAAGAGGAAAAAAGTATAGCGATAGCGCAAAGCTTGTTGATAAACAAAAATTGTATGACCCTTCTGAAGCATTGGATTTAGTGCAGAAAACTGCAAAGGCTAAATTTGATGAAACTATCGAAGCTCATATTAAACTTGGCGTTGACTCCAGACATGCTGACCAACAGGTTAGAGGCGCAGTTGTTCTTCCTCACGGAACAGGTAAAAAGGTCAGAGTCCTTGTTTTCGCAAAAGGAGACAAGGCAAAAGAGGCTGAACAGGCCGGTGCTGAATTTGTAGGCGCTGAGGATATGGTTACAAAGATTACTAATGAGAACTGGTTTGAATATGACGTAGTTGTTGCTACACCTGACATGATGGGTGTTGTCGGTAGATTAGGTAAGATTCTCGGACCTAAAGGCTTAATGCCTAACCCAAAAGCAGGAACAGTAACTATGGATGTAACAAAAGCAATAGCTGACATCAAAGCAGGTAAAATTGAGTACAGGCTCGATAAGACAAACATAATTCACTGCCCGATAGGAAAGGCTTCATTCGGAAACGAAAAACTAGGCGACAACTTCCGTACATTGATGGATGCTATTGTCAAGGCTAAGCCTGCAGCTGCAAAGGGCCAGTACTTAAAGAGCGTTGTTGTTTCATCAACAATGGGACCTGGCATAAAGGTCAGCCCTAATGCGTTCTAATAAATTTAAACATATCCCTTTACAAAACGGGGCATGTGTAGTAAACTTCAATAAGTGAACTGAATAAGAAGTTGCCATAGACAGTAGGTGCTAAATGCGTAAATGATAACATCAGCCTACCGAGGTGAGAGTAAAACGGATAATTAATACTCCTCGTATGTCTATGTGCATATGAGGAGTTTTTGTTTGTATTATAAACACAGCTCACCAATTATTACCCGATATTATTAATGTAGGACGGAGGTGGAATATAAATTGCCAAGTGAAAAAACACTTCAGGAAAAAAAGCAAGTTGTACAGGAGCTTTCTGATAAGGTTAAGGCTGCAAAAGGTATAGTTTTAACTGACTACAGAGGACTTACTGTTGAACAGGACACAGAACTTAGAAGTGCTCTGAGAAAAGCCGGAATCGATTACAAGGTTGTAAAGAATACACTTACAAGATTTGCCATGAATGAAAACGGATTAGAGGAAATCGATACTTTCCTTAACGGACCTACTGCAATGGCTGTAAGCGATACAGACCCTGTTGCTCCTGCAAAAGTCCTTTCCGAATTTGCTAAAAAGTTTGACAAGTTGGAACTTAAGGTAGGTGTTGTTGAAGGCAAGGTAATTGATGTTAATGGCATTAAAGCTTTGGCTGATCTTCCTTCCAAAGAAGTTCTTATTGCAAAGGTACTCGGAGGTTTCAATGCTCCTATATCAGGCTTCGTAAATGTTTTGAACGGAAACATAAGAGGTTTGGTTGTAGCATTAAATGCTATAGCAGAACAGAAAGCTTAGTTGCATAGCAATGGACAATTGAGAATTGACATTAAATCAAAGTTAAGTTAGACGGTTTATGTAAAACATGAACTTAAATTAAAAATTATAATTAAAATTATGGAGGTATATTAAAATGGCTAGTGATAAAGTTGTAAAAATGATTGAAGACGTTAAGGCGTTAACTGTATTGGAATTATCAGAATTGGTAAAGGCTCTTGAAGAAGAATTCGGAGTATCAGCAGCAGCTCCTGTTGCTGTAGCAGCAGCTCCTGCAGCTGGAGCAGCAGCTCCTGCAGCTGAAGAAAAGACAGAATTCAATGTTGTATTGAAGGAAGTTGGAGCAGACAAGATCAAAGTTATAAAGGTAGTTAGAGAAGTTACAGGCCTCGGCTTGAAAGAAGCTAAGGATATGGTTGACGGTGCACCAAGCACAGTTAAAGAAAACGTTTCTAAAGAAGACGCTGCTGCAATCGAAGCAAAATTCAAAGAAGTTGGCGCTACAATAGAAATCAAATAATTTTAAGTCTAGACAGCAAAAGAAGCTTCATAATAATGAGGCTTCTTTTTGTTATTTATATAGTAATTAAGATTTTGAAATTAGTATTGCCCGTAGAACCTAAGAATTATTTGACAAGTTGAAATAATTATGCTAGAATTATAAACTGCGTTATAATTTGATGTGAGTTTACCATATATTTCTTCATAAATGTATTATTTAAATAGATTATAGCATAGGGGAATAAAGAAGACAAGAATTGTTAATAATATTTCAAGAGATACATGGTGTTATTATATGTAATTATTAAAAAAATATACGGTTGACTACATAACATTAGATTTCCAGACTTTTAATAATACTACTAAAAGTCTTAGACATAAATTCAATATGCATGGCTTGCATCATGATTACATAGCTCAGATGATTCTTGGTTTAGCTGAAATTCATCCAGGATATGGCATTGTGAGACGGTTAGCATATCAACCAGTCAATTCCATATACGGCTTAATGCCTTAGAAAAAGTCATAACTTATGAGGTGATATTTAATGGTACATCCCGTACGAATGGGTAAAAATATTAGGATGAGCTACTCAAAAATTGATGAAGTACTAGACATGCCTAATCTTATCGAGGTGCAAAAAAACTCTTATAAGTGGTTCCTTGAAGAAGGACTTAGAGAGGTGTTCAGGGATGTTTCTCCTATCGCAGACTACACGGGAAATCTTATTCTTGAGTTTGTAGACTATTCTCTTGATGATCAACCAAAGTACAGCGTAGAGGAATGCAAAGAGAGGGATGCGACTTTTTCCGCACCGTTGAAGGTTAAAGTACGCCTGATTAACAAGGAAACCGGAGAAGTGAAGGAACAGGAAATCTTCATGGGCGATTTCCCGCTTATGACAGACAATGGAACTTTTATAATCAATGGGGCAGAAAGGGTTATTGTCAGCCAGTTGGTTAGGTCTCCAGGAATTTATTATGCAATGAAATTCGATAAAACAGGTGAGAAACTTTTTTCGAACACAGTCATTCCTAATAGGGGTGCATGGCTGGAATATGAGACTGATTCAAACGACGTCATGTCGGTAAGAATCGATAGAACCAGAAAGCTGCCTTTGACTGTTTTGCTTAGAGCTCTGGGATTTGGAACAGATATCGAAATTACTCAGCTTCTTGGTGAAGATGAGAGAATATTGGCAACCATTCAAAAGGATAATGCAAAGACTGTAGATGAAGGCCTTCTCGAGGTATATAAGAGACTGAGGCCGGGTGAACCTCCTACGGTCGACAGTGCACGTTCTTTACTCAACAGCTTGTTTTTTGATCCGAAAAGATATGACCTTGCAAAGGTAGGAAGATTCAAATTTAATAAGAAGCTTTCTTTAGCTACAAGGATAAGCGGACATAGAGTAGCTGAAAATGTTGTTAATCCCGAAACAGGTGAGATTATTGCGGCTGAAGGGGAACTTATAGATAAGCAGAAGGCTGAAACAATCCAGAACTTGGGAATTAACCAGATCAACCTTAATATCGAAGGAAAGCCTGTTAAGGTAATAGGCAATAATACTGTCGATATTAAAGCTTTCATAGATTTTGACATAACCGACATAGGAATAACCGAAAAAGTAAGGTATGATGTTCTTTCTAATTTATTAAAGGAACATAACGGCAAGGAAGAAATTAAAAAGGCTCTTAAAGAAAATATCGATGAGCTGATTCCGAAATACATTACAATAGATGACATCATAAGTTCCATAAGCTATATAATTGGCTTGAGCTACAATATTGGAACCGTAGATGATATCGACCACTTGGGAAACAGAAGGCTCCGTTCCGTTGGCGAATTGCTTCAAAACCAGTTCAGAATCGGATTGGCCAGAATGGAGAGAGTTGTCAGAGAGAGGATGACAATACAGGACATTGATATTGTTACGCCTCAAGCCTTGATAAACATAAGACCTGTAGCTGCCGCTATCAAAGAGTTCTTCGGAAGCAGCCAGTTGTCACAGTTTATGGATCAGACCAATCCGCTTGCCGAGCTGACTCATAAGAGAAGGCTGAGTGCATTGGGACCAGGTGGTTTGAGCAGAGAAAGGGCAGGATTCGAGGTTCGTGACGTTCACCACTCTCACTATGGACGTATGTGCCCGATAGAAACACCTGAAGGACCGAACATAGGACTTATCGGATCTCTGAGTACTTACGCAAGAATTAACGAATATGGTTTTATAGAAGCTCCTTATAGAAGAGTTAACAAGGAAACAGGCACTGTTTCCGAAGAAATTGTATATTTGACTGCTGATGAGGAAGATCAGTACATTGTTGCACAGGCTAACGAGCCGCTCGATGAAAACGGGAAGTTCACAGCTAAGAAAGTTGCGGCAAGGTATAAGGAAGATATACTTGAATATGAAAGCCATAGGATCGACCTAATGGATGTTTCTCCGAAACAATTGGTTTCCGTTGCGACAGCAATGATTCCATTCCTTGAGAATGACGATGCCAACCGTGCACTGATGGGTTCAAACATGCAGCGTCAGGCCGTTCCGCTTATAAAGGCACAGGCTCCTATCGTTGGAACCGGTATCGAATACAAGGCTTCGAGAGATTCCGGAGTTGTTGTACTTGCAAAACATGCGGGTGTTGTAGAAAAGGTTTCTGCAAATGAAGTTGTTATTCGAACCAATGAGGGCAAGAAAGACGTATATAAGTTGCTTAAATATAAAAGGTCAAATCAGGGCACATGCATCAACCAGAGGCCGATTGTAAGCAAAGGCGAGGTATTGGAAAAGGGTGATGTAATTGCTGACGGGCCTTCAACCGACCAGGGTGAAATAGCATTAGGAAAGAACATCCTGATAGGTTTCATGACTTGGGAAGGTTACAATTACGAGGATGCTATCCTGATAAGCGAAAAGCTCGTAAAAGATGATGTATTTACTTCAATTCACATTGAGGAATATGAATCAGAGGCAAGAGATACAAAACTCGGACCCGAAGAAATAACAAGAGATATACCAAATGTCAGCGAAGAAGCGTTAAAAGATCTTGATGACAGAGGTATTATAAGAATCGGAGCAGAAGTAAGATCCGGCGACATTCTTGTAGGAAAGGTTACACCAAAGGGTGAAACTGAGCTTACTGCAGAAGAAAGGCTTTTAAGAGCAATATTCGGGGAGAAGGCAAGGGAAGTAAGGGATACATCCCTTAGAGTACCTCATGGTGAATCCGGTATTATTGTTGATGTCAAGGTCTTCACAAGAGAAAACGGAGACGAGCTGCCACCGGGAGTTAACCAATTGGTAAGAGCATATATCGCTCAGAAGAGAAAAATATCCGTCGGAGACAAGATGGCCGGCAGACATGGTAATAAGGGTGTTATTTCAAGAATAATGCCGGAAGAGGATATGCCTTTCCTGCCGGATGGTACACCGCTTGAAATAGTGTTAAATCCTCTCGGCGTTCCTTCTCGTATGAATATCGGGCAGGTACTTGAGGTTCACCTTGGATATGCTGCAAAAGCGCTTGGATGGGAGATTGCGACTCCTGTATTTGATGGAGCTACAGAAGATGACATTATTGAAACCTTAAAGAAAGCAGGCCTTGATCCTGACGGCAAGACTGTCCTATATGACGGCAGAACCGGAGATCCTTTTGATAACAGGGTAACGGTCGGCTACATGTATATACTGAAGCTCGCTCACCTTGTTGACGACAAGATTCATGCCCGTTCAACAGGCCCGTACTCACTTGTAACTCAGCAGCCTCTTGGAGGTAAAGCCCAGTTTGGAGGACAGAGATTCGGTGAAATGGAAGTTTGGGCACTTGAAGCATATGGCGCTGCATATACTTTGCAGGAAATCCTTACTGTCAAGTCTGATGACGTTGTAGGTAGGGTAAAGACTTATGAAGCCATAGTGAAGGGTGAGAATGTACCGGAGCCTGGAATACCGGAATCCTTCAAGGTTCTTATCAAAGAACTTCAGAGTCTTGCTCTTGATGTAAAGGTATATTCGGAGGAGCAGGAAGAGATTGCCATCAAGGAATCTACAGAAGATGAACTTGAAGAATTGAACGTCAATATCGAGGGCAGGGAAGACGAGACTGCATTGGCTGATTATGATGAGATTGGCGAAGATCTTATTGAAGAAGAAATTGATATAAATGACTTTGATCTTGGCGACCTGAGCACAGCAGAGAATCTTAACGAAGGACTTGATGATGATCTGTTTGCTGACGACGAAGAATTTGACGACAATCTTGAAGATGAAGATTTTTAATTGAAGGGAGATGAAGCTGTGTTTGAACTTAACAATTTTGATTCAATAAAAATTGGTTTAGCTTCTCCGGAAAAAATAAGAGAATGGTCAAGAGGCGAGGTAAAGAAGCCTGAGACTATTAACTATAGAACTTTGAAGCCTGAAAGGGACGGTCTTTTCTGCGAAAGGATATTCGGGCCTCAAAAAGACTGGGAATGCCACTGCGGAAAATACAAGAGGATCAGGTACAAGGGAATTGTCTGTGACAGATGCGGAGTTGAAGTTACGCGTTCTAAAGTGAGAAGGGAAAGAATGGGTCATATTGAATTGGCTGCTCCCGTATCGCACATTTGGTATTTTAAGGGTATTCCAAGCAGGATGGGACTTATTCTGGATATGTCTCCAAGGGCTTTGGAAAAGATTCTTTACTTTGCATCCTACGTGGTTATTGATCCCGGACAGACACCCCTGTCCAAGAAGCAAATACTCACTGAAAAGGAGTATAGGGACAGTGTTGAAAAGTTCGGACATAAATTTGTTGCAGCAATGGGTGCCGAAGCAATAAAAGAGCTTTTAAATGAGATTGACCTTGAAAAGCTTTCTAAGGAATTGAGAACCGAACTTGTTGATACTTCAGGACAAAAACGTATAAGAACAATAAAGAGGCTTGAGGTTGTAGAAGCATTCAGGCTATCTGGCAACAGGCCTGAATGGATGATTCTTGACGTAATACCTGTAATTCCTCCTGAACTGCGTCCTATGGTTCAATTGGACGGTGGAAGATTTGCAACTTCTGACCTTAATGACTTATATAGAAGAGTTATAAACAGAAACAACCGTTTGAAGAGGCTTTTAGATCTCGGAGCTCCTGACATTATTGTAAGAAATGAAAAGAGAATGCTTCAGGAAGCTGTTGATGCTCTTATAGATAACGGCAGACGCGGCAGACCTGTTACAGGACCTGGAAACAGGCCTCTCAAATCCCTTTCGGATATGCTGAAGGGTAAACAGGGACGTTTCCGTCAGAACCTCTTGGGTAAACGTGTTGACTACTCAGGCCGTTCAGTTATCGTTGTCGGCCCGAACTTGAAATTATTCCAGTGCGGTCTGCCTAAAGAAATGGCGTTGGAACTGTTTAAGCCGTTTGTAATGAAGAAGCTTGTAAATGACGGCTTGGCTCACAACATAAAGAGCGCCAAGAGAATGGTTGAAAGAGTCAGAAATGAAGTCTGGGACGTTCTCGAAGAAGTTATCAAGGAACATCCTGTTCTTCTGAACCGTGCTCCTACGCTTCACAGATTGGGTATACAGGCATTTGAACCTGTTCTTGTAGAAGGAAGGGCTCTGAAGCTGCATCCTCTGGTTTGTACGGCTTATAACGCTGACTTCGACGGTGACCAGATGGCTGTTCACGTTCCTTTGTCAGCAGAAGCTCAGGCAGAAGCAAGATTCCTGATGCTTTCAGCGAACAACCTTTTAAAGCCGCAGGATGGCAAGCCTGTAACTGTTCCTACACAGGACATGGTTCTCGGAAGCTATTACCTTACAATCGAGCGCCCGGGCCAAAAAGGGGAAGGCACAGTTTTCTCATCACCTGATGAAGTACTGTTGGCGTATAATGAAGGACTTGTCGGACTTCATTCCATAATTAAGGTCAGGACGAAAAAGATTATTGACGGAAAACCTGTGTTTAAGATAATTGATGCAACTCCGGGAAGACTGATTTTCAATGAGGCTATACCTCAAAACTTGGGCTTCGTTGACAGATCAAATCCGGATAATTCTCATGCTTTGGAAATAACTTTCCTTGTAGATAAAAAGGGCCTCGGAAAAATAATTGATAAATGCATAAAAGTGCAAGGAACGACAGAAACTGCTATTACGCTTGACAGAATAAAGGCATTGGGCTTTAAGTTCTCGACAAGGGGAGCTATCACAATAAGCGTATCCGATATGGTTATTCCGGAAGTAAAACAGAGGTATATAAGGGAAACCGAGGATAAGATTGATAATATTATCAGACAGTATAAGAGAGGCCTTATCTCTGATGAAGAGCGTTACAATTCAGTAATAAATGCATGGACTGAAGCCGGAGAAAACATTACGGTAGCTCTTATAGATAACCTTGATAAATTCAATCCCCTTTACATGATGTCCAACTCAGGTGCTAGAGGTAATATCAATCAAATTAAACAGCTGGCCGGTATGAGAGGACTTATGGCTGATACATCCGGTAAAACACTTGAAATACCGATTAGGGCTAATTTCCGTGAAGGCTTGAACGTACTTGAGTATTTCATATCCACTCACGGTGCAAGAAAAGGTCTTGCAGATACCGCTCTTAGAACTGCCGACTCAGGATATCTTACAAGACGTCTTGTTGATGTAAGCCAAGATGTTATAGTAAGAGAAATAGACTGTGGCACAAGAAAGGGCATTGAGGTCTCTGACGTAAAAGATGGAAGTGAAGTAATCGAAGGCCTTGCAGAAAGAATCGTCGGAAGATTCACAACAGAAGCTATCCTGCACCCGCAGACAGGCGAAGTTATAGTTGAAGCAGATACTATCATCAGGGACAATATGGCCGATAAGGTTGCAAAAGCAGGTGTAAAGAAGGTTAAGATAAGGTCGGTGCTGACTTGTCATTCTGAATTCGGAGTCTGCTCAAAGTGCTACGGAGTCAACCTGGCAACCGGTGAAGAATGTAATGTCGGTGAAGCGGTCGGTATTATAGCAGCCCAGTCAATAGGTGAGCCGGGTACCCAGCTTACAATGAGAACCTTCCATACAGGTGGTGTTGCCGGTGATGACATCACGCAGGGTCTCCCTCGTGTTGAGGAATTGTTTGAAGCCAGAAAGCCGAAAGGACTTGCAATCATCTCGGAAATTAACGGTACAGTGAAGATAAACGATTCCAAGAAAAAGAGGGAAATCGTTGTTACATCAAATGACGGCGATGCTAGGAATTACTTGATTCCATACGGCTCTCGAATTAAGGTAACTGACGAAGAGGTAGTTGAAGCAGGTGATGAACTTACAGAAGGTTCCGTTAACCCGCATGACATACTTAAGATAAAGGGCATCAAAGGGGTTCAAGGCTATCTGCTTCAGGAAGTTCAAAGGGTTTACAGGCTCCAGGGTGTTGACATCAACGACAAGCATATTGAGGTTATTGTCAGACAAATGATGAGGAAAGTTAAGATAGATGACGCGGGCGATACAAATCTCCTTCCGGGCGGACTGGTAGACCTGTTCGACTTCGAAGAAGAGAATGCAAGAGTTACTGCTGAAGGACTGAGACCTGCGACAGGCAAGAGGACATTACTTGGAATAACCAAGGCGTCGCTTGCAACCGAATCCTTCTTATCAGCGGCATCATTCCAGGAAACAACAAGGGTGCTCACAGAGGCAGCGATAAAAGGAAAGGTTGATCCGCTTGTTGGTCTTAAGGAAAACGTAATCATCGGTAAACTGATTCCGGCGGGTACGGGAATGAGCAGATACAAGGATATTAATATAAGTACGGTCATTGAATAAAAAGTTTTTTAAAAATTAGATATAAGTTTGGGCGAACCAAAGTTGTTCGCCCAAATTTATGTTAGGCTTGCAGGAGCATTTAAAAACATTAAATCTGCGCCATTGACTGTAATATGTTGGCATAGTGATTACACGAGGGTTCAGCGTATCTTGACAAAGAATGATATACGGTGATAAAATAATCATTGCGCAAAAATAACGGATAACAGGCTTTATAAAATAATTTATTAATCTGTTCTCTGCTTTTTTGGGGGTATACAGTGTTAGAAGATTTGAAGACCAATAAGAAGGCCGTAGGGATAAAGCAAACCCTCAAAGCTGTTGAAAATGGTTTTGCTAAAGTCGTGTTTATAGCAAGGGATGCCGATGAAAAGATCATTGGCAGTATTATGGAAGTATGCCAAAAGAACTCTATAGACATAGTTTATGCGGATAACATGAAACAGCTGGGTAAATCGTGCGGTATAGAGGTTGGAGCAGCAACAGCCTGCTTGCTTAAATAAGTTAGCAGTGGCCGGTTACGGTTTGGAAATTATAATTAATTTTGATTATTGATTATAAAATTATGTTGGCTGTTTATATTTGAAGTTGGTTCAGTTTAGTTAACTGTCCATCGTCAACTGTCAACTGTCAACTATACAGAGGGAGGTGAAAGATGAATGCCGACGTTTAATCAGTTGGTCAGAAAAGGTAGAGAGGTAATGGGTAAGAAATCAACTGCTCCTGCATTGCAGAAGGGTCTTAACTCTTTGAAGAAGCAGCAGATAGATTTGAGTTCTCCCCAAAAGAGAGGCGTATGCACAGTAGTTAAAACTGTAACTCCAAAGAAGCCAAACTCAGCTTTGAGAAAAGTTGCCAGGGTACGTTTAACAAACGGTATAGAAGTAACATCCTATATACCTGGAATCGGGCACAACCTTCAGGAACACAGTGTTGTTCTTATAAGGGGAGGCAGGGTTAAGGATTTACCTGGTGTTAGGTACCATATTATCAGGGGTACTTTGGATACTGCAGGCGTTGCAAAGCGTATGCAGAGCCGTTCCAAGTACGGTGCAAAGAGGCCTAAGGCCGGTGCAGCCGCTAAGAAGTAATCATACGATGTGCCTAAGCACGAAGTGTGAAAAGCATTGCTTGTCGATGCGAAAATTAAATAGTGCTAAGTACGTTGTTTAATATATTTATATATTTCGAAGTACAAGCGCTGACGTAGTCTGTAAGACTGCGAGTACCGACGATACATTATGTATTAAGAAGGAGGGAAGTTAAGTGCCAAGAAAAGGTCATACCCCAAAGAGAGATGTATTACCTGATCCAATGTACAATGATAAGGTAGTTACAAAGCTCATCAACAATATTATGCTCGATGGAAAAAAGGGTGTTGCTCAACAAATTATATATGATGCATTCGACATCATTAAAGAAAAGACAGGCAAGGACCCGTTGGAAGTGTTTGAGCAGGCAATGGGAAATATAATGCCCGTTCTCGAAGTAAAAGCAAGAAGAGTTGGTGGAGCAACTTATCAGGTGCCAATGGAAGTCAGGCCTGAAAGAAGACAGGCCTTAGGGTTAAGATGGCTTACAAATTACTCACGTGCCAGAGGAGAAAGAACTATGAAGGAAAGACTGGCCGGGGAAATTATGGATGCTGCAAACAGCCTTGGATCAGCCTTCAAGAAGAAGGAAGATACTCATAAAATGGCTGAGGCTAACAGAGCATTTGCTCACTATAGGTGGTAATAAGCCAGTTGACATTTTCCGGTTGACAGTTACCAGTTTAAAGGCTTGTTAATCGGATAAGTCATGATGGTTTATGAATAACATTTAATAAAAAATCAAACAGTATGATAGTAAGGGTTGTTTTGGGTTTTAAATGTCCACTGACAACTGTACGCTGTCAACTGATTTTGAACTGTCGTGTTAATTGAAAGGAAGGTAGAGATGCCCAGGCAATATTCATTGGAGAATACCAGAAACATAGGAATCATGGCTCACATAGATGCTGGTAAAACAACTACCACTGAACGTATCCTGTTTTATACCGGTAGGGTTCATAAAATAGGTGAGGTTCATGAAGGTGCAGCCACTATGGACTGGATGGAGCAGGAGCAGGAAAGAGGTATAACCATTACTTCAGCTGCTACTACTGCACAATGGAAAGGAAATAGAATAAATATTATAGATACACCGGGGCACGTTGACTTTACAGTTGAAGTTGAGAGATCACTTCGTGTTCTTGACGGATCTGTTACTGTATTTTGTGCTAAAGGTGGAGTTGAGCCACAATCAGAGACAGTTTGGAGGCAGGCTGACAGATATCATGTTCCTCGTATGGCATATGTTAATAAGATGGACATAATGGGAGCTGACTTCTTTAACGTTGTAAAGATGATGAAGGAAAGGCTTCAGGCAAATGCTGTGCCTATTCAACTGCCAATAGGTAAGGAAGATCAATTCCTTGGAATTATTGACCTTGTAACTATGAAAGCAGAATATTTCATGGATGATCTCGGGAAAGTAATTGAAGAGAGAGAAATTCCAGAGGATATGAAGGAATTGGCTGCTGAATACAGAAACATTCTTATTGAGGC
>JAEXSP010000015.1 GCA_023453795.1 Bacillota bacterium
TTCTGTCAACTTCAGCTACCAAATCATCTATTTCCGTTTGTATTGCACTTCTGTCAGCAGTAACGTTCGTATCGTTTGCTGCTTGTACAGCAAGCTCTCTCATTCTCTGAAGTATTGAATGAGTTTCTGATAAAGCGCCTTCTGCAGTTTGTATCAACGATATGCCATCTTGGGAGTTTTTGGACGCCATTTGCAGACCTCTGATCTGCCCTCTCATTTTTTCTGAGATAGCGAGGCCTGCTGCATCATCCCCAGCCCTGTTGATCCTATAGCCTGAAGATAATTTTTCAAGGGATTTTTCCTGTCCTGAGCTATTGACCTTCAACTGCCTGTGGGCGTTCATCGCCATGATGTTATTATTGATTCTCATATAATCTCCTCCTTGATTTCTTATTAGGGATTCCTTTCCCTAATTAAATATAAGATTATTTCAATAACTGAAGTACACCCTGAGGTGCCTGATTTGCCTGTGCCAGCATTGCTGTAGCCGCCTGGTTGAGGATGTTGTTCTTTGTATAAGTCATCATTTCCTTAGCCATGTCAACATCTCTGATGCGGGACTCTGATGCCTGCAGATTCTCCGCTGCAGTGTCGAGATTTGAAATTGTATGCTCGAGCCTGTTCTGTTTTGCCCCCAGTTTGGATCTTTCAGTTGAAACATTTGTAATAGCTGCATTCACCATGCTGAGAGTTATTGCAGCATTTGCATTGTCCGTAACGTTCATACTGCCTGTTGTTAGTCCTAACCCAGTTGCTGTCATGCTCAAGGTATTAATTGCTACTGTAATTGTTTCAGTTGCATTAGCTCCAACTTGTATTACCGCACTGAGAGTACCGTCCAAAAGGTTCTGGGTATTGAACTGAGTGTTCTTACCGATTCTTGTCAATTCTTCCGAAAGGTCATCCAACTCGGTTTTAACTGCAGTCCTGTCTGCAGTTACATTTGTATCATTTGCAGCCTGTACCGAAAGTTCTCTCATTCTCTGAAGGATTGAATGACTCTCCGCCAATGCACCCTCTGCGGTCTGAATCATCGAAATACCATCCTGCGAGTTTTTGGACGCCATTTGAAGGCCTCTGATCTGCCCCCTCATTTTTTCTGAGATTGCAAGGCCTGCTGCATCATCCCCAGCCCTGTTGATCCTATAGCCTGACGATAGCTTTTCAAGAGACTTCTCCTGTCCTGAGCTATTGACCTTCAACTGCCTGTGGGCGTTCATCGCCATGATGTTATTATTGATTCTCATATAATCTCCTCCTTGATCCTACAATGGGATTCCTTTCCCAACACTGCTTGCTAATTATAGTATATTATATACTATTATTTCAACAATTGCAATACACCCTGCGGCGCCTGATTTGCTTGTGCCAACATTGCTGTGGCTGCCTGATTGAGGATGTTATTCTTTGTATAGCTCATCATTTCCTTAGCCATATCTACATCCCTAATACGTGATTCTGACGCTTGCAGGTTTTCTGCTGCAGTATCGAGATTGGATATTGTGTGCTCTAGTCTATTCTGCTTTGCACCAAGAGTTGACCTATTTGTTGAAACTTCTGCAATAGCAGAATTCACCAAGGTAATGGCAGATGCAGCGCTTGCATTTCCTGCTACAGTCAAGCTATTTAATCCTAGACCAGAAGCATCCATGTCGGTATTTATAACCAACGAAATTGTTTCACCGGCATTCGCCCCTACCTGAAAATCTGCAGCCAAGGTTCCATCCAAAAGTTTCTTAGTATTAAACTGCGTATTGTCAGAAATCCTTGTTATTTCAGCAGAGAGGTCAGTAAGTTCTGTCTGAATGGCTGTTCTATCAGCAGTTACATTAGTATCGTTTGCCGCCTGTACAGCAAGCTCCCTCATTCTTTGAAGAATTGAATGCGTTTCAGCCAATGCGCCCTCTGCAGTCTGTATCAACGAGATCCCATCCTGAGAGTTTTTTGACGCCATTTGAAGTCCTCTGATCTGTCCTCTCATTTTTTCTGAGATCGCAAGGCCTGCTGCATCATCCCCAGCTCTGTTAATTCTGTAACCTGAGGACAACTTCTCAAGAGACTTCTCCTGTCCTGAACTATTAACCTTCAACTGTCTGTGGGCATTCATTGCCATTATGTTGTTATTGATTCTCATTTTAATATTCCTCCTTGATAATTTATAATGGGATTCCGTTCCCATTTAATCTTTACAAATAATTTATCGGTTATAGGGTCTGAATAATTAATACCAAATTGCTTTTTTTATATAAAAAAGACAAAAAAAAAATTTTTTCTGTTACATCAAGCCTCATTTACATTTGGAACACTTGCTACGGTAAGTTTCCCAATTAAAAAAGACACGTTCATCTGTGTCTTTTTTTGTAGCTTAACCCTGTTATAAAAATTTAATCTTTCTTTTCTTTTAATAAGTCTCCCAGCGAAATATTCTTAATATCAGCAGCCTTTTTATTTTCTTCCTGTATCTCTAAAAAGATTTCCTTCCTGTATATAGAGACATTTCTGGGAGCATTGATTCCTATACGGACTTGATCGCCTTGAACATCTATAACAGTAATCTCAATATTATCATTTAGTACGATTGACTGATTTTTCTTCCTTGTCAGAACCAGCATTTTCAGCTACCCCCTGTCCTTGGAGTTCATCTAGTATATAGTGTCTCACACTATACTTATCCGTGTCAAGGATTCTTTGCATACCCTTGCCTTTCTTCCTGTTGACAATTACCGGAGCTTTGAGGTTCATGCTTATCTTCTTAATATCGTCAGGTATTACAACAATGGCGAAAACCTGAACATCTTCACTATTTTCTATTTCCAATCTTCTTAAGGTTTCGTCATCAATTAGAACATCATAATCCTTTTTAACTGAAAAAGGGTCAACTACTGCAAATGCCAAATTAGGCTCATCTATGCTCTGCATCCACGCAAATAAAGTATCGTCTTCCTGATAAATAAAGGCGAACTTCTTTACTTTTTCAAATCCCGGCAAACCATCTTCAAATGTGACAGCCAAACTGTCATCAATTTCAATTTCTCCAAAATGCCTTGTCTTTAGAATCATTTTCTTCCCTCCAGAAATTATATATAAGTATCTACTTTTTCAGATTGGTATCTGATATTTATCGATGCATATTGCTGTAAATTCACTTTTATCTGTGCAGGAGTAAAATTAATATTGATCTCATTGGGGACAAATTCACCCTCGACCCCATTTGTAGTACCGGCCCCATTCTCAAGGGGATCAAACTGCACTCCGCCGCGGACGGTTATATTGGGTCCCGGATTCGGAGGATAATCGAAGCCCGGTTTTTCTTCATCAAACGAGTCTCTTCTGGCTATCTCCGCAATTGCATTTGTTTTATTTTCTATTGCTGCCATTTGGTGCCCATCAGAAGTTTTTTTCTCGATGAAAACCATAAGCCTTTGATATCCCTTTTGGGCTGCAGCTCTTATTATATCTCCGTTATTTCTTAGTCCTGCACTTGCAAAAGCAGGATAATTATCGATCTCAACCCTGGGCATGTCAGTATGGACATTTACCTGTGCATGCTTCTGATGGAGCTCCAATCGCGCAGTTCGAGTCTCTATAGACAGGCTTTCAGGAGTGCGTTCAACGCCTATCCTTGCATAGGTTTGATTGATTTCCAGCATATAGAATCACCTTCCGTGGCAAACTATACTCCTATTATACCACTATCTCAGGAAATCTACCAACGATGGCTGTATAATTCTTGCGCCTCCGGAAAGGGAAGCCTTATAGACATTTTCTTCATTCGATAGATTCATTATGGTGGATGCCATATCAACATCTTCATTATCACTCATAAGTTTTGTAAAATTAAGGGCGTCATCGTCAAGCCTGTTGGAAGTCAGCTCAAGCCTATTCTGTCTGGCCCCGATGTCAGCCCTCACACGTAGTACATTTTGAAGATCGGATTCCATGTCCGTTATTGCCTGGCTTAATCCGGCTGTATTTGAAGTGGTCAAAGCACTAATAAAATTGTCAAAATGACTGATCATGCCGTTAGCAGGCGGTGCACCTGCCGCTGCGCTTGTGCCTGCGACGCCGTTAAAAACATCCCCCGCTGTAACATTTACAAGAATATCGTCGCCGACACCTATTTCAAATTTTATTCCCTCATTGTTGTTTACCGATATTGTATAGTTGCCTGAAGAGTCCATTACAGGCTTATCAGTCTGGTATCCGGAAAAAATGTATCTTCCTGCATATGTAGTATTGGCCAGATGTGCAATCTGGTTTTTAAGCTGCTGAATCTCCGCCTGCGTTTTCTGCGTATCGGAAGGTGTGTTTGTACCGTTTGTTGCCTGAACAGCGAGCTCTCTTGCCCTTTGTATAACATCACCGATTTGTCCGAGAGTTGTTTCTGTGATATCCAGCCAGGACTGTGCATCCTTGACGTTGCTTTGATATTGAGTAACTTCAGCTACATCGGTTCTTAATTTAAGCGCACGCGCCGCAACGACCGGATCGTCGGAAGGAACCTGTATCTTTTTGCCTGAAGCAAGTTGGTCCTGATATTTGCTCATCCTCGTCAGATTGTTTCCAATTTGATTCATCATGTTGTTTATAAGCATATTATTTGTTATTCTCATAATTCCTTTTCCCCCTTAAAAATACGGAAAAATATGATTAAACTCATTTTTTAGTTTTCTCAAATAACCCCAACCTTATTAACCAATGTATCGTATACTTCGGACATGGTTGTTATCATTCTTGCTGCGGCACTGTACGCCTGCTGGTATTTAACCAGGTTTGCCATTTCTTCGTCTATGGATACTCCTGAGGTTGAAGTCCTGCGATTGTCGATTTGCTGCACTATTGTCTGCTGGTTGCTTGTCAGTCTTTCCGCCTGTTGGGCATCTATTCCGAGCGTTGCCACAAGCGATTTCATAAAGTCCTCAGGTGCGCCTTCTTCAAACATATGAGTATTGTGCCTCATAGCTATCAAAGAATTGAGCACATCAATATTTCCTTTTTGCCCGCCTATCGAAGAGGTCGAAATATTATTCATGTCGGAAAGTATATCTTTACTTACCGCAAAGTTTTTAGCCGTAATATTGCTATACTTGTCGGAAACTGTTGCTCCGTCGGAAGCCAAGAACTCACTGGTACTCAAGTTACCGCCAAGGCCATCCATCATTGTAAAGAACCTAATTCCCGCTGGAGAGCTTGTCGATGTAGAATCAAGCCTGTAGCCATCCGCATGGCCCGGTAAGTGTTCTAAAACGCCATCCCCGTTAGTATCCTGGTCAAGTCCTTCGTTAATTGTCTTTGCAAAAGTTCTGACAAATTGGTTCAGCTTACTCATATAAAAGGGTATCCCTTTATACATGGGACTGCTGCTTTGCAGCCCGGTGTATTCAGAACTTACTGCAGCCCCGTCATTGCCGTCTCTTATATCAAGATAGCCTTTTAATTCTCCGCCTTTAATTTCAAGCTTGTTTCCGTCTTCCCATCCAACCTCGTAAAGGTTGTCCACATCCCCAGCATTCATTTTGGTCTTTCGCTGTGTAACTGCAAGCTTGCTTATATTGAAGTGATCTATAATAGCCTTGCCGCTTATTGTAATTACAAGGTGCTTATCGTCCTTGCCATTGGGAAGTTTGCCTGCTACAACTTCGTTCGCTTCTATGTTAACGATTTTCGACATTTTGTCTATAAGGGCTGTCCGCTGGTCTCTCAAATCATTTGCAGTGCTTCCGTCAAGCTCAGCCGTATATATCTGTTTGTTCAATTGCTGTATCTGTGTTGCCAGCGAGTTGACTTCGGACACCTTTGTATTAATCGTATAATTTATATCTGTCTGCATTTTCTCAAAATGGTTAGCAACACTGTTAAAGTATTTGGCTACCGTAACACCCTTTTGCTGAACCAGAGCTCTTGTTGCAGAACTGCTGGGGTCCTTTGCAAGCTCCTGCATTGCAGAATAGAATTCGTTCATAATCGTATTGAAACCGCTGTTCGAAGGTTCATTGAAGGTAGCCTCAATTTCCGACAGCTGAGTGCTTTTTATGTTCCATTCACCATACGAGACGCTTTCACTCCAATACTTAAAATCAAGGTATTCATCCCTGACCCGGTTTATACCAATGACATCGGAACCTGTTCCAACCATTCCGGTGCCGTCATAAATAGCCAAAGGCTGTGATGCGACCTGAACACCCTGCTGCCTTGAGTATCCGGGGGTGTTGACATTATTTAGATTGTGGTTAACGATGTCCATATTTCTTTGTGCTGTATATAGGCCTCTCAGTGCCACATTCAATCCGAAAAAGCTATCTCTCATTGTTCATCACCTTCCCGCCAGACCTGTTTTGGATATAACCGTATCCAGCATTACATCAATCGCATTGATTACTCTTGAAGCCGCATCATAAGAATATTTGAATTTCATCATGTTTGACATTTCTTCATCCATGGAAACGCCTGTAATCGACTGTCTGTTTGAATCTGCGGCATGTACAAGCTTCTGCTGGTTTTCAGCTATGTTTTGTGCTTCCGAGCCGCCAGTACCGACCGCCAATATGATGGACTGGTAATAGTCATCCATGCTTAGAATTCCTTTTGCGTCCTGCACGATCTGATTATTTCTCAGATTAGCTATTCGAAGGGCTATGGTGTTGTCACCCTTTTGACCGTTTACGGAAGCAACCAGATTATTCAGGTTATTCAAGTTATCATTTAATTTTATATTTCCCATCTCCATCGGGTAAGCAGAATTTATCGCACAGAAGAACTCACTGCCGTCATTTCCGTTGAGCGTCTTGCCGCTCATATGAAGATTGTTAATCTCACGCACCATTACATTGATTAATGCGTTCAGCCTTTTCCTCACATCTGATATGATATTATTACTTTCTTCGATTACACTTATCCTCTTGTTTACATCTGTATTTATGTCCGAAGTTATATTTTTCAGCAGTCCGGTATAATCGGCAGCCGCAGTGTTTATATCATAAAGACTGCCGCCTGTTCCCTCCGAAATACTGTTCCAGCCCCTCTCCCCTGCATCGCCGTTTGTATAATCAATAGTGTTTGTTACAATGGATGTCTTAATGCCGGCATCACTTAAAGTTTTAATGTATCCGTCAACTGTCGCGTCTGAAGTCACTGTACCATTCCCGTCTATGCTTTCATTTGTGAAGACAACTGCATATTTATTGGCATTTTCCCTATAAGCGATTGAACCCAACGCTGCAGCCAGGCTGCCAAAATTTTCACCGGTATCGCCTGATGGCGTCATACTGTTTATACCGCCAAGAAAACCTGTTGCAGCCGAAACATCGTTTCCATAGCTTGTATTTGTAAGTACGCCTGTTCCGTCATAGGTAACAAGTCTTAGATTGAAATCCAGGCCTTTTTTCTGTAGATCGCTGATATATGAAGAAATATTGTTCTTTATATTTGTCAAATAGGCTGCACTGCTATCCGATACATCAACAGCAAATACTATGTCAACTTTGGTGTTTGGAGTGCCGTTTTCAACACTTCCCGTTGCACCGAAAACCTCTCCCCTGGATTCCATTAAGCCCTTTATTATTCCGTTTTTCAAAGGAACTTCTATATTTGTACCTTTTAGTTTAGGCGCTACGAACAGGCCCCCTACCTGACTTTCAGCCGGATATAGGTCGGTGCTTATTCCCTTGTTCACAAGGAAGTACCCCCCTAGGGTTACCGAAAGCTGACCATCCTGCATCTCAGTGACATCAACATTTACAAGTTTGGTCAGTCTATCTACAAGTACATTTCTTTGATCCCTGTAATCATTGGCAGTATCACCTGAGACTTCTGTTGACAGAATCTGAAGATTCAAATTTGCAATTTGTGATGTAATTTGATTTACTTCACCTATGCGTACGCATATTTCAGAATTTAAATCTTCCTGAAGCTTGTCAAGCTGTTCGCCCATGTGATTGAACTGCTGTACAAGGGCTCCGCCTCTCTGCCTGACAAGGGCCCTCACTGTAAGGCTGTCCGGGTCCTTTGAGAGTTCCTGCCATGAATCCCAGAACTGATTCATCGAATCCTGAAGCCCGGATCCCATGGGGTCGCCAATAACTGCCTGAACATCCTGAAAAGTCTTATTTCTAGATTCCCAATACCCGAGTGTAGTATTTTCCTGCCTGTATATATTATCGAGGAATACATTTCTTATCTGTCTTATCTGCTGTATATCGGCACCCAATCCAAGCTGATATGTTCCGTACTTGCTGACTTCATTCGTGTAAGCTCCAGTAGTTATCATAGCCTGCTGCCTTACATAACCCGGAGTGTTGACATTAGCTATGTTATGGCTTATTACTTCCAAAGCACGTTGACTGACAGTCAAGCCCGAACGCGGTATTTCAAAACTGGCAAAACTTACACCCATTTGTTTCTCACCTCACCTGAACCACTTCATGAATTTTAAAGCTGTACTCTTTATGGAATTCTATTATAATTCGATTTTATAGCTTCATATCAAAAAAATTACGTTTCTTTGCAGTGTCTATCTGGCCCGTGCTTCCGTAATTGTTGTTTACAGGCCCCATTCCAGCCATAAGGTTAATGGAAAAATCAATATATTCGAGTGAATTCTTAATTAGTTTCGAATTTAAATCATTTGTATTTTTCAATTCATTAATAAGATTATTAATTCTGTTTTGAAGCTTTGTAAGCTTATCTGTCTGGTCATTCTTCAACAGCTTGGCTATTTGACTAATAGTAATCTCAGAAGGCTTTACTTTGATCTGGTCGGAAATCTGTGACACAAGTTCTTCACGCCTGTTTTCAAGCCTGCCCATTTGCAATACAAGAGCCTGTTCCAGTTTCACTATATTTTCCAGTTCGTTTACTTTTCCGCCTGTAATGAGGTCTGTCTTATTTTTTGATATCCTCAGCACATCATCGAAGACTCTGGCTTCCTGTTCAAGAATAGACATCAGTTCGTTTATCATTTGTGCATCCAAGCTTTGCACCACCCTTATCCTAGTGTGAAAAGCGGGATAATGACATTATCCCGCGAGTTGCTACACCTTCTGGTCAATTATTGATTTTAAGACCTTATCCGCTATCTCATTTCCGTTCACATCATATTTGCCCGATTCGTATTTTACGCTTAGATCGTTTACAATATCAGTTCGTATATCCGGAACATCCCTGGCTGCCTTCATCACAGTCTGAAAATCCTTTGCCTGGTTTGATATGGATATGACATCCTTTTTTGAGCTCACCCCGCTGGTCTTATCAACCCTATTGACATTTTTCTGTTTGTCATAGACACCTGAAACCCTTGGTATGTCTCCCCAAATTTTCATAAAAACCACTCATCCTTCAAAAAATAATAGCTTAATTATCTTATCTATCTGTTCAGCTTTATTGCAGAGGTTCTGCTTATGCCACCATATTGTGTCGTCGTTTATTTCCCTCATAAATATTATCGGTATTTCCGTAAAATTATTTATATGTATTTAATAAAATTTCAAGGAGGGCAGGTCCTTACAATTTTAAACATATACCTCTGCGTGTTTCACAAACAAAAAATTCTCAGGCAGCTTTGAGCTACCTGAGAATTATATCGTCATATCTATTAATTTTAGTTATTTTTTGTCATCCTTATTCAGGTATCGCATTCCGATAGCCTTCCTATCCGTCTCCGGAGCAGGAGGCTTAATAGTTCCGGCGATTCTGCTTGCTGTAGATTGGAGGTCCTTGGCAAGCCCATTAGCGCATTCATTACAGAACCTTCCGGTTTTAATCGCTTTGCCGCAGCTCTCACATTCAAGAATGAGGTTTCCGTCATCGTTTATGATTTCAAGACGTCCATCTTTTAAGTACTTTGTAATCTGTTCAACGCTTATATCCAAAGCTGTAGACACTTCCGTCATACTGGCTCCGGGGTACTTGTACAAAAATTCCTTTACCCTCTTAAAGTCCTCTTCATCCTGATCCTTGCAGACCTGACATATAGGAGCTCCTCCGATATAATTGAAAATCTTCCCACACCTTCTGCAATTTCTTATATCCGGCATAGCTATAACCCCCCATTTAAAATTTTCTTCCCGATGCTATTACCGCAGCCGTTACATTTCGGGCACCGGAATTCTTCAAGACCCTTGCACATTCCTCCAAAGTTGAGCCGGTTGTCATTACATCGTCAACGAGAAGTATGGATTTATCATTTAATTCAGCAGTCTCGTTTACTGAAAAAGCCCCTTTGACATTTAAGCATCTCTCATCCTTTGACAAAAGACTCTGGCTGTTTGTACTTCTTATGCGCTTAAGCAGATTGGGTTCTTCTCTGATACCTGTTTCTCTTCCAAGAATCTTAGAAATCAGGAGGGATTGATTGTATCCCCTTTTTTTCTCTCTGTCTTTATGAAGAGGTACACTTATAATTATATCAAATTCGCGATAATTTGTCATTTTTTTTGCTTTCTGAGCTAATAATTTTGCAAAAGTCCGGTAATAAGAAGATTTGCCGAAGAATTTATAACGTATGAGCGATTCCTTTACTATGCCGGAATACTCACATACACAAATCACAGCATCCAAACAGCCGTATGTCTTTAACAATTTTTCATGGCTAATGCTTATAAACGGTATTCTGTCATAACAGGAACCGCAGATTTCCAAACCGGAATCCGGACTGAGCAAAGTACCGCAAAAAATGCATTTTGGGGGAAAAACAAGCTTTATGAGACTTTCTATCATATTATCACCATTTACATTTTATAACATGCCTGACACATAAATCAATCATATTGGGATATTGTTATAAAGCACTTTTTTTGTTAGAATATATTTGAATTTTCAATATCGGTTAAACTCTATCACAGGGGGGTAAATTTACTTATGTACAAAGGAAAAGTTGATAAAAATGAGTCATTGGATCCAAATTACAGAGTAAAATTTTCTTATACGGACGATAAGTACTCCATACCGGATGGAGAAGCAACTTTTACAAGAAAATCTCCCTTTCCGGTAGTAACTTTTAATGACTATACCGATTATGTCATAGAGAAACTGGAGGTTGATAGTGATACAGTCAAAAACATAAAGCTCGAGATCGGCAAAACAGTTTTCGACTTTATGATGAATGCACAATAGCCGCTATAATTCGGCTATTCCAAGAAAACACTTTCTGAGTTTATCCGAAAGCCCCGAATATCTCAGCATTTCTTTTTTATTCAGAATCATTTCGTTTAATGTATTCGCTGCTCCCACAAGTATTACGAGGTCTTTCGCTCTTGTTACCGCCGTATAAAGCAGGTTTCTGGTCATAAGTATCTGCGGCCCCGGGAAAACAGGCATTAACACGACCGGAAACTCGGAGCCCTGACTTTTGTGTATAGTTATGGCATAGGCCGGTTCAATCTCATCCAATATGCCGAAATCATATTCTACTGTCTTCTCATCTTCGAATTGCACTATGACTTTCTGTTCTTCATTATCTATTTGCTTTATTATACCCGTATCCCCGTTAAAAACCCCCAGGCCTTCTGTATTCCCACCTGAGGCTGAGTCTACCCACCTGAGGTTATAATTGTTCTTTATCTGCATAACCCTGTCACCTTCGCGAAAAACAAAGTCCCTATACAGCTTTTCGCTTTTATGCCTGTCCGGTGCATTAAGAGCCTTCTGGAGCTCAATGTTAAGATTTGTGACGCCTATTACTCCCTTTTTGGTTGGTGTCAGAACCTGTATATGTCTTATCGGATCATATCCGTAAGACGCCGGAAGCCTTTTACTGCATAGCTCAACAACAGTCCGCACAAGGCTGTCTCCGGTATTTCTCTGAAGAAAGAAAAAATCTTTGTCCTTTACATTTAGATAAGGCATATCCCCATTGTTTATCCGATGGGCATTCGTTATAATCATACTCTCAGCAGCTTGTCTGAATACCTCAGTCAGTCTGACCGTTTTTAACATACTGCTGTCAATAATATCCTTAAGCACATTACCCGCCCCAACAGAGGGCAATTGGTCTACGTCCCCCGCAAGAACAAGGCGTTTGCCGGAGGTTACCGCCTTAAGCAGACTATTCATAAGAATGATATCTACCATTGACATTTCATCTATTATCACTACATCAGCTTCAATAGGGTTGCTTTCGTCCCGCATGAAGACTGTCTCATTGTCTGCACCCATATACCCTATCTCAAGAAGTCTGTGTATGGTTTTAGCCTCGTAGCCGGTGGCCTCCGACATTCTCTTTGCTGCACGGCCTGTTGGAGCAGCAAGCGCAAACCCGCATCCATTCATCTCCAAAAGGCTTATTATACTCTTAATTATAGTAGTCTTTCCAGTACCGGGACCGCCTGTTATAACCGTTACCCCATTAAGTAAAGCTTCCTTTATCGCAGTTTTCTGTTTGTCGGCAAGGCTGATTCCCTGTATTGTCTGTATCTCTTCAATATTCTTGTCAATCTCCAGCTCATTCAGTTCAAAGCCGGTACAGGACAATTCGGCAAGCTTCCTTGACACATTTGCTTCTGCCTGATAATAAGCGCTTAGAAACACCTTATTGATTTGATTATCTCTTTGTACGCTTATAAGCTTATCTATCGTCAGCGATACAAGTGCATCACCTATATCTGTCACATTGACTTCCAAAAGGTCCGATGTATATTCTTTGAGCCTTTCCTCCGGCAAATATGAATGTCCGTTTACCGCTGCCTGAGACAAAACATACCTGATGCCGCTTCTGATGCGGTATTTTGATGCAGGGTCGATCCCCATATTTTGTGCGATCCTGTCTGCTTTCCTGAAACCTATTCCGAATATTTCATCGGAAAGCTTGTACGGGTTCGCTTTTATTTCATCAATGGTCTTATCTCCAAAGGCTTTGTATATTTTTGCCGAATAAACAGGTCCTATTCCATATTCCTGAAAAAACATAACAACAGACCTCAGCCCTTTTTGTTCATTGAAGGCCTGTCCTATTTTTATTGCCTTATCATAGCTTATACCCTTTATTTCCGAAAGCTTTTCCGGATGGGAACCTATAATTTCAAGAGTGTTCTCTTCGAATTTCTCCACTATCTTTCTGGCAGTAGCCGGCCCTATACCTTTAATCACGCCGGATGCAAGATATTTTTCAATAGCATTCGCACTTTCCGGAAGCAGCTTTTCATAAGTCTCAACCTTTAGCTGTTCACCATAGTCAGGATGAGTAACCCAATTGCCGGTCACCCTTATTGTTTCACCAATATTGATGAAGGGCATGTAGCCCACTGCCGTAACATTTTCCTCAGGAGACTTTATTTCGCACACTGTATATCCGTTTATCTCATTTGAATAAATAATTTCTTCCACAGTACCTTCAAGCGTTATCATACATTCATCCTTAAGTAAATATGAAGTAAGGTCCACCACCAAACAATATAAGTATATCTTAAAATAGTATTCAATAAAAGAAAAGACTGATTGATATAAATAAAATCAGCCTTCGCCTGTCTTCCTGAATGTTTCAAATATCCTATCCTTTTCTCTTTCTTTGTACACCTGAATGCAATAGCCGTCCTCAAGTTTTTCAAGCATATCGGGAGTTTGGTCTGTTGACCCCATATCAATTATAGCCAGCTTTTCACCGGGTGTAATATCTTCTACAATATGCTTTGAAAAAATATCCCTTACGGTCCCTTCAATAGTGTTTTCCTGATTTCTTACCATTAAAACCAATTTGACGTCAGTATTGCTATTTATTGTTCTGAGACGTATTGAATATGTAATGCTTGATATAAGGGCAAAGGCCCCGTAAATTGCAAGCAGATAAGTAAATATTTCAGTACAGACCGCAATCATCCTTATCCCTCCGTAAGCAGTGCCATACTGCATATTATGATTTTTGTGCTTCAACTGTTACCGGAGGCTTGGATACACATATTGGCAATTCTTCCATTTCTGTATTCTATTTTTTAAACAATAATTTGCAGGATTTTGAAAAAAACTGTCGAATATATAATTTATAAATTAGGTAATCATTCTTAAGATTGGCTTATTGAAAGAAAAGGCGGTCTTTTTCTTTCTATATTAAATGAATTAAATAACTTATACAGAATTGCATACCAGGAACCGAATGAATCATATTTTTTCAACTTAGATATTAATGGAGTTAATTAGCGACATCTGAAGCAAGGAGGTTACCTATGAAGCAATTAGCAGTTTGCGACCTGAAACCCGGCATGAAACTTGCAAAAGATGTTTACTTAAATGACGGCAGGCTGCTTCTATTAACAGGTTTTATTATTAAACCCAGATACATAAGAAAAATGGAACTCTTCGAAATCCCATATGTTTATGTCGAAGAAGGAGAAGCAGTCCCATTGTCTGACATAAGTGAGGAAAAAGTATACGCTGAAGCTTTCACCACTATCAAGTCAGTACTTACAAGTGTCCGGGAAGGAAAAGCACTTGATATTGTTACTGTAAAGGATACTGTTAACGACATCGTCCATAAAGTGATGAATAATGAGTCAGTATTTATGCAATTGACCGGTATTAGAGATATCGACAATTACACTTTTTTGCATTCTGTTGATGTCTGCATTTATTCTGTTATTACAGGAAAAAACATGGGGCTTTCTAAGGAAGAGCTTACAGAATTGGGAGTCGGCGCAATATTGCATGATGTCGGGAAATGCAAAATTCCTTTGGAGATACTTCTGAAACCGGGTAAGCTTACCGATGACGAATTTCATATTATGAAACTCCATTCTATATACGGTCATGAAATTATAACCAACACCGACGGTCTTAATAAGCGTGTAGCAAATATCGCCATACAGCACCACGAAAAATGGGATGGAACAGGTTATCCTTTAGGGTTGAGCAATTATCAGATTGATAAGCTTTCCAGGATAGTTACGGTTGCAGATATATATGATGCTTTAACTGCAGACAGGGTGTACAAAAAGCGTGACCTTCCCCATGAGGCCGCCGAATACATACTTGGGAATTCTTCAATCCTGATAGACCCGGAAATAGCTAAGGTTTTTATAAAAAATATTGCCGTATATCCCGAAGGATCAATAGTGCTTCTTAACACGGGAGAAATCGGCAGCGTAATAGAGAGCAACAAGAACATGTCTATAAGACCAAAAGTAATGGTTATTGCCAGAAATGACGGACCCCCTATTCTGCAACCCTATGAAATTAACCTGCTGAATAATCCGAGCGTTTTTATAATAGATTTGCTCAGCTGATGGAAATAGACTCGGAGTAAAATTAAATTTTATAAAGTATATAAATAGCGCACTGATTAAATGTTCAGTGCCATTTTTTATTCTCAAAAAGATTTTCCTTTTTCGTAGCACAATAATAAGTGTTTTTGCCTAGCATATATGGTAAAATTAGTATACGTGGAGGGGTTTAGATGAAAATAAAGATCCGTATAGCAATAATATCCCTAGGCATCTTTTTATTGTGTCTTGCAACCATAGGAGGAGTTTACTTTTTCAAGATACATAACAACTCTGACCCTATAAAAGAGATAATTGTTGAAGGCAATTATGCTGGATATGACTCAGAAACGAAAATGAGCATTGCTGCTGACCTAATTTTATACGGTTCACCTGTAGACAATTTTGAAGATAGTAAACACGTGAATAATTATTCAGACGGAATACTAGCAGATTTTTATACTCTGACAAAATTCAAAATAAAAAATATAATTAAAAAGACAGCAGGATTAAATATTAAAAAAGGAAATATACTTGATGTTCTAGAGCCCTTAACCCTTATTGATGACAACAATGGTAAGAGGATTTTGGAGATCGAGGGATATAAGCCTATGGAAAAAGGCACAAACTATGTCATTTATCTTAAAAAAAACGATGTGGGCGACTATTGTGTAATAAATATGTCAAACGGGCGATTTAACATAGATAATGATAGTGATAACATGAATAGCAGACATAAAGCCATTAAGGATGATGTATTATTAAGATATTCAAAGGAATTTTCCGACTCCCGTGGAAATAACTAAACAGTAATAAGGTATCACTATTTCAATGCCTCGTTTTTATTTCCCTCGAATTCGGGGGAATTAAAATTTTATAGTGTAAATGGAATAACCTGTGAATTATTACTAAAACTATTCGTGCCCCACCAAAAACACCTCTCATTGACCGTACTTAACCAAATCGTACAGTCTTTTGTTTTGATAAATCCGCTCCTTACCTATTTTCTCAGAAGTAAGAAATCCCTCTTTTTCAAGAGAAGATAGGTAATTAACCGCTGTCTTTCTTGTTACAGATAAGCCCCTTTCAATATAGACGGTTTTTGTATAAAACTCGTAGAACAGCAGCTTAATTAATTCCTTTGAATATATTTTAGGCAGCTTTTCCTTAATCTCCAACACTTCTAGCTAATTTTTACCCATGTCAATTCTATATAGGTAAATAACGCAAAAAATTACCCTCGTTAAATTCATATGGGTAGTTTTTCTGATTTTTTTCTTTCATAGATGGGACTGTAAATATGGAGAATATAAAACAATACACAAAAGGGATTTGAGCCCCCTCAAATCCCTTTTGACTAGCCGTTTACAGCCCTGCATCCATCTTTAATTTTTCTGCCTTATCGGTTCTTTCCCATGTAAGGTCTATATCTGTCCTTCCGAAGTGTCCGTATGCTGCTGTTTGCTTGTATACCGGCTTTCTAAGGTTAAGCTGCTGTATTATCCCTGCCGGCCTGAGATCAAAATTCTTCTGTACCAGCTCCGATATTTTTTCTTCACTAATAACTCCGGTTCCGAAAGTGTCGATTAGCACTGATACCGGCTTTGCAACGCCTATTGCATATGCCAACTGGACTTCACATTTCTTTGCCAAGCCTGCGGCAACTATGTTCTTTGCTACATAACGTGCTGCATATGCCGCAGATCTATCCACCTTTGTGGGATCCTTGCCTGAAAATGCGCCGCCTCCATGCCTTGCATAGCCCCCATAGGTATCAACTATGATCTTTCTTCCTGTCAAGCCGGAGTCACCCTGCGGCCCGCCGACAACAAACCTACCCGTAGGATTTACAAGAAATCTTGTTTTGCTGTCTACCAAATCAGACGGTAAAGTAGGTTTAATAACCTGCTCTATAATATCCTTTTCAATCGTGTCGTGATCGACATCAAGACTGTGTTGGCTTGAGATTACAACGGTATCAACCCTTACAGGCTTATCATCATCATATTCAATAGTTACCTGGGATTTGCCGTCAGGTCTCAAATAGCTGAGGGTTCCATTCTTTCTTACATCACTCAGCCTCTTAACGAGCTTATGCGCAAGAGATATTGGCATCGGCATCAATTCAGGAGTTTCATTACATGCATAACCGAACATCATTCCCTGGTCTCCGGCACCAATAGCTTCTATCTGCTCATCGGTCATTTCACCTTTCTTGGCTTCCAATGCCTTATTAACCCCCATCGCAATGTCTGGCGACTGTTCATCGATTGAAGTAATTACAGCACATGTTTCACTGTCGAATCCGTATTTTGCCCTGTCATAACCGATTTCCTTAATAGTATTTCTCACTATTTTAGGTATGTCTACGTAGCAGTTTGTCGTAATTTCTCCCATTACCAAAACAAGTCCGGTTGTTACAGCTGTTTCACACGCTACCCTAGCCATAGGGTCCTGCGCATAAATCGCATCCAAAACAGAATCTGATATCTGATCGCAAATTTTGTCCGGATGTCCCTCTGTTACTGATTCTGAAGTAAATAGTCTTTTTGCCATTACATATTCCTCCTAATATAAATTCGTTAACTAATATCCTTGATAAAGATGTCATGTACTTATGCAATAAAAAAACCTCTTTGAGAAGAGGTTATTATCGCTTCTCATCTTTCAGGATACAGTCATCCTGTAGGAATTGGCACCGATGCATTTAGCCGGTTGCCGGGTTTCATAGGGCCCAGTCCCTCCACCTCTCGTGATAAGATCAATTTGTATTTATTTGTCATTTTCAATTATATTATATTGAAAATTTGCAGTCAAGCATTAATTTTAAAAAAGGCCTCCTCACAGAGGCCTTTAGCTTTATTATGCATTATTGAATATTTCTTCAAACTCTAAGCCCTCAAGCTTCTCTTTTTCCAGAAGTGCTTCAGCAACTTTATGCAGCTTGTTGATATTTTCCTTCAGCATGCTTATAGTTCTATGATATGCATTATCGATAATGCTTTTAACTTCCCTGTCAATCTCTGCAGCAACCTCTTCGCTGTAATTCCTGGCTTGGGCAAAATCTCTGCCGATAAAGACTTCATCGTTTTCATTTCCAAAGATCATATTACTGAGATTTTCACTCATGCCGTATTTTGTTATCATATTTCTTGCAACGCCATTTGCGTGTTTTAAATCACTGTAGGCTCCGGTGCTTACTTCACCAATTACCACTTCTTCAGCAGCTTTGCCCCCGAGTGCAATAACTATGGATTCAAGCAGCTGAGATTTAGTCTTATACCATTTATCCTCATCAGGCTTATGGGATGTATAACCTCCTGCCATACCTGAAGGTATTATTGAGATCCTATCAACTCTATCTGTTGTAGATACTACTCTGACAGCAATAGCATGACCAGCCTCATGATATGCAGTAAGCTTTTTCTCTTCCTCGCTCATTACCCTGCTTCTCTTTTCCGGACCCACAACAACCTTAAAGGTTGCCTCTTTGATTTCTTCCATGGAAATATGCCTTTTTCCCTTTCGGGCTGTTAAAAGAGCAGCTTCATTCAAAAGGTTTTCAAGGTCGGCACCCGTAAACCCGGGAGTACTTTTTGCCAGATCGTCCATTTTAACATCATCGCTTAAAGGCTTCCCTTTGGCATGAACCTTAAGTATCTGTTCTCTTCCCTTTATGTCCGGAAGTCCGACTACTACACGTCTGTCAAATCTACCCGGTCTTAAAAGAGCAGGATCCAGTATGTCAGGCCTGTTGGTAGCTGCAAGAATGATTACTCCTTCATTTATACCAAAACCGTCCATTTCAACAAGCAGTTGGTTAAGCGTCTGCTCACGTTCATCATGACCGCCGCCAAGACCGGCACCTCTATGTCTTCCGACAGCATCAATTTCATCTATGAATACTATACAAGGGGAATTTTTCTTTGCCTGATCAAATAGATCCCTTACCCTTGAAGCTCCTACACCGACAAACATTTCAACGAAATCAGATCCGCTTATGCTGAAAAACGGAACACCTGCTTCACCCGAAACAGCTTTAGCGAGCAAAGTCTTACCTGTGCCGGGAGGTCCTACAAGAAGCACTCCTTTAGGTATTCTTGCACCCAGCTCTTCGAACTTCTTGGGCTGCTTCAGGAACTCAACTATTTCCTTAAGCTCTTCTTTTTCTTCGTCTGCTCCGGCCACATCCCCAAAGGTAATCTTTCTCTTATCATCCGTATTCATCTTGGCTCTGCTTTTTCCGAACGACATTACCCTGCTGCCGCCGCCGCCTTGAGACTGTTGAAGGAAGAATACCCAGAACAGTACAAATATAACTATCAGTCCGACAGTAGGAAGAATCGCAACCCACCATGGCGCTTGAGCCGGCGGATGGAACGAAACCTTAATATCCTGTTTGTTTTTTATAGCTGTATTAAGCTCGTTTACAAATGAAGAAACGTCAGGAATATATACCAGATATTTTTTTTCATCACCTTTTACTTTTATTGTTGCTTTATCCGACTGCAAATCAACCGTAGTCAGCTTACTTGACTGAAGATCCTTGATTACATCCGAATATTTAACCTCCTGAGAGTTGTCAGTACCTTTTACCATCATTAATATGAACAGAATTATAACAAAAAGTACTATATAAAAACTTAATCCCCTGAAATACTTCAAAAAGCTCCCTCCTCATGGTAAACCACATATGTATACAATCCTTGGTAATTAATATCTTTTTTATTATAGTGATTATATTTACAACTTTACATTTTATAATATTAACATAAACGAATATAAAAAACAATAAATCGTATATTCTTATTTACAATATATGTTTATGAGTTATTGATACAAATTATCAACTATGAATCGGCTAAAACTCATTTCATGTTGTTGACTTCAAAACGCATACGTCCGGTAAATTTCTGTATTTACCTGCAAAATCCAATCCGTACCCTACAATAAATTTATCCGGAACAACTATACCTTCATATTCTACCCCGATATCTACCTTTCTTCTTGACGGCTTGTCAAATACAGTGCATATTTTTACACTCTGAGGCTCCCTTGTCTTAAAAAGCTCCTTGAGATGCTTAAGAGTAAGCCCCGTGTCTACAAGATCCTCAACGATTAGGACATGCTTATTGGTTACGGTTACGTCAATGTCCTTTATGATTCTTACTACACCGGATGACTTTGTAGAATCCCCATAACTTGAAACAGCAATGAAATCCATATCGACAGGAATCGTAATCTCCCTTACGAGATCCGCCATAAACATGAAACCTCCTTTCAGCACTCCCACCAAAACCAGATCCTTGCCTTCATAATCCTTGGATATTCTTTTTCCAAGCTCTTTAACCTTCTGATCGATCTGTTCCCTTGAGACCAAAACCTCTTCAATGGTATTCAGCATACAAATAACCTCCAGTGTATAGTTCAAATATGGTTCAATTTGATATATATTTAAGTTTTAATACACACTTAGTATTTTCAGTTACTTTAAATTTATCACTAATTTTATATCCAATAATCCATACTGCTTCGTTTCCTATGGCTATTAATGGAATAGAATCCCTTAATTCTCTTGGAATCTTGCTATCTATAAAATACTCCTTCAATTTCTTTTTCCCTTTTGCTTTAAAAGGCTTAAAAATATCGCCATTTTCACGGTTCCTAATATATATGCCCTCCGTTAGGGCGTCGTAATCAAAAAATTGAATAAAGCCATCCTGTCTGCATGATTTTAATTCCGTTTGAATATCTGCGGCATTTAGCAATTCCGCTTCAACGGTAAAGCCATTTTCAGGAATAGAAGTTGTTCCCGGTATACTGATTCTTTTGTTGAATTTTGAAGGCTTCTTATTATTATTTGCTATTCTAAGCTTAAGCTTGCTGTATGATTTTTCTATACGCAACCCACCGGGCAAATGAATCTCGGAGCCTGTCCTTCCGAACCTTGCCAGTTCTAATGCGTTTTCAACATGTACGTTTTCAATCCCCTTAATCTCACCTTTAAGCTCTCTTATAGCATTCCTTATTACTCTTCTCATTATAGATATATCATAGCCGATAAGCTTTGAAATATCCATTATTATTGAATTTGAATCTTTTTCGGCTACGCACCCGTCATATGCTTCCTTAACGCACCCTTCAATATAAATACTGTCATCCCTTACCAAGGAAGCCATCCTGATAAGGCTGTTGGAAATGTCAATATCTAAAAGCTTGTTAATGTATGGTATTAAATCGAGCCTGATTTTATTTCTTGTATAAATGTTTTCAAGGTTGGAGCTGTCAATCCTTGGGGACAGGCCTTGTTGATCACAGTAGTATTCAATTTCACTCCTGGAAGCATCCAGCAAAGGCCTTATTACGCTGCCCCGCTTATATTCCATGCCCTTCAGCCCATCAAGACCTGTTCCTCTAATTATGTGCATCAGAATGGTCTCAGCCTGATCGTTTTTATTATGTGCAACAGCAATTTTACCGGAACCCGTTATTTCAGCAACATTACTAAATTCCCGATATCTTGCTTCTCTTCCGGCCTCCTCAAGCGAGATTCCCTTCGCATCTGAAACAGCCCTGACATCAACTGACCTTTCGAACAGTTGAATCCCTTTGTCGGCGCAAAACCTGCGGACATAATCCTGATCCATATCGGCTTCGCTGCCTCGCAGCATGTGGTTGATATGAACCGCATATATCCTTATGCCCAATTCATTGCACAGACAATAGAGAACATGCAAAAGGCAGATGGAATCAGGTCCTCCCGATACTCCGACTACAACGCTGTCCCCATTTTCTATGAGGTTGTGCTTTTTAATTGTATTTAGAACTTTTTCAATCATGAAAAACAATTACCCGCATTTAGTAGAATACTTTTTGAATTAAATAAATATTAGGTTCTGAATTTCTCAAGGTTGCCGAACTTTGTATATTGTCCGAGCCATACGAGCTCAACAGTACCTGTAGAACCGCTTCTATGTTTTGCTATAATTACCTCAGCAATGTTTTTCTTCTCTGTATCGGGATTGTAGTAATCATCCCTGTATAAGAACATTACCAAGTCGGCATCCTGTTCTATAGCACCTGATTCCCTTAAATCACTGAGCATAGGTCTGTGGTCTGCTCTTGCTTCAGGCGCACGGCTCAACTGTGACAGGGTTATTACAGGAACATTGATTTCCTTTGCAAGGATTTTAAGCGATCTTGAAATCTCCGATATTTCCTGCTGCCTGTTTTCTGTCTTGCCCTTTCCCTGCATCAACTGAAGATAATCTATAATGATAAGTCCAAGGTTCTTTTCAAGCTTAAGCCTTCTGCACTTAGCCCTTATCTCCATCATCGATGTTCCCGGTGTATCATCTATATATATCTGTGATTCAGACAAAGGTCCCAGTGCGCGTGCAAGCTTCTGCAAATCCTGATCTTCAAGCTTTCCGGTTCTCATCTTCTGACTGTCCACCATTGCCTCGCTGCAGAGCATCCTGTTAACCAATTGCTCCTTTGCCATTTCGAGGCTGAATACCGCAACAGGCACATGTGCATGTACAGCGGCATATTGGGCAATATTCAGCGCAAAAGCCGTCTTGCCCATGGCGGGTCTGGCAGCTATAAGAATCAAGTCGGAATTCTGCAAGCCCGACGTCTTTAAATCCAGGTCGTTGAAGCCTGTCGGTATGCCGGTTACAGCTCCCTTACTGTTATAAAGTTCTTCAAGCTTCATAAATGCATCTACAAGAACATCCTTTATATGGGCAAAACCTTTAAGATTTCTCTTCTGAAGAATGTCGAAAATACCTTTTTCCGCCCTGTCCAGCACTACAGCAACCTCTTCCGAAGCATCGTAGCTGATGTTTGATATCTCGTTTGATACTCTTATCAGGCTTCTCAATATGGACTTTTCTTCGACAATCTTGGCATAATGCCGCACATTGGCAGTTGTAGGAACGGAGGTTGCAATATTGCTAAGATACTCAAGCCCCCCCACATTGTCAAGGTTTCCCCTAAGTTTCAACTGTTCTGAAACCGTTATTAAATCTACGGGTTCAGCTTTTGCGAAAAGATCCAGTACCGCTTCGAAAATTTCACGATGGTCTTCTCTGTAAAAGTCCTCGCTTTTTAATATTTCTGTTACCGCCGGTATTGCCTCTTTATCCAGAAGCATTGATCCCAAAACAGATTGTTCGGCTTCCAGATTTTGAGGGGGAATACGTCCTAAAGCGCTAATGTCCATGAGTTTTCTCCAATTAATAATTAATAACTATATAAGTTGAATTAAATAATTAGTACGAAAGCGAGCAAAATATCCAACGATTCTGAGGATTTTTGCGACGGTTGAGTACATAAATAATTTTCAACTTATATAACAATTAAATCAAAAAACCTATTCCTGAAATTGTCACTTGTCACTTGTCATTTGTCAATTATCAATTGCTTTTTATTCCTGTTCTATCTTGACATTCATTTTTGCACTGACTTCCGGGTACAGCTTGATTTCAACCTCTGTAGTGCCAAGCGCCTTCAATGAATCAGCCATAACAATCTTTTTCTTGTCTATGTCCAGCTTAAAGTCGCTCTTCAGCTTGTCCGAAATATCTTTACTGGTAATGGATCCAAAGAGCTTACCGTTTTCCCCCGCCTTTGTCTTTATGACTACGGTTATGTTTTTAAGCTTTTGAGCCATTTCCCTGGCATTTGCCAGCTCTCTGTCCTTCCTTGATTTTTCAGCTTCCTTTTTTGTATTCATAATATTCAGATTTGAAGCATTAGCCTCTACTGCCAGCCCCCGCGGAAGCAGAAAATTCCTTCCATAGCCGTCGCTTACTTCATGCATGCTTTCTTTTTTGCCCAATCCTTTTACATCCTGCTTCAATATAACTTTCATTTAACATTCCTCCAAATTTTATTGAACCGTGTATTATCTTCGGAATCCTCACTATCAATTCTTATTATGTACTTGTACTTCCGTTGTTTTCGATATAATCCATTATAGCATATTTTAGCTTTTCTATCGCTTCTTCTATCGTTATGCCTTCCAGCTGCGCACCCGCAACCGAAAGATGGCCTCCGCCGCCCAATTTTTCCAATACCACCTGAACGTTCAATTCGCCTAGAGACCTGCCGCTTATAAATATTTCATCCCCCGAATAGCTCAAAACGAAAGCTGCAACAATACCCGACAGGTTCAATAGCTGGTCTGCGGCCTGCGCGGCAATAAGCTGTGCATTCTTAATATTTTGAGGGCAGACCGATATAGCTATGTTCTCATTTATCAGCTCTGCATCTTTTACGATATTTGATATATTTATATATGTTCCGAGATCATTTTGGAACAACTGCTTAACCGCAACCGTATCAACTCCCTGTCTTCTCAGAAAGGATGCAGCTTCAAAGGTTCGTACTCCTGTTTTGAAAGTAAAATTCTTGGTATCGACAACTATGCCGGCATATAAAGCCTCTACTTCAACCGGTTTCAGCCTGATTTTCTCTTCTACGTATTGGAGTATCTCTGTTATCAATTCGCATGTAGATGAAGCGTAGGTCTCCTGATAGGTCAGAACAGCATCCTGAATGAAATCTGCGCCTTTTCTATGGTGATCTATAACCACAACCTGCCGGCTGTATTTCAGTAATTCCGGGCATTCTGTGAAATTAGGCCTATGCGTATCCACAACGATTAGCAGCGTTTTTTCATTTATCCTGTCCAAGGCTTCATTCCTGTTGATGAAAAGTCCGTCATATTCCGAGTCTTTTTCAAGCTTGGCAGCAATACTTTCGATAGTGCTGTTTGTTTTATTCAAAACAATGAATGCTTTTTTCTCCCTGTTCCTGATAACCCTGCAAAGCCCCAGTGCAGAACCTATCGAATCTATATCGGCGTTTTCGTGTCCCATTATAATAACTTCAGGCGACTGGTCGATTAATTCCCTGAGAGCATGCGCTATAACCCGGGCCTTGACCCTTGTACGCTTTTCAAGTTCTCTTGTTCTTCCTCCGAAGAAGCTGAAGCTGTCACCATTTTTAATGACTACCTGATCCCCGCCCCTTCCGAGCGCTATGTCGATTGCCGCTCCTGCAGACTGAAAATCCTTTATCAGGGTGTCGCCGCCGATCCCGAATCCAAGGCTTAAGGTTACAGGAATCTTGTTCTCCACGTTAATTTCTTTTATGCTGTCCAATATTTCAAATTTCTTATCTTCAAATTCCTTAAGATACTTTTTTTTGAATACGATCAAGTACCTTTCCCTTTCGAATTTCTTTATGATGCCGTCTGTAAAGCCCAGCCACTGTACGATCCTCTTGTCGATTTCCGCAAGCAGCTGCGGGCGGGCACTGTCGGCAGTGCTTTGCATAAGGTCGTCATAATTGTCTATCATTATAAGACCGATGGTAGCCTTTTCGTCTTCATATTTTTTTCTGATATCAACAAGTTCGGTGTTATCAACAAAATAAAGCAGCAGTATGTAATTGTCATCTACGCTTTTGTCTTCAACCTTGACAAAGTTGCCAAGTACACAATAGTTTCTTTCATTGATAATTATTTCTTTTGAGATATTAGTCATATCATTGATAAGGTTATCCGGACTTAATTCACTTATAAAGGAGCTTATAGTCTTTTCCAGCAGGTTTTCTTCGTCAAAAATCCTCCTGAATGAGGAATTGTACCAAATAATAGTGCCGTCAAGCTCCACTACAAGCAGCGGCATGGGAAAATTGAGCAAGGTATCCTTTGTCGCAGTGTCTATGTTAAAAGTAAGATTCTCTATGTACTTTGTCAGTTCCCGGTGTCTTATGCTGTTTGACCTGTAATTATAGTAGACCAAAAAAATAAGAAGCAAAAAACCGGGTATTGCGATACGAAAGTCCAGAAACCCTATTACTATAAGCAATAAAAATATTATCCAAAGATAAAAACTGGCACGGGGAATAAAAATCCCGGTGAATCGCTTGTTTTTTTCCATTTTTCTCTCCTTGCAGCAAGCTGCGCCTTATTTTGACCTGACTCTTGAAGAATTCAAATGTTTTGTAAGCTCTGACAGGTCTCCATAATATTTTTCCACTTCATGGTTTTCCAACAGTCCAAGCTTTATCTTGTTTTCTATCTTGTTTTCGATAGAATTATAACTTATTCCAAGTCTCCTGCCCAAGAGATAGCTTATCAATATAATATTAGACAACGTATCGGATATGGAGTCGTGAACTTCCTCCTTCATTCCGTTGACCAATACCTTGTACAAATTGGCTATATCCATCAGCAGCTCACTCTTAAGCCACTCAATTATTTTTATGTTTCTGGTAATATCTATTTCCTTATCAAAGAACCCCACATTTACCACCCCAGATCCAGTTTACAATTGACGGTTGGCAGTTGACAGTTATTCAAGCCCGACTAATTTTTTTTACTTAAACGGCTTTACTGTATGTTACGTCGTTAACTGCAAAGCAAACAACTCGATTGTGGTAAATATTATACCATTAAGGCTGTTTCGAATACTAATTTCCCAACGCTGCTCATTCCATATTCTCTTTTAACAGCTGCCTCGTTCAATTTATAAAAAAGCAAAGGTGCCAAATATTTAATTTGTATTTTAATTATCCTCTAACATTTTACATTTATACTCAGGGTAGGAACCAAGGAATTTATAGAAGGAAGTCTTCCTTTTTACCATGGTTAAGGCATCTCTTATGTTTTCATCTTCCATGTGGCCGGATATGTCCACAAAGAATATATACCTCCCTAACTGGTTCTTCGCGGGTCTTGATTCAATTCTATTCATATTGATATCCCAGAGGTTGAATATGTCCAGTATTCTATAAAGGCTTCCTGGTTTATCCTCTGTAGAAAAAACAATAGAAGTCTTATCGCATCCGGTTTTCGCGCCGCACTGTTTCCCGATTACTATAAACCTAGTATAGTTGTTTTCATTATCATGGATATCTTTATCAGCTACCTCCAGGCCATAGACATCTGCTGCAATGATTGAACCTATTGCTGCCGAATCGCCTATCCCGCCCGCAACTTCTTCTGCCGCCCCTGAAGTGCTGTATTCACACTTTACAACAGCATTCGGGAAATTGGCATTCAAATACTTCCTGCACTGTCCTATAGGGGATGGATGAGATAAAATGTATTTTATATCAGAAAGCTTCGTCCCCTTTTTAACCAATAAGTTCTCTCTCACAGGAATGACCATTTCTGCTTTTATAAGCAGGTCTACATCCATAGCAATCATGTCCATGGTGATATTAATTGCCCCTTCCAGAGAATTCTCGATAGGTACAATTGCCTCATCAATTTCGCCGGCCTGTACGGCTAAAATCAATTCGGACAATGTACCGTAGTCATATTCTGTGTAATCCTTGCTATCCTTTATGTAAGCTTTCAGCGCCTCCTGTGAAAAGGTGCCTTTTGGACCGAAGAAACCAATTTTTATCATTAATAAATACTCCTATTAAAAATTTGCAATTTATATAATACCACTCTTAACGACTTTATTCCAGTTATGTGATGCAATTTTAAATAAAACCGAGCATTTTTCATTAACAATAAAGCCTCCTATCATCTGATAGAAGGCTTATTTTTAAATCTTATTATTCCGCTGTGTACGGCAGCAATGCAATATGCCTTGCCCTCTTAATAGCGACTGTCAACTGGCGCTGATGCTTTGCACAGTTTCCTGATATTCTTCTCGGAAGTATTTTTCCTCTTTCGGAAACATACTTTCTGACCTTTGCAACCTCTTTGTAGTCAATATCCTGAACCTTATCTATGCAGAATGAGCAAACTTTTTTCTTTGCTCTCTTCATCCTCATGCCGCCTTTACCTTCGCCCTTGTCGAAACCGTCCCTGTTGTCTCTTCTGTTATCTCTTTTTCCGCCTGGCATTCAAAAAACCTCCTTTCAAATAACTTAGGCTTAAACAAATTCCTATATTATTAATTCTTCATTGTAAATCGTTGGTTAGAACGGAAGCTCGTCTCCGTCATCTATCGGATAGAAGCCTTCTTCCTGGGAGCCGTGAGAACCGCCTGTAGCTTTAGGCATTCCATCGTCCCTCTTGTCGCCGGCAAAATATGCTTCTTCACCGACTACCTCAGTTACATAATGCTTCTTACCCTCATTGTCATCCCAGGTTCTTGTCTGAATCCTGCCGACAATAACAATCATTTTTCCCTTTTGAAAATACTTTCCGCAGAACTCAGCAGGCTTATTCCACAAAACTATCGGGATAAAATCGGCTTGCCTTTCTTCACCCTGTTTTGTAAACCTTCTGTCGACTGCAATAGTAAAATTGCAAACAGCAGCATTAGTTCCGCTGGTGTATCTGAGCTCGGGATCTTTTGTAAGTCTTCCCATCAAGATAACCTTATTCATAATATCACCTTATCAATCTTTCCTAATAACCAGATATTTGATAATGCCGTCGGTTATTTTATATATTCTTTCAAGTTCATGTGGGAAACTGGATTCTGCACTGAAATTAGCAAGAACATAATAACCTTCATTAAGGTCATTTATAGGATAAGCCAACTTTCTTTTACCCCATTCATCAATACTTTCAAGTTGAGCAGAAGTTTCCAAAAGGCCTTTGAACTTCTCTACAAGCGCCTTTACGTTTTCTTCCCCAATCTCAGTATTGATGATGAAGATGGTTTCATACTTATTTACCATTTCGTCTTCACCTCCTCCCGGACTATGGCCCTGCATCATGAGTACAGAGCAAGGATATCGGTTAGTAATTCTATCACATTATTATAAATTATACAAGGCTTTTTGTTTTATCTTGCCATAAAACCAGAAAAAATAATCATTATAATATAACATAAGAATGAAAATTATATTCATTGAATAAAATGTTTCTAAGCAATATACCGTCCATTTGGGGGTAGTTCCTTGGAAACATTATTAAAAATTCTGGATAAAAAGAAAGCAAGAACATTATTACTTTCTATTATTCTATGCATTACGGCAGTTTGCACAGTGTACCTTTTTACATCAGTAGCTTTCTCGTCCCTCGGGCCTTGCTATATTATATCTGCCCTTATTTTGCCGGCGGAGATTATCGCACTGATAATTTTTTTGCATATGCTGAATGAAACAGTTCTGTCTTTTAAACTAAGGGAAGCCTCATACAGGCAAATGATAGCTTCTCTTTCCAAAGAGGCTTCTACAGACACGTTAACCCAGCTTTATAACAGAATGTTCATAGAAACCTGTCTTGAATTCCATATAGACAACTCTTTCCTTCTAAGCCAGGCATTAAGCATAATACTGCTTGACATAGATCACTTCAAGGAGATTAATGACACCTACGGGCATCAAGCCGGAGATATGGTTTTAACACAATTTTCAAACCTCCTGTTGAAATGTGTTCGTAAATCTGATTATGCCGGAAGATTGGGCGGGGATGAATTCATAATTGTACTTCCGTCTACAGACCTTGCTACGGCAGTATTGATCGCAGAAAGAGCCACGACTATACTAAATACCTCAATTCTTTTTATTGGCACGGAACAGTCAGTTAAGATCAGCTGCAGCATGGGGATCTCCAATTACCCCTTGCACTGTAATACCAGGGAAGAGCTTATCAAAGCCGCCGATTATGCCATGTATCATGCAAAAACGTCAGGAAGGAATTGTTATAAAGTATATAAGTCATGATCACATTCTTCAATATAGCGTTCAGCCGTACGAAAGATTAACTTTCGCTTTATTTCCTATTGTGTAAAATCTTATAATATTATAAGATTTAATTAAGAATGCAGCAAAAACAAATGAAGTTACAAAAATTCAAAATATATTTCCAAGAAAAATTACATAAAGTAATACAGTAAAACAGCAGCTATGCTGAAAATATAAGCGCGTAGTACAATAAACATTATAAAGTTGAGGTAGATATATGAATACAACAGCAGATGTTAATGAGATCTACAGCATATTAAACGGAGAGCACAGAGATCCGTACTGCATTTTGGGAATCCATCCTCTAAAAAGCGAAACGAAAGCTAAAGCCTATGCAATAAGGACTTTCATGCCAAATGCAAAGGAAATAACCGTACTGGATACCGAAGCAGGAAAGAAGCATCCAATGGAAAAGCTTGATGAAAGCGGCTTTTTCGAGGTTGTTGTTAAAGCAAAAGACTTTTTCAGTTATAAGTATCTGGTTACCGATTTTGTCGGAAACACCTTTGAAGCATATGATCCTTATTCCTTTCTTCCTGTGCTTACAGATTTTGATCTCCACCTTTTCAACGAAGGAACTCATCATAAAATTTTTGAAAAGCTCGGATCTCATGTAACCACTGTTCAAGGAATTGAAGGAACTCTTTTTGCAGTTTGGGCGCCTAATGCAAGAAGAGTCAGTGTTGTAGGCAATTTCAATCAATGGGACGGACGAAGGCACCAAATGCGCTGCCTTGGCTGTTCCGGCGTTTGGGAGATATTCATTCCCGGTATTACTGAGTCAGAGGTTTACAAGTATGAAATCAAAACCTGCAGCGGAGAGCTGTATTCCAAGGCAGACCCCTATGCGTTCTGCTCGGAGCTCCGTCCAAATACCGCTTCAAAAACATACGATATAGACAATTATGTATGGACCGATGATAAGTGGATAGAGAACAGAGATACAGACAATATCTTCGAAAAGCCGGTATCAATTTATGAGGTACACCTTGGTTCATGGTCGCAGATTCCTGAAGATGATAACAGGTTCCTGACATACCGTGAGCTTGCAGATAAGCTGGTTAGCTATGTTAAGGACATGGGATACACACATATTGAGCTGCTTCCCGTTGCAGAGCATCCTTTTGACGGTTCATGGGGCTATCAGATAACAGGCTATTACTCTGTTACAAGTCGATATGGCTCTCCGGATGATTTCAAATTTTTTGTTGACACGTGCCATAAGAATGGAATAGGTGTTATCATTGACTGGGTTCCCGCACACTTTCCAAAGGATGGCCACGGCTTGGCCAGGTTTGACGGGAGCGCATTATATGAGCACTTTGACAAAAGGCAGGGCGAACACCCTGACTGGGGAACACATATTTTTAATTACGGAAGGCATGAAGTTAGGAACTTCCTGATTTCAAATGCGGTATTCTGGTTTGAAAAATATCACATAGACGGCTTAAGAGTTGATGCTGTTGCTTCCATGCTATATCTGGACTACGGGAAGAAGGATGGAGAGTGGATACCAAATAAATATGGCGGCAAAGAAAATATTGATGCTATAGAATTCATGAAACAGCTGAACTCTACAGTCTACAAATATTTCCCCGGGGTTATGATGATTGCAGAGGAATCAACCTCCTGGGCGCTGGTATCAAAGCCTCCATATGTCGGCGGCCTTGGTTTCTCCTTTAAGTGGAACATGGGCTGGATGAACGATTACCTTAGATATATAAGTATGGATTCAATTTATAGAAAATATCACCAGAATCTTTTAACCTTCTCAATGATGTATACTTTTTCGGAGAATTTCATTCTTGTCCTTTCACATGACGAAGTCGTGCACGGAAAATGCTCGATGATAAACAAAATGCCGGGTGATTACTGGCAGAAGTTTGCAGGCCTGAGAACCAGCTATGGTTATATGTACGGGCATCCCGGGAAAAAGCTTCTATTCATGGGAGGAGAATTCGGACAGTTCATCGAATGGGATTACAAGCGCAGCCTTGACTGGCACTTGCTTGACTACGATATGCACAGCAAGCTGCAGGCCTATGTAAGAGATCTTAACAAGCTTTATAAGACTGAGAAAGCCTTGTATGAGGTAGATTTCAGTTATGAAGGCTTTGAATGGATTGATTGCAACGATAAGGATCATAGCGTTGTGTCCTTTATAAGGAGAGGGAAAGCTCCTGAGGATACACTCATCTTTGTTTGCAATTTCACACCTGTAGTTTATGAGGATTATAGAATCGGAGCTCCCTTCGACCTGTTCTATGAGGAGATCCTGAACAGTGATTCAGACATTTACGGCGGGAGCAATGTCGGCAATCTCGGAGGCATCAAGGCAGATCAGAAGGAATTCCACGGGAAGCCTTATTCTCTTAGCCTAACAGTCCCGCCTCTTGCAACTGTAATTTTAAAGCCAAGGTTTGAAAAACAACAAAAAAAAGTAAAATTAAAGTAATATACAAAGAGATGGGACCCAATTTCTTGGCTTCCTCATATATACTGTCTGTCATATAAAACGGCTCCGGTGCAAATACCGGAGCCTTACCGTTGTTCAGGTTTCCTGCTGCAAGCCCAAGGCCTTTTGTATTCGTTCTGTATCACCTTTGAAGGTATAGAATACCGGCCGGCTTTTCTCATCAAGTATCAGAAGGTACGGCTTTTCCTTTGCAGGAAAAATAACAAACACTTCATTTACTATATTTTTGAGCCATTGGCTTTGAAGCATCACCGGCATCTCAAGTGGTATCCTTGCAATATAGCCATCAACGGGAAAAGCATTTACCTTAGGATACATTCCCGTAATGCCTTCCAGGTACTTCTGAGTATCAATCTGAATTTCATCCGTTGATTGAATTCTATTTACGACTTTTCCTTGGCTTACATTAAATACTTCAATAATAATTGCACGGCCCTGAGAAAAAAACCGGTCAGAATTAAGAAAGGATTTTAATCTAAAGCTTATGGAGTCAGTTTTATAAGCAGGAACCTCAATGGCTGTATTCCTATGATGCGTTCCCAATATAATACTTACAGAAATAACCCCTACAATTGCTATTGCTGATATAAGTACATATGCTCTGTTAACCTTGATAACGATCAACTCTGATCACCCCCCATTATTCATTTATGTATAATAAAGGGGCTTTATTCTTTATTATTTTTTTATAGCTTTACACATCGAATGTCAAATTCTCCAAACCATGATAATAATTGCCCTGCTTCGCAGTAAAACGCAGAACGGAATAATCCGGATCGTTAACGCCTTGGGGGTAATACATTTCGTTGCCTTCCCTCCATAGCCTCTTCCTCGACTGCTCATCCTGAAGTACTTCCACTTCGCCAACAAGCATCATTCCTTTAAATTCAGCCGTATTAACAAAATAGAGACAGGCCTTCGGATTTTTTTGCAACTGTGCTACCCTTTTTGAAGAAGTGTTTGTTGAGAGCCAAATCCTCTTAATGCCTTCATTCTCCATCTTGAACATTGCCTTTATATTCGGACAGCCTTCATCCCCGTTTGTCCCAACCATCACAAACTCTGACGTATCTACCAGTTTCAGCGATTCTTCCATTACCTTTTCCTTATTCATAAATTTTACCCCCTAATATATTTAGCCCGCCTAAAAATCCCCCAGAATCTCCTCTTTGTACAAATCAGTCTTCAAGGAGCTTATTCCCCTATTCACCGATTTTCAAGCTGAAAAGGTAATTGTAAAGCCCCTTCAGCATGCAAAAACCATCCGCTAGCTCCTTAACAATGTTTCTCGAGAAAATGTGCTCATCCTTCTGCCTGTTGCAGACGAGATAGAGATTTTTCCGCTGGTACCACTCAAGAATTTCAGGTGTTTTATCGACCGCAAGAGGCTTTTTATACTTATCTCCCTCGAGTATAAATGTATTCTGCTTATAATAAAAAGAAATAATATCGTTGAATTCATCCGGTTTTTCATCTATGGCCTTCCTGAATCGGTTCATTGAATCACTTGAAGCACTGTAGAAGCCCATGCCGTAACGGTACGAACCGGGAGAGATTTCAAAGAAGAATCCCGGAGCATCCTGCCATTCCTTGGACGGTCTTTTAAAGGTAATCCACATGGTATCCCGGAATAGTGATTTATCTTTTGAAAACCTCGTATCTCGGTATATCCTAGAAATAGTTTTACCAATCGAAGGAATTACCACGATCGAAGGATCAATAGAAAGCATTGTGCCGCTCAAGTCTGCTACAAGGCCCTGCATTGGCTTTAACAGGTGTTCTTCGTAAGTGTGACGGTTTTCTTCAAACCACTGCTTGCTGTTATTGAATCTGTTCACCACAAGGAAGTCCAAGGCCTCCTGTGAAAAGCCCTTGAAACTATTACCGATTTCATAATTCATATATCTTATCCCCTTCCGTAAATATCTCTTTCGTACTGCTCAAGGTTTTGCAAAATACGGTCAAGATAGCTCTCAAACCTGTCGATTTCTTCTGCACAAAATCCTTTATAATATAGTTCAAGCATTTCATTTGAAACTTGTTCATATTTGCCTTGCAGCACCTTATATTTCTCGGTTAGCCGGACCATAATCTGGCGCCTGTCCTTCTTGTCAGGGACCCTTTTTAAATGTCCCGATTGCTCCAGTCTGTCCAGCATGCTTGTCAAGGTTGACTTACCAAGTGAGGTTTTCCTGGCAAGCTCCAGTATCGGCATGCTCCCACCCTCCCACAAGGCAAACAGTATCCGCCCTTGCGCCGGGTTAATTTCCTCTATTCTGTACTCCTTTAGCTTCTTTGTGAATATACGTCCCGATAGCTGATGTATCCTCGAAACCAGAAAACCGCCTTTTCTAAGTATATCCATAACATCCTCCAAATACGTTATACTATATAGTATAGTTCTATATAGAACTACTTGTCAATAATAATGTAATATTTGGGTGATTCTCGGCATTGACAAGGAAAGATATCTAATGTAAAATATAAAAGCTGGTTTTGAAAATTAATAGTATTTACATGGAAAGATGGCTGAGCTGGTCTAAGGCGCACGACTGGAAATCGTGTGACGTATAAAAGCGTCCGAGAGTTCGAATCTCTCTCTTTCCGCCAAAAAAGCAGTGTTTCAAGATCTATTTGATCACTGCTTTTTACATTCCCTGGTATTTACTGCAAATTTACTACAAAACCTAATTTTTTTGTAATGATATAAAAAATTAAACTATGAAATTTTTATAAATTTTTTATTATCAAGTTTATAGGATTCTGAAATATCCTTTTCTTTACCTTTATTAAAAATTCTACGAGAAACTTTTATGACTTTATCCTTAACATCTGCAATACGAATACCATCAAGGCCTATAAAACTTGTAACTCCTGAATAATCTCTGTCAATTAGTAAAAGATTCTGTCCCTTATTTATCATTATCTCTAATTCAGGATCATTATCAAACTGGAAAAAACTAAAATCCCATATATCCGTGTTTTCAATCCATTTATACCGTTCATTATCATCAAATATATCCTTAAAAGATGATATTTTTATTGTTTCAAGTTCACCTGCCTTTATTATGACAGGGTTAAATTTATTATTGGAAATATAATATGTATCATCACCTTTTGCAACTACTTTGCCAACAATTTCATTTGTCATTCCAGCAAAGTTATATTTGATTAATTCCATTGGAGTATTTGGAATTGCCAATCTCATTGATTGGCCAAAAATTAACGCCCCATAAGATATCATAAATATACTAAAAAGGACACTTGTTAACAATACAATTGAAGTTAGATATTTATTTTTATACAAATTAATAAATGCTAATATGATGTCATTGTTGAGGTTTTCATGATTTAAATTACTCATAGTTAACTTTTTTTCTATACATTTCAATAAAGGCTTTTTAAATATTATCAGTATTATAAATGCTAGAAATAGAGCGACTCCTTGTAGAAGTAAACTATAAATACCTAAAAGCTTCATTTTTAGGGATACCCTTATTACACCAACGAGTATAAGTAAAATTGACGAACTTATAGGATATAGTATCAAATAATAAATCTTTTGAGATTTACCCCTTGTGATAACTCGTTTTAATAGCTGTGGAGTATAAAGAAAAATTGATATAAATAAGAGACATCCCCAAGAAGATAATCTAGTATCAATTTTAATAATCTTGCTAATAATGCTAATCATCCAAACTACAAGAATTGAATAACACAATCCGCTTATAATAAGTACAGTAGAATCAGCAGCAATCTTAAAATATTGTATCATTCCGTAAATTATAAGCGGTAGCACCCATATAAAAGCAAAAATGATATAATATATTGGTTTTACTCCAACGAAACCAATAAAAAAAGTAGCAATCAAAAAATGTATTCCTACCCAAATGAGTAACGTAATAAAAAAATCTTTCTCCATCGATTTTAATATTAAAAGGAATAGGCTTACTATTACTAAAAAAACTATCCCAATCATAAGAATTGGTTTGAAATCAAAGGGTACAGGTTTAATTAAGATATCATGTAAAGAATCTAAGCCAGGTTTAACGCCAGAAAAATAAAATCCATATGAAAACAAATATCCAATACCATAAAAAGCCAATGCTATAGTAGTACACATAAATGACAAGAAAGCCAAGGTATGGTTTTTTATAAAATTGAGAATAGCATTTTTAATAATGCGAATATTAATAATTCTTTTTGCTAGGTTCTTTTCATCATCCATAATTCGCTCGCCTTTCAAAATTTGTAATATTCTGTATAACAAGGTCTATCTGTCAAGAGAATTTCTGTATTAGGGCTAATGTACTAACTTTCGATAATTCTATTAGAAATGAGTCTTGCAACTATTAAGACACAGACCTTGTTTAAGATCAAATTATACGAATACAAAAATTGTGCTCCATAATAAATATGAAACACCTTTTATATCCTACTGAAATTTCTTTTCTATACTTATGAATTAATTTAGATTCTATTTTAACGTTTGTCCTTCTTCAATCTCTTGTATCTTTTCATCCAGAACCCTAGATACTGTCTTTAAACTATCGCCTACACATGGGTATAAAGTTCATCCATCTGATCAGTGGCATGCCCGGTAATTAACTTTCTCTCTTTACCAATTCCGTATGCTTGCACTAAGGTATTTGCTGAATGTCTGAGGTCATGAAAGCGTATAGGTTTAAATCCACTGCCATCCAGTAGAATTTTAAACTTTTTACTGAATGTTCCGGCTGGATCCTGGAACCATCAGTGTTACACACAATATACTCAATATTAAATAAATGATGTAATTTGTTATTAATGAAAGCTTTTAAAAAATATAAACTAAACAATCAATTTAAAATTTTTATTAAATATAGCAGCGATGTTTTTACCATTTGATTTGGCATACCTTAACGCAAGGTATGAATCCCTTAACGATAGCCCTATTCCTATTGAAAATGTCAATTTATTATCTCGCCCCCTAACATAATCAAGTAACTCCTTTGCATCCATTTCTTCTCTCTTGCATATTATTCCATCAGCTCCGCTAAATATAATTTCATACCCAGAATTAACAAGATAAAGACTTATCTCATTTACAACATCTTTTACTGAATTGTTAATATTCATTAATCTTTTTTCATCATTGTTCATAAAACTATTTTCTATTTTTAAGCCAATGTCATCTCCATCAATGTATGCATACATCACTGATTTTCACCTTCTTTAAATTTTAATTTAGCATCTTCAAAAAATACAATGTGATTTTTTGATACCCTTTTGACTTTTAAATGTCCAACCGAAGCACTGTTTGTCCAAAATTTGCCATATAATTCTGCTTTAGCTTTATTAATTGTTAATTCTAATTCTGAAGTACCTTTTCTTATATTATGATCATATGAACTAAGTTGTTTTTGAGAGTACACATAAATTAATTCATTCCTCTCACTCTTTTTCTCCTTTGCTAATACTTCACTGTATGAGTAAGAAGTATACTTTTCTGTGTAAGATGTAATGTCTATATTTAAATAACTTTGCTTAATTACAAGAGAAATTTCCCCAGTAAATATTGCATTGTCTATTAACCTCTTCGACTCATATTTTCCAAACCATGTTCCATTTATATCTTCCTTTTTCAAAATACAATTAAGTATAGGTATCCTCCAACCATATTTGAAGTAGAATCCCCACCAAAAAGTTAAAACAGTTGAAATTGAAAACATTGACCTTATCCAGTGTAGAGTAAGAATTTTAATATTAAAAACTTCAAAGATAACAACACAAATACAACAAATAATTAAAGTTATAACAACTATCCTCAACTGTTCTTCTTTGTTCATTTTGCTTCCCCTTATTACAGTTAATTACTTATTGTTTGCCTTTTTATATGGTTAATTTCCTTATCCTTGTTGATAACAGCTGATAATCTTATATCACCAATGGTTTTTCTATCTGTAAAATATTGGCCTGTAAGATTTCTGGTATCTTGAACATTTAAAGAACACATTCCATAATGGATTTGACTCTTGTTTCTAACTATTGCATCTGGAGTATTCAAGTAAGCATATGAAAGCATAGTCTCCCCATAACTGTCGTATAGTTTACTCATAAATGTTTTACTTTGACTTTCATCAGTTTTAAGCGAAATTTGTAATTTAAATAAAGATTGCTTTATTTTAATTTCTACATCCCTTTCAATCCCATCATATTCGGAAACAATTTTACCCCTATACAACTTATGAAGTTTAGGCACCTTTTCTAAAGGGTTCTTTTTCCATAACCACTTAACATAAATCCATGATAAAAAAGTGACAATTGAAATTGTATAACTAATATTATCAGTATAGGAATTCGAAGGTATTAAAAACTCTAAACTCAAGTACATGATAATTGAAGCAATTACTATCCATGTTATATATTTTTTATAACTTGCATCCATAATCATGCCTCCGTAATATCAAATTGATAAAACCTTGATAGATCATTAATAAAAGTTTTATATAATTGAAGGTCATTAGACGTAGAAAACAGTGGTTTTATACCATTTGCTTCCTTAAAACTTTCTAAAAGCGAAAAATTGGTTCTTAAATATATTAGGAGTTCATCAAAAGTAAACCTATATATGGATGGGTATTTTGCATAAACATCATTAGGTATATTCCAAAATAATGATTCTAGCCCGAATGAAGATACATAGTTTGCACTACTATAATTATTATCCTGCATCAAGTATTTCATTTTTTTTAAAATGCGGACATGTTTTTTAAAATATAAGTTTGTATGAACATTTTTAATTTTCCCATTTTTAATATGTTGTTCAGGATAATTTATTATTCTCCCCCCACTATCAGGTCTGATTTCTATACCCCCAACATAATTGCTTTCGATTAATAAATAATCAGCTCTATAATCACGAAAACGATATGCAGGAACAACATCAGCGTCTACTCTATAGCTGTTACCATATACTTTAATGGATTTATCTTTTCGCTCAACACCATCATTGTTAAACTTCTTATTTAAAGCTAATTGAACCTCATCTTTTAGTTCTTTTGCTGTAAATGTTCCTTCTGAAAAGTTATAGCTTTTACCTGAAATTCCTGTTCTATATTCCGGGATAAATGTGGATTCTAAAATTACAGCAAGATCAACATCACTTTGCAATCTAATATTTGTATTATTTGCATAAGATCCTTGTATTAGAAGTGTAATTTTTCTATCCTGATTTTTTCTCAAATCTAATGCGAATGCGTACGTGTCCATTTCAAATTTTCGAATTTCTTTGTTATCATCGGTATAACCAATAAGCTTCATTGCATCTCTAACCATACCTATTGCATTTTTACACTTTTGTTCCTCAGTTACACTAATTGGTAATGCATATTCCTTTAACTGATTCTCAGAAAATTTCATTTTGATTCCCCCAATACAACTGGTTAAATCCATTTTTTATTTAAACATTTGTCCACTCCCCGTCAGATATTATACCTAAATTTTGCAAAATTTTCAACCACAGTATCCCAATACGATCGCGTCAATATTTTGTAGGAAAATCTTTTTTTCCTCAGTTTGTCAAATTACTTGCCACTTTGTTTGCTGTAAGGCTTTCAATGCCATAAATGTTGGGGACTTTTTGCCGCTGCTTAAAGGGAAATGGGACAGGTAATTATTTATATTCTAATTTACATTTCCATAAAAAAGCGGATTTACTTTAGAATTGTCTTAACTCCTCAAAAAAATCCACCTACACATTTCAACAATATAAAAAAATCCTGTTTTGGGGCAGCAAAAATAGACACGCTCCATAATTTTTAATTATTTTATAGTGTCAATAAAGATTTGTCAGATTTGTAAATGTTATAACCTCTGTTGCAAAGGTTAAAGCAACAGGAACCCGAAATGTTTTTGAACCTTTTTGCTATTTCACTTATTCCAAGACCGCAGTAATTGTTCAGCATATATGCTGTTACACTCCTGAATTTCATACTCTTTCTTTTCCATCGGTGTGAGAGGGTATCTATATCCTCTATATTGAGCTTCTCAGCTATCTTTTTTATAAGCTCTTCAGGGTTCATGTCCCGCATAATCACTTCTCTATAAGACTTGTACTCATACTGTTCCTTCATGAATTCTTCTATATATCCCTTCAGCTTTGAGTTTATTCCAACATCCTTTCTCTCAAGCACCATTTCTTCATACATCTTGATTGCCCGGCTTTTATCACTCTCATTGACACAACTAAGTATAAAGCCTGTATCTACAAGATTTCGCTTGTCTTTTGCTTTTCCAAGGTAATATATCATCGAAGAGTAGGGATAGCTGAATTCTCTGCCTTTGTATTCCGGAAGATCTTTGGGGTTTGAATGAATGTAGGCGGATACTGTCAAAAGGTAATCATCAGATTCGATGATCTTGCTGTGAAACCGCTCAGTCAGAAGGTGACCCTTACGGCTGTATTTTCTATTTATATATCTCACATATGCTTGATTCAGGCTTTTCATGAATTTGGATATGTCATAGCCGTTGGTATCTATTAGTATGTGATAGTGATTTGACATCAGGCAGTATGAGTATATTTTACAGTCATGCTTTTTCTTGTATTTTTGGAGAGTATCGAGAAAATACTCCTTATCGGAATTATCCGGGTATAGGTCAAATTCACTTATACTATGCGCCATAATGTGGTATATGGCTGTTGGGTCCTTTTTTCTAGCTGTTCTCGGCATAAGTATGTCCTCCTTTACGGGATATATCCATAGTATCCCATTTCTCATATTATGTCAATGATAGTTACCTGTCCCCAACTCACATTCGACAAATTATCCTTATACAATCAGATTGTTTTACTTACTGATGGCATATACTGTTTTAATCAATCCCTAATGTGTTATAATATAAACATAAGTCAGAAGCAAAGGGGTGCGGATACATGCTTGGACACCTTAACCACATTGAGGAAGAAGCTATTACTAAACTTAAGACTATATTGAACCAGAAACTAGGTAATAGCCTCAAGGATGTACTTCTATACGGTTCCAAAGCCCGTGGTGATTACAACAACGATTCAGATATTGATATACTTGTAGTTACTGCTGCTGTAACTCCTGATGTAAAAGACATTATCAGGGATACAGTACTGGACATCCAGCTTGAATATAGCCTACCCATTGCCGCTCACATCCGCAGCCTTGATTACATTAATGCTCAGCGGAAGAATAGCTTAAACCTGTTCATCCACAATGTTGAAAGAGAAGGTATAAGAGTATGACTCTGGGGCAGGACAGGATTGCTTTAGCAAAACATTATATAGTAAAAGCCAGAGACAGATATGATGACGGCTTGGTGTTAAAAAACATGGGCAGATACGAAAGCGCAGCCAATAGGCTATATTACGCCCTGTTTCATGCAACTAACGCTGTCCTTGCTCTCAAGGGTGCAGCAAGCAACAGGCATCGGGGTGTTAAAACCTTGTTTGATATGCATTACATTAAGACCGGCATCATGGACAGAAAATACAGCAAGCTATACAACACCGTACTGGAAGTCCGTGAGGATAGTGACTATGAGGACTTCTATGTTATCGATAAAGTAGAGGTTGATACCAACTTTATCCTCGTTAAAGAATTTATTGACTATTCCAATGCATTTATAAGCAAAGTTGAGTCAGGTGAGGTTGAGTTATAGTACACTGGAAGTCGTGTGACGTGTAACAGCATCCAGAGTTCGAATCTCTCTCTTTCCGCCAAAATAGCAAGTTTGGTTTTAACACCGGACTTGCTTTTTTTCATATATTCTGATGAAGACAGAAATGCCCTCTTCCGTCAAGTTTTAATTGTCGTGCCTCAAACCGTTTCCTACTTAGTTTTATAATAGGATTTACTTTTTGTGGAGAAGTTAAAACCTATGAGAAACTTTATGTTAAAACAGTCTTATTTAGGAGGGGTTTCTGTGAAACAAACAAGAAAACCAAAGGTGCTATTATGTTCTATAGTATTATTATCAATATTGTTCTCAACAATTAGTGTTACCGCTGTTCAGAATAAACCAGCTATGAATGATTCAGCGTTACAAGGTGAGAATAAAGAAGTGTTATATAGAGATTTCTTATTGTCCCAGCTTTCACCTTATATTTCTAAAGAAATAAATAAATATTATGGTAAGCCCAAGAGCTTCGATTTATTCGATTCGAAAGTTCTCGGGATTAAAAGGTTAGTTAATGGTAGTTATTACTTTGAAATAACTGTACAAGTAATTTCTTATGAAGGGGCACATAATCCACCATATGGGATCGAAACAATAACTATAACCAAAGACTATAAAGGAATGCGTGCCATGGGCTTTAAACACGAAGAATATGAAAAGGCGAAGTAGTTTTGTACCACTTCGCCTTAAAATAATTATTCTGCAATCGCCTTGAAGGTTGGACCAATCTGTGCAAATACCTTTTCATAGGCTTCTGCATATCGAGCGTACGCTTTATTTCTATTCATGTCATGGCTAATCGTTTTATCAATTCTGACAAGCTTGTTTGCAGTTTCTCTCAAATCCTTGTACAACCCTATCCCGTAGCCGGCTACAAGCGCACTTCCCAAGGGAGCAGTATCCCCTAAATGGAGTGTAGTATAATCCATCCCAAGCACGTCAGCCTTGATTGTATTGAACAAATTACTTTTTGCTCCTCCCCCGATTGCGCAAACCCGGGAGAATTCCACATCCTTGATCAAGCTTCGGATTACTTTAAGATAGTAAGCGTATTCGTATGCAATGCCTTCCATGATTGCTCTGTAAAGATGCTCCCTTTTATGCGCCCAGTTGAGGCCCATCCAGCTTCCCCTGACATTTGGGTTGTTAGGACAGACCCTGCCGCTGAAGTGCGGAAGAAATATAAGTCCGTTGCTCCCCGGAGAGACGTTTTCCGCTTCTTTGTCCAGATCCGCATAAGATATCGCTTCGCCTCCCGCAAGGTTGTCCCTGAACCAATGCAAGCACAAGCCTCCGCCATTTATATAAGCCATCGGAGCCCATAAGCCCGGAATGACTGATCGAGGAAACAGCAGGGTTTTATTTCTGATATCAGGTTTGTATTGATCTACACAACAGGAAAAAATAGAAGCGGTTCCCGCTACATCAAAAACGATCCCCTTCTGTGTCACTCCCGCTGCAAGCGATGTCGCTGCAGAGTCGCCACAACCTGCAACCATAGGTATACCCTCAGTGAGATGACACTCTATTGCAGCTTCCTTGCTGAGATGTCCTACAATTTTCCAAGGTTCAACTATTTCAGGCAGCTTGTTCTTATCAATGCCAAAAAGCTGGAGCAGTTTATCGGACCATTCCATTTTTTCCACATTTCCATAGCCTGAAAAATGCAGGTGTGTATAGTCGATGTAAGCATTTTCAGATTTTAGTCCTGCCATTCTGCCTGTTACATAGGTACTTGGCATAATAAATTTGTCAATTCTGCGATAGATATCAGGCCTTTCCTGCTTCCACCAAAGTATTTTCGGTCCATGTGCATAGGTTACAGGGCACCCGGTAATACTAATAACTTCTTCCTCTGCAATTTCCTTTATTTCCGCTATTTGCTTTTCGCAACGCGTATCGAGCCAGGAATCATAATAAGTTACCGCATTCCAGTCCTTATCTATTCCAAGGACCCCAGCCATCTGACCGTCAATACCGATTGCTATGACATTCTGCGGATCTACACCTGACTTTTCCATTACTTTTGATATTGTTCGCAGGACAGAACCGTAGATTTCATCCGGCACCTGATGAACTTCACCCTTTGAACCCTCGATAAGCCTTGAGGGTTCAAAAGCATCTGCAGCTTTGATTCCATCCTGAGAAAAAAGCGCAGTTTTTGTTCCTTGAGTTCCTATATCGATTCCAAGAAGGTATTTTAAGGGCATACGTCTTCCTCCGCGTATTTATTCAAAGTAAACGATATTCTTCAGGCCTTCCGCTCTTGTTGCGCGGTTTACACCTTCACTGATTTTGTCCAGTGTGAACCTTTCAGAAATGAGATCCTTTACATTCAGGATGCCGCTTGATATAAAGTCCAGCGTCTTTCTGAACTGTGAAAGACTTGCTCTTGCGCTTCCTGTCAATATCAGCTGCTTGTAATGAACAAGATTGGTATTGATCCCTACAATTTCTTTCCCTGCCGGCAAGCCACCGAAAAAGTTTACTCTTCCCCCGATATTCATAAGTTCAAGGGAATCCGCCTGTGCCTGAGGGGCTGGACATGCAGTTACGCAAACATCAAGACCTTTTCCGTTTGTAAGCTTCATTACTTTTTCCTTGAGATTGTCACTTTCAAGAATTATGAAGGAACTGTCAACTTTACTGCAAACCTCAAGGCGTTCTTTTGATATGTCATTAAGCATTACCTTTGCAGCCCCGGCCATTTTTGCCAGCTTGGCATGCATTATTCCTATCGGGCCCGTACCTATGATCAGTACATTATCGCCAGGTTTTACATCGCATTTCTCAAACCCGTTATAAACACAGGACAACGGTTCGTTCAGCGCAGCCTCGTCAAATGTGACATGCTCGCCGAGGATTACAATATTTCCTTGCCGGCAAGCTTCTTCCGGTATTTTTACATATTCTGCAAAGCCCCCATCCAGATTAATTCCAAGTGCTCTGTAATCTGGGCACATATGCGTGTTTCCGCTTACGCACCAGTCACATACACCGCATCCCATATTCGGAGCTACAGCAATACGCATTCCAGTCTCATATTTATTTATGTTTTTTCCAACCTTTTCGATAATTCCGCTTATTTCGTGGCCCAGAATTCTGGGTGTCTCTTCAGTGATTCCCTTATATCCGTTATTGATCATTCTGATGTCTGTACCGCATATAGCTGTACTTTTCACCTTAAGCAGAATTTCATTGTCATTTATCTCCGGTATGGGAACTTCTTTCAATCTCAAGTCCTTCGGACCGTATAAATATGCTGCAAGCATTGTTATCCCCCTTTTTATAATTCCACTATTCTTTTTTCCTTGATAGAAATATTACCGGCTTTTACAACCTTAACAGCCATTTTCCCGTCAATACCGGTAACTCTTGGCTCCATGTCCTCCAAAATGCACTTTACAAAATCTACATCCTCTGCAAAATACGCATCTCTGAACAGATACTTCCAGCTGTTCATTGCCGGCCTTACCACTCCGTTGTCTTTTGTACATGTCATAATTGTTTTCTCATGAACCTGTCCCAGGAATACTATGCCTTTAGTTCCGAGTATTTCCGTCCTTGCATCATACCCGTAGCCAACTCCCTGTGCGCCGTCTATGCAGCCCTGCATTCCGTTTTCAAACTCTGCATTCATGACAACGTTATCATAGAAGTCCGGATAATCGGGCAGTGCCTCAGGAGACCTGTAATTCCCCCCGATTGCATACACTGTTTTAAATTCACTACCTGTAAACCATCTGACAGTATCGATATCATGACTGCAAACTTCAGCCAGCGGCCCATTGCTCTTTTCAATATCGTACATCCACTTCTGCGGTACGCTTGGACCTCGTGTATTGGATCTTACCATTACGACATTTCCGATTTCTCCGCTTTCTATAACCTTTTTCGCTTCAACGAAGCTTTCATCAAATCTCCTCATAAAAGCCAGCTGCAGCTTTACTTTATTTTCAGCACAGGCTTTTATCATATCCTCACATTCAAATTCATCCATAGCCATCGGTTTTTCACAGAGAACATGTTTTCCGGCTTTAGCTGAGGCTATAACTATTTCCCTATGGTAAACTGTCGGAGCTACAACAACTACTGCATCAATTTCATCATCCTGCAGAGCATCCTGATATTTCAGGTAATACTTTGATATCTCCAGTTCCTCACATGCCTTTTTCGCTGCTTCTTCAAAGGGATCTACTACTGCTGTGATCTTCGCATTAGGCACTCTGGAACGAAAATTGTTTGCATGGATCATTCCAGCCCTTCCGGCACCAATCAGACATATACCTACATAATTCTTTTTCAAGGATAACACCCCATTTAAATAGTATAGTTACTGCTCATTGTTTACTGCTCATCAACAGTTTCCCATGTTTTGGATTCTATTGATTTCGTAACTGCATCAAGAACCTGAGTGTTCTTCAAACCGTCATAGAAATTGGGCTGTGCCTTTGTATTGTCTTTGATGCATTTAAAGAAGTCAGCGAACTGGTTTACAAAGGTATTTTCATACCCTATAATATGTCCCGCCGGCCACCAGGCTGAAATATAAGGGTGAACGCCTTCTGTCACCATAATGGTCCTGAAGCCCTGAACCTCCAGATCATCCTCGTTTGACCAATATTCAAGTTCATTCATTCTTTCGAAGTTAAATACCAGGGTGCCTTTGCTTCCGTTTATCTCAAACCTTTCATGATTCTTTCTTCCACCGGCAAATCTAGATGCTTCGAAGGTTCCAAGTGCACCGCTTTTGAATTTTGCCAGAAATGCACTTGTATCATCAACTTCTACATCGGCAAATTCAGTCTCCACCTTCCCGTCAGCTGTCAGCATTGTATTCAGCTTTTCACCTACTGCAGCTTTTGGACGTCTCTTGATGAACGTTTCCTGCATTCCTACGACTGTATCGATCTCTCCTACCAAAAATCTGGCTACATCTATGATATGAGAATTCAAGTCCGCATGAGGACCTGCGCCGGCAACCTTCTTGTCAAGCTGCCATATAAGCGGAAATCCGGGATCCATAATCCAATCCTGCAGATAAACCGCTCTGAAATGGTAGATTTTCCCCAGCTTTCCTTCATCAATCATCTTTTTTGCCAAAGCGATTGCGGGAACCCTTCTATAATTATGTCCAAGCATATGGACAACTCCTGCTTTTTCTGCCGCTTCCAGCATTTCTCTTGATTCCTGAGCACTCATGGACATTGGTTTTTCGCAAAACACGTGTTTCCCTGCCTTTACGGCAGCAATAGCTATTTCTTTATGCAAATTGGTTGGTGTTGCAACATCTATCACGTCAATGTCATCCCTTCGAACAACCTTTTCCCAATCTGTTTCGTATTCTTCCCACCCGAATTCTTCAGCTGCCTGTTTTACAAGGTGTTCATTCCTGCCGCATATAACCTTCTTTACAGGCTGTACTCCGTTTTTAAAAAAGAAGGGCGCTGCGTCTATACCGAAACTGTGTGCCTTTCCCATAAACCTGTAACCTATCATACCAATGTTGAGTTTTTGCATATTGATACATCTCCTTCACTATTAATTAGTACATATTAGTTTGTAAATATATCTGTATCTTATACTGCATATAGCGCTTCAGCTGTTTTATCAGTCACCCTCCACTGTCAGGTCGAATACCTTTGCCACCAGTTCAAGCTCTGCGCTCTTATGCCCGGTTACAATGCAGCTGTGGTGTGAGTAGAGCAGATCCATCATCCTGCGGCCGTTCTTAACTCTAATAATCGCACCGTTTCTGCAATCAGATCCGGGGTATTGTGCATAATCTTCAAGGTCACCCTCTATGACTTGCATCCTGTCAAAGGAAGAGTGAAGTTTAACAAGCGTTACGCTGCCGGTGGGCATCCTTGCATCTACAGCAAGAGCATTTTCGTCAACAATCTGCAGTGCTCTCGGCCTCAAAGTCCATTCGCAGGAAAAGCACTCGGGCACAAACCCAAAATATCCGCAGTGAGCAACCAGTATACAGTTTTCAGGTTCCTTGAGCTTTGGAAACTCCTTGATTTTTTCATGCTTTAAAGCAGCCATTCCCATAAGGAAAGGATAGAGATTGCTCATCATGATTGGAGCCTTTGTAGATTTATATATGATATATTTGGTGAGCAGTGACATAGTATCACCTTCACAAGCCCAAAGTACTCCGTCTTCCTGGAAAAGCATATTATATGCTAGACATGGAGTCGTATCGGTATATTCCGACTCGTTCAGACAATTCATCCCTACTCCCCCAACATTTCCTTCGGCTTCTATCTCTTTTTTAATGGCAAGGTACATTTTTGCAGCAGACCTCATTGCTTTTTGAGAAACACCTTCTGAATTGACCTTCCAATTGATTAGAAGCTTGTCTGCTTCAACATCTGAGACACTTTTCGCATCCTCAGCCATTTTCTTAAAGCTTTTGATTACCAGCTTAACCCCAAACTTATCTTCCATCAGCTTGGTACATTCATCCTCCCACCAGTAGAACCTTTTGAATATTTCAGGCTGCATGCCCGCTTCACCCGGTTTATCCTGATATAGCAGGAATTTGGTTTGTTTCAGTTCCTGTTTCACTGACAAAGCTCTGCATATAACCTTGGTGAGATCTAAATTATATGGCGCAAAGACCTTCAGTCCTTCAGCCTTCAGAAAAGTAACGATCTCCCAATCCCACATTGCTACTGTTCCAAACTCCGATGTCAATGCAATGATAGGTGCTGTTATCTTCTTTATTTCATTTAGCTGCTTATACGCTTCTCCTATCAGTACCGGAAAAACGACAGCATCCGCTTTAGGAAGTTCTTCGCCGAGCTCTGTTGGTGCAAGAAATTCAGCTTCCTCGTAAAGAAGTTCTGTTAAAACCTCAAACTGCTGATCAAATTCCTTATTTCTTTTCCCTTTGAAATAAATAGGCAGCAAACGTGCTTTCATAACTGCTCCTCCTCCTGGTATGAATCCTTTTTCTTATCTTACTTGTTATCTTGAATCAATTTTAGTATGAGTTCTTCTAGTCCGCTGATGCTGTCTGCTTTATAATCAGCTGATTCAGGTTCGTTACCGCCATATCCGTAAGTGACGCCTATGGATATTCCGGAATTCTCCCGGGCAGCTTCATAGTCACACAATCTGTCTCCTACCATTAAAAAACTATCTTGGTTGAACTTCTTCTTAAGTATTCCTGCCGCCTGACTCTTAGTAATTCCTTCCTTAGAAAACCATATTTCTTCAAAATAGGAGCTCAAATTAAATTTGTCAGAAATCGCAGAAATATATTCCTCGCTCCCATTTGAGCATATGCACAAGATGCACCCATATGATTTAAGCCCTTTCAAGAATTTCTCAACACCAGGATACAACTCTCCGGAAGCTTCGATCTCTTCCATTTCAAATCGAATGACATCCGCTTTTACCTTATCCAATAAAGCCCTGTCATCCGATTCTGTCAATTCTTTGCAAAAATCCTCCAGGGTTAAACCGACAAGGCTCAGGATTCTTTCTTTAGATGCCTTCTTTAGTCCATTTGCTTCAAGGGCCCTGTTGAAAGCACTAACATCGACACTTTCTGTTCTGAACAGCGTACCGTCGAGATCAAATAATATTAGTTTCATCTTTTACACTTATCTCCCTAAAAAAATTTTTGTAGACAATTAAAATTATAGCGTATATAATTATAGTATGCAATATGATATTACATACTTACATTACATTACATTATAATTTTTTTAGAAATCAGGGAGATATATATGTTGCTGAATGAAAACTTGTCTTTAAACAAAAACATTCCGATTCCTTTGTATTACCAGCTAAAGACCATCCTTTTGGAATATATAAGGGAACATCATTCGAATGTAGACCAGCCGATTCCCACCGAGGTGGAGATCAGTGAGCATTTTCAGATAAGCCGCCCTACTGTCCGCCAGGCAATCAACGAATTGGTTGTCGAGGGTTATTTATACAGGATAAAGGCAAAAGGAACATTTATTTCCGAGCCGAAGATTGAGCAAAGCTTTCTGCTTGAATTGGACAGCTTTAACAACGAAATGAGAAAAAAAGGCTTAACACCTTCTACCAAAATCCTGAGTATTGAAGTAATCAGCAGTGATGAAAAAACCAGCAATATACTAAAACTTCCTTTAGGAAGCAAAGTTATTCAAATCAACAGATTAAGGTATGCAAACAAGGAGCCTATCGTATTTGTCATTACCTACCTGCCCTATGACAGGTGTCCCGGTATTATAGGAAAAGACCTGGAAAAGGATTCAATATATGAGATTCTGGAAAATGATTACGGCATGTCGATTTCAAGAACCGCCAGAACACTGGAATCTATCCTTGCCGGCGAGTTTGAAGCAAAACTGCTGGAGATAGAAAAAGGTGCTCCGCTGCAGTATTTCGAAAGTGTTGTATATCTTTCCGACGAGACCCCTATAGAGTTTTCCCGTGCAAAGTACAGAGGCGACAGAAATAAGTTTACTTTTGAATTAAAAAGGGGAACATAAATAATGACCCCTTTTATTTAAGATAAAATGTAATTACATTAAAACATTATAACCATAATAATACAAATGTGGTTGTAACGGAAAGGATGGTAATAATGGCCAATAAAATATTAATTACGCCTAAATCTTTTAAAAACTATAAGGAAAAGGCTTATCCCCTTCTTCAAGACAAAGGCTACGAAATCCTTGAGAATAATTTCGGTAGGACGATGACTGAAGACGAAATCATAGAGTATGCCGGTCAGGGAGTTGTCGGAATCATTATTGGAGTAGACCCTTTATCCTCTAATGTACTTGAAAAATGCAAGGATCTGAAAGCAATATCCAAGTATGGCGTCGGTATGGACAACATCGATCTTGAAAAAGCTAAGGAACTGGATATTAAAGTTAAAAATGCAACAGGTACTAACAATGTTTCAGTAGGTGAGCTGGCAATCGCGCTTATGTTCTCTCTGGCACGCCATATACCGGGCATTGCCGCAAGCGTTAAGAACGGAAGCTGGGATAGAGTGATAGGCTTTGAGCTTACAGGGAAAAGGCTGGGACTAGTCGGCGGAGGTCAAATAGGCAAAGAAGTTGCAAAAAGAGCAAAAGGCCTTGAAATGTCCGTATCCATATATGACCCTTATTATAATGATCCGGATTTTCTTAATAAATATGATATCACTCTTGAAAAGGATCTTAAAAAGCTTCTTTCCGATTCAGACATTGTATCTCTTCATTTGCCTGCCACTAACGAAACAAAGCACATGATCAACAAGGAAACGCTTGCTGTTATGAAGAAGAGCAGTATTCTGATCAACACCTCCCGGGGTGAACTTGTTGACGAAGAGGCATTATATGATGCCCTGGCCGGTAAAAAAATTGCAGCCGCAGCTCAGGATGTATTCTCTTCTGAACCGCCCGAAAAAGATGAAAAAATGATGAAACTGGATAACTTTGTTCTCACCTCACATATTGGTGCATTTACAAATGAAGCTGTTGAAAAGATGGCTTTGGTTTCAACTAAAAATCTGCTTGCCATGCTGGAATGAAGCGAGGAATAATCTATGGGCTCAAATACTAATTATATTCAAACAGTTAACGGAAAGATAAACAGTAAAGACTTAGGGTATTGTCAAAGCCACGAACACCTTTTTATAAGGTATGGGCAGTCCGCAAAGCTTGTTCCGTCGCTATGGCTCGACAACTTGAAAAAGACGTGCCTTGAACTGGAAATGTATAAAAAGCTTGGAGGAGCTGCAATAGTGGATGCCCAGCCTATAGGTTGCGGCAGAATGGCAGATTATCTTACACGCGCAAGCAGTCAGACGAATATAAATATCATTGCTTCTACAGGATTCCATAAGCTTATATTTTATCCGGACAATCATTGGATTTTCAAATTGAACGATTCTGATTTGGCAGACCTTTTTATCAGTGAAATTGAGCTTGGCATGTTTACCAGCTGTGACTTTTTCCGGCCTGCCCGGAGATTGACTTCCAAAGCGGGGGTAATAAAAACAGCATCAGATAAGGAAGGACCCACAGAAAAATATGTCAAATTTTTCGAAGCTGCAGCTGAAGCCTCAAGGCAAACAGGCGTCCCAATCATGAGCCATACTGAAATGGGAAAAAAGGGACTTGAACAGGTAAAAACCTTTACGGATAAGCAGGTACCTTGTGAATCCATTATTATATGCCATCTTGACCGTGATTTAACAGACTTGGGATATATCCTCTCCGTAGCGGAAACAGGAGTATTTTTGGAGTTTGATACAATAGGAAGATTCAAATACCATTCGGATGAAGCTGAAGCAGAATTCCTGCTGAAGCTTGTGGAACATGGGTACGAGGACAGGATCCTTATAGGATTGGACTCCACCCGGGAACGTATGTATAGTTATGGCGGATTGATTGGTCTTGACCACATCCTGAATTCGTTCATTCCCCTATTGAAGTCTTACGGTTTAACAGATGAACTTATCAATAAATTTACAGTCAGCAACCCTGCGAAAGCATTTACCATAAAAAACAAAACAGTGGAAGGAGAATCCAAATGAATTTACCATCAAAAGCAACACAACCTACAATTTATTTCATCGGAGTAACCACAACAAAGTCTTCTATAATGAAGGTTTTCCCAAAATGGGCAGATGCGCTTGGACTTAAGGACGCAGTGATTAAAGGAATTGACATTGAGATACATGCTCAGCCCGAAGTATACAGGGAAGTCGTTCAATTTATAAAAAATGACCCCCTTTCCCTTGGAGCTCTCGTAACAACACATAAAATAGACCTGTATAACGCTGCAAAGGATTTATTTGAGTACCTTGATCCATATGCACAGATGTTCGGAGAGCTTTCTTCCATATCCAAGAAGGAAGGAAGATTGGAGGGTTTTGCCAAAGACCCTATATCCAGCGGTTTATCACTTGAAGCCTTTGTACCGAAAAATTTCTGGAAGGAGCACGGAGGCGAAGTTTTGCTTTTAGGAGCAGGCGGCAGCGCTATTGCTATGAGTGCATACCTTTTAAATAAGAACAAGGGCGACAATATTCCTTCAAAGCTTATCGTCGGTAACAGAAGCAAACCAAGACTCGATGAAATAGAAAAAATAGTAAAACAAATTAATCCAGATGTACCGGCAGAATTCCACCTTACACCTGAAGCAACACAGAATGATGCACTAGTCAACAAGCTAAAACCCTACTCACTGATTGTCAATGCAACAGGGTTGGGAAAAGACCGTCCAGGCTCTCCATTGACTGATGGGGCTCAATTCCCTATGAACAGCCTTGTTTGGGAAATCAATTACAGAGGTGATCTCCTTTTCATGGACCAGGCAATGAAGCAGAAAGATGCTAAAAAACTGCATGTAGAAGACGGATGGATCTATTTTGTTCATGGATGGACCCAGGTTGTAGCTGAAGTCTTCCATATTGATATTACCGGAAAGACTTTTGATGAATGTGAAAGAATTGCTAATGAGATCAGGCAAAACGGTTAAGGAGGAGAAATAATGAACAGCGAAATAAACGTAAATCCTTTTTCAATCTATTTTGATTTGAAAAACGGGCTTTCTAATGATAAAAAACCTACCCAGCGTTTTCTTTCCAATATGAAAGGAATGTTTGCCGATGACAAAGCGCTGGAGGAAATCCTCAAGAACGGAAATCCCATGGCATATGAGTTCTATGAGCTTGGCCTTCCTGAAACTCCCGGCGACCTTTTATTCGGGACCAGTATTGTTTATCCCGGAAAGGTCGGAAACGAATACTTTATGACAAAGGGCCATTTCCACACAATTTTAGACACGGCAGAGGTATATTATTGTCTGAGCGGAAAAGGCTACATGCTCATGGAAAATCCCGAAGGTGACTGGGACGCACAGTATATGGAGGCTGGGAATGCAGTATATGTTCCCAAGAGGTATGCCCACAGAAGTGTAAATGTCGGTACAGAGCCGTTAATTACCTTTTTTGTATTCAGATCAGATGCGGGCCACGACTATGGAACTATAGAAACCAAAGGTTACAGGAAACTCATTGTTGAAAAGGATGGGAAACCCGAAATAGTAGACAATCCAAAATGGAAGTAATCTTCAACATAAGGAGAGATAATTAGATGAGCAAGAAAGCGGAAATAATCAAAAAGATAACGGATTCCGGCTTGGTTGTAGTAGTAAGGGCAGATAATTCGGACCAGGCAAAAAAAATCACCGAAGCATGCTTGAAAGGCGGAGCAGCAGCTATTGAGATAACATATACCGTACCGGGAGCTACGAAAGTAATAGAAGACCTGGTAAAAGACTATTCTCAGGAAATCATCATAGGTGCAGGTACGGTCCTTGATTCCGAAACAGCCAGAATAGCCATCCTGGCAGGGGCTCAATATGTAGTCAGCCCATATCTCAGCCGCGAAACCCTTAAGCTATGCAACAGGTACCAAATTCCATGTATGCCCGGCGTTATGACAATCGAGGGAGTGGTTGAGGCAATGGAACTAGGCGCTGATATCCTGAAGGTATTCCCCGGAGAAGCCTTCGGCCCAAAAATCATCAAAGCGATCAAAGGTCCTCTTCCTCAGGCGAATATGATGCCTACAGGCGGCGTAAGCATTGACAATGTCAGCGAATGGATAAAGGCCGGTGCTGTTGCTGTCGGAGCAGGAGGAAGCCTTATAGCAGGAGCAAAAAACGGTGATTATGCCAGCATAACCAAACTTGCAGCTGAATTTGTTCAAAAAATCAAGGAAGCAAGAAATCAATAAATAATTATACTTTGTTGTGCATTATATTATTACCTGGAATACTTACTAACAAGAAGCTACACCCCCATAAAAAATTGGGAGTCCGTCGGATTTGATCCGCAGACTCCCAATTTAATGTATAGCAATAGCTTATTCCAAGCCGGTAATGCGAATAAATCTTGCGTAACTCTCATTCCAGCATGCATGCCCGCAAGGTGCATATTCAATCAGCGGAAAACTTTCCCTTATCAAGCTCCTGGCTTCTTTCATCGAGGCAAGTTCACCAAGTGAGATGAGCTGAGTCGTTGCATTACCAAGTGCAGTCGCTTCTATCGGTCCGGCATATACAACCTTACCGCAGCAGCTTGCGGTCATTTGGCAAAGCAGCGTGTTTTGGGATCCCCCTCCGATAATATGAATATTATCCAAGCTTCGGCCGACAAGCAATTCAAGCTTTTCGATTACATAGCGGTATTTATGGGCCAAGCTTTGCAGCGAGACAAGTACGATCTGACCGTCGTTCTGGGGTATCTTCTGACCTGTTTTCCTGCAATATTCCCGGATCGCCTGAGGCATGTCGGTGGGCTCGTAAAAGCTCTCATCATCCGGATCGATGACACTGTCGAAGGGTTCTTCCTCCCGTGCAAGCAAAGACAGCTCTTCAAAGCTGTAATCCCTGCCCTCGGAAGCAAACTTCCTCCTGATTTCCTGAATGATCCACATGCCCATTACATTCTTAAGCAGCCTTATCGTTCCTCCCACTCCGCCTTCATTTGAAAAGTTGAAACGATAAGCCATGTCGTTAATCACAGGTGCATTGGTTTCAGTGCCTATAATCGACCACGTACCGCTGCTTATATAAATTGTCTGCAAATCAGGTTCAGGAACAGCAGCAACCGCAGAAGCAGTATCATGGGCGCCAACCGTTACTACCGGAACAGGCTCAACGTTCAGCTCTTTGCAGACTGACGGATTTATTGTCCCATACTGCACCCCGGGATAAATAATGGGAGAGAACAGACGCGAAGGTATCCCCAGCTGTTCCATCAGTTCTTTGTCCCAATCCCCTTTACCATAGTTATACAACTGTGAAATAGAAGCCAATGTATATTCGTTAAATCGTTCTCCTGTTAAAAAATAGCTGATAAGATCAGGGATAAAAAGGAATTTATCAGCCGCATCAAAAACATATGGCCGGTCATTGGCTAAAGAAACTAACTGGTACAGTGTATTCATCCTCACTTGCTGAATCCCGTTTCTGGAATAGAGCTCACTGCCGCCTATGCTTGCGTTGACTTGGGCTACCGTTTTCTCTGTCCTTGCATCACGATAGGAATAGGGGTTCTCAAGCATAAAACCTTTTTTGTCCAAAAAGGCAAAGTCATTTCCCCATGTGTCAATTCCTATAGCTGCGGGTTTTACCCCCAGGCTTTTGGCCGTCCCAATACCAGCTTTTACCCCTTTTAGTATTCCAATGACATCCCAGTAAAGACTTTTTCCTACTTTGACGGATTCATTTCCAAAGCGGGCTATGCTTTTTAATTCAAGACCCGAGCCGGTATAATCAACCTTCAGGACGCGCCCGCTTCCACCCCCTATATCACATGCGAGTACACTAACTGCAGTTCTCAATGACGATGCCCCCTCCCGGTTAAATCATTTTGCCGAAAATATTGCATTTAGCATCGCATTCAATTCTTTCTACTACACTGAAAGCCTGTTCCAAATGCTTTCCGACAGCTACGGTCCCGTGGAGCGGTAAAAGCCCGCACAACCCTGTTTTTTTCAATAATTCTCTCTTATCCTTAAAAAAATCATATACATGATCTGCAAGGTCTTCAGAATATGCCTTTGCCTGCTGAATTAACTGGCAATCCCCCATCTTCTGGGTTGCTTCCGTTACATTTGGAATCGGTTTTTGAGCTGCTACATAAACCATTGTATATTCAGGATGGGCATGTATTACAGCACCGATTTCAGGTATGTTGCGCAGGAGTTTTGCATGCATCCTGCACTCTCTGGAGAGAACGCCATCTCCTTCAAGAATATTGAGATCGTAATCGCATACCAGAATGTTTTCCGGTCCTATCTCGCAGTGCTTATGTTCGGACATCATGGAGGGTGTGACAATGATTCTGTTTTCACCTACGCGCATTGCTGCATTCCCTCCGGCAGCATTGGTCAGTCTCCTGTCAAAAAGCAACTTCATTGCTTTTGACAGCTTGCATCTTTCTTCGTAAAAGCTTATTTCCATTTTAATTAGCCTCCTTAATACTTTGGCACTTTATTATTCAAGCCTGTAGCTTTTATTTTTCCAAAGCTTTGACAACGACTCTTTCCTTCAGCATGTCAATCAAAGAAATATCAAAGCCTACCGTTTCAATATTCATTGCAGTTGCAGCTGCTATTGCGCTTGCCTGTTTGAGATTCTCCTCTATTGCAAGGTTTTTTTCAAAGCCTGCTAGCAGGCCTGATACAAGTGCATCACCGCATCCAACGGTATTACGCACTTCCACCTTCGGTGCAATAACTTTGAAATACCGGCCATTTGAGCGCACAATACTTCCCTCACCCCCGCAGGAGACTACAATGTTTTCAATCCCGAAAACATCAAGTTCCTCTATGGCACGTAAAATTTCCCCTTCAGAGTTCAGTTCTTTCCCTGTCAGAGCACTCAATTCATCAATATTAGGTTTAATAAGGAAAGGACTTTTACGGACTCCCCTTGCCAAATGCTCACCGCTTGCATCCAGACATACCCTTGCGCCTTTTTGTCCGGCTATTTCCATAAAGGTATCCTGAAGGTTCGTGTTCCTTTGGTTCGAAGCATCACCCGATATTACAACGATATCCCCTTTTGAAACCTTCTCTTTATATACTTGAACCAGCCTGTCTGTTACTTCCTGTTCCATTGGCTTTCCTTTTTCCGCAACAAGTGTACAGTTTGCGTCTTCATCTATAAGAACATAATTTGTTCGTGAGTTTCCTTCGGAGAGATGTAAAAACTGGACATTAATATTCATTTTCCCCAATTCTTTCAGGATTTCGCTTCCGACTTCTCCCATAACCGCCCCCACTGCCATGCTGCGGATACCAAGAAGACTAAGATTGATAGAAATGTGCGTACCCTTTCCCCCAACGCAGGAAAATTGTTCCTTGATACGGTTTGTAACATTCAGTTTGAACTGATCGAGAATCAGGACTTTATCCATAGCCGGATTCAACGTCACCGTAATAACCATTTGCTTGTCCTCCGTTTTATATTACTCTTTGCTGTTTCAGCTCCTTCAAAGGCTTTATAGACGCAAGGCTGCCTTAGAATCGGGCAGCCCTTGCAATCATAGGAAGGAAAATAATGATAGAAATATCTCATAAAAATCAGGTGTGATTTACTTTCAGTCTTCCTTTTTCTTGTCTTGTCTTAACAAGAACGTCAGTATAGTATTTATCATAAGTACAGCAGCCTATAGGACTTTGCTGAATAAGAAGCTCAAGGCAGTTGTCGCAAACCGTACAGTATTTGATTTCATCTTCGCGTCCTTCTCTCAGTTTCAAAGGCAGTAAAGGATCTGCAAAAGATTGGCGTCCAAGAGCAATCATGTCTGTTACGCCATTTTCGATACACTTTGATCCATATGCAAACAATGAACTGTCTTCAGGAGAAACCCCGCGCAGTTTGTTTTTTCCGTCTCTGAATACTGAAAAATTAGAGCCTATCACTACTGTTTCCGGCTTTAGGTTATCTCTGAACACCTTTGAAAAATACTGGTGCAGGTAAGCAAAATATGGTGACCCTCTGTCAGCTTGTGTGAGACTGACTGTAAGGGACGGGCTTCCGGCAGATTGCACAAAATACTGGGCCCCACGTTCCTCAAGACCTTTAATAAGATCAATAGGTTCAGTCAGGTCGATGATAGGAGTATCCGGGCCTGCTGTTCCGAATCCGCCAGGGAAACCTTCCCAAGCTGAAATTTTTGAACCGATCAGGAAATTCTTATCGTTCACTTCCTTCTGTATTCTTTCATAAAGGTCAAACGCAAACTGACGGCGGTTTTCCCAGCTGCCGCCATATTTCCATTTTCGGTCGTTATACGGCCTCAATATTTGAGAACCCAGGTATCCGTGGCAAAGCTTCATATCTATGCCGTCAGCACCTGCTTCATGAGCCATTTTTGCAGCCAGTACGAAATCATTTACTATCTGATCGACTTCCTCTTCTGTCATAAGGTCCCCGCCAAGTCCGGGAAGCGGTTTTACAGTTACACGGCGAGAAAAAGCAGGGTTGCTTAGTTCACCGGAATGAGTCAATTGAAAAATAAATAAAGCCTTCGGGTTGGTTTCCTTCATTTTTTTTACGAAGTTTGTCAGCGGTTTGAGATTTTGCGGCATTATCATCAGCTGATTAAGCCTTGATCTGCTTTTATCAGTGACTGAAATTGCCTCCAGAGTGATCAAGCCGGTCTCACCACGGAATAGGTTTTCATAACGCCTGTATGTGAGATCTGAGGGATTGCCTTCTGCGTCAGCATCAGTACACTCCATTGCCTGAATAAAAAAACGGTTCGGACATGTTCTTGTACCTATTTGTATAGGCGAAAGAAGTGTCTTTTTATAGTCCATACCTAATACCTCCCAATTGTGAATTATTAATGACAATAACCTTTGTTATTTTTATAACAATTAAGCCTATAAAAAAATACTTGAATTTAAAACATCCTTGAAAAAAGTCCAATTTTGAAGTCGTGTTGCATGAATTGTAAAAGAAATCAACTTATCATAACATCATAATAACAATAGCATAAATAGCAATTTGTTTCAAGTAGTTATTATATGAAAAAGCTGGTACATTTTTAAGCTAATATTTACATTGATATTGACAAACCACTATTTTCGGGATAAAATAAATTCTAAAGACTCAACTTGTTATAACAATATAATAACATTATATCATCAGAGTATTCAATAAACAATCAGGTTAAGAAAATTTCTCCCGACGCTTTAGAAGCTTCAACAAATATATTATATACAGTTGTTATGGTTCCCTTGCGTACCTGCAAGCTTAAGAATATTAAGCAAAATATTTGAAAACCATAATATTAAAATAAGAAAAAAACGGAGGAGATGCATTCATGAAACTAGGTTTTTTTACTGCCAATTATACTGAAAAGCCGCTTGAAGAAGTTGCAAAGCTGGCTGCAGATCATGGCTATGAAGCCCTCGAGATTCCTGCTTATGAGGATAACGGCCAACTGGACACCAAAGAGGTTATTAAAGGCAACAACGCTCAGAAGATCAGAAAAATGGTTGAAGACCATGGTCTGATAATTTCGGCTTTAAGCAATCATGCTGACTCCCTATTGATTATGGGACCTCACGGAGTGGATACTGATGCAATTTACAAGGGGACAAAAGAGGAAAAGATCCGTTTTGGTACAGAAAGCCTCATCAGGACCGCACAAGCCGCAAATGCTTTGGGAGTTCCTGTAGTAAACGGCTTTACCGGAATCGAGAATTTTGGGCGCTATTTTCCGTTTCCAAGTGCACATGGATGGTCAGACCTTGAAAAAGAATTCGCAGAAAAATTTATCCCGATTTTGGACAAGTTCAAGGAATACGGTGTTAAATTTGCAGTAGAACCTCATCCAAACAATTTCATTTATGACATTCATACTGCAGAACGTGCAATACAATTGGTCGATAATCATCCATGCCTCGGTTATAATCTTGACCCAGCCAACCTTATATATCTCGGTCTGAAAGTAGAAAATTTCATCGACAGGCTCGGCGACAGAATATTCCACGTCCACGCTAAAGACGGTGAAATAGTTGAACATAACCTTCCTGTTGGCGGTATCCTTATGCAGGGAGACTGGCAGAGGCTTGACAGGACCTTCAGATTCCGTATTCCGGGTTGGGGAAGTGTGCCATGGAAAAAGATCATAACTGAACTGTCAATGGTTGGTTACAACTATGTAATGAGTTACGAGCACGAAGATGTCACCATGAGCCGTGCTGACGGTGTTGTAAAAACGGCTGCATACCTTAAGCCTTTGCTGATTAATGCACCGTACGAAGGCAGAAAAGACAAGCTGTTCCAGGGCAAGACCGAATAAAATAACAGATATGATAAATTTAATCCAAGGGGGAAAAAACATGACAAGAATGATGAGGGCTCAGGTTATAGAAGAACCCGGCAAAATGACATTCAAACAGGTTCCTGTACCTGAAATCAACGATAACGAAGTATTGATCAAAGTTAAGATGTGCGGTATCTGCGGAACTGACGGAAAAATATACCGTGGTCATTATGCAAAAGAACACCTTCCTATGATCTCCGGCCATGAATTCTGGGGTGAGGTTGCTGAATTAGGAAAAAATGCAAAGGGCTTAAAGATTGGAGACAGAGTATCCGTTGATATTTGTCTGCCCTGCGGATCCTGTTACTTCTGCCGCAGAGGCGAAGGTTTGCTCTGTCAGACCTTCACACAGTTAGGCATTCACACAGACGGTGCATTTGCCGAGTATGTAAAAGCTCCATGGCAGAACTGCTATCAAATACCTGATGAAGTAGATGAATACTCAGCTGCATTTATAGAACCTATGACTGCTGTTTTGCAAGCATCAAAGAGAATGGACCTTAAAATAGCATCAAGCTTCGTTGTAATAGGCTGCGGACTCGGTATTCTTCACGCTGTAGCAGCAAAATTACGCGGTGCTGCTCCAGTCATTGTAATAGGCGACAGCCCTGCAAGACTCAAAATGGCTAAAGAAATGGGTGCAGACATAACAATAGATATAAACGAGATTAAGGATCCTGTAGCTGAAGTAAAGAGATTGACTAATGGAGTAGGTGCCGATTATGTTCTTGAAGCAGTAGGCCATCCGAAGACTTATGAACAGGCCTTCGAAATGGTACGCAGAGGCGGTACGGTAGAAGCCTTTGGAATTTGCCCTCCTGATGCAAAAGTTTCTCTTGCTCCACTCGAGTTCGTTCTCGGAGAAAAGAAGGTAAGCGGATCATGTGCCGGAATCGGAAACGACTGGGGCGATGTTCTCAACCTTCTAAAGTACAAGAGGATTGATCCCAAGGCTATGTTCTCAATGGTTATTCCGTTGGAAGAGCTTGAACAGGGAATCAAGGAACTCGAACAGAACAAGGATCTCATAAAGGTGTTTGTATCACCTGAAATCAAGGAAAGAATTATATTCGAAAACAAATAATAGAAAACAAATAAAAAGCCAACTTCGGTTGGCTTTTTATTTGTTTTAAAATATATGCCTTATATATTAAATTTTTTCAAAACCGTAACAAGATTTTCTACCAGTTCACTCACCTGTTTAACCATTCCATCAAGTTCTTCAAATGATGCAAGCTGTTCCTCGGTCATTGAAGCCACCTCCTCGGAAGATGCCGCTGATTCCTCCGACACTGCTGAAATGTTTTCCATACTGGCCATAACCTGTTTTTTGTTACTATCCATATCTGTCATTATTGTCGCTATGCTGTCTATTCTTTCAGAAATTACCGCTGTAGAGGAGTTAATTTTTGCGAAGGCTTCCGCCGTCTGACTTACCATTCCGCTCTGTTCTTTTATACTTGCCTCAGTCTTGAGTATAAGCTCCGTCGACTTCTGGGTCTTTATAAGTATCAGTCCAATTAGTGATTGAATCTCTTTTGTAAAACCGTTTGACTGCTCTGCAAGCTTTCTGATTTCATCGGCAACCACCGAAAAGCCCTTGCCCGCCTCTCCGGCCCTGGAAGCCTCAATTGCAGCATTTAAAGCCAAAAGATTTGTCTGGTCGGCAACCCCTTTAAGTATATTTGTTATTTTATTGATATTCTTAATATTTTCATTAAACTCCCTGATTTCCGATACGACTCCTTCAGCCAGTTCATTTGTTTCAGCAGTACGTTTATTTAAAACATCAATGGTTTTTATACTATTTAAGGTAAGTACCTTCATATCCTTCGATTCAGCATTCACTATTACGGTATGCTCAACTGCCGAATTAATCCTTTCTGCCAGTTGTGAAACATTTTTAAAGCCGCTTTCAATCTCCTGTGCCGTGCTGGAAGCCCCTGAAGCCACCTCTGTAATCGAGCGCGATATTTCAACCGTGCCTAGTGAAGATTTTTCTGAAATGGATTTCATTACAACGGCAGATTGCTCCACGCTCAAGGCTACTTCCCTGCACTTTTCAATCAGTTCCCTTATTCTGACTACCATTGAATTAAAGCTTGCCGCCAGCCTTCCTATTTCATCCTTGCGATGCATACTCAACGAAACGGTCAGATCGCCGTTTTCAGCCCTGGACATACCTCTTGATACTGTTTTAATAGCTTCAGACATTTTTACGGAAAATGCGAACCCTATTATTATTGCAATAATTGCAAAGACAACTCCCATTACGGATACTTTGTTTCTCAGGTCTACGGAAGGGGATATAATAACCTCTTTAGGAATTATGGTAATAGCCGTCCAATTGTATTTCGGTGATTTGTGATAGGATACAAGGTAGTCCGTACCACCCTCATTTGTATAGAAATAGCCCTTATTTCCGGCTTTGATACTCTCCTTGACCTTCCTGATGAAAAGCATTTGTCCGATTCCGGCATCTTCTTTGTTTCCCTTGGCTGACAGCACCATGCCCCCATCGGTCAAAAGATAGCTTTTGTCTTTCTTTCCAAGGTTAATATTTGATAGTGTATTAACGAACTCATCATATTTAATATTTACCATCAGCGTACCAATATGTTCATTGGTAACTCCAGAACGAAAACTTCTGATCATTGAAACCGCATAGCTTTCATTACCCTCAATTGCAATTTCCCTGTTTATATCAGCCCAAACGGTGTTTAAACTGCTTTCACTTGCTTTTTTATACCACGCTGCATTTTTGACCTTATCCATATTCAATTCTGAAGTAATGCTGCCAAGAGCCTCCCCATTGTCAAACACTATCGCAGCATTCATATTCGGGGATGTAGAATTGGTAGCATTAATAAAATTTATCGCATTTTGCTTATCCATTGTGCTGGTTCTTTGGTCGGTTTCGTGCATTTGGTCCTGTCCATATTTCTGTACTGCTTCATTAGTAAGAACCTGCATGGATATGCTCCCAACTTTCTCAAGAACCAGATCAAAATATTGGGAAGTCTGCATTGTAGAGGACATTACCCCATCCTCTGTAGTATTTCTTAGTGCATCTGAAGCCGTTGTTGTAGATATGTAGCCATTTACTACCGCAGGGACAGCAATCAGTAAAAGGAATACCGATACCATCTTTGCCAGAATACTTCTGACATTTAAAATATCAGAAAGAATTTCTGAATTAAAATATTTTCTCACTACAGCACCCCCAGTAAAACGTAACCTTACTGAATTCCAAGTATATTGCAGACTAAATAGAACAGGTTATAACTGGAGCTTCTCACAGAATTCTATCGTTACACCATTTGGATCTGTAAAAAGCAAAACCCTGGAACCAAGATTAACAAGATCACAGGTAGGCAGAGTTATATTTACGCCTTCGGCCCTAAGTTCTTCCTCATGCGCGGCTACATCCTCCACTTCAAACGCCAAATGCCGGAGCCCCACATCCGTCTCCCCAATTCCCTTGTCAGGGTTACTTCCATGATAGTCAAAAAGTTCAAGCCTGGCTCCTCCCGGCAGTTCAAAATAAGTTATATCGAAACCGTCGCAAGCAACAGTCTCAATTCTCTTAAATCCAAGTATCCTGCCATAGAAATCTGCTGATTCAGAAAAATCCTTTGTGTTAATGGCAATATGCTCAATTTTGTTAATTTTCATAAAACTTCACCTCTATTTATAATATAATATTATAACGTTATAATATCGTTTCTAAAAACAAAGCGCTTAGTTTAAACTTTTTAAACCAAACGCATTTTATATGGTGTTATTGTGCCTTCTCCCTACCTGCCATTTTGATCTTGTAGGAGTATCTGTCCGCTCTGGTTATTGATACAACAACCTCAAAAGGTCTATCCATTATATCGTGTGTGATACGTGTGGCATGCAGAAGAGGAAATCCTCTTTTAACCTGAAGCTGTTCGGCCTCAGCCGCTTTAGCCGCTTTGGCTTCTACGGTTTCCTCTGCTCTGCCGAATATTATGTTATATGCCTTTTCAAGCGTTTCATACAGCGATTCCCCAATCAGACCTTTCTCCGCAAGGCCCGGAGCGATAGAAGCCAGAAGGTAATTCGTCATTAAACATGTCGGAGCACCGTCGGCATACCTCAATCTTTCAATTTTATAGACTTTATCTCCGATAGGAATGTCTAAAAGCTTTGCAATATTTACAGGTGCAGGTTCTTCGGAAATTTTAATCAATTTTGTTTCAGGGTGCATACCCAGACGAGCCATTGTCTCAGCCCAGCTTGAAATAAGGTTCAGTTCCTGACTTGCCTTCGGTTTGCTGACAAAGGTCCCTTTCCCCTGCTGGGTAAAAAGATGACCCTCCTGTACAAGTTCCTGTATAGCCCTTCTAATTGTTATACGGCTGACTTTATAGGATTCCTGAAGCTCTGATTCGGATGGGATCAAGTCCCCTACTTCATAATATCCGTTTTGTATCTTCTCAAGCAGGTTTTCCTTTACCTGAAAATACAGAGGTATTGGCTGAGATTTGTCTAGCAAGGTATCCATGCCTCCCTTAATTGTCATTTATTATTAAAATTATACATCATTTACTGCCCCAAGTATAGAGGAATCTATAATCAAAACATCAATTCACTTTAGCCCTTTTTGCTTCATCATCCGACACTGCAGGACAGGATCGGTTCATCAGTATTCCCGGTAGCGTGCCACATGATTTTTTCTTCAGTTGCATCCTTTTGCAATAGTTCACCTGTAACTCTGCCCTCATGCATTACGAGAATCCTGTCAGCCATGCCTAAAACTTCAGGCAATTCCGAAGAAATCATTATTATACCGAAACCACGCTCAACCAGAGCATTCATAAGACAATAAATCTCATACTTTGCACCAACGTCTATTCCTCTTGTCGGTTCATCAAGTATCAGTATTTCAGATCCGCTTGCAAGCCATTTTGCAAGGACTACCTTCTGTTGGTTTCCACCGCTTAACTCCTTTACCTTTTTGTCATGTCCGGGAGTTTTTACATTTAGCTCCTTAATATATTTCTTTACTTCACTTACTTCCTTTTTAACGTTTATTACACCAAACGAACTGATATTTTTAAGACTGGATACCATAGCGTTTTCTCTTACGCTTTGTTCAAGGAAAAGCCCCTGTGCCTTTCTATCCTCGGTTGCCAGGCCCAGACCAAGTTTAACCCCTTCACTCGGACTCTTTATATTAACTTTTTTACCCTTAATATAAACCTCGCCTTTTTTAATCGAATCCGCACCGAAAATCGCGCGAACCAGTTCAGTCCTACCCGAGCCTACCAGTCCCGATATACCGAGTATCTCACCCTTCATAAGCTTCAAGTTGATATCCTTCAGAAAATTACCGCTGGATAAACCCTTTACTTCAAGCATGCAGTCCTGTTGTATGCAATTACTCTTTGGAGGGAAAGTCTTATCCATTTCTCTGCCTATCATCATGCAGATCAGCTGTGCCTTATCAATACTGCTTGTCTGAACACACTTTATCAATTCGCCGTCTCTCAAAACCGTTATTCTGTCGCTGATTTCAAAGAGCTCCTCAAGGCGGTGGGATATATAAATAATTGTTTTCCCCTTTTGTTTTAATTTTCTTATTATATCAAAAAGAGATTTCATTTCTTTCTCTGTAAGAGTAGCCGAGGGCTCATCCATTACAATAATATTTGCATTAAGTGATAATGCTTTAGCGATCTCAACCATCTGCTGCTGGGCTATGCTCAGGTCTTTTACCGGAGAAGTGTAATCATCGATTATACCTTCACCAAGCTCATTAAGCCATTTCATTGCTTCGTTTCTATGAATTTTCGGGTTTATTATACCCAGCTTGTTTCTCTTTTCGTGACCTAAAAGAACATTGTCTATTGCAGAAAGGTGCGGAATGAGATTCAGTTCCTGGTATATTATTGCTACGCCATGCTTAATAGCCTTTTGTGGATTATTTATGGTAACATGGCTGCCGTCGATTAATATTTCTCCTTCATCTGGCAGATAAGCCCCGGCTAGAATCTTCATCAAAGTTGATTTTCCCGCTCCATTTTCACCGATAAGGGCGTGCACCTCTCCTTTGTAACAATTAAAATCCACACTCTTCAATACTTTTACACCGGGGAAGGACTTTTTAATGCCCCTCATTTCCAAAGCGTACTCACTCATACCGAGGTCTCCTTTCAAAACATCCTTAAATAAAATCCCTAATACTATCGGCCGGGGATTGACTCCCCGGCCGGTAGTTATAGTTATCAACTCTATGCCTCAAATTAGTATGTCCAAGCTCCATCTTCTGCGTCAGGATCAAGATACTCGTCAACATTATCTTTAGTTACCTGAATGTTTTCAAGCGTTGTGAGCTTTTCTACCTGCTCACCGTTGAGAACCTTGAGTGCTACAAGGAGAGCTTCCTTACCAAGGCCTGCAGGGAACAATGATGTGGAGTCTACTGTTCCGGCTTTTATTGCCTTCAATATTCCGTTATAACCATCAATGTTTTCGATTATCATTCCCTCAAGACGGTTTGCTGCTTTCATTGCATCCATTGCACCTGCAAGTGATTCACCTGATTCAGATATAACTGCGTCTATATTCTTATTAGCCTGGAGTATATTTTCCATAACTGACTGACCTTTTGCTCTCTGGAAGTCAGCAGGCTGATCGGCTACGATTTTTATTTCAGGATATTTTGACAATATGTTCATTATACCCTTATATCTGTCTATCTGAGGTCCGCTTCCCATGAAGGCCTGTATAATAGCTACATTTCCTTTAGGTGATCCGAATTTCTCAGTAAGTCTGTCAACAAGTCTTTGTGCAGAGAGTTCTCCGTTTTTTACGTCATCTGTTACAACAAATGTTGTATACTGGTCAGTTGTAGGTCTGCGGTCAAATACGATAACCGGAATTCCTTTTTTATAAGCCTTTTCAATTGCCGGGTTTAAAGCTGCTTCTGTTGATGGTGAAATCAAAAGGCAATCAATACCCTTTACAAGCAAGTCATCAACGTCACTGTTTTGTTTAGCGGCATTGTCATTTGCATCTGCATAAAGGAGTTCGATTTCAGGATGCTTTGCTGCTTCTTCCTTCATCATGTTATACATAGCAACACGCCATGTATTGGAAACTGAAGCGTTTGAAAACCCTATTTTGTAACTCTTTTTAGCCGGCGCCGTTGAACCTGTTGCATTTGAAGGATCGCTAGTTTCCTTATCTGAGCTTCCGCATCCTACAAAAAGCGCAGCCAGCATTACTACACAGACTACCATACTTATAATTCTTTTTGACATTTTGAAGCCTCCCTTTAATTTTTGTTTATATTGTTAACACGGATTGTAATTCCGTATTTAACACTTATTTTTTTGCAGCCCTTTTCTGGAATATGACTGCTGCGATGATGATAAGGCCTTTTACTATCTGCTGTATAAACGGCGAAACATTTAACAGGTTCAGCATGTTATTCATGATGGTAATGATCATTACACCTGCAACCGTTCCGCCTAACCCGCCTACCCCTCCGGCCATGCTGGTGCCGCCTATTACAACTGCAGCTATAGCATCCAATTCAAAACCTCTTCCGACATAAGGGTCGCCAACACTGACACGTGATGCAAGAACAATTCCGGCTACAGCAGCAGATAACCCTGAAAGCATATAGACTATAATTTTGTTTCTGTCTACTTTAATACCTGACAATCTTGCAGCTTCCGCATTTCCGCCGACACTATATACATACCTTCCAAACACTGTACGCCGCAATACAAAGAGAGTAATTAAGAAAATCATTACAAATACAATTACCGGTACAGGTATGATCCATAAATACCCGTTTCCAAGGAATTTGAGATTTGGAGCGATCTGTCCGACCGGTGAACCTTTTGTCCAGTAGAGTACAATACCTTGCATGACAGTGCTTGTACCAAGCGTAATAATAAAAGGTTCAACTCTTCTTTTTGTAATAATAATCCCATTCAAAAATCCAAATATAAGACCTACAACCAGAACCACCAGGATCACCGGAATTGTAACTCCGTTTTTTCCTGCCATCAGACCTGTGGTCAAGCATGCTGTAAGCGAAAGCAGCGAACCAACCGAAAGATCGATACCGCCGTTAAGAATGACTAGAGTAGCACCTATGCTGACAATTCCTATTGCTGAGGCCTGCCTTAAGGTATTAAAGATATTTTCCTGCTTTAAAAAGGTTGAGGACAATAGCGATGACGCTATAATGAGTACCAAGAGTCCAACATAGACACCTATATTCATTTTTGAAATCTTATTAATATTGTCCTTTAAACTTCGTCCGGTACTTATTATACTTGTGCTTTTAACATTTTGAGTCATTTGTCTTACCCCTCACTTATCATTTAGTAGGATACATTCGATTACATGACACCCGACGATAGCTTACCAGATTGCTTGTAAACAAGTGCACGCCTGATAATGGATGAGCGGGTGATTGTGACTTAAGTTGTTATAACTTTATAATGTTATATTATATGTTGACAGCTTGGTGTTTTTTGTACTATTGCTTATTCTTACTGCTTCTATATATTTAGTTTTAGATTTTAGAGTTAAAAATAATTTGGTATGATGTCATGACAAGTTATACATATACTATCAAATTTATTTTCCAGCGTCAATACATTTCATTATTACATTTTTATTACCGGTAAATTAAATTTCAATATTGTGAAGTTTTTCTGAAATAACTGCCAGAGAATTTGCTCCATTTTCAAAAACAGGCAGAAGTTTTTCGTACTTGTCACTGTTTGCCTTATCTGGGATCAGTGTTTCATCAGTTTTATGAATCTTGTCAATTCCAGAGAAATCTTTCCATATCCCGCAGCCTACAGCGGCTAAAGCAGCGGCACCTAAAGCAGCGGCATCCTGATCGATATTGGTTTTAACAATCTTCATATTATAGACATCTGTAAAAATTCGTCTGTACAAGGCACTTTTGCTTCCACCGCCGACAAGAAGCATTTCATCTTGAAGTTGGCAGTATTTTTTCAACACATCCAAGCGCAGCCTAAGATTCATTGCAATACCTTCCATACAGGCACGTATGAGTTCGCCTTTGCCATGTTTCAGATCCAGCCCCATATAGGCTCCCCTTAGATGGACACTTGCATCCTGTGAGGTGCCGCCGGCAAGACTTGGATTAAATAGAAGCTTGTTGGCTCCTACAGGAATCTTTTCTGCCAGTTCATCCATCATAGCATATGCATTTCTTCCGGTTTCTTTTTCCTTAGCAATGAGGTCCGAACAAACATTGTCCCTGAGCCAGGTAAAGGACGTACCGGCAGAAAAAATACTTACAGCAGAAGTAAACATCCCCGGAATAACATGTGCAAAAACATAAGGCTTCGCTTTAACATCAAGAACAGGCTGATTTGAAGAGACTGCAATCCATGCGGAGGATCCGAGTGAGGTATACACACGTCCATCCTTTATGTTTTTAGCGCCCAAAGCCATACAGGAATTATCTACACCTCCGCATACCACCTTCACATTTTCACTCAGCCCGATTAATGCCGCAGCTTCTTTTGTTATTTTCCCGAGAACTTCTGTAGAAGGAACAATGTCCGGAAATATATCTTCCGGGATACCGCTTTCGTCAATTAATACCGGATCATAAGCCCACCCTTTCAGGTCATATGCTCCGCAGCCTGACGCATAGGAATAGTCTGTTTTTGCTTCACCTGTCAGCTTAAAGTTAATGTAATCCTTCGTACCAAGCACCTTGTAGATTTTGTCAAACATCTCGGGCTCATTTTTTTTGTACCACATTAGCTTAAAAAGTGTATAGCAAGCTGCAGGGAATCCGTTTCCAGTCTTTTTATACCACTCTTCCTCGTTAACCCTGCTAAAAAAAACCTCCACTTCTTTTGAAGCACGAACATCACTCCAGATCGGAGTATATTCTTTTAAAAGCTTGCCCTGCTTGTCTATGGGAACCGCACCGAGACTATGGCCTGATATTGCCAGGCACTCTATATCTTCCCCTTTTGCTCCGCTTTTGGCAAGAAGTCTTTTTGTGCTTTCAACAATGGCATCCCACCAATCCTCAGGGCGCTGTTCATGCCAGCCTACATGCGGATAAAAGGTTTCATAGGGTACAAAGGTCGAACATAGGCAGTTTCCTTCTAAATCATACAATGATGCTTTGTTGCCACCTGTTCCTAAATCGTAAGAAATTATTCTTTTCATAGCGCTCTCCAATTGACATTTGCAATATTTATATTTTAACCTGTCCACCGGCTTTAATGCATTCTTCCAGAATACTTTTACCGCTTTTCAAATTCACTCCGAACCTGACAGCTCCGAGCTTGTACATTTCAACCAGCATGCTCAGGTCTCTTACACCACCAGATGCCTTGATCTTTATTTTGTCGCCGACAATTGATTTGATGAGTCTGACATCTTCAAAGTTTGTTGCATTCGGCATCCATCCGGTTCCGGTCTTAACAAATGCTGCACCTGCATTAATACAGATTTCACAGGCTTTTTCGATTTCCTGTTTATAGAGAAGGGATATTTCAATGATCACTTTTACGGGCAATTGATTTGCCGCCTTAACTACTGCTTTAACATCTTCCTCAACCTCGTTGTACATTCCGGAACGGAGCTGACCGACATTGATTACCATATCAATTTCATCGCAGCCTGCTTCGACCATTTCCTTTGCTTGTAAAACCTTTAAAGAGGTTGAATCAGATCCTGAAGGGAAACTGACATTTCCTACAACCCTAATATCTTTACGTTCACTCAGGTTTTGCTTAACAAAAGGGATGAAGCATTGCAGAACGGATACCTGCCCGCAATCATACTTTTTTGCGTTTTCAAGAAGATCCTCAATATCCTTCCTGTCGCTGTTTGTCCTGACACAGCTTAGATCCATCATCCCAGCAATATCTTTAACCGTTAATACCATTTTCGTTGCCACCTTTCAAGTTTATATGTATTGCTCATCATCATGACTGATGATATTATCCACGTTGCTCCAGATATTCGCTTATCGCTTTTATAACATAATCATGGTCTTCTTCTTCGGACAAGCCTGAAACAGTAATAGTACCTACAACCCCAACGTTTTTGATAATGATAGGGAAAGCACCGCCTCCTCCATAAAATTCCGACGAACTGACATGAAACCTCTCTTCAATAGACTTCCCCTCCTTCTCCAGCATTTTAAATATAAAAAGGGAGCTTTTACCAAAGCGTTCAACAGTTCTTCTTTTTGCCGCAATCCAATAATCATTGTCAGGTGAAGTCCCATCGAAAGAAAAGTGAAATATTTGGTGATTATGCTTTGTAATGTCGATTGCAATAGATTTGTTTTCCAGAGTTGCTTTTTTAATCAAGCTCATTCCGATCTTAAGCGCTGTATCCCCTGTAAATTCTGTAAACTGAAGTTTGTGCTCCTGTTCTTCCAGCCTGTTGAACAACAAATCGTAGTCTATCATATCACACCCCCTCAGCTAATTGGTATAACGTTATAACAAGTTAATACTATATTATCAAAACTGTTTCCTGCCGTCAACAAAATTATTTAAAACCGTATACCACATTTTAAAGCAATTTCTTATATTCTTGACAATTGGAATAAATCGTTTTATACTCATATTGTCTATATAATGTTATAACGTTTAATTGCATTTATTAAGTTAATTTATCCTGTTGAATGAAAGAATGTAAAATGCAGATACTTATTCTGTAGTAAGGTAAAGAATAATAAATACTACATAGTTTAAAGGAGGCATTCACATGAAGATTGGTATTGACAGCTACTGTTACCATAGGTTTTTCGGGGAAGTTTATCCTGATCAGAAGCCGCCGGTTAAAAACATGACTATGCTGGATTTCTTAAAAAGAGCAAAAGAGCTTGATGTTGACGGGGTTTCACTTGAGTCATGCTTTTTTCCCAGTTATGATGAAGGCTGGCTGAGAGAACTGAAAGCACAGCTTGACGATTACGGGTTTGACCGTGTATATGCATGGGGCCATCCGGATGGTCTGGAGCGCGGTCAGAATTTGGATGCTTACAACGATATGGTAGCAAGTATTCCAAGAGCAAAAGCGATCGGCGCTGAAGTAATGCGTGTTACCGGAAGCAGTCTGATGTTTCGCCACGAACCACATGGCCCCCAAATTCAGGCATTGATTAAAATGTTTAAGGATGCCGTCAAGGTGGCGGAGGATTTGGGAATAAAGATGGCAGTGGAAAACCATATTGATTTCACTGCGGATGAAATTCTGCAAATTCTAGAGGGTGTCAACTCAAAGAACTTCGGATTAAATTTCGATACAGGGAATTTTTTAAGACTTCTGGATGACCCAGTACGTGGTATGGAGAAGCTGGCACCCTATGTACTCGCAACACATGTAAAAGATCTGATGCCTGATAAAAACGCTTCACCGACAGATTGGTTCTTTTTTGCCGGAGTACCTGTAGGTAAAGGTCTGATTGACAACTACAAGCTGGCAGAATACTTGAAGAAGGCTGGATTTACTGGTTTCCTTGCTGTTGAGATCGATCATCCCCATACCGAGTGGACTGAGCTTGAAGATGAAGCAGTAGCTATAAGTGTAAAGGAATTACGCAAAATCACCAACTCCTTAAAATAAACGAATCAAATAATTATACCTCGGCTAAGCCGGGGTATAATTATTTAACGGGTATATTTATTCTTAAATTCTTAAACATTTTTATTGTTCTTCATCCTTAAAATAACCACAGCAAAAAACCCCAGGAGTACAATCTCCTGAGGCTCTTCCGTTTTCAACTTACGTTAATTGACCGCTTTCGGCAGGTATGCAATCGGGTCAACCGTTTCATCGTTTTTAAGTACTTCAAAGTGCAGATGTGATTGTTCTGCAGATTCTAAGCTTGCGCTGTTGCCCACAGCACCTATTACATCTCCCTGTTTGACCTTTTGGTTAGGACTTACGGCATCATCACTTGCCAGATTGGCATACAAGCTCTTGGTCCCATCCTTATGATCAATTATTACGATTACTCCATATAACGGATCGTTCTTGATGTCAGCTACCACACCGTCAGCAACCGCCTTAACGGGAGTTCCCCTCTCGGCAGCTATATCCACGCCGCTGTGGGTACGCCAATCTTCTAAGGTTTTTGAGTATACCAGCTTATCCTCGGCATACCCGAAGCTTATTTGACCGAATACAGGCATGAGAAACTTCTGGGATGCATCCTTTTTCTTTGGTTCCGGAGCTTTCGCACTTGCTGTTTGATCGCCGTTATCCACGGCCTTATCTGATTGCCCTGTTTCAATTGCTGTCCCGCTTGTCGGTTTGTTCTTTTGGGTATTGGCTGCCAAATCTTTATTTTCAGCAGTCTGACTGCCTGAGGCTTTTGCATTGCTATCGCTGTCGGTGCTTACAGATGATTGCGCCTGTGAGGGATTACTGCTTTCAGTATCCAGTTCGGCTGTGTCACCTGTTCCCTCAGGAATGAGTTTCTGATTTTCATAAGGCGTGTTTGAAGGCGACGCCCTTCTGGATGTCAGAAATACCGCAGTCACTCCAACAATAAGAACGCAAAGTATCAATACCACATAAAAGCCTTTTTTGTCGATGAACTCTAAAAACTTCCTCTTTTTTGATGATTTATTTTCCGGAAATAATTTTTTACTGTCCACATTTTCCACCTCCATTAATTATTGTTTCCGTAGTTGGGAACAATATACATGGAAAATGAAAAATCGGAAATATGTCATTGACCACAGATGTTACTTATTTGTACGCCGGTGTAGTAGTATTTGAGAATCTCATCATAATTGCCGCCGTTTTTTGCAAGGTAATTGGCTCCCCACTGGCTCATTCCAACCCCATGACCATTGCCGATAGTTGTTATTTTAAGAGTCCTTGAATCCTTTTTCTCTATTTTGAAATTTGCCGATCTTAGTGAAAATAGGGTTCTAAACTCAGTCCCTCTAAGTACTATGTTTCCAATTTTAATATTTTTTACTCTTCCGCCCTGAGTATATCCCTCAATTTTAATACTGGCGACTATGTTGTTTTTGTTTAATTGTGCATTTGGATAATGCTTTTTTATTGCATTGTAAAAGTCATTTATACTGATATTGGTAACGCATTTAAATTCGCCTGACTGCTCTTCGCCTTCGCTGACAACACTTTTCAGATACGGCACGCTTACGCCCGGCCATACATTTTCTGCATTTTCAGTCTTTCCTCCGCTGTTTGAGTGAAATAAGGGATTGACTACGCTGCCTTGATATGTAATTATAATACCCTTAGTTTCATCGACTGCTTTTTCTATCTTGTTCCAATTGCCTGACGCTTTAAATATCCCCCATTTCTTCATTGCAGCCTTTTTTGATATCCATGCCTGACAATGGGCCGGATTGGTACATACCGGTGTGCCGTCATGGACTCCGTCAGCTGATTTGTATATGTTTTTTAATCTTCCATAGGCATATGTACGGGCAGCTACCGCCTGAGCCTTAAGCGCTTCCGCTTCGAAATCGGCGGGCATTTCTGCCGCAACCACACCTTTTATATATTCCTCCAGATTCATTTCCTTTACAGTCTTGTCTGAAGCTATATAAACCTTTATTTTTATGCTTTCCCCACCGGCTAAGTTTTGCTTCTCATGTGGAATTATTTCATCGGATTCGACACCGCAACCCCTTACTATCAGTAAAGGGATTATAACAACAATACAAATCATAATCAGGGCATAGTATCCAAAATTCTTCATAAATTATTTTCCTTATCGAAAGGTAGAAATCTTTCAATAAGATATATATTTCAGGTATGTCCCAATTATGAATCTCTAAACAAAGAAATGCATTAAAAAGGAGCTAACCGAATAGCTCCCGGATTTTCAAATTGTTTCATCTTCGACTCTGTGAATATTTACCCCCAGGCTTCTAAGCTTCTCATCAATCTTAACATATCCTCTGTCTATATGCTCTATATCTGTTATTTGCGTCACACCCTCGGCGCCTAACCCCGCAAGTATCAATGCCGCACCTGCCCTTAAATCGGTAGCCTTTACCTGTGCTCCCATGAGCTTTGGCTTCCCTTCAATAACAGCTGATCTCCCTTCGATCTTAATGTTGGCTCCCATGCGCTTAAGTTCGCTCACATGCATGAATCTGTTTTCAAAAATAGTTTCTATAACTATGCTCGTTCCCTCCGCCTTGGACATTAATGAAGTCATCTGCGCCTGCATATCGGTAGGGAATCCGGGATACGGATGAGTTTTTATGTCGCATGCTTTAAGCTTCCCATCCCCTTTTATACGTAAACTGGTCAGTTCTTCAGAAACCTCTACTCCGCATTCCCTCAGCTTTGCTATAACAGGTTTAAGGTGGTCGGGTACAATGTTCTCAATCAAAACATCTCCTCCCGTTATGGCCGCGGCAACCATATATGTACCGGCTTCTATTCTGTCAGGTATTATTGCATGACTTGCTCCTTTGAGTTCCTTAACACCGTTTATTTTAATTGTATCTGTTCCCGCACCCTTTACATCTCCACCCATGCTTGTAATAAAAGTTGCCAGATCAACTATTTCAGGCTCTATGGCAGCATTCTCGATTATTGTCTGTCCATCAGCCAAGGCTGCAGCCATTATAATATTTTCGGTAGCCCCGACGCTTGGGAAATCAAGATAAATCTTATTTCCAACCAATTTCCCATTTGTTTTAGCCTCAATATACCCATGTCCTTGTGTAATTTCAGCCCCCATTGCCAGAAAGCCCTTTAGATGGAGGTCTACAGGCCTTGTACCTATAGCGCACCCACCGGGAAGAGAAATCCTTGCCCTTCCTGTCTTAGCAAGCAATGGACCCATTACAAGAAAAGAAGCCCTTAATTTATTAACCAGTTCATATGGGGCTGTTGTATTGGAAATACTTTCTCCGCAAATTTTAAGCTTTGTATCGTTTTCTTGCAGTTCCACCTTGGCACCAAAACAATGAAGCAATTCGCACATTATTTTTACATCATTCAAATAAGGAATTTCTTCAAGGGTACATTGACCATCCGCCAACAAGGTTGCCGCAATTATCGGTAAAACAGAATTTTTTGCACCGCTTACTCTTACACTGCCTTTTAAAGGTTTTCCTTCTGTTATAATAAATCTGGACACGTATATTCTTCCTTTCGAAATAGGCTGTAATTTTTCTTTCGTTATGATACCCTTATTTTATTACCTTTGCAGTTCCAGCGTTAATTTACATCTGTTGTTTTTAAAGCCCGTGCATTAATATTCTGTCGTTATAACCGGAGTTGCAAGCCATATGTATGTCTTTTTTTCATAGGAGTTATACCTTACAGCGAGGTTCATGTTCACTTTCCTGCCGTTGACATTTATTGAATCGCCGATAAACGGAGAATAAGCAGAAACGCTTATCAAGCTGTTATCTCTCATGCCCTCAACCTTTTTGGCTTCAATTTCATTGAACATACGTATGCATACTTCATTCATCTGATCGTTATTCAATTTTCCGTTAAAGCGCCCTACTATGCAGGAATTTACTTTCGGTTCAATTCCAAATCTCTTCAGAACTCCTGCAACCTTTCCCCTTATCCCCTCCAATCCTTTGCTAGATAAATCTACTGTCACGCATACGGATATGAACCTTTCCGTACTTAAATCAGATTGTCTGCCTGCTTCTGCATTTATGTCAATTATATTCCTTTGTTCATTACTACCTCTGATTTCCACCTTTATAGTTTCATCGTTCTTCGTCGTGTTTTCAGAGTATGTACTGTCCTTAACCATCCCCAGGGAATTCGATACCTGATCTGTTATTGATTCCAACTCCCGGAGGGTATCGTACTTTTTGCCTAACCTGCCGTATATGTAAACTTCGCTGCTAACCACCTTTGCGCCGGAACAGTTAAAAGCTTTTAACAAGGTTTTTTCCGCAGAGTAATTCTTTTGATTAACTTTTATATAATACATGGAAAGAAATAAAATCGTAATCGCAAACAAAGATAAAACCGTAAAGGCTTTTTTCATATATATCCCCCTTTTGCCAAACGAATATTGACTCGTTTCGTTTTGTTTCTCTTAAATTATTGCCGCATTAAGATTGGGATATACATGCAATTTCTTTATCGATTATGCTGCCTTTTCATTTCGTGAAACATTTTCATATTAATTAATTGATAGCCTTTTTTCGATTTTAATGCCTGAAGATTTTTTAAAATAATTTTCCATAGAAGTCCCTTTTTTAGAATAATTGAGGTTGCGCATAATTTACATTACGTTAATATTATAAACACAATTCTTTTATTATTGAACTGGTTTTTTGTGGAATAGAATTGTCATGGCAAAGTAAATTACTAATATGTCGTCATGGCCCTGCTTATAATCATTGCAGCATTTCCTCTGCTTATTGGGCCTTCTTCGTTAATTTTTCCATAAATGGAATCTTTAACGCTTAGTATTCTTAAATCAAACATTCTTTTAACATACTCACTATACCATTTATTTGTTTTCAATTTCATATAAAATCCGTTTCCTGTGGTTTTGAATTTAAAACCCTTGCATATGGCTTTGCTTACCTCTGCCAAGGTTATCGGCGAGCCCGGTCTGAAGGTTTTATCGCTGTATCCGTCAATAAGCCCTTTCTTGACTGCAAGCAAAATACTGTTTTTTGCCGGATTCTTGTCCAAATCCTTGAAACCCCACGTATTTTGAACTGTTCCGGTTAAACCAAGCACCTTGGCAAGGATTGAAACGAATTCAGCCCTTGTCATGTTATCTGTAGGCCTGAATTTGCCATCCGAACTGCCATTAATTATCCCCGCATCATGAAGGTGCTTTATATAATCTTTTGTTCCACAGGTTTTTATGTCTGAAAACGGCACGTCGCTTTCGGAGCCTGCTTTGATTAAGAGTATCCTTATAGGCGGTATCGCGCTTGAAAGATCATAGTCAATATAAGCGGTTTTTTGGGCTTTTGTGCTGATATCATATGTTATGCGCAATACCTTCCCGTTTTCAATATAGTAGCTTTTGATCACAATTCCTTTGGCCTCGGATGGTTCGCTCCATTTCAAGGTTATCCTGATCTTGTTATTGCCCAAAGCTTTGGTTTCATATATCAGACCATGTGCAAATGCTGTTTGACTGATAGCAAATGCAAGGATGCATGAGGTTATCAGCATTATTATTTTTTTATGAAATTGCTTCATCCGAATTCCACCGACCTTATGCTAAATTTATTTAAAAAACAGTATGCATTAATCTATTTCTCCAAGCATAGCCAACAGCTTCTGGAGCATAAGCACTACTTCTCCCCTTGACACATTCGACTTGGGAGCAAGTGCAGCGCCTATATCGTTGACTATTAAACCGTTTTCATCGGCAAACTTGACCTTGGCTAAATACGCCGAGCTTACACTGTTAATGTCCTTGAAAGTGCTCTTATAGCTGCCGGATGGAACAGCCTTATCCTTCGTCTTCATCTCATAAAGCCTTACAATCATGGCAATCGCCTTTTCCCTGGTGCATTTGGCATCTGGAGAGCTTATTTCCGGGCTGCTTATCAATCCGATCCTTGAAGCCTCAGTCATAAAATCCTTTCCGGCATAATCATAGTCATAAGCATCAAACATCAGCTTAACGACCTCGGTCACGGAAGCTGTCTTTTCGGGTTCAAAGTTCCTCCCGTTTATGCTTTTGAGTTCATGCACCGAGGATATGTCGGATATTGCATTTTCATATTTGCTCCCGTTTACATCGTCGTAATAGTCTTTGCCTGTATCCGCAACAGCCATGTCTCCCAGCAAGGAAGTCTCAAAGCTCAGCTTCCCGCTGTTTTCATTCGAATCAAAGGCATTTGATGTCTTGACCTTTTGCCATACAGAGGTATTACTATCGCAAACATATGCCGAGGTTACTCCTTCCTTATACCAGCCTGCGCCCGTATACGGAACGATAACCCTTAGGGGATTGTTCAGGCTCGATACGGAACTCCGGTTTGCACCGTCATTGGCATAAAAGGATACATTTGAAACCTTGGTCTTGAATGTAAGATTGCTGACCTTCGTATTGTCCGGATTGTCAACAGTCTTAATATTCATTTCATAGTTGAAATCGCCTTTTTTATCCCAAAGCATCCCCCATCTAAGGACATACTGCTTATCTGCCGTAATGATGATTATATTTTCCTTGAGCGTCTGCAATGCCTTTATTACCTTGTTTGATACTTGAAAGTTCAGCGTACCCGCTTTGGCCGGGGGCTCACTCAGATCTATCCTGTAGTCAAGATACTTATCGGTCAGCATGTGCTCTACGAAACGATCCGCATTAACACCTGTGATCCTGACTGTCCAGATACCGTTCTTAACGGCATCCTTCACTATATAATCACCAGTGATTACATTCTCAATGTCCTGATTGGAGTCATAATCATCCGTGCTCCTGAGTGTTCTTACAGTTACGCTTTGAGTAGGCTCCGATCTCATGGATTTTGCAGGGTCATAAGCATACAGTCTTACAAAATACCTGAAATTGGACTTAAGGCCGTCCACCTTGTACTCGGACACCGTACCGACGGTATATTCCTTGGAATTCTTATAGCTTATGTCTCCCGCCACCTCAAGGATATACTGCATTCCATCCTGCTTAATCCATTCGAAGGTTATGCTGTTCTTGGTAATCGCATCCTCCGAATTTTTAACACCAAATCCAAGAGGCGTATCCGGTGAAATGTAAGGCTTGGTTTTCAAGGGGTATGAATCGCTCCATTCGGATTTGCTGGACTGGCTGCCTAATGTTGCCTCCGCCTGAATCCAGAAATAATACTGTGTATTCGGTGTAAGTCCCGAGATTCTGTAATAGTTTTTTGTATAATCGCTTGCGGTTATATTAGCCGTACCTGATGCGGAGCTTATATTGTCGGTTGTCCCGTATTTTATATAATATTTGTAGCCCGGCTTGAATATCCATCCGAAGTCGGCAAAATTATCGCCCTCCTGTACATAGTTGAAAGCAGGTACTGTAGGCTTCTCGACTGTTTCGGGCGTTTCAGGGTTGGTAGTTATAATAATCGGATCGGAGGGTCCTGATGAAGTACCGCTTCTTTCTGCCCTTACCCACACTATGTAGGTAGTGTTGGGCTGCAGATCGGTCAGTTGTATATCTATGTTATGCCTTTTCCCATCAACATTCAGCGATGCGCTTTCGCTCTGATCCGGATTGTATATTCTACCCTCTACATAGTCACTGCTTGGAACCGCTGAGGGAACACCCGTTACTTTTTGTGTCGGAAGTGTTGAAATGTCCATGCCGTCGGTAAATTCGGCACAGCCCACATCAATGACAACTCCGCTGTCGTATTCAACCTTACGGTAGTTTATATTGTCGGGTGGGGTCTTAAAGGGATTATAGCCTACATTATCGCCTTCAATATTCTTTTCGGCTATCACATACTCCCATTTACCGGTAGCTTCTTTGAACTGTTCATACCACATGTTTTTCAGCTGTATTGTAGCTGTTGTAGTAGTTATAACATTCTTCCCCGAAATGGTCTTAACCTTGAACGGAGGACGTGCCGGAACAACAGGCTGGTCTATCGGCCCGTTGGATGGAGTTATGATAACCTTTAACGCAGGCTGGGAGTAATAGGTCACATTCGTCAGCACGCCGTCCTTATACTGCATAAATACCTTTTTCACAACAATTTTAAAGTAATATGTAGAGTTCGGCGTCAGGTTCGAAAGCTTATATTTATAACCGACCGTTTCCGTACCGTTCTTTATTTCATTATCAGTACCCATTTTAATGGAAGACGCAATCTTCATATTGCTTGTCGGATTATCTATCATATTGGGATCGGTAATAAGCCAGATATCGTATGCTGTATCGATGTCAATGCTGCCCTCCGCCTTCTTGGGCACTCTCCATAAAATTGTTGCGCTCGTGGAAGTAAGCTCACCTTTTTTTATAAGCTCGTTGGTTGTTGTGTCAAAAATGTCGTCATAGCTTATTATTGTACTTCTCAAATCACCTGACGTGCTTTGGAAACTGTTAACCATTTCAGGCGTAGGCGGTGTAGATGCAATTTCAGGCTCTTTGATATAAATCTCATCTGAAAGGATATCTACGGGATAAACGTCCAGCCCGCTGTTCTTCCATTTGACACTGGCTCTTATTATGTAGTAGCTGCTGTTGTCATTGGAAGGCAGGGTAACAAAGTAGTTGGTATTGCCTGCAACAGTCGCTACATATGCAGGCAGATCAGTCGAGCCGACCGTTCCTTTATATATCTTGTATGACAAATCTATGTCTGAGGAATTCAAATCGGTTACAACAGGAGTCCAGCTTAATCTCCATATTGTTCCTGAATCCGTTGTAGCCATTTTGCTGGTGCTTGCAAGGATGTAGCTGCTTACGGCCATCGTCTTGCTTTCATTGTTCCTTTTTATCTCGGTATCCGCTATATCCGGAACAACCTTGACATAATACACCGCTCCTGCATCATCAACATTCTGGATATATTCGAGCTTTCCTGTAGAGGTGTTGGGAACAACAGGGCTATTTGAACCGATTTGCGCAGCTTTAATATACATCGGCTCCGAATTGGCAAAATCCTTGCTTTGAGATATATAAAGCTTGTAGTCTATTCTTTTTCCTGCATCCCAGACATCATCCCACTCGATCTTTATTTGATTCGGCCCGTAAGAGTATGCAGCCAATTGAATGTCAGTCAGCACCTTTACAGTATTTGAAGGAGCGGATTCCCCGCTGGTAAATGTCGTCTCTCCGTCGGTTTTGGTATAATACGCCCTTGCCATGACATTATATATCGTACCTGATTTAAGGCTGCTCATTCTTACTGAGGTTACACTCCTCGGCAAATCCCTGTCATGCTGGACGAAGCTCGATGCGCCGTTATATTTCGCTATTTCCTTCATATAAATATTGACATAGGCAGTATTCACTCCTACTTCAGGCATTGTAAGGTCATTCCACTTCAGGTCGAAGTAATAACCGTTACCCTCAAGGTATCCTATGGCCTTTTCACTTGAGTTGATGGCCTCCACCCTGAGCATCTGCGGCGTGGTCATTGCAGGATTTATAGCGGCAAAGCTAAGGCTATATAAACTTGGTATGATAAAAAGCAGTATTAATATGTATGCTATTATTCTTTTAACTCGCCTCATATGCAGGACTCCCATCTTTTAAGGCTCATGATTTTAACTTATTTATTCCCCAGCCGTACTACCTTCTACAGTTCTCCTGTAAGCTGAAGAACTTTGGTGAAGCAGGCCACTAATTCCCCGCGTCCAATATTGTCCTTAGGCTTGAAATAGCCCTGCGACAATTGCAGCAGCTTAAGGTCAAGGGTCATAAGTACTGATTTATAGCACTTGCTGTCTATCTGGGAAGCATCCTTTATTGCTGCGTTTGATTTTGGCTTTACAGTATCCGGGTTTACTCCCACCTTGACGCTGTATAAGCGGATCAGAACTACAGCTGCCTCCTGTCTCGATACATCCTTCATCAGATTGTTCATGTTGAGTACCGTATCCAGTTTTAAGGCCCTGGCTTTTTGCCTCATATCCATTCCTGAGTCATCGTTGGTTTTTCCGAGGACAGTTTCATACAAAAGAATTATTTCTTTTGTTGACACAGTACTATCCGCATTGAAGGATTTATCTATTCCGGTAAAGACGCTGCCAAGGTCAAACTTTGCCATAAAGGCGCTTATATATGGCTTATAGGGTGAATTGTCAGGTATATCTTTATTAGACACAACAATGGCTATTACCGTATATTTGCCGGTTTTTGATATATTAAAGGTCATCATATTGGGTGTAAATACGGCATTCGTGGATACGTCCTGCCACTTATTTACGCCGTCATAATTGGCATACGGAATCTTTTTGCCGTTTGAAGCCGTATACACAAGACGTGCCATCAACGGCTTCCCGAAGGCTTTTACATATTCGGTCGCATTGGAGGTAGCAACATTGCTTTTAAGCATATCCCCAATGTAATCTGATAGCTCGCTTTCAACCTCTGCAACATATTGATCGATTTCAGCAGTCAGCTTATCCTGGTTTGCTGAGGTTGTACCGGAATCCAGCAGCAGGTTTTTCTTCTTTGCTACCAATCCTGTTTTGGTATTATAAACCCTGTCGCGGATCAAATCCTTCATCTCATTATAAGCTTTAAGGCTGGCCTGAGCCTGCACCTTGAAATCATTGACCTGAGCCACTGTGACAGTCTTGCTTGCGACGCTTATTTTTGAATTATAGTTACGTGTTATTGTCAGCTTGAAGAAAATGTCCTTCAATGCCTGCTTTCCCTGCAGCGATTTGACTTCCTTCATATTATCTACGTCAAATGTATTCGGCCTGATCGTAAACTCTGCTCCAAGGGTCTTAAAGACAATGTTTTTGTTCTCGGAATTCATTGCCCTTATTACATCTGCCGGTATATAGATTATGTCAGTATTCACCTTGGGACCGAGAGCCGAAATATCAATCGAAAAGCTGTAGGCGCTGTTGTTCTGCAGTGCATCGGCTACCCTTTCACCCTTCAGAAGTATTTTATTTTCTGTCCTGCTTGCCATATCAATACGCCAATACAGAGCCTCTTCCAGCTTCTCTATTTTATCAAGGAAGGATGCACTGTTCTTTGTTTCCTCATCAGTCGTGTCATAATCCTTCTGATTGAATTCCGTCCTAATATCAACCGGGCCGACATATTTGGAATATGTGGCAGCGATGCTGTCAATTTTTATTGCCCTGACTTTAACAAAATATTTTGTATTGGACTTAAGCTGCCGATATTCACTGGTGCCATCAGCAAGTGTTACCTTTACCGATTTTATTGTAGCATAATAATTGACGTAGCTGGTTCCGACTGTATTTGAAGATTTTTCGGTATAAATAGTATAGTCGGAGCTTATCAGTGTAGTGTAGTCCGTATCGTCAGATGTCTTTACAGCAAGCTCATATGTATAGCTTGCAAGGCCTGTCCAGCTTACTACAACCTCATGATAGGCATCCTTCGTCAACAAAGAGGTTTCAGACATGGACACGCTTGTGCCCCTTAGCACCTTCACCTTATACTGTGTATTTGCCTTCAGGTTCATGATCCTCCCGTAATAGGTGGTACCATCCTTGATAATGGTGCATTGTGCACGGTTCATTGCTTTATAGTCTGCATCGGAAGGGCCTTTTATATATATCTTGAAATCGTCGGCTGAGACGTTTTGAGCCGTGTCTACCCAATTGAATCCAAGTTCGGAATCATTGACAGCGGTAAGCGAGGTTGGAGCATCGATCAACGAGGTAGTAACCGGTATTGAAATCCACACGCTGTTGGGCGTTTTGGCACTGATGCTCGGCGTTACTGCCCTTATGCTGAAATAATAGAGCCTGTTCGGGTAAAGCCACTTGTCTATGGTATATTTGCACACATTCGTAATCGGATCATAAGTCAGGTTTGTCTGCGACATATCAGGGTTGATCGATATACCGTTCTGGGAAAATGCATTGCTGAAGCTTTGGTATATCGAATCGTTTGACAAAGAGGATAACTCCGCATCGGCAGCAAGCCTTGAAGTCGAAGCTACAATAACATAGTTGGAACCTTCTGTTCTTGTCCATGTAAATGTCACCTTGGAGCCTGAAACCAGATAATTCCCGTTCGAATCCTTTGCAATAGCAAAATCAACAGGTGCAAGCGGCCTTTTTCCGGTATCATCTGCATCACCTATACTGCCTGAAAGCGTAGTGATCGGAAGCACGGCGGTACTGACTGACACACGTTCATCCATATTCACTACCTTAAGTCTGGTTTTGACAGTGAAATAATATGTAGTATTGGGAAGCAGCTTGCTTCCGAAGCTAGTGTATGCTTTCGTCCCTGAAGCAAAATCCTTTATTGTTGCTTTTATTGTAGCACTCAGCAGATCGGTACCCGTAAAGACTACATTCCCTCTATTGTCGGAATTCGAGTTGACCATAGTGTCTGTTGAGCCTATAAGCGTGTAATTTACTGCATCGGAACTCATATACAGATCATAGTATATCTTGTCGTTGGCTCCGAGGCTCATGTTTATCTTATCGAATTGAATAATTATATAGCTGGAAATCTTATTGTTTACAATGTCAAAATTCGTTGTACCTTTCAGATTCTTGGGTACTGGTACATCAAGGTCGTTCCCGCTGAGAGTCGTAAAACCGGTAATAATGGACTTGCTTGACTCACTTTCGGGATCCAGCGGGTCACCCCCGGATGTAGAATACATGCGCAAAAAGTATGTAGTGTTCGGCAGCAGAAATGTCGGATAAGTATTCCCATCATTAGTATCGGGGGCAGGGCCGTCCACCAGTCCGTTACCGTCATTGTTATCGTGCTTGAACAGGGTATCCCCGTCAATAGTATATGATAAATAACCGTTGTTTTCCGTTATCTTATTTGATGTTGCCTTAACATAGCGTACCAACCTGTATTTCAAGGGAAACTGTCCGTATGCCTTTCCATTAGCCTGTAATGTCGGGTATGGTGCTGTCAGCAATTCATTCTGGGATGTATTGAGCTCGAAATTAAAATAAAGATTACTCTTAATCGCATCGAAATTAGACGGCTTTTCCCAGGTTATAACGATATTCGTCGTCTTCTCGCCGTTGGCAACCGTTTTCAGCTCTTTCGGAATAACTGTTATGTTTTTCGGCGCCGAAGGCTTGGAGCTGTCGTCAACGATTTTGTAGGGTATATACCAGGACTGCAGCCTGTCGGCTTGATTGTCCGACCACACAACAATTCTGTAATACATTGTATTGCTCTGATCTATGTCGGAAATTACAGTTGTAGCAATGTTCCCGTTAAAATACTGGTCGTTCATGCGGGCTTTTTCAGGCCATTCACCGGGCAGGCTGTAATCATTCGTAACCTGTACCTGGTAGTAAAGGTTGGGCATGGTATGACTTCCCTGATTCAACCTGAAAATATCAACATATACATTTCCCAAGTCATCCTTGGTAAGCTTGAACCTTAAAGGGGTGTAAGCATAAGGCACAAGAGTTTGCGGCGTTTGGGTATATAGGGTGCTGTCATTTTGAGCCGTAGGATCTCCTACAGAAACAACGTAGATATTGGAACCGTCGGTTTTCTTAAAAATAGGCTTAATACTCATATTATAAACTGTTCCCGGCAATATCCCCCCGTGTGGAAGCACATAGTCCTTAACACTTCTGAGTGCAGAAGGAAGTGTGCTTTGGATAGCACCGTCCGTTGTCGGAATCATTGTGCTTGAATCCTTCCGTCCAAGCAGGTAGAAATCAAGGCTTTTCCCTGCATTGGAGGTTTCAACTGCCCTCTTGGTACTGTCATCCGAATTCTCCACTTTTGCTTTATATTGACCGGATTCATAGTTGACTTGAACCGAAGCCTGTGATTCGACGCTTACCAAATAATCGAGTGTACTAATATCATAGCTGCTTCCGTAAAAAGAATTCAGCTGGCTCTGCATGAACGCCAAAGTTTCCTCGGCATTTTGAAATGACGTGCCGTTCCATACGACAGGCTTATTCCATTTTAATTTCAAGACAGGCTTGGTACCGATTTCATACCCTCCCGCAGAGCTTGCGACTTCAGCTTCCTGGGCCTGTATTTCCGAGCGGAAGGTTATCTTCGGTATAAAATACAGCATTCCTTTCCCCACTACATTGTTGCTGCTGTCAAAAATGCTTACCTTGAGGTCATATATTACATCATTCGCAAAGCTGTCGGTAATGCTGGCTGTTGTTTTCGAAGCGGTTTTTGCGAAATCGGCAGCGGTTACGGTCTTGCTTTGAGGAGTGCCGCTTGAATCTATATAATGGTATGTAACATTTGCCGAAGCCGCTGCAGCCTGAATATCGGACTGAAACCATTTCATTGTAAGCTTCCCTGAGCCTGCGACGTAGCTGTCAACAAATATATTAACAGCAACAGGGGCCGCAAATACCTGCTGTATAAGGTTAGGGGCAAGCCCCATAATTATAACTGCGGAAAGAAAGATAGAAAGAATTTTTCTGAAAAGCTTCATCTAAAGACCCCCAAAAACACAATCCTTTTTTGGATGTATTGTATTCTATATAAGTTGAATTAAGTTACTTATACATCATGTCTCAAAGGCCAGACATGATGATTTAAATAATGAGCTTAATTCAACTTATTACATCTGTAATAAAATAAATTAAATACATATTTGTATTATTTGCATTCGGTTTCTGGAATGCAAATTCTGTATAAGATATTTAATTCATTTTATCTAATAATATCATATCACATCCGTGAAGTATGTAGGCCGAAGTGCTTACATAGTCCCGGCTGCCAATGAATAAAATGCTCCATTATCTTTATCGGTTAAAGAGGACGCGGAATTTAGACATATATCACAATGTAATGTAAGTGTAATGTTATTCTATCTTGCCATTCTAGTGGGTTAAATAATATAACCCCGCTCCTTTTATAATTTTTTAATTTCTTTTGAAGTATAATTGTTAACTATCCCAACTAAATTAATAAATTAAAAATTATGCACTTTTTTCTTTCGGCGTACTTACTTTTTTTTACACAAATCGTTCCATTTACTGTTTATTTATTATATAGTCTTGCATAATTGTAAATTTTTTGGTAACATACATAATATTGGGACGAAACTTGGATATTGTATTCCTGCTATCAACAATTACATAATTTTCTTTTTCTAGCTATACCGTGTATAAGTACCTTAATAATTAATGGTGAACTCAAAAAGTGTAACTGCTTATGCAAATATAAGTAGCAATAAACAATAACTAAAGGAGGCATAAACTATGCTATATATACGGTCACCAGACAAACAAAGCAGGTTCACATTAAAACAAAATTTATAAAACCGAACGATAAAAAATACCAAATTAACAATTCGATTATATTGCCTTATTGGATGCTTTAAGTAGACGCAAAAATTATAATATGGCAAATAGAAAGGCGGAAACAATATGAAAAAAGTTATTATGATAATTCTAGTAGTTACTCTGGTATTAGGTAATTCTATTTTTTCTGTAAATGCAAGTGAAGTTATTAACGTAAAAGATAATTATTCTAATATTGCGGCTAAAGCAATAGACTTCTTAGGAGACTATGTTAATAATCCAAAGTTGGGCACTCCAGTTGAGTTGTATGGTCTGAATGATAATATTGTAGCTGTATTTTACGAGCTTAAAAATGGTGGATATATAATTATTAACACTAATGATTTTTCAGTTCCGGAATTTTCTCCTACAAGCTCAAATAAGTATTATAGTGCAAACTCAAAGAATAAGTACTATTATAATGGTCCAGGAGCATATTTTATAAAAAACGGCAATGTAATTAAAGATTTAAAGCATAATGAAAATCTGGGGACAGCTCAGGAATTATGCAAGGAAGTTACAAAAACCGGCAAATACATTTACGGAGATGTTAAAAATAGCGTATCAGCTACCAATCAAAATATAAGCACTGATCAAGCAGTTCAAAGGTCAGTGACAACAACCGTAGAAAGAAGAGTACCTGGAACAGTCCCAAATTATAGCTATAATCCTGATGGTATATGTGGCTCTACAGCATGTGCGATGGTTCTGAGATATTTAGATATATATTTTCCTGACGACTACGTTCCAAGTAATTTGGAATCATCAACCGGTGTAGCCTTAATTCAATACCTTGTTCCATATATGAACGATCCCGGAACTAATCCTGCTAATTTATTTGGCGGATTGCAAGATTATCTTGACGACAGAAATATCGATGATTTTGCTAATTGGGATGTTTCCGGTATAGGATTAATCATGAATTACATATCAGCCTCGCGTCCTTTTGTATTAGGATTACATAATCATCCGACATACAGTGAACATTGGGTTACTGGATACGGGTATTCCCATGGTACAACAGACTATGCAATAGTAAACGATGGCTGGGGAAACACTAATATTTATATAAACCTGTCTTATACAGATTACACTGTATACACAGAAGACTAATCTGATATTATTGTAATATTGCTCTTATAAAAAGCTCTTGGCCTCGAGACCTCGTCTTTTGCCAGATTTCCCTTCGGGAAATGATCACTAATAATAACTCCTCCGGACAATACTTAAAATTGTACGGGGGAGTTATCTTATTGCAATATTATTGGAACTGGGACAGTTAAGCGAAATAATCTTATTTTTACTCAATAAAAAAGTGTATTTTTTTAAAAATTTTCTTAAATCTCAAGAAAATGCACATTACTTTTTTCATATAATGCTGGCCGTAAAATGTTTTTGGGCACCCAAAAAAACTTCCTCATTTTCTTTATGACAAAATAATTATAAACCTCCTTTAACTGTACCTAAAGTCTATTGTAATTTATTTCCCAACAAATATTAATAATTGTTAACTGCCCCATCTAATGTATAAAAAATTGTCAAAATTATTGAGAATTTCGCCATGAAACGCGATGTGAGAAAATGCCAAAACATGTTATGATTTAGTAAAAATATGTTACATTTATAACATATTACTAATTAAAATTAAAGAAAGGAGAGTGCGAAAATGAACAAGAAGTTGATGGTATTGTTTTCAATTCTAATGTGTTTTACTTTTACCATCATTTTGGCTGGAGTAGACGTACAGGCAGCACAAACACTTACCGAAAATGCAAAAGGTAAAATCGACGGTTACGACTATGAGCTATGGAAAGATAACGGAACCACCAGCATGACGCTTAATGGCGGCGGTACATTCAGTTGCTCATGGAGTAATATAAATAATGCGTTATTCCGTACAGGCAAGAAATACGACGAGACCAAGACCTGGCAAGAACTTGGATCTATAAAATTAAACTACGAATGCGACTACCAGCCATCAGGAAATTCATATTTGGCTGTCTATGGGTGGACGAGTAGTCCGCTTGTAGAATATTACATTGTCGAAAGTTGGGGGAGCTGGAGACCACCAGGATCAACATCAAAGGGTACAATTACTGTTGATGGTGCTGTTTATGACTTATACGAGACAACTCGTACAAACCAGCCTTCCATCAAAGGTACTGCAACTTTCGAGCAATATTGGAGTGTTCGTCAGCAGAAGCGTACCAGCGGAACTATAACTGTTAGCGATCACTTTAAAGCGTGGGAAGCTAAAGGAATGAAAATGGGTAAAATGTATGAGGTATCCATGGTAGTAGAGGGATATCAGAGTAGCGGTAGAGCTAATATGACTAAAATGTCAATTAATTCTGACGACCCAATAAATCCAGGTAAGACAATACAGCTTGGTGATGTTGATGGAAGTGGAACTGTAGATGCTCTTGATTTAGCTGCTTACAAGCAATATTTACTAAGTCGAAATACTACTTTTACTGTTCCTGAAGCAGCGGATACAGACCAAAATGGTTCCATGGATGCTCTTGACTTTTCCAGGATAAAACAGCATCTTTTAGGTCTTATTAAATTAGGTACAATAACAATTGGAGGAGGTGGGGGTGATATCGACCCTACTAAAAAGCTTATTGCCTTAACTTTTGATGATGGTCCAGATGCAACTATGACACCAAAAGTTCTTGATAGACTAGAAAAGTATGGTGCAAAAGGTACATTCATGATGATTGGACAAAACATTAATTCTGCAACAGCTTCTGTTATTAAAAGAATTAATAATGATGGATATGAAATCGGAAATCATTCATGGGATTATCAGAGTATGAATAATATGTCTGCAACAGATATTAAGACAAAAATCGCCAACACTACTGCAGCTATACAACAATACTCAGGTCAAACACCTAAGTTCTTCCGTGCACCAAACCTAGCATATAGCCAAACTTTGTATAGTTCAGTTGATTTAACATTTATACAGGGTGTTATATGTCAAGACTGGAATGGAGGTTCAGCAACAACAGCTCAAGCAAGAGCAGATTTAGCAATAGCGGGAGCTAAAGATGGTGCAATCATATTGTTGCATGATAATCAACCGGCACCGCATCCTACTGCTGAAGCGTTGGATATAATAATTCCTACACTTCAACAACAAGGTTATCAATTTGTAACCTTGAGCGAGTTGTTTAAAGCTAAGGGTGTTGATTTAAGCACTACTGGTGATAAGGTTTATTCTAGTGTTCCATAACTTTTTGATAACATAAATTATTTAGAGGTAAAAAGCAGTTACAAAAACAACTCTGTCAGCTTGGCAGAGTTGTTTTTATATCTTGAGAATCCCTGTGTCTGGTAATTACATTAATTATTTAATACAAAGTCCACATGAAGGGCACTCTTTATCCTCTGGCGAAAGCTTTGTGTGACAAGCCGGACATTCATCATAAAGCACACCTTTTATCTCATCTTCCTCAATTTGCCCCTCTTTAAGAACATTTTCATGAAGTCGTTCCTTCAATATTTGTTTAATTTCAATGAGTTGCTTTGCTACTTGTGAATTATCAATTGCATTTTTTATTATAAAATAGATAATCACAAGTGCTATTATAAATAATGTAAATAAAAGCAACATAAATCCAATCCTCCAGATAAAGTAAGCTATCACATAATATATGTTACAATATTTTTACATATTTTAAAAGAGTGTACATGTTACAATGCAAAGTGTTTATTTATACTTTTTGCTTTTCCGGATTGTTAATATAGTATAAAACTTTTTCAAATGATGAGGAAGGCTGATAAATGAATGAATATATGATACTGGAGGATTTGATACAAAAAATTTCACTGGGAGACAAGGATTCACTGGGAAAGTTATATGATATCACAAGTAGGGATGTATTTGGGTATTCCTTTTCCTTAGTATGTAATAAAGCTGTTGCTGAGGACATTATGCAAGAGGTTTATATGAATATTTTCAATCAAGCCGGTTCCTATAAACCAAGGGGTAAACCAATGGCTTGGATACTACGTATTACTAGAAATATGTCATATAACATACTAAAAAAACAAAAAAGAGAACTCTTTTATACAGATAATCAATTTGATGATCAAAAGGAAAATTCTTTTGACGATTCTGAAATTATCGATAAATTGATAATAAATGAAATGATTAATAAACTCTCAGCCAAAGAGCGCCAAATAATTACACTTCATTTGTTATCTGGAATATCCCAAGTTGATATCGCAAAAATAACAGGGATTCCACTCCCAACTGTTAAATGGAGATATAAATCCTCACTAAAAAAATTAGCTAAAATAGCAAACTATTAATTGAGCAAAAGCAAAGGGTTCAGCTTTGCTGAATACTGACTATTAATAATAAGAGAGGTGTAATTTATGAATAATGTAGAAAAAAAAATTTCAGAAAGCTTGAAAAGAAGTATGGGTAAATTTAATCCCAAGATACATAATGAAATAATTAGTAACTGTGACCAGCCGAATCTACTATATAATTTCAAGGCGAAGAAATCCTTTATACCAAGATTAGTTTATTTGAAACCCAGATATATGTTAGTAAGTATAATTATGGTAACGTTTCTCATTGCAGCAGCAGCATATGCATATCAAAACAATAAATTTTTTGATATAGGCCAGAAAATAAGTAAGATTGAAGAAATGAACGACACGGGTGCTGTTGCAATAGTCGGTGACAAAAAAATAACAAAAAAATCCTTTGATACTTTTAAAGAGCTATATAGTGCTGGTGATAACATGCCTTCAGATTCAGCACTGCTTGATAAGCTCGTAGAAAAAGAAGTTATATATCAACAGGCATTAAAAGATAATATTAGTATAAGCGAAGAAGAAGTAAACAAGGCTTTTCAACAACAGAAAGATTCTGTAGCTAAAGATAGTGAAGCCAATGAAATGGTTAAAAATTTAATAGAAGGTAGAAATATTACTGAAGAAGAGTATTGGGAAAAAATGAAGAAAAGTATTAGAAAAGCTTTAATTCGCGGTAAATATATTAACAAACTAAAAGATGAATTCAAGAAACAGAATCCTGATATTCAAAATAGGGATTTTCAATTCAAATTCAAGGAGTACTATAATAATAAGGTTAATTCATTAAAGAGTGCTATGAAAATCGAGAAATTTATCAAATAAAATTTTTCCCTCCTAAAAAATCAAAGGGAGCGTATGCTCACCTATTATGTTTTACATAAGAACCAGAAGGCTTTTATCCTTTCAGATAACACTCGGGTTACCGAATTGAGCGAAAAAGCAGATAGAATGGCTTTGAGGCTGTATGTATATCTTAATGCGAAGAAAAATAAGGCGCAAAACAAAGGCAAGGTGAAATACCTGTACCATTGATCAAAAGGAAAAATCAGAACAATGCTGCCATTTTGCAGGAAAATAAAATTATATGTAGAATAATTTCTTATAACTTACAATAATGGGAACTGGTTATCAGGGTTGATAGTTGAACCGGTTTAATGCAGCATGGCTATAATGGATAGTCCACTAGGGGGTATATGAATGAAAAAAATCAAACGCCTTATCGCCTTGGGAATTTTGACAGCGGTGTTTATCTCACCATTTCCGCTATCTGTCCAAAATGGTAATCAAGTGCTGGCCCTGGACAACGGTCTGGGATTGACTCCACCCATGGGGTGGAACAGCTGGAACATCTTTCAGGGTGACATCAATGAGGATAAGATCAAGCAAATTGCAGATGCAATGGTTACAACAGGGATGAAGGATGCAGGCTATGAGTATGTCAATCTTGATGACAATTGGATGGCAAACCCTGCTCGTGACATTAACGGAAATCTCATTCCGGATCCCAAACGTTTTCCCAGCGGTATGAAAGCTTTGGCAGATTATATTCATTCAAAGGGATTAAAATTCGGAATTTATGGTGACAGGGGAAAAACCACATGCTGCAATATTCCCCAGAGCGGAAGCGAGGGGTATGAGGAACAGGATGCAAAAACTTTTGCTGACTGGGGAGTGGATTATTTGAAATATGATAACTGTGCTTCGGACAGTTATCTGCAGGCAGGCTACGAAAAAATGCAGAATGCTCTTTTGAAAACAGGAAGACCTATTTTCTACAGCATATGCTGCTGGTATTTTGTAGGTCCATGGATGGTAGATTGCGGTAATTCCTGGAGAACAACAGGAGATATTTATGACAACTGGGGAAGTATTACAAAGAATATTGATGAAAACTCCAAGTCAGCCTCCTATGCAGGTCCAGGCCATTGGAATGATCCGGATATGCTGGAGGTTGGCAATGGTAAAATGACAGATACGGAATACAAGGCGCATTTCAGCATGTGGTGCATGATGGCAGCTCCCCTTATCGCCGGAAATGACCTTAGGAATATGACTACTGCTACCAAAGACATTCTTACCAACAGGGAAGTCATTGCTATTGATCAGGATGCTGCAGGAGTTCAAGGCACTAAGGTAAGTACTTCGGGAGAACTTGAAGTATGGTGTAAACCTCTAGGGGCAGATGGTACTACCAAGGCAGTTACCCTTCTGAATCGAGGAGGCGCTTCGGCAGATATCACTGTAAATTGGAGCGATATAAAGCTTGCCAATGGTCCTGCCACTGTTCGTGAGCTTTGGGAGCATAAGGATTGCGGCACATTCAATAACGGGTATACAGCCAATGTACCTTCCCACGGTGCGGTGGTATTAAAAATTCAACAAAGTTCCACCGATATAATGTTTGGTGATGTTGATGGAAACAACACAATAGATGCATTAGATTATTCATTAGTAAAACAGTATCTGCTTCGCCAGATTCCCGGCTTCCCCGCTTCAAACGGCAGACTGGCTGCCGATGTTGATGGAGACGGTCAAATAACAGCACTGGATTTATCATTAGTCAAGCAATATTTGCTGAAGGTTATTAACAAATTCCCCGCGCAAAAATAATTAAGCAAGGGCAACCATTTTTTCTATTTCTTCAACTGAAACAAAATACCTTTTGGGATTGTCTCTTTCTATGTACACCACAAGGCTTTGAATCTGCCTGTCATTTATAATGGGCTCTGGATTAAACCAGATATTGGGGCTTTTAAAGAAATAAATTAATCCTGTAGAAGGGTCTGTCCATTTACAGGTAATTATATAAGGACTCCTTCCATTAACCTTGTAAGAACGGTTTAAAGTTACCTCCGATATTTCAGCATATACTGCCTCGCCCTTTTCCTTTAAACTTTTATTAATCATTATCTTCCTAACCTTCATAAGGATGACCACAGAACCAACTGCAAAGAATATAAGCCCGATCAAGGGTATGATAAATAAAAAATTAAATCCAAATTTAGACAAAATTTGATCGGGATGATCAGGATCATAATAGATTTTGACTTTATCTCCTACACGCATGCCACCACTATAATAGTCAAGACGTTCTTCATATTCCTTATCATCAACATAGTATTTCACATATGCTTTATAACTTCTATGCCTGCGACTTTCGCTTAAAGTACCATCGTATTCTTTTCTTATGTCACTTATATAAGCTGTCTGTTCTATTGCTCTGTTTTTAAAGGCTATATTACTAGATGCAATAAATATTCCTATCACCAGAAACAAAACACCTATAAAAATAAAAATAGCGCCGATTAACCACCCAGCAGCTTTTGCCTTCATCGTCCTCCTCCTTGGAATCCTGTAAAAATTTAGATACCAGAATTATATTATCATCATATAAAATAGTCAAGTAAACAGCTGATACGCAGGCTCAAAATAGGTTAGTAAACTCTTTGCTGAAAATAATTTTGGGACAGTTAAGCAAAGTTAACTTGTTTTTTCTATTCCAAAATATTCTTGCGTTTTATTCTATGTCTGTTATCATTTAATTGACTACCGATTACAAGGAGCAATCCATGAAAATACCTTCAATACTAAAGAAAATAGTAATCGCCATATTAATTACCTGCTTTGTAATAATAGCCCCGGTCTATTCCTGCATTCTCTATAATGCTTTTGAAGCTCATCCTGAGAAATCTGATGCCATCATCGTACTTGGCTGCCAGATAAGGGGCATGAAACCAAGCCCCATGTTGAAATTCAGGCTTGAAAAGGCCCTTGACCTTTATAAGCGTGGATATGCTGAGCATATAATTGTAAGCGGCGGCAAAGGCGGAAATGAGATAACCTATGAATCCAGTGTTATGAAAAGCTGGCTTTCGAGCCATGGAGTTAAGCAAGACGATATATTTACAGAAAACAAATCGACGAGTACCTATGAGAACCTTAAGTTTTCAAAGAAAATAGCTGATAAACAAGGATTTAAGTCTGTTATAATAGTTTCAAACGATTTTCACATATTCAGGTCGCTGATGATCGCACGCAAGCTGCATATTAAAGCTACAGGGGCGCCCGCTCATACACTGTGGCATGATATTCCCTACTACCACTTCAGAGAGGTTTTTTCAGTAATAAAGAACTTTGCTTTAAACCGAATGTGATTATTTATGTTTTTTTTGTACAATTATTTGATTTCTGCCGTTTTTGAAAGATTTTTTTACATCGTACCCTCTCATGACCAAAGTATCGTAAATAATGTCTGTCTGCTCGAAATAGTTGTTTCCTACATCAAGTATGAGAGTCTCCCCATATTGAAGCTGCTGTGATACTTCCTCCAGCGTGTTATCAATGTTCAGGCTTTCCGCATTAACAATGTTTTCATTCTCATCCATTTTATTTTTATCCTCCTTTTTATATTATTGCCGGAAGTGTGATAATATATGAGTAAATAGATATGAAACAGGGGGGGGTTTGTTTGAATAGGCGCAATATTGTACTCATAGGAATGCCCGGAGCAGGAAAAAGCACAGTAGGCGTGCTGCTTGCAAAAACTCTCGGGATGCCTTTTCTCGACATTGACCTTTTGATTCAGCAGTCAGAAGGAAAGCTTCTTCAAGATATAATCAACAATTCGGGTATTGATGTATTTCAAGCTATTGAAGAAAAGACAATCTTAGGTTTAAACACGGAAGGTCATATTATTGCAACCGGAGGAAGTGCGGTATACAGCCGGAAGGCTATGGAGCATTTGAAGGAGAACGGAACCATAGTCTACCTGAAGTCCAAGCTCTACCAGATTGAAAAAAGAATAAAGAACATCTCAAGCAGAGGGATTGTTATAGGCAAAGGTCAGACCCTTCGTGAGCTTTATGCGGAAAGAACCCCTTTGTATGAAGCTTTTGCCGATATAACGGTAGATTGTTCAGGTAAGCATATTGAGACTGTCATTGCAGAAATCAAAGAAATAAATAGCGGCCTGTAACAGCTATTAATTTTTTTAGTAAAAGGATGTATAAGAAATGTGTTTTCAGGTCAATACTATTACTGACCTCACAAAATACATTTTGACCCCCTTTACATGGTTAGTCGAAAGACTAACCCCTTTTTTTGCCTTTCTGGCCCCCCCTTTCAAGAGGGGTGAGCTTACATCATATTTCTGATATAATATTCCATATAGACTTGAGGAAGGTGAAATAATTGAAGCTTGACCGTTTGCTTGCCATCACAATACTTCTTATTAACCGCAGAAGAATAACCGCAAAGGAGCTTGCAGAATACTTCGAGGTCTCCGTCCGCACAATTCACCGCGACCTCGAGGCTATTAATCAGGCAGGCATCCCTGTCACCGCTTACCAGGGGGTAAACGGAGGGTTCGGAATTCTTGAAGGCTTCAAGATTAATAAGGCGCTTCTAACCACGGATGAGATATTTTCCATTGCTACTGCGCTCAAAGGAATCAACTCTACCATAGATGACAGAAAGATCTCGGATACCCTTGAGAAAATAAAATCACTGGTACCCTCCGGCGAGATAGAAAACTTTAAAGAAAAAAGCAAGCAGGTCATTATTGATTTCAGTCCATGGGGAACAACGAAAGCCTATAAGGAAAATTTTAAGATAATTAAAAGTGCTATCAGTCAAAGCAGAGTTTTAAAATTTAAATACAGGAACTTGGAGGGCATAGCTTCCGAGAGGGTCGTAGAACCTGTTACGACAGTATTTAAGGGAACTGCCTGGTACCTTTACGGATATTGCAGGACAAAGAAAGACTATAGGGTGTTCCGTCTCTCACGGATGAAGGATTTTGAGATTACCGGCGAGCATTTCAACAGTCATAAGCTTCCTGTCGATAATCCGCCTTGGGAAAACACCTGGATACAGGAAAGCACTATGGTAAATCTGGTTTTGAGCTTTGATCCCAAGGTGTCGGAAAGAGTTTATGATTTCTTTTATGAAGACGTGATAACCAAGGAGTCTGACGGTTCTTTGACAGTTCGGGTAAGTTATCCTGAAGATGATTGGGTATACGGTACCCTTCTGAGCTATGGCGAAAACGTTGAAGTGATAGAGCCGCAGCATATACGTGATATTATAAGGGAGAAGGCAAGAAGGGTCTTTGAGAAGTACAATTAACCAAAAACATGACATACTGGTGTCATATTTTTTTGGTATAATAATGCCGTAGTAATTTTTTTATCACGCAGGAGAACATAAATGATCAAAGAAGTGCAGGCTAAAACACTTTTATCCACATGCAAAAATCCATCGTCATGGTTTGGCGTGAAGTATAATATGAATATTTACCGCGGCTGCGAGCACCAGTGCATTTACTGCGACTCAAGAAGCGAGTGCTACAGAATAGAGAACTTCCATGATGTCATTGTAAAGGTCAATGCAATTGAACTTTTGCGGAAGGAGCTTTCAAAGAAGAGAATAAAAGGCACTGTCGGCACCGGTGCAATGAGTGATCCCTATACTCCGGCTGAGAAAAAATACATGCTTACCCGTAAGGCCCTTGAGGTTATTGCGGAATTCCGTTATCCCGTACATATAATTACAAAAAGCAATCTCATACTGCGAGATATTGAAATCCTTCAGGAAATAAATAAATTGTATGCCTGCGTCGCCTTCACAATAACTACAACCGATGATGCTCTGGCAAGAAAGCTTGAACCGGGAGCACCTCTTCCTTCCGAAAGGCTGAAAGCCATGGGAGTATTGTCTGAACTCGGAATTACCACGTGTGTTACTATGATGCCCATACTTCCCTTTATTGAGGACAATGAAGAAAATATCCTCGACATAGTAAAGCAGTCACAAAGGTATGGCGCAAAAAGCATTGTCTCAAGCATCGGTATGACTTTAAGGGATCGGCAGAGAGCGTACTATTTTGATAAGCTCAATTCCTTATACCCGGGTCTGAGCGGCAGATATGAAAAGAAATTTGGAAACTCATACTCGTGTTCATGTAATAATGCAAAAAAATTAAGGGAAATATTCAACGAAGCCTGTTATAAAAACGGTATTTCTATGGAAATGCCCTCATATTATAAGAAAATCTCTTCAATACAGTTGAGTATCCTCAACGGAGATTGAAAATAGCTCTATTTGCGAACCAATAAAAGCGGTAATCTCTAAAAACTGCGAATTTATTAATTTATGCGTCGCCACCTACCGTTGTTATCAATATTTTTCTAGTACTTCTTTTGTTTTTAGCCTTGCCAGATATATCCTATCATACTTTAATTGACTTTCCGGGACAATTATTTCTGCAGCACCTCTACGGTTATATTTTGTTGCAGCAGCAATATCCTTAACTTCCTGTAAAGATAATTTACTCATGGATTGCTCCTATAAAGAGGGTTAGTATAGTATATATTATATTGTTTCATATCTTTTAAAGTGCCCAAGTACATAAAAAAAGAGTATAAAATTATACTCTTTTAGATTACTATAAATAAGCCTATATTATACTGTCTGTAAAATTTTTTCCGTTTTGCTCCGAGCAAGCTTAATTCTGTCATATTTATATGAATCTGCCGAATCTTTTATTTCAGCAGGCTTAATACCTTTTGTTTCTACCGCAATTTTCTTAACTTCTTCCAATGTCATTTTCTTTTTCATACCAACCACTCCTTATACAAAGTATACCACTATCATCCGTTGTTATCAATAGTTACCAAATTCAAAAAATCGTCAGTAAACTTCACTAGAATATTAGGTATTATCTTCGTTTCCACATCAATTATAATTGGTGTTTCTGAATACAGTACTATACAAACAGGATCATCAATGTTTTCGAATTTATAACTGAATGGGAAAAACAGGTAATATATATCAGCTTTTTTAATGTTGCAGGTTTCATTACTCTTAATTCTATATTTCAATTCTTCCAATTCACCGCTTGTTAGATTATAATCCTTCTTAACAGCACTATTGATTTCATCCAATACTGTTACTTTTATGTGTTCCCTCTGGTCTTTAAAGTAATTTTCCAAGAGTATTTGGTATTCTTGAACAGTATTAATTTCGTCTTCTTCCTGAATCCTTTTTCCAACGGACAAACAATATTCCCCCATGTTTTGAATTGCCCTATGCTCAGAAGATATTTTTTCCATTAGAATTTCTGAAATGTTGATATGATTATCAATTTCGGCTTTATACTTTTCTTTAACCATTGTTACTTTTGTCTTTCCTATAGATACTTCTAAAATTTGAGAATCGGATATTATGATCAGGTAAACTATAAAAGCAAATATAAGCAAGATTAAACAGGTTGATATGTTCTTTGACAAACCAAAGATCCCTTTATTTGCTGTAAAAAAATCAAGGGTATCTAAATTAGGCATAATAACTATAAATGAAAATAACGCATAGGTAAAATAAAATCTTCTTATGTATACAGAGGAATCAGATGATCTGTCTTTTTTCCCTTCAAAATACCTTATATGGGAATAAATCAGCAATCCCAATCCAATAATATAGATAAACCAATTGCTTTTTACGAAAGAATACTCTGTTTTAAGCTGCCATACGAAAACAATTATTGGGAAAATATAAACTAATAAACAGAGCGATCCCCTTTTAAGCAATCATATCCCACCCATCTTATACTAATCCTTGATTATACAATTATATAGTATAAATGGGTAAATATTCAAGTAATTCTGTAATTTTCAGGGTGTATTTATGACCCAGGTGTTGTTTCTTCATCCGGGTCATTGAATGTAACGGTAAGGTTGGTTTTTGCGGAATTTGTCACCATTGAAGCATTACCTCCGGTGAAAGCAGCATATGTAAAGCTTATTCCGAGGTTTGCAATGCTATTTGCCGCCGTATGGCTTGCAGCATTTCCGGTCAAGGTTATCGTTGCGGTAGTACTGCTTGTCCTGTTAACATTTACAGTCAACCCTGCGGGTACGTTTGTAACAACAAACTGAGTTCCACTGACAAATGGGCCTCCTGCAAATGTCTCATTGGTCAGTGTGAGGTTGATAACCGTGCTTATCGAACCATCGTTTGCCGATGCTTCCTGAAATGCTGCGGAAGACCAAACAAGCGTCCTTGCTACCGATTCAAACTGAACAGACTCCGTCCCCGTTCCCGGGCTTGCCGCTTTCGGACCTTGACCGTCAGAGTCGGCAGTGACTTTGAAGTTATACGTGCCGGCCGAAGGGATCGTCTTATCCTTTAATACGAGAACTATATTCTGATTGGTTCCCAGTGTTGCGCCTGTAATGCTGACAGTCTGGCCCCCGTTTAATATCTGGAATGCATTCAGCTGAAATGCTCCCATCCCTGCGATATCCACTGTGTCGTATGAGGTCGCAGTGAAGCCAGCTGGCAGTATAAAGTTAAATGTTCCGTTTATTGATGGTTCACCGGGTACATATTTGAGGGTTATTGTCTTAACAGTCCCGACTACCGCACTGTTTACGTCTGCAGACAATGTTCCGTTATTAACTTTCTCAAGGGGCATAACTGTAACTTTGAATGAAGCACTTGAATTAAAATAACCGACCCTCGATCCCGTTACAACTACTGTGGCTGTACCTGCTCCTACCCCTGTTATTAAACCCGATGCGGGATCAACTGTTGCAACTGTCTTATCTGACGAACTATAGCTTAATTTTGCATCAGATGGGAAAACCGTAACAACGGAAGGGATAGTACTGCCTTTCTGAACTGTTAAATCCGAAGCAGTTATAGGCAAAGTCGAAACAGGATTTGTCCGATCAATGCCTATATCGGCATATAATCCGCTCTGGATGCTGTAGGTGCTTGGCTGTTGTTCCATGGACACTCCGTTTGAGTATATGTTGGCAAAGGATATTCGGCCCTGGCCTTTAAAAGCAGCTCCTGCATAAGCATTCAGGATGCCTATTGTCCCATCCTTTCCCATCTGCACTAAAGAACCCTGAGAGCCCTTTTGCAGGTTTAGTGTATTTACAGACCCTGATTTTATTTCAAGATAAATCCCGGTACCGGAGTTAAAGGTCTGGACTGTTGCTCCGCCGACAGTTATTTTAGCCGCAGCAGAAGCTTGGTTTACGTTAAGCTCTGTTACACTTCCCCCACCGATATTCACAACTGTTCTTGGAGCCTGTATGTCCAATCTGCCGATTACTCCACCGCCGGTTTTAATGTTGGAATCTGCTGCTTTACTGAGGATCTGAAGATTTTTTGCGCTTCCGCCAAATTGAACCTTAGACCCGGATGCTTCTATTGAAATTGTATCATAGTTTCCGTTAAGAACTATCGCCTGACCCTTCCCTGAATCAGCTGCCTTCACGTTTCGGAATCCCGCAACCCATGAAGCGGTATTTTCCAAGGTACAGCCTGATTTAACGACAACTGAGGGAAAGTTTGAGTAACCGTCTGCAGTAAGGCGAAGCTTTCCGTCCTTCTTATCAATAATTAAATCACCGTTGGTACTTGAATTTTTGAAAGCAACGGTGTTTCCTCCGCCATGAACTATAATACGGCCTTTTACATCGACGCTGTCAAAGGTTACCGTACCATTTCCGATACCCGCTGTCAGGTACAAATCGCCTTTTATTGTCATCCTTTTGAGAGTTACAGAACCGGTGTTGATGACTACATTGTTCTTCACTCCGCCGGTATATGAACCTGACTTGTTATAGAGCTCTCCCATCATTTTATCGATCAGCATAATTGCATCAGCACGCGTTATCCCTGCATACGGGTTGAACCTTTTGTTATCCTGCACGCTCATATAATTGTTTGCAAGCATTGTGTTGACTGCATCCCTGTATTCGTCAGGAATCCTGTTATTATCGGCAAGCTTTGCCAGTTCATCGTTTTCACTGGACTTGATTTCAAACACCTTGACAAGCATACGTGCGGCATCAAGCCTGTTTATTAAAGAAAACGGATACACCCTGTTCTGTTTATCTCCTTGAAGGTATCCTGCGGCAACAGCCTTTGAAATGTCATTTATATACGGAGAGTCTTTTATTACATCTGTAAAAGAGACATTAGCTTTATCATTATAATTAAAGACCTTGTTGATCAAAGAGAAAAATTCAATTCTTTTAAGGGACTCGTCAGGTTTGAATTTACCGTCGGACCGGGTAGAAGTCAAACCCTTGGCAATCCATTTGTTAATTGTTCCCGCAGCCTTGCTGCCCGCTATATCCGAGGGCTGTGAACAAACCAATGAAGCTGCTGATAAAAGATAGAAAAATATAATTGCCAACGATAACGCTCTTCTTAGTCTTCCTGACATTAGAACATCCCCTAACAGGTTTTTGGAGAAATGTATAACTCTATATATGTATCGTCAAAACGGGGTAAAAACTCTATACCGAATATAATATTTACTGCATTTATTTTATTTGATACAATTTTTATATAATCGAACTATTTCTATAAGTCATTTTCTTTACTCAAGGGGGAAAAGTATGAAAAAGCTAATGTGCTCCATTCTGGTTTTTGCATTACTGCTTTCTACGCTTGCAGGCTGTTCCAATTCAAGCAGCAAAAGTAATGTATCCAATAATAAAAATGCAGTTGCTGCCGACCCAAAACTGACGGTAAATAAAAAGGTGCACATAGATCAGGTCGGGTATCGGACCGGGGACAAAAAGCAGGTTATAATCAGCGGCAGGGGCGGAGCTTTTGAAGTTATTGACTCGAATAACGGCAAATCCGTGTACTCCGGAAAGACTGAACAACAATCTGACGATACCGCCGGTACAAGCGGAGATATCGTTTATTTGGGAGATTTCTCAAGTGTAACAGCCCCCGGAAAATACTACATAGAAGTATCTGGTTTCGGAAACTCATATGAATTCAGTATATCGGATGATGTTTATAACAATGTAAAGGATATTACGCTCAAGGGATTGTATTATCAAAGATGCGGCATTCGGCTGGATTCCATGTATGCAGGCAAGTGGTCTCATGGAGAATGCCACCAGTCCGACGGAATTATTTACACTTCGCAGGATAAAACAATAGATGGCAAAGGCGGATGGCACGACGCAGGGGATTATGGAAGGTATTCCGTAGCCGCTTCGATAACAGCCGCTGATATTATGCTGGCTTACGATTTTTTTCCTGCAGTCTTCTCAGATAAATCCAGCATTCCCGAAAGCGGTAATGATGTCCCTGATGTGTTGGATGAGGCAAGATACGGGCTTGAATGGCTGTTGAAAATGCAGGATCAGACTTCTGGCGGGGTATATCACAAATTAACTTCATCAGGATTTCCTGATTTGATAACTATGCCTGAAGCTGATGTGGCAGATCAATACTTCACACCGATTTCCAGCATGGCAACAGGTGATTTCACAGCAGTAATGGCCATGGCTGCACGAATATTCAAGCCTTTCGACAGTGAATTCTCCGACAAATGTCTTGAAGCTTCAGAAAAAGCCTGGAAGTGGCTTTTAAAAAACAAGGATTTAGTATATGAAAATCCTGTAGATATAACGACAGGAGCATATGCAGATTCTCAGGACGGTGATGAAAGGTTTTGGGCGGCAGCAGAACTCCTTAGAACCACAGGCAAGCCTGAATACAGGTCATATATTAAGAAGCTTTACTCCGAAAGCTTGGACAATAACGGTTTCGGCTGGTATAACGTAGGCGGCTTCGGAAGTGTAGCCTACATATATGCCGATCAAACAAAAGCCGATAAGGACATTTCAAAATATCTGAAGCTTAGTCTTGTCAACGGAGCAAAAGATATAAGGAACGCAGGCAACGGCGATGCTTACAGAGTTACCCTTTCCCGGAACGACTATGGCTGGGGGAGCAATATGAATCTTATGAACCAAGCGATGCAGCTGATCGTAGCAAATAAACTGAGCCCTGACAAGGAATTCCTTCAAGCAGCGGAAAATAATCTGCATTACCTGCTGGGAAGAAACACAATGGATAAGACATATATTACAGGCATCGGTTCCAACCCGGTACTGCAGCCTCATCACAGGCCTTCCGTTGGAGATGGAATAGAAGCTCCCGTACCCGGCCTTGTATGCGGCGGACCGGATAAAAATCTGGATGACGAAGTTGCTAAAACCAGCCTTCAGGGAATGCCTCCGGCAAAGTGTTATATAGACGATGCAAACTCTTACTCTACAAATGAAATAGATACATACTGGATTTCGCCTGTAGTGTTTGTTGCGGCGGCGTTTTCTGTTGAAAGCCAACAGTAAGCTAAGACGATAAAAAGCCAGTCCCATTAAAGGGAGCCATTTTGAGTATTCCTTCGAATCTCTTAGGCTCCCTCACGCTTAACAATTCCTTTGCCTGCAGATCTAAGTTAAATCCTTTCTGGGAATCCTTTACCTTTTCAGCGATGAAAATGTAACGAAAAATCGCCACTCAAGCGACGTGGTGTCTCACTAGGGCACAGTGAAAAAATTTCTGTACTTTTAGCAGATTCTAATTGCTGCCTTTGTCTGTCGGAACAAATGACGCCATCCGTGGCGCAGTTGCTCCTAAAATAAACATCGTGTTTATTTTCCAGAGTCGTTGCAATTATAATCTGAAAGTACTACGAAGTCTTTTCAAACTCATAATAGTGGCTTTGAAGGTATTTGAACTTCAAAACCAAACTTCAGCGACACCCGTAAGAGTTTGAAAAAAATCCGTTATGCAATCGATAAGGAAATCGACGACGCGGTAAAACAATCACGGATGATTGTTTTAGACGGAGCTGACCATGGATGGGAATAGAGGCGGCCGCCAAAGGAAGATTTCCGAATCGCTAATTGCATAGGAATTTTTTCACTGTTCCCTCGAAGCCTCTGTGGCGCTTGAACAGCGACTTTTCCGCCGATTTTGGTCGCTCAAAAGCGGAAAGACAGACTTTAGACACTGCAGAAAAAAGCTATAGAATTATTCCTGCTTGCTTTTACCTTTTCACCGCCGAAAATCGGGGGAAAAGGCGCCACTCAAGCCGTGGTGGCTTACTAAGGTACAATGAATTAATTGTAGGATGTTGTATCAAAATACTTCAAATTTTTTGCACTTTTATCTATTGCTATATTCTTTAATGGATATGAAAAGCTTAATCCTAAAAGTCCTTGTCCAAGATAATATAATATCCAGTCTACCATTTGTAAAGCGGGTGATGCATTGGGATAAAAGAATAAGAACAAAAGTGTCCAATCAGAAATAAAGAACAAAACACTTCCGGATATCATTAATAAAACGGGTTTTGTACTATTATAATAAAATTTTAACATTGATAATGACTTACAGACCATAAAACTAATAATTACAGCATAGAAAACAATCAGCATTTTCATGCCATTAAACTCAAATTTCCCGAATAAGATAGTAAGTAATGTTGGAATAAAGAAGCATAAAAATATAAATATATCTTTCAATGATATTTTAGTCATACTGCAGTATCCAAGGCTATACAAAATGTGTCCTATACTGCAATTGGCTACACCAATAACAAAGAAGATTCCCTTATTAGTATCCAAAGCTAAAAAAACATCACCGCCTAGAAAAAATAGCAGGCCTAAAAACATTAACGCAAAAAATTTGGTATTGAATGGATTCTTTTTATAGCTGTACCAAGCAATAGCTATGAATAATATGCTTGATACGCACTTAAGAATAACAGTTGCCAATACAATTTTAAACCAATTAACAGTAATGAGAGCACTTGTCGATATTAACATTAAAATAAATAATATTATATTCATTTTAGTTCAATTCTCCTTTTCATAAACATATGAAACGGCATAAATCTGTATTTTATATTCCAAATTATTTTATAATATATTTATAAAATGTTATAACAGCAAACACTTCGACCATGGTACAAATGCTCTCGAAATACCGTTTCTTAGATTACTTTTCACCTACTTCAAATTCTCCGGATTCAAACACTGAAGTTCCTTTGGAACGAACATACCATCTTTCCTGACAAGTATGTCGTCGAACCATATTTCGCCGCCCCCGTATTCAGGCCGCTGTATAAAGACCAAATCCCAGTGAATCGCCGACTTGTTGCCGTTGTCGCAGTCATCATAGCTGCTTCCCGGTGTAAAGTGGAGACTTCCCTTTATTTTTTCGTCAAACAATGTATCCTTCATGGGTGTTTCGATGTAAGGGTTCAGCCCCAGCGAGAACTCTCCGATATACCTTGCTCCTTCGTCCGTGTCAAATATCTTATTTATTCTTTCAGTATCATTAGCTGTAGCCTTGATAATTTTTCCGTCCTTGAATTCAAGTCTTATGTTTTCAAAGGTAACTCCCTGGTAAACTGCCGGAGTATTATAGGTTATAACCCCGTTTACAGAATTCTTCACAGGTGCCGTAAACACTTCTCCGTCGGGTATATTCCTTTTCCCTTCGCACTTTCTGGGCGGCAGCCCCTTGATCGAAAACGAAAGGTCAGTATCCTTCCCGGTTATTCTAACCTTATCAGCCTTTTTCATGAAATCCACGAGATTATCCATTGCCCTTGCCATCTTTGAATAGTCAAGGTTGCACACATCGAAGTAGAAGTCCTCGAACTTCTCGGTAGCCATGTTTGCCAACTGCGACATTGAATTATTCGGGTACCTTAATACACACCACTTCGTGTGTTTAACACGCTGTTCGGAATGAAGAGGATGTGAATAAAGTGATGAGTACAGCTTCATTTTTTCAGGAGGTACAGCCCCCATCTCACTTACATTTTCCCCTGCCCGTATCCCGATATATGCCTGCATATCCTTCATTCTGGCTATTTCATATTCCGCCATAGCCTTCATTTGCTCTTCATTGCACTCATCCAGCAGCGTCCTCAGCAGCTCATTGTTCTTAATGCTCAGAAACGGTACGCCGCCCGCTTTATATGCCTCTTTGATTAATTCCTTTGCAAGCGGCAGGCCATCCCCGAACACCTCGATAAGTACCTTCTCCCCCGGTTGCAGCTCGCAGGAGTAATTTATAAGGTTGTTTGCCAATTTTTCTATACGTGGATCTTTCATCAGGTATTCCTCCTCAATCTTTTACACTGTTCAGCTTTAAGCTAAATCAAGCTTTCCAGTTCAGTTAATATTTCTCCGAATACGGCTAGGGCATCCTCGACAGGCTTTGGCGTTGACAAATCTACGCCTGCTTTTTTGAGGAGTTCCAACGGGTAGTCCGAGCCGCCGCTCTTCAAGAAGTCTATATACCTGTCAACCGCAGGCTTACCTTCGCTGAGAATCTGTCTTGAAAGTGAGGTCGCTGCTGAAAAGCCTGTTGCGTATTTATACACATAAAAGCTTGAATAGAAGTGTGGTATCCTTGCCCATTCAACATCTATGTCGCTGTCGATGATCACTTCGCTTCCATAATATTTAGCATTCAGATCATGGTAGATGGAGTATAAGGCGTTGGAGGTCAATGCTTCGCCCTGTTCCAGCTTCGAATGAATAATTTTTTCAAATTCTGCGAACATAACCTGTCTGAAAACGGTGCCGCGGAACTCTTCAAGGTAGTGGTTCAGCAGGTATGCCCTTTCGCCCTTGTTATCAGTTGTCTTCAACAGGTGCTGCATCAGCAGCGATTCATTGACTGTAGATGCCACCTCAGCCACAAAAATCTTATATTCCGAATAAATATAGGGCTGTGTTTTCGACGTATAATAGGAATGGAGCGCATGCCCCATCTCATGTGCGATCGTAAAGACATCATTTATAGTGCCCTGATAGTTCAAAAGCACGTACGGGTGTGTCTTATAGGTTCCCCATGAGTATGCTCCGCTGGTCTTGCCTTCATTTTCAAAAACATCTATCCAGCCTGAATCAAAGCCTTTTTTCAGGTAGCCCAAATACTCACTGCCCATGGGCTGCAAACCTTTTTCAACCATCTCAAGAGCCGTTTTATACTCGATACTCTTCTCAGGCTGGTCTACTATCGGAACATACAAGTCATACATATGCAGTTCGTCAAGCTTGAGCGCCCTTTTGCGTAGCCTTGTGTACCTGTGCAGCAGGTCAAGGTTCCTGTTTACGGTATCAATCAGATTATCGTATACATTGACGGTTATGTTGTCGGCATCCAATGACATTTCCAGACTTGACCCGTAATTCCTGGCGGTTGCATAGAATTTGTTCTTCTTTACGTTGCTTATCAGTGTCGTTGCAAGAGTATTGTTGTTTGCCTTATAGGAGCTGTACATTGCATGGAAGGCATCCTCGCGGACCCTCCTGTCCCTGCTTTCCAGAAATTTAACATATCTTCCCTTTGTAACCTCTACCTCTTCCCCATCCTCATCCTTTATAAACGGGAATTTAATATCCGCATTATTGAACATTGTAAATATGTCATGAGAAGCACTTGCCATTTCTGACGACAGCGCCAGCAGCTCTTCTTCCCTTTCGGAAAGAATATGCTGCTTCTGTCTCAATATTTCCTTTATATACTGGCTGTAAACCTTTAATTCATTATTACTGTTGATATAGCCGAACAAGGTTTCTTCCTGAATGGATATGACTTCGGGAACAATAAATGAAATCGAAGCGTAAACACCGGTTGCCAGCGCTGATGCCCTGTCTGTCATTGCCTGGTATACGGCTTCGGCATTGTCCTCATCTCTCCTCATCCTTGCATAGACATAGACCTTGTCATTCAAAGAAAGCAAATCATCACAATTCTTAAAACAGTTTAAAAGCTCTTCCGCACTGGCGCCCAAACGGCCTTTAAATTTGGATATTTCATCAGAAAGAGCCTGAACACGCTTAAAGTCCTCTTCCCACTTCTGATTATCATCATAGATGTCTTCGAGCTTCCACTTGTATTTAGCATCAATCTCACTGCGTTTTGGAAGCTTGTTGTTTTTATTGTCTGCCATAGTATGTAACCTCCGGATTTACTTATTATATTTATATTATGCTATTGAATTAATTTTAATCGGGATTTGCATATGTGTTCTTTTCCACATTATAACTTAACGAAGGGGAGATTGCCAGTTAAATAAACATCAAGTAAATACAAAAGATAGTATTAAAACACCTACAAATTACCTCTTAGTCGGAATATATCTAAATAATTTATTACGCATTTTGAATTTCTTTGTAGTATGAATGATCTCTTTCCGCTTTTCACCGCCGAAAATCGGAGGAAAAGGCGCCACTCAAGCGACGTGGGGTCTAGCTAGGGCACAATGAAAAGACTTCTGTACTTTTAGCAGATTCTAATTACTGCCTTTGTCTGTCGGAGCAAATGACGCCATCCGTGGCGCAGTTGCTCCTAAAATAAACATCGTGTTTATTTTTCAGAGTCGTTGCAATTATAATCTGAAAGTACGACGAAGTCTTTTCAAACGCATAATAGCGGCTTTGAAGCTAAAGAGCTCTCCAGCGTTTCTTCAGAGACACTAATAAGAGTTTGAAATAATTCCGTGATGCAATCGATGAGGAAATCGACGACGCGGTAAAACAATCACGGATGATTGTTTTAGACGGAGCTGACCATGGATGGGAATAGAGGCGACCGCCAAAGGAAGATTTCCGAATCGCTAATTGCATAGGAATTTTTTCATTGCGCCCTAGCGAGCCACCACGGCTTGAGTGGCGCCTTTTCCCCCGATTTTCGGCGGTGAAAAGCGGGAAGATAGATCTTTCATACTACAAAAAAATCACCATGGTTTACATCTAGAAAAATTCGAATTTAGTTTCTGGAATATAGATTCTGTAGAAGACATTAATTAATTTGCATCTAAACGCCTGAAGCCTTGCACCCTCCACAAGATTATGATATAAAAAGAAAAAGGGTTGAGGGAGGAAAAATCCAAATGAAGATTAAACGCCTCATTGACGTATCAAGACGCATATACCCGGGAATGACAATCTGGCCGGGCGATCCTTCGGTTAACCTGAAAAGGGAATACAGTATTTCAAAAGGGGACAAGTGCAATTTTTCTGCTGTCAGCATGGGCGTCCATACAGGGACTCACCTTGATGCACCCCTCCACTTCATAGATAACGGCATCGACATAGCCTCCCTGGATTTATCGGGATTTATCGGCTATGTTAAGGTTTTTTCAGTTGCTTCGAAGAAATGCATCTCTTCAAAGGATATAGAAGAAATGGATATAAACGAAGGGGATATTGTTTTTTTCAAAACTCTGAACAGTACCTTTCCCGAAAACAGTGGTTTCAATAAGGATTTTGTCTACCTGGACACATCCGCAGCCGAATTACTGGTTGAGAAGAAAATAAAAACGGTAGGTGTCGACTACCTCTCGGTTGACTCCTACCATTCGCAGACTGCCGCAGCACACAAGATATTATTATCAAACCATATCGGCATAATCGAATCGCTTATACTTAAGGACATAAACGAAGGAACTTATTTCTTTTCGTGTCTTCCGTTGAAGTTCGAAGGGGCTGACGGTTCCCCGGCAAGAGCTGTCCTTATTGAATTCGAATAATCTTTCGGTTTATCGGTCTATCACTCTGGATATGACAAGAGCCGCTTCCTTCCTTGTAACAATGCTTTGAGGCGCAATAAGGAATTCATTCCCGGAGACTTTCCCTCGCAATATCTTCTCTCCGACAACGGAAATGATACTGCTCAAGGCACTCTGGGATACTTTATCAACATCACCAAACTGGTCAAGAATTGACGCATCAAAGGACTCAAGCGGCTTATCCACCGCTTTCATGGCTCTTGTTATAAATACAGCCAGATCTTCTCTTGTTAAAGTTCCGTTCGGGTAGAAATAGCTGCTTCCGTTCCTCGCTATGATTCCGGCCTTATCGGCAATCATTATTTCATTATAGTAAGTGCTTCCCCTTTTTACATCTGCAAAGGATCCCGATACATTTAGATTAAGTCCGAAGGCCTTTACCAAAATGTACATAAGCTCTCCCCTTGTCATTTTGTCATTCGGGTGGAACAACCCTCCTGCTTTATTCTTAAAAATGCCCCTGCTGGCAAGGTCTTCAATCACATTCCTATCCCCATCGTTTTTCAGGTCGGTATATGTAACCTTTGGTTTTGCTGCCGAATAAGCTTCATTGCTGTAAGAAGAGCTTCCTGTCTTATTATAAGCCTTAACCCTGTAATAATAACGTACAGAAGCAGCCATCCCGTCATTAAGGAACGTAGTTTCATCGGCAGCTGTTCTTGCGATTTCAGAGTAAACAGCCCCATTAAATGAACGCCTTTCGATTATGAAACCGCTTTCATTATCAGAGTTATCCTTCCATTTCAACCTTACCCGGCTTGATGAAACAGGAGTCAATTCAAGGTTGGAAGGGGCTTTGGGAAGACCTGTCACGACTTCAATCTCTTCACTGTACGAGGCTGAATTGTAATAGGTATTGTCCAAGGCCTTAACCCTGTAATAGTACTGTACCTTCTCTTTTACATTCCTATCATCGTATTGAACAATATCGGCAGAAACGGTTCCAATCTCGCCCCACTCGCCATCTTCCCCTGTTTTTCTTTCAATAGTAAAACCGCTTTCATTGTTGGAACAATCCTTCCAACCCAGGATGACCTCAGTAGGCGTTACAATAGTTGCGGTAAGCTCTTGGGGTGGCTGGACAGCAATTGTCCATGCGGATACGGGCGGTGTAAATGCAGAGTAAATATAGCTATGAGATACAATGGCCCTCACTCTGTAGCTGTACTGCTTGTCGGGGTCAAGATCCTCGTCGGAATAATAGGTTATATTCCGGCCTACAGTACTGTACAATGCCCAATCAGAATCATTTCCGACCCTTCTCCATATTTCATATCCTGATTCACTCTCAGAGTTATCCTTCCAATTAAGCTCTATCTTATCAGCCGAGGCCGAAACCGCCGTCAAACCTGAAGGCTCTTCAAGATGTATGCTTGCTACCATAACTTCCTTCGTGTAATCAGAAAAATTAGTTCCGTTAACGCCCTTAAGCCTGTACGTATAGCGTGTATTCGGAGTAACAGTGGTATCTAGCCAGTAGGTCCTGTTTGCAGGCACATTTCCCACTGTTTGATACGTCCCGGTACTGCCGGTCTTCCTCTCAATGGTATATGCTGCTTCGTATTGTATGTCATTCCAAAGGACATAAATCTGGTTGGGTGCCGACGCAAAGCCATAGAACTCCGAAGGCGGATCAAACATGGTATAGGCGGACATTCCGATGCTGTCATTAGGGTAGGTTGCAGAAAATACATGGGGGCCTGCAATTGCTTTAACTCTATAAAAGTATGAAGTATTTGGCTCAAGGTTGGAGTCGCTATAGCTAGAGCTGCCCTTCTCCACGGTTGCAATGCTCTCCCACGCTGCGCTTCCGCTTGCTCTTCTTTCAACCACGGTATCATACGATTTAGATTCAGGGTATGACCATATCAAATCAAGCCTTGACGAAGAATATGGCTTAACAATCAGAGAAGACGGCATTATTATGTTGCTTGTAGAAACGGACACTTCATCCGTATGTAAACGCAAAACATTTGCAGATGTGTATGAGCGAATCCTGTATGTATAGATATGACCGGTTGTTACACTGTAATCCGTATAGCTTGTGTTATTAGCCGCAACCGTGGCAATCTCACTGAAATCCCCGGCATCCATTTTGCGGTCAACCTTATATCCGGCCTCATCACTAAGGTTATCAGTCCACAAAAGCCTGATCTGGGTCTGCGATACAACCATTAAATCCAGGTCCGACGGATATGCACCGAAAGCAAGGCCTTCCGGCAGCAGCCCTGTTAAAACTATTATTACAGCCATAACAATTTTGAGTAATCTATTTGAATTATTCATAAATTCCTCCAGCAATCACCGCTTGAAATTATAGATACAATACAATATTATATATCGGCAGGAGCATTTGATTAGTAAATAGATTTGCTTCTTCCAAAAAATTCTCTTGAAAACAGAATAGTTTTCTAGTATACTAGTAGACGTCCGTTTTACGCGTGCCCATAGCTCAGCAGGATAGAGCGTCGGTTTCCTAAACCGCAGGCCGGAGGTTCGAATCCTCTTGGGCACACCAGAAAAATAAAGGGTTTCAAGATTTAAAACTTGAAACCCTTTATTTTTTACCCCTATTCAAAAGCAAACCCCAGCCGGTGGGAAGGAAGGATTGTGGCAAATATTTTATTGTTTATAACATGAATACAGAATATTGTGATAATATATCGGCAGGAGAACAAAAGGCATGTTCTGAAATTGGTTCAAACAGATTATTTGCAAAAAAGGTTAAGAGCAATCCTATACTCAAGGAATATAATAAAGCCTATAAAACCCATTTTGTAAGAGTTCGCTACAGTAAAAAATGACACAGACTGAATTTAATAAATGGTATCTTGAGTCTAAAGATAAAATAGAAAAGGCAAGGTCTGAGATAACTTCAGATGATTTTAAAGTTTGGCTTAAAAAATAGTAAGAAAAACTCTTGTGAGGTGTTAAGATGAATGAGGTAATTAAATGGCTTTTAGACAGTGAACCGTGGGTAGAATATAGAGCGAGATTAGACTTATTAGGAGAAATGGAGAACGAAAAAAGCGTTATAAATGCTAAGAAAGGAATCATTAATCATCCAAAAATCAAAGAAATATTCAATGTTTTATACAATTGGAATGAACAGGTTGTAAATTCACATAAAAACGCAGGATTGCCTCTGCATAAACTTTCCTTTATTGCGGATATTGGACTAAATATTAATGACCCAGAGGTTAAAAAGATTACTGAAATAGTTATGGAACACCATGATGATAATGGTATTTTACAAGTAATTATGAATATTCCAAAACATTTTGGTGGGACAGGTGAAAATACTTGGGGATGGATGTTGTGCGATGCTCCTATTATTCTTTACTCGTTACATAAACTTGGTGTCTCTGATAATTTTTTAGAAACGGGAATAAAATACATAGTATCCCTTATCAAAGACAATGGTTGGGCTTGTACCGTGTCTCAAGAAATGGGCAAATTCAGAGGACCAGGTAGAAAAGATGACCCATGCCCCTACGCTACCTTGGTAATGTTAAAACTACTTTCTCAGTTTGATGATTATAAAAATAGCAATGAATGCCGTATAGGGGTGGAATGTCTACTTGGGCTATGGGAAAAAAGCATGGAAACTCATCCTTATTTGTTTTATATGGGTAATGATTTCAGGAAACTTAAAGCCCCAACTATGTGGTATGACATTGTTAGTGTAACAGATGTTTTATCTCAGTTTGAATGGCTGAGAAGCGACCCAAGGTTAATTTCAATGATAGATATAATCAAATCAAAAGAAGGTGAGAATGGCTGTTTTACTCCTGAATCTGAGTACAAAGCCTGCAAAGGCTGGGACTTCGGACAGAAAAAAAATCCTTCTCAATGGTTGACTTTCTTGATTTTAAGAATATTCAAAAGGATGGGCTATAAAGTATTCATGTAAGCATCTATCTTACTATTTAATCTCATTGCATTTTGAAAAAACATATTGACAAATAGAAGTGAATTTTGGTACAATAAAATGTTGGGCTAAAAAAAGACATTCTCGTTTCCTTAATAATTCTATTCTACTAGAAAAGTTCAAAGTGTACAAGAAAATACGACGTATTTTAAGTATGTTTTACTCTTAATGCAGTGTTAATTCCGATGAGTATTTCAACATCTATTGTTAACGATATCCAGATTTTACATTATCAATAGTTTAACATAGTATTATTTTATATAAAACGTTTTGGAGGATAATTACATGGAAAGAATAGATCCGCAATGGTATAAGAAAATCTGGTCACTCGATATTAAGAATCAATCATGGGTTGAGGATACGGAAAATCAAGTCGATTTTATAATAAAAACCCTTGGACTTACAGGAAAAGATCGAATACTTGATTTGGCATGTGGTTTTGGCAGACATGCTTTAGCTTTTGCACGTAAAGGTTTTTCCGTGGTCGGTGTAGATATTACAAAAGACTTTATTGATGATGCTGTTAAGGAAGCGAAGTCAGCTTCCTTGGAAATTGAATTTATTCATTCAGACATCCGGGATTTAACATATGTTAATGAATTTGATGTTGTTTTGAATCTGGCTGATGGTGCGATTGGTTATTTGGAAAATGATGAGGAGAATTTAAAAATCTTTGATGTGATAGCCAATGCACTTAAGCCTGGGGGTAAGCATTTTATGGATATTTGTAACGCTGAACATGCAGAATATTTCTTTCCAAAACGCTATTGGGAGGTTGGATCAACAACATTATCATTACCAATATTTGATTGGGATAAGGAAAACCGTAGGATGTTGTTTGGGGGTTGGGAAATTAAATTTGGCGAAATAGCACAGAAGCCTGTTTCATTTGAACCAAGTACATCAGCACGTTTATATTCAAGATCTGAACTTGATTCAATTTTACAGCAGCGTCAAATGGAGATAATCAACACATTCTCTGACTACTATGGTAAGGAAGCATCATATAAGGAACTGCAACTCATGGTATATTCAAAGAAAAATAAATAAAGTAAAATTTGATCTGCACCTAAAATGTTGTTTACAGTAACTGGCACACCAGAAAACCCAGTATCTCAAAGGTACTGGGGAGGTTTTTTGTCTCTTGCCATTGAAACCCGATTACTCCACCTTTTTACGAAACTCATTAACTGAAAGCCCGGTAAACTTTTTGAAAATAGTGCCAAAATAATTAGGATCATTGATCCCCACCTTTTCAACTATCTGATATACCTTCAAATCCGTCTCCTTTAGGAGCTTCGCAGCACATTCCATTCTTTCTCTCGTTATATATTCCACAACGGTCTGGTTTGTTTCCTGCTTGAACAAGCGGCACAAATAGCTTGGACTGACAAAGAATTGCTTTGCTATTGTAGAAAGTGTAAGATTTGTACTGTGAATGTTGTTTTCAATATACTCCTGAATCTGTACGATCAGCAAATTTACTTTCCTTTTGTTGAAGGAGTGTATTTTATCAATGACCACCTCAACGAGGCTTTTCAGGTAGTTCTTCATTTCAAGCAGGTTGTCCAGTCTCAACACCTCTTCATACGGTTGAGTATTTTTTTCCCACATGCTTAATGTGTCGATTTTATATTCAAGTAGTACACGCATACAGACTGATATTATATCGAAGGCCTCCAGCCTTAGGTTTTCAATTGTTACGGACATATCAAAACAGCTTTCTGAAAATAGTTGGTCAATGAGTTCCATCGCTTTAGACTTCAAACCGGTTTTTATCAAGAAGTCAAGCTTCTCCCCTTTGTTAGGAATACCTCTCCATGCTTGGTCATTTCTAGATGATATATCATTGTAATTTATAACCTGATTTTTCCCGATTACAACTCTATAATTTAATGCATCGCAAGCTTCCCTGTAAGTCACCTTAATATTTGTAAGTCCGTGGATTTGGCTCCCTATTCCTATGCAAACAAAGCACTTGCAGCTGTTAATGAGCATAACTTTTATAGCTTCACAGCATTCTGCAATATCTAATGACTCATTATTACTCAATATTACAATCTTTCTGCTGTTATCAAAAAATACCTGGACACACTCATCCTCCCTCAGTACTTTCCTTATCTGGTCGGAACATTTCATAGCAAGAAGTATCTGTTCTTCTTCCTTTTCATTGGTTCCCCTGATTGAACTGCTTACATCTACAACAGCCGCCTGAAAAACATCCGATTTATGATTCATATCTATTTTAAAGTAATTCAGCTTATCTACGATATCATCCTGATCCAATTCGCCCACTATAAGCTCATTGAGGAATTTCTCCAGCAAATACGGCCGAATTTCATCCAACCGCTGTTTCAATTTCTCGTATTCCCTGATATGCGTTCTCTCCAGCTCGATTTTATTCTTTAAATCAAGTGCAACCCTCCTGATTTCATCGCGGTTGATCGGCTTCAGAATGAAATCGGAGATGCCCAGATTGATGCTCCTTTTTACATAGTCAAACTCGTCATGCCCTGTAATGATTACAATCTTTATATGCGGATACTTTTCAATAACTACCTTGCTAAATTCAATGCCATCCATGAAAGGCATGCAAATATCGGTGAAAATGATATCCGGCACAGTTTTGTCAATCAATTCAAGAGCTTGGCTTGCACTGATTGCTTCCCCTGCAATCTCCATCCCTATTTCTTCCCAGCATATAATCTTTTTTAAGTGATTCCTTATCAGGTATTCATCATCGACTATAAGCACTTTCAGATTAGCCATTTTTCCCATCCCCATTCACATCTTTTATCGGTATAAGTATTGAAATCTTAGTCCCGCACCCTTTAGCGCTTTCTATACGAAAGCAATCGTCTACCCCGTAAAATATCCGTAACCGTTCGATTGTTCCCCTAAGTCCAAACCCGGCACGTCCTTTATCTGTATTTCCATCCATAATCAATCGGACATCCTCTTCCGTCATACCGATACCGTCATCCTCCACAGTAATCTGAATATAATCCCCCATATATCGGGTTTCTATATTGATTGTCCCGAATTCTCCCTTGGCCCTGATGCCATGGTATAGTGCGTTTTCGACAAGAGGCTGCAATACGAGCTTGAGGATCATATAACTGCCGGCCTGTTCATCCAATTTGTAATGTACGGAGAAAAGATCGGCATACCGCACCTGCTGTATCTTCAAATAGTTCTTTACCATCTCGATTTCTTCATCAATTGTAATGATTTCTTTACCCTTGCTGAGGCTCAACCTGTAATAATTCCCCAGAGCACCTACAACATCGCAGGCCGCTTCTTTCTCATCCATTACTATAAGTGAATTAATTGATTCGAGAGTATTATATAGGAAATGGGGCTTTATCTGAGCCTGAAGTACGTTTAATTCAGCTTTTCTCTTAACCCTCTGCTCCGATATAACACGTTGAATAAGTGCCCGTATCTCACGGATCATCATGTTGTAACAATCCCTGAGCTGCCCGACCTCATTGCTTCCTGAGCGTATATTAACTTCACAGAATTCTCCATTCTGTACTCTGTTCATAGATTTCAGAAGTTTTTTTATCGGAATGGTAATCATTCTTGATGTTAGAATAGTTCCTATAAACATAAAGAGGCTGTTGATAATAATAATGGCAAAGCCGATCAGACCCGGTGCAGCTGTTTCGTCAGACAGTTCCTTGGCCGGTGTGATACTGATGATTTTCCAGTCATATCTCTTATCAATGAGATATGATACCAGACATTTCGTATTCTTAAGCTTCTTCGTCATGAAACCATGGTCTTTGTGTACAAAGTATCCTACCAAATTCTCGATTTCACTTTTATCGATCTCGTTTAATTTAATTATGCTTTTATTACTTTCATCCAGTATTGTAACCCCCGTCATATAATTATTTACAATGCTCGCATACGAATCCTTAAATGCTGCTTCCGTTATATTTATGACCAATACTCCAAGCGTCTTGGCTGAATTAATGTCCCGTATTAAACGGATCATTGATACAAAATTATCCTTAGGAGTATGTCCGAAAGCATTTCCTCCATTTAGCCTTAATATATATGCACCCTTCTTTTCGGCGACTGAATTATACCAATCCGCATACCGTACATCGGGCAGTATAAACTGCAAGTCATCCTGGTTATTAATGGAATACTCGTTCCCGGAGTTATCAAAAATAAAAACCGAGGAAATAAAAGAAATTTCCTGGGTCAAATTATTCAGGTAAGTACCGAATCTCCCCTGAACATACAAATTGGAGTACACGTTACCGTTTCTCAAAAGGCTTTGCAAATCATCATTGGACAGGATCATTTTGGAGTAATTGTCTATATTGCCGATCATAAGATCCTGGCTTGTCTTGATGGAATACAGTGTCTGAACAGACAATCCATTGACCTTTTTTAAAGAGGTTTCCGAGTATATCTTCTGATATAGAATATTGCTAAGTAATATTGATACAATCAAAATAACACAATAAAACAGTGTAAACCGTACACTGATCTTCATGTTGGAGGATTTCTCCTTAATAACATTTATTAATGCAGAGATTTTTTTATATATTCTTTTCATGCATGATAACCTTATAAATATACATAGTACCTTTCAAAAAGTTCTTATACAATAAATTATACAGCGAAAAAACATAAAATGGAATTGTTATAAAGAACAGTTTTTAAATGTATACAAACAAAAAAGCTATCTTTCTACAAGGTCATCAAAACAATTTAATATTTTCTCCTATAACAGCACATGAACGTCCATTCTTTTTTGCCTGATAAAGCATTTTATCAGCGCCATCTATTAACTTCTTTATTACATCATCTATATACGACTGCGGAATAGGATGCGGAATATCAAAATCCTGTATTTTCAGCCCACAGATACCCATACTGCATTGAATTGGAATACTACCGGAATCTCCTTCTATATACTTCCCCTGTAAGTTCTCATAGATTATGCTTGTGACTATACTCACAGTTTGCAAAGGAGTGTTTGGTAGAAGGATTGTAAATTCATCTCCGCCATAGCGACCTATAATGTCACTGGGGCGAACCGATTTTTTTAATATTGAACCCATTATTGACAGTGCACGGTCACCTCCAAGATGGCCCGCAGTATCATTGATTTGCTTCAAATAATCAATATCCAGCAAAATCAGGGTTAAGGAATTTTTCTGATGAAAAGCTGTACGAATCTCACGCATCAGTTGTTGGTTAAAGAAAGCCCTAACATAAACACCTGTTAATTTATCCACTGTAGCCGTTGAGTAAAGATATGCATTTTGTAAGGCTGCAGCAGCCTGGTTGGCAAAAATATTTATAAGTTCAACGTCCTCCTGTTTTATATTATTCTGCTCAAGATAAATAATTCCCAACGCTGTTTCACCTACCACCAGAGGTATTACTGAATATTCATCAGAGTAATAGACTTCATTTTTTATGAGCACATCTTTTATTTTCCTGACTTTTATAATTTCAAGACAGCTTTCAATGCTGCTATAATCGTTGAATTTACCTGTAGTTGCACGGATTTTCAGATTTGTACCCCCTTCCAGCATCGCAATAAAAACATCAGACGTAGAAGTTTTTTCAATGGTGTCAACTTCTTCCGGAAATACTGCCAAAAAAGAGTTTACTATTCCCAATAATCCGGTTATCTGCAATAGAATTCCCTGGAGCAGGTTTTCTACCATTTGTATCTTATGTAACTCGGGTGTTATTTCAAGAATATATTGAAGCCCCTGTCTGCTTTTATTGAGCATTTGTAATGTGTATGCCGATTTCAAACCTACATCTACCCAAAGCAGGAGTTTATCCGGACCATCTGATTTATCATGATAACCTTGTATATCAAGAGTCCTCATCATTTCCCGCGGAGGATGCTCGCCGGAATAGCCTGTCTGAAGTATAACCTGTATATATTTATTGAATTTACGGATTTCTTTTACAACTTCCTCTCCGGTTATTCCTCCCGGCATGAAGTAATCCAGAAGCACCAGGTCAAAATGTTGCATTTTCACCAGCTCAATAGCTTCCGTACCATTACTGGCAGTTATAACTTCATAGCCTTCCCTTTCCAATAACCTTTGAGTTCCTATTCTATAATCTTCCTGATCATCAACAAGTAGAATACGCTTTCCATTCGAAGGTTTTTTAAAATTTATTCTGGCCATACTTTATTCCCCCTATTTTATCGGCAAGTATATTTCAAATGATGTCAAGCCTTTTTTACTTTCTACACTTATACTTCCTTTGAATTCATTTACTATATCATGGACTATGCTTAGACCTAATCCCGTCCCTTCACCAAAGGGTTTTGTCGAAAACATGGGATCAAATATCCGTGGTAGAATTTCTTCAGGAATTCCGCATCCCGTATCCCTGACTGTAAGCCTGGCAAAACCATCTTTATTATTTTCGAGTATTATTGATATGTTTCCTCCATTAGGTTTACATGCATCAATAGCGTTTATTACAAGATTGGTAATCACCTGTACAAGCCTTTTGGGATCACCATAAAGCTTAACTGAATTGTCATAATTTGTAGCAAGCTTACAATTACCTTTTTTCAATGCAAAGTCCAAGACTGATAAAGCATCTGAGATAACACCGGCAACATTGAATACTTGTGAATTTGAAGTATTCATATTCGTTGTCTGAGCTTTAATTCCTTTGATGAAACCAGCACTTTTTTCAGCGGAGTGTTCGGCAAGATTCAAAAACTTCTGCATATCCTGAGCGATTGATCTGTGATCATCGGGCAGAACCTGCGGACTTTCTATTGATATATTATACTCATCGACAAGTTCCTCAAGCTCTTTTAAGGATGTGCGTAACGCAGCCAAAGGTGTGTTCATTTCATGAGCGATTCCGGCTGTAAGACGGCCAAGAGACGCCATTTTTTCTGAACCAAGCAGCTTTTGCTGATTTTCTTTCAGTGTACTATATGCCGATTCCAGTTCATTATTGGTTTCCTTGAGTTCCAGTGCTTTATTCTCCATATCCTCTATCATCATAACTCCATTTATTGCCGTGCTCATAAATTCACTTAATTGTTCATATTCAGATGAATCCTTAAGTGTATCTTCGAATAAAACAAAACCTATTTGTCTCTTTTGAAAATATAAAGGCTTTAAAATCAGTTCCAAGCGTTTATCATACGAAAGCATTCCGTCAGGAATAAGCTGTACTGAAGGGAATACTGAAATACTCCCGTCTATATCCATACATGTTTCTTCATTATATGCAAGTATGAGTCGTGCTTTCTCAGTTGAAATACCTTTGCTTTCATATAATGAAATAAAGCAGGATGAAATGCCGATCATCTTAAAGCCGGTCTTGATTCTTTCAATAAGATCATTCATATCAACAGCATTACTGATTATATGCTTAAATGAAATAATATAAAAATACCTCCGATCCCCTTGCATCCTTTTGTTTATTTCCGAACATATTTGCATGTCTGCAATAAGATTCGTTGCCTGTCTTAAAATACTCTGCGCTTTTAAATAGCTGGCCCTGTTATTCTCATAAAAGGAATCCGTTAAAAAATATAACATCAATATAGTGTCAGAAAATACTTCCATATAATAATTTTGATCGTATTTTTGATTAAGAATCTTTTCAAGCTGATTCACAAAAACCTGGCCCTTATCTCTTTCCACTTCATCAAAAAATTCAGGCAGTAAGCCGGCAGCCCATGATATGTCTATATCCTCCGGTATATCAATTATACTCCTTACAAAACTCTCCATTTCAACAGAGCTTTTATTATTTATAACTTCAGGGATATTTTGTGCACGGACTTTTTCTCTGAATAAATCCCTTTTCATTACCGAACCTGTATTACAACCGCAGGACCGTCGAATAATCAAGCTGCACGGGAGCACCTCCAATTCAGGAACCTGTATACCTTTTATTTTCTCAAGAATAACCTCCATGCCTCGGCTGCCCATCTCAAAAAATGGGGGATGTACTGTTGTTAAAAACGGTTTATCCGCTTCTCTTTCAACCTCATCGTCAAAGCCTACAACAGGAATAAAGGGGAGATTCTTCCTTTCCATCAGTGTAATTACAAACCTTGCATTCAAGTCATTATAAGCTACAATGGCATCAATACCGGTCATCCATAAATTTTCCAGTTTCCTTACGCCATGATCATTTTTATATAATAAATCATCCAGAATGATCTCTTCATCAATGGGGATTCCATATTCTTCAAGCGTATGGAGATATGCTTTATATCTTTGTTCTATACCAGCATGTGATCCTACTCCGCGTATAAAAGCAATCCGTCTGTACTTATGAACCTCTATAAGATGAATCATAACATCCCGCATTGCATTAAAATCATCCCATACTATACTGGTTATACCTTCAATTTCAGCCTCAAGGCTTATTACCGGAAGAAAATCATACTTGTATACAAAGCTGATTGTATCCTCATGGCTGGAAAGCCAGTTTATATTTCCTGTCCAAATAATAAGTCCATCCAATTTATCAGTGTCAATAAAATCATAAATAGTGGTAGACTCCAATTCATCGCTTAAATTAATCAAACCTCCGGAATAAATGATCAAGTTAACATCATTTTTTTGCGCAGCACGCTTAAGGCCTTCATCTTGAAGCATCTCCCTGTAACTGACCCTATTATTTTTTATTACCCCAATTGTTGGTCGCAAGTTTTTCTTGTCCAACACTGTAGTTTCGGAATTATTATTCATATAGTATACCTACCTTAAAGGGCTATATAAAATCCTGTTTTATCGGTAATAATATAAAAAACGATGTCAAACCTTTTTGGCTTTCTACACTTATACTTCCATTAAACTCAGCTACAAGGTCATGAACTATGCTCAGGCCCAATCCGGTTCCTTCTCCAAAGGGTTTGGTAGTAAACATGGGATCAAAAATCTGCCATTTAATTTCTTCAGGTATTCCGCATCCGGTATCCTGAAATGTAAGCCTGGCAAAGCCGTCTCCATTGTTTTCAAGTATTACTGATATATTTCCTCCATCAGGTTTACAGGCATCGATAGAATTTATAACAAGATTCGTAGCTACCTGTACAAGCTTATTGGGATCACCATAAAGCTTGATTGAATTGTCAAGGTCTGTAATAAGCCTGCATTTCCCTTTTTTTAATGCAAAGTTCAATATTGATAATGCATCTTTTATTACATTGGCAGCGTTGAAAACCTGTAAATTCAGAGTATTCATATTTGTGGTCTGAGCTTTTATACCTTTTATAAAACCAGAACTCTTTTCAGAAGCCTGGGCTGCCGATTTTATGCACTTCATCATATCTGCAGCTATTAATCTGTGATCTTCAGGCAGAACAACTGTATTTCCAATTGATTCTTTATACTCTTGTATCAGTTCACCAAGTTCCTTTAGCGAAGTGCGCACTAAAGCCAGAGGAGTGTTCATTTCATGTGCAATACCTGCCGTAAGCCGGCCTAAAGATGCCATTTTTTCTGAGATAAGCAGCTTTTGCTGATTTTCTTTCAATAAACTGTATGCCGATTCAAGCTCACTATTGATTTTTATTAATTCCTGGGCCTTAATCTTCAACTCTTCCACCAAAATAGCACTGTGTAGTGCATTACTTATTGCATCATTAATTCTTTCATATTCTGTTGAATCTTCAAGAGTATATGAATACATTACAAACCCAATATTTCTTTTTTTAAAATACAGAGGCTTTAAAATATAATGAAACTGTTTTTTTAATTGCAGTACCCCTTCCGGTACGAGTTGTTTCGACGGATAAACACCCTTTGGAATACTTATATTTCCATTTTCATTATAAGCCAGTAAAAGACGTGATTTTTCAGTTGAAACGCCACCGTTTTCATATACTGACACAAAACAGGATGAAATCCCCAGATACTTCAAGCCATTTGCTATATTCTCCATAACATTATTGATATCATATGTATTGCTGATTACCTGTGAAAATGTAACAATATCAAAATGCGTATGAGTTTGTTTTAATCTCTTATTTATTTCTGTATGTACCCTCATATCTGCAATAAGGACCGTTCCTTGCTGTAAAAGCATTTTAGCTTTATAATAATCCAAACAGTTATTTTTAATTAAGGAGTCTATGAGGAGGTGCATAACTATGATAATATCCTGAAAAACCTCTGCGTATTTTTTCCCGGGTGTATAAGCAAAAAGGTTTTTCAGGTAATCTGCAAAAGCCCCGTTATCTTCCTGAATATCCTCAAAAAATGCTTTCAGTAATTTTTCACACCATTCGGCATCCATACTATCCGGAATATCAACAACGCTTTTAATAAATCTTTCGAAGGTTTCAGCATTGATATTACCCGAGTCCGGCGGCATTATACACTGCTTCAACCGCCCTTTATATAAATCCTCTTTAATTGCTGAACTGTAAGCGCAGCCACAGCTCTGACGAACTATTAAACTGCAAGGAATTGATTCTGTTTCAGGAGTTTCAAGTCCGTTTATTTTGGCAATTATTACTTCTATTGCACGCTTGCCTACTTCATAGTGTGGTGGACGCACTGTTGTCAATCCCGGATTTCCGGCCCGGCTCTCCAGGTCATCATCAAAACCGATTATGGGTATCGCGGGCAGGTTTACAGCTTTTAAAACTCTACTTACTGTCCTGGCATTCAAGTCATTACAGCATGCAAGAGCCTCAATACCTTCTCCCCACAAAGCCTCTATTATCCTGCTGCTTTTATCAAGATTGTCTATTACTCCCTGTTCAACGAAAATACTTCGATCCATATATGCAGCATATTGAAGTGCATTCTCATAATTATATAACATATCATGGTCTATAATAAGTTTAGGGTCTATGGGAATTCCATATTCCGTTAGTGTTTCGATATAGGCATCATATCTTCGGTATAAACTCATAGGTGAAGTTCCCATAACGAACCCGATTCGTTTGTATTTATGTACCTCTATGAGGTGAATCAATGCATCCCTCATACCTTTGTAATCATCCCATATAATGCTTGTAATACCGTCCATTTTAATTTCAAGACTTACTACCGGAAGGTAATTATACTTTTTAACAAACATCTCTGTATACTCAGTACTGGCATGCCAATTTATATTTCCTGTCCAGATAATAAGTCCATCCAGCCTGTTTTTATCCACAAAATCAAAAATTGAAATGGCATTTTTATGAAAATCATTTGGAGAAACTATCATACCTCCACAATAAACTATCAAATTTACATCATTATCAACAGCCGCCTGTTTGAGGCCTTCACCCACAAGGATGTCCCGCTGCTCAACCATGTTGCTTTTTATTACTCCAACAGTAAGCCGTCTTTGGAATTTCTTATTATAATCTGTTGTTGGTTCAGAATTACAAATCATACTATGTACCTGCCTTGGCATTATTCCATCTATTCTGTTTTGAAAGCGGGCATACAGAATCCGCAAGCTTTGCCCTTATTTGTACAAAACATCCGCATTTGAGGCACGTCGCACCAAATTCCAGGTATTCACAATCCCTGCATTGCATTAATCGAAACTCATATACCTCGTCACTGACAAGCTTGATCTTCTTGTTCACTGTCAGCCTCTCAATTGCAGCATTTATCTGTTCCTGAGCTATATTTCTTTTTGTATCCACGTTTCCCATACAACTTTTACATTTTGATTCCGGCATGATTCTTCACCATAAAAGCAGAATTATTCAATTTCCAGTAATACTACTGACTTTGAAGGTATTTTACATACAGCATGATTTTCTTGTAATTGTGCATTATTAAACGAATCTATTTTTACACAACTGCTGTCTTCGAAGGTATTCATGGAGTTCATTTCTCCTGCCGTCAAAACCTTTCCGCTGATGCTCTTTACCGCTGTTCCTCTTATATCAATGTCAACTTCCGTATCCTGTGAAGGATTCAGATTACAAATAGAAACATGTATTTTCCCTTCATTATCCATTGAAGATGACACACTGATTCCGGGAATCTTTTCCCCGTTATAAACATATTCCGTATTTTCAAAATCAACTGCCAAAAGCTGTGCATCCTGATGCACTTTATACATGTCAAACACATGATATGTCGGCGTTAAAAGCATTTTGTCACCTTCGGTCAAAATTACTGCCTGAAGAACATTGACCATCTGGGCTATATTTGCCATTTGAACTCTATCACAGTGGTTATTGAAAATATTCAGGTTGATACCTGTTATTAAGGCATCCCTCAATGTATTTTGCTGATAAAGGAAGCCTGGGTTCGTACCCGGTTCCACATCATACCATGCGCCCCATTCATCGACAATCAAACCGACCTTTTTTTCCGGGTCATATTTATCCATGACGGTACTGTGCCTGGTGACCAGTTCTTCCATAAACAGCGTTTGCTTGAGTGTTTTGAACCATTCCTCTTCGTCAAATTCCGTAGACGAGCCTTTCTTGTCCCATACTCCGGTTGGCAATGTATAATAATGCAGGCTTAGCCCATGCAATAATTGTCCGGCTTCCTTCATCAGCACCTCGGTCCACCTGTAGTTATCTCCATTCGGGCCGCATGCAATCTTATAGATAATGTTTTCTCCAAAGTTACGTACATAGGTCGCATATCTTTTATATGTGTCAGCATAATATTCCGGTCTCATATTTCCACCGCAGCCCCAGTTTTCATTTCCAATGCCGAAGTACTTGAGCCTCCAGGGCTCTTCTTTACCATTGGCCCTTCTCAAGTCAGCCATAGGAGATTTCCCATCAAAGGTTATATATTCAACCCACTGCTGCATTTCCTGCACCGTACCGCTCCCGAGGTTGCCGCAGATATAGGGTTCTGCACCGATCATCTCACAAAACGCCATAAATTCATGGGTGCCAAAATGATTATTTTCAACAATTCCGCCCCAATGAGTATTTATCATACATGGCCTGTTCTCTTTGGCTCCAATTCCATCCATCCAATGGTATTCATCGGCAAAACACCCGCCCGGCCATCTCAAAACAGGTACATTGAGTTTTTTAAGAGCTTCAACGACATCGGTACGATATCCTTTGATGTTTGGAATATCAGAAGCCTCTCCAACCCATATTCCCTCGTATATACATCTCCCCAGATGTTCGGAGAAGTGGCCGTATATATTTTTGTTTATTTTTCCTTTTTTAATATCCGCATTCAGTACCATTTTCAACATTTGAAAGGCCTCCTTATTTTATTTAAATTCATTAATGTCAGTTTATGGTCATTGTTGATCATACCACTCTGTATATCTTAATATCCAGTCCGGTCTCTGTCGGTATTCCTTCTCCAATGAGTATAGCTTTGCTTAGAAACTCCAATGCTTTGCTGTTTGTTATTATTCCGGGATACGTTCTGAATAATATATCCTTTGTTTTATTATATATTTTACCATTATTCTCTATAAAAATCATGCAGTCTTCTCCTGAATAATCCTTACCCTCAAGCATGTACCTTGCGGATAAAGTATGACTGTCACCATGCTTTCCTATGATTTGTGTATCATATCCTCCGGGAAGCACCCTTCCTTCAAAGTACTTCCCTGTAACCTCACCTGTAAATGGAATCATAACAACCGTATCTCCATAATCGTTATTTAACGTAATCGGTTCCTCCGGTTTTACATGTACAGTGAATACTTCCTCAAATCTCAAATCATTTCACCTCTTGATTCTAATTCTGCTATTCCAAACACCCGTTAGCGACGGCTCTTACCCTCAGATGATGGTACTCCTCCATATTCGGATCCATCTGATGCATATAGACTACAGAAGAGCCTTCATGGGGGTCTATGGATACATACGTGCCTAACATTCCTGTCCATCCGAATTCTCCAACGGTTCCGTTTGAATGTCCGTCTGCGGTACTCATCAAGGTCCTGACTCCCAAACCATACCCATAGCCGGCCAGATATGAATTGGTAAAAGCCTTCAACTGGTCACTGTTCAGATGATTTGTCCGCATCAGGTCAATGGTTTTTCTTCCTATAATTCTTCCCCCATTATAACTTCCGGCGTTAGCCAGCATCTGTGAGAATATAAGATAATCTTTGACGGTCGAGTACAGTCCGGCGCCTCCTGCTTCATAAAGTGCATCGGGCTCATGAAATTCGTCAAATAGACCGGGAACCTTTTTCAATCCCCCGCTTTCATCCATCCTGTAATAGGACGCCATCCTTGATTCAATTCCGTCCCGGTATCGGTAACCGGTATCATTCATGCCAAGGGGGCCGAATATTTCGTCCTGTAAAAATTGTCCCACGGTTTGACCCGAAATTATCTGTATCAAACCCGCTATAATATCGTGTCCGTAACCGTAAAGCCAATGGGTGCCGGGATCAAATTCAACCGGAACGCTGCCCATTGCTTTAACCTCAGTCACAATGTCAAATTTCCCATATTTTTTCCGCAGTTCATCCTTAATCCGTAACATCTCTCCGGCTGTCGGCGAATCCCCGGAGTCATAGGGCAAACCGACGGACATAGTGAACGCATCCTTGATAAGCATGGGATTTTTGGATTTCCTAACATTATATGAGCCGTCTTGTTCTTTAACAAAGACTTTAGTATCCCTGTATTCGGGCAAATATTCGTAAATCGGTTCGTTTAACAGAAATTTCCCCCTTTCAAACAGCATCATAGCTGCAGTACAGATAACTACCTTCGTCATGGAAAACAGACGGTAGACTGTATCTTCCGTAACCGGCCTTTGCTCCTCCAGGTCTGCACACCCGAAATACCCCTGATACAAGGTTTTTCCACCTTTAGCTACAGCACAGCCGCATCCGGGTGTACCGTTTTTCACAAACTGTTTCAATAATGCTGAAAGATCTTCAAACCCGGCCATATTACATGCCTCCTTTTCTAATTAATCGCAAAAGATTTATTCCAGTGTAAAAGAGGCAAGACTTGCACTTCCCTCGCCCGTATACATAAAGTACAATGCCTTTATACCATCCGGAACAGCAATATCAGCAGAATACTCCGTCCATATATTCGTAAAATCAACGGGTATCCTTCCGAGTGCCATACCATCCCAAGAGGTTTTTACCAGGAATGCACCGCGGCAGTATCCACGCACCTTGATTTTGACTCTTTTTACCCCCAAACAATTAAAGTATTTGAATCCCGCTGCTGCACCGTCTGTCATATTGGCAATAAAGCCGGATTCTTCATCCCCATCTTTTCCATCCTGAGTTATCTTCGGAAAACGACTGTCCATCCATGCTCCGGGAGCACCGGAATACTTCTCCTCATCCTTGCAAAACAAATTACATGCGATATAGGCCGGATACTCGCCTCTCCCGGCAAGCGCTTCCCCATTGGAACCGCAGGATGTCATCTCTACCTGGGTAATAGTGCCGTCTTTCCGGAATTCAATCTTTTCTATGCAGCCCTGCCGGCAGAAATGTGTTCCATTGGTATGCCTGTGATAAAAGATGTACCATTTTCCGTTAACTTCAACAATGCTTCCATGATTATTACCCCCGTAATACATAGGCTTATGGGCAGGTTTGTAAGAATCAATATGCAAATCATTATTACTGACAATTACTCCTCTGTATTTAAAATCTTTTGTTGGACATTCGCTGGTAGCATAACACAGTTCATGCATTACAATCGAAGAATAAATAAAATAATAGGTGTCTCCTTTCTTTCTTATGGAAGGAGCCTCAAAAAACTCATGTCCCTCAAACCCGCTGCCCTTGCTGTACGGTTCGCTCGGTGCAATAAATACCGGTTCTTCCGTAATGGTTAGCATATCAGGCCCAACCACCGTTACCATGGGACCTTTCCTTGATTTGTCACCGATACTGCAAAAGCCGGTATATAAATATGTTCTATCTCCCTCTGTCAGTACTCCCGGGTCAAACTGGGGCTGATCGCCCTCTCTCTCACCCAGACGTGTCCCATCAGAATAATGTACATATCCGTAGAATTCATACTTTCCTGCAGGGCTGTCACATACAGCTGCCGATACAATCGAGACCTTGTCAAGAACATAGTACAAATAGTACCTTCCATCCGGTCCGACCGTGACATCCGGCGCATAAAGGCACATGCTGCCGTCGGGATTAAGCGGATCGTCTGTTTTATTGTAAATTGTACCTTCAAAGCGCCAGTCAGCCAGATCTTCAACCGGTGCAGACCAGCATACATAATCGTTTAAGCAAAATACATGCCCGTTAAATCGGTCATGTGAGCCATAAACATATACTCTGTTGTTAAAAACATACGGCTCTCCATCGGGTATATATTCCCAGGACGGCAAATATGGGTTGAATCCTTGCTTTTTCAATGTCATTGCACTTACTCCTTTTCCAAGCACCTGTTTTAGATATTAATAAAATCTCAAGGACATCGAGTCCCTGAGATTTTGAACACATGCCCCGGCATGTTTCACTAAAAAGAGTGCAATGAAAATCGCTTTCCACTGCACCCTTTTCACTTATATTGCTTATTTAACTGTAGCCTCAAAAGCATCTACAGACTTCTGGCAATCAGCAATAACCCTGTTGATGCCCGCTGCTTCAAGCGATTTCTTAACCTTCGGATAGTATGTATCATAGTCTACCAGACCTTCAGACATCGGTTGTACCTGATTCTGTCCTATTGGAGCAAGTGCAGCTACTTCCGATTTTACATTGCTTGAGTCGTAAGTCCATCCGACAATTTTCATAGGCTTTGCAGAATCATTGAATTCCTGCATCTTCTGCCACTTATCCGGGCTCTCGCTTGCCCACAGGTAATCGAGGAACTGGCTTCCGCCCATTGCCCACTGTGCAAGACCGTAGTATCCTGAGTTGTCCGCATTAACTCCGTCTGCAAAGTCTATCTGATTCTTACCGATCTTCTTGTAATGCTTGCCTTCAATACCCCAGTCAAGAAGATTCTTGAGCTCTTTATCAGTAAACAGCAGATTAATAAACATCATTGCCCTTGCAGGATCATCTGAGGTACTCGGAATGACCAACTGCGAGTTTGTCAGATCAGGTGTGGTTTCATAATACTGAATGTCTTTCCAAGCATTTGCCTGTACCAAATCGTATCCGTATTGAGCCTTTAGCTCATCTGCCTTACCAGGTTTCAGCTGTTCTGTCCATGCAAATACTTTCTGGGCCTTCTTCATCGGAGTTCCATCCTGAAGAGTAGCTACGTCCTTGTTGATATAACCTTTCTTATACCAACTGCGGGACAATTTAAATATTCTTTTTGCAACATCTGTTTCCAGTACATTGCATATCGTTACATGTCCATCTGTTTTTTGATATCCGACGGGTACATCGACAGACCCTACATTAATCTGAAAATCCTGTACCAAATATGCTTGCTGGTCACCCTTTGTAGACAGGAACGGTATGATACCGGGTTCCTTTTCCTTGATTGTCTTAAGCCAGGGTTCGATATCTTCCGGCTTTGAAATCGTGTTTATATCAAAACCGTATTTGTCTATGAGTTTCTTATTAAATATAAATCCACCGGTACCAAACATATCCTTTGCTGTAGGAATAGCATAGAGCTTTCCGTTTACAATCGGGCCCTTCAAATATGCAGGTGGTATATTGGCAACAATATCCTTTCCGTATTCTGCAAGGAGATCATCCAACGGCAGCCATGCCTTCTTGGCTACATAGTCATTGAAACCCCACCAGCTTGGAGAGAACATTATATCTATCTTTTTATTGGAAGCTACTTCCAGCTGCTGCTTCGTCTGATAGTTGTCCCACCAGAAATAATTCAACTTGATAGTCGCATTAATCTTCTTCTTTAAAATCTTGTTTACTTTTTCCTGCACCAGTTTCAAATCCTTACACTGCGGAGCAAGAAAATATGCATTGATTTCATACGGCTTCAACTTTGCTGCTTTATCAGCCGAAGTACTGTCTGAGGTTTCTGTGTCGGATGACCCACACCCTGACAGCATGAAACTGAATACAAAAGTGATTGAGAAAATGATACATCCAAACCTTTTGATTTTGAGCATTTTTTTAACCCTCCTAATTATTTTGTATATATTGACCAGCAGTAACAGAATCCAAGCTTCCGTCCAAGCTGTAATCAACCTTTAACAGCACCAATAGTCAGACCCTTGATAAAATATCTTTGGAAAAAGGGATAAGCGAAAACAATCGGACCAACGCCAATAATCGCCATAGCCATACGCAGCGTCTCTCCCGGAACTTTAGCCAATGAACTGGACGTATTCCCCGAAGCTGACGCCAGTGAAGATGTCAGGAACTGCAGGGAGCGTAGTGCTTGATACATTGAGTATTGAAGATTATAGAATCTTGAATCATTTATGTATAGCAGACAGAGATACCAGTCATTCCAATAGTTCAGAGCCGAAAATAACGCGATTGTAGCAATAACCGGCTTGGACATCGGAATAACAATAGTGTAGAATATCCTGAATTCACTGGCTCCATCAATTCTGGCGGCTTCCAGTACGGAATCGGGTATATTGATTGTAAAAAAGGTCTTGGTAATCAGAACGTAAAATGCATTCATAATGGCCGGTACGATCAAAGCCGCAATATTGTCCTGCATATGCAGATATTTTGTATACAGGATATACCATGGCACAAGTCCTCCCTGAAAAAGCATGGTAAAGAACATGAAGAAGGCGAAAAAGTTCCTATATTTAAAAGATTTTCTGGAAATCGGGTAAGCATATAACATAGTAAACAATACACAAAAGAAGGTACCGACAACACATACAAATATTGTGATTGCATAAGACCTGAACAATTTCAGCGGATCATTGAACAAAAACCGGTATGCGTCCATACTGATTTTGCTTGGAAAAAATGTGTAACCTTTGTCTACAAGTGATATCTGATCAGTAATTGAGACCATAAATACCAAAATCAATGGAGCTATACAGACAATGCAATAAGTAATAAATATGGCATTGATCACAATATTGGTAGAAGTTGATATGGAATTTGGTTTAAAAGATTTGTTTTTGGTCTTTATATTTTCTGTCTTTATGTTTTCTACACTTAAATTTTCAGTATTCATAATTTCCTCCCCGGTTTTATGATTGCTATTCTATTAAAATATCTTATTTTCCTTACTGATTTTGCCTACAGCAAAGTTTGCTGCAACAACAGTAAAGAATCCCACAACAGACTGATATAATCCTGCAGCTGAAGACATACCCAGATCTCCGCTCATTGTCAATGCTTTATATATGTAGGTATCGAGAACTTCAGTCGTAGGTGCCAAAAGGCCCTGCTGCATCGGCACCTGATAAAACAGTCCGAAATCAGCCCGGAAGATATTGCCGAGGTTAATTATGGTAGTTACAATCATAAAGGGAATCAAAAAAGGAATTGTGATGTACCTTATCTGCTGCAATTTGCTTGCGCCGTCCAATACTGCGGCTTCATAGTATTCCTGGTCAATTCCTGCAATTCCGGCCAGGTAGATAACTATGCCGTAGCCGACATTTTTCCACAGGTTTACGATGATCAGAATAAATGGCCAATACTCTGGCGAAGAATACCACTCTAAGGGTTTTAAGCTGAATGCGTGAGCCAGGGTCCTATTATAAAATCCGTTCGGATCCAAGACCGCCAGTACCAGATACGCTATGACTACCCATGAAAGGAAGTAAGGTAAAAATATTACAGATTGATAAAACTTGGATGCAAGCTTACTTCTCAATTCATTAAGAGCTAAAGCGGCTAAAACCGCAAAAATCAAACCAACTACAATGAAAGCCAAATTATATAAGATAGTATTCCGGGTAATCTGCCATGCTGTATTGGACAAGAATAGAAATTCGAAATTTTTAAGTCCGGACCATGGACTGTTTAAGAATCCATCCTCATAATTAAAATTCTTAAAAGCAATGATAACACCAAACATAGGCAAATAGTAGTTGATAAATACCAGAATGAATGGAGGCAGCAGCATCAAAAACATTGCTTTGTTGGTTGCCAATTCCTTAAAAAAACCATTTTGTTTCCAAAAGCTCTTTTTTTTAAAAACAGGATTTAAATTTGGCGTAACGTTCGTTTCTGTTGTCATTACTTATTCCCCTAACATATAGTTTTTTGATTAATCCATACCCCTAAGTTGTGCCATCCTTTTTGTAAACTCTTCGGAACTTAGTCTCTTGTCAAATAATTCTGCCACAAGCTCTTTGTGCTTTTCTGCATCCGCAGCCGGCAGAATAGTATCCCACCAGCTAATGAAAGATGTTCCTGTTTCCATTAACTGCGTTGTTTGTTTTATAAGAGATGATACCTGGAATTTATCGAAGCCATCCATTTTCCAGCACGGCAGCCCCGCTCCGCTCAAATAGCCTTCCTTTCCCGACTTTTCACTAATAAATTCAAGCACCTTTACTGCATCCTGCTTGTACTGGGTATTCGCATTAATAAAATAGCCATCTGTAATCCCGCCATAAAATTCTTTAAGTGTACCTTTACCATCCCCTATTGTCGGGAATGGGACGGTAATTACCTTTCCTTTTACCTTTGAGTTAATAGCCTCAATATCCGATTCAATAAAATTTCCCTGGTAAATCATCGCAGCATTACCACGGACAAATTCATTAACCATATCTTTAAAGCTTGTATTAAGAGCATCACTATTAAATGCTTTATTCTCAACCAATTGTAGAAGTTTATCCGCGGCTTTCTTATAATCCTGCCCATCGAACAGCAGCGGCACCTTTAGTGCACTCCGGCATGCAGAAATTCCTGCCTGACGCATAGCCAAAATATCATACCAATACATGCCCGGCCACCGATCCTTCTCGCCTACAACAATAGGAACAATACCTTCGGACCGCAATTTTTTCACCGACTCCAGCAATTCGTCATAGGTCGCAGGAATTTTGGCTCCTGCTTTATTAAACAAATCTGCATTGCAATATAAGTTAGCTATGAATCTATATGTAGGCAGGCTGTATATCTCTCCGTTATATTTGCACGAATCTATTACGCCGGGAGTCAATTTGTCCAGGGTTTCATTATTCAGATATGAATCAAGAGGAAGAATATTTCCTTCATCAATAAATGGCCCCACAAAACTTCCGCTCCACATGTAAAATATATCAGGAGCGTCACCTGCAGCTAAGGCAGTCTTTATTTTCGACTTGTACTGTTCTCCGTTCCAGCTGAACTCAGTTACTTGAATTTGCGGATTTTTACGATTCCACTCCCTGATTGCGTTTTCAAGGGGATTTGTAACTGTTGAGGAATTATCCACCCATTGGTTCCACAATTTCAATATCTTGGGTTCAGGCTTCTCCTTTTCCAATTGAATTGTATCTGACAGAATACTGCATGTAGTAAGGCTAAGCAGTAAAATTATCAAATTAACTGATAACAATATTCTTTTTTTGATTTCAGTCATGCCATGAACTCCTCAAATGGATTTCATTCGCCTTTTGCAATAATTATACATACTTACAACTTAATTCAAAATTAAAATTTTGCTTAAAATATTTAAAATATTATCTAATGTTTATAAAATTTTCCTGATGAATATTAAAGAGTGGCTATATTTGCATTTTATGATGTAGGTAATTACCCGTTCCGACTCAGTTCAACATAAGAGAAATGGGAAAAAGTGTTTACTTCACATTTTCGCAGTAAAATCGGAAGTCGCTTATAAGCATTAATTGTCTAAATTGTATAATAAATAAATTTGTGATATATTTAAAATAAAATTGCTATTTCTGGGGGAAATTATGAATAAGAAGTTTTTGTTTTTTGTAGTTACTGCACTCATTATGTCGATGCTGTTTATGACAGGCTGTGGTAAAAAAGCATCCGTCAAGGGAGATTTGAAAAACCTTGACCAGAAGGTTACAGACATTCTCAGTACATTTCAAACTGACGCTCAAAAGATTAATGCAAACCTTAGTAAGGCTGAGCAGTATAAAAAATTCGAAGAACTCAGTAAAAACGCACAGAAGGAAATTAAAGCTATTGATGTTAAAACTGAAGAGGTTAAAAAGTTGTATAAAGTATTGCTTGCCGGCTTTGATGAATCCACTGAAAGTATAAGCACCATGGCGGAAGCAGCCGAAAAGAACAACGATCAGGCGCTTTTCAATAAAGCAATGTCACAAAGTAAAGATTCTGCAAAAACACTGAACGATTTCTATAAAAAGTCTAAGGCGCTTGCAAAAAAAGAGGGTGTAACTCTCAAAATGAAAAAGTTTGAATAACATGGCAATAGGTTAATAAAACAATGGTATTTGCTGCCTTATATTACCGCACACATAAGACCTCCATTTTTGTTTTAAGGTCTGGACAGATTTTATAAAATACGTTATAATGGGACAGAAAAACGACTCTGTATACAGTTGCTTTACAGCTGTCAATGCCCTTGATATGATGGAGGTTCTGGCAATTGGGATCTTATAACGGAAAAGATCCGGGTGATAAAATCAAATTCATGTCGGAAGCTTTGAAGGAAGCACGGAAGGCTTACGAAAAAGATGAGGCGCCAATTGGCGCTGTAATTGTCAGTGAGGGTAAAGTGATTTCCCGAGGCCATAATGAAAGGGAAACCAAGCAAGACTCCACATTGCATGCGGAAATATCAGCAATTAAAAAAGCCTGCAGGAAGCTTGGTACATGGCGGTTAACCGACTGTGACATGTATGTGACTCTTGAACCGTGTACAATGTGTGCAGGGGCAATCGTACAGTCAAGAATCCGCAAGGTTTACATCGGCGCTCCAGACCCGAAGGCCGGTGCGGCAGGTTCCGTAATCAATGTACTTCAGGTTGAAAAGTTCAACCATAAGGTTGTCGCAGAGTACGGCATACTCGAAGAGGAATGTTCCTCTATTCTGAAGGAATTCTTCAGAGAGTTAAGATGTAGAAAGAAATAGTTTTTTATATACGGAGAGGTATCGAAGTGGTCATAACGGGGCTGACTCGAAATCAGTTTGTCGGAAACGGCACGCGGGTTCGAATCCCGCCCTCTCCGCCATTTTTGGGACATCAGGACTTGAACTATGAGGTTTGGGTCCTTTTGTTTTGTAAAATTTTGTGTTATTATTTATGCATTATATAAGTGAAAAATACACTATTTAATAGATATAGGAGAAAATATGAGTGAGGTTGTTAATGAAGCATTGCTTGAAATGTATTTTTTACAAGCATTAATCAAAAACCAGGAGCCGTGCAGCATGATATTCTCCATAACCGCATAGGTTGGTCTTGTCTATCCCGTCATGGCCACCTCCTTCAGGGCATGAAAAAACCGCCCCGAAGGGCGGCAGAATTATGAATTTCATCTTAATACAAACAAAAAATACAACGACTTTATGATAAACTACTACACTTTTTACGACGACTTTCTATCTGATAAAGTACCGGACAGATCTCGCCATGCCGGATTTTTTGATCTTCCTTTCCTCAAGTAACTCGTTTATTAGCTTGAGCGCAAGTTGTTTGGTAATAGATAAACTTGACTCTATATCCTTACGAGACAGGTCTCCTTTATCAGTAATAAGCCTCAATATTTCCTGCTTCTGTTCCTCTTCTGAAAGAACGGCTATATGAGCTGTAAGTTTCGGAAGCGTAATAAGGAAGGAGGCTGGGGCAGGTTGTATTTTAGGTTTGCGCAATGTTTCCGAATAACTTTCGAAGATTTTTTTAATGCCGGTACCATAGCTTTCAATTAACTCCAAACGGTAAAAAACATCAGCGATAATGGGATTGCGCGGTTGAGACACGCCATTCATAATATCAATCACGGTTATCCCTTTAACAAGTCCCCCTATGGACACAAACTCCATGCGATCCTCATACACGTTAATGATGATGCTTCCCGAATAATCATAGTCTCTATGAATGACAGCATTAAGCAAAGCCTCACGGATTGCCTCCGGAGGATAATCCGGATGATCAATCCTTTTAAGACCGTCAAAAGTGGAGTTTTGATTGTTGCTCAAGTTCACATATTCATAAGCCTCGTCCATTTGCTTAAGGATAGAGCCGAAAAATTCTTTGCGGGCTTTAAACTTGGTTTTCCCTGTTCCTTCGTAGACGGCGCATTTGATGCTATGCTCACATTGGTCGGACAGAAGCAGCGCCGCATTGGTATAATATCCATCGGCGTCTATCAGCTTGAGCGTGCGGCGATTCTGCTGTGTAAAAGGAAGCCCCGCGTCCGCAAAATATTTTTCCGTATAAGAAAAGGTCAAATCCTGATTCAGGCAGCGTGATTTATCAAAAGCCATGCCATCACTTTCACGCAGCATCTGACGGATTGCTTCATCCGTTGCAGGCACGGATGACACCCCATGCCGGACAAAGACGCCGCTGGGTTTCAGTCCTTTATCCGAAAGATGGTAAGGCCGTTTCACCCCGCGCAGAACGGTAATGCGGATAATCTTTGCACCGTCTTCGTCCATCGCTTCGATGGAGGTGTACGCCGTTAAATCGGGCTTAATCCCATCTCGAATCATATTACCGATTTGCGCCATCACTTCATCCGGATTCGATACGCCAACCGCTTGACCGTTATTATCAATGCCTATATAAATTGTTCCGCCATCGGTATTAGCCAAGGCGACAACTTCTTTTTTGAAATCGGCATTTACTTCGCTTTTAAGCTCAACCGTTGCGCTCTCCTCATATTTCATAACAAAAACCTCCAAAATCGTTATGTATCGTTACAATCGTAATTATATAACGATTCTATAACGATTACAAGATAAATCGCTAATTTATCAAGGTTTCTGGGCGATTTTCCATCGTCAAAAATCGACGATAGACAAGCAAAATCGTTTTAATCGTTATGAGAAAACGATATTTATGACGATTCGCTGACATCAAACCATACGATGTGATATAATGCTTTCATAAGAGACTCAATGCTAACGCCCTGCTAACAAATATACGCAAAACATTCTTTTGTTAGCATTTTTTTCAAAGCCACCCACTGCAAGGACGACAGCCCTTAAGCCCGCACTGTTGAGCCATTTCCCCCGCTCCACCAAGCACCCAAACGCACCCCAAAATCCCCCGCGAATCCTCAATATCAACGACTCGAAATCAGCTTGTCGGAAACGGCACGCGGGTTCGAATCCCGCCCTCTCCGCCAACCGGGAATTATAAGAACACCGTATTTTTCAATGGTGGATTTGCCGTGATAGTGTTTTATAATCCAACAAAAAAAGAGTGGTTAAGGTTTATACCTTGCCACTCTTTCTGTTTGATTTTTGTTATAAATATAGCGAAGCAACCTAAAAAGGAATAATTCGCTGGTTTTTATAGCGAAGAAAATCTGCAAAATCAGGAAATTATGGTTTGTTTGAACAAACTACTACGAGTGCTTATAATATACGGATTTATTTACTTCGCCGTTTTAATCTCCTTGTAATATATGTAACTTATGCTGTAACTATAGTAAATCAAACCCTTGAAACGTGACCTAAGATTTACATTTCCAACTTTAGCCACAAAGCGGGCCGAACGCCGCCTGCGCAAAAACCATCGCTGATGTTACCTTTCAATATATTGTTGCCTTGAATACCTATATCGCCGTTACCGTGGATGTACGCGGCTTTTACATTCACGCGGCCGGGCGACCGAAGCCACCACCAAGTATGCCAATCTTTACCTTCAAGTCCTGCTATTCGCTTACTGTTGTTTTCATCTTTTCTTTCAAACCAATATCTTTGATTTTTTCCCCGGTTGTACAGTATTGAACTGCTATCACCGAAGTAATGGCATACTACTTCCTCAATACTTAACAAGAATATGCTGTCTTGCGTATCTGCTCCGCCTTTTGAACCATACCACTGATTGTCAGAATTTTTATTTAATACAGAAATTATTCTTGATTTATCAGTTGCGGTGAATTTGTCATAAAATTCACTGTTAAGATATTTTCTTAACGAGCAGTCAGCCCATGTTATATCTCTATATGCGTCATGGTAAGCACGCTGTTCTATAATAAATTCGGTTATAATCAAAGCCATATTGTTTTGTATGTCAAGAATGCGCCAGTTATAGCCGCCAAATGATACTGTCGAGCCGATTTTAAAATCATCCATTTTGTTTCTCCTTAATAGGTAACAGCAAATAATCTCATTTCTTTTCAATATTTTGATTGTAAAGTGCGACGGTGTCAGAGTCAATAGGTTTATACAAAAACCCGTTATAACTCCAACACAGATAACATTTTTACCCTAATATGTTCTAATTACATCTTCTTTATTGTCAGTTGATGGCGCATTGAGTCCAATACTCGCATGCATTAGTTTTATTGTCAAATTTCAAGCTTGCTGGTATCATATAATGAAGGAACCTGCATAAGGGCCTTATCAGGCTGTGTTTCAGAATAAAGAAAAAGAATGAAAGATATGATATAAGTATGAAAAAACTTGTCATTGGAATATTGGCTCATGTAGATGCAGGCAAGACGACATTATCCGAGAGCATGCTTTATTTGAGCGGTAAAATTGGAAAATTAGGAAGAGTGGACAATAAGGATGCCTACCTTGATACCTATGAGCTTGAAAGGGCAAGAGGAATCACCATTTTCTCCAAACAAGCCATATTGGATATAGGAGAGACTCAGGTCACCTTACTGGATACCCCGGGACATGTTGATTTTTCAGCTGAAACTGAGAGAACACTTCAGGTGCTGGACTATGCCATTTTAGTGATAAGCGGTGCGGACGGCGTGCAGGGCCATACCGTAACATTGTGGCGTCTGCTTGACATGTACCGGATTCCTGTTTTTTTGTTCGTGAATAAGATGGATCAGAGCGGGACGGATAAGGACAAGTTATTAAAAGAAATTAAAAAGCAGCTGGGTGATGGCTGCATTGAATTCGGGCAGGTTCATACGGACAGCTTTTACGACCAATTGGCCATGTGTGATGAAACAATGCTGGAAGCTTATCTGGAAACAGGACATGTTGAAGCGGAGCACATTAAAAAGGCTGTCAGGGAGCGCAAAATATTTCCCTGCTTTTTCGGTTCAGCTTTAAAGCTGGAGGGCATAGAACAGTTTATGCAGGGTATTGCAGGCTATGCCGACGCACCCCGCTATCCCGATGAATTCGGGGCCAAAATCTTCAAGCTAACTCGGGACGAGCAAGGTAACCGTCTTACCCATATGAAGCTTACAGGCGGAAAATTGAAGGTGAAGGATGTCTTAACAAATGGCAGCTGGGAAGAGAAAGTTAATCAAATCCGTTTATATTCCGGGCAAAAATTTCAGGCAGTTAATGACATAGAGGCAGGTTCTGTATTTGCAGTAACAGGGCTCAGCCAAACCAGGCCCGGGGAAGGCCTTGGAACGGAGAAAGCATCAAACGCACCTGTTTTGGAGCCTGTTCTCTCCTATCAGATCATACTTCCGGAAGGCTGCGATCCAAGGGCGATGCTTCCCAAACTCCGTCAAATTGAAGAAGAAGAACCGGAGCTTCATATTGCCTGGGATGAGCAGCTGCAGGAAATTCAGGCACAGATCATGGGGGATGTACAGATTGAAATTCTGCAGAGTATAATACAAAGCCGTTTTGGAACTAAGATAACCTTCGATGCCGGAAGGATTGTATATAAAGAGACAATCGCCAATATTGCAGAAGGGGTGGGACACTTTGAACCTCTTCGGCATTATGCAGAGGTTCACTTGTTGCTGGAGGCGGGTGAGCCGGGAAGCGGACTTCAGTTCGGAGTTGAATGCAGTGAGGATTTGTTGGGCAAAAGCTGGCAAAGGCTTATTTTAACGCATCTGGAGGAAAAAGCACATAAGGGTGTTCTGACTGGTTCAGCGATTACAGATATGAAAATCACTTTGGTCTCCGGCAAAGCTCACAATAAGCATACAGAAGGCGGCGACTTCAGAGAGGCTACTTACCGTGCGGTTCGTCAGGGCTTAAAGGAAGCGGAATCCATATTGTTGGAGCCTTATTATGCCTTTCAACTGGAATTGCCTGAGAAAATGGTCGGAAGAGCTATGACCGATATCGAGAAAATGCACGGCACTTGTAAAATATCACAGACCGATGGCGAAACGGCGGTTCTTGAGGGCTGTGCCCCTGTTATCACCATGAGGAATTATCAAAAAGAGGTAACTGCCTATACCAAAGGTCTCGGCAGACTTTTTTGTACATTAAAAGGGTATGAACCATGTCATAATGCGGAAGAGGTAATAGAAAGCATCGGGTATGATTCCGAAAAAGACTTCGGAAATCCGACCGGTTCTGTATTCTGCACACATGGGGCAAGCTTTTTCGTGGGTTGGGATGAGGTAAAGGAGCATATGCATGTGGAAAGCTTTCTACAGGATAAAAACGGTTTTTCCGAGGAAATAATACCAAACCATGCCTCATACTCGGAGGAAAGGCATATCAGTATAGATGAAATTGACCAAATTTTTAACAACACCTTTTATGCAAACCAGGGGAAGAAGACTATCTGGAAGAGAAGCAAAACAGTCCGCGACAGTTATTATGAACCGTCTGCCAACATCAGCAGACAGAGGGAAATCTTAGAACAGTATCTCCTTGTGGATGGCTATAATGTGATTCACGCATGGCCTGAGTTAAGGGGGCTTACAGATGATAACATGGACGCTGCCAGAATGAAATTGCTTGATTGTCTAAGTAATTATCAGGGTATCAAAAAATGTCAGATCATCGTTGTGTTCGATGCTTACCGTGTTGAAGGTCATCCGGAGGAAGTAATCGAATACCATAATATCCATGTGGTATATACCAGAGAAGCTCAAACCGCTGACGAGTATATAGAAAAATTCGCTCATGACAATCAAAAGAAATATCACATCACGGTTGCGACGTCAGACGGTTTACAACAGATTATTATAAGAGGCGCAGGATGCTCCCTGTTATCTGCCAGAGAATTGAAGGCTGAGGTTGACGGGGCCAATCAGAGATTAAGGCAGGAATATCAGGGAAAAATGGGTATCCACCGAAATCGTCTATCAGATGCATTGTCTCCGGAAGAAAAACAGCGGATGGAGGAATCAACCGCAAGAGATGATGGATAATCAACTTGACCTTTTATAAAAAATATGGCAGAATATTTCCGGCATCAGGTAAAATCGTTTAATTTTCAATTTAGCCACACTATTTATCCGGCAAGGATTTATTGCCTCTTATCCGATAAAATGATATTATAAATACATTAAATTTTTTTGGGAGCAGACATGATTAATTGCACGGATGAGCCAAAAGGCTTTAAATTCAAACTGGATGTTGTTGAAAAATGTTGTGTGGCTGTTCTGTCGGCACTTCTTGTTGCATCAATTATCGGCAGGCACACCAGTATTCTGCCGAATAGCTTTTTCTATGCCTCAGTAATAGTCGGTTTGTATTATTTCACGTGCTACAGGAAAAAGAACCTCTATGTGGCAATAGAAAACCAGGTTATTACCATCTGGATGCCAATGTTTTTCACACCCAAAGAGATAACGCTCAAGGATATAACCAGGACTTCGGTATCCGATAAGAAAATTGAACTTTATTACAGCTTCAATGGTTCAGAAAAAAAATCCACTATATATTCAATAATGCTGAAGGCTGAAGACTGGAAGGAGTTATCCGGGATTATCGGTTCATGGAGTTAATTGCTTTCTTTAACCATTTGCGGAATGTCCCAGGATGGTTCATCGCTTTTTATGACAAGCCACTTGTCAGCCCCATTCACAGTTGTCTTTTTTATTGTTATACTCTCTTTAGCCGAATATTTTGTTTTAGTTGAATCAGTTAAAATATAATCTATTTCATAATTATAAGCGCTATCGGAACTCTTGGCTTCCTTTATTTTATAGCTTTCCACCCATGGGCTGGATACCCCCAGAACCCAGTTGAGTTCTTTATATTTCTGATATTGCTTCTGCCTCAATTCCGGAGATAGGATAGCATACCTCAGCGCACCGTTTCTGGTCTTAGCCGATTCAGCATAAAGTGTTGCCGCACTTAATTTATTGTTAGGAGCTATTGCCCTTTCTAGTTGCTCCGCACGTATTTTCTGTGCATCTACAATTTCAAACGAATTGGTTTTCCCGTCCCATTCAGTATTAGCCCCCAGCACTTCAGCTATCTGCTTTACAGAGCCTATAACAGTACCATTATTTAGTTGTAAAGGAACTTCCGCCTTTGTCTCCTTATAATTAATTAACAATTTAATCCGGCTTCCGGCAAAAACTGTTCCCGCATATAATGCAGGTATTAGTACTGCGATACCGACTAATGTCAGCCATCTTTTCTTCATTAAATCACCCCTGATTATTTTGTTTCATCTGTAGATTAATATTCTTTTAGCTTAACACTTTAAGAAAACAAAATAGTTACGAAAAAGAAAAGAATAATTACAAAAGTGTTAATTTCTATTAACCAATAGAAAAATAATTCTGCATGAGCAGGAGACTGTAAAATTATGTCGAAATCATTAACTATATATATAATGCTGGTACAAAGGAGGTCATTATGAGTTTTCCGGACAAAGACGTCTTTTTTAACAAATATCCCAGTATAAGCGGCAAAGAACAAGAATTTGATGATTTGGGATATACCTGGTCTGATATGGAAGCTATATATTATGACTATGTAGACAAAATTGCAGCATTAGAGGTCGCTGCAAACTCTCTTACTAAAATCTTGATGACTATGAAAAAGGTCCATTCTGTAAGAAAAAGAGTTAAGGACCCGGAACATCTGATTGAAAAAATCATAAGGAGAAGCTTGGACTTTAGGGGTCAATATGCCGATATATCCAACTACTGCGAAGTAATAAAAGATATGATCGGCATAAGAATTCTTCATTTATATAAGGAAGATTGGCTTGATATACATAACAATATTAAAGCAAATTGGGAGCAGGATGAAACACCTATTGCAAATATAAAAAAGGGCGATAAGGAAGATGTCTTTATTAAAAACGGCTGCAATGTCAAGGTTCATGAATTGGGTTACAGGTCAGTCCATTATTCAATAAAGTGCAATTCCTGTCAGGAGATTGGTGCAATTGCTGAAATCCAGGTCAGGACTCTTTTCGAGGAAGCATGGAGTGAAATGGATCACGAGGTCAGATATCCTTACTATCAAAATGACCCGATATTGGGAAGCTTTTTGCAGACATTCAGCGGTATAGTCGGCAATGCCGATTCAATGGGTTCTTTTGTTATATTTTTAAAGAATCAGCTTTATAAAAATACAGATTCTGAAGGCGGCACTTCCTTCAATCCGGCAGGCGGCAAGGTTGTCAGAGATTTTGTCAATGCTGCGGGAAACATTATTATTGATAATTCTGTTGAGACGGAAGATGAGGATAAACTTAGAAATATCTATAACAGCCTGAATTACGGGGGACATAATAACTATTATATACAGAATTTCGCTGTAACTGAATTAAAAAACTTTCCGATAGAGAAATTTGTAGCAGCTTCTCCTGAATTGCAGGAAAATATAGGTAAAAGCATCGTTGAAATTGCACCCTCAAATAATAATTCGGGAAGCTATCAGGCAAGAGACTTTTTAGATGAACTGAGGAAAACAGAAAAAAAGTATCCGGTTAATTTTGTTAAAGGAATTTTTACCTCTACACTAAAAAGATATAATTATGTATGGATTTGCAGCGAGTATTTTAATACTGCACTGCAGCTGACACTTAAGTTGAGCGAAATTGAAAGCTTAAATATTATTGATTCAGCAATAAAAGAGCTTAGCGAAGAGAAAATTGAAATATTCCACGGAGGGAAAAAATGTGAAGAAGTTATCAGTGTTATCAAAAGCCATCTGAATGATAGCGTAAGCAACTTATTAAAGTCTAAATTGAAGCAATTAGTCAATATCTTGAGTTCTTTAAAGGAAAAGGGAGTGTCTTGACTGCACTCCCCCTCAATCTGGCCAAAGGGACGGTGAAAAAGCATCCGTACTTTTATCTATTGTAAATGTATCGATAAGCTCACCGTCCTGCTTTTTAGCCGTCAAAACCAGCTTATTGCCTTGCATTTCCGCAATAATGTAACTTGGCTGGTCTTTGGGATTACAAAAAAATGTATCCCATTTCATTTGTTTGGTGTCATTATAAACTTTATTTCCGCTTCTTCCGGCTGTATAGTACACGGTTCCCAAAGAAGGCTTGTCTAAATACCTATCCCCATTAATCGCATAAGTACGTGCAACGCAATGATCATGTCCGTTAAAAACCACATCAACATGATATTTATCAATAATAGGCTGAAAAGCTGCTCTTACCTCATTATTCGGTCTTGATGGCATATTAGGGAATGGAGACTTATGGAACAATACGATTTTCCATGGCTTGTTTGTCTTCTTAAGATCATTATCCAACCATTCTTTTTGTGTTTCTAAAATGCTTCCGTCAACATTCTTTTCTTCATTATATTGACTATCCAGAACAACAAAATGGATATTTCCGTAATCGCAGGAATAAACCTGACTTTTATAGCCTTTCGGCCCGTTTTGGGGAACCTTGAACAAGTACTTCAGATACCTGGGTTTTCGGGTTGCTTTGAAAGAATTATCTTTATAGGTTTCATGATTTCCGCCTACGGGGATAACATCAATCAGGTTTACAATCCCTTCAGCACTGCTGAACCATTTATTCCAGTGAGTATAAAGATCAATGTTTACCAAATCCCCCAGATTGACAAAGAATTCCGCGTCTTTATTGGCATTATACGCATTCCGAACTGTTTTTCTCCAGTCGCTGTAGTCAGGCTTGCTGATACCTGAACTCTGGCTGTCTCCGAATATAAGAAATTTGAAGTTTGTCGTATTGTTTGCTGCGGTTGAAAAAAAATATTTTTCACTCCGGTTTGTTCCTGTCCCTACACGGTAAGTATATTTCTTTCCAGGCTCCAAGCCCCTTAAAGTTACTGAATGAATATTCACCTTCCCCAGCTCGGTATTAAGCTTTGACGTCTCCGCTTTCATAATCTTCGATTTAGAATCGAAGTCTTCTGAGTACTGGCAATATTGAATTTCACCGCTATGTACACCGGAATCTGTTCTCCACGAAACCGTTTGTGTTGTCGCAGGGTCCCCGGTCCAGGTCAATGTAATCTGGTCAGGCCTTGCTGTTGCTCCGGTTGAGAAATTGCTTACTGTAAGGGTAGTAGATTTAGTCAACAAAACTGTTAAAATAACCGAAAGAATTAAATAAATGCTGATTTTTTTCATATATATTCCTTGCCCCGCTGCTTTCAACAAATAGTCAGACACTTAAGTCCACAGATCCAAATCAATCACCTTGTTTGAGCTTTTTTCTATAATCTGAATACAGTCCTCTTTATTATTTATTTCAATGCATGTCTGATAATATTTCGAAAACATAACATCCTCCAAAAGCTTATACGGTAAATTACCAGAGGCTTGAAAAAGCTCTCCCATAGGTGTATTCAGTTTTAGCAATTGTTTTATCTTAAGCAATCCGCTTTTCCCTGAATTGGGACTCTTAAAAATATAGATGTCAACTTTATCAGGGTATATCTTTTTGTTATAGTCCTCATTCATTAAAGCATCAATTGATTTCGTCCCAATGCAAAGTTCCTTAAATCCGACTGCAATTAATTTCGAGTCCTCATAGCCCAAATTTCCCGAGTGTGAAGCAAGTATGGGATAATCATTATTTTTATGGCACTCTCTCATGTCGAACAATAAATGATTGCCGCAGCCATCCATAGCAAACGATACGGCAAGCTTCATGTACTCCGGCAGTTCATAAGCAATATTCATTTCTCTAAATTCATTTGTACTGAAAAATTGCAAATACCTGTCCCCATTAGCAAATTCTCCGCCATTCGAATACTTTAGGAACTCTAAGTAGTCCGACGGCAATTCTCTTTTTGGAAAGCTCCAAAGCCTTGGATCAAAAGGCTTATACAGATCATAATATTTATCACCTTTTCGAAACGGGTTCTTTTGCCTGGAGTTTATTTCATCAATTTCTTCACTAGATAAATCAACATTCCAGGTGTTTACAAACTCTTCTATTTCCGTCTGGGTTGCACCGGGCTTCTTGATATATTCTTTGTTATAAATACTCTTAAAATCCATAAAAACACCTTATAATCTTCCAGGATTTTTATTTCAATAGTCATCCCTCTGAATTTGTTTGCTCAGATTTTATCATATAAAAATGCCTGTGTAAAACAAAACGCACATCCATTTAATGAATGTGCGTCCAACTAGCATTAGAACAATTTATTGTTTATAAGGCAGCGTCGTTATAATTTTAAGCAAATACTGTTTTATAATAGCAAGGTCAAGAGAATCTACAGAATTATCAAGATTCAGGTCCACAATCTTATTATATACATGCTTCGGATCCATTAAATACTGCTTGAGTCCTGCAAGATCCAAGGCATCCACAGCTTTGTCATTGTTTATATCCCCATAAATTTCTGTTGGTGTATCGAAAAAGTAAATTCTCTGCATTTCAGCCCAAATTGCGTCTGCTGCTGCATAGCTCCCTGCTGTAGTGGGATGTATGCCGTCCGACAAAATGTACTGGGAGTATTTGCCGTCAAAGGTAGGTCTTAAATCAAAGAAATATCCTTTTGGCGAAGTTGAACCAGTTACAATACTCTGAATTTGCGGTCTTAATGTATTCAGTTTTGGATTTAAGGTTCCAGATAAAGATCCCTGAGCATCAGGATAAAACAGATAGAAAACCTTGACCAGACCGTTCTTCTGCATTGTCTGAAATAAGGTTTTTGCTGCAGCTACGGCATTATCTACGCTTCCCATCAAGCAGTCATTTCCTCCGCCATCCATAATGACATACTTTACTGTACCAGCATTTACACCATTTTGGTATTGTTGAGGAATATTCGGTGAACTTCCACCGGAAAGCAAGGTTCCGCTTACTGAATTATCCCGGAAATGGTCATTCGCACCCAGAACCCCTGCGTTTATGGCATCTTGTTCCAACCTTTTTGTGATTTCATGGGACAACGCTAAAAATGAGTCCCCTATTACAAGGACTTCACTTCCTTTTATTTGGGTTGTACTGGCTGCTGTAGTTCCTGATGTCGCCGCTGTTGCTTGTCCGGGCAATAAAAAAAGCCCTGCAAAAGCACACGTAATGACTGAGGCGGTAATTCGGAAAAGCACATTCTTGAATTTCATAACATTCCCTCCCATTTCTCTCCATACAATATTAAACCTTAATGTTTCAAGCATTGAAACATTCCAAACCCATTATATACCATTTTCTTCGGACAAGCAACCATAATTTATCTTTAATAATAAAATTCTCCACTTTTGCAGTATGCAGGTTTTCATGTAAAAAGAATCAAAACAATTAAGGTTTACCGACTGTAAAAGCTACGCAACTCACTGGAATAAAAGCCCTCACCCTCCATAATATATCTTATCAGGAACTTGACGGAAGCAATAATCTTGTATTATTATAGTAATTATTACTAACTTATGTAAATTTATAGGTTATTCAGAAAATATTTGTAATATTATAAAACAGGTTTAAAGAATAAAGCATTTCTCTAAGTACTGAGTATTAAAAATTCCATAATAAAATACATTAACTTGCAAAGGATTAACGTATGAAAGTACTTCTCTGCAACATGCCATGGGGAAAAATTGATTTTCCGTCAATACAACTGGGTATTCTGAAAGCTTATCTGACGCAGCACGGAATAAGTGCCGATGTATCATATCAGAATGTAAGATTCGCTGCCTTGATCGGTACGGAAACATACTCGAAGCTTTCAATCAGTTCCCGTTATTCCTTTCTTTTAGAATGGCTGTTTAACGAATTTATTGTTAAAGACAAGTCAGTACTTAAGGAAATGCAGAAAAATCAGGAAAATGATATCAGGGAGCTTATTGAGCTAAAGGATACAAACCCTTTTTTGACGGACGCCTATAATCCGATGCCTATCGGAAGTGCAAAAGCAGTAGATGAAAAGCAGATTGAAAATGAATTAATCAGGGTCTGCAGGAATATAAAAAATGAAACCATCCCCACCTACTTTTATAAGCTGTTAAATGAAACCAACTTTTCCGAATACGACATAATAGGTTTTACCTGTTCTTTCAGTCAGACAGCCCCTTCAATCAGCTTCGCCAGAATCATAAAGGACAGGTTCAGAGATAAGGTGATAATACTAGGAGGCAATGGTGTAAGCGGTCATATGGGAATTGAGTACATGAAGGCTTTCCCATGGATTGATTACATTGTATACGGTGAGGGAGAAACTGCGCTTTCGGAACTGGTTCAATATCTCAGGGAAAATCATTACAGCTTAAAGCCCGGGCACAAGCTTACAGGGATTATCTACCGGGAGGAAGACGGAAATATCATAATGTCACCGCCGTCACCATCCCTTGAAATGGACAAAGTTCCCGTACCCGATTATGATGATTATTTCAGTCAGATAAAAATAATTGAAAAAGCAGCAGGAATAAGCCTCAAGCAGGACACTTTACTGTTTGAAACAGCTAGGGGCTGTTGGTGGGGAGAAAAAAAGCAATGCAAATTCTGCAGCCTCAACGGTGAAAACCGGCATTTCCGGAGCAAAACCTGGGAAACGGTACTTGAGAATGTTCTTCAGCTATCGGAACGGTATGAAAAAAATGAACTTATTTGTGTCGACAATATATTGAGTTATCCCGCATTGGTTAATTTATTTTCAGCATTGCAGGAAAGGAATCTGAATCTTGATATATTCTGGGAAGTAAAGCCGAATCTATCAATGAAGCAGCTGAAAATATTGTCCGAAGCCGGGCTGAAAAAAGTTCAGGCAGGAATAGAAAGCTTTAGCACTGAAGTGATAAGACTTATCGAAAAAGGCTCGACCAGGTTGAAAAACGTGCAGTTTGTTAGAAACTGCTTCTCACTGGGAATTCATGTATCCTATAATTTCCTCTTCGGTTTTCCCGGAGAAAAGCCGGAATACTACAATGACCTTGCAGAACTGTTTCCGCTTCTTCACCACATTACCCCTCCCCTCTATCCGCCAAGGCCTATGATTCTTCAAAGATTCAGCAGGTATTATGCAGAACCCGAAGAGAATCAATTAAAAAATATAAGACCTATGAAGCAGTACAATATCATTTATCCGGTTAAAGAGCTGGATATAGAAAAAATATCCGCCACTTACTCTTTTGAATGCACTTCTGTACCTCAAAACCTTGACTATATGATCAGAATTACCGAAGCTATCGGAGATTGGAATATAGCTTTTGGGGGTAAAAACACTCCGATTCTTGCATATGAAACCGGAGTTAATTTTGTCAGGCTTTACGATTCAAGGTTTGAAAGGTTCAGGAGTATGATTCTAAGGGGCATTCCGGCAATGATTTACCTGCTTTGCGAAGAAATAAGACCACTTGACAGGGTTATTAGCGTCATAAGGGAAAAACATGCCGAAAAAGACCTGAAGGATGAGGAGATAACAAACCTTCTCAATGTCCTTGTCTCAGAAAAGCTCATGATTATGGAGGATGGAATGTATTTGTCGCTGGCGGTCAACCTCCGTCACATTTCGGACAGATTGCCTGAATACAGCCGAAGCAGGATAATCAATGCAAGATTGTTCAATGAATTTGATGAATTATTCAAAAAATAAACAATTTGGGGGAAGAAGAAAATGTATAAAAACTACAAGACATCCGCATTTAATACAGTCGTAAGAATAGATGAAGACAATTCAATAATTTATAACAGCTTTTCACAAGGGCTTTCACTTCTGGATGTCAATGAAATGGGCATATACAAGAAATTTGACAAGCAGGAAGACGGAAATATTGACGCAGAAGAAAGGGACGTTATCGATCAACTGCTGATAAACAACTTTCTGGTTCCCTCCGACATTAACGAATTGGAGAAATTCACCGCGTACTACCGGCAGGAAAGGCAGAAAACGGACAACATGGGTATTACCGTGCTGCCTACCTTGAACTGCAACTTCGGGTGCAACTACTGCTTTGAAGGAAATGAAAAATCAAATACACTTATGCCTGAAAAAATCCAGCAGTCCATTATGAACCTTATCCAAAGGAAATCAGACACAATCAAAAGCCTGAATATAACCTGGTTTGGCGGAGAACCCCTAATGGGCCTGAACGTCATAAAGAAGCTGTCCAACAACATCATCCCGTTTTGCGATTCAAAGGGAATATCTTACTACGCATCGATTATCACAAACGGTTACATGCTTACCGAAGAAGTAATGGGAGAATTGTATATACGTAAGGTACGCACTGTTCAAATCACTCTTGACGGTGCCGAACAGGAGCACAACAGTACAAGATCCTTGAAAGCTACCGGCCAAGGCACATACGGCAGGATCCTGGACAACATTAAAGCTTACATAGATAAATACCCCATTAATACTATAATAAGAATCAATGTGGATAAGAAAAACGTGGACTCAATATTCGGACTTCTTGATGATCTTGAAAAAAGAGGTCTTAGCAATACAAGGCGTCTGTCGGTTTATTTCTCACCTATAGAGGCCTCTACGCGCGCCTGTGGGAAGGCAGTCGATGAGGTCATAAAAATGGAGAATTTCGCAAAACACGAATTTGAATTATATAAATACGCCATAGCAAAGGGATTAAGTTACAATTCCCTCCCCTACCGCATGGTGGGTATCTGCACTTCCTGCCGCCCCAACGGCCTTGTAATCCTGCCCAACGGTGATCTTCACCGGTGCTGGGAAACAGTTTCCGACGAAAGCAAGAAAATAGGACTTCTTGAAAACGGCGACAACCTGACTAAAAATTCATTGGAAGCAAAATGGTCAGACTGGAGTCCCCTTAACTATGAAGAATGCCGGAATTGCCCCATATTACCCAATTGTGCAGGCTACTGCTCTTACAGGTTCATTTACGGTTCCGAATTCAAAAGTGCCTTCAAAACACCATGTCCGGCACTTAAATATAACATCAAAGACAAGCTGCTGTACTACATAGCTTCAAAAGATCCGGATATCGCTAAACTACTGCTTGTAAAAGGAATGGAGGGAGGTGTAAGTTAAAGGTATTTTAATCATTAACAATAAATTTTAAGGAGGACTGAAATATGAAAAACTTTGTTAACATCGGTTTTAACGGTTATCCTGAGAGCAACGTAGATTCTGTTGTAAGAGGGTTTACAACGAATAAGGAACTCGTAGTGTTCAGCGTATCGCCTGACGAAGGCACAACAGCTTCACTGCACGGGACAAAACTTGAATTGCCCAATGAGTTAGTCAAAATTAACGACTTAAAAACCCTGATCAATTACCTAAAAGGTGTATCAATGTCTGTGGAAAATAATGTACTTAAAACACAAACTCTGCCGAGCAATGCGGCAATGTATATGAAAACAGCTCCTCTTGCCGACCAGGATTGTACAGCATACGGCGGATGCCCTGCAGATGGTGGTTGTGCAGCAGATGGCTGTGCAGCACACGGTGGCTGCGCGGCTCGTGCCGGGTGTGCAGCGGATGGCTGCGGAGGATATGGCGGCTGCGCTGCAGACGGAGGCTGTGCAGCACGTGGATGTGCAGCGGACGGAGGCTGTGGAGCAAATGTACCTTGTGCAGCTGATGGCTGCGTTGGACATGCATGCGGAGTTGATGCCTGCCCGGCAAATGTCAACATCGGGCCGTGTGCAATTGATATTCCTATATGCCCGATAATTCTGTAATAAAAACCTTGATAAAATATGCTCCTCTTTCAGATATAGAGGAGCATATTTTATCAAGGAAGCTGTAATAAGACTCCATTTATCTCAATCATTCCTTTGGAAGCAATATATCAACCCTTGTGCCCTTACCGGGAGAGCTCTCAACCTTAATGCCGTATTCTTCACCGTAAAACACCTTAATCCTCTGATAGACATTTACTAGGCCTATATGGCTTTCAGCCTTATTGTCAATCTCCTTCAGTGATTCGACAAGCCTGTCCAGCTCATCTTCCTTCATTCCCGAACCATTGTCTGCAACCGAAATACGAAGAAAATCCCCCGTTTCAATAACCGACACGGAAACAAGACCGGGTACTGATGAGTTCTCAAGTCCATGGACAAGAGCGTTTTCTACGATAGGTTGTATAAGCAGCGGAAGTATTTTCCTCTTTTCAAGGTTATATGGGCATTCCACGGTATAAGCTATCCTGTCGCCAAACCTGAATCTCTGAATTTCAAGGTATGCCCGTACTGTGTTTATTTCATCAATCAGGTAAATCTGTTCATTGCCGAGCTTAAGGTTCTGCCTGATTATTCTCCCAAGCAGCATTACGATTTCGGCTATCTCGGTATTACCTGTACACAGCGCCTTCATTCTGACGGATTCCAGGGTATTAAACAGGAAATGAGGATTTATCTTGCTTATAAGCATTTTTAATTCCATTTCCTTTTGGTTGATTACCAGCTGTTTATTTTGAAGATTGACTCTTAGATTGTCCCTTGACAAATCATTCAGGTTTTTAACCATTCGGTTTAAATTTGAGGAGAGGGAGCCGATTTCGTCATTCCCGCTTATTTTCGATATGTGATCCAGCTTTCCGGATGCAACTGTCTGCATGTCCATAGTCAGCTTCTTGATCCTTCTGCTTATAATATGTGAGAAAAGTATAATAATCACAACCGAAAGAAAAAGGCTAGAAAATGTGATAAGCAGCGAAGTATTCCTGATCTTTCGGGCCGATGAGGTAATATATTTGAGAGGGTAAATGCAGATTACCGAGAATTTCTCATCGTATTGGGTTGATGAAAGCACATTGAAGGTAATTTTACAAACCCGGTTTTTAAAAGTAACCTTTTCCGAATACTGCGAGCCTTTATGGAATTTTGCATTTCCTAACACCTGTTCAAGCTTCCTGCCTTCAAAGCTTTTATTTTTTGCGGAAATGATATTTGCGGAATCGTCGCAAAGCAGTATGTCAAACTTCTCCTGTTCAAGAAATGCTGAAAGGTTATCCATGTTTACGTCAATTACCAGAACACCAAGAGGCTGCCCCATCTGGCTTTTAACAAATCTTATCAGGCATAATTGCTTACGGTTCCTTTGTTTGATAACTACCTCGTTCGTAATGTAACGCCATAGTATACGTCCCTTTTTATTTAAAGCGGATTTGAACCATTCCAGTTTCTCAATATCCTGAGTAACCGGAATAAACTCCCAATTATTCAGCAGAGACTTATTAAAGGAATAAAGTCTTATATAGGAAATTTCACTATATAACCTTCTGAAGTCGGAAAACTCGCTGTATTTATTATAATCCCTTATTATATCCGCAGTTTTTGTGTATTGGGTGTTTAGAATCTTCTGAAGGTTTTCTTCGTAATACAGCTTGTTTGATATGTCAATCGGTATTTTAAGCGTATATTCAAGCCTCTTGCACACTCTCTCCGAGCTTTCTTCAATCTCAGCCGATGTACGTGAAGCCTCAACGGCATAGAGTTTCCCGGATAAAATCAACCCGATTGCAAGCACAGGCAGAAATACAACGAACAGGTAGAAAACCAGAAGTTTGCCTCTCATGCTTATGCTATTGAATTTAAATAGAAAACTTTTAAACATAATCATATTGAAAACATTTTATAACGAAACGCAAGCAGATTCAATAATATTGTAATTTATGCAACTATATACAGGTTTATTTTTCGGCCTACACATTGTAAAATAATATAACGGGAGGCAAATTTATGAAGAATGCTTTGTGTTTTACTATCTGTATACTGCTTCTGCTTTCGTCCGTCTCAGGCTGCGGAAAAAACAATACCGGCCAAAGACGACAAACTACAGATACAGCCTCAGACAGTCCTATTACTTTTTCCTTTTTTGATATAGACCAGAATCAAAACTATGAAAACATGCAAAGCGTGGTAGGCAGGAGAATAACCAAGCTGACCGGGGTGACGTTAAAATATGAGTTTCCTGTCGGGGATGCGGCTCAGAAGATATCATTAATGGCAGCAAGCGGGGATTATCCGGATCTGATTTTTGCCGGGCAGAACGTCGGTACCCTTGTATCCGCGGGAGCACTACTCGATCTGACTGACCTTATTGAACAGTATGGGCCGAATATAAAGAAAATGTACGGCAAATACCTGATCCGGAACAGATACTCAAAGGAGGACAAGTCCATATACTTTTTGGGGAGCGATCCCGTCAATGAGGAGAAGATGTTTCCAATGACAGGGTTCGAGCTTCAGCACGCAGTTGTAAAAGAACTTGGGTTTCCTAAAATGCGAACCATTTATGACCTTGAAAATGCAGTCAGAAATTATGTTAGAAAGCACCCGACAATTGACGGGCAGAAGACCATAGGAATGTCTCTTGTTCCTGAAGACTGGCGTTTCTCTGTTTCTATCACAGATCCTTCAAATCTGGCAACCGGGCACCCTGATGACGGCGAATTCTGTATCGACCCCAAAACCTATGAAGCTAAGCTGCATTACTTCAAGGAAGGAAACAAGGCTTATTTCAAATGGCTAAATAAAATGTACAATGAAGGCTTGCTCGATCCCGAAAGCTTTGTACAGAAATATGATCAGTACCAGGCAAAAATCGCTTCCGGGAGAGTGCTTGCACTTTCTGACCAGTATTGGTCGTTCGAGCTTCCCGAAAAAGCCCTCAGAGATTTGGGGAAACCCGAAAGAACATATGGAATGTACCCTCTGACAATAAGCGAAAACACTAAGCATGCTGATTTTCAGAAATCCGGTTTCAGCGGCGGTATCGGAATATCCATAAGCAAGGACTGCAAAGACCCTGTAAGAGCGATTAAATTTCTGGACTGGATGTGCACCGATGAGGCTCAGGTGCTGATTAATTGGGGAATAGAAGGAATTCACTACAAGGTGAAAAACGGGAAAAGAATTATCCCTCACAGTGAATGGAGGAAGAGGAACACGGATCCGAACTATTTCAAAAATACAGGAATAGATGTATACGTCTATCCGTTTCCAAGGCATGGCGATGGTGCTTTAGACCCGACAGGAAACACATATACCACCATAACCGAAAACACCCTGACTGAAAAATATTCGGACATCGAAAAAGAAGTTTTAAAGCACTACGGCGCCAAGACATGGAAGGATCTATATCCCAAGGCATCAGAGTTCATGGAAAAACCATGGGGGGCTGCATGGCAGATAAATGTGCCTCAGTATTCAGAGCTGAATCTTATAAATCAGAAGCTGAGAGATATTATACGGTCAAAAATACCGGTAATAGTTACAAGCCCAGCCTACAATTTCGAATCCGAATATAGCAGCTTTCTGAAACAGTTGGAGGATGCGGATGTACATAAAGCAGAAAAAGAGTTCACAAAGCTTGTAAAGGAAAGGGTAAGCCTCTGGAAGGATAAATAATACCCTTTATGGGGCGCCTATATATTCGGACTGTATTTAATAGTTTATCCCATGGGAAAAACCAAATATACAGCCAGGCTATTAAATTACCTCCTGTAAAGCATAGTGCCTTTCCGGAGTAATTGCCAGACACTTAATGTTTACAGTTAATCGTCTTTCCCAGATATAAATAAACCGGTCGGCTTGCCGAATTCTCGCAAGTTGACCGGTTTCTATGTGCTATCTACATTTTATTCCCATATATAAATATACTATATCCCTTAAAGCGTTTCTCTATTATTTTGGCCGTGTCAGCAGATATATTTTCAGTGCGGCGAAATCCAAGGCATCTACAAAACCATCTGAATTATAGTCCGCAGCTTTCAAGGCATCTCCCGTGAGAAGCTGTGCTTTGACAAGATGCATTTTAAGGCAGGCGAAATCCAATGCGTCTACCACTTTATCATTATTTACATCACCCAATATAATTTTGGTCGGTGTAGTTCCATCAGGTTCAATACCGCCTACAAGAACACCGGAATCATAAACACAGATATGATCCGTTTTCACCGGAGTCCCCTTCCAGCTGTCCTCAACAATACTAAGTCCCTGATGACTCCAGTCATCTGTTGGATCCCAGTAATTCTGCCAAGCATAGGTGCCGAGAGCAAACTGGTATTTTTTGTTGGAATCGGCTATTGCGTAGCCAGGCCAGGTTACTTCGACATAGTAAATATTATCAGAATTTTTGTACTTTTGAATACCTGAAAGTGAAGCCTTATAGTTTGTTTCTACCGCCGCCTGGTCATACAGCTGCCTTAGTTCCATTTTGTTCGGGTCAAGAGATGTCATTCCTGTAGCATCAAAAAAGTATCTGACGGAAATGTTCTTTGATGGTACGGTAACAGAATCAGAACGCACATACAAAGTAACTTCCGTAGCTTTCGGCCCATCGGACTGCTTAATATCCACACCGAAGCCTTCCACCCAATAGGTAGGAGTGCCTGTTGGATCCTGGCTTGGTGGTGGAGGGAAATTCGGAGTAATTTGCATTGAAGCATCACCGAAATAACGGTAAAGGCCGGCACATGCTCCGACGAATGCAGCATTATAATCTATTGCAACCTCATTATAAACATAATCCGCTGTGGTATCGTTGTGCTGGTCTTTTGAGTCAGGACCGCCTACCAATGCACCGTAAAGTACATATTTCTGAGGTTTTGTTTCTTCACATCTCGATAAGCCCGATGCTGCTCTATGATGCGGATATTTTACCGATATGTCACTGTACCCGACGATATAACAACGGTTTAACGGATTATTGCCCATCAGATAATTCATTTGCGATTTTGCCCACTCACCGTATTTTGATGCTTTATCCCCATGGTGTTTGTCATAAACAAGGGCTAAAAGCTGAGTTGCTGTATTATACCTGGCTGAACCCCATTGGCTGAGGAATGAATAACCTGCAGGTGTTAAAGTCGGAGTTCTGCCTGTCATCCAATTATCTACGGTTTTGGCTATCTGGCTCCAGAAGTCAATTTCCTCGTAAGGACTCTTGCCTGTAGCTTCTCTATACCTGTTTTCATATACTTGTCCGTCTTTATCGTTCATATCGTTTATTTCTGCCAAAACACACATTGTACCTGCCCACACATCATTCCAGCAGTGAGTCCAGCATGAAGGCGCATAATAATCCAGATTCTTGAATACCACATCCAGGTAATGATCGTCTGCTGTTGCCAGATAAAGCCATGCTGCAGCCCAGCAGTAGTCATCCTGCCATTTTAAGGATGTGTAATAACCCCCGGGGCCATCTGCGTTGCATGATTTAGTAGGGCACCTTTCGGCAAACTCAAATAAGGCTTTTGCATATTTAAGGCATTTCGCCGCATAGTTCGGATCCTCAGCCTTAAAATTCATATAGTTTACTGCCAGAGAAGCTGCTGCTGCGGATACACAGTCGGTAGAGGGCAGTGCATCAGTTGCAAACCACCCTCTTCTGAACATATCATCCATTTCAGGTGCCTGCCAGGTCCGATGGTCAACATCACCATCCCCTACCTGATAGCAGAATGCGATCGCCTTGCCTGACTTATCCAGGAAGGTACACCTCATAAAATAGTCGTTGAAATACCTTAAAATTGTCTTGGTATGCTTGTCCTGCTGCGTAGCTTCATATTGTTCTCTGAATTCATAGAACCCCCACCCTACAGTGGAGCCTGCATAGGCCTCAGGCATACCGAATTTTACATGATCACCGGCATCGTGAAAGCCGCCCGAAACATCTACTGTTCCGTCTCCGTCCGGATCAAGTGTACTCTTGTTGGCTTCGATAAAGCTTGCGGACATATTAGTATTTTTGTCATCAAGAGGAAGCTTCGCATCATAAGTATGGCAATTGTGCCTCCACTGGTACAAGGTATTTCCGTCAACACCGGTGCCGCACATGTTCGCATCGTAAAAATACTGGGAATACTGCAATGCTTTTGCATAATTATATTCCAGATCCGCAGCGTTAACGGTCAACGTGCCGGCAGAGCCAAGCGTACTGAAAGTCAAAATACCTGTCATCAAAGTTCCGATTATCTTCGAAAAAACTTTTCTCTTTTTCATCCTTAAACCTTCCTTCCCAATATATTATTGTTGGAATGAAATAATTGTCCAGTTTAAGTAATTCGAATAAATATATTGTTTTGAGTGGGTCTGGGGGTATGGCACAACACATAATAATGCATACCCCAGAGGGGGCATATAATTGGCACAGGCCTTTGTATGATTGTATTCGGCACTTTCCAAAGCTGTAGGAATTTATTGAAAATAAGACACATGAGTTATATAATAAACTAAATATGAATCAATGTTATAATAGAGGAAATTTACATATGGTAAAAGTAAGCCGTAAGTCGCTAGGTATATATATAGTTCTGATTACATGCGCCTTAGTATTTTTAAACATTAGTGTTTTTGCCCTGCAGGATATAATAATAACCAATCCCGGCGGCAACGGATACTTTTTACAGTCATCGGAATCTTACCCTTCTGCTATCATACGAGCCACTGTTTCCGGGAACCCAACTTCAGTACAAGCCTATTATGTCAGCAGAACCTCTAATTCGGATAATACCTTAAAAGAATCCCTAATTGGCACATTGACAAGAGAAGGCTCGACCAATTGCTATTCCGGCACATTTACATTCCAATCCTGGTTTTTCCCCCATATGCAATTTCCGAATCGTTCAGTATTTGCTGCTGATACACCTCATATAAAAATATATGCAACCGACTCAGCAGGAACCGATTCTCAAATTATTAATGCGGTAATATGTAAAGGCACCATGGAAACTTATAAAAAAATGGATGATACATTTTTCTACACTAATGAAACTTCGAATTCGTTCATGGGTGCCGGAACCGGACACCCCACACATGACAGCGTCAATCCTGCATGGACTTACAATTGTTTGTCATTTGCATTACAGAAGACATGCAGCGGCTGGCTGTGGCCTTGGTCAGGGAACCCGTCTAATGAACAATTAAAAACTACCATGTCGGAATATGGATATACCATCTGCAGCCGGACTCCGATACCCGGTGCTGCAGTAATATACTATTCCGGGGGCCATTTTGCAAGAGTAATCGAGTGGGATGCCGACGAAATGCCTAAAACAATAATCTCAAAATGGGGTGGAATGGAACTGATAAAAAGCAACAGCACCAATCCATTTACTTCATCCAGATATAAGTCTGCATATTATTATTTCAAACCGGCGGCAAGCCCCGGTGGACTGCCTGAAAGTGCCGAATATAATGAAGACACAGGTAATTACTATGATATGGGTATAGTAGACTGGGACTCTGTAAATAAGCAATACAAAATCAAGGAGGCTTCCATATTAAAAAGGAATGCTCTGTTTACAAAAAAAATGACTAAGGAAGAATGGGTTGATTTGCATAAAGATAGCACAAATCCAGTCGATAAAGCATTAATAAAATATTATGAAGCATATAAAAACTATTCGAATAAGCATCCTGAAATTTTAAACAGCTCAAAATGGGAAGTCGGAGAGGATGGTCCTCTAAAAATAATTACCGATTTAGGGATAGAAAAATTACCTCAGTTGATCGGATATGTCCAAAAAGATAATCCGTTCACTGTACCTGTCATGATAGCCATTGAAAAAATAGCTAAGACGAGAATAGGTGATATAGACCCAAGCGACAGCGGTGTAATCAGCTGGAAAAGAAGTTGGAATACCGTGGTTGCAAACTCTGAATCCAGATTTTATGCTGTTGTAAAAAACCTAAAGGGAAACAAAGCAGCTGACCAGAGTAAAATAACCAGCAGCTTCCAAGGTTTAGGTATATTCGCTCTTCCCTTTGTTTATAATGAAGTAGTCAATAAATCAAATACTGCTTTAGCGAAATATGCCGATTATTATTTACCCAAAGGTCATTTAAAAGCAATAAAGCTTCAGCAGGAGCTTGCTGGCTATAAAGCCGATATATCGGTAATTAAGGGTCTATTGAATAAAAAGTAAGGGTCTATTTGACTCTTTTTTTTCGAGCAGTTCTCGGCATGGATATGTCATCAAGCAACTGTAAATAATTATTAACTGTCCTAATCAACAATCAACTAAATTACGTCCATTTCTAGATCAGGATTGGCCTGTGTTTAACTGCTTCATAACATTTATTTTATAGAATCTGTGCTTGCTAATTATGTAATATATTAACCATCCAATCAATCCCCCTAATGTATTAAGTAGAATATCATCAACATCTGCAACTTTATTTGGTACTCGAGTGATTACATTAATTAGTAATTGGACTATTTCAATGCCAATGCTTGTAATTAGTGTGTAGATAAGAGCTTTACTTAATCTCAAATTCCCTTTTTTAAAAATCGAAATAAAAAATGGTAATGGCAATAGAAGTAGAATATTACCTATTATCTGCATTTTCCATGTATGTGCGGAAACAACATCAAGAATTGTTTTGAAGGGGATAAGCTGATAATACCTATAGTCATACTGACTTAAGTCTTCTTTAAAAAATTGTATTGGCAACATTGTTTCTTTAAAAACACAGATTAAATAAGCAATAAAGAAAAATGAAATGCAAACCTGAAAAAATGAATAACCTTTCTTTCTTATATGTAAAAAATAAAATAATAGTATAATGATAATGTATAATATAAGGAATGCTACTGGCTTTGGATCAAACATAAAACCCATTTTTTAGCCCTTTCTTTAAAAATTTTATAAGATAAGGAAAACCTACCCAATCCTCTTGTTACCTTTCAGCTTGTAGTACATTACTGCATAAATGGAGCTTGCAAACGGAGTTATAAAAACCCGAATCATTTGATTCAACGAAGAAATAAGATATTTGTTAACTTCTGTAATTGCCTTATAGTCATTAAAAACGTACATGTACAAATAGTATGGAGCCGAGGAAACTACAATGACAAGAAATATAAGAAACACTACTCCCCAGAAATCACCCTCAACAAGCTTTTTACTTACAGAAAATGGATGCTTCTTACCTTTCTCAAAGATCACCATAAAGGGTGCAAATCCATAATTTGTACCAATATATACGGAAGGTATCGCAAAGATGCCAATCACCAACCACTTTATAAGCAAATCTTTAATAAGAAAAAAGGAACAGATACCGCCGGCAATTGGTATAAGCAGAATTAAACACAATTCAATGCATACCCCTATGTACCTCCAAAACTTCTCCCTAGCTATGCTTAGTGCGCTTCTTATGTCTATGTTTCTCTCTCTATACCTTTCCATAGCGCAGACATACGTGGCTATTGAGAGTTTAATACTAAAGTATAGAAACGGAAATACGGCGACAAATAACAATAGCTTATATAAAGCAACCGCAGGAGTGTCCTTAAAAAGGTATTGAGCAACATCAAGTGTATCATTTGCAAAGTTAAGAAGGAATGCAAAGAAGGATATTTTGATAAAAAGTTTATAATTGTCCTTATATAGCTTTACAGCTTCGCTAATAACGCCAAATACACTCAATTTAGGTACTACAAATTTTTTCTCTTGCATATGAGTTCCCCTTTATTTATTACCTAGGATAATTTTATAAGAAACGAAAAGTAATTTAAAAGTCGTCACAATTAATGTGGCGACTTTGTAAATTTTTCATCTTTTCTATCCTTACTATACCACAAAATGTGAAAAATTTCAAGTCTTGTACTGCCGGCGGCGTAATGGTATTTAATATTAGAGGTGATATTTATTATGGAACAAAAAAGCATGACCGCACTAGTAAGTGCATTTTCAAGGGCATATCATTCAGTGCAAAACAAAGAAAAAGTATTTGATGATTACTTGGCAAAAGACATTCTATCTCAGAATGAATACGAACAAATTGCAAGTAATATGTCAAAAGGAATCAACTTCTTCAATCCATCCTTTGAAGGTACACAGGATGAAGCCTTGCGCTGGATTGTAGATAACCAGTTATCTCCGTCACCGCTCGGCAGAGCAGCATTTGCAGAAAAATCACTTGAAAATGCTGTGCGAATTGGTGCAACACAATATTTGATTTTTGCTGCCGGATTTGATACATTTGCATATCGCCAGCCAGATTGGGCATCTAAAATTCAAATTTTCGAGCTGGATCACCCTGCTATGAGTGCTGACAAGCAAAGGCGCATTCAAACAATAATCGCGGAAAAGCCTACTAATCTGCATTTTATACCTGCGGATTTTACTGAAGGTGCTTGGGAGCACAATTTAATTGCTTGTCCGGAATTCCAGCAAGACCAAATCAGTTTTTGCAGCTTGCTTGGAATAAGCTACTATTTGTCCAAGCAAAATTTTGCAAAGATGATCAGTACTATTTCAGGTATTGTGCCAAAAGGCAGCAGTATTGTTTTTGATTATCCGGACGAGGATAGTTATACACCAAAGGCAGGAGAACGAGCCAAAAAGCAGGCTGCAATGGCTGGTGCAGCAAATGAAAAAATGCTTGCAAGCTATTCTTATTTAGAATTGGAGAAGCTGTTAGCCGACAGCAGCTTTTTAATTTACGAACACTTAATACCGGATGAAATAACAGAGCAGTATTTCAAAAAATACAATGCATCCAATCCTCAACATCCTATAACGGCCTTTGATAATGTGAATTATTGTTTGGCAGTTAAAAAATAGTATAAAAAAACGCCAGCGTTCGCATGGATGCTGGCGTTTTTGCTTATGTATCTGATCTCATAGCTCTTTCATTTTTACTCCACTTTCGAATGCCAAGAAATACTGAGAGTATCGTACACAAAATGAAAGTAATTGCCAGGTTTCTCATATAACTGCTAGTAATAAAGTAACCTAAGCCTTCACCCCTAAATAGACCTCTTACAACCGATAGAATTATTGCAGAAGGTATAGCAGCAGCAATTATCCAGTTTAGTAGCACATACAGAAACTTTCCTTGATGCCTGACTTTAGACCATTCGTCTTTATTGAATGCACCCATGGTCGATTTCCCCCTTTCGGAAAATTTTCATCCACCCAACATGTTCAAAGAATAAATTGAGCTATTGTATTCTATTGCTTGTGCTACTTTCCTGTATTTACCTACATACCACCATATCACGCATTAATTACCATAGACTTCTTAATTCGAAGCATTGGATTTTGCTTTTAGATAGAAAGGAACTGTACACTAATTAATTAGTTCGGCAACTTCCACTATTATACTAAACTATTTGATGCTCTTGGTCTAAAGTCAATATCCAGTTTTTCTTTTAAATAATCTTTAAGAACAAAAACTTCAATCTTGTGTGCTTTACGAGGATTATCAAGGTAATACTTTGTATACTCACCTTGAGATAATGGTGCTTCTATTTGCATTTTCCTTTCTTCTTTATTCACATCTGTAATAATATCATTATGCTTGATTTCAGTGTCCCAGCATATAATACTATGTAGATTTTCAAAAGAATGATTGAATTTGTCAATTAAAAAATATTTAAATTCAACGTAATAAAGCTTTGAATTATATATAGGTGCACTATCAATGCCTTTAACTATCACATCAATGCCTGAATATGTATCATAGTCAATAATCTGGAAAGGAAATAGATTATTTTTGATAGTTAAAAGCTTTAATACTAAAGAATATACTCCACTCTCTCTTTCCGGCTTTACCAAAGTCTGACCATTGAATTGACAAATGTTAGCCTTATTAACCTTTTCTATTCTCCATTTAAAATCATTTTTTTCTTTTTCAGTAGTCTTATATGCTTCTGCTTCATCTTCAAGCCATGATAAATTTCTCCAGTCATCTCCTTCAATTATTTCATCATACAATCTTTTTACTTCATCCTTTATATCGGAAATTATCTCCATAGGGGTATTATCAACTGACCCACGGTTTGCGGTTAACCTCAACCCTTGACAATTAATAAACGCATGAAATTTAGTAAATTCTGACCCTTTATATGTAATCCATTCATTTTTTTTCTGAATGGGAATAAAATCTTTACAAAGCCAAAGACCATACCTTTCTTGAACAGTATAGGAACCTTCGGGAGCAGAATATCCTGGTCTCCTTAACATATTATTATATGCCTGTTTAACTTTATTACCTTCAATAAAAAAAACAGCTTCATAACTTATTTCTGGTGAGTTTTTTAAATTTCCTGTCTTAACAATTTTTTTACAATAATAATCTGGGGCTTTTGTTAAGTGCGTTTCGAATAACTTGTCAATTGATTCAGATTGATTTGGGAAAAAATGTCCAAATCTAATTTTATGTTCTTCTGTACTATTCAAACCTTTTAAATATATTGAATCATTTCCGTTATCAAAATAATTAAACATCATTTCAATAGAACCAAACTTTGTAAACCATTTAATGTAGTCTTCAAGTATTTCTTTAGTAAACTTTGCCTTTTGATTATTGTTGTAGCCTAAGATTATTATTTCAGTACCAGAGTCGATATTATGACAACTTTCTTCAACCACCTTAACTGTAGGTATCTTTCTATCAAATAGCGTTGCATAAGGTTCATCCATTTCAGCAGTTAATTTAATTCCATCCTTAACTGTAATAACTTTTATGTGTGAACTATTGAAATATACTTTTGTACCATGACCCTTCTCCCCAATTAACAAAGGATATTCTCTTTTGGTTGAATTCCCCAAATCAAAAAATGCTTGGAGTTCATCTATATTCATACCTCTGCCATTATCAATAATTTTTATTTCTAATAGATTTTTCCCTTTTATAGTGATTACATTAAATATAATCCGTATTACTAAAGATTTCCCTTTGATTTTCGCATCAAATGAATTACTTATTGCTTCTCTTACTAATTCAAGTGGGTTTGAAAAGTCATTAGCTATTTCAATAAATTCTTGAGTATGGTCAACCTTTGGTTCCAAAATGAATTCTCCCATAAGTATCCCCCATTTTTAGTAATAATACTTACTATTTCTACAATAATTATGAAATTCCTTCCATCAAATATAAAAATTCTTCTATTTAGAAGTAGACTATGGCTAAAAATAAAAAATAAAATAAAATTAAAAGACATAATTTACTTTAATTTACTTTTATATTATAATCTTTATTGTAAAATTAATCAGAGAACTACAATTTGAAATGAATTAAACTAATAGTTCTTGCAATCAAGTCAGCTCCGGTATCATTAGTTCAAACATTCAGATGGTTCTACCCGAGATATTTCATTAAGCCGTTTTTTTAGTATTGTTTTTGATTGTATCAGCTAATTACAAGGGGGAATACTGTGTTTGCATTTATAGATGAAAGTGGATATCCGCACCCTAATGACACAACCCAAAATCCGGTATTGGCAGCAGTCTGTTTTTCACAAGAACAAATTAGAAGTGTAATCAAGAAAATGTATAGATTAAAAAATGAAATATATGGTGAAGGTAACAATATGGAACTTAAGGCAAAAATGGTTTTAAGACCGAGAATTGTTGAAACAAACTCCAAACACAAAGAATTTGTGGATAGAATAATAAATGAAGTCTTATGCGGAACACCAGACACAAAGGTATTTGCTGTAGTTATGAATAAACCTGAAAAGAAAATTGATGGACTTAACAATATTGCAAGACTTCCTAATTATTATAGACTGCTTCTACAAAGGATTAATAATTACGCACAAATATCCAATACAAAATGTGTCATTGCCTTAGATACAAAAGACGAGGGGAAAGATATAATTATTTCTAAGCAATTGAAAAACTATATTTTTAAATCTAAAGAGGGAAATAACTATTCTTCAATATTGGAAACAGCGTTTTTTGTTAACTCTAAAGTTGAAGAATGCATTCAATTAGCCGATTTATGTGCAGGCATTATCAGACATAAATATGAAACAAGCTATTCTCAAACACCACAAAATAACTTTTCAAATTGGATTAATACTCTATATAACTACTTGCAAGCGTTGACACAGAATTTACCTAATCGCTGCTATCCTAATATTGATATTGAAAACGAGGAAAATCCAATACTGTACGGAATTTATAAAATAAACAGCAATGATCTGATTTGTTAAAGCATGAATAAAAAATAATAGTATTGACAATAATAGTATTGTACACTAATATTATATTAGAGGAATTAGATAGTGATTCTTAGTAAGAGTTACATATCGGTTCTGAATAAGGGCTGAGCTAATTCCGATAAGCGAAAATAAGACCAGTATATTACTGGTCTTTATTCATATAACAAAGTGATATCATAACTATCATTTTTATAAATTATTCCGTTTATACAGAAATTGTTCAACTATTATAATTATATCCTACCTTACTTTGAAATACCAACTTGTTTGAATATGGGCACAAGGGTGGTCCTCCTATCTGAGGATGAATTTAAGGTATGTTTGTTCCTAAAAATCTGTTTTGACATTCTAAAAAACAAACACCAGTATCCTTGCGAATACTGGTGTTTTTGGCGTCCCGACCAGGAATCGAACCCGGATCAATGGAACCGGAATCCATCGTCTTATCCATTAGACTACCGGGACATATATCATCTATCACAGTATTATAATCTATTATTGGCATATTTACAACCTCTCATTGGTGGAAGCTGCTGGAAATAGAAAACAAACAACTTAAGTACACATTATTTGCAATCGCCTTGTCTATAATAGAAAAAAAATATATACTTGTAGTACTAATAGTCAACTTACATTCAGGAGGTTTAGATGTTCCCGGTGAATAAGAACCCAAAAAGCAGAAAGCAGCCCGTTTCTGAGATAAAAATTGCAGAGTATAACGGCCTTAGGTGGATTGATATTGTAAAACCGACTAAAGCCGATATGGAAATGCTTCAGAATGAGTTCCATTTCCACGAGCTTCTTCTCGAGGACTGTATGACAGAGCACCAAAGATCGAAGGTTGATGATTTCGGTGAATACTGCTTCATTGTGCTGCATCTTCCAAGGTATAGAAAACAGCTTATAACTCTTGATTCTGAAGAGGTTGACATATTTTTGGGCAATAATTATGTAATCACTCTGCATGAGGGCGAGTTGAAGCCGCTTGTCGGTTTTTCCGAAGCCTGCCAATCCAGTTTGGATCTGAGGAAGGAGTACATGAGCGAAGGCTCCGCTCTTCTTCTTTATGAAATAATAAAAAGGCTTTTTGACTATTGCTATCCTATGCTTGACAAGATAGGCATCCTCTTAAGCGAAATAAATAAGGATGTTTTCAAAAACACCTCCAAATCCATGCTTGAATTAATATCAAGAACAAAAATGCAGATAATTAATTACCGCAAAGTAGTTAAGCCTCTGCGCCCTGTAATGATTACCCTTGAAAATGTCATGAATAAATACCTTACAGAGGGAATGGACAAATACTTCGATGATATAACAGACAAGATCGAAAAGATATGGGATATGCTTGAAAACTACAAGGAAGTAATTGAATCTGTCGACAATACCTTTGCCTCACTTACAAACCAACGGATGAACAATCTTATGCGCACCTTTACGATTGTCCAGGTGGTTACTCTTCCAATGGTATTGGTAGGCGGCTTGTTTTCAATGAATGTAAAGGGCATACCGATGCAGAATCTGCCCGGAGGCTTCTGGATCGTATTCGGAATGATATTGATACCCACCGGATTTATCGGCACCCTTATAATGATTAAAAGGAAAAAGTGGTTGTAAAAAAGTTCTAAAATTATCAGTTTAAAAGTTTGATGATCCAGTTGTCGGTGATATAAAGCAATGCATAACTCAATAGCAGGCTCCATACATATACGCAGATAAACACCAGCCTTTTAAAGGCAGGCTGAAAATTGTAAATTACATTTATCCCTCTGGTTATTACAGCACTTCCCCAAACGGATATCAACAGGCTTAATATATACACTGTTGAGCTATCGTACAAATCGGCGCCATTCGCCTTGCCTGCAAAATACACCATCAGGTTTGCCGGAAAGATCAGCAGGCTGGCCAATATGTATATCTTCATTAGCTTTGGGAGCTCGTCCCCTCTTGCAGGCACATCGCTTTCCTTTTTAAATCTCTTAAACAGGTCATATAGGGGCAGTGAAAAAAACAATACGTCTATAAGTCCGAAAAGAAGGATAACGACAATCATAAGAGTTATATTGTAATACATTGTCAAAGCCGGTTTATCAAATATTTTTTTATGATTATCAATTATAAAGTATATAACATCTATAAATCCAAGAATAACAATCCCCAAGTAAAGAGTCGTTTTATTATCCTTTAGCTTTCTAAAAAAATTCTTTGGCAGTAAAAGTATGTCCAGTAGTCCTTTATAGTTCATATCTGATTCTCCTATAAGTTTTTTCAACCGTACTTAAATAATAATATAATTTCGCACGGCATTAAGCAATACATTTACGACAATTTGTACTTTATTGTGTTAAACGGACATCATAGGTTCAGATGTGCTGCCAACTAAAAGGAGCAGGTTTGAAGTCCTGCTCCCTGTTTAAAACAACTTTGTAATCATGAGTATCAGAAATAGTATGCTGCCCGCCAGAGCAAGATTAATCGTTATATTCAGCGGGAAGGCTTTTTTCGTCCCTGGCCTCAAATTGGAAATCTTTTTTTTGTCGGCAGCACGAAAGGCATCAGCATCTTTTATGTAATTATTTATTATAAGCTCAGCTTCCTTGATCATAAATTCATCTTTACTCTTGCTGACCTTCGCCAGAGCCCTTTTCGAGCTTGTGCCGCTTTTCCCGAGAAATTCCGGCTTTAGTATAAAGATTGCTTCTTCAATGATATTTGAAGGTATATCCTTTATAACAACAACCCTTTTGGAGTCACCACTCAACATAAATCCTCCATAATCTTCTTGATTTTACAGAGGTAGTTTATGATAATGCTGTGTAATTTATGCATTTATATATAATGTTATTTTATTTTTCAATATTTTACCCTACATTCTTCCATACCTTGGAGGCAAGTACTATCATATCGTCAACGGGAGTTCCTTCACACAGCCTGTAGGCCTCATTTAAAATACTGTCAGCCATATCCTGGGGGTTGGAGGTCTCCAATTCCTGAATGAAGTCCGCAAGATCCTTTTCACCTTTCTCCGCCTTACTGAAGGCATCTAAAATCCCATCACTGGTCATTATTATAAAATCACCGTTACTTGCCTTTTTGTGAATCAGCTCCATTTCAATGTTATTGAGAATTCCCGCCGGAAGTGTTGCAGATTTAACCGTTTCAACGCGTTCCTCCCTTTTTATGAATGTCGGTGAGGCACCTATCTTCACAAACTCAATCTCTCCTTCGTATAAATCAATGACAGACATATCTATTGTCGAGAAGGCTTCTTCATCGGACTTGAGGACCAATATGGAATTTATCAGCTTAACTGCAGTATCCTTATCGAAGCCGGACTCCATGAATTGCTCCAAAAGGCTTATAGTTGCCCTGCTGTGAGTGGACGCCCTTTGCCCTGAGCCCATTCCGTCGCTGATGGCTATTATGTATTTTCCGTCCCCCGTGTTCATAAATGTATAGCTGTCACCCGACGGCGCATTTTCATTTCTGGGGATCTTAGAAACACCTGTCGTTACCCTGAAAGTCTCCTCCTCAACGAGCTTCAGTATGCAAAGGCTGTTTCTGGTCTTTTGGCAGCAGTCGCTGTTCTCCTTTACAATTTTTCTGCCTGTCACCTCCGAGACAAGCTTTTCTATAGTACTGATACATAATCTCTTTCCGCCGCAGCCCTTGTGGAAAATGCTTATCTCATATTTGCCCCATTTATTTTCAAATACTATTGCATCAGTTACCTTAATACCCTCCCTGTTAAGTACTGCTACAACAGCATCCTCAATATTTGCCCTGAAGTGTATGTCCATATTGATTTCGGAAGCAAGGTTGGATACAATCTTTGACAAGCCATCCAATTGCTGGGACACAAGTTCCCTGCTTTCTCCGACCTTGTTCTTCCAGGCCATGTCTACCTTGTATATTTCATATACATTATTTACAGCCTTTACGAAATCATTTACCCTTTCGCACCTTTCAATGAAATATTCCGGTATGTCCGAGCTTTCTATCCGTCCCTTGGCATCAAGCCTCTCAAACACCTTGAACATTATAAGATATGTATTATAAAAGTTCCTGTCCCAGCAATGCAGGCAAAGGCTGCAGTCTTTACAGACATGGTCTGCCACCCTGTCAAACAGAGCAGTAATATCCTGTTTCTCCGTAGTGACGCTGATTTCCGATATTTCTCCAAAGGTTTTTGCCAATTCCTTAAAGGTTCTTGAGAACTTATTGAGTTTTTCTACAGTTATTTCCTTCATCCTTGAGCTATAGCTTATTTTCTCTCCGTTACTCTCGCAGCTTCTGTCAAAGAAGCCGACAAACGACAGGATGAATCTTTTGGGAACAAGCATAAAAATGATTACAGCCAGTATGATCTCCTTGAGGTATATAAGTACGTCCATAGAACCGTTTATATATAACGTCATGATTGCGTTTCCCATAATGAAGCCTAAGGAGGCGCCCGCCTTTCCGAGGTTTTTAAATATTCCCGAAAGGAGGCCGCAAAATGCGTAGGAGGCTATTACCAAAGGAGTTGCCGTTGTATTCATACTGACGATAAGACCAACAGTGACCCCTATGGCGGAACCGACACCAGAACCGTATTTATAACTGCACATAAGAATAATGAGTATGCAGAGAATATTTTTTATATTAAAGCCCAGAATCGAGGTGCTCGCCATCCCTGAAACGGCTATAGCTGTGAAAATAGCGGTGCTTATCATTTCCTCATTGGTGAAAACACTTTTTCTTTTTATGTCGCATATTACAGGCAGTGCGTTTCTAAAAACAAACATAAGCGAAAATACGATGAAAGACTCAAGCAAGGAGCGGAGCAAATCATATAGGAGAAATCCCTGTAGATAAACTACTACAATTTCCGGGATAAGTATGCTTATAAAGCCTGTTACGGCATATCTGACATTCTCCCGGGATTTCAAGTTTTTGAAAGGTATGCTTAATGCATTAAAAAGAAACATGGCTGAAGCAGTTATATATATTTGAACAACGGCTCCATTTGTTATCATTCCTGCTATAATTGATATAGCGAGAAATAGCCTGTTTACTTCCATTCCTATTGAAGCAGCGTAAAGAACAATCCCGAAGGGCATGATCCCACCGGCAAAAGAAGCCCTGCCGAAAAGGAATGCCAGCGGCACAAGTATGGCAGTATTCCTTGAAAAAACGCTGCTGAATATCTTTTTCCCTTTTGTTTTTGCCAGTTCACTTCCTAAACTGCTTAATCTTCGATACGGTAAAACCTCTGTTTTCATCTTTTGTGGCCTCCCTGATTTTTTAATAAGTCCGTTTTTTAGCCGGCAGACTCGATTATAAATAAACCCCGGGAAAATGTTTGTCATTTTTGGTTGCCTGTATCAAAGATTATTTTGACAGATATCTTCAAAAGATAACGGATAATTAAGTTTGAATTAGTTGAACCGGTAAGCGTTTGAAGTTTGAGGTTGTATGCAAAAGGGAGGATTTTGCGGTTTTTAGTCATAAAGTCAGCAATTTACCTATATAAAATACATTAAATATCTTATCATGAATTTGCATTCCAGGAACCGAATGCAAATAATTCAAATATGTAATTAATTTATTTTATTACAGATGTAATAAGTTGAATTAAGCTCATTGTTTAATAAGTAACTTAATTCAACTTATATAATAAAAAAATAAGCTGCCGACAAATTCACATTCATCGGCAGCTTATTTATGTGGTTAAGTCCATTTGCTTGAAATTAATCTATATAAGTTGAATTAAATAATTAGTGCGAAAGCAAGCAAAATATCCAACGATTCTGGGGATTTTTGCGACGCTTGAGTACATAATTATTTTCAACTTATCTAATATCCAAATACCTTAAGTTCATAGAAGCTGACCCAGCTGTTTCTTTGCAATCCGGTTACGGTTATGCGTACATAACGTACCGAAGAGGCAGTAAATACATCCTTCTGTATTTGCTGTTTCTTGAGATTGCTCTTCTTATCCACTTTAACAGTCCAATTCACATTGTCGGCTGATACTTCTATCTTATAGTTATATGCCTTGTCAGGCAGCTCCCATGTAATCTCCGTTCCGGTCAGGTTATATAAAGCCCCCAGATCCACCTTCCACCAATGATTGGCATTGCCGTCGGCAGCAGCCCAACGGGTTGACAAGCTGCCGTCATTCCCCCTCTGCGTAGGATTCTCCTTTTGCTCACTGTCTGAATATGAATTCTTATTTAGCGCAAGGTTTGTTATTGCCGGAGTGGGAGTAGTTATTGTAATAGCTGCAGTCTTTGCCGAGTTATTTCCGGCCGCGTCGAACGAAGCTACGGAATACTTATATGTTTTACCCGGCTGCAGCCCGGCGTCGGTACATGTATTACTTTGTACGGTTGCTATTTGTCTGCTGTCCCTGTAGATTTTATAGCCCTGTACACCAACATTGTCGGTAGATGCCGTCCAGCTAAGTTTTACCTGAGTTGGCGATTCGGGACTGACAGATAACGAGCCCGGAACAGAAGGCGCTTGTGTATCGCCGCTTACGCCCGTAACACCAATAACCTTGAATTCGTAAATCGCAGCCCAGCACTCATCTGGAACGCCGGTAACATTTATTCTTACGTAACGGATATTGTCAGCGTTAAAGCTGTCTTTCTGAGTGATGCTGGTATTGGTATTGTTGTTTTTATCAACCTTATTAACCCAATTGGTCCCGTCTGTAGAAACCTGTATTGTATATTTGTATAATTTGTTTCCAAACTGCCATGTTACTTCTGTTCCTATGATGCTGCAGCCTACGCCCAGATCTACCTGCCACCAATGATTAGGATTGCTGTCTGCGGCGCACCACATTGTGGACATACTGCCGTCATTTCCGTAAGAAGCATTGTAGCCGGGAAGTAAACTATCGGAACTTGCAGCCTTTTTCAGAGCAAGGTTTGTCGGATTCTGATTAAGTGTTGAAACATTTATAGTGTTTGAATACCCGGAATTATTCCCTGACTCATCATAAGCAGTCACTGCATATGAATACGTTGTACCGTTATGTAATCTCTTATCCGAGTAGGAAGTACCTTTTGTAACAGTTCCTATTTGAGCCCCGTTCCTGTATACTTTATAGCCCTGAACACGGATATTGTCACTGGATGCATTCCAGTTCAGGTTTATCTGACTTGTGGAAGCAGGAGTTCCGGTTAATCCTGTCGGAGCGCTCGGCGCCTGTTTGTCACTATTGTAAGAAGTCTTTATTTCTACACGGTCTGCGGTAATAGTACTGTCTTTCGATCTATTATTTTTATTTCCGGTAATTCTCACCTTGAGTGTATGATTGCCCTCTTTAAGTTTATTGCTGCTGTATACACAAGTATTATCACTTCGACGAATCGAATAGAAATCTACAAGCTTCTCATTTCCTCCATCTATTGAAATAGCTGCTATTCCGTGGATATTGGCTTTAGCCGCATAGAGCCTTATTTCTTCCCCATAGAAAGTAACAGTATAAAAGGAATCCTTTGAATTCGACCAGTGATTGTCTTGCTGGTAAGCGCCGCCCTGTTTACCGTAATTCCAGCTTCCCGAGTACTGGAACTGGTTGACGGAATTCCCTGTTACATTGTCATTTACATTGATGGTAATCTTTTTCCCCTTGTCTTTATCCTTCGGGTCATTGCGTGCAAACGCAACAGTAACACTTGATACAGTTATAAGTATCGAAAGCAGAAAACAAATATATTTTTTCACTTAGCTCCCCCCTGCCAATTTTTTCTATTACAAATATAATGATATATCATAATCGAGGAAGTGAATAGGCTTTTGTAATAATTCACAAAAAGATGTAATTTTCCTGTAACAAATAATGTTCAAAACAGTTTTCAAAGCCTGCCATGCCTTATAGAAAGCAGTTTTATCTATGATCGATTAAACTATGTCTATAAACTAAATCAATGAAAATCAAGGAAATAGTCCTAAATGTTGTAACATATCTGTAATATTTCCGCAACGTAATTATAATAAACGGAAATAGTAAAGGGGGAAGCTGTACTAATTACTTCTTATTATTTCCGTTGCCGTTGCTCTTGCCATTTCCCTTGTTGTTGCCGTTTCCGTTACCCTTATCTTTTCCATTAACCTTATCTTTTTCAATATCATCATTTTTGACAGTATCCAAGCCATCATTTTGCTTTGCAGTTTGATCTTCACTATAACTATTCCCGTTGTTTGTTTTAACCTGCTCAAGACTATCCCCTGTTCCTACTTCACCCAAGCCTCCAAGGTCATTCCCTTCTTTGACCGGACTTATATCTTGCTTTTCTTTACCTTGACCATTATTACCGCTATTTGCTTTTTGATGTTTTTCATTTTTATTTTTTGGGCCTTTGCTATCGTTCTGCTTGATCTTATTTTGTTGTGAGTTGTTCTCTTTGTTTTGTTCTTTTGGGCCTGTCCCCACAACTCCGTCAGCAGGTTTATTGCCCCCCTTTAAACCCTTTTTAGGGTCTTCGATCTTTTTAGGATTCTCGGTCTTCTTAGAGTTCTCCATCTTTTTGGTGTTATCCGGCTTTTCGGTGTTATCTGGCTTTTTGGGATTTTCTATTTTTTTGGGGTTATCTGCCTTTTTTACTTCACCCTTGCCTTTCACTTGTTCCGGTACCTTTGATGAACCTTCCCCTGCTTTCTTTACCGGCTGATCAGCCTTGGCGCTGTTTTCTGGAATTGATTTTTTGTTTTTCAATGTCTTCATTTCGTCAATCAGCTGCTTAACCGGCGCTTTTTCAAGATTTTCCTCTTTATCTTTTGCCCCAAGCTCCCTCAGCTCTTCTATAAGCTTCCGCTTGCCGGGAGAAACCCCGGCCTTTCTTGACTCATTGTGCTTTTCAATGCTGATCTGCCGGATCACTACATCAGCTTCAACCTTTGCTGTTTTCAATTCCTTTGCTACAGTGTTTTTAATATCTTTTTCAAGGCTTTCCACTTTAACTTTGCTTTTTCCCGATACAGTAAATAAAACAGCACTGCTTTTCTTGTCCTTTAGGTAGCCGCTTTCTATTGCAGACTCCAGAATGCTGCCTATGCCATCCCTGATGCTCTTATTCCGGCTTCCGGTGTTCTGCAGGAGCTTCTTTCCGTCTTCGTTTATTCCTTCAACCTTTATGATCCTATTAAAGATGTTTGCTGTGATTTCAACGCTTGGATTAATATCTACATTAATATAAGTGTAAGGTACAGTATAGCAATATGCTCCAATACTTAAACCGACAATCAGGAAGAAGACTGCTGCTATTGAAGCAATTTTTACGGCAGTTCTCAATTGGAAACTCGAGGCTGATGCAATATCAACTTCATATCCAACCTTGTAGCTTACTCTTTTTTTAAGCTTTATAAAATCTCCCTTTTTATCCAAAGCAATTGCGTAATTTCCTTCTATTTCAACAATGACTGCTTTCACCAGCCTCACCTCCAATCTATAAAGTCATTTATGTACTGATAGTCCCCTGTTGTTATTAGAATTACCGCTATTATATACTTTCGGGCACGGTCAATTTTTTTTCGGGGTATATTTAAACTCTTTTCGATTTCAGCTGCCGGAAGATATTTCTTATGTCTAAGCTGTCTGGTAAGATCAGGGTTCGAGAGAAGATACTTTACTATGTCCAAGTACATTTTTCTGGTTTTATCATGCTTGGGTGAGGCTTCAGCAAGCTGGAGAAAAGTAATATCCCACTCGGACAGTTCTTTCTTCAATTGTTCCAGCTCCATCCTTCTGTATTCGCTTATCTGGTCTTTTGAATAATTGTCAACCGCTTCAGCTTCACTTAGGTCAAACTCTTCCTCATCACCATAATATTCATTGATAGAAATAACATTACTGTGCTTTTTTTCTTTCCTGTAATAATCAATAAGCCTTCTCTTAATTACGTTTTGGGCAAATGAAAGAAAGCTTCCTTTCTCTTCCTCATAGGATTTCACAGCTTCAACAAAAGCAAGCATAGCAATGCTAAGTTCGTCATCTTCACCATATTTGACGTAGCGTCCTGTCACTTTTTCTACGCATGAAGCTATAAAGGGCTTGTATTCCTCGACAAAGCGGTTTATTTCTTCTTCCCTTGTTTTTATATATTCAACACGCTGGTTAATAGATGAAAACTTCATTTGGGGAACCCCCTGAAAAATCGGAATATGATTGTCAGACAGCTTAAGTTTGATTATACCATATAAATTGCGTATAAAAAATTAAATCCGGTTTACAAAAACCGGACTAATGCCAAATTTACCATATAATACTTACAATTTGGGATAGTTATTCATAAATTTATAATCTAAACAGCGGCTCCTCGCTACCCTTGAAATTTCTTTTATAAATTTTTTCAAGGCATATCGCTATTCCAAACCCTACTGCCATACCAATAAAATTCAAAAGCAAATCATCAATATCTGCAACTCCGACCCCTGTAAAAAACTGAACTGATTCTATTAAAACAATCAGTATTACAGATAATCCAAATTCTTTGCAAAGTCCAATTTTATTTTTATATATGCTCGCATAAAAACCCAATGGGCAGAACAACATAATATTAGCTATTATATTGTATAATGAAACACTCCTGTTTACCTTCACTGTATCAAATAAATATGGAATAATGGTTCTAAAAGGTATTAAATTAATATGGATAGTATGATTTGTAATTTTCAAAGGAAGATGATTCTTGAGAAATAAAGAATATATAAGAGTAAAACAATAGTAGGGAATAAATAATATGGTTATATACCTAAAAAAGGAGTCAAATCCAAAAAACAATCGCTTTTTATCAAGCAATCGAAAAATAAATGAAATAGAAACAGGAATAAAAAACACAATGGCCAAAACCAGAAATGTTTTATACTCTAATCTTGCCTGGCCTTTTGATAAAGCCCATGATATTCCGATTACTACAGTAAATGTATTTGTTAAAACAACAGTCAAATATGCAATTAATTTATAGTTTTTGAAAGCAACTAGTAAGAAAATCGTAATAAAAGATTGTGAAATTATAACCCCAAGTATAGCAATTTTTAATGAAAAATTAGATAGAACCATTATATTAATAAAAGAAATAAATAATAATAAAATCAACGTAACTACAGCTTTTAAGTCTATTTTTTTCATAAATTTCAACTCTCTTTTCATAGAATTTATATTTTCAAATACTAATTATCAATTATTTGTGATTTTGGATAAATATTCATAATTTTAAGTGGAATTCTAATACACACCAAGAAGAATACAGTTATCACAGTAAACGAAGGAATTGCTAATTCAATCTCATATTTCGAAATATTGATTTTGATAAGCGAATCTCCAGTTCCAATTTTCAATATAGGATAAATAAGCTCTCTTACAGCAAACACAGAAATTAGAACACTTATACAATACGCTATAATAACTATTATAAAAATCTCTAGAAAAATCATCAAAAATATGTGTAAATCCCTATACCCAATCGCCTTAAACAATGCTATGTCGTAAACTTTATTATTAATAACTTTTTCGATTACTACCATACATATAACAAAAATAACTAGAATTATCATAACGTTAATAATACGAGAAATTAAAAGTATGAGTTTAAACGACGATATCTCAACACGATTGTCCTTAATATAGTTTACCGTATATCCATTAATGTTCGAAAGCTTTGAAATAACAGATTTCACATTTTTATAATCATCTATAAAAGCAGTTATTAATAATTCATCCTTTGATTGAAATAACTGTCCCCTCTTTTTTTGATATTGAAGAGAAAGATTCTTAAACAAATCATTAATAGGAACAAAAACAACATTTCCTGTATCTGGAATGTCATCGGAATTATAAATTCCTACAATCTTACACTTGTATAAAAAAAACTTATCGGATTTTTCAGAAACAAACCTAAAAGTCAGTTCTTTACCGATATAAGTATTTTCAATTTTCTTATAATTCCCATGCAAGCTGGATCCAACCCTTATTTTAGAAGGAATAATTGCTACATTTTTATCTAGTTCATTAAACGTTTTTCCATTAGTTATTGAAGGCAAAAGTTGCTTTGGTTCTGATTTAAGAATAAAACCAGAACCGGAAAAGTTATCAATTCCTTTAACCATTGTTACACTTAAATCTTTATAATAAGGATATACCTTCAAGATATGCAGAAAGCCTTTAATAGTTTTTATTTCTTTCTGCATATTCAATTGTTTCTGTCTCGAATCTTTATTGACCTGTATATTCAATTCTCTATTAGTAGCTATATTATTTAAATTATTCTGAATAGAGCTATTTGATGTTTTAATAAGTGAATTTGAAATCATTAAAACAATTATACAAAAAGAAATAAGTATAATATAGATAAAATTATTAAGCTTATTTCTCACGATGTTCAATATAGCTAATTTAATAAAGCCTATGAAATTCATCTTCATCGTCCTTTGCGATTACTAATTAGATTTTAGGGCTTCTGTTGGCTCAATTTCCAGTGCACGTCGAATTGAAGACAAACATCCGAAAAAAGGTAGCAGTATTCCGATGACTATAGAAACTATAATGCTAAGCCTATTAATTACAGGGTTAAATGCTTGAAGATACATTGTAAGACTATGCTTAATTAGATAAGTAAAAAAGCAGAATATTATGGTACAAATAATTAAAACAATAATTAATGAAATAATACTTATTAATAACATTTCAAAACAAATGATTCCTGTTATATTCTTATTTGTATAGCCGATTGCTTTTAACATGCCTATTTCCGGAGTTCTTTTTTTAATTGAGCTTATTGTTGTCAATGAAACAACAACAAATGCTAAAATCAAAAGCAGCATACCTAGAATTAAACCTATAATTACAATATAGCTTGTTTGATCAGCACTTCCATTTGCATTACTTAGTGCATTTGCGCTATAGCCGATCTCATTTAACTTCTTAATTACCTTATTTGTATTTTGCGACTTGTCAACTACAGCAGTAACTGCATTATTTACTGACTTAGCTAATCCCTTCGAATATTTCTCGACGTTATTCTGCATATTTAGAACATCACGATATGGTAAATATACACAAAAGGGGTCGTCATAATTTTTAACAGCATCATAAACACCTACTACCTTAAAATGGTAATCAAAGCTTTTTACTACTTTTGGTTGCCCTTCATCTGAGAAATCATATGCATAGTATCTGATAACGATTGTTTTCCCTATCATCTTTTCCCCATCAATAAAGTCAACATTTTCTTTGGAGTAAGATATTTTAAAATCACTATTTGGATAAAAAAGCTTAGGTATTATTCCTACTTTTGCATCATTTTTTTTAAATGTGCTTCCTGCCAATACTTTGGGCGTATTTCCATTACTACATGCACGAATTCCCAAATCAATAAAATCCTTTTTACCATTGTCTGAAATCTGAGTAACATTTATAATTTTCCCGCCGAAGACACCGGATTGAGGATAAGCTTCAATTATATGGTTAACATTTTTCATATTTTCTACGACTTCATTCCTTGATTGAATAATATCTGTATTATAATAAACATTTAGAGTTCTGAACTTTGCATCATCTCGGGTTTGACTTAGTATAAACCTATTAACTGAATCCATTAAAGACATTGTCAAAATAAACAGCACTAAAGTTAACGATATGAGTAAAATATTAAAAAAGACTTGAGTCTTTCTTCTTGTTAGATTTTTATATGAAATATATGTTATTGATTTAATTTCCATTGGCTTTTCCCTCCAATTTGCCATTAGTCATATATAAGACCTCATCGGCATATTTGAGGATTACATCATTATGAGAAACAACGACAACACTTTTTCCTGATACACTTAACCCTTTTAAGATGTCAAGAACAACCTTTTCATTCTCACCATCAAGGTTTCCTGTAGGTTCATCTGCAAAGATACACTCTGGCTCATTTGCTAATGCTCTGGCTATAGCAACTCTTTGTTGTTCTCCTCCTGACAATTCTTTGGGAAAATGATCATACCGGCTTTCTAAGTTAAGCGTTTTTAGAAGTTCAATTGCTTTGGGCTTCATTTCACTAAACTTAAATTGGCTATTAATAAACATTGGTAACATAACATTCTCATATGCTTTTAATTTAGGGTTTAAAAAGAATGATTGAAAAACAAATCCAAATTTTTTCATTCGAATTTGTGCTTTTTGTATGTTATTAAGCCTTAAAACTGACTTTCCATCAACTAAAATGTCACCTGATGAGATGTCATCTAGTAGGCCTATCAAATTAAGTAGAGTTGTTTTCCCTGATCCGGATTGACCCTTAATAGCATAAAAGCCTCCGCTTTTAATATTTAGATTTACATCATCAACTGCTTTAATTTTATCATTATATACTTTACATAATTGTTTTGTAACTATAACATTATTCATTTTGTACCTCATATATATTGAAATTGTTTACAAGTAGGTATCCTTTGTAAAAATAGTGAAACAATATTAGTGCCAATAAAAGGCAACTAATATTGTTTCAATATATTAATGAATAAGCCTTACTGATAGCTCCTCATGTTTACGGGGTTTGCATAGAATGCCGAAGAGGTTATCATAAAACTGTCAAAATAATAATACAAATTACTCTTATAATTTGTTTCCCCAAAATCAAATGTATATGCGTGGTTTAATTGAGACATATTTTGAGCATATGTATAACCTATTTGAGTATCCGATAGCGGGAAAATATTATCCTTGTACAGATATATTTTAAGGTTGTTGTATTGAGGATCATCTATTGAAGTAAATGTAAGGCTTATTTTATGCTTAGTATAAAGATAATCCCTTGTTGATCCTTGAGCAGTAGAGTTTGAATCCATTGATAAATAACTTATATATCCCACTTCTGCTGCATAAACTACTGATGAGAGACAAATTGTCAATAGAACTACCAGTGTAATAGCTCCTAAAAACTTGGATTTTAATATTTTTAGCATATAAACGACCTCCTATAAATAATTTTTTAGGTGCAAGAAGTTATATTAATGCATATTTCGATGCTCATTATAAAAATTACATCTGAAAATTACCGGCTCAAATATGCTTTTTGCAACCCTTTGAAATACACACTAAAAAATCAATTCTTTATCTTCCGGAATAATAAAATTAGATTGTAGATGTATTTATACGCAATTGTAACATTGATTACATATTTTGTCAAATTTTCTATAATACATATTTACTTCTTGCTTTGCCCTATCAATCTCAGATTATGTCTTCATTTCTAGTTATTTACTAGCATTTGAAAAACTAAAATTCTCTACTTTCTCATATATAACACGCCGCAATAAAAAATTAAATCCGGTTTACAAAAACCGGACTAATACTAAATTTACCATATAATACCTGCAATAAGGAATTGTAAAATTTGCTGCGCAGGTCAGCACTTACCGTTGCAGCACTTACTTTGATCAATAGCAGCCATTAATATTTTCAGGCTATCCATTACCTGCTCCTTCTTTGTTTCGGGAATACAATCGAATATACTTTTAAAATATTCGTTCATTCCATTCTCTATTTCCTCATATATCCTTATGCCTTCAGGTGTAAGAGAAATAGAAACAAACCTTCTATCCTGAGGATCAAGTTCTCTGGCCGCAAGACCGGATTTTACCAGATTGTTTACAGTTCTGCTCATTGTGCTGCTGTCAAGAGTTAAAAGCTCGGAAAGTCTATTTAATGAAATTGCCTTTTCCCGTCCAATTTCCACTATGGCATGGCATTGAGCCATTGTTATGCTGCAGCATGACATTTGATTATCGTTAAGTAATCCAAGTTTTCTTTCAAGCAATCTTACAAGATTTCTTAATTCCAGCGTATTATTTTCTTTGCCCATTCCCAGCCTCCGCAACGGAAGTTTTTCTTTTTAACTGTAAACTTTCAAATGGTCAGTTGTCAACCAGCAGTGCATTCTCAAATTACCTATGTATAGAAAATCCGCGAATTCGCAGGGACTTTCATCTAGTAAAGTTATACCGGCCTATGGCTTAGCAGCATCCGGAATCTCCGCCGCAGTTCGGATTTTCCCCATTTAAAATACCGCTGATGACATAAGACGCACACCCAACACCCTGTTTTACCCTTAGAGCACCGAAGGGACAGTTTTTGGTACAGGCACTGCATTCCATGCATAAATCCCTGTCAATTATTTCAGCCTTCCCGTTTGACAGCCTGAAAACATTATGAGGACACACATCTGTGCATTTGCCGCAGCCTGTGCATTTTTCCCTGTTTAGCTCAAGAGTTGAAACGTTTTTCAAATATTTGAATTTCACAAGCATCCCTCCTAAACGATAAGACGTACGATACTGCCTGCAGCAAGCAGCGCTATACCCGCGCTTACAGCAGTTATCATAATCGGAACAGCAATTTTCATTTCCCTGTTTACCCCTGACCGCGATGTATATGTAGAGCAGCCTGTAAAATTCATTGCATAATATGATGAAACTGTCGGCAATATTAATATAAATGAAATTGCTTTCATTAATTCATAAGTTGAAAGGTTCTGCCATCCATTTGCCAAAGTAAATACCGCCGCCCATAAAGCACCGATTAAAGCACCCTTGAAAGCAAATGCCCTTCCCGGAATCCATGGAAGAAGAATAGGAGTTGCCACACTTCCGGCAAACGCCGCCCCCAGATAGGCACAAAGATCCAAGGCCCCATATCTGCCGAAACCTATAGAGTTTAAAATAAACAGAACTCCAAAAATTATAAAGGAGGGCTTCAGAGCATTTACAATTTCCATCGGAGTAAGGACAAGCCTGTCTAAAAATGTAAACCTGACAGTCCGCATGTCTTTATCGGCTGTCATGCCGCTATTGAGGAATTCTTTTAAATCATTTGCCCTTACAGGACCGTAAATGACCTTAAAGCCTGTATTCTTCTGCACTTCATGTGCTTCGACCCCCGGGGCGCCAAGCTGCGGCAGAATAACGACCTTCTTTTTTACGATATCTGCAAGATGAGTAATACGTATGCGGTTAATTAGCTCACAGGTTCCGAAGGTACCTTTACCTGCAGCGCACCAAACATTGATGCCCTTCGTATCAAGCACCAGAATCCATGCGTCAACCCCGCCCAATTCACTTCTGAGTCTGTCGAAACTCATTTTGTAATTGGCAGTAACCAGGATAGGAGAATTCTCCCCCGGACTGCCGACACAATAAAGGCCCGGATCAATTTTGTAGTTCATACGGTTAATGCCCCACCTTGCTTTCCATGAGCCTAATATATCCTGAAAGCTTAGGGTTGCCGATATTTGTTTTATTTCACCGGCAGGTGTTTTTATCCTTCCTTTTACCCATTTTTCGTCTTTAACGCATGCTGTCTGACTATTACAGCCGGTATTGACGCTGCAGGAACAGCCTGTGCTTGACCCTTCCATATTTACCACCCCACTGTCCATTACTATTTGCAATTAATTTGCATCATACATCTATTGTATTATAAAATATTTGTATAATGCAACTATTTTAAAAAATATATTAACATACAAAAACCCCCCGATTAAACAGTTCGTTATCAATACTGTCTCTCGGGGGGAACGTTTCAAATCGCTGCAACCGCTTTATACTACTTCAAATCACCCAAATCAAACGGCGTTTCCTGATATACATAATAATTCAACCAATTTGAGAACAGCAGATTGGCATGTCCCCTCCACCTTACGATCGGATCCTTTGTCGGATCATCATTAGGAAAATAATTTCTGGGAACCGATATGTCAAGGCCCTTTTCCTTATCCCTGTCGTACTCTGATTTCAGTGTAAGCGGATCGTATTCGGAATGCCCGGTAATGAATATCTGGCGGCCTCCCCTGGTGCCCACTATATATACCCCTGACTCTTCAGACTCGGAAAAAATCTCAAGCTCCTTAACTCTTTCTATATCCTGTCTCCTAACTTCGGTATGACGGGAATGAGGTACATAAAATACATCGTCAAAACCCCTGAAGAGATTTATATTCCTTCTGTTCAAGGTATGCTCAAAAACACCGAACATCTTTGCCGGCAGTTGATATTTCGGTATCCCGAAATGATAATAAAGTCCCGCCTGCGCAGCCCAGCAGATGTGAAAGGTGGAATAGACATTATGAAGGCTCCATGCCATAATCTCCACAAGCTCTTCCCAATAGTCCACTTCCTCAAACTCCATGTTTTCTACCGGCGCACCTGTTATAATCATGCCGTCAAATTTCTGATCCTTTATATCATCAAAGGATCTGTAAAAATTAACAAGGTGTTCTTCCGGAGTGTTTTTAGACTTATAGGTCTGTGTATTCAGCAGAACAACCTCGACCTGCAAGGGAGAATTCCCAAGGAGTCTCAGAAGCTGGGTCTCGGTAACGATCTTGGTAGGCATCAGGTTTAAGATGACAATCCTCAAAGGACGAATATCCTGGTGAAATGCACGACCTTCAGGCATGACAAAAATATTCTCACTATTCAATACTTCCACTGCCGGCAGGTTATCAGGTATCTTAATAGGCATGACATCGTCTCCTTTGATTTAGTCATATATATAAGTTGAATCAAATAATTAGTACGAAAGCGAGCAAAATATCCAACGATTCTGGGGATTTTTGCGATGGTTGAGTGCATATATTATTTTCAACTTATAGCTTTCTTTCAGTATATATTACTATATTTGCGGAAGGTGAGTCAAATCTTTTTCCATTTCCGTGTCCCGTTTTTTTTATGTCAAGCCTCCCTATGCCTTTAAGACCGATCAGTCCGCATTCCATTCTCCTTGAATAAGCCTGTCAAATATTATATAATTGGCTGGACATATGGGAAAAATTTATATTTGAAAGGGCAATTCTTATGGGAAAAATATTGGTACTGACCGAAAAGCCTTCAGTTGCAAGGGACATTGCAAAAGTATTGGGCTGCAGCCAGAATGGAAACGGTTTCATATCAGGTTCAAAATATATTATAACGTGGGCATTGGGACATCTGGTAACTCTTGCCGACCCTGAGGTCTACAGTGACAGGTATAAGTCCTGGAATCTCGAGGATCTTCCGATGCTTCCGAAAAAAATGGAGCTGGTCGTCATCAAGCAGACCTCCAAACAGTTTGGCGCAGTCAAAAGCCTTTTACACAGGGATGACATTGATGAGCTTGTAATCGCAACAGACTCTGGACGTGAAGGGGAGCTTGTTGCCAGATGGATTATAGAAAAGGCGGGCTTTAGGAAGCCTACCAAAAGGCTTTGGATCTCATCGCAGACGGATAAGGCAATCAAAGATGGGTTTGCCCATTTAAAGCCGGGAAGGGATTATGACAATCTGTACAGATCTGCACAATCAAGGGCCGAAGCAGATTGGCTGATAGGGTTAAATGTAACAAGAGCCCTTACATGCAAATATAATGCACAGCTGTCTGCCGGAAGGGTACAGACGCCTACACTTGCAATGATAGTGCAGCGCGAAGAGGAAATTCGCAAATTCGTACCCAAGGATTACTGGACCATCGAGGCTAAATTGAATGGGTTTTCGGCTCGCTGGCAGGATAAAACAAACGGACAAACACATATATTTGACAAAGCCAAAGCCGACGCACTCCTGAAGAAGCTGGCAGGACAGCCCGGCAAGGTTGTTGATGTCAGGAAGGAAGCAAAATCAGAGCTGCCTCCCCTCGCATATGACCTTACAGAGCTTCAAAGAGATGCAAATAAAAGGTATGGCTTCTCTGCCAAAAAAACGCTTTCCATCATGCAAAAGCTGTATGAAACCCATAAGCTCGTGACTTATCCAAGGACGGATTCAAGATATATCACAGATGATATCGTTCCCACCTTGACAGACCGTCTGAAGAGCATAGCCGTAGGGCCTTATGCCCCATTAGTCCAGTCTGTCCTTAGAAACAGGATTCACGTAACTAAAAGGTTGGTGGACAATTCCAAGGTTACCGACCATCATGCGATAATACCTACAGAGCAGTTCTTAAGCCTGGGTTCTCTTGATAGTGAAGAGCGCAATATCTATGATTTGATTGTAAAAAGGTTTATAGCTGTGCTGAATCCTCCATCCGAGTATGAATTGACAACTGTAAGGCTTGATATAAACGGCGAGTTATTCACCGCAAGCGGCAAGATAATTAAAGCAAAAGGCTGGAAGGCTGTATACGAAGGTCAGGCAAAGGTTGACGAGGAGGATGATGACGAATACTCACAGTCACTTCCTGATATAAAGAAGGGAGCTGCTCTTAATATCCTTTCGATTAAACCTGTAAACGGAAAGACCAAACCTCCGGCTAGGTATACAGAGGCAACCCTGCTTTCAGCGATGGAGCATCCCGGAAAGTTCATTGACGACAAATCCCTCCGAAGCGCAATAGAAACCACAAGCGGCCTTGGAACGCCTGCTACACGGGCAGATATTATCGAGAAGCTTTTTGACTCATTTTATATGGAGCGAAAGGGTAAGGAAATCATGCCTACCTCCAAAGGCATCCAGCTCATCGGGCTTGCGCCTTCCGATTTAAAATCGCCTGAACTCACTGCAAAATGGGAGCAGCAGCTTCAGTTGATCAGCAAGGGCAGTGCGAATGCCAATGCATTTATAGATGAAATGAAAAAGTATGCCTCCAAGCTTGTTTCCAATGTCATTGCAAGCTCAGCTGCCTATAAGCATGACAACATGACACGTGAAAAATGCCCCGAATGCGGAAAATATCTCTTGGATGTTACCGGAAAGAAAGGTAAAATGCTTGTTTGCCCAGACCGTGAATGCGGCTATAGGAAAGGAATATCCCAAGTGACAAATGCACGCTGTCCAGAGTGCCATAAGAAAATGGAAATGCGTGGGGAAGGGGAAAATAAAACCTTCTACTGCAGCTGCGGATACCGTGAAAAGCTTGAGGCCTTCCAGAAACGTAAGGGCGAGCAGGTTAACAAAAAAGAAGTAAGCAAGTTCCTTAATAAACAGAACGATGATACCCAGATCAATTCAGCGCTTGCCGAAGCACTGGCAAAATGGAAGAAATAAAAATACTGCGGGCTGCCCTTTCATGGAGCAGCCCGTCATTTATATTTCCCATATTAACGCATTAATACCATCCCCACGGATTACTGCGGTTTACTCTTGGATCCTTATCCCAGGTGAATTCATCATCCGACATATGATTATTGGTTAAATACCAACCTGCCAAAGATGCAGTTTCATCTGCATAATCAGCTATCCAGCTCGGATCGGAACCGTCTATCCAGCCCGTGTTGTATCCCATTAATCCATGACGAAGGATATCCTTGCCCGAGTACTTATCCTTTGCAAGCCTTGCGAAATGCAGCAAATGACGTATACCCATATGTATGGAAATTCCCAAATCATAAAAATTATAATCTGTAAAATCATATTGCTTCATTTCCGGCACGTTGGTTTCCGGCATATAGCTCGGGTTTGCATTGGCATATGCTGTTTCCGCATTCTGAAGAGGCCCGAAGGCATGTGCAGACCCTGAGCCTGTTTCTGTTGCGGCTCTGAAAGTGGATTCACGGGTAGCCATGCCGAAGAAGAAGGCATAGGCCGCTTCCTTACTCTTGAAGCCGCATATATCCTGAATCACATCATAATGCTCATCAACCTGTTGTTTAATAAGTGCTTTAGTAGTACTAACCTTTACAGCCGCGGCTTTGGATATCAGATCCGACTTGGAGGTACCGGCCGGAAAGTAGGCATCCCCTGTGGTTGGAGAGTCTTTAGGAAACTTGGTTATCATTCTTAAAAGGTATTGCTTCATTAACGAAAAATCAAGTGCATCAATAGCATCATCTCCGTTTAAATCGCCAAGCCAAAAACCTTCTGGATTGGGAAAGCTAGTAATATTTTTCAATAAATAAGCTTTGATTAATGCAAAGTCGAGACTGTCAACTGCCCCATCTCCATTAACATCACCTAGAACTATTTCCGCAGCAAAACACACTTTTCCTGAATTGAATACATTTGCGGCAGGAACACAGAATAACTGCATTAATAGCATTGCGGATAATACACAGGCCGCTATTATTTTTTTAGGCATACTTTTACCCCCTGAAGTAATTATTTTAGGCAGAACAAATTACTACCTATATATTAATTCGAAAATAAGGGGAATTTTGGGCCGGTGTAAGCTTAAATTCGGGCATCGTCAAAAAAAGCAGCAGGATTAATTCCCGCTGCATTTTATATCGGTTGCACTTGCTTATTCATCAGCCTCCCGACCGATAAAGGACAAATCTATATTCGTCATGTCAATAGCATTCTTCATTTTTTCTTTATACTCTGCCAATACTGTGTTGAATTCGTCACTGCTGATAGACTTATACTCTTCGCCATCCGATCCATAATTCAGAACCTGTACGATTTCTACTTCATTTCCATCTATAGGCTGCTCTATCGGAAGCAACACAATGTATTCCTTGTCTCCATGTCTGATGCAATCAAGGTATTCATGTTCAATATCATACCCTTCTCCGTCTTTCAAAATGATGGTTTCTCCTCTTCTGCTATCTTCTGTCATCATTCTTCGCTCCTCCAAAAGGTTTTTAAGTACATAAAATTACTTCAAATACTATTGAATTCATCCCCTGTAACCAGCTGCTTTTATCACTATGAAAAACTATACATAATAATTATCGGAAGAGGAATACCTTTCCATTATAGTTTATTACGGCATACTTGGCATATTGACCGTATAACCTATTTTACAACATAATCTTCAAATATCTCGAACCCGGAGCCGACAAGAGTACTCCCGAAGTTTTTGGCGTTCCGTCTGCTCTTGGAATCAAGTGAAACATTTATCTTAGAGCTGTTGTAATCCTTGAATTCGTATACTACTCTTTCCTTCTTGATTTTATAGGTAAAATAATTAAGATATGTTACATCCATACAGCCGTACTCCATAAGATAGGTATGACCATCAAATATCAGTCTGGTGTGGACCTTTCTGACATCATTGTATTTTGTCATGTTGTAGTAGACAGTGGGCCTTTTGTAGAACTCATCAATATATATGTCTCCCTCAAGTATGAATTTCCCTTTCTTTTTGTCTTCAGTAAGAATCAGTCCGGCGCAAACAGCATCCTCATAATTCATAGGTATATTAAAACTGTCATCCAGCATGCCGCTGCCTATTTTAAAATAGCTCCAATTCTTATTGTCTCCAAAAAGAGAGCCTCCTTTTACCCCATTCTTAAAGAAAACAGTATTGTCTATTATATACATTTCCAGCTTATCATTAGTACCGTAAAAAGGACTAAAAAAATGCATTTTCTTCTTTTCTCTGTCTATTTCGCCGTTTATCGTGTATATGCCGTTATAAACATTGAATTTTGCTCTTTTATAGGATTCCTGTGCTGTCCTTATTTTTTTTAAAACAGTCCTTACCTTATTAAATTCTTTTGTTTTTCTTATGAGTACAGTATCAGTGTACTCTTCGCGTGCAACATTATCTCCTAATACAGCCGCCGTGAACTCCAAGGGTATATATACTTTACCTTTGTAGAGAATGGGTGAGCAATCAGCGTTTATAATACTATCATTAACCAATACCTTGTTGCTGTCTATCTTATATGTTAGCTTTTTGGAATCGAAACTGACTGAGAAAGTTTTTTTCCGGGGATTCCAGCTTATAACAGGCTTTTTATTCTTTGAGTCAAAGTATGATAAAAAATCGGTTGCAGGTACTAGAAATTTGCCCATAACATCTATAGCCGGATGCTTAAAATATGTTTGTCTGCCATCAATGACTAATTTTGCATCCGGTTTCTCTGCAATATAGGATTTAACGCTTTCCGACCCTGATGAACATACTACCGAGGAGAATAAAAACGAGGTTATTACCAATAAAGATACTTTGCACTTCATATAGAAATACCCCTTTCAGAGTTACAGGTAAAGCCTGTCATAGGTGATTCGGGTGCAATATTAATAGTTGTATGCTTTTGTGCCTAACATTTTTTTAGATATGAACGTAATATATTCCATTTTTTGTAATAGGTTTTCAAATAGTTTGTAGATATTCCATACCTGTCATAGCCCTCAGTTCCCCTTTGGAATATTGACAGTGCAACGTCCCTTCTTTTTTTGCCTGTAAGGTTTTTTACCCGTTTGTCTTTAAGTATGGAACTGTAAAGAGCCGTTCCCCAGTTGATATTTATCTTGCCGTCCAATGGGGTATTGGGCGTTTTTAGACTTTTGGCCAATCTGGAGCAGGTGCCTGTGCTGAACTGAAAATACCCCTTGTACTTACCGTTTGCCTTTTCATTAAAATTACTTTCTGTATATATAAGCGCAAGCATATCTATGTAATCTATCTTTCTGCTGTTGCAGTAGTCCCAAAGAACCTTTTGATGTTCTTTTTTCATCGAAATCTTGGAGATGTACCAAAGACTTTCCGTATTCACCGGCTTGGGTTTCGGTGTTGGCTTTTTTGTAGTATTGGTGTCTTTATTGGTGCTTGTAGCTGTCTTATCCTTAGTGGTTTCATCGGTAATTGTATCGTCTTTGGTGGTTTGATCTATGGTTGTTTCATCTTGATTTGTATTATCCTGATTTGCATTATCTTGATTTGTTTTATCCTGATCTGTTTTATCCTGTTCGGATTGATCTTTAGTTTCATCTGATTGTGAAGTGTTGTCGGCCTCGCCGGTAGAATCTTTTTCATTCCCGTCAGAATCTATCTCCTGATCTTGAAGTGCATCACTGTCTTCAGCATTCTGTCCCGCATCTATACTATCGTTGGTAATATTACCCGTGCCTCCCTGTGCTTCAGGAGTAACATTCTCTGTGGATGCATAGCACGAAACAGCCGTAAAACAGCTGATTAGAAAGAATATGGCCATTGTGAAACAAAATAACCTTGTTTTCCGTAACACCTTTTACTCCTCCTCGGTTTTACTCCAATTTCCTGCATTATTATATCAATAATTATTCATTAATGGAAGAGGGATTTATTTTGTGTTCAAACCTTGAGTTTTTTCCTGACATTAAATATAATCATATGTAGGATTTAAGGAGGATGGAAATTATGAAAGTCTATGTTTTTCTGGCTGAAGGCTTTGAAGAAATTGAAGCCGTTACTGTTATAGACGTATTAAGGAGAGCACAGGCGGATGTGAAAACCGTTTCGATCTCAGAAGGTTTGGAGGTTACCGGAGCACATTCCATCAAATTATTCTGTGATTTGACGTTCGACTATGATTCATTACTTGACGGCGATATGCTTGTACTGCCCGGGGGACCCGGAACAAATAGGCTTTATGAGCATCAGGGAGTTGCGTCTCTGTTGGAGAATTATTCACAGAAAGGCAAATGGATCGCTGCAATATGCGCCGCCCCGTTTATTCTGGGAAGAATGGGTTTGCTGAACGGCAAAGCGGCTACATGTTATCCCGGTTATGAAAAAGATCTGAAGGGTGCCAAGGTTTGCACCGAAAGGGTCGTACATGACGGAAGGATCATAACCTCCCGCGGCCCCGGAACTACTATGGATTTTGCTCTTAAGCTGGTTGAAGTCTTAAAAGGAAAAGAGCTGTCAGAGAACCTTCGCAGCGGAATGCAGTGCTGAACAATAAAAACTAAGGGGTGAGAGACCCATCAATCCTCACCCCAAAATTTTAAAGTTTTTTAATGGATAGTCAAATTAACTAAATACGGCCTCTCCTTTTCTTGATAAACCTCCATAAAATGAACACCAAAATAGCTCCTATGATTACAAAAGGCACCGAAGAGGACAAGAAGACCAATATCCATATTAGCACATTGAATAGGTTATTAACAGTCTTTACGAATCCATTCTTCATAGATTCCAGTACTTCGGAAGGGGAATTGAATTTCCAGTCAACTTTTTTATCCGATATCAAAGGGTTCTTTTCCTCAAATATAGTAATGCTCACGGAGGATTCGGCCACCTGTTTATCCCAGGAATTTATTTGCCCCTGCAGGGATTCGACATCCGCATTTATTTTATTCAGTTCATCTTGAACACTGAGTATGTCTTTGACGGTATTTGCCTTGTCCATCACCTTCATCATCTGGTCGCGGCCTTTTTTTAAGGCCTTAAGCCTTGCAGCAGTATCCTGATACTGATCTGTAATGTCCGAGCTTGCTACCTGTGAATCCGTAACCTTTCCTACGCTGTTCAAATAATCCAGCATTCCGGCTAATTTATCCGGATTTATTCTGAATTCGGCATTAACCTGCTTATCGGTTCCGTTCGAATCAATGTTCCTGCTGAATTCATAGCCTCCGTTTGCACTCACCCATTTTGCAATTTTATTAAAGACATCCTCAGCTTTTTTTGCTTTGATGGCAGCGTTTGCATTCTTAATAATTTTCTTGTTTGTGCTTACACTTTTTGATACAGTCTGAGCATCTTCAGTAGAGCTGTCAGAAGTTACGGCTTCACTGAAAGTAACATCAGTGTTAGGGTCAACTTCCTTATTAAATTTCATTGTTATGGTTCGATCAGCTACTGAACTGCCAATAAGGGGCTCATTATCTGAACTTGATGCTTTAGTATAATTATTTGCTCCTAAACTTTTCTCTCTTGCATTAGAGACAAAAGCACCGTTTGAGCCGCCTGCCTTAACATTCCTGTAATCCGTTGTTGCCGAATCCCCGCCGAAATCAATAAAGCTAAGGCTTCCGAGCCCTATAGCTGTGATCAGTCCGGCTGCAACAGCTATTCCCTTCCATACCTTAGAGCGTTTAACCTCCGGTTTCCGGTCTAAAGCCTCCCTCAGTTTTTCTTCCAAATCCTCCGGAGCTTTAATATTTTCAAATTCCTTCTCTTTGTCCTTCAGAATTTCTTCTATCTTATCCATCAATATTCACCCCCGAATACTTCCTTTAGCTTGTCAAGACCTTTAGAAATCCTTGACTTAACGGTGCCAAGGGGAACCTTGGTCAATTTTGCAATGGATTCATAATCCATGCCCATATAATACCTCAGCTTGAGTACTTCCTGCTGGTTCACGTTCAAACGCTTTATATGCTTCTCAATGTCAATTTTCTGTTCTTTTGACTGGTAGTTTTCGATGTACTGCTCCTGACTGTCGTGTTCCAAAGGAACTATCTTTTTTCGCTTTTTAAGGATATTTCTGCAGCAGTTTACGAGTATTGTCTTGCTCCAGCTATAAAAGGCATCATGTTTTTTCAGGCTTCCGATGTACTTAAAAAGAAGCACGATCATGTCCTGCATGGCATCCATAGAGTCATGTCCGTTGAGAAGGTATGTATAAGCCAGCTTGTAGTATTCATCTTTTTTAGCCATGACAAGACTTATCATGGCTTCCTTGTCGCCTGCGCAGGCTTTTTTAACCAAGTCGTTTGTCTCCATTGCGTCTCCCCCTTCACATATAAGAATAACCGGAGGCAAAAAAAGTTCCCTATTATTAAAAATTTATATTTTTTTTATATTTTTTGTTTTAAATATTGTAATCGGGGTAGATATATATCAGAACCAATAGTAGAAGGTTCACAAAAAATAAAAATGAAAGGACTGAGTCCAAAGGAAATTTAAATTCGGACTTCAAGAAAGTAAATGTTCACATGTGAAAGCTGCTTTATAAAAGCAGGCTGACGGCTGGTTGCATGAATCGGATGCACCGGCCGTTTTGCTTTATATCGCACTTTCTTTTCAGCCAGGAATTCCTTCATATCCTTCCGCCTTAATTATACCTTTATTTTTTTGATAAATCACAAAATAATAGGCCAACTCCTTTTTTTCAAATCCTTACGTCTTCGGCATTTACTTCAGGTCTCTCAGATACTGCGTCCCGGGTACCGGCCAGCAGCATACCCGATACAATCAGCAGTCCACCTATCCACTGCTGCCAACCCGGCCTCTCCCCGAGAATAATCACAGAAAGCACCAGAGAGGTCAAAGGCATCATCCCCGAAAATGCGGCAGCAACGGTTATTTTGCTTCTTTTTATGCCTGCATACCAGAAAATGAAGGCCAAAGCCGTAACAAACAGGCCGTACCAAACCAGTGCCAGCCATTGGCCGATGCCAATAGCGGTTAATGATTTAACGGGATTTTCCCTGTACATGGGGATTAGACATAAAACCAGGGCTGCACCGGAAACAAGAAAGGTTTGAACAACCGGATCAAGATTCCCTTTCTGAGAGCTTTTGAAACTACTGAGCTTTGAAAAGACATTAAAAATAGATTCACATAACGCAGCAAGGATAACAAGAAGATTTCCGGCAATATGCCTGCTGTTCAGCAGGTTTGAAGGTTGTAAAATCCCTTGCAGCACGAATATTCCTGAAACTGTGCAGATCAGGCCTCCAAGATCGGCCTTTTTAAGAGGTTCCTTGAGAAAAACCCATGCGATCAGCACTGTTGCTGCAGGGGTTACCCCTGTAAGTATTCCCGCTTCACCTGAGGTTGTTCTCAGCAGCCCGTTTAAAAGAAACATCCTGAACAGGAAAATACCGAATAAGGCTTGAAAGCAAACCAGCATCCAAGCTTTCAGCCCCATTCCTTTCAGGCTTTTATTAAGCTTCCCGATACAGGCTGGAAGTAATCCCAATACAGCAAATCCAAGACTTATCGCTGTTATCGTAAAGGTTCCAAGACTATCTGAAACATACCTTGCAGCAACAACTGATGACCCCGCAAGCATAAACGCCATGCAAAGATAAAATTCACCAATGTAACGCTTCATTATACCCCTCCTGTAAATTGCAATACATAAGTAATCGGTGGTATAATAATACAAAATATACCGGTACTGTTGAAGAGCCAATTTTATGTATTATGACAGTACCACTTGGAGGATAAAATGTTTGGTATCGAATTGCAGCCTAACGGGGAAATACCGTTATTCCGCCAAATTTACCAAACCCTGCGGGATAATATGATAGAGGGTCTGATACGCCCAGGCGAAGCACTCCCGTCAACCAGGCAGCTGGCAAAGCAACTTGGAGTTTCCAGAAATACAGTCCTGGAAGCCTATGAAATGTTGTCTGCAGAAGGCTTTACCGAAACTGTCAAAGGCTCATCAACCCGAGTGTCCGGCGGAATCGTACTGGAAAAAATCAATAAGGCGGCATCCCTTACGGATAATGAATATATCAAGCAAGTGATATATAAGGCAGATTTCAGAACAGGCAGGCCTGATTTGAACAGCTTTCCCAAAAAGCTGTGGCTCCGGCTTCAGCAGCAGGCCTCCCAATCCATGCATGATGCTTTATGGGATTATTCCGGACCGGAGGGACTTCCGGAACTCCGTGAGCAAATAGCTTTCTGGCTTTTTCGAAGCAGAGGCATATCAGTCAACCCTCAAAATATCTTTATAACAGCGGGTGCAACCCAGGCTCTTCACTTGCTGTCGGGATTATTTGAAAATGGAAAAAAAGACATGCTCACGGAAGATCCTTGTCATACGGGAATGCTTAGGGTATTACAGAGATCAGGGTATACTGTCCATCCGATCCCCGTTGATGAAAACGGCTTGAGGACAGAGCTCCTAAAACCTGTTGAAGCTTGTGCAATATATGTTACACCTTCCCACCAATTTCCTTTAGGCGGGATATTACCTGCCGCAAGACGCACATCCCTGATAAGATTCGCGAGAGAAAACAACTCATATATCATAGAAGATGATTATGACAGTGAATTCCGCTACCGCGGTTCACCTATAACGCCACTCTATTCAATGGACCCGGATCGGGTTATTTATATAGGGACTTTCAGCAAGATCATGTTTCCTGCACTCAGGATCGGTTATATCATTCTTCCTGCCCATCTGCATTCCAAATGGCGTAAAATCCGCACTTATTCGGATGTACAGAACACCCCCTTTGAGGAGGCGGCACTTGCTGAGTTCATACGCAGCGGAAAACTTGAGCGATATATTAATAAAATGAGGAAGGTTTATTCAAGCAGGAGGCAAGTCCTTCTTGATTCGCTTAACAAGAGCTTCGGAAAGTCATTTCGGCCATGGGGCGATGAAGCCGGGCTTCACATTGCTCTCCAATATCACAGAGTGGATTTTGACAGTGATTTTGTGAGGCTTGGAAAAGCACATGGCATATATGCCGTCCCGGTTGAACATCATTGTATAATTAAGGGCAGCCACAAGGACAAGCTGCTTCTCGGATATGGGCATATGGACGAAGAAAAAATACGTGAAAACGTGGATATCCTTTATGAATTTATGAAAAATTTTTTATAGAAATAACGTGGGCCTGAACCATAGAAAAAGCGGCAGGTTTTTTTCTTTACCGCCGCTGTATTGGTGGGGAATACTGGGTTCGAACCAGTGACTTCTACCGTGTGAAGGTAGCACTCTCCCGCTGAGTTAATCCCCCAACCGCTTATTACTTATATGATATCAAATAAATTGAAACATTGCACCCTTTTCCCAGAATATTTACAGTTTCAGGTCAGCCGGTATCTTAATTTCATAGCTATCGTCCAGCTTCTGAAAATTCATGGTTCCTACTAAAGTAAATTTTGACTTTGGATTAACTTGGTAAATAATTCACTTTAATCAACAAGCTCCCTCCCCGATCTTTTTATTCCATGCATCATTTTTAATTAAGTGGTAAAATAACATTGTATTTATTTCATGGAGGATATTATGAAACTAAGAAACAGCGGTGCCAAATTTTTCATTCCGGACGGAAGGCCAACGGATAAAGCGGTTCAAAGAACCACTCACATGGCAATTTCCGCTCATCAGGACGACATCGAAATAATGGCTGGAGAAGGTATACTGAAGTGTTTCGGCAGAGAAGATGAATGGTTTTTTGCTGTTGTTGTTACAGATGGCGCAGGCAGTCCAAGGAACGGATTATATGCCGGTTATTCAGGCGAACAGCTGCAAGCCGTTAGACAGCTGGAGCAAAAGAAAGCTGCATTCGTAGGGGAATACGGGGCTTTGGCTCTTTTGAATTATTCAAGCTCAGAAGCCAAGGATCCGAAAAACAGTTTAGTTACGGATGAAATCAAAGCACTGGTTACCTCGGCACGGCCTAAAATAGTCTATACACATAACCTTGCGGATAAGCACGATACACATGTGAGTGTTGCCATTAAGGCAGTTCAAGCTTTAAGAGAGCTTCCTGAAGACATACGCCCGGAAAAGCTTTACGGTTGTGAAGTTTGGAGGAGCCTTGACTGGCTTAACGATGAAGACAAGGTCCTATTTGATGTCTCCGCTCATCCCAACATAGCATCTGCTGTTGTAAGTGTACACGATTCCCAGATCTGCGGGGGAAAAAGATATGATTTGGCAACTGCAGGGAGAAGAATCGCCAATGCAACATATATGGCTTCACATTATACGGATGGCTCGTCAGCCCTTATTTACGGCATGGATCTGACACCACTGATCACTGACGCTTCAATTAATATTAAAGAATTCGTCAGGGACTATATCGAAAGGTTCGCTTCAGATGTTGGCAGAAGGCTGGAAAGGCTGTCAAAGGGATAGGGTAAGCATTGCTTTTATTTCTACAGTAAAAAATAAAATTCTTCCAAAATAAATAAAGTTCAACAATTTAGGTAATCCTAGTTATAATTATATCTCAAAATATGATATAATTATAAATCGTGGGGATTATTTCCTTCCAAAATATATGATGAGGTGATACGATGGATGAAACAAAACAGTCTTGTTCAACCTGCGGGTCCGAGTTAGATGAAAACGGATCCTGTCCTCAATGTGCGAAAGATATTGAGGATGCAGCAAAAGGTAATATTCCGGAAGAAGGTAATGAAACACCTGAAATCAATCCGGAAGCCGAAACTGACGCCGAACTCCCTGAATTGCTTAATGAAAATGTTCCATCAGCAAGAAAAACCGGGAAAGGAATTTTTGCCGGAATTATAGCAGGAACATTGGTTATAGGTCTTGCAATAGGGTATATTATCAGCGTACTCTTTGGAGGAGGATCAGGGAATGTAAAGAATCTATCCGGACCTTGGTCTGGAACCATGGCTTTCACAAAGATTACAAGTTCAGACAAAAATTTTGAGAAATCTAATCAGGCCGGTTTGAATCAAGACAATGGAATGGAAATCGACATATACATGTATGACAATAAGACAGGCGGAGCAAAGATCAGCGGGCTTAATGAAGCCGGTGCAACTTCACCCCTTACTTATTCAAACGGAAAAATGAAATTTTCGGTTAGCAACCAGGACATTACCGTAGCCTTCGACTGCACCATAACAAAGGATAAAGCTACGGGAAACCGCACAATGAAGGGAACCTTCAAATACACAGGGAATGTACCTGACAGTACCGGGAAAAAAGTTGATATTAACGCAGCAGGCAGGGTGAACCTGTCATTAAAGAAGAAATAAAAGAGCTCAGGGGGCATTGAGCCCTTGTCTCTGAACACATACTTCAGCTATTTCACTAATAAAACGCTCAAACCAAGGGGCTGTCTCAAAATCAGATAAAATCTGATTAGGGACAGTCCCTTTTCTCTAGCCATTAATATTCAAACAGCAAAACTAAGCAAAAGTACTGTAAAAGCAGTTCTTAACAAGATTTTAGGCAC